>JBBDJH010000012.1:0-87544 GCA_040879985.1 Solirubrobacterales bacterium
CACCCGACACCTCCGTGTCTAATTGGGTGTCCGGTCGGAACCGGGTGCGGGGGAGACGTGCTCTGCGTGCGGGTAGCCGACTTTGATCGCAACCGGTTTCGAGTCGACGAACAGGCCTCCACGCTTCGACGCATCGATACGGCGGCTAGGAGGAAATGCCTGCTCCAGAGTGGTGACGTTCTCATCGAGAAGTCTGGCGGAGGAGAGGCACAGCCGGTCGGTTTTGCAGTGGCCTTTGATCTTGGGGCGGCTGCGGTGTGTTCAAATTTTATTGCCAGGCTTAGACCCAAGCAAGGAGTTGAGCCGGCTTACGCGGCTCTCGTACTCGCAGCTTCGTACCGTGCGGGCTGCAATATGCCATTTGTGAAGCAAACTACGGGTATCCAGAATTTGGACCTACATGGCTACTTGTCTATTCATTGGGTCGTCCCAGGCCGTGAAATGCAGATATCTATCTGCAACCGCCTCCAGTCGGAGTTCTTGGACATTGATCATCTACTTAGCACTCTGGACGAGCAGATGCTGCTTCTTGGCGAACGTCGCCAGGCCCTCATCACTGCCGCCGTCACTGGCCAGGTCGACATTCCGGAGGCATCATGACCTCGATCAGCGAGAAGCTGCTGGAGGATGAGATCAGCGGTCACTTGGTTGCCAACGGTGGCTATCGCCTGTGTAAGGTCAGGACTGAGGCCGAGTGGGGTCCGGACTTCGATCGGAGACTCGGCCTGGACACCGTCGAGCTCTTCCTCTTCATCGAAAACACGCAGGAATCCCAATGGGAGAAGCTGGTCAAGGCCCATGGCGGAGACGAAGGGGTCGCCTATCGGAAGTTTGCCCAACGAGTAGCGCAGCAAATCGACGAGCGGGGGACGGTTGACGTCCTGCGACATGGCGTCCGCGACCAGAACGTCGAGTTTCGACTCTCCTATCGCAAGCCTGCTTTCGGGGTCGCACCTGAGCTGGTGGCTCACTACGACGCCAACCGGCTGACCGTCACGCGGCAGTTGCCCTACGACCCCGACTCCAACAAGACGCTCGATCTCTGTCTCTTCCTCAACGGCATCCCGGTTGCCACGGCGGAGCTGAAGAACCATCTCACCGCGCAGAACGTCGAGCATGCGATCGAGCAGTACCGCAACGATCGCGACCCGAAGAACGTCACGCTGGGACGACGGGCGCTGGTCCATTTCGCCGTTGATCCCGACTCCGTCGCGATGACGACCAAGCTCGAGGGCAAGTCGACTCGGTTTCTGCCCTTCAACCTTGGCCACGATCTCGGCAAGGGCAATCCCCCGAACCCAGACGGCCATAAGACCTCTTATCTCTGGGAACGGGTTTGGGCCAAGGAGCCCTGGCTCGACATCCTCCACCGCTTTATCCACGTCGAGCGCCCAGGGAAGGGATCTCTCGCCGCGCGGCGGGCAGCCGAGACAGTCATCTTCCCGCGCTACCACCAGTGGGACGCGGTGCTAAAGGTGGAGGCCGACGCCCTCGCCAGCGGCGCTGGCCGCTCCTACCTGATCCAGCACTCGGCCGGGTCGGGCAAGTCGAACACGATCGCCTGGGCGGCGCATCGGCTTTCGACGATCCACTCCGCCGGTGACCACAAGGTCTTCGACAAGGTCATCGTCATCACCGACCGGGTCATCCTCGACCGCCAGCTCCAGGAGACGATCTACCAGTTCGAGCACGCTCGGGGTGTCGTCGTAAAGATCGACGACGACTCGACCCAGCTCGCCGAAGCCCTGGCGGGAGAGCAGGCCCGGATCATCATCACCACCCTGCAAAAGTTTCCTTTCGTGCTGGGCAAGGTGGGAGACCTGCCATCCCGTAACTACGCGGTTGTCATCGACGAGGCGCACTCTTCCCAGACCGGGGAGGCGGCCAAGGAGATGCGGCTTGCCTTGGGGGCTGGCGAGGAGCAGGAGTTGAGCGCCGCGGAGGCCGAGGACGCGAGCCTGCTCGCGGCTGCGATCGATCCGGTTGAGGAGGCCCTCGCCAAGTCCGTCGGCGCCCGCACCGGCAAGCAGTCGAACCTCTCCTACTTCGCCTTTACCGCCACCCCAAAGGGTCGAACGCTGGAGATGTTCGGCACCCTCAACCCGAAGACCGGAGTCCACGAGCCTTTCCACCTCTACTCCATGCGCCAGGCGATCGAGGAGGGCTTCATCATGGATGTGCTCGCCAACTACACGACCTACCAGACCTTCTGGAAGATCGAGAAGGCGACCCAGGAAGACCCGGAGTACGACGCCAAGAAGGCCCGCAGAGCGATCGCCCGCTTCGTCAGCCTGCATCCCCACCACCTCGCCCAGAAGGCCGAGATCATCGTCGAGCACTTCCGCGCCCACACGGCAAAGGAAATGCGCGGCTTCGCCAAGGCGATGGTTGTCACCTCCTCGCGACTGCACGCCGTCCGCTACAAGCAGAACATCGACAAATACATCAAGGCCAAGGGCTATGGCGACATCAGGACCCTGGTCGCCTTCTCAGGCAAGATCGACGACGGCTCGGGCAAGCCGCTGGCCGAGGCCAACATGAACGGCTTCCCCGAGTCGCGCACCGCCGAGGAATTTTCCGGCACTGAGTACGGAGTGATGATCGTCGCCGAGAAGTTCCAGACCGGCTTCGACCAGCCGCTGCTGCACACGATGTATGTGGACAAGGCGCTGGTTGGGTTGGCGGCGGTGCAGACGCTCTCGCGCCTCAATCGCATCCACCCGCTGAAGGAGAGCACCTTCGTGCTCGATTTCCGCAACGACACCGAGGACATCGTCGCGGCCTTTGAACAGTTCCACGGCGCCACCGTGGCGCCGCCGACCGACCCCAACATCCTCTGGGATACGCGGCGTCGCCTCGATGACTTCGATGTGGTGCGCGAGGAGGAAATCGAGGCGACGATGTCAGCGTTGCTAGGCGCTGGCCCAAGCGACGAGAAGCGCTCGGCCGAGAGCTACGCCGCCCTCGGGCCTGCACAGGCTCGCTTCAAGCAGATGGCAGACGAGCAACGCCTCGAATTCCGCGACGCCCTGACCCGCTTCGTGCGGACCTACTCGTTCGTCTCCCAGATCGCCGCCTTCACCGATCCGTCGCTGGAGCGTGACTACGTCTACTGTCGGGCGCTCTCGCTCTACCTTCGCGACACCGCCACCGTCGAGCGCCTCGACCTCGGCACCGAGGTCGAGCTGACCCACCTGCGCCACCAGATGACCTTCAGCGGCGCGCTGTCGCTGGAGTCCGAGGTCGGTGAGGTGCGCTCCTTCTTCGGCGAGGGCAAGGGAAGCCAGCAGGATCTCGACCTCGAGCATCTCTCCAACATCGTCGAGGTCCTCAACGACCGCTTCGGGCTGGAGCTGACCGACGTCGACAAACTCCTGCTCGACCAGTTCGAGGAGAGCTGGGTCGCCGACAAGGAGCTGTCAGACCAGGCTCAGAACAACAGCCTCGACAACTTCCGCCTCGTCTTCGACCGCAAGTTCCTCGAGACCATCATCACCCGGGTCGACGCCAACGACGAGATCTTCAAGAAGATCCTCGACGACGAAGACTTTCACGCGACCCTCGGCGACTTCTACCTGCGCAAGGTGTACGAGCGGCTGCGTGAGGCTGCCTGAGCGCGAGAAAAGGACGATCGTATTGAGCACTATGGCGGCGCAACCGAACTAAGCTAGGCCGGATCGCCCTGTCCTGGGGTAGATTTCCATCGATGAACCGGGGGGCGAGGAAGACCAAGGTGGCCGGCTGGGCGCCGAGTTGCACGCGGACGGCACGAAGGTCACCGACCAGGCTTTGGCCGAGGGGGACGAATGCCCGTTCTTGACACCTCCGGCTGGCCGGAGAAGACCCTCGACGTCCTCACCGACCTCCACCTCGACCCCCGGAACGTCCGCCTGGAGAACGTCGAAGCGAAGGTCGAGACCGATATCCTCGAGGATCTCTTCGTCAACGAGAACGCATTCGGCTTGGTCGAGGGGATCTGCAAGGTTGGATACCTGACTCACGACGTGCCGATCGCGATCAAGCGTGGCAAGAAGTACGTGATGGTCGAGGGCAACCGGCGCCTGGCGGCGCTGAAGGCGATCCAGAACCCGCAGCTGGTGCCAACCCACAAAGCGCGGATCGTCGGCCTGGCAGCGGACCTCGATGATAGGTCGGCGCTGCGGAAGATTAGGGTGCTGGTCGCCCCCAACCAGACCGAAGCCGACAAATTGGTGGCGGCGATCCACACCGGGAACATCAGGAAACCCTGGACCCCGGCCCGCCAAGCCGCCTTCTTTCAGGCCCAGGTCGACAGCGGCAAGAGCCTGAAGACCCTGCGTGCCCGCTACCCGACGATCGATGTCGACACCTTCGTCTTCCGTGCCCAGGTCCTGAACGCGTTTCGATCGGCCAAATTCAAGGATCCCGCCCTGCGCGACTACTTGGAGAGCAAAGAGTGGACCAGGGGACTCTCGGTGCTGGCTCGGATATTCGACTCGAAGGCCTTCCGCGAGCTGACCGGCTTCCGCATGGACAAAAACGGAAAGCTATTGAAATCGATCTCGAAAACCCAGTTCACCGAAATCGCCTCGATCATCGTCGCGGGGATGCGGAGCGGCGACCTGACCACCCGCAGCCTGAACAAGGTCACCAGCCCCCGTTTCGGGCGCCTGATCGACCAGATCGAAGAGATTCTGAAGCCGGATACGAAGTCCGGCGGCAACTCGAACTCGGGCTCGAATGGCGGCAAGGCAGGCACCGCCGCCGGTGGCGGTGGCGGTGGCGGTGGCGGTGGCGGAAAAGGTGACACGAATGGGGCCGCCGGCAAGAGCGGAGGCACCGGCGGCGGGGGCGCCGGGGGTGGCCGCAAGCAGCACTTCCTCGCTCTCGACCAGATCGTCCTGCCCGAGCCCTATCCGGTGGCGCTGCGGCGCTGCGTCCAGGAGCTCAGCGTCCTCGACGTCCAGAAGCTCCCCAACTCCGCCTTCCTGATGATGCGGGCGATCCTCGAGAAGACGATCAAGGCCTTCGCTGAGGCGAAGGGCCAGGACATCAAAGGCAGCGGCGAGAAAGGGCGGGTGCAGCTGAACCACGCCCTTAAGTGGCTGCTGGCCTACGCCCGCAAGAACGGCCCCACGAACATGATCCAGCCGATTGAAAGGGTGCGGGGCGGGAAGCTTGTCTACATGAGCAGCAGTGACACCCTGAACGCCGTCAACCATAACCACAAGTTTGGGGTCGACCCCGACGATGCTCTCCGCATGTGGGACGCGATCGACCCGCTCGTCAAAATGACGATCGCGCCATGAGCGGGGCCGAGGCTGAACAGAGCGGGAACATGCGTCTACTCGCCTCCCCCCTGCGCTACCCGGGTGGAAAGGGTGCCCTCTATTCGAGGCTGCGGCGGCTGATCCGCAGCAGCGACCTGTCGGGCTGCACATACGTCGAGCCCTACGCCGGCGGTGTCGGGGCCGGCCTCGGCCTGCTTGTCACCGGCCAGGTCGAGCGGGTCGTGATCAACGACCTCGACCCAGCGATCCATGCCTTCTGGGCGAGCTTGGTCGAAGATCCGGAAAGCATGATCGAGAAGATCTCGACGGTGAAGCTCTCGGTGGCGGAATGGCGCCGACAGCGAGAGATTTGCCTCGACCAGGACGGCACCGACCTGGCGGCGAGGGGCTTTGCAACTTTCTATCTGAACCGGACCAACCACTCGGGGGTGCTGAACGGTGGCCCGATCGGCGGCCTCGATCAGACCGGCAAGTACAAAATCGATGCTCGCTTCAACCGCGCCGAGCTCAGCGAGCGAATTCGGGTACTGGGCCTCTACGCCGAGAAGATCGAGGTCTGCACTGAAGACGGGGTCGACGTGATCAAGCAGCATGGCCGCAAGAAGGACACCTTCATCTACGCCGACCCTCCTTATTTCGAGAAGGCGGGGTCGCTCTACCTGAATGCGTTCGGATCCAAGGACCACGAACGCCTCGCCAAGGCCCTGAACGGGCTTGCCGGGCGACCGTGGCTCCTGACCTATGACGACGTTCCCCGCGTGCACGAGCTTTATGCCGAGCGGCGGCGGCGGAACTTCGAGCTGCACTACTCCGCCCACCGGGTGACCGCGGCTACAGAGATTGCGGTCTTCTCCGACAGCGTCGCCGAGATCGCAACTGACTGGACGGAAATCGTCACCAACTAGGCCTCGGTTTCGGAACTCATCCTAGTCATCTTCATCCGGACGGCTCAAGAGGGAAAAAGCGGAAAGCGATGTGAAGAGGTGCTGAAAGCGCGGAACGGCAGAGACTTAGCTTGATAGAGACACCCCCGCGGGACATCTCAAGGCGCCTATCGACTCTTGGCAGTCAAATTGATTCCGATCTTCAGAAGCTCGCTCTGCATGTACGTCGTAGCTGGGGTCGAGAAGAAGCGCTCGAAATGGACGACCTCTCAGAGGTCGTTTCCCTTGTCGAAGACTGGATGGCTGAGATTGGCACCGTCGAGATCGGCGACGCTCCTCGCTCTTAGTAGCTCGCCACCCAAGGCCAGTGCGCGCACAGCGCGATCGGGTGGAGCGGACATATGCTCCCGGCTGTCTGACCACGACCTGCTGAAGGGGCGGAGATGAAGGCAAACGAGGCCAACCTGCTCGAGTTCATGCGCAAAGCGCCTCAGTTTGTGATTCCGATCTTCCAGAGGCCCTACAGCTGGGAAGAAGCCGAATGCGAGCAGCTCTGGAGCGATCTGCTGCGGGCCGGCGCCGATGCGCAGATCCCCACCCACTTCATGGGCTCGGTCGTCTACATCGAGGAGACCCTGAATCAGGTGACCCGACAATCCCCGCTCTTGGTGATCGACGGCCAGCAGCGGCTAACGACGGTGACGCTCTTACTGGAGGCCCTCGCACAGGGGATCGGTGAGGGGGAGCCCGTGGCGGGGTTCTCGGCTAAGAAACTTCGCTCCTACTACCTCTCCAACCCGCTCGAGGACGGAAACGATGCCTACAAGCTCCTGCTCGGCCAGGCCGATCGCGACACGCTCCTCTCCCTTCTCCACTCCGACAAGGCGATGCCCGTCGAGCCCTCCGAGCGGATCCTTGCCAACTTCGCCTACTTCAAGTCACAGCTCGCCAATTGCGGTGAGGACTTGCCGCAGCTCTGCGCGGGACTCGCGAAACTGATGGTCGTCGACGTCTCCCTCAAGCGCGGCGAGGACAACCCACAACTGATCTTCGAGAGCATGAACTCAACCGGGCGAGAGTTGAGCCAGGCCGACCTTATTCGCAATTTCGTCCTTATGGACCTTGCACCAGAACGCCAGCGCTCGGTCTACGAAGCCGGGTGGCGCCCGATGGAGCTCGAGTTCGGTCAGGAGGCCTACAGCAAGTACTTCGACGCCTTCATGCGTCACTACCTGACGCTGAAGAGCGGCGAGATCCCCAACGTTCGCGAGGTCTATGAGGCCTTCAAACGGTTTCGTGGCTCCAACCCCGAGCAATCAATCGAGGACCTCCTCGCTGACATCAACCGCTACGCCTCCCACTACTGCCGGATGGCGCTGCACAGCGAGCCCGACCCCCAGCTAAAGGCTGCCTTCACCGACCTCGGCGAGCTGCGAGTCGATGTTGCCTATCCGTTCCTACTCGAGCTCTACGACGACTACGCGGCTGGTCTCTTCTCAAGGGAAGACTTCCTGACGGCGGTTCGCCTGATCGAGTCCTATGTGTTTCGCCGCAGCGTCTGCGCAATCCCGACGAACTCGCTCAACAAGACGTTCGCGACTGCGGCGAAGTCGCTTCGCAAGGATGACTACCTGACAAGCGTCGAAGCTCACTTTCAGCAGCTCTCAAGCTACAAACGCTTCCCCAACGATTCCGAGTTCCTCGGCGATCTGCAGCAGCGCGACCTCTACAACCTGCGCTCTCGCAGCTATTGGCTACGACGTCTTGAGAACAAGGGCCGCAAGGAGCCGGTCCCAATCGGCGAATTCACGATCGAGCACATCATGCCCCAAAACCCCGACCTCTCCACCGAGTGGCAGGTCGCTCTGGGACCAGACTGGAAACGGATTCAAGAGGCACGCCTTCATAGCCTCGGCAATCTCACCCTGACCGGCTACAACTCCGAGTACAGCGATAAGCCCTTCCAGGTCAAGCGAGACATGGAAGGTGGCTTCCGCCACAGTCCCCTGCACCTCAACGATGGCCTCGGAGAGCTCGAGGACTGGAACGAGGAGGCGATCATCGCCAGAGCCACGCGTCTGTCGAAGCGCGGCCGGGAGATCTGGCGGGCACCCGACCTCCCCCCAGAGGTTCTCGCCGAGTACCTCCCCGCAACCCCAGACGCGACCTCATACACGATCGACAATCACCCCAACCTCGCAGCCGGCAAACCGATGCGGACAGTCTTTGATGCCTTTCGCAGGGAGATCCTCGACCTCGACCCCGCGGTCTCCGAGGAGTTCCTGAAGCTCTATGTCGCCTACAAGGCCGAGACCAACTTCGTCGACATCGTGCCCCAGGTCAGCCGCTTGCGCGTGGCCATCAATATGGATTTCCCCGAGATCTACGACCCACGCGGGATCTGCGTCGACGTAACCAACAAAGGCCGCTGGGGCAACGGTAACGTCGAGGTCCATCTCAACTCAGTTGACGACATTTCTTACATCATGGGCCTGGTTCGCCAATCCTTCGAGAAACAGATGGATGGCGAGGTAGTTGCCTAGCGCAGCCGGCACCCCAGGCCCTTAGGGTCATTGGTTCCAGCGGCTCCCGGGCTTAACGCCTCAATCAGCGAATGCCAGCCACCTCCGCGAACCGGCAGAGGGCATTCACCAGCTGCATCTGCTCGATTGACTTGGCGTGGATGTCGAGCAGCCGTGGGCTGCAGACGAGCACTGCGATGCAGCGCGCTCTGGAGATCGCGACGTTGGGGCGGTTGCGGGAGAAGAGGAACTCGACATTGCGGGGGATCTGCTCGCCGCTGGAGGTGGCCATGGAGAAGAAGACGATCTGGGCCTCCTGGCCCTGGAACTTGTCGACCGTGCCGGCTCGGATGCCGTCGGGGAGGTGGTCCTGAAGGCATTGGACCTGGGCGTTGTAGGGGGTTAGGACGAGGATGTCCTCGGGGCGCAGCGGGTGGGTGGCGCCGTCGGCGTCGGTGTAGGTGGCGCCGGTGAGCAGGGGCTCAATCGCCGCCGCTATCGCCTCCGCCTCCTCGGGCGAGGACTGGGAGCGGCCCTGGTGCTCGACCGGCAGCCAGCGCAGGCCGGCGCCGCTCAGCCCTCCCCCGGCCTCGATCCGCTGGCGCTCCCGCCCCGGCGCCGAGCCCAGCCGCCCGTCGTACATCAGCTCTGAGACGAAGGCGGCGATCTGCGGGTGCGTCCCCTGGGAGAGCTCCAGCTCCATCCCGTCGTCCTCCCGCAGCGCCAGCGCCTCCTCGCCGCGCTCCTGGGGCTGCGCCTCGAACCAGGTCAGCCGGCGCGCCTCCTCGGTGCCCTCGAACCGGCGCCCGGCCTCCGCGCGCCGCTCCAGCAGCCAGTCGCGCAGCTTCAGGGTGGAGAGGCAGTCGTCGTGGTTGTAGGCGGCTATCTCGTCGAGGATCGCCTCCTCGCGCTGCTCCAGCCACTGCTCGAACATGACGATCGAGGCGCCGCCGTCGCTGACCGCGGTGTCGCGCTGCTCCATGTAGAAGGCCTCGACCTTCTTGATCGAGTAGCTGGGCTGGGAGATCAGCATCGACTCCTTGACCACCTTGTAGAGGTCGACGAAGACCTCGTCGCGCAGCAGCTGGTCGAGCTCCTCCTCGCGCGTGCCGTGGGCGCCGGCGAGGCGCTTCAGCGCGGTCACCTCGTAGGAGACGTAGTGGTAGACGTGGAGGTCGGGGAAGCGCCGGCGCCGCTCGCCGACGAGGTCGATGAACTGCTCCAGGGCGGCCTTCTCCTCGGCGCGGTCGCGTCCCCAGATCGCCGTGAACCGCGGCTCGCCGTCCTCGGCGGTGACGAGGCCGAACAGGTACTCGAGGCCCTCGTTGTCGAAGAACGGGTCCCCCTCCATGTCGAAGAAGACGTCGCCGAGCGCCGGCCTGGGCAAGCGGGCGAACCCCCTCCCCTGCTCGGGGTCGCGCAGCAGGTAGCTGTGCGCCGCTGCGACGCGCCGCGAGCTGCAGCGCGGCCTGCGAGCGCAGGCGCTCGAGGACGCCGGAGTCGATTCCCTCGACCGCGAGGCGATCGGCGCTCCCCAGCGCCGCCAGGGTGCCGATCCCCGCCCCGCTCAGCAGCTCGCGCTGGCGGCGGTTGATGTTGGCGACGAGGCTGAGGTGGTCGTCGGCGAGGCGGCGCTCGTCGCAGTGGGCGCGCCAGCGGCAGACCTGACAGTGGGAGACGGGCTCGGGGTAGGTGTCGGGCAGCCCGTCGGAGAGGGAGGCCAGGAAGGCGTCGCGGATGTGGCGGAAGTAGGCGGAGAACTCGGCGAGGCGGAAGGAGTGCTCCTCGCCGTCGCCGAGATGACGTGGATGCGCTCCGGCTCGACGCCCTGCACGGCGGCCAGCAGCTCGCTGTAGAAGCAGAGCTGGACGATGAAGTAGGGCTTGGCGCGGCGGGCCAGCTTGGTGTCGGCGACCTCGTAGCTGTGCTCGCCGAGGTCGGAGGGGCGCTCGACGCGGCGCAGGAAGTCGGCGTGGCCGCGCTGCCCGTCGCGCAGGAAGGTCGCCTGGTAGATCACCTCGGCGCCGGCGCGCATCGCCTCCTCGGTGCGCCGGGCGGCGTCGAGCAGGGCGGCGTGCGAGCCGTCCGCCTGGGCGATCTCGACGACCTCCTTGCCTTCGGCCTTCAGCGAGGCGAGGTAGCGGTCCTCGTACTCTTCGCCCTTGCGGGCCAGCAGCTCGGCGTCGGCCCCGCGCTCGAGCTCGACCTCCAGCTCTCCGCGCGCCCGCGCCAAGTCGAGCGTGGTCAGATGCGCGCAGGCGAGGTGGTTGTTGAGATCGCTCGCGGAGAGGATCAGCTGGTCGTCGAGGAGTTGCATGGGCTATGCGCTCAGTCGGCCCTGCTGCGCATGTCCTGACATCCCGCCCCCGGCTCGACGATCGGATCCCGGCGATCCTACTGCGCCCTGGGGGAGTAGCCGTTCATCCCCCTACGAAATTGACCGATATACTGCTGCGAAATAGGTGGCTAACTTGATGCGAAATGGAAGGGTAGCCCGTGCCGTACACGCTTCGCGTCCTCGACCAAGAGCTTGACGAGATTCTCGGCTCCCTCCCCGCGCTCGCGATCGAGGGGCCGAAAGGGGTGGGTAAGACGGCAACGGCCTCGCGCCGCGCAGCGACGATCCACCGTCTCGACGACCCGGCGCGGCTGAGCGTCGCCGAAGGGGGCCCGGCGCGCCTGCTCGAGGCGAAGAAGCCGATCCTGCTCGACGAGTGGCAGCGGCTTCCCGAGACCTGGGACCTCGTCCGCCGGGCGGTCGATGAGGGCGCGGGACCCGAAAGCTTCCTCCTCACCGGCTCTGCCTCTCCTGACGGGGCCGGCCGCCACTCGGGGGCCGGGCGGATCCCGACGATCCGGATGCGCCCGCTGACCCTCGCCGAGCGCCTGGAGGTCCCGCCATCGGTGAGCCTGGCCGAGTTGCTCAAGGGCAGCCGCCCGGACCTCGGTGGCGAGACCTCGATCGCGCTTGAGGACTACGTCGATGAGATTCTCGCCTCCGGCTTCCCCGGTCTCCGCGGCGCCTCCGATCGCGCCCTGCGCCTGCAGCTCGACGGCTACGTCGAGCGAGTCGTCGATCGTGACTTTCCGGAGCTCGGCCACGCGGTTCGAAACCCAGTGGGGCTGCAGCGCTGGATGGCCGCCTATGCCGCCGCGACCGCGACGACGACCTCGTTCGAGAAGATCCGGGCGGCGGCAACCAGTGACGAGGGCGAGCAGCTCTCAAAAGATGCGGCCCGTCCCTACCGAGCAGTCCTCGAGCGCCTCTGGCTACTCGACCCCGTCCCCGCCTGGCAGCCGACCCGTAGCCACCTTTCGCGCCTGTCCGCCGTTTCGAAGCACCATCTCGCCGACCCGGCGCTGGCGGCGCGGCTCCTGGGGGCGAACCGCGAGGGTCTGCTTGAAAACGCCGCTCTGGGGCCGCCGATCCCCCGCGACGGCACGCTCCTCGGGGCGCTCTTCGAGTCCTTGGTGACTCTCTGCGTCCGGGTCTACGCCCAGCTCGCCGAGGCGAGGACCGGCCACCTGCGGACGTTTAGCGGCAACCGCGAGGTCGACCTCATAGTCGAGGCGCAGGACAAACGCGTCGTCGCAATTGAGGTGAAGCTGAAGCGCACGGTCAAGGACGACGACACCCGCAACCTCCGCTGGCTGCAGGCGACGATCGGCGACGAACTTCTCGACGCGATCCTCATCACCACCGGCGAGACCGCCTACCGGCGTCCAGACGGGATCGGGGTCGTGCCGGCGGCGCTGCTTGGACCATGATCCACTCAGCATCGCGCCTCCCGGCTCGACGATCGGATTCCGGCCGATCCTACTGGGCCCTGGGGGCGCAGCCGTTTATCCGGCTGGTCTTCACCGGTACCTGGACTTACCCCTGGCGGCAGTGGACGCTGCTGCTTTCAGGCGGGAGCGACACTCTGGGACCCGCCGGAAGGAATGAAAGAGAAGTGGCGGAAGAAGGAGGGCTAGTGAGCCGACGTTAGGAGTTGCTCGTGGTTGATGACCTCAAGAAGGGCTACTACCTGCTGTTCATCGACGGAGGAAAGAGAGCCAACGAACAAGGCCAGGCCGAGAGCGCCATTGGGGTCATTCTCCAGGAACCCGACTGTGGCGCAGTATTGGCCAGAGTGGCCGAAAAAGTGGGACCGGTCGGCAGTCCACATGAAGCCGAGTACCGCGCTCTGATTCGCGGTCTCAAGCTCGCCGCCGAGAAACAACTCCCCTATATCGCCGCGTTCAGCGACTCCGCGAACGTCGTCAACCAGATAACGGGTAGATGGAACAAGGGCGAGCGAGCCACCGAGCTCTATGAAGAAGTCCAGGAAGCCCTCAAGCCCTTCAAGGCATGGCAACTTTCCTGGGTCCCCCGCGAGATGAACATAGACGCTGACAGGCTTGTCGATCAAGCCTTCAAAGGCGAGCCCGTAACCCACGCCACCGACTAATCACGACGTCGAGCATCGACGAGCCCGCTCCCGCTTTGCGCGAGATTCGGCAGCTGTCGCGGCGCCCGATGTGCGGCAACTGGGATGACGCTACCGTTTTGCTACCGTTATGGGATGAGTAAACAGATCGCTGTGCGGCTTCCGAATGACCTTGTCGACTTCGTAGACAAGGTCGTCGACTCCGGTGCCGAGCGCAGCCGGGCGGCTGTCGTGACCCGGGCGCTGAAGCGCGAGCGGCGGCGGGCTCTCGCGGAACGCGACGCCCAGATCCTCGCCCGCACCGGTCCGGACCCAGAGCTCGCAGGGCTCGCCGAGTACGCGGCGGGCCTTCCGCGTGACCTGGCCTGATGCGGGCCATCCACGTCGCGCGGCTCGACAAGGCGCGGCCCGTGTTGATCCTCACCCGTGAACTTGTGCGGCCGCATCTCAGGACCGTGACCGTCGCGCCGATCACCACAACCATCCGCGGACTCTCCAGCGAGGTCGACGTCGATGCCGCGAATGGCCTCACCGAGCCCTCGGTGGTCAGCTGCGACAACATCACCACCATTCCTGCGAACTCCGTGGGAGAGCAGATCGGGGTCCTGCTCGACAGCCAAGAGCCGGCTCTCAGCGAAGCGATCATGGCCACGTTCGATCTGGACTGATTGCTCGCGGAAGCGCTGCCTGAGCCCGACCCCGCGGGCCAGGGTCAGACCCCGAGCCCTGTGGGCGCCGGCTTTCGAGCCCCCGCCGATAATGGCACTAATAGAGTGCCCAATTAGCTCGATTATCGACCAATAGCGCTATTGGCTGGCTCGAGCGACTCTACGCCGGAACCTCGCGGGAGTCGAGGTGGGCCGCTACCTTGCGCTTTACACGCTGCAGGGCGTTGTCGACGGTCTTGGTGTCGCACTCGAGCTGCTCTGCGGTCGCCTCGTAGGAGTGGCCGTCGAGGTAGAGCGAGAGGACGCTGCTCTCGAGATCCGAAAGGACGCCGGTGCTGCCCGAGAGGCAGGAGACGAGGCTCGACAGCTCTTCGCTGGCGATCACCTGGTTGACCGGGTCCGAGACGGTCGGGCCGGGCAGGATCTCGTCGAGCGTCGTGTCCGATTCGCCCGCCGCCGCCGGCGTCTGGCTGAACGAGACGTACTGGTTGAGCGGCGTGTGCTTGTTGCGGGTCGCGGTCTTGACCGCGGTGATGATCTGGCGGGTGATGCAGAGCTCGGCGAAGCTGCGAAAGCTCGACTCGCGGTCGCTGCGATAGTCGCGAATCGCCTTGTAGAGGCCGAGCAGGCCTTCCTGGATCAGGTCGTCGCTCTCCCCGCCGAGCAGGAAGTAGGACGAGGCCTTGAGGCGGACGAAGCCGCGGTAGCGCCGCACGATCGAGTCGTAGGCGTCGGTCCTTCCCTCCTTCGCGAGGGCGACCAGATAGTGATCATCAAGCTCAGGTTGAGGGTTAGAAGACGGCCTGGTGGAGCCGTTGAAATGCCCGCTGGGGAGTCGCAATGCCTGCGTAGGCGACGATAGAGCCACAGATCCTTCTCCTTTGAGAATGAAGGGTCGTGGCGCCGGTACCTCCCCTGTGGCGCCCTTATTGACTGGATAAATCTCAGACTCAAGCTGAGGTTCACCCTTGTAGCGGGGCATTCTTACCGCCCGGCGGAGTTCTGTCAACCCCAAATAGCGGATTTCTTGCAACCGCCGTTGCAGCTGCTACCGGCGTCAGCGCTGCCGGACGGCCTCGAAGAGCAGCGCCGCGGCCGCCGCCGAGACGTTCAGCGACTCGATCCTGCCGCCCCGCGGCAGCGCGACGAGGCCGTCGCAGGCGGCGGCGACGCGGGGGCGGATCCCTTTCCCCTCGCCGCCGAGGACGAGCACGGTCGGCCCGCTCAGGTCGGCGTCCCAGGGGGCATCGCCCGCCGCGGCGTCGGCGCCCCAGATCCAGAAGCCGGCCGCCTTCGCCTCGGTGAGCCAGTCGGCGAGGTTGCGGACGCAGGCGATGCCGAGGTGCTCGACCGCCCCCGCCGAGGCCTTGCAGGCGACCGCGGTCACCTCGGCGGCGCGCCGTTCGGGGATGACCATCCCGGCGGCGCCGGCGAACTCGGCCGAGCGGCAGACGGCGCCGAGGTTGCGCGGGTCCTGAACCTGGTCGAGCGCCAGCAACAGCGCCCCCTCCCGCCTCAGCAGCGCGTTCGGATCGGCATACGGATACGGATCGACCTCCGCCACGACCCCCTGGTGGTCGGGCGAGCCGCACAGCTGCTCCAGCTCTTCGGCGGAGTGCTCGGGCGCCCGCCAGACCCGACGAACCTGCCGCTTCCCCCGCTCCGCCTCCTCAACCGGCCGCCGCCCGTAGATCACCTGACCTTCAACGCCGCTCACGACTTGGGAACCAGCTTGGCGCCGTTGGCGGAGTCGCGCACTTCCCAGCCCCGATCCGCAAGCCGATCTCGAATCTCGTCGGCACGGGCAAAATCCTTCGCCACCCGCGCCTGCTCGCGCTCCTCAAGCAGCCTCTCTGCCTCAGCATCGCCACCCTGCTCAGACTCGGCCAAGGACGCGAGCCCGACAAGCTCCAGCATCTCCTTCAGCGCCTCCGGCGCCCCGGGGACCTCCTCACGGTTGGCTTCCGCCACCAGCTCAAACACCTCCGCCATCGCCCGCGGCGTATTGAAGTCGTCAGCGAGCGCCTCTCGAAACCCTGCCACGCGGGAGGCGGGGGGTCCCCCGGCAGGAACTTGTGAGCAGCCGCGGTAAGAGCCCGCATCCGACACCTCAGCGCGGGTTCCTGGCGGGGGACCCCCCGCCTCCCGCCCAGCACGCCCCCGAAAGAAGTTCCGCAGCCGCTCGACCTGCGCGCAGGCCTGCTCCATCTGCTCAGGCCCAAACGCAAGCGGCTGCCGGTAATGCCCCGAGATCAGGTAGGCGACGACAGCCTCGCGCCCGTAGCGGTCGAGCGCCTCGGAGAGCTGGAAGATGTTGCCCTCCGACTTTGACATCTTCTCGGCGTCGCTCTCGACCATGCCGTTGTGCATCCAGAGCCGGGCGAAGGGCCGCCCCGCCGCCTCGGACTGGGCGATCTCGTTCTCGTGGTGGGGAAAGACCAGGTCGGAGCCGCCGCCGTGGATCGCAAACGACGGCCCCAGCTCCGCCTCCGCCATCGCCGAGCACTCAATGTGCCAGCCGGGCCGCCCCGGCCCCCAGGGCGAGTCCCAGCTCGTGTCCTCGTCCTGCTTGCGTGCCTTCCAGAGCGCGAAATCGAGGGGATCCTCCTTCAGCGAGGCGGACCCGGCCTCCTCGCCCTGATCCATGTCCTCGGTGCGCCGGTTGGAGAGCTTGCCGTAGCCGTCGAAGCTGTGGACGCGGAAGTAGACGTCGCCGCCGGACTCATAGGCGTGGCCGGAATCGACCAGGTCGCCGATCAGGCCGACGATCGCGTCGATCTTCTCGGTCGCGAGCGGCTCGGCGTCGGGCCGCCCGAGGCCGAGCCGATCGGTGTCCTCGAAGTAGGCGGCGGCCATCCGCGCCGCGAACGCCGCCGAGGGCTCTTCCGTTTGGCGCGCCGCCTCGTAGATCTTGTCGTTGATGTCGGTGACGTTGACGACGAGCCTCGCCCGGTAGCCCTCGGACCTGAGGAACCGAGCTAGCAACATGAAGATCACGAACGGCCGCGCGTTGCCGATGTGGATGCGGCTGTAAACGGTCGGCCCACAGGCGTAGATCCCGATCTCGTCGTCGGGGTCGAGCGCGCGCAGCTCGCCGCTCAGCGTGTCCCTGATCCGCACCTCTCGCATCGGGCGGATGCTAGAGACCTAGAGAGGATTAAAAGGTTCGGTAGCCGGCGCCCGAGGGGGAGGCCTCGTTGCGCGACCAGGCCGGGGCGGTCTCGTCGGCCGCGGCGAGAATCTCGCGCCGCGCCTTCTTGGCGCTCGCCTTGATCTCGTCCTCGGCCGCGTGGCGCAACCGCTCCTCGCGCTGTTCGGCCTGCGCGCGGATCCGCTCCGACTCGGCGTGCAGCTGTTCATCGGCGCGCGCCCGAGCCTTCTCGACGGCCTCGCCTTCGACCTTCTCGACCAGGTGGCGGACCCGCTCCTCGGCCTCGCGGCGGACGTCCACGGTGCCCTGCATGACCCGCTCCTCGATCTCGGCCTCGAGCCGGACCGCAAGTTGGTGAGACTCCTCGGCGCGCGCCTCCGCCTCGGCGGCGCGCTGCTCGGCCGCGGCGACGCGGCGGTCGGCCTCGGCCTGCGCCCTTTCGAGCACCTCGCCGGTCCGCTTCGAGGCCTCCCCTTCGGTCCGCTTGACCGCCCGCGCCTGGGCCTGCTCGGCCTCCGCCTTGCCGGCGGTCAGCTGGCTCGCGAACGACTCGCGGTCGGCTTCGGCCCGCTTCTGCAGTTGCTCGAACGCCTGCTCGGCGCGGTCGCGGCCCGCCTCCGCCTGGGCAACGCGGGCCTCGGCCGCACGGCGCTTCGCGCGCTCAGCGGCGATCCGCTCACGACCCTGCTCGCCGATCCGCCCCAGCGCCGCCTTCGCCCGCAGCTTGACCTCAGCCGTGCTCTTCTCCGCCTGCGCTTCGGCCTCGGCGACCCGCTGCTCCGCCGCGACGACCCGGTCCTCGCTCTGCCGAACCCACTCGAGCGCCTGCGAGGCGACCCCATGGATCTCCTCGGTTGCGTCGGCTACAGCGCTCAGCTTGATCGCGGGCTCACCCATCTACCGCAACCTACTACCCGCAGCGGAAGCCACGCCACCTCCGCGACGAGCAAAAACACGCAATTAGCGAGGGCAATCTAGGCAGACTTCTGAGCCTCGCGCGCAGCCAGATCCTTCTTGAGGACCTTGCCGGTCGCGTTTCTGGGCAGCTCGTCGAGGAACTCGACCTCGCGCGGCGCCTTGTAACCGGCCAGGTGGGTCTTGACGTGCCCCTTCAGCTCCTCTTCGGAGACCTCGGCCTCCGCGGCGACGACCACAAACGCCTTCAGCCGCTGTCCGAACTCCCCGTCCTCGACCCCGATCACCGCCACCTCGACCACCGCCGCGTGGTCGGCGAGCAGGTCCTCGACCTCGCGCGGGAAGACGTTCTCGCCGCCGGAGACGATCATCTCGTCGTCGCGGCCGTCGATGAAGAGGTGCCCGTCGGCGTCGATGTGACCGACGTCGCCGCTGCTCAGCAGCCCCTCGATCGCCTCCTTGCTGCCACCGCCGGTGTACCCCTCGAAGGCCATCGCGTTGCCGACGAAGATCCTCCCCACCTCGCCCTGCGGCACCTCCTTGCCGCCCTCGTCGAAGATCTTCACCACCGTGCCGTAGGGCGGCCGGCCGGCCGTTCCCGGCGCGGCGCGCAGGTCCTCGGGGGTGGCGACGGTGGCGTAGGCGACCTCGGTCGAGCCGTAGAGGTTGTAGATCGAGTCGCCGAAGCGGTCCATCCAGGCGATCGCCAGCTCGCCGGGGAGCGCCGAGCCCGAGAGCGCCGTGACCCGCAGCGAGGAGAGGTCGTAGGAGCGCAGCGTCTCCTCGGGCAGCTGCAGGATCCGCTGGATCATCACCGGCACCACCGCGAGCACCTCGGCGCGGTGCTCCTGCACGGCGCGCAGCGTCTCCTCGGGGTCGAAGCGGCGGCGCAGGACCAGGGTCGAGCCGGTCGGCAGCGCCATCACGAAGTGCGAGAAGCCCCAGGAGTGGAAGAGGGGCGCGGCGATCACCATCTTGTCGCCGGCGCGGTAGGGGATCTTGTCGATCAGCGCCGCCAGGGCGAGCAGGCCGTCGGGGCTGGAGCGCTGCGCCCCCTTCGGCGTACCGGTGGTGCCCGAGGTGAGGATGACGAAGCGCGGTTTGTCGGGCGGCGGCTTCAGGTTGGCGACGCCGTTGGCGGCGATCAGTGAGTCGAGCGTCGCGCCCTGCGGCTGCCCGTCGGTCCAGGCGACGATCCGCTCGACGGAGTCGTCGACGCCGTCGAGTAGCGCGGCGAACTCTTCGTCGTAGACGAGCGCCTTCGGCGCCTCGCGGCTCATCACCTCGACCAGCTGCGGCCCGGCGAACATCGTGTTCAGGTAGAGCGCGCTGGCGCCGAGCTTGGCCGAGGCGAGCGTCGCCTCGACGAAGCCGCGGTGATTGCGGCACATGATCCCGATGCCGTCGCCGGGGCCGATCCCCATCCCGCGGAAGGCGTGGGCGAGCGCGTTGCTGCGGCGCTGCAGCTCTGCGAACGTGAGCGAGCCGCGTTCGTCGATCAGCGCCGGCTCGTCCGGGTGCTTGATCGCCGCGGTGGCGATCCCGGTCGCCGGCGAGGCCCCCCAGCGGAGGAAGGTGGCGCCGATCCTCAGCGCCTTGTCGGGGCGGGTGCCGCCGATGATCCCCGCCTCCTTCAGCACCCGCAGCTCGAACGCTTTGTCGGCGATCGAGCGGCGCACGCCCGCGACTATCGAGTTGAGCTTGGCCATCGAGCGCGAAGCCTATTCACTCTCGACCGAGGCCACAGCGAAGCAGGCGATTCCCTCGCCGCGGCCGATCCAGCCCATCCCCTCGTTGCTGGTCGCCTTGACGCTGACCCGGGCCGAGACGGCGTCGGCGAGCAGGTGCTCGATCTGCTCGCGGTAGGCCCCCAGGCGCGGCTCCTCGCAGACGACGGTCACGTCGACGTTGACGATCGTGCCGCCGATCGTGCCGACCGCGGTGCGCAGCAGGTCGATCGAGTCGGCGCCGGCCCAGCGCTCCTCGTCGTCGGGGAAGAGCGTGCCGATGTCGCCTTCGCCGGCGGCGCCGAGCAGGGCGTCGATCACCGCGTGGGTGACCACGTCGGCGTCGGAGTGGCCGCTGAGCCCGCGCGGGTGATCGATCTCGACCCCGCCGAGGATCAGCGGCCTGCCCGCGGCGAAGCGGTGGCTGTCGTAGCCGATGCCGACGCTCATCCGGTCACCGATTCTCGCCTACCCAAGCCGGCAGCGCCTCCAACCTGCGCGCGCGCCGCTCGAAGACGGCGATCTCGCCGACGCCGATCCCGTCGAGGAACTCGAGCGCGCGCTCGTAGGCGAAGCCGACCTGCTCGGGCAGGTGGGCGTCGGAGGAGAGGGCGAAGGGGACGCCGGCCTCGACGCACATCGCGGCGAAGGCGGGTGAGGGATACAGCTCGGCGACGGGCTTGCGCAGCCCGGCAGTGGAGAGCTCGACCGCGGCCCCGCTTGCCGCGATCGCCTCCACGGCCGGCTCGTAGAAGTGGCGCGGGTCGCGCTCCGGCAGCGGCCGGGCACGGCCCCAGACCTTGACCAGGTCGGGGTGGGCGAGGATGTCGAAGAGGCCGCTGCGGGCGCACTGGGTGAGCGCCTCGAAGTAGCGCCGCCAGACCTCGTCGGCGTCCCCCCGCCCCTCCCAGACGTCCCAGCCCTCGTGGTCGACAGCGGCCTCGCCGACGAAGTGGACCGAGCCGACCACGTAGTCGAACTCGCGCGCCGCGAGCAGGTTGGCGGTGCGGTCCTCGGCGCCGGGCACGAAGTCGCACTCGAGGCCGAGCTTGAGCCCGGCGCCGCGGACGAACTCGCAGTAAGCGTCGAGGTCGTCGCGCGCCTGTTCCCGCCAGAAGGGATGGCCCCACAGCTCGAGCGCCTGGCTGAAGCGGTAGATGTGCTCGGAGACGCCCAGCTCCTCGACCCCGGCACTCGTCGCCGCCTCGCGGTAGCGCTCGACGTTCTCCGCCGTGAAGTAGCGCTCGGGCGGCGTGTCCGGCTCGTCGGGCCGCAGGTGCAGGTGGTAGTCGGTCAGCACGGCACACAAGTTATTCCCGACGGGGCCTCCACGTAGGATCGGCGCATGATCCACCTGCGGATCGTGACCCCGCCGGCGCGGTCCGAGAAAGTGATCGGGCTGCTCGAAGCGACCCCTTCGGCCTGCAACCTGATCGTGCTCGAGGCCGCGGCCCGCCGGCCCAGCGGCGACGTGGTCCTCTGCGACGTCGCCCGCGAGGATGCCAGCGTCGTCATCGACGACCTCAAGGAGCTGGGGGTGCCGCGCGACGGCTCGATCGCGCTGGAGGAGATCGACTCGCAGATCTCCGACGCGGCCGACCGGGCGGAACGCGCCGCGCCCGGCATGCCCGGCGACGCCGTCATCTGGGAGGAGGTCGAGTCGCGCACCTCGGAGGCGACCGAGCTGAACGCCAACTTCCTCACCTTCATCGCCCTCGCCTGCCTGATCGCCTCGGTCGGGATCATGCTCGGCCAGCCGATCCTGATCGTCGGCGCGATGGTCGTCGGGCCCGAGTTCGGCCCGCTGGCCGGGCTCTGCGTGGCGCTGGTCGAGCGCCGCCGCGACGTCGGCCTGCGCTCGCTGACCGCGCTGGCGGTCGGCTTCCCGGTCGGCATCACCGCCGCCTTCGTCTTCGCCCTGCTCGCCAAGCAGACCGGCCTGGTCGAGGCGAGCTTCGAACTCGGCGACCACCCGCTGACCTCCTTCATCTCCGAACCGAACACCTTCTCCTTCATCGTCGCCCTCTTCGCCGGCGTCGCCGGGGTGCTCTCGCTGACCTCGGCCAAGTCGGGAGCGCTGGTCGGCGTGCTGATCTCGGTGACGACGATCCCGGCCGCGGCGGCGATCGGCGTCGCGGCCGCCTTTGGCGACGGGGCCGACTGGGTCGGGGCGATGGCGCAGCTGGCGATCAACCTGAGCGCGATCCTGATCGCCGGGGTGGCGACGCTGCTGCTGCAGAACCGCGTCTACCAGCGGCGCCGCAGGCAGCACCGCGGCGAGGGCTCGCGCGTCGCCGCCGGCCTGCCGGCCGAGCACGGCAAGCGGATCAGGCTCTGAGCGCCGGCGCTAGCCGTCGCGTTCGGCCAGCAGCAGTTCGGCGACCCGCAGGTCCAGCGGCGTCGTCACCTTGAGGTTCTCGGCCGGCGCGGGGTGGATCAGCACCCGGCCCCCCATCGCCTCGACCAGCATCGCCTCATCGGTCGCCGCCTCGACCTGAGCGGGATCGGCCTCGAGGGCGCGGCGGAGCGCCTCGACCCGGAAGACCTGCGGCGTCTGCGCCGCCCAGAGGCGCCCGCGATCGATCGTCGACTCCACACCGATCGCAGCTTTTTCCGGGTCATGGCCCGGATAATCCTGCGATGAGCCGGGCGGGCGCCCGCCCGGCCCCGGGCGAACTTGCTTGATCGTGTCGGTAGCCGGCGCGGCGGCAATGGCGCCGTCGGCCTCGGGGTGGGCGACGAGAGCCGCGACCACCCCCTCGACCAGCTCGGGTGTGACCAGCGGCCGCGCCGCGTCGTGGATCGCGACCAGCTCGGTCCCCACCGCGTCGAGCGCGTTGGCCACCGAGCGGGCGCGGGTGGCGCCGCCCTCGACCACGCCGAGGTCGTCGCCACCCAGCTCGTGCACATGTCCGGGCGGGCAGGCGACGACGATCGAGCCCACCGCCGGGGAGGAACGCATCGCGGCGATCGACCACTCGACCAGCGGCCGGCCGGCCAGCGCCACGAAGGCCTTCGGGCCGCCGGCTCCGAGCCTCTCCCCGGAGCCGGCGGCCGCGATGACCGCGGTGACGGATGCTGCAGAGCTGCTAGGCGGCTGCGGTGGCGGCGAAGCGCTCCTCCAACAGCCCGTCCAGGTACTCCTCCGCGCCCTCCTCGTCTTTGTCGAGCGCGTACATGAACTCCGAGGCGAGGATCTTCTTCGCCCGCGTGTACATCTGCTTCTCGCCGGTGGAGAGACCCTTCTCCATCTCGCGCAGAGCCAGGTTGCGGACGACCTCGGCGAGCTCGAAGACGTCGCCGGTCTTGATCTTCTCGCGGTTGTACTTGAAGCGCCGGTTCCAGTTCTTCGGCATGTCCGAGACGTCGTCGGTGAGGACCGATGTGACCTTCTTGATTTCGACCTCGTCGATGACCCGCCGCAGTCCCGCCTTGCCGGCGTTTTCGCAGGGGACCATCACCGTGAGTTCGTTGTGAAGGATCTTGATCGTGAGGTATTCGCGCTCCTCACCCATCAGCTCCCGTGCCTCTTTCTTCATCACCAGGCCGGCGCCGTGATGCGGATAGACGACCTTGTCGCCCTCCTCGAAGTCGCAGATGTACTCGACTTCCTCGACGCTTACCTCGGTGGCCTCCTCTAGCTGGGGAATCGCTTGCTCCTTTCGATTTGCGACGGCCTGGATAGCCGTCAACTCTGTAAGTACCTGTCGACGAGATCGACCTCCTGGAGCCTCCGCAGTCCCTCGCGGATCTCCTTGGCCTGGGTCTGGCCGACGTCCTCGACGGCTTCGAGGTCGGCGTCGGACGCCGCCATGACCTCCTCCAGGCCGCCGAGGTCGCGGATGATCTTCTGGACGACAAGCTTGGGGATGCGCGGGATGCGGCCCATCACGCGGTAGCCGCGCGGCGCAACCGGGAAGTCGAGGGTGTTGAGCTTGCGGTCGTAGCCGAGCAGCTCGGCGAGGCGGCCGAAGTCGAGCACGTCCTCGTGCGGCAGCCGGGCCAGCGACTGTAGGACGGTGGCCAGGTTCCCCTCGGAGTCTTCGACGCTGTAGTCGCGGATCAAGGCCGACCTGTCGACGGCGACGCCGACCATCGTCTCCTCGAGCTGCATCTCGATCAGCCGGCCCTCGGTGCCGAGCTCGACGATGTAGCGCTCGACCTCGACCGCCATCCGGGTCGTCAGCTCAGCCCGCTGCAGGACGGTGAGCGAGTCGTAGAGGACGCCGCCGCCTTCGAACTCGAGCGCGGTGAGGCGGTTGGAGACCTGTTCGAGCCGCTCGCGGTACTTCTCCAGCGTCGCCAGCCCCTGGTTCGCCTTGGCCAGCACGGCGGGGATCTCCTGGAGGATGTACTTCGTCCCCTCGACGTAGAGCGAGACGACGTCGCGCCGCTGCGAGATCGCCACGACCAGGGCGTCGGTCTGTTTGGAGACGCGCTCGGCGGTGCGGTGGCGGGTCCCCGTCTCCGAGGAGAGGATCGTCGGGTCCGGCATCAGCTGCACGTTGGCCCAGACGATCTTGGTCGCCTCGGCGTTGAGCACGATCGCCCCGTCCATCTTTGCCACCTGGTAGAGCATCGCCGGGGTGTAGTCGATGTCCAGCCGGATCCCGCCGGAGAGCATGTGCGAGATGTCGCCTGGGTCGCCGACGACGATCAGCCCACCGGTGCTGGCATGGACTATGTTGTCGATGCCCTCGCGCAGGGAGCCGCCGGGAGCGACAACATCCAGGGCTCTGAGCAGCCGGGGATCCTGCCGTTCCGCTAGCTCGTGAAGCTCATCCCCGGGCGGCGAAGACATCTCCCTTAGGATGGCAAATTCCGCTCTGGAATGCGGTCTGGCCAATCCCTAGTGGATACGTCGGAGAAACGATTGTCAAGCGAATCGGTCACCTAAGGGCTCTTTGGGCCGTAATTGGGCAGGATCGATGCCCCAGCGCTCGCCGACGGCGGTGAGGCCGGCGTCGAGATCCCAGCGGTCGGGGCGCTCCTCGCCCTCGTGGCCCGGGTTGGCCCCCTTCAGCACCATGCTGCCGGCGTTGTCGCCGACGGCGCGGATCGCGGCGACATCGTCCTCGCCGAGCCGCTGCTCGGCGGGCAGCGCCGCCAGCTCGGCCCGCTTGCGCTCGATCGGCCACGCGCCCTCGCCCGCCTCCTGGATCAGCGTCGGCACGACGCACTCGACCGCCGGGTGGGCGAGGTTCCACTGGCAGGCGAGCTGGATCGACGTCAGCCCGGCCCGCTCGCCGAACGGCGCGATCCGCTCCAGCTTCTCCAGTCCCGCCTCGATCCAGCCCACCGGGCGGAAGGCGCGGTGGTCGCCCTCGGCCAGCTCCATCCCGGCGCTGAGGTCGCCCCAGAAAAGGCCGCCGTAGTCGACCACGCGGGTGATCACCCTCACGTCGTGGCGGGCGGCGGCGTCGAGGCAGAGCTCGCCCGGCCAGGGCTCGAACGGGTTGAGGATGATCATCGCCCAATCGATCCGCTCGCCGAAGCGCTCGATGCAGGCGATCAGGTCGAGGGTGAAGCCGTTGGCCGGGCCCGGGGCGACGCCGATCTGCCCGGTCAGGCCGGCCTCGCGCAGCGCCGCCATCCCGTCCCAGACCGCCTCGCTCGAGTAGCCGCTGCGGTCGGGGTTGTGCAGCAGCAGCAGGTCGAACGCGTCGGCCCCGAGCCGCTCGAGGCTGCGCTCGGCGGCCATCCGCAGGTAGTCGCCGAACTCCCCCGGCCCGCGCAGCCGCGCATCCGTGAACCGCGGAAACCCCCGCGGCCCATCCCGCTCCCCCTTATAGAAGTCATGCCCAACCGCCCCGACCAAGGAGTAATCGTCGCGCGGCACCCCCGCCAGGGCACGGCCCAGAACCAGATCGGCCTCCCCCTGCCCATACGTATCGGCAGTAAGAACGGTGTCGATCCCATCGCCCGGCCGCAGCAGGCCCTCCAGCCGCTGCTCCTCGATCTTCTCCCCGTAGCGAAGGAACCGCCCCCCGCTCCAGGTGCCTATAGCCGTGCGGCCGGGCTGGCGCATCGACGCGTGAAGCTCAGGAATCGCCGTCGCCCGCAGGCGGCGTCTCGGCCCGGGGGTCGCTCTCTTCGCCGCTCGGCTCGTCCTTCTTCGCCCCGACGCCGACCTTCTCCGGCTCGGGCTTGTCCGGCGTCGCCTTCTTCAACGCCTTCTTCGGCGCGACGATGGTCAGCTTCAGCGGCCTGTCGTCCTCGTCGCCGGCGGCGTCGCGCTCGACCAGCACGGTCGAGCCGGGCACCATCGGGCCCTGGCGCAGCACTTCGTCGGCGAGCGGGTCCTCGATGTAGCGCTGGATCGCGCGGCGCAGCGGCCGGGCGCCCATCGACGGGTCCCAGCCTTTGTCGACCAGCAGGTCCTTCGACTCGTCGGTCAGTTCGAGCTGCAGCTCGTGCTCGGCCACCTGGACGCGGACCCGGTTGATCATCAGGTCGACGATCTCCTTGACCTCGTCCTTGGCCAGCTTGTGGAAGACGATCACCTCGTCGATCCGGTTGAGGAACTCGGGTCGGAAGACTTTTTTCAGGTCGCCCATGATGCGGTTTTTCATGTCCCCGTAGGACATCCCGGTCTCGTCCGCGACCGTAAACCCGATCGAGGTGTTTTTTGCGATCTCCGAGGCGCCGATGTTCGAGGTCATGATCACGATCGCGTTGCGGAAGTCGACCGTGCGCCCCTGGGCGTCGGTGAGCCGGCCGTCCTCGAGGATCTGCAGGAGGATGTTGAAGACGTCCGGGTGGGCCTTCTCGATCTCGTCGAGCAGCAGCACGCTGTAGGGCTTGCGCCGCACCGCCTCGGTCAGCTGACCGCCCTCGTCGTAGCCGATGTAGCCCGGCGGCGAGCCGACCAGGCGGCTGACCGCGTGCTTCTCCATGTACTCGGACATGTCGATCCGCACCAGCGCCTCCTCGTCGCCGAAGAGGAACTCGGCGAGGGTGCGCCCCAGCTCGGTCTTGCCGACCCCGGAGGGGCCGAGGAAGATGAACGAGCCGGAGGGCCGCTTCGGGTCCTTGATCCCGGCGCGCGAGCGGCGGATCGCTTTCGAGACGGCGGTGATCGCGACCTCCTGGCCGATCACCCGCTTGTGCAACTCCTCCTCCATGCGGATCAGTTTCTTGGTCTCGGCCTCGGTCAGTTTGAAGACCGGGATCCCGGTCCACATCGAGACGATGTCGGCGATCTCTTCTTCGCCGACGTCGGGCCGCTCGGAGTTGTCGCCCTCCGACCACTCGTCTTCGAGCTCGCGCTTGCGGGTGGTCAGCTGGCGCTCGGTGTCGCGCAGGTTGGCGGCTTTCTCGAACTCCTGCGCCTCGATCGCCGCCTCCTTCTCGCGCCGCGTCTTTTCCACTTCCTCCTCGAGGTCGCGGTAGACGGGCGGCGCGCTCATCGACTTGATGCGCATCCGCGAGGCGGCCTCGTCGATCAAATCGATCGCCTTGTCGGGCAGGAAGCGGTCGGAGATGTAGCGGTCGGCGAGCTCGGCGGCGGCCTGCAGCGCGTCGTTGGTGATGTTGACGTGGTGGTGCTGCTCGTAGCGTTCGCGCAGGCCCTCGAGGATCTTGACCGTGTCCTCGACCGAGGGCTGGTCGACTTTGATCTGGGCGAAGCGGCGCTCCAGCGCCGAGTCGCGCTCGAGGTACTTGCGGTACTCGTCGAGCGTCGTCGCGCCGATCGTCTGCAGCTCGCCGCGGGCCAGGGCCGGCTTGAGGATCGAGGCGGCGTCGATCGCGCCCTCGGCGGCGCCGGCGCCGACGAGGTTGTGGAGCTCGTCGATGAAGAGGATGATGTCGCCGCGCTGGGTGATCTCTTTCATCACCTTCTTGAGCCGCTCCTCGAACTCGCCGCGGTACTTCGAGCCGGCGACGAGGGCCGCCAGGTCGAGCGTGTAGATCTGTTTGTTGCGCAGCAGCTCCGGCACCTCGCCGTTGTTGATCCGCGCCGCCAGGCCCTCGACCACGGCGGTCTTGCCGACGCCGGGCTCGCCGAGCAGCACCGGGTTGTTCTTGGTGCGGCGGGAGAGGATCTGCATGATCCGCTCGATCTCGGTCTCGCGCCCGATCACCGGGTCGAGCTTGCCCTCCTCGGCGAGTTTGGTCAGGTTGCGACCGAACTGGTCGAGCAGTTTCGAAGACTTTTTGCCGGCGCCCTCGATCTGGGGACCACCGCCGCCGCCCTGGCGGCGCCCGCCCGGGCCGGAGAGCATCCGGATCACCTCGTTGCGGATCTTGTCCGAGTCGGCGTCGAAGTCGAGCAGGATGCGCGCCGCGACGCCCTCGTTCTCACGCACCAGGCCGAGCAGGATGTGCTCGGTGCCGATGTAGTTGTGGCCGAGCGAGAGCGCCTCGCGCAGGGCCAGCTCGAGCACCTTCTTGGCCCGCGGCGTAAACGGGATCTGGCCGGAGGTGACCTCCTCGCCGGAGCCGACGATCCGCACGACCTGGGAGCGGACGCGCTCGGTCGTGATGTCGAGAGACTCGAGGACGCGGGCGGCCAGGCCCTCCTCCTCACGCAGCAGGCCGAGCAGGATGTGCTCGGTGCCGATGTAGTTGTGCTTCAGCGTGCGAGCCTCTTCCTGTGCCAGGACTACTACCTGGCGGGCCCGCTCAGTGAATCTCTCGAACAAAGGCTTCCTCTCTCGACCTTCTGAAGGTCAAACGCGATTTGCGGTCGGAAGTACCGGAGACGCCCTTTCAGTATCGGGAAGCGTCCATGTGCCCTTTAAACGATACCGAGAGCGCCCACCCGGCCTTGGGACCCCGATTGCCGCTCGTAGCGGGTTTTCCGACCCCGTTTCGGGGCCTCAGGAGCGCATCGCCGGGAAAAGCACGACCTCACGCAGGCTGGCGGCTCCGGTCAACATCATTGCAAGCCGGTCAACACCGAGGCCGACGCCGCCGGTCGGCGGCATGCCGTGTTCGAGCGCCTCGACGAACGCCTCGTCGTAGGGCTGCGCCTCCTCATCGCCCCGCTCCAGCTCCGCCGCCTGCTGCTCAAAGCGGCGCCGCTGCTCGTCGGGGTCGTTGAGCTCCGTGAACGAGTTGGCGATCTCGATCCCGCCCGCAAACGCCTCCCAGCGCTCGACCAGGCCGGGCTCGGAGCGGTGCGCCTTGGCGAAGGGCGAGAGCTCGACCGGGTAGTCGACGACGAAGGTCGGCTGGATCAGCGTCGGCTCGACCGACCTGGCGAGCAGCCCGTCGACCAGCTTGCCCCAGCCCTCGGCCGGGTCGGGCTCGCCGCCCATCGCGGTGGCCAGCGCCTCGCGGGTCGGGTGCTCGGCGATGTCGATCCCGGTCTGCTCGCGCACCGCCTCGCGCAGGCTGACGCGCCGCCAGGGCGGGGCGAAATCGATCTCGACCCCGTCGCGCTCGACCACGGTCGTGCCCAACACCCGCTCCGCGACCTCGGCGACCATCGACTCGAGGTCGTGCGCGGTCTTCGCGTAGTCGGCGTAGGCCTCGTACCACTCGAGCATCGTGAACTCCGGGTTGTGCTTGTGCGAGACGCCCTCGTTGCGGAAGTCCTTGCCCAGCTCGTAGACCCGCTCGATGCCGCCGACGACGAGCCGCTTGAGGTACAGCTCGGTCGCGATCCGCAGGTAGAAGTCGCGGTCGAGGGCGTTGTGGTGGGTGACGAAGGGGCGCGCCAAAGCGCCGCCGTAGAGCGGTTGCAGGACCGGCGTCTCGGCCTCGACAAAGCCGTGCTCGTCGAGCCAGCGGCGCAGCTCGGCGATCGCCCTGGCGCGGATCGCAAAGCGCCGGCGGCTCTCCTCGTTGGCGAGCAGGTCGAGCTCGCGCTGCCGGTAGCGGGTCTCGACGTCCTCGAGGCCGTGGAACTTGTCCGGCGGCGGGCGCAGGCTCTTGGCCAGCAGGCGCCAGTGGTCGATCGCCAGCGAGAGCTCGCCGCCGCGCCGCGTCGCCAGCGCCGTCCCCTCGACGCCGACGAAGTCGCCGAGGTCGAGGTCGACCAGCAGCTCGTACGCCTCCTCGCCGAGCTTCTCGGCGGTCGCGTGGAGCTGGATCTGGCCGCTGCCGTCGCGCAGGTCGAGGAAGGCGGCCTTGCCGTGGCCGCGCCGGGCGACGATCCGCCCGGCGACCCGGTGGCGCGAATCGGTCTCGATCCCGGCCGCCAACCCCTCATGCGCAACCCGAACCTCGCCAATCTCCTCCCGTTCGTCGAACGAATGAGGAAACGGATCGATCCCGGCCCCCCGGATCCTTTCCAGCTTCTCCCTACGATCACGAAGTACGTCCGAGAGTTGTTGCTCTTCAGTCACAATCGCGAGCCTATAACCGGACGGTCAGAGGGGGTCTCGGCAGGGCCGGAACGTCTTGTACTTTTTCGTCGAGCGCATCGGGCGTCAGCCCAACCCCGAACCACCGAAAAAGTTAAGTGGAGGCCCTGCCGGGACCCCCTCTACGCAGCCTCAATCTTCGTAATTTTTAGTTTCTTCTTCGGCCCCCGCGGCACCTCGACGGCGACCACGTCGTTGCGCTTGTGGCCGAGCAGCGCTTTGCCGATCGGCGACTCGTTGGAGAGTTTTTGCTCGGCCGGGTTGGCCTCGGTCGAGCCGACGATCTGGAATTTCTGCGAGTCGCCGGTCTTCTGGTCTTTGACGTGGACCACGGAGCCGAAGCTGACCTCGTTGGTGTCGACGTCCTTCTCGTCGATCACGGTGGCGCGGCGCAGCCGCTCCTCGAGCTGGGCGATCCGCCCCTCGACCAGCGCCTGCTCGTTCTTGGCGTCGTCGTACTCGGCGTTCTCGGAGATGTCGCCGAATTCGCGCGCTTCCTTGATCCGTTCGGCGACCTCACGCCGCTTGGCGGTCGAGAGGTACTCGATCTCCTCTTTCAGCTTCTCGAGGCCTTCCGGGGTGATGACGGCTTGACGGCTCACTTTGCACTGCCCTCGCTTCGGCTTGCTGGACGTGGGTTTCCCGGCCTGGAGACGGAAAACGCCCGGACGCGACGGCTTTCGCACAGCGCACCTGGGCCAGAAGTCGCGGGATTATAGCGAGGGCGCCGGCCCGGCACTCAAGGGAATTTGGGCGGCGATCAGCTGCCTCGCCCGGGGTAGATCGGCGCTGCGCTGCAGCTCCTCGGCGACCTCGCTCGGCGCGCCCAGCGCCTCGACGTACCAGGGGTAGAACTTGCGCATGTAGCGGCTCGCCCGCTCGGCGCCGAGGTGCTCCTCGGCGCGGTCGACCGTCCAGAGCAGCTCGGCCGCCACCTCCTCGCGCGAGGGCGGCTCGCTGCGCCGCCCGGTCAGCTCCTCGAACAGCCACGGATTGCCGAGCGAGCCGCGGGCGAGCATCACCGCGGCGGCGCCGGACTCGCGGTAGGCGCGGCGCACCGCCGCGGCGTCGTCGAGCCCGCCGGAGACGACCACCGGGACCTCGATCCGCTCGACCAGCTCGCGGGTCAGCACGTAGTCGGGGTCGCCCTTGTGTTTGGTCGTCGCGGCGCGCGGGTGGAAGCCGATCGCCGCCGCGCCGCCCTGCTCGGCGAGGCGCACGGCGAGGTCGAAGCCGGAGCGGTCGCCCGGGCGCAGGCCGGAGCGCAGCTTCACGGTGACCGGCAGGCCGCTGCCCTCGATCGCGCCGCGCAGCAGGCGCAGCGCCAGGTCCGGGTCGGCGAGCAGCTCGACCCCGGCGCCGGTCTTGCGCACCTTGCGCACCGGGCAGCCCATGTTGATGTCGATCAGGTCGGCGCCGGCCTCGGCGGCGACGCCGGCGGCGGAGCGCATCACCTCGGGGTCGTGGCCGAAGAGCTGCACCGAGACCGGGTGCTCGTCGGGGTGGATCCGCATCAGCTCGCGCATCGTGCGCTCGTTGCGGTAGTGCAGGCCGAAGCTGGAGACCATCTCCGAGACCGCGAGCCCGGCCCCGTGCCGCTTCGCCTGCAGGCGGACGAACCAATTGCCGATCCCGGCCAGCGGCGCGAGCAGGACGCGGTTGGCGATCTCGATGCCGCCGATCGCGAACGGCGAGGTCAGCGCCGGCTGCTCCGTCGCCGGCGGCGGGGATGGCGTTTTCTTACCTGTTCCTGGCATGGATGAGACGCAGACCCTTCAGGGTAAGCATCTCGTCGACCTCGTCGATCGTCTCCGTGAAGGGGACGATCGTCGCGGCGAGGCCGCCGGTGGCGAGCAGTTGCACATCGCCGAGTTCGTCCTCGATGCGGCGGACCACGCCGTCGATCAGACCGGCGAAGCCGAAGATCACCCCTGACTGGATCGCCGCCCGGCTGGAGCGGCCGATCGCCGTCGCCGGCTCCTCGAGGTCGATGCGGCCGATCCGGGCGGCGCGTTCTACCAGCGCGGTCAGCGAGATCTCCAGCCCCGGCGCGATCGCCCCGCCGAGGTATTCGCCCGCCTCGGAGACGGCGTCGAAGTTGATCCCGGTGCCGAAGTCGACGACCACGCAGGCGCTCTTGAAGCGCTCGTAGGCGGCGACCGAGTTGACCAGCCGGTCGGCGCCGACCTCGAGCGGGTTGTCGATCCGGATCGGCATCCCCGTCTTCACCCCGGGCCCGATCGCCAGGCAGTCGGCGTCCGTGTAGCGCTCGGTCAGCTGTTCGTACTGGCTGCCGAGCGGCGGCACGACCGAGGAGGCGCAGACCGCGTCGAGGTCGGCGAGGCCGATCCCGCTCAGCGCCAGCATCCCGGCGATCCGCTCGGCCAGCTCGTCGCCGGTCGCCCCGGCGCGGGTCTGAAAGCGCCAGTGCTCGACCAGGCGCTCGCCGTCGAAGGCGCCGAGATGGGTCTGGGTATTGCCGACGTCGACCGCGAGCAGCACGGCGCGAGTCTATGATGCGCCGCGATGGACGCGCGGCTGTACGTCATTCCCGGTTCCCATCCTTCGATGGCGGCGCGCCTGATGCTCGAGGCCAAGGGCATCCCGTACAAGCGCACCGACCTGATGCCGGTCGTCTCCAAGGCGGTGCTGCGCGGCCTGCGCTTTCCCGGCAACACCGTGCCGGCGCTGAAGATCGACGGCAGGCGGATCCAGGGCACCGGCGAGATCGCCCGCGAGCTCGACCGGCTGCGCCCCGAGCCGGCGCTGCTGCCCGCCGACCCCGCGCAGCGTGCCGCGGTCGAAGCGGCGGAGCGCTGCGGCGACGAGGAGCTGCAGCCGCCGATCCGGGCGATCCTCTGGTGGGCGCTGCGCAAGGACAAGGAGCCGCTGCGCAGCTTCTCGGAGGGCGCCAAGCTCGGCATCCCGATCGGCCTGGCGCTGAAGACGGCGGCGCCGATCGTCGCCGCCTCGGCCCACTTCAACGAAGCGACCGACGAGAACACGCAGCGCAGCCTGGCGGCGCTGCCGGCGATGCTGCAGCGGATCGACGACTGGATCGCCGCCGGCGTCCTCGGCGGCGAGCAGCCCAACGTCGCCGACTTCCAGATCGCCCCCAGCCTGCGGCTGGCGATGACCCTCGACGACCTGCGGCCGGCGATCGAGTCGCGGCCGGCCGGCGAGCTGGCGATGCGGATCGTCCCCGACTATCCCGGCAGGGTCCCGCCGACCCTGCCGCCCGCCTGGCTTCAACCACTGCGCAGCGCGACGGCCGCGGCCTGATCGACCCGTTCGCCGGGGCCGAGCGCGGCGAGTGCGGCGGCGAGACGTGTGCCGTCGGGGAGGGTGAGGTCGGGGTCGAGCTCCAGTAGGGGAGCTAGGACGAAGCGGCGGCTGGTGACCTCGGGGTGAGGGAGCGTTAGGCGGTCGGTGATCAGTTCCAGGTCGCCCAGCAGGAGGAGGTCGATGTCGAGTGGGCGGGGGCTGTGGCGGGGGGCGTCGAGGGCTCGGCCGCGCTCGGCCTCGATCTGCTTGCAGAGGTCGAGCAGGGCTTCGGGCTTGAGGTCGGTGCCGATGCGGATCGCCGCGTTGAGGAAGTCCGGCTGGTCGGGCTGGTCACCGACCGGCTCGGTCTCGTAGGCCGAGGAGACGGCCTCGACCTCGATCCCGCGCGCTTCCAGCATCGCGATCGCCGCCCGCAGGTGCCCGGCCCGGTCGCCGACGTTCGAGCCGAGGCCGAGGTAGCCGGTCAAGCCTCCTCGCCGTTCCCCTCGTCCTCTTGCTCGCTGCGTTCCTGGGTGACCTCGACGCCGACCTCCTGGATCGCCAGCGGCAGCGGCGGCTCGGGCTTCGAGGCGCGGACGCGGACCGACTCGCAGCCGTAGCGCTCGATCAGCCGCTCGCCGACGACCTGGGCGAGCCGCTCGAGCGTGCGGTAGCTGCGCTCGGTGGCGGCGAGCGCGACGATGTCGCAGACGTCGCTGTAGTCGACGGTGTCCTCGATCCGGTCGGTGAGGACCGCGTCGCAGTCCGGCACGTCGAAGGAGAGGTCGAACTCGAGCCGCTGGCCGACCTCCTGCTCGGCGTCGCTGACGCCGTGGTGGGTGTAGATCGAGATCCCGCGCAGGTCGACCTCGACCCGCGACTCGATCCCGTTGTCAGGAGACTCCACCCCCCCAACCTACCGCCGCGCTGTTCCTTTCCGTCGTTATATGGGGGAAAGGAACAGCGGAAGCTAGCTGTCGAGAATGGCGGCGGCCATCCGCGCCGCCTGGGCGTGCTCGGCGACGTCGTGGACGCGCAGCACGTCGGCCCCCTCGGCGGCCGCGAGGATCGAGGCGGCGATCGTGCCGCCCAGCCGCGCGTCGACCGCGGAGCCGTCGATCCTGCCGATGAAGGCCTTGCGCGAGGCGCCGACGACCAGCGGCCGGCCCAGCTCCCGCAGCTCGCCGAGCCGGCGCAGAAGCTCCAGGTTGTGCTCGAGGTCCTTGCCGAAGCCGATCCCGGGGTCGAGCCAGATGCGCTCCTCGTCCACCCCGGCCGCAATCGCCGCTTCCAGCCGCTCGGCGAGGAAGGCCTTGACGTCGTCGACCACATCGTCGTAGCGCGGATCCTCCTGCATCGTCCGCGGGTCGCCCTGCATGTGCATCAGGATCAGCCCCGCCCCCCGCTCCGCACACAACACCCCGATCTCCGGATCGCCCCGCAAGGCAGTCACGTCATTGACAATCGAGGCCCCAGCATCAAGCGCCGCCTCCGCCACCGCCAGCTTCGAAGTATCGACCGAAACAACGTGGCCGGCAGCGGCCAGCGCCCGCACAACCGGCTCGACCCGCGCCAGCTCCTCCTCCAAGCTCACCTCCTCAGCCCCCGGCCGAGTCGATTCACCCCCTACATCAAGAATCGCCGCGCCATCCCCCACAAGCTCCTCCCCATGCACGATCGCGAGGGCGGGATCCAGAAACAACCCCCCATCGGAAAACGAGTCGGGGGTCACGTTGACAACGCCCATCAGCTTCGGATTCATAGGGGGAGTATCGCGAGCCTCAGTGAGAGAGGGCCGGGGCGCCCGGGCGGACGCGGCGTCCTGTTTTTCGCCCTATGCGCGTTCTCGGACGGCCAGAGACTGCGAGGCGAAAAACCCAGCGCCCGCCCGGGTGCCCCGGCCCTCTCCGTCGCTAACTCGCGTCGCCGCCGGCGAACCCCGGGCGCGGCCGGGGGTTCGGCCGGGCGCCCTCGCGGGCGGCCTTTTCCGGCTCGGGCGCCGACTCGACCGGCTGCGAAGGCGGCTCCTCCTCGTCGACGAAGACCTCACTCTCCGACTTGCCGTCGAGCAGAGCGACGAACTGCTCGGCGTCGATCGTCTCGCGCTCGAGCAGGATCTTCGAGATCGTGTCGAGCTCGGTACGTTTCTCGTTGAGCAGATCCTTGGCCGCCTGGTGGGCGGACTCGACGATGCGGCGGATCTCATCGTCGATCTCACGCGCGATCTCATCTGAGTAGTCGGGTTCGGCGCTGAATTCGCGGCCGAGGAAGGGCTGGCCGCGGTCGTGGCCGAAGACCCGCGGGCCGAGCCGCTCCGACATGCCGAAGCGCATCACCATCTGCTTCGCGGTCTCGGTCACCTTTTCGAGGTCGTTGGAGGCGCCGGTGGTGATCTCGCCGAAGACGATCTCCTCGGCGCCGCGGCCGCCCAGCGTCATCGCCATCGTGTCGGTCAGCTCGGCGCGGCTGGTCAGGAACTTGTCCTCGGTCGGCAGGCTGATCGTGTAGCCGAGCGCCTGGCCGCGGCTGATGATCGAGATCTTGTGGACCGGGTCGCAGTTGGGCAGCAGGTGTCCGACGATCGCGTGGCCGAGCTCGTGGTAGGCGGTGATCAGGCGCTCTTTCTCGCTCATCACCCGGGTCTTCTTCTCCGGGCCGGCGATCACCCGCATGATCCCCTCCTCGAGCTCCTGCATGGAGATCTCGCGCTTGCCGGTGCGGGCGGTGAGCAGGGCCGCCTCGTTGATCAGGTTGGCGAGGTCGGCGCCGGTGAACCCGGGGGTCTGGCCGGCCAGCGTGTCGAGGTCGATCTGCTTGCCAAGCGGCTTGCCGCGGGTGTGGACCTCGAGGATCTTCTTGCGGCCTTTGCGGTCGGGCCGGTCGACGACGACCTGGCGGTCGAAGCGGCCGGGCCGCAGTAGCGCCGGGTCGAGGATGTCGGGGCGGTTGGTGGCGGCGATCAGGATGATGTTGTCTTTCATCTCGAAGCCGTCCATCTCGACCAGCAGCTGGTTCAGCGTCTGCTCGCGCTCGTCGTGGCCGCCGCCCATGCCGGCGCCGCGGTGGCGGCCGACGGCGTCGATCTCGTCCATGAAGATGATGCATGGCGAGTTCTGTTTGGCCTGCTCGAAGAGGTCGCGGACGCGGCTGGCGCCGACGCCGACGAACATCTCGACGAAGTCCGAGCCGGAGATCGAGAAGAAGGGCACGCCGGCCTCGCCGGCGACGGCGCGGGCGAGCAGCGTCTTGCCGGTGCCGGGCGGCCCGTAGAGCAGGACCCCCTTGGGGATCCGCGCGCCGAGCGACTGGAATTTCTTCGGGTTCTCGAGGAACTCCTTGATCTCGTGCAGCTCCTGGACCGCCTCGTCGACCCCGGCGACGTCGCGGAAGGTGATTTTCGGCGCGTCGACGGACATCTTCTTCGCTTTCGATTTGCCGAAATTCATCACCCGCGAGCCGCCGCCTTGCATCTGGTTCATCAGGAAGATCCAGAAGCCGAGGAAGAGCAGGAAGGGCAGGACGTAGATCAGCATCGTGAAGATGCTCGAGCCGCCCGACCCCTTGACCTTGGTGGTGACGTTGTTGCGGTCGAGCAGGTTGACCAGGCTCTGCTCGGTGTTCGGCGGGTAGCCGGTCTCGAAGCTTTCCCCGTTCTCGCCCTTCTCCTTGACGTCGAGCGTGTTGTCCTTGGTGTTGATCGTCACCTCGTCGATCCGGCCACTGGCGATCAGGCCGGCCTCGGGTTTGACCAACTCGTTGTAGGACGGGGCCTCGGTCTCGGGGCCGGGGCTGATCACCCGCTGGGCGATGAAGGCGAGGATCACCACCAGCAGGATCGGGAACGCCGCGCTTTTGAAGAAACGTCTCACCGGGAAAATTTAGCGTACCAGGGCGGTTTCCGCGCCTGGACGCGTTGGATAGGCGATTTCAATCATCTACTCACCCAACGCGGCGACGTAATCGAGGTTGCGGTAGCGCTGGGCGTGGTCGAGCCCGTAGCCGATCGCGAAGCGGTCGGCGATGCGGAAGCCGACGTAGCGCGGCTCGAGGTCGACCCGCAGGCGGTCGGGCTTGGTCAGCAGCGCGCAGACCTCGAGCGAGGCGGGGCCGCGGGCGTTGAGGCTGCGCATCAGGTACTGCAGGGTGAGGCCGGAGTCGATGATGTCCTCGACGATCAGGACGTGGCGGCCTTCGATCGGCGCGTCGAGATCCTTGAGGATCCGCACGACGCCGGAGGAGTCGGTCTGCGAGCCGTAGCTGGAGACGGCCATGAAGTCGACCTCGCAGGCGACGTCGAGGTGGCGCATCAGGTCGGCGAGGAAAATCACCGCCCCCTTCAGGACGCCGATCATGAACAGGTCGCGGCCCGCGTAGTCCTCGCTGATCTGCCTGCCCAGCTCGGCGACGCGCCGCCGCAGATCCTCGCCGCAGACCAGGGTCTCGCCGATCGCCGCCTCACTCATCGAGTCTTCACCGACGGCAGTCTAGATATAGAGCGAGCGCTCAGCGCTCGGCGCGCAGGGTGCCGCGCTCGGCGATCGCGCGGACGCCGCCGCCGAGGTCGAGCATCGCGGTGCCGGTGCGCCGCAGGGCGGCCACCTCGCCGGCGTGGTTGGCCGCGCCGGGGACGGGGCGGCCGGCGGCGCGGTCGGCGAGCTGCTGGACGACGAGGCGGCGCAGCGCCGGCGCCAGCTCGGCGAGGCGGTCGAGCTCGATCGTGTTGCGGGGCGAGCCGTTCGAGGCGTCGAGCTCGGCGGCGACGAGCGCGTCGAGCAGCTCGGCCTCGTCGCGCAGCAGCTGGGCGGTGCGCAGCACGTTGCGTGCCGCGGCCGGGTGGACCTCGGCCAGCGCCGCGGCGAGCCCGTGGCGGACGCGGTTGCGCGCGTAGGCGCCCTCGTCGTTGCTCGGGTCGTCGCGCCAGGCCAGCCCGCGCTGCTCGCAGTAGGCGGTCGTCTGCGCGCGGCTGAAGCCGAGCAGCGGCCGGACCAGCCTGCCGGCCCGCGGGCGCATGCCGAGCAGGGCGCGCCGGCTCGGCGAGGAGGCGAGCCGGTAGAGAATCGTCTCGACCTGGTCGTCGGCGGTGTGGCCGGTGGCGATCAGCGCGTCCCCAGCCTCGGCCAGCCGCGCCGCCGCCGCGTAGCGGTTGTCGCGCGCCCAGGCCTGCAGGTTGCCGGGCCCCTCGGGCCGGCGCGGCCGCTCGACCTCGAGGCGCGCCCCAAGCCGCTCGCAGAGCGCCGTGCAGTGCTGCTCGTCGGCATCGGAGTCGTCGCGCAGGCCGTAGTTGACGTGTAGCGCCGTGACCCGCTCGACACCGAGCAGCCGCACCGCCAGGTCGAGCAGGCAGACCGAGTCCCGCCCCCCCGAGAGCATCGTGACCAGCGGCGTCCCCAGCGGCAGCATGCCGCCCTCGCGCACCAGCTGGAGCAGCGAGTCGCACAGATCGGTCGGATCGACCTTCATTGAGCCAGTCTAGGCTCACAGCGATTGCTGCCAGGCTTCGAGTAAAGCCAAATAGATTCGTCTTTAAGCTTGAAACTGTGCTCAATCACTATTAGACTAGGCTTTATGCGGATAGATGCACAACTCACCGATGCCGCGGTCCTCGACCAGCTGGGCAGCAGGCTGAAGCGCACGCGGCTGCAGCACAACCTGACCCAGCGCCGCCTCGCCGAGGAGGCCGGGGTCTCGCTGGCCACCGTTCGCAATCTCGAGGACGGGAGGCCAAGCCAGCTCGTCACCCTGATCCGGGTTCTGCGCGTGCTGGGCCTGCTCGGAGGGCTCGAGCGCGCCGTCCCCGAGCCGCCGCCCAGCCCGGTCGAGGAACTGCGCCTGCGCGGGCGCGAACGCCAGCGGGCGTCCTCGCCGAGGTACGCGCAGTGAGCACGCTGGCCGAAGTCAAGCTGTGGGGCGAGCCGGTCGGAGCGGTTTCCCTGCGCGACGGAGACGACGTGGCCACCTTCGAGTACCTACCGGCATTCGCCGCGGCCGGGATCGAGGTCGCCCCGCTGACGATGCCGCTCGACGGGGGCGGCCGGTTCCGCTTCCCCGAGCTGGCGCAAGGGACCTTCAACGGCCTGCCCGGTCTGCTCGCCGACTCGCTGCCCGACCGCTATGGAAACGCGCTGATCGATGCCTGGCTCGACCGCCAGGGGCGCAGGCCAGACAGCTTTGGCGCAGTCGAGCGACTCTGCTACGTCGGGCGCCGGGGTATGGGCGCGCTCGAGTTCGAGCCCGCGCTGGGCCCCAATCCGACGCCCAGCCACCGGATCGATGTCGGCGCCCTCGGCGAGCTGGCCGCTGAGATTCTTTCCAAGCGCCGGTCCCTGAAGGCCCGCCTCGGCGAGGACGGGGTGCTTGAGGAGATCCTGCGTGTCGGCAGCTCTGCCGGCGGCGCCCGAGCCAAGGCGCTGATCGCCCTCCAGCCGCGGACCGGCGAGGTTCGCTCCGGTCAGCTCGACGTCGACCCCGGCTTCGAGCACTGGCTGCTCAAGTTCGACGGCGTCGCCGACAGCAGCCGCGACATCGGCACGCCGGAGGGATACGGGGCGATCGAGCTTGCCTACGCGCGCATGGCGGTCGCCGCCGGCATCGAGATGAGCGAGTGCCGCCTGCTGGAGGAGAACGGCCGGCGTCACTTCATGACCCGCCGCTTCGATCGCCTCGCCGACGGATCGAAGCTGCACATGCAGTCGCTGGGCGCGCTCGCCCACCTCGACTTCAATCAGGCCGGCGCCAACTCCTACGAGGGGGCGTTCCTCGCGATCCGCCGCCTCGGCCTGCCGATGGCGGCGGTCGAGCAGCAGTTCCGCCGCATGGCGTTCAACGTCGTCGCCCGCAACCAGGACGACCACGTGAAGAACATCGCCTTCCTGATGGATGGCGGCGGCGAGTGGCGGCTCTCCCCTGCCTTCGACCTCACCTACGCCTTCAACCCCTCCGGCACCTGGACCGCCCGCCACCAGATGTCGCTCAACGGAAAGCTCGACGGATTCAGCGTCGAGGACTTTCGCCAGGCCGGCCGCACCGCCTCGATGAAACGCGGGCGGGCCGAGCAGATCCTCACCGAGGTCCGCGAGGCGGCCCGAGGATGGCCCGGGCACGCTGCCGATGCCGGCGTCGACGGGAAGCGGACCGAGGCGATCGCCCGCACGCTGCGGCTCGAGCTGCCGAGCGGCTGAGCGCTACCCGCCGCGCCGGACTATGTATAGGGGGGTCGCGACCGGGAAGCCCTTCAGGTTGACCTCGCCGATCGGCTCGCAGGCCAGGCCGCGTTCTTCGAGCGAGCCGGTGACCGAGTCGGTGACCAGGATCTCGCCGGCCTGGGCGCGATCGGTGACGCGGTGGACGAGGTTGACGTGGGTGCCGAAGTAGTCGCCGTCGCGGTAGACGGCCTCGGCGTGGTGGATCCCGACCCGCGGCCGCGGCCGCTCGGGGAAGCGGTCGAGCAGGCCGACCGCCCACTCGGTCAGCGAGGCCGGGTCCGGCGAGACGACCATCACCTCGTCGCCGATCGTCTTCACCACCGTCGCCTCCGGCGGCAGCGTCGCCTCGACCGTTTCGACGAAGTTCTCGACCACGTCGAGCGCCTCCCGGTCGCCCTCCTCCTCGGTGTAGCGGGTGAAGCCGGTGAGGTCGATGAAGCAGAGCGTCACCGGGACCTGGCCGAGGTCGGAAACCGGCGCCGCGAGGTCGGTCTCCATGTGGCCGACGACATCCTGTTCCATGAAGTAACGCAGGTAGCGGGTGTGCAGGTACTCGGTCAGCGGCGCCGCCAGGGGCAGGATGTCGGCGGCGAGCTCGCCCATCTCTTCGGCGATCTCGAGCTCCGGCAGCGCGTCGCGGATCAACGGTTCGTGCACGTAGAGGTGGAAGAGGCGGACCTCGGCGTCGGCGATCCGGCGCAGCGACTGGACGTAGACGCGGACGATCTGCAGGAAGGCGACCAGGGGGAAGCCCGCCGCCAGCACCCGGGCGCAGTGGCGCAGGGCCTTGACGTCGTCGGGGCTGAGCCGGCGCTCCTGGCCGAGCGGCGTGCCGAGGATGACGAGGATGCGCTCGATCAGCTCCGGCTCAAGGCCGGTCTCCCGCGCCACCTCCGCCACCGTCGTCCGCTCCTCGGCGGCCGGGAAGAGGTCCTCGACAAAGCCGAAGGCGAGCCGTCCCTCGCGCCCGGCCCGCTTGAGCTCCGCGAGCGAGTGGCCGCGCTCGCGCATCCGCGCCACGACCCGCGCCTGGGCGGCCGCGGCCGCCGTCCAGCGCCCGCGCCGCACCGGAACGACCTTCTCCTCCGCCCAGCGCTTCAGGGTGCTCGTCGAGACACCGGAGCGCCGGGAAGCCTCAGCTAGGGAAATCCGCTCATCGGCCATCGAGCAGCCGAGGCTAACGCCGAACGGGGCGGCTTGCGCCGCCCCGTTCGGGTCGATTCGTCTCTGTACCGCGGACGGCGCTAGCCAGTCGTTCCCTCCTCGGAGTGCGCTTGCAGCACCGCCTCCCCGCCCTCGCCGGTGCGGATGCGAACCGCCTCCTCAACCGGCAGGACGAAGATCTTGCCGTCGCCGACCTCACCCGTGCGGGCGTGCTTGAGGATCGCCTCGACGACGAGGGGCTTGTCTTTGTCCTCGACCACGACCTCGAGCTTCAGTTTGGGCCGGACGTTGACAGTCAGGGTCGAGCCGCGATACCGCTCGACTATCCCTTTCTGCCTGCCCGAGCCCTTGGCCTCGCTGATCGAAAGGGAGGGAAATCCCTTGTCGAGCAGTTCGGCCCTGATCGGCTCGAAGGCCTCATGGCGGATGAACGCCTCTATCTTCTTCATGCGCTCCGGCCTCCTAACGCGACTCGGTCGCGGTCATCTGGGCGGGTGCAGCCGCTGGCGCCGCGGCGCCACCGCCCATCGTGTTTGGCAGCCCGGTCGAGTACTCCGGCTGCGGGATGAACTGCTCCGGGTACCCGTACATCCCGTGCGAGCTGATGTCGAGGCCGGCTTCCTCCTCCTCGTCGGAGACCCGCAACCCGATCGTTGCCTTGATCAGGGCGAAGGTCGCGATCGAGATCGCGAAGACGACGACGAAGGTGAAGACCACCGCCAGTCCCTGCACGGCCAGCTGGCCGAACGTGGAGCTGAGCGTGGCGTCGTCGAACAACGAGTACCAGACGCCCGGCGCCGCCCCTTCGACGATCAGCCGCGGCGAGGCGAAGATGCCGACCGCGAGGGTCCCCCAGATACCGGCCAGGCCGTGCGCCGAGAGCGCCCCGACCGGGTCGTCGAGGAACTTCTCGATCGCCAGCACCGCGTAGACGACGATCAGCCCGGCGATGAAGCCGATGATCGGCGCCGCCCAGGTCTCGACGAAGCCGGCCGGGGCGGTGATGCCGACCAGGCCGGCGATCGCGCCGTTGCCGGCCATGCCGACGTCGAGCGTCCTGCTCTTCATGAACACGGCGAGCGAGGCGCCGATCACACCGGCGGCCGCGGCGAGCTGGGTGTTCAGCATCACCTCGCCGAAGAACGACCCGGAGGTTTCGAAAGTCGAGCCTCCGTTGAAGCCGAACCAGCCGATCCAGAGGATGATCACGCCGAGGCCGACCAGCGGCATCGAGTGGCCCGGGATCGCCCGCGGCTTGCCGTTCGCGTCGTACTTGCCCTTGCGGGCGCCGAGCAACAGCAACGCCGCGAGGGCGCCGACGGCGCCGGTCAGGTGGACCACCGAGGAGCCGGCGAAGTCCATCACCGGCTTGCCGCCGATGTCGGAGAGCAGGCCGCCGCCCCAGACCGCGTGCGCGATCAGCGGGTAGATCACGGCGCCGAAGACGGCGGCGTAGATCACGTAGGCGCCGAACTTGATCCGCTCCAGGGTGGTGCCCCAGACGATCGCCAGCGAGACCGCGCAGAAGGCCATCCCGAACAGCATCAGCATCGCGTCCGAAGCCCCCACGTTGAACGCATCCGCTCCCTGGCCGACCACCTGGTCGAAGTGGAAGAAGAAGCCGCTGGTGCCGAAGAAGTCGTTGCCGCCCCCTTCCGCCACGCCGTAGCCGATCGCCCACCAGGCGATCGTCACGATTCCCAGGTTGACCAGGACCTTGGCGACGCCGGTCCCGGCGTTCTTCTGTCGGGAGAAGCCGATCTCGAGGAACATGAACCCGGCCTGCATCAGGAAGACCAGGGCGGTCGCGACAGCGACCCAGACCATGTCCAGCTCAAGCGCCTTGTCCGCGACGGTCGTCTCGAGTTCGGCCAGCTGCGCAAACGCCGTCCCCGGCAGCACCAGGGAGGCAAGCGCCGCAAGCATGACGGCGAGGCCAATCCTCTTTCTCATCTCTGAACATCCTCCTAGCCCGCCGGGCACGCGGCAACGGCGGTCGCGGTTGTGTTTTGCGATTGCGGCTTCCAAGGTATGGACGGGCTTTAGAGCTGTGTTTGGACTCCTGGAGCAAATCTGGGCGGCGCATCTCTCACGAGTGGCAGGCCCAGCCACGAACGGCGCGGCGACGGCGGGGCGAAGGCGGAAATAGGCTGCGGCGATGCCGTCCCGCCTCCGGCCCACCGCCCCGTTCGCCGCCGACGCGATCCTCGTCGGCGATCCCGGGCGGGCGCTGCTGCTCGCCCAGGAGCTGCTCGAGCAGCCGAAGATGAGCAACCACGCCCGCGGGCTCTGGGGCTACACGGGCCGCACGCCGAGCGGCGCCGAGCTGACGATCCAAGCGACCGGGATGGGCGGCCCCAGCGCCGCCCTCGTCCTCAACGACCTGGCAAAGCTGGGCGTGCGGAGGGTGATCCGGGTGGGGACGTGCAGCGCCGTTCGCGGTCGCGCCGAGCCGGGCGAGATGCTGCTGCCCGAAGGCGTGCTTGCCGCCGCTGGCAGCGCCACGGCCGTCGGGCTCACCGTGGGCGCGACGGTGGCCCCAAACGCGGACCTTCGCGCGAAACTGGAGGAAGCTCTGGCAGGCCAGGCGCGATCGGCAACCGTGGCCAGCCTCGACACCCACGCCGGGGAGCTGGATGAGCTTCCCGACGCTGTTGCCGCGGCGGACATGCAGACGGCCGCCCTGCTCGCGCGCGCCTCCCAGCTCAACATCGCAGCCGCGGCAATCCTCATCGTCGACCTAGTAGGAGGTGAACGGCTCGCCGACGACAGGCTCGAAGCGGCAACCAAGTGGGCCGGCAACGCGGCGGCAAAGGGCCTATCCCGGTAGGGGTGGAGCGTCTTGTACTTTTTCCGGGCGCACAACCTCGGACGGCCGCACCCTGTCTTCGGAAAAAGTTAAGCGGAACCCCTACCGGGATAGGCCCCCACCGAAAGGTCTAACCCTCAACTTTAGGGTTAGACTCACGCCCCGAAGCGGCGATCTCGCGGCGCAGGCGGCCGACCTCGCGGCCGAACCGGTCAAGCTCGTCCTCGACCTCGTCGAGCCGCTGCGAAACCGAGCGCAGCCGCCGCTCGAGCCGCTCGACCTCGCCCGCGCTGGGCAGGTTGAGCGCCGCCAGGGCGGCGTGCTGGGCCTCGAGCGCCTTCTCACGGGCGCCGAAGGCGGCGGCGACAGCGTTCTCCAGCACGTTGCTGTCGAGCAGCGCCTGGGCAAGCTCGCCGATCGCCTGCTCGCTGCGCGCCCGCAGGCTCTCCTGATCGTCCCTGTGATCGTCTCTGTGCTCGTCCTCGAGGCTCACCGGGGAACACCTTAGAGATTCCGCGCCGGGGCGTTCGTAACAGGTTCTCGACGAGCCCATCCGGTGCGGCTGAAATGCTGCGGCACACAGGCATGGAACAGCCGTTGATTAAGGACATGTTGGGGGGCGACGCTGCGCGTTGCGCGGCTCCTCACAAGTCAGTAGCGTGGGCGTGCTTCATGCTTGGGGAGAGGATGGAAGCGGGTTATGGACGTGCCCGTGCACGCAGGGAACCGAGGCGCCATCGCATGAGACAAAAGCTCGCACTCATCATCGCCCTTACCGGCTTCGCAGTCGTCACCGCACTCGGCGTCGGCATGGCCGGCGCCGAACCTTCGGCCGGGCTCGGCGAGAACCAGGCCGCGAACGGCATCGTCACCGCCCCCGCTTTCCCCTCTGCCCAGGCCCCGGCCTGCGCCAACGGGCTTGACGACGACGGCGACGGCCTGGTCGACCTCGAGGACCCCGACTGCGAATCGGCCTCCGACACCAACGAGGAAGCCGAAGCGCCGGCGCCAGTCTGGCCCGAGCCCGGTTCCGCGGAGAAGCCGCAGGCCGGCGCCAAGGTAAAGAGCGGCGCCACGCTCGACGCGGCCGAAGCCGAAGAGGACGAAGGCGGCGGGGTCGAGCGCAACCAGAGCCTCGGCGGCGGCACGAAGAGCGGCGGGGTCGTCGCACCGCGCGCGACCGGCGGCGACCAGCCCGCCGTGCAGGGCCCGGACGGCGGCTCCCAGTTCGACCGCGGTGGCGCCCCGACGGCCGCCAACCCCTCGACCACGATCGCCCCCTTCGGCCCGGCGCCGATCGGCGTGCCCAACTTCGTCATCGACTCCTTCGAGATCCCGCCCTTCCTGTTGCCGATCTACCAGGCGTGCGGAACCCAGTACGGGATCCCCTGGGAGATCCTCGCCTCGATCAACAAAATCGAGACCGCCTTCGGCACCAACCTCAACGTCTCCAGCGCCGGGGCGCTCGGCTGGATGCAGTTCATGCCCCCGACCTGGGAGGCCTACGGGGTCGACGCCAACGGTGACGGCCGCAAAGACCCCTACAACCCGGTCGACGCGATCTGCGCCGCCGCCAACTACCTCAAGGCCAGCGGCGGCACCGACGATCTCTACAACGCGATCTTCGCCTACAACCACGCCGACTGGTACGTCCAGGAGGTGCTGCTCTACGCGCGCGCCTACGGCAAGCTGCCGACCGACCTGGTCGGCTCGCTGACCGGACTGACCGAGGGTGCCCACTTCCCGGTCGCCGCCGACGCCCGCTACGCCGACGACATCTCGGCCCGCGAGGCGCTGCGCGACGCGACCCCGAAGGTCCGCGAGGAGTACGGCAACGCCGCCGCGGTGATCTCCTCCTCGCCAACCCGGCGCGGGATCAACATCTTCGCCCGCGAGGGCGCGCCGGTCGTCGCGGTCAACGACGGCGTCCTGGTCAAGGCCGGCAAGTCGAAGAAGCTCGGCCGCTTCGTCGTCCTGCGCGACGCCTACGGCAACCGCTATGTCTACGCCAAGCTCGGCTCGATCGTGCGCAAGCAGCGCAAGGTGGTGATGCCGAGCGGCAAGGAGAAGCGGGTCCCGGTCGACAGCGAGAACATCCGCCCCCGGCTGCACGCGCTGCCGCAGCGGGTCGAAGACGACGAGCGGGCCGAGGCGAGCGACGCGGTCGATCGCGCGGCCGCCAAGGGCGCCGACGGAACCCTCAAGGTCGGGTCGAAGGTTATAGCCGGGACGGTGCTGGCCAGGATCGGCGCCGGCGAGAACGGCATCGACCCGCACATCAACTTCGCGATCCGCCCGGCCGGCAAGGGCGCCCCGCGGATCGACCCGAAGCCGATCCTCGACGGCTGGAAGCTGCTCGAGGCGACGGCGATCTACCGCGCCAAGGGCAAGAACCCGCTGACCGCGAAGCTCAGCGGCGCCGGCGTGCTGCTGCTGCCCAAGGCGATGCTGGGCCGCCGGGTGGTCGCCGACGAGCGAATCGAACTCTCCGACTGCGACCGGGTCGAAATCCGCGCCGGCCAGATCGACCGCCGCCTGCTCGCCGCCCTCGCCTACCTCTCCGGCCAGGGCTTCCACATGTCGATCACCTCGCTGCTCTGTGGGCGCCACGGCAGCATCACCACCAGCGGCAACATCTCCAACCACTCGTTCGGCGGCGGCGCCGACATCGCCGCGATCAACGGCGTTCCGGTGCTCGGCAACCAGGGTCCGGGCTCGGTCACCGAAGACCTGCTGCGCGCCGTGCTGCGCCTGCAGGGGACGATGGTCCCCGACGAGCTGATCTCGCTGCAGGATCTGGGCGGGCCGAGCTTCGCGATGGGCGACCACGCCGATCACGTCCACCTCGGCTACAGCCCGGTGGGCGGCGGGGCCGCGGAAGCCCGCTTCGTGCAACTGCTCAAACCGGACCAGTGGACGCGACTGACCGACCGGCTCGAGCGGATCGACAACCCCGATGTGCCGACGAAGCCGTCGAAGTACTCGCTGCCGGCCAAGAAGCGGCAGGGCAAGGGCGACTGACGCAGCTGTTCGGATTCGTGCAGTTCGAGTTCCCCGGCACGCTAGCCCTGCCGGACGGCCGCTATCTGGCCCGCGAAGGCGGCGGCGAGGACGACCAGCGCGTGCTCGTCGTCGAAACCGCCGCCGCGCCGCCGCCGGGACGGCGACGCAGGCGACGCCCGAAGGACGCCCAGGCCGGAGCCGAGCCCGCCCCCCTGCCGCTGACCCGGATCACCGCGGTGCGCGCGCAGGAACCCTTCGAGTCGGAGGCGGACGCCGCCGGCTGGCTGGAGCGGACCGCCGCCGCCGAGGAAACGATCGACGCGGCGGTCGCCGAAGCGATCGGGCTGCTCAACCGTGCGCTGCACGCGCAAGGGGTCGCGGCGGCCGATCCTCTCTGGGATGAACTGCGGCCGGTGCGGGCGACCAAAGTACGGATCGGCCACGGCAGCGGCGATGAGGTCGCCGCCGGGCGCTTCTCCGAGGCGCGGGACGTCGACGTCCGCGGCGGCGCCGGCGCACGCCGCCGCCGCGACGAGGAGCTGCGCCCGCAGGAGCGCCTGGCGGCGATCCTCGGCGGCCGCGAGCAGATCGACGCCTGCGAGACGCTGCTGCTGCGCGCCCGCGCCGACCTCGACGCGGGACGCCCCCGCGAGGCGGCGCTACAGCTGCGCGTCGCCCTAGAGGCCCTGCTGGTCGAGCTAAGCGGCGCCCTCAAGGACCCCGGACACGAAGAGGACCTGGGCAAGCTGAAGGAGCGACGCCATGAGGCCGGCAGCGCCGCCAACGCAGCGATCCATGGCAGCTTGAGCGTCGACGAGGAGCGCCAGATCAACGAACTAACCGAGCTCTGCGAACGAGTCCTCCGCCGCCGCCGCGTACTAAGGGGCTGACACGGGGACACCCCCGGACCGGCGGATACTCAAAACGCCGGGCTAATTAGCCCGGCGTTTGTTGGGCCGGGGGTGTCCCCGTGGCAGCCCCCTCACAGCACCAGTCGCCGGCTGACAACCCCGTCGAGCAGCGACTCGGCGATGTGGTGGGCCTCGTCGAGCGCGATCCCCTCCAGCGACGGGACCCCGATCACGGTGAGGCCGGCGGCGCGGGCAGCGGCTACGCCGGTCGGCGAGTCCTCCAGCGCGACGACGTCGGGGCCGGGAGCGACACCGAGCCGGCGGCACGCCTCCAGGTAGGGGTCGGGGGCGGGCTTGGGGGCGGCGACTTCGTGGGCGCTGAGGATGACGTCGAAGCGGTCGTGGAAGCCGACGATCTCGAGCGAGCGGCGGACGAAGGCGAGCGGCGAGTTGGAGACGAGGCCGATCGGCGTTCCGCGCTGCTTCAGCGAGTGCAGCAGCTCCGCCGCGCCGACCATCGCCTCCACCCCGTGCTCGAGCTCGGCGATCACCAGCTCGTTGAGCTCCTCGATCAGGTCGAGGGCGCGGCCCGGCTCACCGAGGCGGCGCTCGAGCACGCCGCCGGCGATCTCGGCCGAGGTCCCGACCAGCTCGAGCTTGTCGGCGGGGGTGAACTCGAGCCCGCGGCGCTGGAAGAGGTCGCGCTCGGCCCGCGTCCAGACCGACTCGGTGTCGAGCAGCAATCCGTCGTTGTCGAAGACGACCGCCGCGGGCAGGCCCGCCACGCCGTTGTCCACGCCGGCCATCTAGGCGAGCGCCGTGAGCACGGCGCCCAGCTCCTCGTCGACCTCGCCGTCGAGCTTCAGCGCCGCGTCGCCGTCGTAGGGCGTCGGCCCCTGCGTGACGATCGCCAGCTTGCCGCCGCGGGACCGCGTCACCTCGGGCAGGCCCGCGACCGGGTGGACGACCAGCGAGCTGCCGACGCAGAGCATCAGCTCGGCCCGCGCGGCCAGCTCCTGGGCCCGGCGCATCGCCGCCTCGGGCAGCATCTCGCCGAAGAGGACGACGTCGGGCTTGACCGCGCCGCCGCAGGAGGCGCAGAGCGCGACGCCGTCACCGTCGAACAGCGCCTCGACCTCGTCCAGCCCGTAGGAGGCGTCGCACTCGCGGCAGGCGGAGGTTTCGATCGAGCCGTGCATCTCGACCACCTCGCGCGAGCCGGCGGCGCGATGCAGCCGGTCGATGTTCTGCGTGATCACGCCCTCCAGCAACCCGCGCCGCTCGAGCTCGGCCAGCGCCTCGTGGGCGGCGTTCGGCAGCTTGTCGCCGAGCGAGTGGAAGCGCGGCCGGTAGTAGGACCAGAAGCGGGCCGGATCGCGCTCGAAGACGTCGATGTGAGCGACCTCCATCGGGTCGACGTTCGCCCACAGCCCGGTCTCCGGCGTGCGGAAGTCGGGGATCCCCGACGGCACCGAGACCCCCGCCCCGGTCAGCGCCACCGTGCAGCGAGACTCGCGGATCAACTCCGCCAGCCGCTCGACGGCGCCCGCTGTCGCTGTCGCTACCCGCCGCTCCACTTGGGGGTGCGCTTGCCGAGGAAGGCTGAGATGCCCTCCTTGGCGTCCTCGCTGCCGAAGGCGGTGGCGAAGGCCCGCTTCTCGGCCTCGATGCCTTCGTCGAGGTCGCCCTGGTGGGAGGCCGTCTTGATCTGCTCGCGGGCGACCGGAGCCTGGCCGGCCAGCTTGCCGGCCCACATCAGCGCCGTCTCGAACAGCTCGTGATCGGGGACGACGCGGTTGACGAGGCCGATCTCGACCGCCTCACCGGCAAGGATCGCGTCGCCGACCAGGTTCATCTCGAGCGCCTTGTTGGGGCCGACCAGGCGCGGCAGCCGCTGGGTGCCGCCGAAGCCGGGGACGATCCCCAGTTTGATCTCCGGCTGGCCGAAGACCGCCGCCTCGGCGGCGATCCGCACGTCGCAGGCCATCGCCAGCTCGCAGCCGCCGCCGAAGGCGATCGAGTTGACCGCGGCGATCGTCGCCGTGCTCTCGGTGCCGAACTCGCGCAGCAGCGCGTGCGCGGTGTGCAGCAACTCCTCGCCGCCGCCCTCGTCCATCTGGGTGAAGGCCTTGATGTCGGCCCCGGCCGAGAAGACGACCGGGATCGAGGACGCGACGACCATCGCGCCGACCTCGTCGGAAGCCTTGACCCGCTCCCAGACCTTGCCGAGGTCACGGATCACGTCGGGTGAGATCGCGTTCATCGGCGCGTTGGCCAGCCAGGCGATCGCGACGTCGCCGCGGGTCTCCAGCTTGACGGTCTCCGCCTGCTCGCCCTCGTCGGCCTGCGGGTAGGGGTAGAAGCCCTGGCCCGACTTGAGCCCGAGCCGCCCCTGGGCGACGAGGCGCTTCAGGGTCACCGGCGGGGCGAAGCGCTCGCCGTGCTTCTCCTCGAGCTGCTCGATCCGCTCGAGGATCGTGTCGAGCCCCTCCAGGTCGGCTTTCCAGAACGGCGGGAAGAGGCCTTTGCGCGGGTCGAGCCCGGCCCCGGCCATCATCCCCAGGTCGATGTCGCGGACCGAGCAGACGCCCTCCTCGACCAGCTGGCAGGCCTCGATCAGCGCCCGGCCGGTGAACATCGCGACCAGCTCCTCGCTGTCCGGCTCGGCCTCGCCGGGGACGTTCTGCTCGCCCTCCTTGAAGAAGCCCTCGCCGCCGCTCTTGACGCCGAGCTTGCCGTCGGCGACAAGGCCCTGCAGGCCCTTGTGGACGTAGAAGCTCTCGCCGTAGCAACGGTTGAGGTGCTCGGCGACGTGCAGCACGGTGTCGAGCCCGAGCAGGTCGGTGAGGAAGAAGGGGCCCATCGGCGCCGCCTTGGCGCCGGCGATCGCCTCGTCGATCGCCTTCAGCGAGAGGCCCTGCTCCTCCTGGGCGCGCCAGATCTCGCCCATCGTCGCCATCAGCACGCGGTTGACGACGAAGCCGGGGACCTCGCCGCAGACGATCGGTTGCTTGCGGATCGCCTGGGCGAAGTTGTAGGCGGCGGTGGCGGTCTCCTGGGTGGTGTCCTCGCTGGCGATCACCTCGACCAGCGGCATCACCGAGGCGGGGTAGAAGAAGTGGAAGCCGACGACCTTGTCGGGACGCAGGGTCGCTTCGCCGATCTCGGTGATCGAGAGCGACGAGGTGTTCGAGGCGAGGATCGCGTGGCCGGGCGTGGCGGCGTCGATCTCGCGGAAGACGGCCTGCTTGATCTCGATCTTCTCCGGCACGGCCTCGACCACGAAGTCGACGTCGCCGAACTCGCCGTAGCTGGTCGTCCCCGCGATCAGGCCCATCGTCTCGGCGAGGCGGGCGTCGGCCTGCTCCTGGCTCAGCTTCTCCTTCTTGACCAGGCGGGCGAGCTGGCCCTCGGTCACGGAGCGGGCCTTCTCGATCGCGGCATCGACGAACTTCTGGTCGATGTCCTTGACGACGACGGGGATGTCGGAGGCGGCGATCGCCTGCGCGATCTCGCCCCCCATGGTGCCGCCGCCGACGACGGCCGCCTTGGATACGAACATTTCGGTGGATTCCTCCTGGTCGGGGACGGGAAGGCTATAGCCGCACGTCGATCGCAGCATTTGGGGGGCTATGGCCCGGAAAAAGCTGCGATCGGCGCGGCGGATTGCCGACACGGACAAAGGCGCCGGGAGATCGTTGTACCGGCGTATAAAGGCATCTGCGCCGCGCTCCCATTAGGCTCCTCTGGCTCTTGGTAAGGGAGTGACCGGCAATCGATCGTGCCCGCCGGGCGGGCACGCCATAAGCGAGGACTGACACAGCGATGACTCGGATCCGCCAGCAGAACGTGACCGCCGCGCAGTGGAGCTCCAACGGGGAGGCGCTCGGCGCGACCGACCTGACCCTGCCCGAGAACAACCCCTTCGGCGCCAACGTCTTCTCCGTCACCGTGCAGCGCGAACGCCTGCCCGTCGACGTCTTCGAGAAGCTGCAGGCGACCCTCGAGGGCGGCGAGGCGCTCGACCCGAGCCTCGCCGACGCCGTCGCCGAGGCGATGAAGGAGTGGGCGCTGGAGAACGGCGCCACCCACTTCACCCACATGTTCCAGCCGCTGACCGGCTCGACCGCGGAGAAGCACGACTCCTTCTTCGAGCCCGCCGGCGAGGGCACCGCGCTGGCCGGCTTCTCCGGCAAGGAGCTGGTCCAGGGCGAGCCCGACGCCTCCTCGTTCCCGACCGGCGGCGTCCGCGCCACCTTCGAGGCGCGCGGCTACACCGCCTGGGACCCGACCTCGCCCGCCTTCATCCTCGAGAACCCGAACGGGGCGCTGCTCTGCATCCCGACCGCCTTCGCCTCCTGGACCGGCGAGGCGCTCGACGCGAAGATCCCCCTGCTGCGCTCGATGGACGCACTCTCGCGCTCGGCGATCAAAGCGCTGCGGCTGCTCGGCGACACGCAGAGCAAGCGCGTCTTCACCACCGTCGGCCCCGAGCAGGAGTACTTCCTGATCGACGAGCAGTACTACTTCGAGCGGCCCGACCTGATCTCGACCGGCCGCACGCTGTTCGGCGCCAAGCCGCCGAAGGGCCACGAGCTCGACGACCACTACTTCGGCTCGATCCCCGAGCGCGTCCTGGCCTGCATGATGGAGGCCGAATTCGAGATGCGCAAGCTCGGCATCCCGGTCAAGACCCGCCACAACGAGGTCGCGCCGGCCCAGTACGAGATCGCGCCGATGTTCGAGAACTCCAACGTCGGCTCCGACCACCAGCAGCTGCTGATGCAGGTGCTTGAGAGCGTCGCCCGGCGCTACGGCCTGGTCTGCCTCCTGCACGAGAAGCCCTTCGCCGGCGTCAACGGCTCGGGCAAGCACAACAACTGGTCGATGGGCACCGAGAACGGCGGCAACCTGCTCGACCCCGGCGACACCCCCGCCGACAACATCCACTTCCTCTTCTTCTGCGCCGCCGTGATCCAGGCGGTTAACAAGCACCAGGGACTGCTGCGCGCCTCGGTCGCCAACATCGGCCAGGACCACCGGCTCGGCGCCAACGAGGCGCCGCCGGCGATCATCTCGATCTTCCTCGGCGGCGAGCTGGAAAGGGTCTTCGAGGCGATCGCGACCGGCGAGGGCGACCCGAACACGCCGGCCTCGTTCCTCGAGCTGGGGGCGACGGTCCTGCCGGCCCTGCCGATGCACGGCGGCGACCGCAACCGCACCTCGCCGTTCGCCTTCACCGGCAACAAATTCGAGTTCCGGGCGCTGGGGTCGAGCATGTCGCTGGCCTTCCCCAACACGGTGCTGAACACGATCGCCGCCGAGGCGATCGACGAGCTCGCCGGCAAGCTGGAGGAGAAGATCTCCGCCGGGACGCCGATGCCGGAGGCCGTGATCTCGATCGTCAAGGACAGCTACAGCGCCAACAAAGCGGTCTGCTTCAGCGGCGACAACTACGCCGAGGAGTGGCACGCGGAGGCCGAGCAGCGCGGCTTGAAGAACCTGCGCACGACGCCGGAGGCGCTGCCCGAGGTGATCGCCGAGCAGACGGTCGCCGCCTTCGAGAACTACGACGTGCTCTCCAAACGCGAGCTCGAGTCGCGCTATGAGGTCTGGCTCGAGCAGTACGCGATCCGCGCCAACATCGAGGCCGAGACGACGCACTCGATCGCCATGACGATGATCCTGCCGGCGTCGCTGCGCTACCTGGCTCTGATCGCCGAGTCCGGCGCGGCCGACGGCGTCGCCGGCGAGATCAAGGCGCTGCTCGAGTCGCTCGGCGCCTCGCTGCTCGAGCTCGAGCAGGCCAACGCCTACCCGGACGAGCTCGAGGGCCTCGAACTCGCGATCCACGCCCGCGACAAGCAGCTGGCGGCGATGGACAAGGTGCGCGAGGCGGCCGACAAGCTGGAGAAGGTCGTCGCCGACGACCTCTGGCCGCTGCCCAAGTACGAGGAGATGCTGTTCATCAAGTAGGCAGCGTCACCGTCGTCAGCAGGTACTCGGCGCGGACCCGCATCGAGCCGTCGTCGGCTTCGTTGAAGCGCTCCTCGAGCCCGATCAGGTCGGCGCGGGCGGCGTCCCACTTGCCCTGCGGCTCGAGCGTCGCCTTGGCGACCACGATGGGCCCGAGCATCCGCTCGCAATAGTCGAGCCAGTCCTCCAGCGACTCCCACTCCCACTCGGCCATCCGTCGTTCGAAGCTGAGCTCGGCTTCGGCGGCGGAGAAGAGCTCGCGCACGTGGTCCTCGGTGCCCCACATCGCCGGCGGCACGAAGCCCTCGGGCGGCGGCGGCATGTGCTCGCCGATCGTCTTGAACATCTGGCCGTTCAGGCCCTCCGGCGTCCATGCGGCAACGGCGATCTTCGCTCCCGGCCGGGCGACCCTGAGCAACTCGCCGGCGGCCATCTGGTGCCTGGGGGCGAACATCGCGCCGAAGATCGAGGTGACGCGGTCGAAGGCGGAGTCCTCGAAGGGCAGCTCCTCGGCGTTGCCGACGACCAGCTCGGCCTCGAGGCCGGCCTCGGCGAAACGGGCGCGGGCGGCGTCGATCAGCTCGGGGACGAGGTCGAGGCCGCTGACGCGGGCGCCGCGCCGCGCGGCGGCGATCGCGGCGTTGCCGCTGCCGGTGGCGACATCGAGGAAGTCGTGCCCCTCGCCCACGCCGATCGACTCGACCACCTCGTCGGCGACGTCCTGGACGATCGGGGCGAAGCCGGGCCAGTCGCCCGCGCTCCAGATCCGGCGCTGCCCTTCCTTGATCTGCTCGGCGGTTGCGGTGTCCATCGTCTCCTCCTCTTCGACCGGATATAGAGCCAACTCGAAGGTAACGGCAAGACGGCGTCAGGGCAAGGGCTACCCGCGCAGCGGATTGAGGTCGGCGAGCAGCTCGACCAGGCGCGGCTCGGGCTCTTCGTCGTCGATGACCACAGCGGTTCCCGGCCAGGCGTAATGCAGGTAGCGGCTGTAGGCCTGGCGCGAGCCGAGGTCGGGCTCGTAGATCCACGAGCCGGTGTTCCAGTAGCGCGTGCGCGAGTCGCCGCTGGAGCGGACGCAGGCCAGCGGCTGGTGGGTGTGGGCGAAGACGATCCTGTCGCTTTGCTCGGCCCAGCCGAGGTTGGCGACCACCTCGGCGAAGGCCTCGAGCGCTCGCTCGGAGGGGTCGCTGGGCGAGACGACGCTGGCGGCCGGGTAGGTCGGTCGCGGCCAGGCGGCGTCGGGGGCGGGCTGCTCGCGGCGCTGGCGCTCAGCCTCGGCCCGGACAATCGAGTCGTAGTGCCGCTCGCTGGGCAGCTCCTCGCCGGTGCCGGTGCGATCGCCGGCGCCGCGGTCGCGCAGTTCGGCGGCGAGGCGCTTGACGCCGCGCACGGGCAGGCCCAGCGCCGAGCCGAGCCGACCGGCGCGCTGCACGGCCCGGAAGACGTTCTGCTGGGCGTGAGTCCCGTGCGGCATCTGGGCGGCGATGTAGAGCCACTCGGTGAGCAGCGTGATCACCGACTCGTAGTCCTCGATCGTCTTCGGCTGCTCCGGCCCGCCCGTCGCGATCCCCCACAGCGCCCGGGTCAGCAGGCGGTCGCCGCGCGAGCCGGCGAGCCGGGCGTGCGGGTCCAGGTAGTGACCGTGGGTGCAGAGGACGCCGGCGAAGCTGTAGGTCGGGTAGGCGATCTCGACCTCGACCCCGGGCAGGCGGCGGGAGAGGAAGGAGCGGAAGAAGCCGGGCCCCGTCCGGTCCGGGTCGTCGCCGGCGAGCGCGCTCCCCGCCGCGGTCGGCGAGAGCCCCGCGGCGAGCTGCGCCTCGAGCCGGTTCTCGGCGTCGCGGTGGACGAGGTGGTGGTCGTGGTTGCCGGCGAGGAAGACGAGCCGCTTGCCGGGCAGCTTCTCGGCGATCAGGCGCAGCAGGCCGTCGCCGGCATCGACCGCGTCGCCGACCGAGCCGAAGAGGAAGTCGAAGAGGTCGCCGAGAAAGATCAGCTCGTCGATTCCCTCCAGGGCCGGCGCCAGGCGTTCCAGGTAGGCCTCCTCGGCGAGCAGGTCGCGGCCGGTCCAGGCGCCAAAGTGGGTGTCGGAGATGACCAGGGCTCGCATGATGGTCCGCCCCTACCGGGCGGCTCGCTCACGCGCGGGACAGTACCCGCATCCGCAGACCGCCCCGCGGCGACAGGGTGGGCATCTGCCGCACCGTCATCGAGCGGCCCGGCAGCGCGTCGAGCCGCAGGCGCTGCAGCAGCATCGTCGCCACCAGCTTCACCTCGGTCTGGCCGAAGCGCTTGCCGATGCAGATCCGCCTGCCGCCGCCGAAGGGGACGTAGGCGCCGCGCGGCAGCGCCGCCTTGCGCTCGCGGGTGAAGCGCTCGGGGATGAAGGCCTCGGGGTCGGGGAAGACCTCGGGAATGCGGTGGCTGGCCCAGGAGCAGTAGTTGACGTAGGCGCCGCGGCTGACCCGGTGGCCGCCGAACTCGAAGTCGCGCACCGCCCGCCGCGGGCCGATCCAGGCCGGTGGGTAGAGCCGCAGGACCTCATCGAGGACCATCTCGAGGTAGGGCATCTCCTTCTCGAGCCGGTCGATGTCGGGCGGCTCGCCGCCCAGCACCTCGTCCTGCTCCGCCTGCAGCCGCCCGACCACGTCCGGGTGGCGGGCCAGCTCGTGCATCATGAAGGTCAGGGTCGAGGTCGAGGTGTCGTGGCCGGCGAACATCAGGGTCATCGTCTGGTCGCGGATCTCCTTGTCGGAGAAGCCCTCGCCCTCCTCGTCGCGGACGCCGACCAGCAGGCTGAGGATGTCCATCCGCTCGGGATCCGGGTCGCGGCGGCGCTGGGCGATCTCGGCGTAGACGATCTCGTCGAGGATCGCCCGCGAGGCGGTCATCTTCGACCAGGGCGAGCCCCGGCCGCGCAGCAGCCGCAGGTGGAAATCGATCCCGTAGAAGCCGAGCGCGCGCTCGAAGTGCTCAGCCGCGGCGGCGCCCTTGCCAGCCTCGTCGGGGTCGAGGCCGAGCAGCGCCCGCATCGCGATCCGCATCGCCAGGCCGCGCATCCACTCGTAGACGTCGACGACCTCACCGGGCCGCAGCGACTTGACCGCCGGGGCCGCCTCGGCGATCATCGCCTCGACCGAGGCCGCCACCTGCTCGCGGTGGAAGGCCGGCATCATGATCGCCCGCGCCCGGTCGTGGTAGGCGTCGTCGATCGTCAGCAGGCCGTCGCCGAGCAGCGGGATCAGGTCGCCGAAGCTGCCCTCGCGCCAGTGGAAGCTCTCCGGCTGGGCGACGGTGACGAAGTGGTTGGCCTCCGGGCCGAGCATGAAGATCACCGGGTGGTGGAGCAGGCGGACGCTGAAGATCGGCCCATGCTCTTCGTAGAGGTCGAGCAGCAGCGGCAGCGGGTCGCTGGCCGCCTGCAGGGTGCGACCCATGCTGAAGTCCTGCGGTCCGGGCGGGTAGGCGCCGTGGCGGCGCACGCGGATCTCGGCGCGGACGTCTTCGGCCACCCGGCGCAGCGGGTTGTCGCTCAGCGTCTCCGGCGGCGGGACGCGGCGGGCGGGCGCGGCGGCGGCCTCAGGCGGCATCGGCCGATCCTAGCTGGCTGACCGGCCAGGGGGGTGGTCGAGGTTTGAGTCGCATAGCGGTTCAAACCTCGACCACCTCCGGTCAGGGAGACGCGGCGGCGGCGGCCAACTGGCCGCAGGCGGCGTCGATGTCGCGGCCGCGGGTGAGGCGGACCGTGGCGCCGAGGCCGTGCTCGGCGAGGATCGCGCGGAAGCGCTCGATCCGCTCCGGGGGCGAGCCGTCGTAGGCGCCGGTCGGGTTGTAGGGGATCAGGTTGACCTTGTAGACACGGCGGTCGAGCAGCGCGGCGAGCTGGCGGGCGTGCTCGGGCAGGTCGTTGACCCCGTCCAGCATCACGTACTCGACGAAGATCTTGCGGCGGCGGCGGGCGCGGTAGCGCTCGCAGGCGGCCAGCACCTCGGCCAGCGGGTAGCGCTCGTTGACCGGCATCAGCCGCGAGCGCAGGGCGTCGTTGGGAGCGTGCAGTGAGAGCGCCAGGCTGAGCGGCATCTCGCACTCGGCGAGGCGGTCGATGCCGGGCACCCAGCCGACCGTCGAGATCGCCGTGCGGCGGTGGGTGACGCCGAGCTCGGGCAGCCGTTCGCAGGCGGCCAGCACGGCGTCGATGTTCATCGTCGGCTCACCCATCCCCATGAAGACGACGTGGTCGATCGCTTCGACGCGGCGGAAGTGCAGCGCCTGGTCGAGGATCTCGTCGGCGCTGAGGTTGCGGCCGAACTTCATCTGGCCGGTGGCGCAGAAGGTGCAGGTCAGTGGGCAGCCCGACTGCGAGGAGACGCAGACCGAGCGGCGCCCGTCGCGGTAGCGCATCAGCACCGCCTCGAGCGGCCGTCCGTCGGCGCTGTCGAAGAGCGCCTTGACGGTGCCGTCGTCGGACTTCGCCTCGGCCCGCAGCTGCAGGGTCGAGAGCGGCACCGCCGCCTCCAGCCGCTCCCGCAGGCCCGCCGGCAGGTTGGTCATCTCGGCATAGGAACCCACCCCGCGCGCCACCCACTCCCAGACCTGGGAGGCGCGATAGGCAGGCTCGCCCGCCTCGGCGAGGGTCTGCTGCAGAAGGGCGCGATCCACGCCCCCGAGTCTAGGGCGCGGGCGGCTGCTGCTCGGACGGCGCGACGGGTCGCTGCTGCTCGGACGGCAGCGGCGGCGGCATCTCGCTGGCCGGCGCCGGCGGCAGCTCCTGGCCGGGCAACGCTTCGGCTTCCTCGCGCCAGATGTCGTTGAGCGAGACCTGGATGTAGGCCCAGAGCCCGGGCGCGAGCAGCACGTAGAGGATGATCGCGATCCAGCCGTTGAGCGGCTCCTTGCCGGCCAGGCGCGAGGCGCCCATGACCCGCTTGGTCCCGCGCCAGTAGGTGATCAGCGCCGGGACGATGACGATCCCGCCGGGAAACAGCGCCAGCACCGAGTTGGTCGGGTTCTGGCCGAGGTCGTAGCCCTTGGCCTGGCCGTAGTCGCGCAGCTCGCGGTTGATCTTGTACCACCAGACGAGGTGGTAGATGCCGAGCGTGACGATCGGCAGCAGGGCGGCGGCCCAGGGACTGCGGACCTTGACCTCGTTCTGGGTACCGCGGATCTTCATTTCGTACGCCATGCGGGGAGCTCCTCTGGTCGGTGGCGCGGTCGGACCGACACTAGCCGACGCGCAGGCGGCTGGCCACTCGGACCTCGGCGGCGACGCGCTCGCCGGCCTGCAGGGCGCCCTCCATGTAGCCGCTCCAGACGGTCGCGGTCTCGGTCCCGGCCCAGTGGATCCGGCCGACGGGCTCGCGCAGCGCCGGGCCGCAGGCCGTCCAGCCGCCGGGGCCGAAGTTCGAGGTCGGCCCGCCGCCGGAGAACTCCTCCTCGGTCCAGGTCTGTTCGACGTACTCGAGGGGGCGCGCGGCGGTCGGCCCGTAGAGGCGCTCGAGGCAGGCGAGGACCGCGGCGCGGCGCTCCTCGGCGGGCAGCGTTGCCAGCTCGCGCGCCTCGGGCCCGCCGACGAAGCCGAGCATCACCCCGGCCGAGCCGTCGCGCGGCGATGCGTCGAAGCTGAGCGTGACCGGGCCGGCGTCGCTGACCGCCTCGCCGCTGAGCCCGTCGGCGCGCCAGAACGGCTCCTCGTACAGCGCCATGCACTTGGTCAGCGCGCCGGGCCGCAGGCGCTCGGCCAGCTGCGGGCGGCCCGGGGGCAGCGGGTCGAGCTCGATCCGGGCGGCGATCGCCGGCGGCACGGCGACGATCGCCTGCGCCGCCTCGACCTCGACGCCGCCGGCCGAGACGCGGACGCAGGCATCGCCCTGCTCGATCCGCCGCACCGGCGCGCCGAGCCGCACCCGGTCGCCGAGCGACTCGGCAAGGCCGAGCGGCAGCAGCTGCGCGCCGCCGTCGAGGCGGTCCTGCTGGGCGCCGCCGTCGGTGTCGATCAGCTTGTCGAAGCTGCCCGCGGCGGCGACGTAGAAGAGCACGTGGAGCATCGAGAGCCGCTCGGGAGCCTCCCCCCAGACCGTGCGCCCGGCCAGGCCCATCAGGTCGCGGGCGACCTTGCTGCGCACGTTGCGCTGGCACCACTCGGCCAGCGATTCGCCGTCGAGCTCGGCGGCGCGCTCGGCCGCCCAGGGCTGCTCCGCGCCGACCACCCGCGCGAGGCGATGCAGGCGGCGGCGGACGATGAAGAGGTCCCAGAGGCCGCGTGGGTCGACGCGCGGGATCGTGCCCCGGTAGCGGCGCCGCTTGCCGCCGAGGTCGAGCAGGTTGCGGCCGGCGCCGTGCTGGGCGAAGATCTCGATCCCCAGCTCGGCGGCGAGCCGCTGCACCCGGGAGTGATCCGAGCCGACCCAGGCGCCGCCGAGGTCAACCGTCACCCCGTCGCCCATGGTCGCGTTGAGCAGCCGGCCGCCGACCCGGTCGCGCGCCTCGAGCACGACGACCTCGCGCCCCGCGTCGACCAGCGCCCGCGCCGCCGCCAACCCGGAGAGCCCGGCTCCGACGACGGCGACGTCGACTTTCTCGACTTCCGCCACGGGTCAGCCGTAGCGCTCGCCGATGATCGTGCGCAGCTTGGCTCGATCGTGGCGGGCGTGGACGCGGCGCACGGTGCCCGAGCGCGAGCGCATCACCAGCGATTCGGTGCTGGCGCCGGGGCCGCGGTAGCGGACGCCCTGGAGGACGTCGCCGTCGGTTACGCCGCTGGCCGAGAAGAAGACGTCGTCGCCGCCGCAGAGGTCGTCGGCTGTGAGCACCCGGTCGAGGTCGTAGCCGCCGTCGAGCGCGGCGCTGCGCTCCTCCTCGTCGCGCGGCCAGAGACGGCCGAGCAGCTGGCCGCCCATCGACTTCAGCGCGGCGGCGGAGAGCACCCCCTCGGGCGTGCCGCCGATCCCCCAGAGCAGGTCGACCGGGGAACGGTCGCTGACCGCGAGCAGGGCGGCGGAGACATCGCCGTCGCTGATCAGGCGGATGCGACCGCCCGCCTCGCGCACCTCCACCATCGCCGCCTCGTGGCGGGGGCGGTCGAGCATCACCACGGTGACGTCGCCGACGCTGCCGCCTTTGCGCTCGGCGATCAGCTTCAGGGTCTCCGGCAGCGGCCGGTCGAGGTCGAGCAGGTCGGCGATCTCGTCGCCGCCCGCGATCTTTTCCATGTAGACGCAGGGGCCGGGGTCGAACATCGAGCCGCGCTCGGCCAGCGCGATCACGGCGAGAGCGCTGGGCATCCCGCGCGCGCAGAGCGTCGTCCCCTCGAGCGGGTCGACGGCGATGTCGACCACCGGCGGGCTGCCATCGCCGATCTGCTCGCCGTTGTAGAGCATCGGCGCCTCGTCCTTCTCCCCCTCGCCGATCACGACGACGCCGTCCATCGCAACCGAGTCGAGCACGTGGCGCATCGCGTCGACCGCGGCCTGGTCGGCGGCGATCTTGTCGCCGCGCCCGACCCAGCGGGCGGCTGCCAGGGCGGCCGCCTCGGTCACCCGCACCAGCTCCAGGGCGAGGTTGCGGTCGGGCTTCGTCGTCGGGGTCTCGCTCATCCGAGCCGCAGCCTATAAGGTCGCCAAATGGCTCAGAGATGGGGACTGACGCTGCCGCTGCCCGGAACCCCCCTGCACGCCCACGAGCAGCTGGTCAAGCGGGCCGAGGCGGCCGGCTACACCGACATCTGGAGCGGCGAGACCAACGGCCCCGACGGCTTCACGCCGCTCGCCCTGAGCGCCGCCTGGACCGAGCGGGCGCGGCTGGGGACCGGTGTCGTCGGCGTCTTCCAGCGCGGCCCGGCGCTGCTCGCGCAGGAGGCGGCGGCGCTGGCCGACGCCTCGAACGGGCGCTTCGTGCTCGGCATCGGCTCCTCCTCGGACCGGATCGTCGAAGGCTGGAACGGGATCCCCTTCGAGCGGCCGCTGAGCAAGGTGCGCGAGACCGTCGAGTTCCTGCGCACGGCGCTCGACGGGGAACGCACCGCGAGCGGCTTCAAGCTCGAGACGGCGCCGGCCGAGCGGGTGCCGATCGTGCTCGCGGCACTGCGCGGCAAGATGCTCGAGCTGGCGGTCGAACGCGCCGAGGGCGCCTTCACCAACTTCCTGCCGCTCGGCGGGCTGGCCAAGGTGACCGCGCAACTCGAGCGCGCACCGCAGGGCTTCGAGTTGCTCTGCCGCTTCTTCTGCCTGCCGGGCGAGCGCGAGGCGGTCGAGCCGCTGGCCCGCTTCATGTTCTCCTCCTACATCACCGTCCCGGTCTACGCCGCCTTCTACCGCTGGCTCGGCTACGGCGAGCAGATCGACCCGATGATCGCCGCCTGGGAGTCGGGCGACCGCCAGGCCGCTGCCGCGGCGGCCCCGTGGGAGCTGATCGAGGACATGTTCGTCTTCGGCTCGCCCGCCCAGATGCGCGAGCGGCTCGACGCCTTCGTCGCCGGCGGCGTGACGCTGCCGATCCTCACCCCGATCGTCCCGCCCGACCGGCTCGGCGAGACGATCGACGCCCTCGCTCTTTAGTACTCGACCTCCGCGCCTAAACCGAACGAGCGGTCGGCCGCCAGTTCGACGATCTTGTCGACGATCGGCTGGTGCCAACCTTCCTTTTTCGAGCGCGTCGCGATCGTCTCCACCGCCATGCCGACACGGGTCGCCGTGGTCGCCGCCAGGCCGCGCATCACTTCGAAGTCGAACTCGCAGGCTTCGCAGACCTCGGCCAGTTCGAGCAGGTACGACGTTTCCCCGTACTCGTCCGAGATCACCAGCCCGCGGTGGATCGGGTCGTCGTAGACGACCGTCGAGGTGATGTCGGTAAGCGGCGCGAGCCGCCACTTGCTTCCCGACCCCGCGAGCGAGGACCCCTCGCGATCGAGCAGGACGAAGTTGCTGCCGTGGACGTCGCCGTTGCCGAGGATGTAGTTGCAGAAGGCCACGGTGAGCAGGTTGACCACTTCGTCGGGGCGGCTGACCGCGTTCAAGAGCCCGCGGGCTTCGGCCCAGCCGGGAGTTCCGTTCTCCTCCTCCTCGTCGCCCTCTCCCCCGCCGTCCGGCGAGATGCCGAGCGCCTGGCAGAACGACTCGCAGTGGAGCCGCTTGACGTTCTCCCCGCCCTCGCCGACGACCCGGTCATAGCGCGGCGAGACCAGGCAGCGCCGGCCGCCGAGCTGCTCGACGCCCGCCTTGGCGACCGGCAGGCCGACCTGGCGGCAGACCGTCATGCAGAACATCTCGTTGGCGACGTATTCGGGGTATTCGCCCGTATCGGGCTTGATCACGTGCGTGCTCGGCAGACCGGCCTCGGGCCAGGCCCAGCGCCCGCCGCCCTCGTCGTGGACGAGGGCGAGCTTGTGGCGCTGCCCGGGCAGCGTGAAGCGCATCCGCCGCTCGCCATCTGGGCCGCGAAGCCCAGACGGGGGTCGCTTGACGAGCTCGGCCAGCTCGTCCTCGCTCAGCCAGTCGGCCGAGTCGCGGTCGCGCGGCCGTGGCGACTCGCCCTCCGGCAGGAAGGTCGCCGCACCCGGGCAGTCCTGGCCCAGCTCGGCCAGCAGCAGGTAGCCATCGGCCGCGTCGATCTCCAGCTCCCGCCCGAGGCGGTCGCGGCGCGGGCCCTCGGGCAGCAGTCCCTCGACGTAGGCCTTGGTGGCCTCGGCGCTGTAGGGCTCCGGGCGGGCCGGCAGCGAGTTGCTGAGCAATGCCTTGCCCGGCCCGATCCGCTCGACCAGCTCAGGCTCGTAGGCGAGGCGGTAATCGTTGTCGCCCGCCGGGAACAGGGTCCCGACGCGCTCCCCGTGCAGGTAGACGTCAAGACTCAAATCAGATCCCCCTCAGTCTTTGTACGGGTATCCACGGTTTGCGACTCTAAACCGATGCAAGGCTGAGCGCGTAATCGCCGGCGGGATCGGTGAACCATCCATCCGGCCGCAGGCCCGCCTCCCGATAGATCGCTTCCAGCCGCTCGCGGGTGAACTTGGCGGAGATCTCGGTTCGCATCTCCTCCCCGGCCGCGAAGCGCACGGTCAGGTCGAGGCCGTCGAGGCGCACGATCTGCTCGGCGAGCGAACGCAGGCGGATATCCATGCGGGCCTGCTCGGCGTCGTAGCGGGCGACGTGCTCGAAGCCGTCCGGGTCGAAGTCGCCGCCCAGCTCGCGGTTGAGGACGAGCAGGACGTTCTTGTTGAACTCGGCGGTGACCCCGCCGGGGTCGTCGTAGGCGGCCTCGAGCCGCGCCGGCTTCTTGACCAGGTCGGTGCCGAGCAGGATGCGGTCACCCGGCTCCAGCAGGGCCGCGATGCGGGTCAGGAAGTCACGCCGGGCGTCCGGGAAGAGGTTGCCGATCGTGCCGCCGAGGAAGGCGACGAGGCGCCCGCCGCCGCCGTTGGGGATCCGCTCGAGGTCGTGCTCGAAGTCGCAGACGAGGCCGCGGATCGTCAGGCCCGGATACTCGCCGACCAGCGCCGCGGCGGTTTCGTGGGTGATCTCGGCGGAGATGTCGACCGGGACGTATGTGGTGAGGCAGCCGGCGTCGCGCATCGCGCTGAGCAGGTGGCGGGTCTTGGCGGCGGAGCCGGAGCCGAGCTCGACCAGGGTCCCCGGCTCGCCGGCGGCGGCGACGATCTCAGCCGAGCGCGCGGCGAGGATCTCGCGCTCGGCGCGGGTCGGGTAGTACTCGGGCAGGCCGGTGATCCGCTCGAAGAGCTGCGAGCCGCGCTCGTCGTAGAAGTACTTCGGCGCCAGCTGCTTGGGCTTCGCGGTCAGCCCGAGGCGGACCTCGCGGGCCATCGCGACGCCGCCGTCGGCGCGCAGGCGGACCTCGATCTCGATCGGCTCGGCGGCCGCGCCGGGGGTCATCCCGCGTCCCTCGCGCAGCGCAAGCCGGAGAAGATCTGGCGGCGTTGCGGCAGGTCCCAGTTGCGGAAGCTCGGTCGCAGGTCGTCGCGGTGCGTCGCCCAGGAAGCGCCGCGCAGCACCTTGTACCCGGCGCCGAAGAAGGCCTGCGAGTACTCCTCGTAGGGGAAAGCCTCGAAGCCGGGGTAGGCGAGGAAATCCGAGGCGGTCCATTCCCAGACCTGGCCGGCGCCGGGCAGCCCGAGCGGGTTCTCGCCGTCGGGCGTGGCGGCGCGCGCGGCCACCTCCCACTCCAACTCGCTCGGCAGGCGCTTGCCCGCCCAGCGCGCGAAGGCGTCGGCCTCCTCCCAGCTGACGTGAATCACGGGTGCGTCGGGCGCGATCGGCTCACGGCGGCCCATCGCAGTGCGCACCCAGCCGTCCCCCTCCCGCTCCCAGTAAAGCGGCGGCTCGGCCCCGGTCTCGTCCAGGTAGGCGGCGTACTCGCCGTTGGTCACCGGGAAGGCGTCGATCTCGAACGCCGCCAGCTCGACCGTGTACCGCGGCCGCTCGTTGTCGTAGGCGAAGCCCCGCGCTGGGGTGCCGATCTCGTGCTCGCCGCCGGGCACGGAAAGAGCGTGGGGTGCCTCTCGAACGGGCGGATACTCAAATTGCCGGTCCAACTGGACCGGCAATTGTCCGGGCGAGAGGCACCCCACGCTCTTCACCGCCTCGGGCAGCTCGTATCCGTCGACCATCTGCAGCAGCTGCAGCATCGTCTCGTTGTGCTGGTGCTCGTGCGCGATCAACATCTCGTAGACGAAACCGTCGCGCAGCAGAGGGTCGGGCGAGTCGGGCCCGATCTCAACCTCGGCGAGCACCTCGAGGGCGCGCTCACGCACGTCGGCGAGGTAGGAGCGCAGCTCGGCGTCGCGCAGGATCGGCAGCTCGCCGCGGTTCTTGCGCGGGTTCTCGATCGCGTCGTAGAAGCGACCGAGGTCACCGTGCAGCGGCTCGCGCTCGCCGATCGTCTGGACCAGCCAGAGCTCCTCGAAGTTGGCTATGTGGCCAAGGTCCCAGGCAAGCGGGCTGAGGATCGGCGAGTAGACCCGATTGAGCTGCTCGTCGTCGAGCGGCTCGATCAGCTCGTAGGTGCGCTGCCGCGCCGCTGCGAGCCGGTCCCCGATCGCTTCCTTGGAGTAGGACTGTGCCGTCACCTCGGTGGCGATGCGGAAACCCTAGCGGGTCGCGGGATAGGCCTTTCCGAAAAGGGGGAGAGATTCGCTTCCTGTGGCCTTGATGGTGCATGGAGGAGCGCGGACAGGGGACGGTCGAGTGGGTCGGGCTCGTCGCTGTGGTCGCCCTCTTGCTTGCGGCGCTCGTTGTGGCGGGCGTGCGGGTTCCGGGGGCAGAGCTTGCGCGGGCTGTGGTGTCACGGATGCTTTGTGCCGTGGCGATGGCCGAGCGGTGTGGGGATGAACCGCGGCTGATTGCCGCCTACGGGACGGAGGTGGGGAAGCTGGTCCGGCGGCATATGCCGACGCTCCTGTTCGAGCAGGGATCGCGGGCGCTGCCGGTGGACTTCCGGCGTTGCCGTGCGACGGCTTGCGCGGACGGGTCCGCCCGCGGCCTGGTCGGCGAGACGGACGCGGGGCTGCCGGTGACGGCGTTCGTCCGTGTGGTCGATTGCCGCGACCGCCCGGGGGGCTCGTTGCCTTCGTCTGCCGGTGAAGCCGGCGTGCCGGGCCTCGACTGCTCCGGACCGCGGGCCGGCAATCTCTATCTCCAGTACTGGACCTACTACCCCGACTCCGCGACCCTGCGCGGGGTGCCGATCGCAGAAGCTGCGGGCTACCACCGCGACGACTGGGAGTCCGCCCAGTTCAGGATCGGACCGGACGGGCGGGTCGCGCAGCGGGCCTCCTCCCATCACGGCTACAACCACGTGCGGAGCCTCGCCAACGCCGGTTCGGACGCCGGCCTGATCCCCCTGCGCGACGCGGCCGAGGCAGTCGGGGCGCGGCCGCGCAACGGCTGGGGCCCGGAGACGCGCCTGCTCGTCGTCTCCGGGGGCAGCCACGCCGGCAATGCCAACGGCTTCCTCCGCATCGACCGGATCGCGCCCGGCCGCCGCGTCCATCTGGTCCCGCTGGAGTCAATCGTCGCCGCGCAAGGTGACGCCCACGGCTTCGCGGTCAGCCCACCGTGGCGGAAGCGGGTTTGGAGCGATCCAGAGGCCAGCGGCACCGATTGAGGTAAGGGCTATCCCGGTAGGGGTGGAACGTCTTGTACTTTTTCTGCGCGCCCAACCTCGGACGGCCGCACCGTGTCTTCAGAAAAAGTTAAGTGGAACCCCTACCGGGATAGCCCCCACGGAAAACCGAATCAGAGGTTGCCGATCTCGGCGGCGATCTCCGAAGCGGCAGCCTTGGCGTCGGCGAAGAGCATCGAGGTGTTCGGTTCGTAGAAGAGGTCGTTGTCGATGCCGGCGAAGCCGGGGCTGAGCGAGCGCTTGATCACGATCACCTGCTGCGCCTCGCTGACTTCGATGATCGGCATCCCCGCGATCGGGCTGTCCGGGTCGTTCTTCGCCGCCGGGTTGGTGACATCGTTGGCGCCGACGACGACCGCCACGTCGGTGCGCGGCAGCTCCGGGTTGACCTCCTCCATCTCCTTGAGCTGCTCGTAGGGCACGTCGGCCTCGGCGAGCAGGACGTTCATGTGGCCCGGCATGCGGCCGGCGACGGGGTGGATCGCGTAGTTGACGGTGACGCCGCGCTGCTCGAGCTCGTCGGCGACCTCCTTGATCGCGTGCTGGGCCTGGGCCACGGCGAGGCCGTAGCCGGGCACGATCGTGACCGTGTCGGCGTAGGCCAGCTTGATCGCCGCGTCCTGGGCGCCGATCGAGGTGTGCGGCCGTTCCTCGCCGTCGCCCGCGCCGCCGCCGCCAGAGGGCGCGCCGCCGAAGCCGGCGAAGAGGATGTGGCCGACCGAGCGGTTCATCGCCGTCGCCATCTCCATCGTCAGGATCGTTCCCGAGGAGCCGACCAGGGTGCCGGCGACGATCAGCGCCACGTTGTCGAGGGCGAAGCCGGCGGCGGCCGCGGCGAGGCCGGTGAAGGCGTTGAGCAGCGAGATCACGACCGGCATGTCGGCGCCGCCGATCGGCAGCACGACGAGGTTGCCGAGGATCGCGGCGGCGATCAGGACGCCGATGAAGATCGCCTGCGAGGGCCCGTCGTTGTTGATCGCGAGGTTGACGCAGGCGACGACGATGCCGATCAGCAGGACGGCGTTGATCACCTGCTGGCCCGGCACCGCAAGCGGCCTGGTCGGGATCAGGTCCTGGAGCTTGGCGAAGGCGATGTTCGAGCCCCAGAAGGAGATCGAGCCGACAACGGCCGAGAAGAGGACCGGGATCAGCGTGTCGAGCGGGATCGCGTGATCGAGCGCGATCCCGTGGCGGATCTCCGCCCAGGCGATCAGGGCGACCGCGCCGCCGCCGACGCCGTTGTAGAGGGCGACCATCTGCGGCATCTCGGTCATCTGCACCCGGGTCGATGCGACGATGCCGATCGCGCTGCCGATCGCCAGGGCGCCGAAGATCACGCCCCAGTTGCCGATCCCGTCGAGCAGCAGCGTGGTGACGACGGCGATCGCCATGCCGACGGCCGCGATCAGGTTGCCCTGCTTGGCGCTGGTCGGGTGGGTGCCGCGCTTGATCCCGATGATGAACAGCGAGAAGGCGACGATGTAGAGCGCCGTGGCGGCGTCGCCGCCCGGCTCCAGAACAGCCTGGATCATCCGCCCGCCCCGCCCTTGCCGCCGCCCTCAGCCTTGGCTTTCGGCTTTTTGCTGAACATGCCGAGCATCCGGTCGGTGACCATGAAGCCGCCGACGATGTTGATCGCGCCGAAGGCGATCGCGATCGTGCCGATGATGTACTCGAGCGGGTCGTTGGCGTAGCCGACGACGATCAGCCCGCCGAGCATGACGATCCCGTGGATCGCGTTGGTCTGCGACATCAGCGGCGTGTGCAGCGTCGTCGGCACCTTCGAGATCACCTCGAAGCCGACGAAGGCGGCGAGGACGAAGATGGTCAGCTCGGTGAAAAGGGTCATTTGGCCGCCCTCTCGTTGCGGATCTCGCCGCCGTGGGTGATGCAGGCGGCGGCGACGATGTCGTCCTCGAAGTCGACCTTCAGCCCACCCTCCTCGTCGATCAGCAGGCCGAGCAGGTTCTCGAGGTTCTTGGCGTAGAGCTGCGAGGCCGGGGCCGGCATCTCACTGGCCAGGTTGCGCGGGCCGACCACCTTGACGCCGCCCTCCTCGACGGTCCGCCCGGCCTCGGTCAGCTCGCAGTTGCCGCCGCTCTCAGCGGCGAGGTCGACGATCACCGAGCCGGGCTGCATTCCGCGCACCGCGTCGGCGGTGATCAGCAGCGGCGCCGGCCGGCCGGGGATCGCGGCGGTGGTGACGATCACGTCCTGCCGGGCGGCGTTCTCGCCGATCGCCTCGACCACCTTGGCGTTCTCCTCGTCGGTGAGCGGCCGGGCGTAACCGCCCTCGCCTTCGGCGTCGGGGATGAAGTCGAGTTCGAGCGGCCGCCCGCCGAGCGAGGCGATCTGCTCCCAGGCGGCGCGGCGGATGTCGAAGCCGGTGACGATCGCGCCCAGCCGCTTCGCGGTGGCGACCGCCTGCAGGCCGGCGACGCCGGCGCCGAGGACCAGCACCTTGGCCGGCGGCACGGTGCCGGCGGCGGTGGTCATCATGCCGAAGAAGCGGCCCGACTCGCGGGCGGCGATCAGCGTCGCCGCGTAACCGCCGGCGGCGGCCTGCGAGGAGAGCGCGTCCATCGCCTGGGCGCGCGTCGTGCGCGGGATCGCCTCCATCGCGAAGCTGGTCGCCCCGCAGGCGGCGAGCGCCTGGTTGGTCTCGGCCGCGGTCCAGGGCGAGAGGTGGCCGATCAGCAGCTGGCCGGAGTTGAGCTTGGCGATCTGCTCGGCGGTCGGGGCGGCGACGCGGAGAACGACGTCGGCGCCCCAGGCGACGTCGGGGTCGACGAGCTCGGCACCCGCCTCCTCGTACTGGGAGTCGGGGTGGCCGGCGGCGTCGCCGGCGCCGCGCTCGACGGCCAGGTCGACGTTCGCGGTCTTCTTCAGCGACTTGACGGCATCGGGGACGAGCGCGACGCGGCGCTCCCCCTCGACGGTCTCTTTCGGCACTCCGATCTTCATGCGGCGCGGAAGGTTATGGGATCGGGTCGCTGCCGGGTCAGCCGGCTGCCAGGGCGGCCAGGCGTTGGATCGTGTGCAGTTGCTGGTCGCGCTCGGTGTGCACCGGCGAGACGATCAGGCGGTCGATCCCGGCGCCGCGGAAGCGCTCGATCCGCGCCGCCACCTCGGCCTCGCTGCCGACCAGCGAGGTCGCCTCGACGATCTCGTCGGGCATCGCCTCGAAGGCGCCGCCGCGGTCGCCCTCCTGGAAGCGGCGCTGGACCTCGTCGGCGACCTCGCCGAAGCCGAAGCGGTGGGCGAGGTCGACGTAGAAGTTGGTCTTGCGGCTGCCCATGCCGCCGAAGTAGAGGACGAGGCCGGCCTTGACGACGCTCTTCGCCGCCTCCTGGTCGCCGTCGATGGCGACCTGCAGGGAGGGGCTGACCTCGAGGTCGGAGCGCTGCCGGCCGCCCTTGGCGAAGCCCGCCTCGAGGTGCTCGCCCCAGGTCTGCTCGAAGGCGTCGACCGAGAAGAAGATCGGGATCCAGCCGTCGCAGATCTCGGCCGCCATCTCGACCGATTTGCGCCCGATCGCGCCGACGAAGACGGGGATCCGGTTGCGCTCAGGGTGGAAGTTGAGCTTCAGCGGCTTGCCCTCGCCGTCCGGCAGCGGCAGCTTGTAATGCTCGCCCTGGTGGTCGAGCTTGCCCTCGCGGGCGACGATCTCGCGGACGACTTCGATGTACTCGCGGGTGCGGCCCCAGGGCTTCGCGTAGGGGACGCCGTACCAGCCCTCGGAGACCTGCGGCCCGGAGGGCCCGAAGCCGAAGATGAAACGGCCGCCGGAGAGCTTGTCGATCGTCGCGCCGGCCATCGCCGCGGCGGCGGGTGGGCGGGCGGGCACCTGCAGGATCGCTGCGCCGAGCTTGATCGTCTTCGTCTGCGGCGCCAGCCAGGCGAGCACGCTGACCACGTCGGAGCCGTAGGACTCGGCCGCCCAGACCGACTCGAAGCCGGCCGCCTCGGCCGCCTGGACGACCTCGACGGCGTCGTCGCCGGACGGGCCGATGCCCCAGTAGCCGAGGTTCAATCCGAGTTTTAGTGACATCCGCCGGGAACCCTATTGAATGTCCCCTGATGAACGCCACCGCCACCGACCTCCCCGACGCCGCCGAGCGCGGCCTGAGCAGCGCCGAGGCTACCAAGCGCCTGCGCAAGCTCGGCCCGCCGGCGGACCCCTCCTCGCGCTCGGTCGCGAGCATCGTCGCCGGCAACGTCTTCACCCTCTTCAACGCGATCATCGGCGTCTTCTTCGTCCTGATCCTCTCGCTGGGGCTGTTCGCCGACGCCGTCTTCGGCCTGATCGCGATCGTCAACTCCTACATCGGCATCCGCCAGGAGCTGAAGGCGAAGCGGACGCTGGACGAGCTGGCGGTGCTGGTCGCCCCCCACGCCAAGGTCGTCCGCGACGGCGAGGTCGTCAGCCTGCTGGCCGAGGAGATCGTCCCCGGCGACACGATCGCGATCGAGCCGGGCGACCAGCTCGTCGCCGACGGCGAGACGATCGCCAGCCGCGGCATGACGCTCGACGAGTCGCTGCTGACCGGCGAGGCCGACGGGGTGCGCAAGGAGCTCGGCGAGCGGGCGCTCTCCGGCTCCTTCTGCCTCTCCGGCTCCGGCCACTACCGGGTCGACGCGGTGCGCGAGGAGAGCTACGCCGGGCGGCTGGCCGGCGAGGCGAAGGCCTTCCGCCACCCGCCCTCGCCGCTGCAGGAAGAGGTCAACCGCGTGCTCGTCGCCTGCACCTGGGCGCTGCTGCCGCTGGCCGCGCTGCTGCTGCTGACCTTCCAGCTGCGCAGCGTCGACCTGGTCGAGGCGGCGCAGACGGCGACCGCCGGCCTGATCACGCTGATCCCCGAGGGGCTGGTCCTGCTGATGAGCGTCACCTTCGCGGTCGCGGCGGTGCGGCTGGCGGGCCGCGACACGCTGGTCCAGCAGATGAGCGCGACCGAGAGCCTCGCCGCGGTCGACACGATCTGCGTCGACAAGACCGGCACGCTGACCGACGGGCGCCTGCGCCTGCTCGGCATCGAGGTGGCGGAGGGGACCGACCCCGACGAGGCGCAGACGGCGCTGGGGCGCTTCGCCGCCAGCGCCGGCGATCGCAACCGCACCCTGGAGACGATCGCCGAGGCCTTCCCGGCGACGCCGGCGCGGGTCGGCGGCGAAGTGCCGTTCTCCTCGAGATGGAAGTGGAGCGGGCTGCGGCTCGGCGGGGTCAGCTACGTGCTCGGCGCGCCCGACATCCTCGCCGCGAGCGGCGCCCTGGAGCTGCCGCCGGGGCTGGCCCGGAAACTGGCCGAGGAGACCGCCGCGGGGCGCCGCGTCGTCGCCTTCGGCCAGTCGAGCGAGGGGCTGCCCGACGACCCCGAGCACGCCCCGCCGCCGCGCCTGACCGCGGTCGCGCTGGTCGTCCTCGAGGAGACGCTGCGCGCCGACGCCGCCGAGACGATCGCCTTCATCCGCGAGGAGGGGGTCGACCTGAAGCTGATCTCCGGCGACGCGCGGGCGACGGTCACGGCGGTCGCCTACGCGGTCGGGGTGCCGGCCGACGCCGGCGTGATCGACGGCTCCGAACTGCCCGAGGACCCGGAGGGCCTCGCCGCCGCGGCGCAGGCCAACACGATCTTCTGCCGGATCGCGCCGGAGCAGAAGCGGGCGCTGGTCGAGGCGCTGCGCGCCGCCGGCCGCTACACGGCGATGATCGGCGACGGGGTCAACGACGTGCCGGCGCTGAAGCAGGCGCGGTTGGCGGTGGCGATGGGCTCAGGCGCCCAGGTGACCAAGGGGATCGCCGACGTGGTCCTGCTCAAGGACCAGTTCGCCCGCCTGCCCGAGGCGGTTGCCGAGGGGCGGCGGATCGCCCGCAACATCCACCGCCTCGGCCGCCTCTACCTGACCAAGTCCGTCTACGCGGCGGCGCTGATCGTGCTCGTCGCGATTCCCGGCTGGGCCTTCCCCTTCCTGCCCCGCCATCTCACCCTGGCCGCCTTCCTGACGATCGGCATCCCCTCCTTCGTGCTCGCTCTGGCGCCCTCGGACGGGCCGCTGTACCGGGGCCGCCTGCTGCGCGCGCTGGCCGCCTTCGCGGTGCCGGCCGGGCTGGCGACGGCGCTCGGCTCGATCCTCTGCTTCTTCCTCGTCGACACGGTGTTCGGCGGCTCGCTCGAGGCCGGCCGGACCGCGGCGACGACGACGCTGATCGTGCTCGGCCTCGCCTTCGTGCTGCTGCTCGAGCGCGGCCCCGGCCGCGAGCACATCGCGATCCAGAGCTACATGCTGGCGATGGTCGCCGGCCTCGGCGCCCTCTTCGCCGGGATCCTCGCGATCGGCCCGCTGCGCCACTTCTTCGAGATGACGATGCTCAGCTCGGCCCAGTGGTTCGTCGCGTTGCTCTGCGCGGCCGTAGGCCTGACGATCGCCAGCCTGCTCTGGCGCTTGCCGCAGATAGAAGCGCTGGAAGTCCCTGTCAGCCCTGCGGAGGCAACACGAACTGACTGACGATCAGGTTGGCGGCGAGGCGCGGCTCGGCGCCCTCGCGGCGGCGCTCCATGCGCACCTCGATCACGACCGTGCTCTTGCCGGCGTGCAGCGGCTCGGCCACGGCGACGATCTCGTCGCCGAGCACGCCGGCGGCGAAGACGTTCAGCTTCAGCTCGATCGTCGTGAAGTTGTGCCCGGCCGGGAGACTGCGAAAGGTCGCCCAGGCGGCGACCGTGTCGCCCAGCGCGGTCCAGACGCCGCCGTGGACGAAGCCGCCCGGGTGCAGGTGGCGCTCGTCGACGACGATCCGCCCCCGCGCATGCGAGTCCTCGATCTCCAGCGGCTCGATCCCGAGGTCACCGGGGAAACTGCCCGGCAGGAAGGCGCGCGCGGTCTCAGCGGTAATGACAGATTCAGTCACGGTCTGAGGCGAGTTGACCAAGCAGATCAAGGACGCAGGGAGCGTGGCGTGCTCTGCACGCGAGCGACCGAGGACGCCGATATGCGCCGGTCAAATCGCCTCAGACCCGCTCCACCAGCATCGCCTTGCCTTGCCCGCCGGCGACGCACATGGTCTCGATCCCGACCTGGTGGTCGTCGGTCTCCATCACGTTCAGCAGGGTGCCCATGATGCGGGCGCCGGTCATCCCGAAGGGGTGGCCGAGGGCGATCGCGCCGCCGTGCGTGTTGAGCTTCTCCAGCGGGATGTCGCACTCGTCCATGATCGGGATCACCTGGGCGGCGAAGGCCTCGTTGAGCTCGACCGTGCCGACGTCGTCGATCGTCATCCCGGCGCGATCGAGCACCTTCTTGACGGCGCCGATCGGGGCCACGCCCATGTACTCGGGCTCGTTGCCGTAGGTGGCGGCGGTGACGATGCGGGCGCGCGGGGTCAGGCCCAGCTGCTTGGCCTTGGTGTCGCTCATCAGCAGCACCGCGGCGGCGCCGTCGTTGAGCGGGCAGGAGTTGCCGGCGGTGACGCCGCCGGCGCCGAAGGCCTCCGGCAGTTCGGAGAGCTTCTCCAGGGTCGAGCTGGCGCGCGGGCCGTCGTCCTTGGCCACCTCGGTGCCGTCGGGCAGGGTCACGGGGACGATCTCGCGGTCGAAGAAGCCGTCCTCCTGCGACTGCACGGCGAGTTCCTGGGAACGCTGCGCGAACTTGTCCATGTCGGCGCGACTGACCTCGTAGCGGTTGGCGACGTTGACCGCGGTCAGGCCCATGTCGATGTAGACGTTGGGCTGGCCGTCGTTGCCCTGCAGGTTCGGGTTCTGGTCGTCGGCGCCGGCCGGCTCGGTGCGCTCGTTGTAGCGGCTCACCCACTCGACCCCGGCGGCGATGTAGACGTCGCCCTCGCCGGCCTTGATCGCGTTGCCGGCGTGGCGGATCGCGTCGAGGCTGGAGGAGCAGTAGCGCGAGACGGTCACGCCGTTGACCTCCTGCGGCAGCTTCTCGGAGAGCAGGCTGATGACCCGCCCGATGTTGAACGCCTGCAGGCCCTGCGGCATGCCGCAGCCGCAGAAGAGGTCTTCGACCTCGGCCGGATCGACCTCGGGGTTGCGCTCGAGCAGCCGGTCGACGACGAAGGCGCCCATCTCGTCGGGGCGCAGCTGGGCCAGCGAGCCCTTGAAGGCGCGGCCGATCGGCGTGCGGACGGTGTCGACGATTACTGCCTCGGGCATGCGGGGGTCTCCTTGCGTTGAGTGGCGAGCGGCACCGCCGTGGGAAGTGCGGACCGCAGGGTATTTGACCCAGCCGCCCGGCGCGGTTCTCGACTAAGTTAGAGCGATGTCGCTGGATGGGTTGAGGGCATGGGTCGGCGAGGTCGAGCGCAAGCTCGGCAAGCGCACCCGCGTCTTCCTCGCCCTCGCCGTGATCGCAATCGGAATCGCCGGCGCGGCCGTCTACCTGGCGATCGACGCCCGCGAGAGCTCGGTCAGCGAGAGCGACGTGCAGGAGCTGCAGGAGAAGCTCGAAACGCGGATCGACGAACTGGCGGCCGGCGGCACGGCGCCCCCGGCGACCGCCCCGCTGCCCGAAGCCGAGCCCGAGCCGGCGCCGATCCCCGAGCCGCAAAACGGCGAGGACGGCAACGGTGGCGCCGGAGGCGGGACCGGGAACGGCGCGGACGGGGGCGTCGGCAGCGGCACGGGCGGGGCAGCCGGCAGCAGCACGGGCGACGCGACCGGCGGCGGCGCGGAGAGCGCCAAACTGCGCGAGCTGCTCGATCAGGCGAGAGAGCGCTCGGAGGAAAACGAATAGGCCGGCCGGCCAGGCGCTTGTGCCGATTCGCACGTTTGTGCCTGGTGGTCGTCCCCGCCCTGCGTTACATTCGCCGCAATCCACCTCGCGCACCGACGCGAGTCTTGCCCGGAGCGGCAACGAAAGGAGACCCATGCCTGAGGGTTACTGCGTCAAGGAGCGTAAGAAGGTCGAGATCAAGGACGCCAAGCAGGTGACGATGAAGAACGGTCGCCCAGCGATTCAGGGCACCTGCCCCGACTGCGGCACCAAGATCTTCAAGATCGGCAAACTGGAGTAGGCGAGGCGGCGGCGCCTCACGGCGTCGCCGCTATAGCCGGCTCGGGCGCGAAGCGCGCTCTGCCGCGGCCGGATCGAGAGCTGATTGGGTCATCCCCGTCGTCTAAGGTGTCCGCGATCTCGGCTCGACGAACAGCGACCGTTGCCGGACTGGCCGCCCTGCTGGTTCTGGTGCTCTTCTCCGCCCCGGCCACGCCGCAGGGGCAGATCGTCGTTCACGGGGCCGCCTCGGGCTCGCACCTGCAGCTCAGCGTCAAGGGGCCCCGGCTGGTGGTCGAGGGGCTGATGGCCCACGCCCGCCCGACCGGCTGTCGCTTCACGCGCGGCCGGGTGGTCGCGGTCTGCCCCCTGCGCGGCGCCAACAGGATCGAAGTGAACATGGGGCCGTCGGGCGACTTCGTCGAGGTGCTGGACCGCCTGCCGGCGCCGCTCACGGTCCGCCTCGGCGACGGCTCCGACAAGTTCATCGGCAACGGCGAGCGCGACACCTGCTACCCGGAAGGGGCGCGGCGCAACCGCTGCGTCGGCCGCGGCGGCGACGACATCTGCATCACCGGGCCGCGCAACAGCGACTGCGTCGGCGGGCCCGGCAACGACTACTGCAAGCACGGCGCCGGCAGCGACGGCTGCTGGGGCGGGCCCGGCCGCGACATCTGCATCATGGGCCGGGGCCAGGACGGCTGCCACGGCGAAGGCGGCCGGGACAAACTCTACGGCGGTCCCGACGCCGACAAGCTCTACGGCGGTCGCGATCGCGACCACTGCGACGGCGGCTCCGGCTGGGGCTACTCGCTCACCTGCGAGGCCGGCCCGCGGCGCTGAGCCGACGTGGCGTCCGCCCGGAACTGATCAACTGCACGCTATGAGCAAACCCAAACTTCGCATCCTGCCGCTCGGCGGCCTCGGTGAGATCGGCAAGAACATGTCCGTCGTCGAGTACGGCGGGCGGATCGTCGTGGTCGACGCCGGCGTGCGCTTCCCGACCGCCGAGATGCACGGCATCGACCTCGTCCTGCCCGACTTCACCTACCTCGAAGAGCGCGCCGAGCAGATCGAGGCGATCGTGATCACCCACGGCCACGAGGACCACCTCGGCGCCCTGCCCTGGGTGCTGCGCCGGCTCGGCGAAGACGCGGTGCCGATCGTCTACGGGCGCCGCCTCACCGTCGCGATGGCGAAATCGAAGCTGGCCGAGCACAAGCTGAAGACGCCGGTCAAGCTGCTCGAGCCGGGCAAGCAGGTCAAGGCGGGGCCGTTCGGGATCGAGCTGGTCCACATGACCCACTCGATCCCCGACGCCGCGGCGGTCGCCTTGACCACCGAGCTGGGGACCGTGCTGTTCACCGGCGACTACCGCTTCGACCAGACCCCGGTCGACGGCAAGCCCGCCGACGTCGCCCGGCTGGTGCGCTTCGGCGAGGAGGGGCTGCTGGCGCTCTGCGGCGACTCGACCAACGCCGACCGGGCCGGCTTCGCCCCCTCGGAGTCCGACGTGGGGCCGGCCCTGCGCGATGTCTTCGCGCAGTGCGAGGGACGGATCGTCGTGACCAGCTTCGCCTCCAACATCCACCGCGTCCAGCAGGTCATCGACGCCGCCGACGCGCTCGGCCGCCGGGTCGCGCTGCTCGGCCGCTCGATGGTCAAGAACGTCGGCATCGGCCGCGAACTCGGCCACATCAAGGTGCCGAAGGGGATGCTGGTCGAGCCGCAGGGGATCGCCAAGGTCCCCGACCGTGAGCTGGTCATCATCACCACCGGCTCGCAGGGCGAGCCGCTCGCGGCGCTGCGCCGGATGGCCCACCGCGAGCACCGCCAGGTCCGCCTGCACGCCGGCGACACCGTCGTCTTCTCGGCGACCCCGATCCCCGGCAACGAGCGGGCGATCAACGACACGGTCGATCGCCTCTTCAAGATCGGCTGCGACGTGGTCACCGCCCGCGACGCGCCGATCCACACCTCCGGGCACGGCCACCGCGAAGAGATGAAGCTGATGCTCAACCTGACCCGGCCGCGCTACCTGATGCCGGTCCACGGCGACCACAAGCGGATCCGCCTGCACGCCGAGATGGCCGAAGCGCTCGGCATGGCCGCCGAGGACGTCTTCCGCGGCGACAACGGGCTGCCGCTGGAGATCGACGCGGACGGCGCCCGCTTCGCCGAGCGCGAGCGGGCCGGAATGTTCTTCGTCGACGGGATCGAGCTCGGCGACCCGACCGAGAGCGCGATGCGCGACCGGCGCACGCTCTCCGCCGACGGGATCATGTTCGTCGTCGCGGCGGTCTCAGCCGACGAGGGCGAGACGGTCGCCGACCACGAGATCGTCCTGCGCGGGGTGCCGATGACCGAGGACGAAGGCGCCTTCCTCGCCGAGGTCCGCGAGGCGGTCGAAGACTCGCTCGACCGCGCCGCCGACGACGACGTCCACGCGGTCGAGCTGATCGAGAAGATCCTCCACGACGATCTCGCCAAGTTCGTCTACAAGCGCCTCAAGCGGCGGCCGATGATCCTGCCGGTGATCGTCGAGGTCTGAGCAGGCCGGCACGCACGACGGCGAGTTTCTTGGAACCGATCGCCGTGTCAGGGGCGAGGTGGTCCTCAGGCTCGAATGACCTCCACTGTCTCGAACGAGGAGAAATCGCTGTCCTGGGTTACCACCGCGGCGCCATGGCGCATCGCGGTCGCGGCGATCCAGGTGTCGTGGCGACGGAGGCGACGGCCCTTGGACCGCTCGGTAGAGGCGATGCGTGCGAAACAGCTCGCGGTCTCGGGATCGACGGGGAGCAACGGATAGGTTGCTTGCACGCGGGAAAGGGTGGAGAGCCGGACCGCGCGAGCATCTGGATCCGCCGCTCGCAGAACGCCCAACTCCAACTCGGCGGCAGTAATTACCGAGACTGCGATCTCCTCGGGTAGCTCACCCAGCCGGCGACCCGCCTCTTGGGCGATGAAGACCGAGGTGTCGGCGATCGCCCGGGTCAATCGTCGAGCTCAGCGCCGCGGACATCGGCGAGATCGTCCAGCAGGCCGGCATCGGCAGGTGCCTCGCCCACGATACGGCGTAGCTCGCCGGCGGGGACCCAGGGGTCTCGATCCTCGGCATGGGGAAGGATGTCCGCGACCGGGCGCCGATTGACCGTCAGCGTCAATCGTTCACCGGCTTCCAGCTCAGAAACAACTGCTGAGGTGGAATTCCTCAGCTCCCGGATCGAAACGGCGCGCGCCATGTGCACGACTGTAGCACTGTCAGCGACAGGAGGGGCCCCGGTGGTCTCGGGACCACGATCACGATGTTCCTCGACGATCACCGGCTTCCCGCACTCGTCCGGACCCGCCCCCGACGCCCGTCTGGGCTGCGCCTGCTCTCGCTGGCCTTGCTGTTCGCGTTCTTGTTCGGTGGAGGCGTCGCGTTGGGCGTCATCGCCGACGACTCAAACGAGGCGGGCGACTCTTCTTCCCTCAACGATGTCAATGGCAAGCAGGGGCAGGCAAATAACGGCGATGGGACGAATGGTGCTAGCGAGGACGAATCCTTCACGTTGGAAGTCGTCGTAATCGGCGACGGTCGCGGAACGGTGCAAGGTGGGGAGATCGTTTGCCCGCCGGTGCCATGTGAGGAGCAGCTCGCAAAGGGCAGCAAAGTGAAATTGGAGGCCGATGCGGACGAGAAATCCGTCTTCGAAGGATTCTCCTCCGCGGACTGCACCGGCACCGATCCATGCGACTTGACGATGACCGAAGCTGTCAGGGCTTGGGCTTCTTGGCACCCGCCGGGGGTGCACCCGGCCCGCCCGTCACGGAGGGCGTGGTTGGTTTCGCCTGGCGCGGAGGTTGCTTTCTGCCGCGGCGGCGCGGTGGTGCCACGCCTGGCGAGCGGGCGCCGGTCACGACTCCGACGGGTGCGCCGCTCGGGTCCCCAGCGAAGCCTGTGGCGCTCGGCGATTTCCGCGCGGAAGCCGCGCAGCTCTCGCATGCAGCGTCGACTCAGCATTCGGGACTCCAGTCCGCGAGAAAGCTAGAGCAGCTCCACAAGGCGCCGGGCCGCCCGGCCGGCACCGTCGGTCTCGACGTCGAGGTAATCGACGTCGAGACCGATCTCCTCGGCGATCGCCGCCGCGATCCGCTCAGGAGGGGAGTCGTCGAAATCCATGCGTCGGCCGGCGCCGTAGCGTTCGAGTCGGTGGCGGACGTGGAAGTTCTGCTCGAAGTGGTGGCGGAGCGGGAAGTAGAGGAAGGGGCGCTTCTGCGCGGTCAGCTCCATCGACGTGGTCAGGCCTCCCTGCACCACCGCAAGGTCGCAGGCGGCGAGGTGGCGATAGAGATTGTGCACGTAGGGAACGGCCTCGAGGCCCGTGTGCGAGGGGAGTGAGGCGGGGTCGATCCGCGGCCCGGCGACGACGATCATGCGCAGATCGGGAACGGCTTCCTTGGCCATGGGGAAGGCCGCGATCACCCGTCGCAGAAGATCCGCCCCGACCCCCGAGCCGCCGACGGTGACGATGCAGACCCGCTCGTCGTCGCCGTAGCCGAGCTCGGCCCGCAGGCGGGTGCGGTCGCCGAGATCGGCCGGGTCGAAGCCGGTCACGTAGCCGGTGAAGTCGAAGTGGCGCACGGTCCAGTCGCGGATCATCGGCAGCTGCGGACCGAGCCGCTCCGGGACGATGTCGTCGGGGTTGCCGACGAACAGCGCCAGGTCGCGGACGTCGGGATGGTCGGCGACGTGGTCGATCATGTCGGCGTTGTAGTCGGCGGTCACGAAGTTTTCCTTTTCGTCGCCGTCCTCCATCGGCAGGAAGCCGACGAAGTCGGTCAGCCAGGCGAACGGGACCCGCTTCTCGCGCGGGTTCTCATGCAGGTAGTAGTCCAGCTCCCATGCCTCGTCCCCGACCCAGAGGTCGTAGCGCTCGTCCCGTACGACGTCGTGGAAGAGCATGAAGTTAGCGGCGAGGATCTCGTCCATGCGGCGCAACGCCTGGAAGCAGTGCAGGTCGTGCTCGGCTGACTCCGACTCGATGTGACGGGACTCGTTGGCGAGGTGGGCGCTGGCGGGATGGATCCGCTCCCCCTCGGCCTCCAGCACCCGGGTGACCGGGTCCTGAGCGAGCCAGTCGATCTGCAGGTCGGGCTCGAGGCGGCGCATCTCGCGGGCGATCGCGACGTCGCGCTGCGCGTGGCCGAGGCCGATCGGCGAGGAGATGTAGAGGGCGCGGGGACGCCCGTCGGGGCGGTGGACGGTTGGGTCGCGCGGCTTCCTGCGCTGTCCGTAGGCCTCCGCGGAGAAGTCACGCAGCGCCAGGTTCACCTGGACGGGCCTGCGGGCGTGGGGGAAGTGGCCTGCGCCCTTCACAACCTCGAGTTTTCCGTCGCTGAGGCGCGCCAGCGCCCGGCCATCGCGGGGCGGAGTGATCTTGTCCCGGTCGCCTTGGATCACCAGCACCGGGCAGTCGATGCTCTTTGCCAGGCCGCGCAGGCTGCGCCGGTCCCGGTGGAACCTGCCCAGAACGGTGGCGGTCAGCGTCTCGGGATCGGTGTCAAGCGCCCAGCCGACCCCGTCCTCGATCGGCTTGGTCGAGTGCGGCTCTATGAGGCATCGCGATATGAACCACTCCGCGAATCCAGGGTAATCCTGCGGCCACAGGCCCGGGTGCATGTGTCCCCACCAGCGGCCAAAGGACCTGGGCGGGCGCTGCTTCAACAGGGCCGCTGGAGTCCGCATCAGCACCGACCAGTGCGACGGGGTGTAGGGGAACAATGGACCGATGAATGCGGCGCCGGCGACCCGCTCCGGGGCGAGCCGTGCCAGCTCCAGGAGGAACTGGGCCCCGGTTGAGAGGGCCCCCATCACCCCCCGGTCGGTGGCGGTCGCATCCATCACAGCGAGGCAATCACGGGCGAATTCCGCCGGTTCGTAGCGCCGTGGATCGCGGCAGCGGTCGGAGCGACCATTCCCGAGCCCGTCCATCGTCAGCACCCGAAAGTGACGCGCGAAGTACGGGATCTGCATCTTCCAGTGGCGCGAGTGGACCAACGACCACGTCGGAAGCAGGAAGATGGTCTCCTCTCCCTCGCCGTAGATCTCGTAGAAGAGCCTCATCCCGTCGCGCTCCACGAAACCCTCCCCGTCGGGATAACGGGCGCGACTCTGCTCGCCGTCGCGGCCGGTAAGCGCCGTCGTCGGCTCGGGCGCGTTTGCGGTGACCGCGCTCACGTCTTTCCCTGCTCCAGCGAAACGAGCCAGCCGTCGATCGCCGCCAGCAGCTCAGCGTGACCCCGGTCGAAGCCGAGCAGACGCTCGTACAGCAGGCCCTTGTTGAACTGCATCACCAGAGCCGCCCACGCCTCCGCCGAGAAATGGCCGCTGTCCAGCCCGTACTCCTCGATCGCCTCGGCAAGCGCGTCGCGGAGCAGCGAGCGCCATTTGTCGCTGACGCCATTGAGACGCTCGCACAGCTCGGGCTTGTGCCAGGCGAGCGCCTCCAGCTCCGCCCACACCTTGGGGTAACCCGATGCCAGGTCCTCCTCGATGTAGGCGACCGCGGCGCGCCACTTCTCGGCGAACGGCGACCCCGTCGCGTACATCTCCCTCTGGCGCGCAAGGACCCGGCCGGTGAACCGCTCCAGCGTCTGTAGCAGCAGCTCGTCGACCGAGCCGAAGTAGTAATGAACCATCCCGTGGTTCTGCCCGGCCTCCCGAGCCAGCTGCCGGGTGGAGATCCCCGCCGCTCCCTCCCTGACCAAAAGCCGCTCGGCGGCGTCGAGAAAGGCCGCGACGTTGACCTCCCTGATCGAGCGGTCGCCAGTTAGTTCCTCGTCTGGGCTGAGAAGCTGCTTAGTCACTTGACTTAGGCAGTCATCTAAGCACTACAGGTGGCCACTGTCAACCCCCGTCCGTATCGAGCGGGCGGCGGTCATAGCCTCAGGCTTGGCTCGGCCTGAGCGCCGCTAGCTGCGGTCGAGATCAGCTCGGCCCCAAACGAACGCTCGAGGAAGCCGAGCAGCAGCTCCTCGACCCGCTCGCCGCAGTCGACGAAGGGCCAGTGACCGCTCTGCTCGAGGATGTGGACCTCGGCACCGGGGAACGCCTCGCGTTGACGATGCCAGCTCGGCCGAAACGTATGGGTCGCTCTCGCCCCAGATCACCAGCGCCGGGCGCTCGAGCGGCCGCAGCCGACCCGGCTAACTCGCCGGCTCGCCCGCCCGCTGCCCATGCAGCCGGCCATAGATGAGGGAGGGAAGGCACCAGTTGGTGGCGGCATTCACGGCCGCGACCGAGAGCAGGGGCACGGCGAGGATCCACGCCACCACCGTTAGGTCGGCCAGGAAGGCAACGGCGATCGCCGCGATCCAGGGAGTCGCCAACTGGCAAGCAAACCGCCTCGGTGCAGGGCTGGGCGGAACGCTCGGGCTGCCGAGTAAAGGCCGCAGGGCGAGGTCGTAGACGTAGTCGAATGGATGCTTGGGCGTGAGGAATCCGCCGACGAAGGCGGTCGCCGCCATCGCCAGCAGCAGCACAGGAGAAGCAAAGGCGACGCCGAGCGCGATCCCGGCGAAGCAGAGCGCGGGCGCGAAGCGGATGCCGAGCCAGAGGCTCCTTCTCTCGCTTTCGCTGAAGCTCCCGTACCCCTGCATCGTCAGACAGCCCCGGGACCAGGCTGCGAGGCGTTCGATCATCGTCCAGCCTCCTTCATGCATGCTGCGGGTCGGATTTGCTTGCGAGGCTCCATTCGGGCCAGCCGCCCTCAAGACGGCGGGCGCTGCGCCCGGCGTCGCTGAGCCGGCGAACGGCCTGGTGCGCGTAGGCGCAGAACGGGCCGCGGCAGTAGGCGACGACCTCCCGGTCGGGTGGAAGCTCGGCCAGGCGGCGCTCCAGCTCCTCGAGCGGGATCGAGCGCGCGCCCTCGATGTGCCCGGCGGCGAACTCCTCCTCGGGCCGCACATCGATGACGACGACGTCGCCTTCCCCCAACCGCTCCAGCAGCTCGGCGCGGCCGATCGTCTCAACGTCCTCGCCCAGGTACTCGCGGGCGGCGCGCTCGACCTCGCCCAGGTGGGCGACCGATGCGTCGCGCAGGGCAAGCCAGAGGCCCAGCGCGTCCTCTCCCGCGAAGGCGTAGACGACGCGCGTGCCTTCGCGGGTGCGCGTCAGCAGTCCCGCCGCATGCAGGGCCTGCAGATGTTGGGAGGTGTTGGCGATCGACTGTCCGCTCGCGCGGGCCAGCTCATCGACGCCGCGCGGCGCCTGTGCCAGCAGATCCAGCAGCTCCAGCCGGCGGGGACTGGAGAATCCCTTGCCCATCACCGCGATCGCCTCGAAAAGAAATTGTTTTGCCTCTCTGGAAGCCATCTTTTGATATTCAAGCGAATACTTGATAACTTGTCAAGGCCAAGTCGCCAAATGACTCACGGGGTGGCGCCGGTGCGTTCGACCAGCGCGGCCATGCCCAGCTTCGAGACTGCCCCGTTGAAACCGCAAACCCAGTCTCAGAGCTAAGTCACACCCTCGGGGGAACGGCCGGAGGAACGAAACCGAGATGAGTTGCAAACCTCCGACCCCAGTCACTCTCGCGGATTCCACGCCATTGCCGCAGGATCCCAAGAGCCCGAAGCCGTACCGGCGAGCGGCAGATCGATGAACCGCCTGGCGCTTGCCACGGCGGACTTCAGATCGCGCTCCTCGAGCCCAGGCGCGCCACGGGCGACGCGGGCATAGCCCGCGACCCAACCCGAGGAAGAAGGGACTTCGAGATGATCGGGCAGCGTGAGCTGACGCCGCCCCGCCTCGGAGCGAAGCGCTCGGCGCAGCTCGTCAGCATCAACCGAAGCGCTGTGCGCGAAGGTGACGAGATCGGCCAGATCCCGATAGCGAGTGCTTTGCTCGATACCTCCGTCGGGACGGGGGTGACGCTCCAGCAGCGCACAGACCTTGTCTGCGATGTGGTCGGCGATCGGGTACACCCTGTACGCCGTGCGGGATATGCCCGACAGTTCAACCGGCACGAGCGGCGGTGCATCCTCGGGAACGCCGGTCATCGACAGCCCGGCGACGAGGTCAACGTGAAAGCGCGCGAAGTCGGTCGCGCCGAGAAGCGCGACGACGGAGATCCGCACGGCGTCGGCACCCTGCACCATCTGCCTCCGGGGCGCCGAGCGTGAAACGGAAATAGTCGCCGAGATCGACTGCGGCCGCCTCGCGCAGCGCTCGCTCGGCGTCGGCCAGGCTGCCGTCGCGCCGATAGAGGTCCACATCGAGGGTATGACGGGCCCGCCCCTCCAACCGCGCCAGCATCGCCGTCGCCCCCTTCAGTACCCAACGGTCGGGTTCGGCGCTGAACAGCCGACACAGGAGCCGGTCGTAGGCGAACTGCCGCAGCAGCGCGGAGAGCTCCATGCCGCTCTCCTCGGCAATGGGACGCAGGCGGTCCGCAAGAGCCTGGCGAAACGCCTGCGGATTGTCGTAGCGAGGCGCGCTCATATCGCCGAGGCCGTCGTGCCCGCTGGTCCCCGGGAGCGGGCGAGGGCCAGCAGATGATCGAGCGTTGCCTCCCCGTCGCCGCGAGGTAGATCGAACCTCGTTGCGTAGGCTGCGACGCGCTCCGCGACCTCGCCGGTGCCATCGAGTCCGCCGTCGAGCACCTCGGCGGCGATCCGCCCCACGACGCCCGGCTCAACGTGGTCGGCGAGAAGATCGGCGATCGTGCGGGCGGCGCGGGTCACCGGTAGACCAGCGAGAACGATTCGATCCGGGGCCGGGACTTCGCCGCGATGCAGCCGGACATCGCGACGGCGCGTCTGGCGCCGTCGCGGAAGCGTGAACTCGTGCACGTCCGCTCGTAGGTCGCCGACCCGGTGGAGGCTCGCGGCCGAAGCATGCGAGACGACCGCGTCGTAAACGTCGTCGAGGCGGGCCCAGGCGGGCATCTCGGGAGCGAGTTGCAGCCAGGCGGCCCGCAGCCCTAGATGGTCGGGTTCCCCGGCGCCCCGTATGCGGTAGACGCCGTGCGCCACTCGCTCCAGCCGGCCGTCAGTCGTCAGGCGGGCCAGCGACGTATGGCCTACACCGATCTTCTGTGCCTGGCGCCGCGTGATCAGTCCCCACTGATCCTCCGCAATCTCGGATAGTCGCTGCATAGGCCGCATGGTGCTGCGAACTATACCGAAAATAGAATATTTTGCAGCAGCACGCTACGGCCTCGCCGCGTGATGGTGCTTCTGGCGGCGCCCCCAAGGGGATCGGCTCCCACCCGAATTCCTCGACCCCCGCGTGATCCCAGCGCTGCTGAGTCGATCAGCTCAGCCGCGCGCGGTCGCGCCCATCGGCGGCGACTCCTGCTTTCACGCGAAAGCAGGAGCTACGTCGACGAGAGCGACATTCCGATGTGATCGTCTGGGGGATACTGGACGGGCGAAGGTTTGGGTGGCGACGTCGCCAGTCGCAGAAGCGACGCTCTACGTGACGTATGCACGAAGCCCAATAGGGCGACTACACGAGAAGGGTGACTCGATGACGAAGGCAGCAGCTGGCGCCGGCAGCACGGATAGCTCAGTCGCGGACCAACTCCGTGAGCTGGGCGTGAAGAATGCAAATGTCCTTGTGCGGATGGCCGAGCGCGGCCAGCTCCTCGCCCTGAAGTGCGAGATGCCGCAGTGCTACCACCACAAGGGGCGCGGCTCGTTCGATCCGGTCGGGACGCCCGGCAACAAGTGGACGCCCTCGCGCGACCACTACCCGATCCTCAAGTCGGACGGCGGGAAGGTCCGCCCCGAGAACATTCGACTGTCCCACGCCTGGTGCAACAAGCGGGACTACGGATGGCGGGTGCAGATCCGGACGCTGCTCGCGAAAGGCAAGTCCCTCGCCGAGATCGCCGAGACCCTGAACAGGAAGCGGGTCCCCCCGGCCCACGGTACGAACCAATGGACGGCCGCGATGGTGCGTAAGGCCTACGTGTCCTAGGCCGGCCGTAGAAACACTGCTGCTTTGCGCGAGGAGCAGCACAGCCTTCACGGTTGAGGCAGAGGCGTTCTTCAGCTCGATTCGCGACAACTCTGGGGGAACGTGAGGGGAACGAAAGCCATCGCGGCAAAGCGCTTGGGGACGACCGATCAGCCCCGCTGTCGCGGTTTTCCGTTTCGGTTCGGCCGCAAAGCGCCTGCGCAGGGGCGGGAATCTGGCCCTGCAAGCGGAGGGGGTGGTGTCCGGTTCCAGGACATAGGCGACACCTGTGTCAAGACATAGGAGACACCGA
>JBBDJH010000013.1:0-87334 GCA_040879985.1 Solirubrobacterales bacterium
CGGATTTGAACCGGGGACCTCACCGACCCGAACGGTGCGCGCTACCAGGCTGCGCCACGCCCCGATGGAGGCGATTATCCCAGAGTCGAAGGGCGACGCGGCGCCGCCTCCCCGACCGCTACTTTGCTCGGTCCCGGGGGTCACTCGGATGGCGCCATGATTCGCAAGCTCACATCGACGGCGGTCCTCGTCGCCGCCCTGGCGGCGACGCTGCTGTTCGTCGCCGCTCCCACCGGCCCGCCCGCCTCCGCCCAACCCGGCGCCTCGGCGCGCGTGCCGGCCAACTTCATCGGCATCTCGCCGCAGTCGGCCGCCGGCGAGGAAGACTTCGAGCTGATGCGCCGGGCGGGCCTGCGCAGCCTGCGCTGGCCGCTGTACTGGGTCGGGGTCGAGCCGGTCAACCCGGCCGTGCGCGAGCCCGACTGGGCGGGCTTCGACCAGCTGGTCGCGCTGGCCGCCGAGCACCGGATGAGGGTGCTGCCCTTCATCTGGGGCTCGCCCCCCTGGGTCGCCGACGAGGCCCACACCGAACCGGTCGGCAACACCTTCCAGCGCCGCGCCTGGACGGCCTTTCTGCGCCGGGCGGCGCGCCGCTACGGGACCCGCGGCAGCTTCTGGCGCGAGAACCCCGACGTCCCGCGCTTGCCGATCCGCGCCTGGGAGATCTGGAACGAGCAGAACATCGTCACCTTCGGCGAAGCCGACCCGGAGCGCTTCGCCGAGCTGGTCCGCACCTCGGGCCGGGTCCTGCGCCGCAACGACCGCGGCGCCAGGCTGATCCTCGGCGGCCTCTTCGGCCGGCCGCTGCAGGTGCCGCCCAACGTCCACATCGGCCAGTTCATGGCCCGGCTATACGCCGCCGGCGACGTCAAGCGCTGGTTCGACGGCGTCGCCCTGCACCCCTACGTCGCCCGCGCCGCCGCGATGCGCGGCCAGATCGAGAACCTGCGCCGGGTGATGCGCCTGCACGGCGACGCCGCCACCCCGCTCTACATCACCGAGATGGGCTGGGGCTCGGCCGGCCACGAGTCGCGCTGGGAGCGCGGCTGGCGCGGCCAGGCGCGCGAGCTCAACCAGGCCTTCTCGATGCTCTCGCGCAACCGCCGTGCCTGGCGGATCGGCGGCGTCTGGTGGTTCACCTTCGTCGACGAGCTCGAGGCCCACTGCCAGTTCTGCGACTCGGCCGGCCTGCTGACCCCGGAGCGCAAGGCGAAGCCGGCCTGGTACGCGTTCAACCGCTGGACCGGCGGCGACGCCCGCACCGTGCGCCGCGCCCGCCCGGGCGGCTGAGCCGGCGGATCGCCGGCGGCGGTTGGGCGGCTTTCGGCCGGGGTAGGCGTACCCTTGACCCAAGCGTCCACCGAAGAGCATTGGAGGAAAAATGGAGGCATCAGCGCCGTCCCCCAGCAAGGGCATCTTCGACAGCGCCAACCTGGAGGCCCGCGAGCGCGTGGTCGAGCTGCTCCGCAAGGCCTACTGGATGGAGATCGAGACCGTGATGAGCTACCTGGCCGCCTCGGTCAACCTCGACGGGGTGCGGGCGCAGGAGATCAAGGAGTCGCTCTCCGAAGACATCGAGGAGGAGCTCGGCCACGCCAAGCAGTTCGCCGAGCGGATCAAGGAGCTCTATGGCGTCGTCCCCGGCTCGGAGGATTTCGCCGCCGAGCAGTCCTTCCTGCAGCCGCCCGAGCACCAGACCGACATCGTCCACGTGATCCGCGGCGTGATCAAAGCCGAGACCGGCGCGATCGAGCACTACACCCGGGTGATCGAGGAGACCGAGGGCATCGACCCGGTCACCCAGGACATGACGATCGCGATCCTGCGCGACGAGCAGGGCCACCGGCGCCTCTTCGAGGGCTTCCTGCGCGAGTACGAGTTCGAGGGCATCGCCTAGTAGCGTCTTTGGCAAGCGACCGGAGGGGGTGAAATGGCCTGGATCGAGGTGACCGTGCTCGCCCTCGTGGCGCTCTTCGCCCTGCTCGCGATCCTGGTCGCCCGCGAGCGCAAGGCGAGGAGCCGCTTCCGGATCCTCGGTGAGGTGGCCACCGTCTCCGACGCCGCCGGCTCGCTCGAGCAGACCTTCGAGGCGATCTGCGACATCCTCGTGCCCGAGTTCGCCGACTTCTGCATGATCGACGTGATCGACGGCGATTGCGTCCCCAGCCGGGTCGCCGTGCGGGCCGGGCCGGGAGCCGGCCCCGGGGTCGAACAACGGCTCGCCGAACGCCTACCCTCGACTCCCGACCGGATGGTCGGCGGCGGCGTCCGCTCCTCGCTCGAGCCGCGCTTCTACGAGCGCATGTCGGAGCGCGATCTGCGCGAGATCGCCCACGATGAGGGCGAGGATCTTGAGTTCCTGCGCAGCCTCAAGATCCGCTCCGCGATCACCGTCGCTCTGCAGGCGCGCGGCGAGGTCACCGGGGCGCTCACCGTCGGCGTCGCCTGGTCGCGACGGCGCTACCGCCGCGAGGACTCGCGCTTTGCCTGGATCCTCTCCGGCCGAGTCGCTCTCGCCCTCGACAACTCCGGGCTCTTCGACAACCTCGAGCGGGCCGAGCGGGCCCGCGCCGAGATCGCCGAGACCCTGCAGCGCGGCCTGCTGCCCTCGCCGCTGCCGCACATTCCCGGCTGGTCGGTGGCGGCGATGTACAGGCCGGCCGGGGCCGAGAACGAAGTGGGCGGCGACTTCTACGACGTCTTCCGGGTGCCGGGGGGATGGATGCTGGTGATCGGCGACGTGACCGGGAGCGGCGCCCGCGCCGCCTCGCTCACCGCCGTCGCCCGCTACACGCTGCGCACCGCCGCCGTGCTCACCGACGATCCCCTGTTCGCCCTGCGCACCCTCAACCGCACCCTGCTCGCGCGCGGGGACTCGGCGCTCTGCACCCTCGCCGCGATGACGCTCAGCGAGGATCGCTTCGAACCGGTCCGCCTGGCCGTCGCCGGGCACCCGCCGCCGCTGCTCGTCGACGGCCGGCAGGTCGCCGAGGTCGCCGGCTCGAGCCCCGGCCCGGTGCTCGGCGCTTTCGACGACGCGGAGTGGGAGATCGCACGCAGCGAGGTCGATCCGGGCCAGCAGCTCGTCGTCGTCACCGACGGGATCGCCGAGGCGCAGGGGCCGGCTGGGCGCTTCGGTGAGGAGCGCCTGCGCGAGCAGCTGCGCGGGGCAAGCAACCCGGCGCTCGCCGTGCAGCGCCTGGAGCGCTCGCTGGACGGCTTCACCGAGGGGCGTCTCGACGACGATGTCGCGATCCTCGCGATCGCGCGCGCCTCCGAGGCGAGCCCGGCGGCTACGCACTTCTCCAGCGGCAGGGGCGGGCGCACCGCCGTCGCCAGCCTGGACAACGCCGATGTCTGACCCGCGGGTGGAGTTGGTCGAGCGGCTCTACGAGTGCTTCAACCGTCGCGACGAGGCCGGCATCGTCGCGCTCTGCGACGAGGGGATGGAGTTCTTCCCGGTGGCCACCGCCGAGGTCGTCGGCCGCGACGCCCCCTACAAGGGAGCCTCCGGCCTGCGCGACTACCTCGCCGACGTCGCCGAGGTCTGGGAAGAGCTGCAGATCAGCCCGAGTGAGATCGAGCGGCGCGGCGACTCGCTGCTCGTCCGCGGCCGGGCCTACGCGCGCAGCCGCGAACTCGGCATCCGCGACGTCCCGGTCGCCTGGATCTGGGCGGTGCGCGACGGCCGCTTCGTGCGTGGCGAGGTTTTCCCCGACCCCGAGCAGGCGAGGTCCAGCTTTGCGGCGCTCTAGTACGTCCTAGGCGCGCAACTCGGCCAGCGCCGCATCGCGCTGTTCGTGCATCGAGATCGAGTCCTCGACCCCGGTGATCTTGAGCAGCCGCCGCACCTGGTGGTTGATGCAGCAGAGCACCAGGCGGCCGCCGCCGTCGTCGCGGTCGAGTCGTTGCCAGGCGCGGACGATCAGGGCGATCCCGGTCGAGTCGATGAACTCGCACGAGGAGAGGTCGACCATGATCGAGGCGCCCGAGGCGGCCAGCGCGTCGTCCAACTGGCGCTCGAGCTGCGGCGCCGTGTTCATGTCCAACTCGCCGCATACCGTGATGGCGCGGACGCCGTCCTCAAGCTCCTCGCTCTGCAGCTCGAATGGGGCGGGCTTCACGGGTCGATCCTAGCGCAGCAGCGGCCGCCTGCCACGAGTGGACGGGTGGCTGGTTTGTGCGCACTGGGCGGGGGGTAGCCGGGGGACTCCACAAGCACGATGGCTATGCTCGTTGCCGCCGCAGCCACTGACGCGGCGGACAGGATGGAGTCAAGCTCAGACACTCCGGCGATCCACGATAGGTCCAGGGGGCTTCAGATGGTGCTGCCCGCAAAATCCGAGAACGTTGCCGTCATCCGCCACGCCCTGGCCGGGCTGGCCGAGGAGATCGGCATGGACGAGCCCGGCCTCGCCGACCTGAAGACGGTCGTCACCGAGGCCTGCATGAACGTCGTCGTGCACGCCTACGAGGGCCGGCCCGGGCCGCTCGGAGTCGATGCGACCCCCGACCCCGACGGCCTCACCGTCGTCGTCCGCGACGAGGGTGTGGGGATCAGGCCCCAGGCCAATACCGAGCACGACAGCCTGCGCCTCGGCCTCTCGCTGATCGCTGCGCTCTCGAGCAGCTTCTCGGTCTCGGGCGGCCTCGAGCGGGGCACCGAGATCGCGATGCGAATTCCACTGCGGGGCGGCGGCACGAACGGCAGCGGCGACCCGGTCGCGATGAAGCCCTACCCGGCCGACCGCACCGAGATGATCGTCGACCGCGCCGACCTGCTCGCCCCCGTGCTGGCCCGGGTCGTCGGCGCCCTGGCGGCCCGCCGCGATCTCTCCGTCGACCGGGTTTCCGACGCGGTCCTCGTCACCGACGCGATCGCCAACGCGGCGCCCGAGCGCTTCGCCGACGGCCGCGTGCGCCTCGGGCTCGACGAGCGCGGCGGCGGCATCGACCTGCGACTGGGCCCGCTCGACCCCGGCGCGGCGTCGCTGATCCGCGCCGACCTCGACGTCCCCGACGTCGGCGGCTCGCTGGAGAAGCTGGCCGATGAGCTCACCGTCGAGCAGTCCGACGACGGCGAGTACCTGATCATTCGCTTTGCTGCTGCTCCCTGATCTGCTCGCGGATCTGGGCCAGGGCGCGGCGCAGGATGCGTGAGACGTGCATCTGCGAGTGGCCGATGCGGTCGGCGATCTGCGTCTGCGTCATGTCCTCGGCGAAGCGCAGGCGCAGGACGAGCCGCTCGCGCTCGTCGAGCGAGGGCAGCGCCGCGTCGATCGCGATCCGGCCCTCGACCAGCTCGAAGCCCTCGTCCTCCTCGCCGATCCACTCGGTTGGCGGCGAGTCTTCGGAGTCCTCCGACCCGGCCGGTCGGTCGAGTGAGAGCGGCCGGCGGTTGTGGTTGGCCTCCATCACCTCGAGCACTTCGGTCTGCTCGACCTCGAGCCGCGCGGCGATCTCGCCGACCGAGGGCGAGCGCTGCAGCTGCTTGGTCAGCTCGGTGATCGCTTTGTCGACTTCGGCCATGCGGTCGTGCAGCCCGCGCGGCACCCGCACCGTCCAGACCCGGTCGCGGAAGTGGCGTTTGAGCTCACCGAGGATGGTCGGCGAGGCGAACGCCGTGAAGGGGATGCCGCGCTCGGGGTCGAAGCGGTCGATCGCCCCCAGCAGGCCGAGGTTGGCCACCTGGAGCAGGTCGTCGAAGGACTCGCTGGCGCCACGGTAGCGCAGTGCCAGCCGCTTGGCGAAGGGCATGTAGCGGCGCACCAGCTCCTCGCGGATCGCCGGGTCGCGGCTCTCCGCAAAGCGTCGCCACAGCGCGTCGTCGTCTTGTCGCAGCTTCGATTCCATAGCTCAATGCCGGGTCGGTCCCCGAACCGATGCCGCCCTTCGAGCCCCTCGCCGCGGGCCGTGCAGCCACTCCGAGGACAAGCTAGCAAGCAGCTAGGCTCCAGCACGACTTCCAAACCGAGAACAAGGAGCTTTCAGATGGCTTTTGCGGTTCCCGACCTTCCCTACGCCTACGACGCGCTCGAGCCTCACATCGACGAGGCGACGATGCGGGTCCATCACGACAAGCACCACCAGGCCTACGTCGACAAAGCGAACGGCGCCCTCGAGGGGACCGACTGGGCCGACCGCGATGTCGAGGACGTGCTGCGCAACCTCTCCAGCCTGCCGGGCGACAAGCAGGCGCCGGTCCGCAACAACGCCGGTGGCCACTTCAACCACTCGCTGTTCTGGAAGATGCTCAGCCCCGACGGCGGCGGCGCCCCGAGCGGCGAGCTGGCGGCGGCGATCGACGCGACCTTCGGCTCCTTCAACTCCTTCAAGGAGGAGTTCAAAAACGCCGGCATCGCCCGCTTCGGCTCCGGCTGGTCCTGGCTGGTCAAGGACAGCTCCGGGCTCGCCGTCGTCTCGACCCCGAACCAGGACTCGCCGGTCGCCGACGGCAGCGTCCCGCTGCTCGGCTGCGACGTCTGGGAGCACGCCTATTACCTCAAGTACCAGAACAAGCGCCCGGAATACATCGACGCCTTCTGGAACGTCGTCAACTGGGATTACGTCGGGCAGAGGTTCTCTCAGTAGCGCCCGTGGCTAGGGACTGGTAACAGCGGGACGGGCGGCCTTGGGGAGGTCGCGCGTTTCCGCGCCGTTCTTCGGCGGCACATGACTCATCGCGTGCTCCGCCAGTGCGGTGATGGTCAGACTTGGGTTCACTCCCACATTCGCCGGGATCGCGGCGCCGTCGCAGACCATCAGGTTCTCGTAGCCGAAGACGCGCTGGCGCGCGTCGACGACGCCGTCCTCGGGGCCGTGGCCGATCGCCGCGCCGCCGAGGATGTGGGCGGTGGTGGGGACGTTCAGGGTCGCCTCCATCACCGAGCTCTGGGCGATGCCGCCGGTGCGCTTGGCGAGCCATTCGGCCGCTTCGTTGGCGACCGGGATGAAGGTCGGATTGGGCCGCTCGGGGTCCTGCTCGGTCTGCAGCCGCACCTCGCCGTTGCGCTTCAGCTTCGGCCGCAGCGCGATCGCGTTGTCGAGCGTCTGCATGACCAGCAGGATGATCGTGCGCCGCGAGGTGCCGAACGGCCAGAGCACCCTGGCGAAGTCGCGCGGGTGGCGGACGATCTGGCCGAGCAGCTTCAGGGGCCGCGTCACCCGCGTGCCGTCGCCGACCAGCAGCGTGTTGAGCAGGCTCATCGAGTCGCCCGCCTCGCCGTAGGTGACGGTCTCGATGTGGGTGTGCGGGTCGGGGTAGATGCTCGAGCTGATCGCGACCCGCTTGGAGAGGTCGTCCGGGTAGTCCTCCGGCACCCGCACCGCGAGGATGCTCTCGCTGTTGGTGCGGACCAGCTCGCCGAGGCGGGCTGAGATCCGCGGCAGCGAGCCGCCGAGGCGGCAGCGCTGCAGCAGCTTGTTGGTGCCGAGCGGGCCGGCGGCGACGATCACGCCGCGTGCCTTCAGGGTGCGGCGCCGGCGCCCGCGCAGCAGCCCGGAGCGCTCGCTCGTCACCGCGTAGCCGTCGCTGCCGTCGGCGGCGCCGAGCGGGCGGATATCGGTCACGGTGCGCTCCGCCTGCACCGCGACGCCGCGCTGCTCGGCCAGCCAGAGGTAGTTCTTGACCAGGGTGTTCTTGGCCCCGTGCGGGCAGCCGACCATGCAGCGGCCGCACTGCATGCAGCCGGTCCGCTCCGGCCCCTCGCCTTCGAAGTAGGGGTCGGGGACGGTCTCCCCCGGGTTATCGAGGTAGACCCCGATCGGCGTCTTGCGGTAGGTGTCGGCGACGCCCATCTCCTCGCCCAGCTCGCGCAGCAGCTGGTCGGCCGGGTCGTCGTTGTCGTGGACGACGACGCCGAGCATCCGCTGCGCGGTCTCGTAGTGGGGGGCGAGCCGCGCCTGCCAGTCCTCGAGGTCGGCCCACTGCGGGTCCTCGAAGAACGGCGACGGCGGCACGTAGAGGGTGTTGGCGTAGCCGAGGCTGCCGCCGCCGACGCCGCAGCCGCTGACCACCGCGATGTCCTTGAAGAGGCTGAGCCGGAAGATCCCCTTCATCCCCACCCGCGGCGCCCAGAAGTAGCGACGGCTGTCCCAGGTCGAGCTGGGGAAGTCCTCGTCACGGAAGCGCTTGCCGCACTCGAGCACGGCGACGTCGTAGCCCTTTTCGGCCAGGCGCAGGGCGGAGACCGAGCCGCCGAACCCGGAGCCGACGACTATCCAGTCGAAGTCGTAGCTCACGCCGGCTGTCCTCGGCGGCCTAGGCCTCGCCCGGCTCGACTGGGCGGAAGTCGGTCGTGCGGGCGCCGCAGACGGGGCAGAACCAGTCGCTGGGGATGTCCTCGAAGGCGGTTCCCGGCGGGATGCCGCCGTCCGGGTCGCCGATCGCGGGGTCGTAGATGAACCCACAGCTCTCGCAGATCCAGAGGGTCGCCTCGGTGGTTGCGCTCATATCTTGAAGGTTAGGGGACGGCCCTATTTGTCGAAGCTGACCGCGACCGGCTCGCGCTCAGACTTGTCCTCGATCTCGAAGAACTCGCGGGCGGCGAAGTTGCCCTGCTTGGCGATGATCGAGGCCGGGAACTGTTCGATGTCGGTGTTGTAGGACTGCACGTTGGAGTTGTAAATCCGCCGCGATGCCTGGATTTCGTCCTCCAACTCGGAGAGGCTGCGGCTGAGCTGCTGGAAGTTCTCGGTGGCACGCAGGGTCGGGTAGTTCTCGGCGACGGCGCGCAGGTCGGCCAGCGCCTGGGTCAGCTTCTGCTCGGCCTGGGCGGTTTCATCGACGTCCTGCGCCGACATCGCCTCGGCCCGCGCCTGGGTCGTCTTCTCAAACGTCTCCCGCTCGTGCGTGGCATAGCCCTTGACCGTCTCGACCAGGTTGGGGACGAGGTCGTGGCGGCGCTTGAGCTGCACGTCGATGCCGCTCCACGACTCGTCGACCCGGTTGCGCGCGGCGATGATCGCGTTGCGCTTGGCGACGAAGTAGAGGACCGCGATCACGACGATCGCGACCAGCACGATGAGGGCAATGGTCATCGCAGGCATCCTACCCGCCGCCTGCAAACCGGCGCATCTCGGCAATAGGATCCGGCGAGTGGGGGCGAAGCGGGAAGCGGAGGAATGGGCCGGGATCGTGCGCGGATACGGGGAGCGGCGCGGGCTGACCTACGAGCCGGTGGGGGGGATCAATCCGAAGGACGGGCCGGTGGCGTTGTGCGTCGGTGGCTCGAACCGGCTGACCGGTCAGCTCGTCGACGGGTTCTGGGGCTCCTGCTGCGACGCCGACGAAGAGGAGGCGGGCGGCCTGTTCGGCAAGGCGCTGCTGCCGACCGCGCTGCTCGCCAAGGCCCACATGCCCGACCTGGCCCAGGTCGTGCCCGCCTTCAACGTCGAGTCGATCGAGGGGCACGAGCACGTCACCAAGCGCCTCGGTCGCAGGGTCGAGTTCGAGTCGATCGAGTTCAACCGGCGCTTCCGGGCGACCGTGCCGAGCGAGTACGACCCGGTCAAGCTGCGCGAGCTGTTCAGCCCCGGCTTCCTCGCCTGGACGACGACGATGACCGGTGAGATCGACTTCGGCGTCAACGACCGCCAGCTCTGGTTCCTCTGGCACCTGCGCGAGCGCAGCGCGGCCGAGCTCGAGGAGGCGCTGAGCAACGCCGGCAAGCTCTTCGGGCGGCTGCGGGGCGAGATGGAGGAGAGCGGCCTGCACGTCTACCGGCCGGGCCCCTGGCACGCCGGGCTCGAGCCCTTTCCCGATCAGGCGGGGTAGTCGGGGTCGCCCGGCAGGACGACCCGGTGGTCGTCCTCGCTGCCGATCACCTTGGGCAGGATCGGCTCGATTGCACGGCCGCGGTGGGCCTCGATCGCCTCGCTCGACGTGCGGAAGGGGGCAAGTGCCTCGAGCTGGCTGATCGTCGGGAAGGCGAGCGTCATCTCGCCCGCGCGCTGGGCCTCGAGCGCCGCGCCGGGCTCGAACCAGCCGGCCTCGGTCGTCTCGACGCCGTCGGGCTCGGGCGGCGTGTGGGCGGGGGCGAGGGCGAGGAAGAACCAGGCGTCGAAGCGCCGCGAGACCACCTCGGGGGTGATCCAGCGCGAGAACAGCACCAGCTCCTCGTCGGCGGGCAGGGCGATCCCGGCCTCCTCCTCGAGCTCGCGCGCGGCGCAGGCCCGGTAGCCGGCCTCGCCTTCGCCGTCGCACTCGTCGACCCCGCCGCCGGGAAACACCCAGACCCCGGGCATGAACTTCGCGCTCTCGATCCGCTTGACCAGCAGCACCTCGAGCGCCCGGTCGGCGTGCTTGCCGCCGCGCCGCAGCAGCACGACGGACGCCGACGGCCGCGGCACCGCCGGCTCACCGAGATTCGGCGCCTCCGCGGGGCCCCGGTGTCTCTCCCCATCCATCGAACAACCCTAACCGGCGAGCGCGCTCTTCAAGGCTAGGCCGCCTGGGCGATCGGCGCCGGGTAGGCGCCGCGGCAGGCCGCCGCGATCGACTCGGCGGTGATCCCTACGAGGCGTCGCAGCTCCTCGGCTGAGATAGAGAGGGGAGGCATCAGGACGACGACGTCGCCGAGCGGGCGGACGATCGCGCCGCGCCGGCGGGCCTCGAGGGCGACGCGGTGGCCGAGGCGCAGCGCCGGGTCGTGCTCGCCGAGGTCGATGCCGGTCATCGTGCCGCGGCGGCGCACCTCGGTTACCGCGGGCATCGCCGCGACGTCCTCGAGCAGCTCGCCGAGCAGTTCGACCTTCGCCCCGAGGCGCTCCAGCGTCCGCTCCCGCTCGAAGGCCTCGAGGCTGGCCAGCGCGGCGGCGCAGGCGAGCGGGTTGCCGGTGTAGGTGTGGCCGTGGAAGAAGGTCCGCCGCTCCTCCGGAGCGCCGAGGAAGCCGTCGTAGATCCGCTCCGTGGCCAGCGTCGCCGCCAGCGGCAGGTAGCCGCCGGTGAGGCCCTTGGCGAGGCAGAGCAGGTCGGGCGCGACGCCCTCCTGCTCGCAGGCGAACATCGTCCCGGTGCGGCCGAAGCCGGTCGCGACCTCGTCGCAGATCAGCAGCACGCCGAAGCGGTTGCAGAGCTCGCGCGCTTCGCGCAGGTAGCCGGGCGGGTGGACCAGCATCCCGGCCGCGCCCTGGACCAGCGGCTCGACGATCAGCGCCGCGACCTCTTCCTCGTGGCAGCAGAGGACGCGCTCGAGGTCGGCGGCGTCGCCCGGCTCGGCCGCGTGGGTCGCGAACAGCAGCGGCCGGTAGGTGGAGTGGAAGAGGTCGATGCCGCCGACCGCGACCGAGCCGATCGTGTCGCCGTGGTAGGCGTCGCGCAGGTGGACGAAAGAGGTGCGGCGGCGGTGCTGGCCGCCGCGCTGCTGCTGGAACTGGAAGGCCATCTTGAGCGCGATCTCGACCGCGGTCGAGCCCGACTCCGAGTAGAAGACGCGCGAGAGGCCGGGCGGGGCCAGCCCGACCAGCTTCGCGGCCAGCTCGGCCGCGCCGGGGTGGGAGAGGCCGAGCATGGTCGAGTGGGCGACCTTCTCGAGCTGCTCGCGCAGCGCCGCGTCGATGCCGGCGTGGCGATGCCCGTGGACGTTGCACCACAGCGAGGAGACGCCGTCGATGTAGCGGTTGCCGGCGCTGTCGATCAACTGCGCCCCCTCGGCCCGCTCGATGATCAGCGGCTCTTCCTCGACCCAGCCCCGTTGCTGGGTGAACGGGTGCCAGAGATGATCGCGATCGAGCTGCGCTGGATCCGTCGACATCGTCCCCATCAACATAAACCTGGCCGCGGCGGGTAACTCCCGGCCAGAGTGCGGAACTTCACAGACCGTGACATCGAACGATGTAACAATAGGCGGGATGGCTGAGCGTGGAGCAGTGCCCCGGGTTCACCCCGCCAGGCGGCGGGCGCTGCGCGCCGTCAGCTCGCTGTTCAGCCCGCTGCTCCCCGACGACTACCTTGAACTGATCAACCCGCTCTGGTCGACGCGCGAGCTGCGCGGCCGGATCGAGCGGATCGACAAGGAGACGGCGGACACCGTCACCGTGCTGATCCGGCCCGGCTTCGAGTGGACCGGCCACCGCCCCGGCCAGTACCTGCGGATCGGGGTCGTGATCGACGGGGTGCACCACTGGCGTGCCTACTCGCTCACCTCGGACCCGGGCCGCTCCGACGGCTGCATCAGCATCACCCCGAAGCTGGTCGATTCCGGCAAGGTCTCGCCCTACCTCGTCCGCCAGGCAAGGCCCGGCGACATCGTCCGGCTCGGCGGAGTGGAAGGGACCTTCGTCCTCCCCGAGCCGCTGCCGGGCAAGTTGCTCTTCATCAGCGCCGGCAGCGGCATCACCCCGATCATGAGCATGCTGCGCAGCCTCCACCGCGAGGATGCCCTGGCCGACGTCGCCCACGTCCACTGCGCCCGCACCGCGAGCGACGTGATCTTCGCCGAGCGCCTGCGCGAGATCGACGACGCCCACCCGGGCTACCGGCTGCAGTTGCGGATCACCGCCGAGCAGGGCCGCATCTCGCCCGCCGACCTCGAGCGGCTCTGCCCCGACTGGCGGCAGCGCCACGCCTTCCTCTCCGGGCCGGCCGCGATGCTCGAAGCGATGAGCGAGCACTGGCGGGGCGAGGGGGTGGCGGAGCGGCTCAGCCTGGAGCGCTTCCAGCCGATGATCGGCGGCGATCCCGGCGGTGGGGAGGGTGGTAGCGTGCGCTTCGCCAAGAGCGGGGTCGAGGCCGAGTGCGACGGCGCCACGCCGATCCTGGTCGGCGGCGAGGAGGCCGGCGCGATCCTCCCCTTCGGCTGTCGGATGGGCATCTGCCACACCTGCGTCGGGAAACTCTGCGCGGGCCAGGTCCGGGACCTGCGCACCGGCGATGTGCACGGCAGCGAAGGCGAGATGATCCGCACCTGCGTCAACGCGCCCGAGGGCCCGATCGAGATCGCACTTTGAAACCACGGAAAGGCAGACGATGAGCGCAGCAACCAGCGAGGCAGCGAGCCCACTCAGTCACCTCTCGGCCGAGCGCCTGGACGAGCTCGGCCGCGAGTTCGACGCGATACGCGACCGCGTCGCCGCCGACCTCGGTGGCCGCGACCGCCGCTACATCGAGAGCATGATCGCGATGCAGCGGCGCCTCGCCGTGCTGGGGCGCGTGCTGCTGCTCGCCTCGCGCTACCGGCCCGCCTGGGTTGCGGGGACGGCGACGCTCTCGATGGCCAAGATCCTCGAGAACATGGAGATCGGCCACAACGTCCTGCACGGCCAGTGGGACTGGATGAACGATCCCCAGATCAACTCCTCGACCTGGGACTGGGACACCGCCTCGACCGCCGAGGCCTGGAAGCACTCGCACAACTACGTCCACCACACCTTCACCAACATCCTCGGCAAGGACAAGGATCTCGGCTACGAAATCATGCGGATCGACCCGCGGCAGAAGTGGCACCCCGTCTACCTCCTACAGCCGTTCTACAACCTCGTCCTGGCGGCCTTCTTCGAGTGGGGGGTGGCCTTCCACGACCTCGACTTCGAGGCGATCCGCAAAGGCGAGAAGTCAAAGCGGCAGGTCAAGCGCGAGCTGGCCGGGATCCGCGACAAGGCGAAGAGCCAGATCGTCAAGGACTACGTCGCCTGGCCGCTGCTCAGCGGGCTGGCGATGGCCGCCCTCGATGCCGCCGTCGAGGCGGGTCGTGGCCGCGGTGGCGGTGGCCGCGGCCGCAAGCGTCGCCAGGGCCTCCGCCGCGCGCTCGGAGCGGCGTTGCGCGGCGGCGCCGGCGCCTACCGGTCGACCGCCTCGGCGGATGCGACCGCCAACATCGTCCGCAACGCCTGGGCCTACGCGATCATCTTCTGCGGCCACTTCCCGGACCAGACCTACACCTTCAGCCCCGAGGAGGTCGAGGACGAGAGCCGCGGCGGCTGGTACGTGCGCCAGCTCGCCGGTGCCGCGAACATCGAGGGCAGCCCGCTCTTCCACGTCGCCAGCGGCAACCTCGGCTACCAGGTCGAGCACCACCTCTTCCCCGACCTGCCGAGCACCCGCTACGCCGAGATCGCTCCCCAGGTCAAGGACATCTGCGAGCGCTACGGCCTGCCCTACAACAGCGGCCCCTTCGGCCAGCAGCTGGGCATGGTGCAGCGGACGATCCTCAGGCTCGCTCTGCCGGGCGGGAAGGCGCGGGCGAAGCCGGGCCCCTACCGGGCGGAGCGGAACGGCTCGGCCTGATCGCCGAGCGCCGGCCTGGCGAGTTAGTCGCATATAGAGCGACTAACTCGCCAGGCGCAGCCATGAGTCCGGTTCGCCGAGGTCGAGCTGCGGCAGCGTCTCGACCCTGACCGCGCCGAGTGCCGCGATCGTCTCGTGGTTCGACCGCTCGATCGGGCCCGGGTCCTGCGGCCAGGGGGTGAGCACGACCGCGGTGACCTCAAGCCCGGCGGCGCGCGCCGCCGCGAGCGTCAGCAGCGTGTGGTTGATCGTGCCGAGGCCGGGCGAGGCGGCGACGACCAGCGGCAGGCCGAGGTCGGCGGCGAGGTCGCGGACGAGGTAGCCGGGCGCCAGCGGCACGAGCAGCCCGCCGACCCCCTCGCAGACCAGCGCCTCGGCCCCGGCGGCGGCTGCCCGCGCGGCATCGTGCAGCCGCTCCGGCGAGATCTCCTCGCCGGCGAGCTGCGCCGCCAGGTGCGGCGACATCGGCGGCCCGTAGCGGTAGGGCACGATCTGATCGTCGCTCTGCGTCGAGCCGGCGGCGCGGCGCAGCAGGGCGTGGTCCGGCTCGCCTCCCTCGTCCAGCCCGGTCAGGGCGGGCTTGAAGACGGCGACGCGCTTGCCTTCCCGGGCGAGGCTGCGGGCGATCGCCGCGGCGACCACGGTCTTGCCGACCCCCGTCCCAGTGCCCGTAACAAAGACCCCACGCATGGCGGCGAACCTACTGCTTCCGCTGTTCCTTTCCCCCGTCATATGTGGATAAGGAACAGCGGAGGCTGATTAAGCCGGGACTGGGGGCCCGGCCGGGGCATTGGTTGGGGCGACGCCCAGCTCACGGGCCGCTTCGCCCGCCGCCCGGCTTGCCTCGCGCAGCTCGGCCGGCTCGTGCGTCGCCATCACGCTGAAGCGCAGCCGCGAGGAGCCCGGCGGTACGGTCGGGGGGCGGATGCCCTGGGCGAAGACACCGCGCCCCAGCAGCCGCTCGCAGAGCTCCATCGTGCGCCCCGCGTCGCCGACCTCAAGCGGCACGATCTGACTCTCTCCGCCGCCCGGGTCGAGGCCCTCGGCCGCCAGGCCTTGGCGCAGCACGGCCGCGTTCGCTGCCAGGCGCCGGACCCGCTGCGGCTCGGCCTCGAGCAGCTCCAGCGCGGCGAGCGCCGCGGCCGGCGCGGCTGGCGGCAGCGCCGTCGAGAAGATGAAGGAGCGCGCGGTGTTGAGCAGGTACTCGCGCAGATCGGCGTCGCAGCAGGCGTAGGCGCCGTAGGAGCCGAGCGCCTTGCCGAGCGTGCCGACGACGAGGTCGACCTCGTCGCTGAGCCCGGCCGCGGCGACCGAGCCGCGCCCGCCGGGGCCGAGGGCGCCGGTCGCGTGCGCCTCGTCGACCATCAACCGGCAGTCGTGGGTACGGGCGAGTCGCACCAGGTCCTCGAGCGGGGCGACGTCGCCGTCCATCGAGAAGACGCCGTCGCTGACGATCAGCGCCGCCCGCCCGCCGGCCTGGTCCAGCCCCCAGGCGAGGTGCTCTACATCTCCATGGCGGTAGACGAAGGTCTCGGCGCGGGCGAGCCGGCAGCCGTCGACGATGCTGGCGTGGTTGAGCTCGTCGGAGAAGACGACGCCGCCGCGGCCGGCGAGCGCCGCGATCGTGCCGACGTTGGCCAGGTAGCCGGAGCCGAACAGCAGCGCCGCCTCGTAGCCCTTGAACGCCGCCAACCGCCGCTCGAGCTCGACGTGCGGCTCCATGTTGCCCGAGATCAGCCGCGAGGCGCCGGCGCCGGCGCCCCAGCGCAACGCCGCCTCGGCCGCCGCCTCGCGCACCCGCGGCTCGCCCGCCAGGCCGAGGTAGTCGTTGGAGCAGAGCAGCAGCACCGGCTCTCCGTCGAGCAGGATGCGCGGGCCCTGCGCCCCCTCGACCAGCCGCAGCCGGCGGCGGAGCCCGCTCGCGCCGAGCTCCTCCAGCCGCTCTGCGACATCGGTCATGCCGCCGTCTGGCCGGCCGGGTAGGGCGGTGGCTTCTTGGTCTTCTTGATCACCCGCAGCTGGGTCGACGGGTCCCAGAAGTTCGCTTCGTCCTGGCTGTCGATCAGCGCGTCGATCGGCGTCTTCGGCGCCTCGCCCTCGAGCCAGCCGGAGCGGTTGTCGGGGCGCGGGTTGGCGCCGTTGTCCGGTTGCCGGGCGACGTTCAGGCCGAGCTCCTCGAACATCGCCCGGTCGTCCTCCGGCTCGGCGCCGAGGGTGGTCAGGAAGTTGCCCATCATCACCCCGTTGAGGCCCGCCTTGACCGCCAGCGGCTGCAGCTCGCCGAGGTTCTCGACCCGGCCCCCGCAGAGGCGGAAGAGGGCGCCGGGGATGATCAGGCGGAAGATCGCCACCCACTTGACGACCTCCCAGGGGTCCATCAGCGGGCGGTCGCCGAACTTGGTCCCCTCGCGCGGGTTGAGCAGGTTGATCGGCACCGAGTCCGGCTCCAGCTCGGAGAGCTCGAAGGCCATCTCGACCCGCTGCCGCGGCGACTCGCCGAGGTTGAGGATGCCGCCGACGCAGGTCTCCAGCCCGGCCTCCTTGACCGCATCGATCGTGCGCAGCCGGCCCTCGTAGCGGACCGTCGTCGAGACCTCCGGGTAGTAGGAGCGCGAGGACTCGACGTTGTGGTGGACGCGCTGGATGCCGGCCTTGCGCAGCGCCTTCGCCCGCTCGCCGGACATGTGGCCGATTGAGGCGCAGCGCTTCAGGTTGGTGTGCTCGGAGACCAGTTTCGCCCCGTCGAGGATCTTCTCGAAGTCCTTCTTGGAGAGGCCCTGGCCCTGGGTGACCATGCAGAAGCGGTGCGCGCCGGCGGCCTCGGCCGCCCGCGCGTGCTCGAGGATCTGCTCGGGCTCCATCATCGCGTGCATCGGCGTGTCCGCCTCGGCGTAGCGCGACTGGGCGCAGAAGCCGCAGTCCTCGGCGCAGCCGCCCGACTTGGCGTTGACCAGCGAGCACATGTCGGTCGAGTCGCCGAAGTTCTCCTTGCGCACCGCCCAGGCGCGCTCGACGAGCTCGCCGATCCCCTCATGGTCGCTCAGCTCACCGAGCGCCAGCGCTTCCTCGAACGAGATCAGGGCGGACATCTGCGCGGGAGGCTAGGAACCGCCCCGGACGTTCGCCGCGCGCGCTTCGCCGCCTACGAAACAGGTGGTTCGGGAATCAGGCGGGAGGTGGCCCCGGCGGAGACGCGCACACTGTCGCGGCCCGCCCGCTTCGCCTCGTACATCGCGTTGTCCGCTGCCGAGAGCACCGCGTCGTAGCCGCCCGACTGCGGTCCGAACGTGGCGATGCCGATGCTGGCGGTGATCGGCGGCGCCGCCTCGCCGGGCAGGGTGTGCAGGCGGATCGCTGCGGCAACGGCCTCGGCGATCTCCTCGGCCTCGTCGAGGTCGCAGCGCGGCAGGACGAGCGCGAACTCGTCGCCGCCCAGTCGCGCGACCACGTCGGTTGCCCGCATCCGCCCGTTCAGCACCGCCGCGATCTCGGCGATCGTGCGGTCGCCGATCGGGTGCCCGAGTGTGTCGTTGACCTGCTTGAAGTTGTCGAGGTCGAGCATCATCACCGCGCCGACGGTCTGCTCGCGGCGGCTGCGGGCGAGCTCGCTGCGCAGGTCTTCCTCGAAGCGGCGCCGGTTCTTCAGCCCGGTCAGCGGGTCCTGGCCAGCCTGGCGTTTCAGCTCTTGCATCCGCTCGTTGCGGCTCCAGACCAGCACCAGCGCGGCGAGCAGCGCCGCCAGCGAGATGCCGACGACCGCGATCAGGACCGGCAGGCTGACCCCCGGCCGGTTGGGATCGTGGACGACCAGCAACCAGGTGCGGTCGGCGATCCGCAGCTCCGCGGCGGCGCTCGCGTCGCGGTCGAGGGCGGGGCCGGCGACGGACCGGTTGCCTTCGACCAGCTGCACGTCGACATCGCCGTCGAGCGCCGCCGAGGCGGCGCCGGCGAGGTCGGCGACGGGGAAGGCCCCGACCGCGAAGCCGACCAAGGCGCGGCGGCGCTGCTCCTCGCTGGCGGTGGGCGCGCCGTTGCGGTAGACGGGATGGAAGACGTTGATCCCGGTGCCGCCGATCGGCAGGTGCATCACCGAAGTCGCTGCCGCCCCGCCCTCGGCGCGGGCGCGCAGCAGGTGGGTGGAGCGGCGGCCGTCGGCGCCGAGGTCGTAGCCCAGCGGCGGCTCGAGCCCGCTCGCCGAGGCGGCCAGGACGAGTGGGTAGTGGTTCGGACGGGAGCCGGCGGGGCGGAACCCGAGCCGGCTGCGTTCGACGATCCGGTAGCCGTTTTCCCGCTCGAAACGCGCCCGGCGCGAGGCGGGAACCTCGAGGACGAACCCGGTGGCCGAGAGCGCTCCGGTGTCGAGCAGCGAATCGGCGATCACGTCGAACTTGTCCTCGCTGAGCCGGTCGACAGCCTGGTAAAAGGCCGCCGCGCTGGCAAGCTGGCCGACCGAGAGCGCGGCCAGGGCCTCCGCCTGGCGGGCCGAGCGCTTCGCCTCGCTCTGCTGCACCCGCTCGAAGTTGTCGCGTTCGCGCTCGTGCACGATGAGCGCCAGCCCGACCGAGCCGATCGCGATCGCGGCGACGACGGCGAAACCGAGCAGGAAGCGGGGGCGCATGCCTCTATTGTCGGCCAGGCCCGCCCCCACCATTACTCGGCAGGCACGCTTGCGAGCGACTCCCACAGGTACAGCGAGGCGAGGCTGCGGTGGGGGCGCCAGGGCTCGCCGATCTCCAGCACCCGCTGCGGCGCCGGCATCTGCGCCAGCTCGTACTCAATCTGGATCGCCTTGCGGATGCCGAGGTCGCCGCCGGAGAGCACGTCGGGGCGCTCCAGGTGGAAGAGCAGGAACATCTCGGCGGTCCACTGGCCGAGGCCGCGCACCGCGACGATCTCCTCGATCACCTCCTCGTCGCCCAGCTCGCCGAGCCGCTCCAGCTCCAGCTCGCCGCTGAGCACGTGGGTGGCGAGGTCGCGCACGTACTCGACCTTGCGACCGGAGAGGCCGCAGGCGCGCAGATCCTCGTCGCTCGCCTCGAGCAGCTGCTCGGGCGAGGGCGCGGCGCCGCCGAAGAGGTCGCAGACGCGCCGGTAGATCGTCCGCGCCGCTTTGGTCGAGAGCTGCTGGCCGACGATCGCCCGCAGCAGCGCCCCGTAAGCGTCGGCCGGTCGCTCCTCGCTGCGCCGCCGCAGCCGCGTCGCCAGGTCGATCTCGCCGATCCGCTCGATCAGCGCCGCCAGCACCGGGTCGGCCGCGGCGAGCGCGGCGGCGGCCCTGCCGGCCGGGGCGCTCACTGTCCCGTCCAGCGCGGCTTGCGCTTCGCGGCGAAGGCCTCGACGCCCTCGCGCAGGTCGACGGAGGAGAAGCAGGATTCGCGCAGGGCGATCAGGCCGGCCTCCTGCTGCGCGCTGAGCACCGGGTTGGCGTTGAGCGTCTCGATCGCCCGCTTGTTGCCGCGCATCGAGAGCGGCGCGTTGGCGGCGATCCCCTCGGCCAGCGCTACCGCGGCGCCCTCGAGCGCGTCGTCGGTGACCACCTCGTGCACCAGGCCGATCCGCTCGGCCCGCTCGGCCGTGAAGTTGCGCCCGGTGAGGAAGAGCTCCTTGGTCCGCGCCAAGCCGACCGTGTCGAGGAACTTGCGCAGGCCGGTGTGGCCGTAGACGAGGCCGAGCTTGGCCGGCGGCATGCCGAGCTTGGCGCCGGCGGCGCAGATCCGTAGGTCGCAGGTGATCGCCAGCTCGAGGCCGCCGCCGAGGCAGTGGCCGTTGATCGCCGCGACGGTCGGCCAGGGGTGGGCGGCGAGCGCCTCCATCGCGTCGTGGAAGGGGTGGGCGACGAGCGCCTCGGCGTCGCGTTCGAAGGTCTCGCGGGGGATCGATGCGAGGTCGTAGCCGGCCGAGAATGCGGGTGGGGCGCCGGTGATCAGCAGGCAGCGGTTCTCGATCCCGCGGTCGAGCCGCGGCAGCGTCTCGGCCAGCGCGTCGAGGATCTCGTGGTCGAGGGCGTTGCGCCGCTCGGGGTTGGAGATGCGGATGCGGACGACCGCCTCGGCCGGGGAGTCGAGCAGGAGCTTGCCGCCGGCGAGCCGCTCGTTCACGTCACTCCAGGACGACGAGGACGTCGCCTTCGCTGACCGACTGGCCCTCCTCGCAGCGGATCTCCTTGACGGCGCCGTCGTCCTCGGCCTCGACCGGGATCTCCATCTTCATCGACTCGAGGATGACGACCGTGTCGCCGTCGGAGACCTGGTCGCCGACCGCGACGGTGATTTTCCAGACGTTGCCGGTGATGTGCGCCTCGATATCCGCCATGGGCCGGGACAATATCCGTTGCTCCGGTGTGCCTTTCGAACCCCTGGGGTCCGAAAGGCACACCGGAAGGCAGAATGCCCCTCGTGACCGTCGATCGATCCAAGGCGCTGGCAGTGATTGTCGCCGCGCGCGACGAGGCCGATCGGATCGGGGCGACGCTGGCGGCCCTGCGCGGGGCGCTGCCCGGGGCGGCGCTCTGGGTCGCCGACGACGCCTCGACCGACGGCACGGCGGAGGCGGCGATGGCGGCCGGGGCGCAGGTGGTCAGCCGCGGGCGCCCGCACGGCAAGGGGACCAACGTGACTGCGGCGGCCGAGGCGGCGCTGAGCGTCGAGGCCGCCCCGGAGCTGGTGCTGCTCTGCGACGGCGATCTCGGCGCCTCCGCCGCGGGGCTCGCCGCCCTGGTCGATGCGGTCGAGCGCGGCGAGTGCGACCTCGCCATCGCCGCCTTCAGCCGTAGGGTCGGCGGCGGCTTCGGCCTCGCGCTCGGCTTCGCCCGCTGGGCGATCCGCCGCCGTTGCGGCCTCGAGACGAGCGCGCCAATCTCCGGCCAGCGCGCGATGACCGTGGAGACGCTACGAGCCGCCCTGCCCTTCGCCCGCGGCTACGGGATGGAGATCGGGATGACGATCGACGCCGTCCGCGCCGGCCAGCGCCTGCGCGAGTACGAGCTCGACCTCGCCCACCGGGCCACCGGTCGCAGCCTCGGCGGGTTCGTCCATCGCGCCCGCCAGCTCGCCGACTTCGCCCGCGTCTACCGTTCGCGCGACGCCAGACGCGACCGCTAGGTTGCCGCCGAGGCGACGTCCACTGCCCGTTTGATGGCGACGTCGAGTTACCGTCGCGCGTCAAGCGCTTCGGGAAGATCACCCCAGCTCACGAGCTCTCCCTGGCTTCGCGATTGCGACTCCTCACCGCCGTAGACCACCAGCCGGCGCTTGGCTCGCCACCGCCCGTCGCCGCGGGCTTCGATCTGCTCCGTGAGGGCGGTGAGGGCGGCGAAGTAGTCGCTCGCCGGAGTTCGTCCCGCCTTCGCCTCGACCAGGGTCAGGTCCACGCCGTTTTCAATCACGAGATCGACCTCGAGCCTGTCGCGCTCGCGGTAGAAGGAGATCTCGGGTCGTAGGCCCCGATGCCGGTGCCACTTGACGATCTCCGACACGACCCACCCCTCGAACATCGCGCCGCGCAAGGGGTGGGTGGCGAGTTGCTCGGGCTTCTCGATGCCGAGCAGGTTCGCGGCGAGGCCGGAGTCGTGGAAATACAGTTTCGGCCGCTTCGCCAGGCGCTTGCCGAGGTTGGCGTGAAACGGCGGCAGCTGAAAGACGATGAAGCTCGCTTCGAGCGTCGAGAGCCAGCGCCGTGCAGTCGGTTGGGAGACACCGCAGTCCGCCGCTAGGGAGACGAGGTTCAGAAGCTGGCCGACACGCCCGGCGCACATCCGCAGAAAGGTGTGGAAGGCGCCGATGTCGCCAATCGCCAGCAGGCTGCGGACGTCCCGCTCGAGGTAGGTCGCCGTATAGTCGGCGAGCCACTGTGCCGCTGGCAGACCACGATCATGAATGCGCGGGTAGCCGCCCCGCCAGAGGACGGTGTCCAGGCTGCGCGTCGCACCGTCGTCGAAGCGGCGCATCTCGGCCAGTTCGAGCGGGAGCAACTCAAGCAGCGCGGTTCTGCCGGCCAGCGACTGGCTCACTCCCTCCATCAGGGTGAGGTTTTGCGAGCCCGTCAGGACGAAGCGGCCCGGTGTCGGGTCCTCGTCGACGATGCCCTGCAGGTAGGAGAGAAGCTCCGGAGCGCGCTGGATCTCGTCGAGGATCGCCCCCTCGGGATATCGAGCCAGAAAGCCAAGCGGATCGTCGCCGGCGAACTCTCGCTCCGACGGGGTCTCCAGCGATACGTAAGGCCGGTCGGGAAAGGTCATCCGAGCCAGGGTGGTCTTGCCCGATTGGCGCGGCCCCGTCACCGTGACCACGGGGTAGCGCGCGGCGCCCGCTTCCACCTGCTCCTGCAAGGTGCGCTGGATCATTGTTGGACAATAACAAAATCAAATATTGATTTAGCCCATACCCGGTCGCCGACCGAAACACGTCTGAGCGACGCGGCTAGCCTTCCGGTCGATGATCCTCGCGATCGACCAGGGGACCACTGGGACGACCTGCCTCGTCTTCGACGGAGAGGGGCGGATCGCGGGTCGGGCCTACTCGGAGTTCGAGCAGCACTTCCCGCGGCCCGGTTGGGTCGAGCACGACGCGGGGGAGATCTGGGCGGTGACGCGGCGGGTCGCGGTCGAGGCGATCGCCGACGCCGGCATCCAGGGCGCCGACCTGGATGCGATCGGGATAACCAACCAGCGCGAGACCGTCGTCGCCTGGGACCCGGCGACGGGCGAGCCGCTGCACCGGGCGCTCGTCTGGCAGGACCGGCGTACGGCGGCGCGCTGCGAGGAGCTGCGCGAGGCCGGGCACGAGCCGCTGGTGCGGGAGCGCACCGGGCTGGTCCTCGACCCCTACTTCTCGGCGACCAAGATTGAGTGGTTGCTGCGCGAGGCCGAGCTGCCGGTCGGCGCGGTCTTCGGCACGATCGACTCCTGGCTGCTCTTCAAGCTGACCGGCCGCCACGCGACCGACTACACCAACGCCTCGCGGACGATGCTGTTTGACATCCGCCGCCTCGCCTGGGACGACGAGCTCTGCGCGCTGTTCGGCGTCGACCCCGCGCGGCTGCCCGAGCCGCTGCCCTCCGCCCACGTCTACGGGACCACCTCAGAGTTCGGCGGCGAGGTGCCGGTGGCGGGAATCGCCGGCGACCAGCAGGCGGCGCTCTTCGGCCAAGCCTGCCACGCGCCCGGCAGCGCCAAGAACACCTACGGCACCGGCAGCTTCGTCCTGCTCAATACCGGCGGCGAGGCGCCCGACCCCGGCGACGGGCTGCTCGCCACGGTCGCCTGCGCGCCGGGCGAGACGGCGGCCTACGCGCTCGAGGCCTCGATCTTCGTCACCGGCGCCGCCGTGCAGTGGCTGCGCGACGGCCTCGCCATCATCGAGGACGCGGGGGAGAGTGAGAGGCTCGCCGCCTCGCTGGAGGGCAACGACGGCGTCTACTTCGTCCCGGCCCTGACCGGCCTCGGCGCGCCCCACTGGGACCCCTATGCGCGCGGCGCGATCGTCGGCCTCACCCGCGGCAGCGGCCGCGCCCATCTGGCGCGGGCGGCCCTGGAGGCGATCGCCTACCAGACGGTCGACGCGGTGCGGGCCGAGGAGGCGGCCTGCGGCGAGGAGTTGAGCGAGCTCAAAGCCGACGGCGGCGCGACGGTCAACCGCTGGCTGATGCAGTTCCAGGCCGACGTGCTCGGCGCGCCGGTGGTCGTCCCGGAGATCGCCGAGACGACCGCGCTCGGCGCCGCCTACCTTGCCGGGATCGCCACCGGGCGCTGGAGCGCGGCGCAGGTCGGCGAGATGTGGCGTGAGGCGGCTCGTTATGAGCCGCGGATGGGCGCGTACGAGCGCGAGGCATTGCTGGCCGAGTGGCGCCGCGCCCTGGCCGGCGTAACCGCTGGCTGAACGGGGGGTACGCAGGGCGACGACCCTGCGGTCGTCGCACCCCCGCCATGCCAGACATCAAGCCACAGGTCTACAAGGACGACCGCCCCGCCGAGTACTTCGACCAGTTCCACGCGGCGGCGCGCCGGGGGGTCGGCTGGACCTACACCTTCGTCCGCCTGATCGTCTCGCTGCCGACCCTGCTGATCTGGCGCGTGCGGGCGATCGACCGCGGCAACGTGCCCAAGGACGGCCCGCTGATCCTCGCCCCCAATCACTTCAGCCAGATGGACCACTTCTTCATCGGGCTCTACCTGCGGCGGAAGATCCGCTTCATGGCCAAATCGCAGATGTTCGGCCCGCGCCTGCTCACCTACATCTACAAGCACGGCGGGGTGATCCCGATCCGCCGCGGCCACCGCGACGAGGAGGCGTTCACGACCGCCTTCACCGTCCTCGACCAGGACGGCATGCTGCTGATCTACCCCGAGGCCGGCCGTTCGCGCAGCGGCGAGCTGGGTGAGCCGAAACCGGGGATCGGGCGGATCGCGCTGGAATCGGGCGCGCCCGTCGTCCCGATCGCGATCTACGGCTCGGCCGCCGTGCGGCGCTGGAAGCGCTTCCGCTTCCCCCGCGTCACCGTCCAGTACGGCGAGCCGATCTCCTTCCCGCGCGAGGACGCGCCGAGCCGCGAGCGCCAGCTCGAGGTCGCGACCGAGGTCTTCGGCCGGGTGCGCGAGATGTACGCGGGGCTGGTTACTCGTAACGGTCGCCGAGCTTCGCGTAGAAGCTCGGATCGTGCCCCGGCGTGACGATCGCGTCCGGGTACTCGCGCCGGAACAGTTTCAGCTCCTGCAGCGAGCGCCGGTAGTTGTGCTCGTCGAAGGGCCGCGGCGCCAGCGGCGCGCTGCCGTCCAGCTGCCCCTCGGTGTAGACGGCGTCGCCGCCGATCACGAAGTCGCGCTCGGCGAGGTGGGCGATCACCGAGATGTGGCCGGCGCTGTGCCCGGGCGTGTAGGCGAGCCGGATCGAGCCGTCGCCGAAGAGGTCGAAGCAGCGCGCGAAGCTCGAGTAGGAGTCGATCCCGCCGCGGTCGAAGTCGACCGTGCGGTAGTCGAAGGCGTAGTTGAAGTGCTGCCGGCGGTAGCCGTTGAGCAGCGGCTTCGGCCCCACCGTCGCCGCCTCCCACTCGACCTCGCTGACGACGAAGGTGGAGTTCGGGAACTCGGAGATCGCCGAGCTGTGGTCGATGTGCATGTGGGTCATCACGACGATCGGGATCTCGCCGGGGTCGAGGTTGCGGGCGCGCAGCTGGGCCGGCACGTCGGCGCCGGGCTCCAGCCCCGGCTTGCCGAAGCGGGCGCCCAGCCGGCCGAAGTTCTCCTCCCCGTCGGTGGCGACCGAGGGGTGCAGGCCGGTGTCGACGAGGATCGCGCCGGCACTCGGGTGGCGGATCAGGAAGGCGGGGCAGGGGACGGTCATCGCCGGCTCGCCGCTGAGCAGGGCGCGCAGCAGCTTCAGCGTCTCGAAGCGGCCGCCGGGCCGCTCCATCATCGTCCGCGGCCAGGTGACCGAGCCGGCGAGCAGCGGTTCGAGGCTGACCGTGGCGCCCGGGGTCCCGCCGGCAAGCGGCTCGTGCAGCGGTTTTGCCTCCATGTGCACCTTCATCGCCGGGTCACATTACCTGGGAAGAGGTCGTCTATAGGCTTGGCGCTCGATGAGTGAGAGCGCCCATTCGCGCATCTTCAAGCAGGGCCTGCTCGACGGGCAGGTCTGCCTGGTCTCCGGCGCGGGCAGCGGCCTGGGGCGCGAGACGGCGCTGGAGCTGGCCCGGCTCGGCGCCGCCGTGGTCGGCTGCGGCCGGCGCGAGGAGCCGCTGGCCGAGACCGCCGAGCTGGCGCAGGGCCTCGCCGGCAGCTTCGATTACGAGGCGCTCGACATCCGCGACGAGGAGGGGGTGGAGCCGTTCTTCGACCGCCTGCTGGAACGCCACGGCCGGCTCGACGTGCTCGTCAACAACGCCGGCGGCCAGTTCCTCGCCCCGGCCGAGTCGATCAGCCCGAAGGGCTTCCGCACGGTGATCGAGCTGAACGTGCAGGGCACCTGGCTGATGACCCACGCGGCGGCGACCAAGGCCTTCATCCCGCAGGGCGGCGGCAAGGTGCTCAGCGTCACCCTCTCGCCCCACAACGGCATGCCGGGCATGGTCCACTCCGGGGCGGCGCGGGCCGCGGTCGAGAACATGATGCGCACGCTCGCCGTCGAGTGGGCCCGCTTCGGGATCAAGACCTGCGCGCTTGCCGCCGGCCAGTTCGCCACCGAGACGCTGCTGACCAAGTATCCGCAGGTCGTCGTCGACAACCTCGAGCGCTCGATCCCGATCGGCCGCGCCGGCCGTGCCGAGGAGATGGCCTGGCTGGTCGCCTACCTGGCCTCGCCCGCCGGCGACTTCTTCTCCGGCACGACGATCACGCTCGACGGCGCCCGCGACAACTGGGCCGGGCCGTGGCCGCCGGAGGCGATCGCCGAGGACGGCGAGCCGCTTGCCGAGCAGCGGCGTCCGAAGCAGTGACGGGGCGCCGACTCAGCCGCGCGGCTCGAGGATGACGAGCGGGATTTCCCGCCCTTTGCTGCGCGCCTGGTAGTCGGCGTAGCCGCCGTACATGCGGACCGCCTCGGGCCAGAGCCGCTCGCGCTCCTCCGGGTCGGCGACGCGGGCGTGGACGGGGCGTCGCTCGGTGCCGACCTGGACCGTCGTGTCCGGGTTGGCGATCAGGTTGTGGTACCAGGCCGGGTGCTTGGGGAAGCCGCCTTTGGAGGCGACGATCACCACGTCGTCGCCGTCGGGGAAGTAGAGCAGGGGGGAGGTGCGCTGCGTGCCGCTCTTCGCCCCGACGTGGTCGAGCAGCAGCATCTTGCCCCGCACGCCGGGGACGTCGTGCCCGATCCGCCCGCCGCTGACCCTGTAGAGCCAGGTGTGGATCCCCATCGCACGGCGGAGGACCGGCCAATTTCGATCTGCGATGTCCAGGTAGTCCATAAGCGATTCTGAGGGCGCGAAAATCAAGCCTGACCAGGACGCAGGGAGGCCCGGGAGGGGAGCGCACAGTTAGTGCGTGACCCGACCCGGCCTCCCGGGGACGCCGTCAGGCGCCGATTTGCAGCGTCCTCAGGTGTACATCCCTCCGAACATGCCGCCGGTGACGTTGAGCGTCTGTCCCTGCACGTAGTTGGAGAGCGGCGAGGCGAGGAAGAGGACCGGGCCGGAGGCCTCCTCCGGAGTGGCGGGGCGGCCCAGCGGGATGATCGCCGAGGCCATCGCCCGCATCTGCTCGGGGATGCCGAGCTCGATCTTCTCGCCCCCGGGCGTCGTCATTTCTTCGCCCTCCTCCTTGGCGGCGGTCAGGCGGGTCTCGACGAAGCCGAAGGCGACCGCGTTGACGTTGATCTTGAACTGGCCCCACTCCTTGGCCAGGGTTTTGGTCATCCCGACGACCGCCATCTTCGCGGCCGAGTAGTTGATCTGGCCGGCGTTGCCCATCGTTCCCGAGGTCGAGGAGATGTTGATCAGCTTGCGGAAGACCTCTTTGTCTTCGCCGCGCTCGGCCTTGGCCGCCTCGCGCCAGTGCGGCGCCAGCGCCCGGGCGACGCGGAAGGGGACGATCGTGTGGATGTCGAGCATCGCCTGGAACTGCTCGTCGGTCATCCGGTGGGCGACGCCGTCCCAGGTGTAGCCGGCGTTGTTGACGACGATGTCGATCGCGCCGAAGGCGTCGACCCCGGCGGCGACCAGCTCGTCGGCGGCTCCCTCCTTGGTCAGGTCGCCCGCGTGGACGGCCGCCTCGCCGCCGATCTCGCCGGCGGCCTGCTCGGCGACGTCGGCGTCGAGGTCGTTGATCAGCACCTTGGCGCCCTCGCCGGCGAACAGCTCCGCGGTGGCCCGGCCGATTCCCCGGGCGGACCCGGTGACGATCGCCGCTTTTCCATCAAGAAGTCCCATCGGTTTCCGCTCTCCTCCTAGGTCGTGAAGTCGGTCGCGGAGGCTACAGGCAAAGCGGCGATCCTGGTTGACTGGCCAGTCGGTAGGCCGGCTCCGGCGAGACCCGTCACCGCCCGGACTTGATCTTTATAAGTGTCATTGATTTCCTGTATTGGCTGCGCACCTCCTGCTCGCGGAAGCGGGGCCTCGAGCGGCGTAGTGGAGCTGTCTGATAGACAATGCAGCGAGTAGCGGGTAGAGACCGACCGTACAAAGCGTGTCCCGGCCGTCGCACCTCCCATGGGCGGTCGGGGCACTACCCGCCCGGCGGCGCCGCCGGGCTGTCAGCGATCGCCTGCTTGCTCAGCGGCTCGCCGGTCGAGGCCAGGTACTCGTCCAGCGCCTTCGATTGCTGCGTGTCCTCGTAGACCTCGTACTCGCGCAGCAGGCCCCAGCGCAGGTGGCCCCAGATGACATAGCGGTTTTCGTAGACGCGCTCGCCCTCGGGGGTGTCGAGATGGTCGGTGCCGCGGACGCAGATCGTCTGCTTCCAGGGGAAGCCCTTGAGAATCACCTCGTCGGGGCGGATTTGCAGGCCGACATCGGCGAAGCGCCGCAGCCACGGCTCCAACTCGGCCTTGCCGTTGAACTCGCCTCCCCACGAGCTGTCGCCGGGGAAGCGAAAGCGCACGTCCTCGGCGTCCATGCGCAGCGTCGACCCCAGGTCCCCCGCGCTCGCCTTCGCCATGTTGCGAGCGATCATCTTCTTGGCGAGCCAGGACAGCATGCGGGCCTCCTTGGGTCGGTGATCGTGTCGCGGACGTTAGTTGCTGAAGTCCGCTCCGCGCGCCAACTCACAACCCCATCAGCTTGCCGAGGATCTCCTTCATCACCTCGTCGGTGCCGCCGCCTATCGGGCCTAGGCGGGCGTCGCGGACGGCTCGCTCTATGCCGTACTCGCGCATGTAGCCGTAGCCGCCGTGGATCTGCAGGGCCTCGTCGGCTATCTCGAGGACGGCGCGCTGGGTGATGAGCTTGGCCATCGTCACGTCTTTGATGCAGTCGTGGCCCTCGTGGAAGAGGCGCAGGGCGTTGTAGGTGAGGGCGCGGGAGGCCTCGGCCTTGGTCGCCATCTCGGCGATCTGGTGGCGGATCGCCTGGAACTTGCCGATCGGCCGGCCGAAGGCTTCGCGCTCGTTGGCGTAGGCGACGCTGATCTCGATCAGGCGCTGCATCGCGCCGACCGCGCCGATCGCCATCAGCAGCCGCTCCCAGGCGAAGTTGGCCATGATCAGCTTGAAGCCCTCGTTCTCCTCGCCGAGCAGGTTCTCCGCCGGCACCTCGACGTCGGTGAAGGCCAGCTCGCCCGTGTCGGAGGAGTGCCAGCCCATCTTCTCCAGCTTCTGGGCGACCTCGTAGCCGGTCATCTCCCGCTCCAGGACGAGGAAGGAGATGCCGCCGTGGCCGCCCTCTTTGGTCGTCTGCACGGCGCAGACCAGGAAGTCGGCCCGCACGCCGTTGGTGATGAAGGTCTTCGAGCCGTTGACCAGGTAGCCGCCGTCGACGCGCTCGGCGAAGGTCGAGATGCCGGCGACGTCGGAGCCGGCGCCGGGCTCGGTGATCCCCAGCGCGCCGATCTTCTCGCCGGCGATCCCCGGCACGAGCCAGCGCCGCTTCTGCTCCTCCGTGCCGAAGTTGAAGATCGGCGGCAGTGCGATCGAGGCGTGCGCGTTGAGCCCGGCGGCGACCCCGCCGGAGCCGCCCGAGCGGGCCAGCTCCTCGACCCAGATCGCGTCGTGCAGGTGGGTGCCGCCCTGGCCGCCGTATTCCTCCGGGAACTTCAGCCCGAGGAAGCCGAGCTCGGCGCAGCGTCCGTAGAGCTCACGCGGGAACTCGCGCGCTGCCTCCCACTCGTCGACGTTGGGCGCGATCTCGGCGGCGACGAAGCGCCGCACGGTCTCGCGCAGCTCCTCGTGCTCCTCGCCGAAGGGCGGCAGCGTCGCGCGGACGCCGCTGTCCTTGACGACGGTCATTACAGCCCGTAGCTCTTGCCGATCACGTCGAGCATGACCTCGTCGGTGCCGGCGCCGATCCGGTTGAGGCGCACGTCGCGGTAGGCGCGCTCGATCTCGTACTCCTTCATGTAGCCGTAGCCGCCGAGGATCTGGATGCACTCGTCGGCGACCTCGCAGCCGACCCGCGAGGCGAACAGCTTGGCCATCGTGATCTCGCGCACCGGGTACTCGCCGTTGGCGAAGCGCCAGGCGGTCGCGTAGGTGAACTGCTTCGCGGCCTCGGTCTTCGTCGCCATCTCGGCGAACTTGTGGCGGATCGCCTGGAACTTGCCGATCGGCCGGCCGAACGCTTCGCGCTCCTTGGCGTACTCGAGCGTCTTCTCGATCATCCGCTCGCAGCCCGCGTGCGAGCCGGCGGCGGCGACCAGGCGCTCGCCCTGCAGCTCCCAGGCGATGTGGTAGAAGCCTTTGCCGACCTCGCCGAGCACCGAGCCGGCCGGGACGCGGACGTCTTCGAAGGCCAGCTCGCCGGTGTCGGAGGCGTGCATGCCCATCTTCTCCAGCTCGGCTGAGACGTTGAAGCCGGCGACCTTCTCGCCCTGCTCGTCGCGCAGGTCGATGACGAAGAGCGTGATCCCCTCGTGGCGCGCCTCCGGGTCGGTCTTGGCGACGAGCACGATGAAGTCGGCGCGCGGCCCGTTGGTGATGAACGTCTTCGACCCGTTGATCACGTATTCGTCGCCGTCGCGGATCGCCGTCGTGCGGATCCCGGCGACGTCGGAGCCGGCGCCCGGCTCGGTGATCCCCAGGCAGCCGACCTTCTCGCCCTTGATCCCGGGCACCAGGTAGCGCTGCTTCTGCTCCTCGCTGCCGAGCAGGTGGATCGGCGGCAGGACCATGTCGCTCTGCACGGCGAAGCCCATGTTCGTCCCGCCCGAGCCGGAGTAGCTCATGCACTCGGCGCGGACCAGCGAGTAGTAGTAGTCGCCGCCCTGGCCGCCGTACTCCTCGGGGAAGCAGAGGCCGAGGAAGCCGAGCTCGCCGGCCCGCTTCATCACCTCGGTCGGCCAGTAGCTGTCCTCCCACTCGTTGCGATACGGCCACATCTCCTTCTGCACCCAGGCCCGCATCGAGTCGCGCAGGTCCTCGTGCTCCTGGCTGAAGATGAAGTGCTTGCGGCCCGCATCGTGGTCGGGCTTGATGACTTTGGAGCCGTTCGTCGCGGTCGCCACTGTTCTCTCTCCTCGGTTGAAGTTTCGGCGCGTCCGACTTTGGTGTTCCTCCGACAACCAAAAAGCCGGATACGCGGCGACGTGGACAGTAGCACTTTCCACTTTCAGCGCCGGTCGGCTATGGTCCCGCCCGGATGGACTACGAGGTCGTCACCTACGAGGTCGCCGCCGGGGTCGCCACGGTGACCCTGAACAACCCGGAGAAGCGCAACATGCTCTCCGGCCAGATGCTGGCCGAGCTGGTCGACGCGATGAAGACGGCGCGCGACGACGAGCAGGCGCGGGCCGTCGTCCTCACCGGCGCCGGTGACAAGGTCTTCTGCGCCGGGGCCGATCTGGGCGGTTTCGCCGCCGACGCGCCGCTGGTCGCCAAACACTTCGCCACCGACCTCTTCCTCGAGTTCTTCCGGCTGATGCCGCGACTCGGCAAGCCGAGCCTCTGCGCCGCCAACGGCCACGTGCTGGCGGGCGGGATGGGCCTGGCGCTCTCCTGCGACCTGCTGATCGCCAAAGAGGGGGCGACCTTCGGCACGCCGGAGATCAACGTCGGCGCCTTCCCCTACATGATCATGGCGATCATCTACCGCAACGTCCCGCGCAAGAAGGTCAACGAGATGATGCTGCTGGGCGAGCGGCTCAGCGCCGAGCAGGCGGTCGAGTACGGGCTCGCCAACAAGGTCGTCGCGGCGGGCGAGTTCGACGCCGCAGTAAATGAATGGGCCGGGGTGCTCGCCTCGAAGAGCCCGGTGCTGATGCGGCTCGGCCACGACGCGATGTACCGCCAGCAGGACATGGCGGTCGACGACGCGCTCGAGTACCTGCGCTCGCAGCTCTCGCTGACCTTCTCGACCGAGGACATCGTCGAGGGCGTAACCGCGTTCTTCGAGAAGCGCGAGCCCGAATGGAAGGGGAGGTAGGAATGGCCGCCGGCGAGCCGAGCGAGGGGGAGGGGAACCTGTTGCCGGGGACCGCGCCGCTCCCCGACCTGACCGAGCAGCTCAACGAGCGCCGTGCCAAGGCGCGCCTCGGCGGCGGCGAGGAGAAGATCGCCAAGCAGCACGGGCGCGGCAAGCTGACCGCGCGCGAGCGGATCGACCTGCTGGTCGACGCGGGCAGCTTCGTCGAGATGGGCATCCACGGCCGGCCGCACTTCGCCCAGCGGGCGATGGACGGTGTCGAGGCGCCCGCCGACGGCGTGATCACCGGCTGGGGCGACGTCGACGGCCGCCCGACCTGCATCGCCGCCTACGACTTCACCGTGATGGCCGGCTCGATGGGGATGACCGGCGAGCTCAAGGTCACCCGCCTGCGCGAGATGGCCCTCTCCAAGCGGATGCCGTTCATCTGGCTGCTCGACTCGGCCGGCGCCCGCATCCAGGAGGCGACCGGGTCGCTCTTCGCCGGCTCCGGCTTCCTCTTCCGCGAGGAGGTCGAAATGTCGGGCGTGATCCCGATGGTCGCGGCGATGATGGGCCCCTGCGCCGCCGGCACCGCCTATATCCCCGCGCTGGCCGACTTCGTGCCGATGGTCTCCGGCCAGGGCGCGATGGCGCTGGCCGGCCCGCACCTGACCAAAGCCGTCACCGGCGAGGACATCACGATGGAGGAGCTCGGCGGCGCCAAGGTCCACTGCCGCAAGTCGGGGGTGGGGGACCTCGAGGTGGCCGACGACGAGGAGTGCATCGCCAAGGTCAGGCAGTACCTCTCCTACTTCCCGGCGAACTGCGAGCAGAAGCCGCCGATCGTGGCGACCGACGACCCCGACGACCGCCGCTCCGAGAAGCTGCTCGAGATCGTCCCCGAGTCGTCGCGCCAGCCCTACGACATGCACGACGTGATCGCCGAGATCGTCGACGACGGCGAGTGGTTCGACATCAAGCCGAAGTTCGCCAAGAACCTGATCACCTGCTTCGCCCGCTTCGGCGGCCAGCCGGTCGGGATCGTCGCCAACCAGCCCAAGCAGCTGGCCGGCATCCTCGACAACGACTCGGCCGACAAGGCGGCCCGCTTCATCAACCTCTGCGACGCCTTCAACGTGCCGCTCGTCTTCCTCCAGGACGTGCCCGGCTTCATGGTCGGGGCGAAGGTCGAGCACGCCGGGATCATCCGCCACGGGGCGAAGATGCTCTACGCGGTCAGCCGCGCCACGGTGCCCAAGGTGACGGTGATCGTGCGCAAGGCCTACGGCGCCGGCTACTACGTGATGTGCGGCAAGGCCTACGAGCCGGACCTGATCGTCGCCTGGCCCGGGGCCGAGATCTCGGTGATGGGCGCCGAGGGCGCGGTCAACATCATCGGCCGCTCGGCGATCGAGGCCTCCGAGGACCCCGATGCCACCCGCGAGGCGATGCTGAACGCGGTCCGCGAGCAGATCGACCCCTACATCGCCGCCGGCAACGCCGTGATCGACGACATCATCGACCCGCGCGAGACCCGCCCGACGATCGTCAAAGCGCTGCGCATGGCGCGCAACAAACACGTCGAGAAGCCGAAGAAACGCCACGGGGTGATGCCCGTATGACTTGGCATGGCGACTTAGTCGCAATATGTGCGACTAAGTCGCCAGGAGGCTGGCGATGAGTTCTTTTGACGACCCGGTCGTGATCAGTTGCTCGATCTCCGGCGTGATCGCCAACCGGGACCAGTGCCCGGCGATCCCCTATACGCCGGAGGAGTACGCGGCGGAGGCGCGCCGTGCGGTCGACGAGGGCGCCTCGCAGATTCACATCCACGCGCGCAAGCCGGACGGCACGCCCTCCTACGAGGTCGAGGATTTCAAGGCGATCACCGCGGCGATCCTGGCCGAGGTCGGCGACGTGATCGTCAACTACTCGACCGGCGCGATCGGCATCCCGATCGAGATGCGGATCGAGTACCTGCGCGAGTGCCGCCCCGACGTCGCCGCGCTCAACATGTCCTCGATGAACTATGCCAAGTACTCGCGGCGGCGCAAGGACTTCGTCTTCAAGGCCGTGTTCGAGAACAGCTTCGACACGATCATCGAGTTCCTCACCGCGATGCGCGACCTCGGCATCAAGCCCGAGCACGAGTGCTTCGACGCCGGCCACGTCGCCAACCTCGACCCGCTGATCGACATGGGCCTGCTCGACCGCACGCCGCTGCAGATCTCGCTCGTGATGGGGGTCAACGGCGGCATCCGGCCGACCCCGCGCAACGTCGCCTTCATGGCCGAGCAGGTTCCCGGCGGCGCCGAGGGCGAAAACCAGTGGCAGACGATCGGCATCTCGCGCGACCAGTGGAAGCTGCTCGGCGCGGCGCTGGTCCTGGGCGGCAACGTCCGCGCCGGGGTCGAGGACAACCTCTACCTGCCGAACGGCGAGATGGCGAAGTCGAACGGCGAGCTGATCGCCAAGGCGCGCCAGATGGCCGAGGACGCCGGCCGCCGTGCCGCCAGCGTCGCCGAGGCTCGCGAGCTGCTGGGGGTCCCCAAGCGTGAGCGATCTGCCGCTTAGCGACGTCAGGGTCCTCGACCTGACCCGGCTCCTCCCCGGCGGCTTCTGCTCGCTGCTGCTCGCCGACCTCGGCGCCGAGGTGCTGAAGGTCGAGGACACCGGCATGGGCGACTACATCCGCTGGGCGCCGCCCTACTACGGCGGCGAGGAGCAGCAGGAGCTGGGCACCCGCTCCGCCCTCTACCTGGCGCTCAACCGCGGCAAGCGCTCGGTCCGCCTCGACCTCAAGAGCGAGGCCGGGCGCGAGGCGCTGCTGCGCCTGGTCGAGCGCCACGACGTCGTCCTCGACGGCTTCCGTCCCGGCGTGCTCGAGCGGCTCGGCGTCGGCTACGAGCGCATGCGCGAGGCCAACCCGGCGATCGTCTTCTGCGCGATCACCGGCTACGGCCAGGACGGTCCCTACGCGCAGCGCGCCGGCCACGACATGAACTACCTCGGCCTGGTCGGGCTGCTCGGCCTGACCGGCGCCAAGGGGGGGCCGCCCGTCCAGTCGGGCGGCCAGATCGCCGACCTCGGCGGCGGCGCCCTGATGGCCGCCTTCGGCGTGATGGCGGCGCTGCACGAGCGGCGCCGCTCCGGCGAGGGCCAGATGGTCGACGTCTCGATGGCCGATGGGGCGCTCTCCTGGCTGGCCCTGGTCGCTGGGCGCTACTTCTGCGACGAGGAGGAGCCGCGGCGCGGCGAGCAGCAGCTGGCCGGCGGCCTGCTCTGCTACCTGCCCTACGAGGCGGCCGACGGCTGGGTCACCTGCGGCGCCCTGGAGCCGAAGTTCTGGGCCGCCTTCTGCAACGGGGTCGAGCGGCCCGACCTGATCGAGGTCCAGTTCGAGGCGCCCGGATCGACGGCCTGGACGGAGGTCGCCGAAGTCTTCCGCTCGCGCAGCCGCGACGAGTGGCTCGCCTTCAACGACGAGCACGACTGCTGCATCGAGCCGGTGCTCGACGTCGGCGAGGCGCTCGATTCCGAGCTGGTCCGGGCGCGCGGGATGCTCAGCGAGATCGAGCAGCCGGGCCTCGGCCCGGTGCGCCAGCTCGGCGTGCCGGTGAAGATGAGCCGCACCCCCGGCGATCCGACCCGCCCGGCGCCCGCCTTCGGCGAGCACACCGACGAGGTCCTGCGCGAGGTTGGCTACTCCGCCGAGGAGATCGCGGCGATGGTCGAATCCGGCGCGGCCGCCGGTCCCGGCGCCGACCCCAAAGCGACGTTCCGCGCATGACCCCACCCACCACCAAGCTCCGCTGTTCCTTTCCCCCATATAACCGGGGAAAGGAACAGCGGAAGGGCGAGTTGTGAGTACCGCCGAGGCGCTATTGCGGGTCGGTGAGCTGGCCGAGGCCTCCGGTGTGCCGGTGCCGACGATCAAGCACTACCTGCGCGAGGGGCTGCTGCCGGAGCCGGTCAAGACGAGCCGCAACATGGCCTACTACCCGCCCGAGTTCGTCGACCGGATCAAGCTGATCAAGCAGCTGCAGGAGGAGCGCTTCATGCCGCTGAAGGCGATCAAGTCGGTGCTCGACGAGGACCCCGAGCGGGCCCGCGCGATGGTTGAGCTCGAGGACCGCATCCTCGAGCGGGCCCTGGGCGGCGAGCGCACCCGGACCAGCGCCGCCGAGGTGCGCGAGCGCTACGGCGTCCCCAAGGACGTGCTCGACCGGCTCGAGCAGATCGAGGTGCTCAGCCCCAACAGCCGCGGCTACTCACCCTCGGACATCAAGATCATCGAGGCGATCGGGCGCTTCCGCGCCGGCGGTTACGACGAGCAAATCGGCTTCACCGTCTACGACACCCTGCGCTACAAGACCGCGCTCGAAGAGCTGGTCAGCCAGGAGGTCGGGATGGTGATGGACCGCCTCGCCGGCGAGGTCCCTCCCGAGCGCGTCGTCGAGATGCTCGAATCCGGATCCCAGCCCCTCCAAGACCTCATAGCCGCCCTGCACACCAAGCTCCTCGTAGCCGAGCTGGAGCGCCACCGCGCCAGCCGCCGCTGACGGCTCAGCCGCCGGCGCCGGCGGAGACACCGAGCCGCTCGGCTTCGATCGTCTCCAGGGTCACCAGCGCACCCGACATCGTACGCCCCGAAGCCACCTATACTGGCGCCAGCAAACCGATTGACTGGTCAGTCAGCCGTTCCGGTGTGCTTTTCATACCCCTAGGGTCCGAAAAGCACACCGGAAGGACGAGAGAGGAATCGAAGTGCGTGTAGCGGCGGTGCAGCTCAACTCGAATGGCGACAAGGCGCGCAACCTCGCCGCCGCCGAGCGCCAGGTGCGCGCCGCGGCGGCCGACGGTGCCGAGCTCGTCGCGCTGCCGGAGAAATGGAACCTGCTCGCCTCCGGCGAGGCGACGGCGGCGGGCGCCGAGCCGCTCGACGGCCCCAGCCTCAGCGCCGCCCGCGCCTGGGCGCGCGAGCTGGGCATCCACCTGCTGGCCGGCAGCATCGCCGAGCTGGGCGATGGGCGGAGGGACGAGACGGGCGCCGGCGCGACCTCGCGCCGCGCCTTCAACACCTCGGTCCTGATCGGCCCCGACGGCGAGGACCTCGCCGCCTACCGCAAGATCCACCTCTTCGACGTCGCGGCGGGCGGGGTCGAGTACCGCGAGTCCGAGCATGAGCAGCCGGGCAGCGAGATCGTCTCGGCGCCGCTCGGCGAACTCGAGCTCGGTCTGACCGTCTGCTACGACCTGCGCTTCCCCGAGCTGTACCGGATCCTCGCCGTGCGCGGCGCCCACCTGATCGCCGTCCCCTCGGCCTTCACCGCCGCCACCGGTCGCGACCACTGGGAGGTGCTGCTGCGCGCCCGCGCGATCGAGAACCAGGTCTTCGTCCTCGCCCCCAACCAGGCCGGCGAGGCGCCGCCCCGGTACAGCTCGCACGGGCACTCGGCGATCGTCGACCCCTGGGGCGAGCTGCTGGCCGCCGCCGGCGGCTCCGCAACGGAGTGCTTCGTCGCCGCCGACCTCGACCTCGCCGCCCAGCAGCGGGTCCGCGAGCGGCTGCCCTCGCTGGCCAGCCGCCGTCCCCAGGCCTACGTCTGGCCGCAGCTCGCGGAGGCGCACGCCTAGCCATGGCCTCGAAAGCGCCGGCGATCGACAAGCGCCGCCAGATCCTCGACGCGGCGATCCGCGTCTTCGCCCGCCAGGGCTTCCACTCGACCCGGGTCGCCGACATCGCCGACGAGGCGGGCGTCGCCTACGGCCTCGTCTACCACTACTTCAAGTCGAAGGACGAGGTCCTCAACGAGCTGTTCAGCGAGCGCTGGTCGCTGCTGTTGGCGGCGATCGAGGAGGCCGACCGCAGCGAGGCCAGCCCGCGCGCCAAGCTCGAGGCCGTGGCCGGCTTCATCGTCGACTCCTACCGCTACGACCCGGAACTGATGAAGGTGATCATCGTCGAGGTCACCCGCGCGGCGAACTCCTTCGGCCGCACCCACCTGACGGAGATCCGCCGCGCCTACGACTCGATCGCCAAGATCGTCGCCGACGGGCAGGAGGCGGGCGCCTTCCGCCGCGACATCGACCCCTCGTTCGCCTCGATGTCCTTCTACGGCGCGATCGAGCAGCAGCTCTCCGGCTGGATCTTCGAACTGACCCCCGCCACCGACACCGACCTCGAGCAGGCAAAGACCCTTGTAACGGCGACGATCTGCGACGGTCTCGAGCCGCGATAGGTAAGGTCGGGCGCCAATGGACAACGATGTCGTCAAAAGACTTGTCTGGAGCGGCATGCTCGCCGGGGTGGGGGCGCTGGCCAGCATCGTCGCCACCAGGGCGGCCGGCATCCTCTACCGCCGTCTCTTCGAAGAGGATCCGCCGGAGTAGCGCGATGGACGAGGATCGCAAGCTCACCGAGCTCGTCTTCGACGTCTCCGAACGCGCCTCCACCCTGGTCCGCGAGGAGATCGAGCTCGCCAAGACCGAGGTCAGCGAGAAAGTCGGCAAGCTGCTGCGCGGCTCGGTCGTCGGCATCGCCGCCGGCGCCTTCGCCTTCCTCGCCCTGATCCTGATCATGCACGGGGTCGCCTGGCTGCTCGCCGAAGAGGTCTTCGGCGGCAACGTCTGGTCGGGCTACTTCGTCGAGGCCGCGCTCTTCCTGCTGGTCGCCGCCGCCGCCGGCCTCTTCGCCTACCGCTCGGTTCAGGCCGGCGCGCCACCGGTGCCCGAGCAGGCGATCGAGGAGGCGAAGCTGACCAAGACGATGCTCGAAGGTGAGGAAAAGTGACCGAGCGCACTTCGGCGGAGATCCGCCGCGACATCGACCTGCAGCGCCAGGACCTCGGCCGCTCGGTCGAATCGCTGCGCGGCAGGGTCACCGAGCTGACCGACTGGCGCCGCCAGGTCCGTGAGCACCGCAGCCAGCTGATCGTCGGCGCCGCGGTAGCGGGCTTCGCGATCGGCGGGCTGATGGCCCTTCGCCGTCGTCGCTAGCTCAGAACTGACTTGCTGACGCTGCCGATGCCGAGCAGGCCCGGCCCGACGTGGGCGCCGAGGACGGCGCCGATCTCGGAGATGAAGGCGGGCTCGCAGCCGAAGATCTCGCGCGCGTCGTCGGCCAGGGCGGCGGCGGTCTCGTCGGCCTGGATGTGCTGCACGACCCAGGCGTCGAGGCCGGACTCGTGGCGCTCGCGGGCGTAGTCGCGCAGCCGCTCGATCGAGCGGGCGCGGGTGCGGACCCGCTCCACCGGCGTGATCTCCTCCTCCAGGGTGAGGATCGGCTTGATCTTCAGGGCCGAGCCGATGAAGGCGCTGGCGCCGCCGATCCGCCCCCCCCGTCGCAGGTACTCGAGCGTGTCGATCGCGAACCACATCTTCAGCTCCTCGCGGGTCCGTTCGGCGCGGGCGAGCGTCGCCTCGGCGTCGTCGCCGGCCGCCGCGGCCGCCGCGGCGCCGAGCGCGCAGAGGCCCAGGCCGCCGGCCGCCGAGCGCGAGTCGAAGACCTTGACCCGCTCGCCGCCCTTGTCCTCGGCGATCAGTCGCTCGCGCGCCTGGTTGGCGGCCTCGTAGGTGCCGGAGATGCCGGCCGAGATGTGGACCGAGACGATCTCGCGGCCCGCCGCGAGCAGCGGCTCGTAGACGGCGGTGAAGTCGCCGACGGAGGGCTGCGAGGTCGTCGCGCCGCCCTCCGAGGCGCGCAGCTTCTCGAAGAAGGCGCCGTAGTCGACGATCTCGGACTCGCGCTGCTGGTCGCCGTCGATCGAGACGTAGAGGCTGACCACCTCGATGTCGCGTTCGGCGAGGAGGTCGGCGGGAAGGTAGGCGGTGCTGTCGCAGACGACGACGGTTGGCGTGGCAGCGGTCAAGACAAGCGATTCTCGCAGACCTGCCGCTACACTTTGTGAAGTGACCGATACCCCCCAAGAGGCGATCACCCTGACCGACAAGGCGGCCGAGAAGGTCAGCGAGCTGCTCGGCGGTCAGGACGATTCCCAGGACCAGGCGCTGCGCGTCGCCGTCCGCGGCGGCGGTTGCTCCGGATTCCAGTACGCGCTCGCCTTCGACCGTGCCAAGGACGACGACCACGTCTTCGAGGTCGACGGCGTCGCCGTCGTCGTCGACAAGGTCAGCATGCAGTTCGTCTTCGGCTCAGAGGTCGACTACGTCGAAGGCCTGCAGGGCGCCGGCTTCCAGGTCAACAACCCGAATGTTGTTGCGGCCTGCGGATGCGGGTCCTCCTTCCAGGTCAAAGACGAGGCCGAGTCGGCCGCCGTCTGAGCGCCCGGTCCGCTACTCGATCTGCAGGGGCGGCGATTGCGCCGGAGGCGCCTGCTGCTGCGGCGCCGTCGGCGGCTGCTCGACCCCCAGCGCCTCGGCCAGCTCGCCGGAGTCGAACATCTCCTCGACGATGTCGGCGCCGCCGAGCAGCTCGCCGTTGACGTAGAGCTGCGGGAAGGTCTGCCAGTCGGAGATCTCGGCGGTCACCTCGCGCAGCGGCTGCAGCGCCGGGAGGACGTCGATCGCGCCGTACTCGACGTCCAGCGAGTCGAGCACCTGGACGACGCGCAGCGAGAAGCCGCAACGCGGCTCCTCCGGCGTGCCTTTCATGAAGAGCAGAATCGGGTTGCCCGCGACCAGCTCCTCGACCTTCTGCTTCAGCTGCGGATCGGCCATCGCCACAGACTAACTACCCGGCCACTTCGGTCTTCACCGAGAGGGCGTGGATCTGACCGTCGTCGAAGCGCTCCTTGACCGCGGCCTTGACCAGGCGGTGCTGGTCGATCCGCGAGAGGCCCTCGAACTGCGCCGCCGCCACCGTCGCCCGCAGGTGGTCGCCGGCGCCGGTCTCGTCGACCACCTCGACCGCGGCGCCGGGCAGCGCCGCCGCGATCATCGCCTCCAGTTCCGCCAGGTCGGCCACGCCCGAACCGTACCCGGCCTCAGCCGGAGACCTTTTCGCCTGGCAGGGAGCCGAGCGTCTCGAGCATCTCCTCGACGCGGACGAACTTGACCCGGGGACGGCCGTGGGGCTCGCCGCGGCCGACCTCGGCCTGGTCGATCGCCTGCCAGTCCTCGAAGCTGACGTAGCGCACGCCGCGCTCGGCGAGCAGGTCCTCGACCGCGGCGGGCTCGGGGCTGGCCGGGTCGAGCAGCGTCTGCGAGCCGACGTCGGCGAGCAGGTGCTGGACCGTCTCCAGGGCGTCTTTCTTGTTCGTGCCGATCACACCCGAGGGGCCGCGCTTGATCCAGCCGGCGGTGTAGTGGCCGACCTTGTGGCCGGCGTCGTGCGAGTCGAGCACGCGGCCGCCCTCGTTGAGGATCAGGCCGCGCTCATCGTCGAAGGGGACGCCCTCGATCGGGATCCCGGTGTAGCCGACCGAGCGCAGGACCAGGCCGCACTCGAGCTCTTCGCGCTCGCCGGTGTCCCTGGCGCGCAGCGAGCCGCCTTCCTCGACCAGCTCGTTGCGGCCGACGACGACCGATTCGACCCTGCCGTCGCCCTTGATCTCGACCGGCGAGGCGAGGAAGCGCAGCACGATCCGCTGCTTCTTGCCCTGCGGCGTGCGCTGCGCGAACTCGCGCAGGGTCTCGACGTTGACCCGGGTCGTCTTGTCGGCCTCCTCGGACTCGAGGTAGGCGGCGCTGGCCGGGTCGAGCTCGACCTCGGCCGGGTCGACGATCACGTCGGCGTCGTCCATCTCGCCGAGCTCCTTGATCTCCGGGTTGGTGAAGGCCGCCTGCACCGGGCCGCGCCGGCCGAGCACGACGATCTCGCGGATCCCCTTGCGGTCGAGCCGCTCGATCGCGTGGTCGGCGGTGTCGGTCTGGCGCAGCTCGCCGTCGGTCAGGGCGAGCATCCGCGCCACGTCCATCGCCACGTTGCCGTTGCCGATCACCACCGCCCGCTCGCCGGCGAGGTCGAACTCTTCGTCGCAGTAGTCGGGGTGGGCGTTGTACCAGCCGACGAAGGCCGTGGCCGCGTGGCTTCCGGGTAGCTCCTCGCCGGGGACGCCGAGCTTGCGGTCGGTCTCGCAGCCGACCGTGAAGACGATCGCGTGGTAGAGGCGCTCGAGGTCCTCGACCTCGATGTCGTGGCCGACCTTGACGTTGCCGAAGAAGCGGAAGCCCTCGCGCGCGGCGGTTTTTTCGTAGACGCGGATCACCGACTTGATCTTCGGGTGGTCCGGCGCGACGCCGCCGCGAACCAGGCCGAAGGGGGTCGGCAGGCGGTCGAAGAGATCGACCTGGGCGTGCGTGTCGGCGTCCTTGAGGATGTGCTCGGCGGCGTAGAAGCCGGAGGGGCCGGCGCCGACGATCGCGACGCGGACGGGGTTATCTGCGGTTCCGATCTGGGTCATGCGAACGCGGAAGGATAGGGAACGGTGGCCGCCCGTCGCCTACGCGGCGAGCAGCTGGCCGCTGCACTGCGGGCAGATGCCGTGGTCGAGCACCGGCATCTCGTCGCGGCGGAAGAGCTCCAGCCGCTCCGCCGCCTCCTCGACCTCGACCCACTCGCCCTCGACCAGGAAGCGGTCGCACCAGGCGCACATCGGCAGGAAGGCGCCATCGTCGCGCGCCGCCTCGGGGTCGAGCAGCGGCTGCGGCTCCTCGCGCTCCCGCTCGCCGCGCAGCCGGGCCGAGAACAGCACCACGCGGCCGCTGCTGTCGGCGGCGATGCGGATGTCCATCTCGCGGGTCACGTCGGGCCCGTCGCAGCGGAAGGGCAGCTCGATGTCGCGCACGCCTTCGCGCACCCGGCGCAGCAGCAGCTTCTGCAGCTTGCGCACCTCGTGGCCGGCGACGAAGTCCCAGAGCGAGCGGCCGAGGCAGTCGACCGCCCCCTCCCAGCCATTCTCCGCCGCAAAGGCATAGAAGCCTTCGTCGACCCGGATCAGGCGGTCTTCGTCGTCGATCGCGTAGCTGAGGGCATCAACGGTCATTCGACCGATTATCGGTCATATACCGGTACGGCTGAAGCCGTGCCGTCGAGCGCGTCCAGCGCCCGGCCCGTCGACATCGCCACGCAGGTGAAGATCGGCGTCTCGCGCTCGGTGTAGGCGCTCGACTCGGTCGGCCGCAGCTCCTGCACGAGGTCGAGGAACTCGCCCGGGTCGTCGCCCTCGAAGGCGACGACGAACTCCTGGTCGTCGAGGCCGAACGAGTAGGAGGTGTTGATCGCGATCTCCGGGTGGCGGCGGCCGACCTCGATGTGGCTCTTCATGATCCGCCCGCGCTCCTCCGCCGGCAGCCCGTACCAGCGGCGCTGCTTGACCATCGGGTAGAGGAAGAGGTACTTGCGCTCGGAGACGCAGATCTCCGGCCGCGCCCCCTCCTCGCTGTACGGGGAGCGCTTGGTCATCGAGAGGAAGGAGTGCGGCGTCGCCGCCCACTTGGCCAGGCCGCTCTGCCCGAGCACGACGTGGAAGGTGTGCAGGTCGTCGAGGTTGGGGCTCTGGCTGAGGATCACCAGGTCGACGTCGCCGCGGGTGCCTATGGTTGAGTAGGCGCGCAGAGAGCGGTCGACGGCGAAATCGTCACAGGCCGCGAGGAACTCCTGCTTGTCGGCGGCGCGCAGCTCGGCGTCGCGGCGGCGCCACTCGGGGTCGATCTTGAAGAAAGTGAACTTGGCGAACGTGCGGTCGGCCATCGCGGTCACGATAGCGCCGGCGGCGCTGGTGGCCGTGGCCATCGGCCTGCTGCTGGCACTGCACGCGGCGGGGGCGGGGTTCCAGGGCGATCCGCTGGCGGTCGTGCGGGACGCGGCGCCGGGCGACCGCCTGTTCGACGTCGCCGGGCGGCGCGGTCCGGTGATCGGCGTGACGCTGCTCGTCTGGCTGGCGGGCTTCGCCATCGCGATGGCGGTCGAACGCCTCTCGACGCGTTCCGGTGTGCCTTTCGGACCCCTGAGGTCCGAAAGGCACACCGGAAGGGTCGCCGCCCGTTTGCTGGCGCTCTCGTTGGTCTACCTGCCGCTGCTCTGCTTGGCTGGGGCGGCGCTCGAGCCGAGCGTCGCGGCGGAACCCCTGCTGGTCATGCTCGGCGCCCCGGCGCTGGCGGCGCTGACGCTGACAGCATTTGGGGGCCGCCGGACGGGCGCCGAACGCCGCCCTTCCGGCGGCTACCGGGCGCTGGCCTTCGCCTGCGCGGCGACGGTGCTCGCCTGCGCGATCGACCTGATCGCCGGGTCGCCGCTGACCCAGCTCTCGCTGGCCGGCCCCAATCCGGCCGGCGGGCACCGCTTCTACGGGGTCGGCAACGAGCTCGAGGCGGCGCTGGTGGTCATGGTCCTGGCCGGGACGGGGGCGGCGCTGGCGACTTTGACCGTGTCCGGGCACGGTCAAAGTCCAACGCGGCGCTGGGGGCCGGCCGCGTTCCTGGTCGTCGCGTCTGTCTTCACCTTCGTTTTCGCCTACGGGCGTTACGGGGCCGACGTCGGCGCGGCGATCTCGCTGCCGCTCGGCGCCGCGGTCGCCGCGGCGCTGCTGGCCGGACGGCCGCGCCTGGCCTGGGCGGCGCTGCTGCTGCCGATCCCGGCGCTGGCGCTGCTCGCCGCCGCCGACCTGCTGACCGGCGCCGGCGCCCACCTGACCAGCAGCGTCCTCGACGCCGACAGCGGCGGCGACGCGCTCGCCGTCCTCGGCGACCGCCTGCGCGAGGCGGGGGAGAGCTTCGGTCGGCCGCTCCTCCTCGTCGGCCTGCCCGTGGTCCTCGCCGCCGCAGCGACCGCCTGGCTGCGCCGCGACCGCCTGGCTGACTGGCTGCGCGACGTGCCGGCGATGCGCGCCGGTCTGCTCGGCGCCCTCGCCGCGACGCTCGTCGGCACCCTCGCCAACGACTCGGGCGCCCTGCTGCTCGAGATCGGCGCCGCCTACCTGCTCGTTTTCATAGCCTTCGCCTGGGCCGAAAGCGAGCGCCCGGATCGGGGCCGTCCCATCCTCTAGGCTTTGCCCCTCGTGCGGATCGCCCTTGTCTCGCCATATTCCTGGAGCTACCAGGGGGGCGTGAACCGGCACGTCGAGGCGCTTGCCGAGGAGTTTCTCGGTCGTGGCCATCACGTGCGTGTGCTCGCGCCCTTCGACCCTCCCGACCGGCTCAGCCGGGCGCTTCATCGCGCCCCCGCGGAGGCGCGTGAGCTGCCCGATTACCTGGTGCCGATGGGCCGCTCGGCGGGCTTCGGCGCCAACGGCGCCGTCTCCAACCTCGCTCCCTTCCCCGCCGGCGGCGTGATCGCCCCCCGCCGCGAGCTGCGCCAGGGCCGCTACGACGTCGTCCACATCCACGAGCCGGTCGTGCCGCTGATCGGCTGGAACGCGGCGCTGGGGACGCCCGCGCCCGCTGTCGGCACCTTCCACTCCTACTCGACCAAGCCGCTGCCCAACCACATCGCCTCGGCGCTGGGCGCGCGGCGGGTCTTCAACCGGCTCTCGGCGCGGATCGCCGTCTCCGAGGCGGCCGCGTGGACCGGGCGGCGCTGGTTCGGCGGGCGCTACGAGATCGTCCCCAACGGGGTCGACGTCGATGCGGTTCCACACGGCGCCAAGCCTCCTAGCGACGAGCTGCGGCTGGTCTTCGTCGGCCGCCCGGAGGAGCGCAAGGGTCTGCCGGTCCTGCTCAGCGCCTTCGAAGCGCTGATCGAGCACGTGCCCAGCCGCCTGACCGTGATCGGGGCCGAGCGCGAGGACGTGCTGCGCTACCTCGCCGACCCCGAGACGATCGGCTCGATCGACGTCCGCGGCCGGGTCTCTCATGCGGGCCTCTGGGAGGCCCTGCACGAGGCCGATCTGCTCTGCGCCCCGTCGCTCTCCGGCGAGAGCTTCGGGATGGTTCTCACCGAGGCATTCGCCGCCGGCACCCCGGCGATCGCCTCGGCGATCGCCGGTTACAGCGACGTCGTCACAGACGGGGTCGACGGCGTGCTCGTCCCGCCCGGCGACTCGCAGCGCCTCGCCGAGGAGCTGCAGCGCGCCCATCACGAGCCCGAGCGCCTCGCGGCGATGGGCGCGGCGGCGCGGCGGAGTGCCCAGCGCTACGCCTGGCCGCACGTCGCCGACCGCGTCACCGAGGTCTACCAGCAGGCGATCGAGGCGCCCGCGCCGCACGGGGTCGCCGAGCGCGCCGCCCACTGGGCCGGCATCCGCTCAGCCGACGGCCGCCCAACGAGCCCGCCGCGCCGGCTCGACTCGCTCGACCCCCCGCTCGCCCAGAGCGGCAGCCGCAGGCGCCGCATCGCGCGCCGTGCCGGTCTCGGCGTCGCCGGGGCGCTCGGCGCCGGCCTGACCGTGCTCGCCGCGCAGAAGATCGGCGTCGACAATGTGATCGCCAGCATCGTCCGCTCCGACCTCAGCTGGGTCCTCGTCGCCTGCGCGCTGATGGCCCTCTCGCTCTTCTTCCGCGCCGCCTCGTGGTACGGGATCGTGCGCGCGGCGCTGCCCAGCCGCCCGGTGCGCCGCCGCGACGTCACCTCGGCGACGATGATCGGCGTACTGATGTCGGCGACCCTGCCGGCGCGTCTCGGCGAGCCGGCGAGGGCGATGACCCTGGCGCGGCGGATCGGCCGCATGCGCGAGACCTTCCCGGTGCTGCTCGGCACGCTCGTCTCGCAAACCATGCTCAATATCGTCGCCCTGGCGCTGCTCGGGGCGATCATCGTCTCCAGCAGCGACCTCTTCGCCTCCAGCACCGAGAAGCTGTTCCTCTTCAGCCTCGTGCCGCTGGCCCTGCTCGTCGTCGTCCTCGTCGCGCCGGCGCTGATGCGCCGCAACGGCGACGGCCGCCTTGCCCGCATCGGCGCGACGATGCACCAGGCCCTGCTGCAGGTCCGCGCCGGCCTGGCGGTCTTCCGCCAGCCGCGCCACGGCGCCGTCTCCGCCGCCGCCCAGCTCGGCGCCTGGGCGATCCAGTTGGCGGCCTGCACGGCGTTGCTGGTGGCGCTCGGCCTGCCCGGCGGGATCGGCGCCGCCGCCGCGGTGCTGTTCGCCGTCAACGTCACCGCCGTCGTCCCCGCGACCCCCTCCAACATCGGCGTCTTCCAGCTCGCCACGATCAGCGTCCTGCACACCGGCTGGGGAATCGGCACCGCCGACGCGCTCGCCTACGGCGTGATCCTGCAGGCGGTCGAGATCGCCACCGCGGTCGCCCTCGGCCTGCCGGCTCTGGTCCGCGAGGGACTGACCTGGAGCGACATGCGGGTGCAGGCGCTTTCCTCGGCGCCGGCGCGGCTGCAGCCGCGCCGGTCCAGCGAGATCGGCTAGTCCTCAGTCCTCCGCGCTGCGCGGCACCTTGCCGCCGCCGGCGCCGGGTTCCTGGGCCGGGCCGCGGGGCGAGGCGATGCCGAGCACGCGCATCGCCTTGAGGCCGAGGCCGAGCTTCTCGCGGCCCTCGGTGGCGGAGATGTCGTGCCCGCAGAGCTCGCGCACGCGCTCCAGCCGGTAGCGGATCGTGTGGCGGTGGGTGAAGAGCTGTTTGGCGGTGGCGGCGACGTTGCCGTCGTTGTCCAGGTAGGCCTCGACCGTGGCGACCAGTTCGGTCTCGTACTGGTCGTCGTAGGCGGCGAGCGGGGCGATCGTCTCGGCGAAGAAGCGCTCCAGCTCACCCGGGTCGTCGCTCATCGCCGGCAGCAGCAGGCGGTAGGCGCCGGTTTCCTCGAAGGCGAGCAGCGGCTTGCCCTCGGCCTCGCCGACGTTGACCGCGAGGCGCGCCTCGCTGCCGGCCCGGTGGAGGTCGGCGGGGTCGCTCAGGTGGCGGCTGGCGCCGACGGTCAGGTGAAATCCGGCGAGGGCGTCCTCGAGCTCGCGGGCGAGCCCGGCGGCGGCGCGCTGCAGGCGCTCCTCGCTGGCGGCCGGGACGATCACGGCGATCTCGGTTGCCCCCTCGCCGTCCTCGGCCGCGGCCAGCGCGCCGGGGGCGAGCGAGCGCAGCGCCCGCATCGCCAGCGTCAGCACGCGGGCGCGCCACTCGCCGGTCTGCGCGGCGCGCGGCGCGGCGCGCAGGACGATCGCCCCGGCGCCGTTCTCGAGCTCGGCGCCGAGCTCGGCGGCGCGGGCGACGATGTCGCCGCGGTCGGTCACCTCGCGCGCCAGCAGCGCGGACACGAAGGCCCCGGCGACCTCCTCGCTCTGCCAGTCGGGGGCGCGCGAGCGCTCCAGCTCGAGGGCCAGCAGCGTCGTCACCATGCGGGCGATCGCCGGGTCGGGCGCGGCCTTGGCCCGGTAGCGCAGCTCACCGACGGCGCTGTCGGCGACGCGCAGCTCGACCGTCGTAACCCGCCCGCCGCCGGCCAGCAGCTTCTCCTCCTGGTCGGGCGAGGCCCCGGCCACGGCCAGCACCGCCCCGGAGCGCTCGATCAGGGCGACGCTGGCATCGAGCACCCGCGCCGCCGCACGCATCACCGCCGGCAGCCCCGCGCCGGACTCGACCGCATCGGAGAGCGCGTCGAGCGTCCCCTCCTCTTTAACCGAGGATTTCGGCAATGTCGTTGTAGTAGTAGACGACAGCCAGGCCCACGACCACGCCGGTGAGGACGAGGGCGACGAGGACGATCACCGAGAGGAAGCCGGCCGCGGCCTTCTCCCAGATGCGGCCGTAGGAGTCGATCGCGGGAAGGAAGATCAGGGCGACGAAGGCGACCAGGCTGATCAGCCCGGCGGCGCCGAAGAGCACGTACTCACTTTCGATCTTCTGCAAGGCGAGCGGCAGCACCGGCCCCATTCTGGCGCACGGACCCGTCCGAAGCGCGGATGGATCGCATCGTCGACCCGAGCAGGGCGACGGTGGCGCAGAGCGCGAAGGCGGCGGCGCCCAGCGCCCAGCCGGCGTTGACGTCGCTCATGTAGTGGACGTCGAGGTAGACGCGCGAGAGGCCGACCAGGGCGGTGAGCGCGATCCCCGCCGCGACGACCAGCGCCCCCCGCGCCATCCCCGTCCGCAGCCGCATCACGATCGTCACCGCGAGCCAGACGTAGAAGGTCGAGTAGGCGGCGTGGCCGCTGGGGAAGGAGGAGCCCTCGACGTCGACCAGGCCGCCGCTCGGGCGGGGGCGGTCGACGGCGTCCTTGAGCTCGTGCACGCCCGCGTAGACGATCGCCAGGCCGGCGACGAGGACGCCAAGCTCGGCCCAGCGGCGGCGCGCGGCGAGGGCGACGGCGCAGAGCGCCGCCAGCCCGTAGACCAGCGCCCCGGCGCCGAGCCCGGTGGTGAGCTTGGCGATGTCGACCAGCCAGCCGGTCTGCAGGCCGGCGACGACGTCGATCGCGGTCTGGTCGCCCGGCGTGGGCCCGGCGTCGCCGCTGACGATCGAGGTGTAGCCGACCAGGACGAAGCCGCCGACGGCGAGGGTCGCCATCAGCGAGGTGAATTCGAGGCCGAGCTGCGTGCCGGGCGTCAGCCGCGCAGCGAGGAAGCGAAGCTGCGGGGCAAAGCGGCGGGCGGTGGACACGAGCCAGCGGGTGGCCCGGTGCTGGTCCATCAGGCGCACGCTCCTCGCGCGGTTCTCGGGTACCCGCAGGAAACGGTAGAGGAAGATCGACCCGCCGCCGACGACAATCACCGCCCCCAGTACGAAGGCCCCTTTGCCCGCGTAGTCGAGGACCGCCTCGATGTTGCGCGAGAAGACGTAGCCGAGGACGATCGCGCTGCTGACCCAGAGGCCGGTGCCGAGGATGCAGTAAGGCAGGAAGACGCGGTACCGCATCCCCGAGCTGCCGGCGATGAACGGCGCCAGCGCCCGGACGACGCCGACGAACCGGCCGATCAGGATCGTCTTGCCCCCGTGGCGCTCGAAGTAGCTTTCGACCATCTCGAACCGCTCCCGGTCGATCCTGAACCGTGGGCCGTGGCGAAGCACGAACTCGCGCCCGAGGCGGCGCCCGACCAGGAAGCTGGTCGTGTCCCCGGCCCAGGCCGCGAACCAGGCGATCGCGATCAGGATGTAGACGTTGGTGGCGCCCTGCCCGGCCGTGGCGCCGCCGAGGATCATCGTCGTCTCGCCGGGGACGAGGAGGCCGATAAAGGCGCCCGTCTCGCCGAAGGCGAAGACGCCGACCAGCAGGTAGGTCCAGGCGCCAAGCGCGTTGGAGGCGTCCTCGAGGACTTGCTCGACGTCAATCAGGGTCGTGAAGGCGATGAAAGCCGCGATCGCGGCGACCGCGATCGCGGCGACCATGACCCAGCGCAGGCGGCGGTCCTTGGGCAGGGCGATTCTCATCTGGGCAGGGCGACCCTCGCCGGCAATGGGCCGACTCTATTTTGAGCGGCGAGCTTCACGGGATGCGACCGGCTTCGCAGACGATCGCGTCGTCGCGGCCGATTTGCGCCGCAGCCGACTTTGCCCCCGTCAGAGTCGGGAAAAGCCCGACGCCGGTGGGTCCGGAGCCGGACATGAATGCGAGCGGCGCGCCGGCCTCGCGCAGGGTGTCGAGCGCGGCGCCGATATCCGGCCGCAGCGAGCGCGCCGCCGGCTCGAGGTCGTTGGCGAGCAGCTCGGCGTAGTCGAGCGGCGAGGCGCCGGACCCGGCGGCCTCGCGCAGCCGCGCGGCCAGCGAGTCCAGCTCGGCGGCGCCGCGGCCGAGCCCGAGCCGGTCGGCCTCGGCGAAGACCGCCGCGGTGCCGAGCCCGCCGCCGCCGGGCAGCAGGACGACGGCGTGCGGCGCCGGGTCGGGCAGCCGCTCGACCCGCTCGCCGGCGCCGCCCACCAGCGCCAGGGACGGAGTGAGCTGCGAGGGCACGTCGGCGCCGAGCCCGGCGGCGAGCGCGGCCAGGTCGAAGGCTGGCGCCTTCTTCCCGCTATCCGGGAAAAAGGCGCCAGCCGCCGCCAGGCGCAGCACCGCCGCGGCGTCGGCGCTGCCGCCGCCGAGCCCGGCGGCGACCGGGATCCGCTTCTCGATCTCGAGCCGCAGCGGCGGCCCGTCCCAGCCGTGCTCGCGCAGCGCCGCCAGCGCCCGCGCCGCCAGGTTCTCCCCCTCGACCGCGGCGCAGTCGACCTCGTCGCGCTCCGCCTCGCCGACCTCGATCGCGTCGGCCAGGGCGAGCGGCTCGAACAGCGAGCAGAGCTCGTGCAGCCCGTCCTCCCGGCGCGGGCCGAGGTAGAGGCAGAGGTTGAGCTTGGCTGGAGCCTGGACGCGCATCAGGCTCTCAGTCTCGGCCACGCAGTTTGCCGTCGGCCCGCCAGGGCATGCCCCGGGCGATCTCGACGTACTCGCCGGGGTGGATTTCCTCGGCCCGCACCTCGAGCCGCAAGCCGATCGCGGGCAGCATCGCCCGCGTCCTGCCGAGCGTGCCGGGGCGGATTTCCGAGAGCGAGCGGGCCAGCGTCTTGCGGCGGTGCGAGAAGGCGGCGCGGACGAGGTCGCGCGTGTCGGCGTTGGCGCCCGGCCCGATCCGCCGCAGGCCGATCACGGCCGAGCCGACCCGCGGCGCCGGCCTGAAGACGGCCGGGTTGACCGCGCGCAGGAGCTTCGTCTCGCAGGCGATCTGGACGAGCACGCTGGGCGCGCCGTAGGTGCGGCTCCCCGGTTCGGCGCTGAGCCGGTCGGCGATCTCGCGCTGCACCATCACCGTCCAGCGCTGCACCCCGGGCAGGTCCTCGATCGTGCGGACGATCAGCGGCGTGGCGATCGAGTAGGGCAGGTTGGAGACGACCGCGGTCGGCGCCGGCTCGAGGCCGGCCAGGTCGAGCTTGAGCGCGTCGCCCCAGTGCAGGTCGACGTTGGGCAGCGCCGCGAGCCGCTGCAGCGACGGCTCCAGCTTGCGGTCGATCTCGATCGCGTGCACGTGCGAGGCGACCGCCGCGAGGCGCTCGGTCAGCGGCCCTTCGCCGGCGCCGACCTCGAGCACAACGTCCTCCGGCTCGAGCTTGGCGTCGCGCACGATCGCGTCGAGCAGGTTGGTGTCGGTGAGGAAGTTCTGCCCGAGCTTGACCACGGCCGGGCCCCGTTACCAGCCGAAGAGGGCGCGGGCGTTGGCGTCGACGATCCCCTCCAGCTCCTCGTAGGCGATGCCGCGCGCGGCGGCGACGACGCGGGCGGTGTCGACCACGTAGGCGGGTTCGTTGGGCTTGCCGCGCACTGTCTGCGGGGCCAGGTAAGGAGCGTCGGTCTCGACCAGGATGAGCTCGGCAGGCAGCTGCGCGGCGGCCTCGCGCAGCGGTCCGGAAGCCTTGTACGTGGTGTGGCCGGCGAACGAGCAGTACCAGCCGCGCTCGGCCGCGTCGGCGGCCCGCCAGGGGGCGGAGAAGCAGTGCAGGATCACGGGAATCTCGCCTGCCTGGCCGTCCAGCACGGCGAAGATCTCGTCGATCGCGGCGCTCTCGCCGTCCTTGTCGCGGCCGTGGATCACGATCGGCAGCCCGCGCTCGCGGGCGATCGCGACCTGCGCCTCGAAGGCGCGCCGCTGCGCGGCCGGGGTCGCCAGGTCGCGGTAGTAGTCGATCCCGCTCTCGCCGATCGCCCGCACCTTCTCGTGATCGGCGAGCCGTTCGATCCGTTGCGCTTCGGCGTCGTCGAACCCGTCCGCCTCGGTGGGGTGGCAGCCGACGCTGGCGAAGACCTCGGGGTGGCGCTCGGCGGCGCCGATCGCGGCGTCGTTCTGCTCGCCGCCGAGGCCGACGTTGAGCATCCGCGTGACGCCGGCCGCGAGCGCGTCGGCGACGAGCTCGTCCTCCGAGCGGTCGCAGAGGAACAGATGCGTGTGGGAGTCGACCATCGCCGCCCAGCCTAGCCGCGTCGAACCGTTCCGGTGTGCCTTTTGCCAGTTATCCGGGCAAAAGGCACACCGGAAGCCGAACCCTGACCTCGATAGCCTCAATGCGCATGCCCGAACGCGATTACATAGCTGCGACCAAGGAGCGCGTCGTCGTCTTCGACGGCGGCATGGGCGCGACCCTGGAGCAGTTCGAGCTGACCGCGGAGGACTACGGCGGCCTCGAGGGCAAATGCCACGAGGCGCTGGTCCTCAACCGCCCCGACGTGATCGAGGGCGTCCACACCTCGATGCTCGAGGCCGGCGCCGAGGTGGTCGAGACCGACAGCTTCCAGGGCTCGCGGCTGAAGCTCGAGGAGTGGGGGTTGGGCGAGCACACGCACGAGGTCAACCTGAAGGCGGCGCAGATCGCCCGCAAGGCGGCCGGCGAGCAGCGCTTCGTCGCCGGGTCGATCGGGCCGACCGGCTTCCTGCCCGCCTCCGACGACCCCACCCTGGGCGACATCTCCCTCCGCAGGCTGGTCGAGGTCTTCGCCGAGCAGGCCAAGGGCCTGGTCGAAGGCGGCGCCGACCTGATCATCATCGAGACCGCGCAGGACATCCTCGAGGTCAAGGCGTCGGTCTTCGGCGCCCGCGAGGCTTTCGCGGCGACCGGCCGCAGGCTGCCGATCCAGACCAGCGTCAGCCTGCTGCCGCAGGGCGGCAAGATGCTGCTCGGCACCGACATCCAGGCGGTGCTGACGACGCTGGCGGCGCTCGACGTCGACGTGATCGGGCTCAACTGCTCGACCGGGCCCGAGGACATGCGCGACGCGATCCGTTACCTCGGCGAGCACAGCCCGCTGCCGGTCCACTGCATCCCCAACGCCGGCCTGCCGCTGCAGGGGCCCGACGGCGAGACGATCTTCCCCGAAGACCCCGAGCCGCTGGCGGCGACGCTGGGCGAGTTCGTCGAGCGCTACTCGGTCGGGATCGTCGGCGGCTGCTGCGGCACGACGCCGGAGCACATCGCCGCGATCGCCGCGCGGGTCGACGGCCTCGTGCCCGGCGAGCGCCCGGCGCCGGGGCAGATCCAGGTCTCCTCGATGATGACCGCGACGCCGCTCGTCCAGGAGCCGCGCCCGACCCTGGTCGGCGAGCGGGTCAACTCGCAGGGCTCGCGCAAGGCCAAGGAACTGCTGCTCGCCGACGACTACGACGGCCTGCTGCAGGTCGCCGAGGACCAAGTCGAGGGCGGCGCCCACGTGCTCGACCTCTGCGTTGCCTTGACCGAGCGTGAGGACGAGGACGTGCAGATGGCGACCGTGGCCGAGCGCGTCTCGCTGACCCAACCGGCGCCGATCCAGGTCGACTCGACCGAGCCCGGGGTGATCGAGGCGGCGCTGGAGAAGATTCCCGGGCGGGCGATCGTCAACTCGATCAACCTCGAGGCGGGCGAGGACAAGGCCGACGTCGTCGTGCCGATCGCCGTCGCGCACGGGGCGGCGCTGATCGCGCTGACGATCGACGAGGTCGGGATGGCGAAGACGGCCGAGCGCAAGGTCGAGATCGCCAAGCGGCTGCGCGAGATCGCCTGCGAGCGGCACGGGCTCGATCCCGAGGCACTGATCTTCGACGCGCTCACCTTCACCCTGACCACCGGCGACGAGGAGTGGCGCCCCTCGGCGGTCGAGACGATCGAGGGGATCCGCAGGATCAAGGCCGAGATCCCGGGCGTGAAGACCTCGCTGGGCGTCTCCAACGTCTCCTTCGGGGTCGGCCAGCCGGCCCGCGCGGTGCTCAACTCGGTCTTCCTGCACCACTGCGTCGAGGCCGGGCTCGACCTGGCGATGGTCAACCCGAACCACATCACGCCCTACTCGGAGATCTCCGAGGAGGAGCGCGAGCTGACCGACGACCTCGTCTTCAACCGGCGCGAGGACGCGCTGGAGCGCTTCATCGCCCACTTCGAGTCGAAGGGCGAGGAGGAGGCCGAGGAGGCCGGCGACCCGACCGAGGGCATGGAGCCGGAGGAGGCGCTGCACTGGCACATCCTGCGTCGCAAGAAGGACGGGGTCGAGGACTGGATCGACCGCTCCAACGAGAAGATCGGCGCGGTGCCGACGCTCAACGAGGTGCTGCTGCCGGCGATGAAGGAGGTCGGCGACAAATTCGGCGCCGGCGAACTGATCCTGCCCTTCGTGCTGCAGTCGGCGGAAGTGATGAAGCGCGCCGTGGCGCGGCTGGAGAACTACCTCGAGCGGATGGAGGGCCACAGCAAGGGCAAGGTCGTGATCGCGACCGTGTTCGGCGACGTGCACGACATCGGCAAGTCGCTGGTCAACACGATCCTGACCAACAACGGCTATACCGTGGTCGACCTCGGCAAGCAGGTGCCGGTGGAGACGATCATCGAGGCCGCGGTCGAGAACGAGGCCGACGCGATCGGCCTCTCGGCGCTGCTCGTCTCGACCTCGAAGCAGATGCCGATCTGCATCCAGGAGCTGCACCAGCGCGGGCTCGAGTTCCCGGTCCTGATCGGCGGCGCGGCGATCAACCGCGACTTCGGCCGGCGCACGCTCTACCCGGGAGGCCGGGAATCCGACGACGTCTACGCGCCCGGCGTCTTCTACTGCAAGGACGCCTTCCAGGGGCTGGACACGATGGACGCGCTGGTCGACGAGGAGGCGCGCGCGGCGCTGGTCGAGCGGATCCGCGGCGAGGCCCGCGAACTGCGCGAGAAGCCGGTTGTGGTGGACGACTCGCCGCCGACCACCGACGCCAGCGTGCGCTCGCCGGCCCGCACCGACACGCCGGTCCCCGAGCCGCCCTTCGAGGGCGTGCGCGAGATCGACGTCGACTTCGACGAGGTCTTCCCTTACCTGGACCGGCACGTGCTCTTCAAGCTGCACTGGGGCGGTAAAGGGGTCAAGGGCGAGGCCTGGCGCAAGCTGATCGAGGGCGACGGCGACGAGGAGGGCTTCGCGCCGCGGCTGGAGCGGATGTGGCGCGAGCAGGACTACCTCCATCCGCGCGCCCGGCTCGGCTACTTCCCCTGCAACTCGGCGGGCAACGAGCTGATCGTCTTCGACCCCGAGGACCCCGAGCGCGAGCTCGAGCGGCTCGTCTTCCCGCGCCAGCCCCGGCACGACCGGATCTGCCTCGCCGACTTCTACCGGCCGCTGGACAGCGGCGAGCGCGACGTCGTCGCCCTGCAGGGGGTGACCGTCGGGCCCGAGGTGACCGAGCTGATCGAGCGGCTGGAGGGCGAAGGCGAGTTCGCCGAACAGCTCTTCGTCCACGGGCTCGGCGTGCAGTCGGCCGAGGGCCTGGCCGAGTGGCTGCACGCGCGGGCGCGCCGCGAGCTCGGCATCGACCCCGACCAGGGCCGCCGCTACTCCTGGGGCTACCCGGCCTGCCCGGACCAGTCCGAGCACGAGAAGGTCTGGCGCCTGCTCGGCCTCGAAGAGATCGGCATGACCCTCTCCGACGGCTTCGCGGTGATGCCCGAGCAGTCGACCGTGGCGATAATCGCCCACCACCCCCAGGCGGTCTACTTCGGGATGAAGTCGGGCGCCATCCCCAAGCGCAAGTCGCCGGACGAACTGATCGCCGGCACCGACCGCGGCGGCCAACTGCCCCCCGAGCGCGAGCCGGTGAGCTGAGCGGCCGCGAGTTCCGGGGGAAGGACTCGAACCCTCGCTACCTGGACCAAAACCAGGCGTGCTAGCCAACTACACCACCCCGGAGCGCGCCTTCGAGACTAGCGTCCGGGTGGGGGCTTAGGGTCGGTTCATGGAGATGGGTGGAGCAGCGCTGGACCCGGACGTGCGCGAGGGGCTGCGGCGCGGCTGGAAGATGTTGATGGCGGTCGGGGTGCTGGCGATCCTGGTCGGCTGCGTGGCGATCCTCGTGCCCGCGGTGGCCTCGGTCGCGACGGCGGTCTTCATCGGCTGGATCCTGCTGATCGCCGGCGCCTTTCTGATCGCCGGTGCCTTCGCTGCGCACACGATCGGCTCGCTCGTCCTGCGCCTGCTCTGGGCGTTGCTCACGGTCGCCGTCGGTTTCTGGCTGATCGTCGAACCGGACAACGGCACGCTCACCCTGACCCTCGTGCTCGGCCTCTACTTCCTCTTTATGGGCATCACCCGGATCGCCGTCGCCTTCGCCGCCCGCGGCCGGCAGGGGGCCGGCCTGGTCGGCCTCAGCGGCGTCGCCGGCCTGCTCGTCGGCATCCTCATCCTCGCCGAGCTCCCCAGCAGCGCCGACTGGGCGATCGGCCTCCTCGTAGGCATAGACCTGATCTTCGCCGGCTGGACGCTGATTTCCGTAGCCCTAGTCGGCAAAGACCTCGCCCGCAGCTAGCCTCCTCGAGTTCACCCGCTGAAGACGCCGACGTAGGGGAGGATGGGGTGTCCCGGAGCGCGCGGCGTCCGTTTTCGCCCCGATAGCTGAGGAGAGACGCTCCCGCCGGTGGCGAAAACCCAGCGCGCGGAGGGACACCCCATCCTCCCCCAAACCGCCTACGATCTGCGGGTGAGTTCGCCTCTGGTCCTGGTCATGGCGGCGGGCGAGGGCACGCGCATGCGTTCCTCGTTGCCGAAGATGCTCCATCCCGTCTGCGGACGGCCGATGATCGCCTGGCCGATCCTCGCCGCGCGTGAGGCCGGCGCCGGGCGGGTCGCGGCGATCGTCTCGCCGGGCCGTGACATCTCGGCCGGCTTCCCCGACGAGGTCGAGTCCGTCGTCCAGCCCGAGCCCGACGGCACCGGCGGCGCGATCCGCGCCGCGCTGCCGCTGGTCGAAGCGGCCGAGACCGTGCTCGTCCTCTCCGGCGACCACCCGCTGATCTCCGCCGAGGACATCGCCGCCCTGCTCGAGGCGCACACCGCCAGCGGCGCGGCGGCGACGATGCTGACGATCGAGCTCGACCAGCCCGGCTCCTACGGCCGCGTGGTCCGCGCTGCCGACGGCTCGGTTGAGCGCGTGGTCGAGGCGAAAGCGGCGGGGGACGCCGACACCGCCCAGCTGGCGATCCGCGAGATCAACGCCGGCACCTACGCCTTCGACGCCGCCCCGCTGGCCGCGGCTCTCGCCGGCCTTGCCAACGACAACGCCCAGGGCGAGTACTACCTGCCCGACGTCTTTCCGGCCCTGCGCGAGGCCGGCCACTCTGTCGCCGCCCACCTCGCCGACGACCTCGCCGTGACGATGGGCGTCAACGACCGCGCCGACCTCGCCGCTGTCGAGGCCGAGGGCCGCCGCCGCATCCTCGCCCGCCACATGCGCGCCGGCGTCACCGTCGTCGACCCGGCCAGCACCTGGATCGACGCCGACGCCCGGCTCGACGCCGACGCCCGGATCGAGCCCGGCACGAGCCTGCGCGGCGCAACCGCGGTCGGCGCCGGCTCGGTCGTCGGCCCGCTGACCACGCTGATCGACTGCGTGCTCGGCGAGAACGTCGCCGCGCCGCACTCCTACCTGGTCCAGTGCGAGGTCCTCGACGGCTGCCAGGTCGGCCCCTTCGCCTACCTGCGTCCCGGCGCCCGGCTCGAGGATGGTGCCAAGGCCGGCGCCTTCGTCGAGGTAAAGAACTCGACCCTCGGGCCCGGCGCCAAGGTCCCGCACCTGGCCTACGTCGGCGACGCCGCGGTCGGTGCCGGCAGCAATCTCGGTGCCGGCACGATCACCGCCAACTACGACGGTTCCCGCAAGCACCGGACGACGATTGGCCGCGACGTGCGGATCGGCGTTGACACGGTGCTGATCGCCCCGGTACAAGTCGGCGACGCCGCCTACACTGGCGCCGGAGCGGTGATCAAGCAGGACGTGCCCGAGGGGGCGCTGGCGGTGAGCGAGAACGACCAGAGGAACATCGAGGGCTACGCGGACCGCAAGGCAGCGCAGGCCGATGAGGAGGATTCGTGAGCACGATCGAGCAGCGACCCGAGGCGGCCCCGGGCACGGCGCCCACCGCCATCCCGCACGACTACTCGAAGCGGATGATGGTCTTCGGCGGCCGCAGCTCGATGGAGCTGGCCGCCAAGGTCGCCGGCAAGCTCAGCCTCGACCTCGGCCAGGTGACGCTGAAGACCTTCGCCAACGGCGAGGTCTACTGCCGTTACGAGGAGTCGATCCGCGGCGCCGACGTCTTCCTCGTCCAGTCGACCTGCGCCAGCGAGCAGAGCGGGATGACGCCGAACGACGCGCTGGTCGAGCTGCTGACGATGATCGACGCCGCGCAGGGCGCCTCCGCCCACCGCATCATCGCCGTCCTGCCCTGGTACGGCTACGCGCGCCAGGACAAGAAGTCGGCCCCGCGCGAGCCGGTCTCGGCCCGCATCGTCGCCAAGTGCCTCGAGGGGGTCGGCGTCGACCGCGTCCTGACCATGGATCTGCACGCCGGCCAGGTGCAGGGCTTCTTCCACGTCCCGGTCGACCACATGACGGCGATGCCGATGCTGACCCAGTGGTTCGCCGACCAGCAGCTCAGCGAGGAGTTGGTGATCGTCTCGCCCGACGCGGGCCGGGTCAAGACCGCGCGCAACTTCGCCCGCCGCATCGGCACCCACTGGGCGGTGATGGAGAAGGAGCGCCCGGCCCAGCAGGTCGCCGAGATCGGCTATGTGGTCGGCGACGTCAAGGGCAGGACCGCGGTCCTGGTCGACGACATGATCGACACCGCGGGAACCCTCTGCGCCGCCGCCCAGACCGTGCTCGACGAGGGCGCCGCGCGGGTGATCGCCTGCGCCACGCACGGCGTCTTCTCCGGCCCCGCCTACGAGCGGCTCGCCTACGAGAACTCGAAGATCGAGCGGATCGTCGTCACCGACACGATCCCGCTGCGCCCCGGCGCCCCCGACAACATCACCGTGCTCTCGACCGCCGGCACCTTCGCCGACTCGATCCGCCGCATCTTCACCGACGACTCGGTCTCCGAGATCTTCGCCGGTGAGAACCAGTTGTTTTGAGCGGGCGGCTGCGGCCGGATGCGGCGTCTGGATAGGAATTGATTCGGGTGGGGCACAAGGGGGCGGATTCGGTCGAGCCGGGGAACACCCTGGCGAGCTTCGAGGCCGCGGTCGAGGTCGGGGTGGACGTCATCGAGTTCGACGTGCTCTGGACGCGGGACGGGCATCCGCGGATCGCCGCGGGGGAGCGGACGCCGTTGTGGGTGGCGCACGACTGGCACGACGCCGAGCGGCGCCGGCCGCTGACCCTCGACGAGTCGCTTCGCGCCTTCGCCGCGCCGCCGCTGGACCGGGTCGAGATCGACCTCGACATCAAGCTGCCCGGGCGGGAGGAGGAGATCGTCGCCGCCGTGCGCGAGCACGGCCTGCTTGAGCGGGCGATGATCTCGACCATGGAGCTCTCGACCCTGGCCCGGATCGGTGAGCTCGAGCCGGGCCTGCGGCGCGGCTGGACCTATCCCAAAGTGACCAAGGACTGGGCCTCGAAGCGCTGGGCGAAGGCGCCGATGCTCGGCGCTCTGGGCTGGATGCGGCAGCGGCTGCCCGGCCTCGCCGCCCGCGAGCTGCCGAAGCTCGGGGTCGAGGCGATGTGGGTCTACCACCCGCTGGTCAGCCCCCGCCTCGCCCGGATTACCGCCCTCGCCGGGGTCGAGCTGTTCGCCTGGACGGTCGACGACCTCTCGCGCATGAACAAGCTCGCCGCCGCCGGCGTCAACGGCATCTGCTCCAACGACCCGCGCCTCTTCGAGCGGCTGGCCGCGCCGGCTACTCGTTGAGGTCGCGGCGGTCGATCAGCAGCGCGCCGACCAGGATCAGCGCCAGTGACCAGGCGGCCAGGACCAGTCCGCCCGCCAGCTGTCCCAGGCCCGCTTCGGTCGCGTCCGGCAGGCCGTGCAGGGAGCCGACCGCCTGGGACGGGAAGTAGATGCCGATCTCACCGGGCAGCAGTTCCGGCAGCGGGGAGAGGATGAAGAAGAAGGCGAGGGCGGCGATGATCGCCCCGATTTGGCTGCGCACGATCGCGCCGACGCCGAGGCCGAAGGCGCAGAGCAGGGCGAAGGAGGCGACGACGCCGGCGTAGACGGAGACGATCTCACCGCTTGGCGGCAGGCTGCCCTCGCGGGCATCGAACAGGGGCAGGGCGAGGCCGCCGTTGACCGCGACGAAGGCGAGGCCGGCGAGCAGGCCGGTGACGAGCGTCGCACCGAGCTTCGCGGCCAGCACCGGGTGGCGGCGCGGCGCGGCGAGGAAGGTCGTGCTGGCGGTGCCGTGGCGGAACTCGGTCGTGATCGCGAGCACGCCGAGCACCAGCAGCATCACCATCAGCAGGCCGGTGCTGGTCTGCACTTCGCGGATCGGGCCGATCTCGTCGATCGAGACCAAGCCGACGTAGAGCCCCGCGAAGAGCGCCTCGACGAGCAGGCCCACGCCGAGCATCGCCCAGGTGGTGCGCACCGTGCGCAACTTCAGCAACTCCGCCCCCAACAGCCTCATAGCGGCGGCTCCTCGCCGGTCAGCTCGAGGAACCGCTCCTCGAGGCTCGACCGCAGCGGCGCCAGCTCGTGGATCGCGATCCCCAGCTCCAGCGCCACGCCGATCGTGCGCAGCGGGTCGCGCATCTCCCGCAGCGGCCGGCCCTCGACCAGCGCCTCGCCCTCGCTCGGCGCGATCAGCCCGAGCAGGGCGCGCATCGTCGTCGTCTTGCCGGCCCCGTTGGGACCGAGGAAGCCGGTCACCCGCCCCGGTTCGACCGCGAACGAGAGGTCGTCGACCGCCACGGTCCGGCCGTAGCGCTTGCTCAGGTTGCGGACCTCGAGCTCAGCCATCGCGCCGGCCCGGGCTGTCGCTCATTTTCGAGCACTCGACCACGACTATCGCGCGAGACGAAGCATCGCGCCACCCTAGCGCCCCCGCCCAGACCCGCCTTCCGGCGGGACCCGCCGCTTCCGGTGTGCTTTTCGAACCCAGTAGGTACGAAAGGCACACCGGAACATCTAGGCGAGTCCGAGCATGCGCCTTATGCGTTCGACGACGGCGGACGTTTCGTCCTCGGCCTGGCGCCAGGTGACCCCGGCGACTCGGTAGCCGGCGGCGACGAGCCGCTGGGCGCGCTGCCGGTCCGACTGGAAGGCAGCGCGAGTGCCGTGCGTTTCCTCGCCGTCGGATTCGATCGCGAGACGTTGGTCCCGCCAGAGCATGTCGATCTCGACCGGCCTCCCGCTGTCAATTCGCAGCTTGACGTTGCACTCGGGCCGGGGCACGCCGCTTTCAAGCAGCACGGGCAAGAGCTTCGCCTCGAGCGGGCTGCGCAGGATCGGCTTGCGTTCGTCAAGGGGGCGCCAGACATCGAGGACCGCCCGTAGATTCGGAGCGCCGCGCCTGCGTCCCCGCTCCAGCACCCGATCGACCTCGCGGACGTCGAGCTGTCGCAGTACAGCCGCCTGCTCGACGAGGCGGCGCAGCGACGCGCGGCTCGTGCGCCCCGCCATGTCGACCAGCGTGCGCGACACCGTCGTGCAGGGGATCTCATCGCGCGCCTCGATTTCGTCGGGCAGCGGACGGCGGACGTTGTGCCAGCGGATGTCCTGGATCTTGCGCCCCGACTGAGACGGCGCGATGACATCGACTGGCACCGGCCGCTTGTCCCACAGCCCGAGCAGCTCGGCCGCACTGCCATGCGAGAGCACCGCTCTTTCCCCTGACGCGAGCACAGCCGCGAGCATCCAGCCATGTCGTCCGATGACACGGTGACCCACTGCGAATGTCCCGCGAAAGAGGTGGTGCAGGCCGCCGGCGGTCGTCCGGACCGTGATTTCCCGTTCGCTCAGCCCAAGCCGCAGCAGCTGTCGCCGTGAAACCACCCCATGCTGCCGCTCCGCCAGTCTCGCAATCGCATGACTCGAGCTTCCGGTGTGCTTTTCGAACCCCATAGGTACGAAAGGCACACCGGAGCGGAGTTCGCCCCCCTTGGGGTGGGGCTTGGGCGCTAATTGCGGGGAATGGGGCGCCTACGCTCGCGCCGCCGCCACCGCTCACCGCCGCCGCCGCTCATCGCCTGCGCCGCTGTGTGGGCTCAGACCGTGCCGGGCGTTGCCGTCGGCGGCGCGTTGCGGCCGCCGCCTTTGACCTTCACGGCGGACTCGAGCTCCTCCGCCGTGAAGCCGCCCAACGCCTCGCCGTCGAGGGCGTAGCGGTACAGGGCGACGCCGAAGATGCCGCTCAGGGCGTTGCTGATCAGCACCGAGATCGCGAAGCCGATCACGCCGAGGACGACGAGCAGGGCGCCGACGAAGCCGGCGCTCGCCCAGACCAGGATCCCGGCGCCGGCGAGCAGCATGCTGGGCAGCATGCCGAAGAGGAAGACGGCGCCGCCAATCGCGAGGTTGCCGGTGATCTGCGCCCCCCAGCGCGATTTGAACAGGCCGGCCGAGCGCTTCAGCGTCTCGAATGGGCCGGTGCCCTCGATCGCGATCACCGGCACGGCCAGGAAGGTGACGAGCGACCAGGCCAGGCCGACCACCCGCGCTGCGATCGTGCCGGCGATGCCGCCCTGGTTTTCGAGCGCCCCCATCACCACGCTGATCGCGGTCGCGACCGCGGCCCAGCCGCAGATCTGGGAGAAGCGGCTGCGCGCCACGGCGAGCCCGTCGCCGACGGTCGCCTGCTCGCCGCGAAAGATCATGTCGGCTGCGGCGGCCAGGCCGACGCTGAAGTAGAAGCCGACCACGCTGAGCACGTAGACGCCGATCACCAGCAGCGGGATCGCGCCGGCGAGCGTGCCGTCGTCGAGGAAGTAGAGCCCCGGCCCGAGGAAGATGAAGGCGAGCGGAATCGTCGCCACGGCGCCGTAGAGCGGGAAGCGGATCAGTTCGCGGTGGCCGTTCAGCAACCGCCAGCTTTTCTTGGTCAGCGCCCAGCCGCGTTTGATCTTCTTCATCGCCTCTTCTCCGTTCGCTCGATTGCCGGTTCAGTGCATTTCGGCCAAACCGGGCACCCGCTTGATACCTCTTCCCTCGAAGTACTCCCACTCCTGCTCGCCGAGCTCGGTCGAGGGTGGGTCGGCGTAGACCCACTCGCGCATGATCCGGTGCCAGTTGCGCTTCGCGCCGAGCTGGCCGAGCACGGCGACGACGCCGATTTCCATCCGCCGCCCCATCAGCTCGTCGGCCGGGATCGACTCGCGCCGCATCAGGTCGTAGTACTCCGAGCGCGGGTCGTTGGTCGACTCGATGATCTTCATCACCCGCTTCGGCGTGATCTCGATCTCGCGGTCCTCGATGTACCAGCCGCCGACCGCGCCCATGTGCTCGAGCAGCCGCTCGGCGTCGAGCTTGGACGGGTTCTTGATGAAGCCGAGGTCGTGCAGCGCCCCGCGGAAGCCCTCCGGGTCGTCGCGCGAGGCGGCGTCGAAGGCGCGCTGCTCGAGCTGGATCTGCTCGCGGTCGAGCTTCTTGGTCATGCCGAAGTCGAGGAAGGCGACGCGGCCGTCGTCCATCAGCAGGTAGTTGCCGGGGTGGGGGTCGGCGTTGAAGTGCTGCAGGTTGAACATCGAGCCGAGGTTGCCGCGGAAGACGATCTCGCCGAAGCGGCTGCGCTGCTCGTGCGGCAGCTCCTTGATCCGCTCGAAGTCGATCCCCTCGACGAACTCGGTGACGAGGACGCGGCGGCGCGAGAGGCGGGTCACCACTTCCGGCACGTAGACGAACGGGTGGTCGCGGTAGGCGCGGGCGAAGGAGCGCTGGTTCTGCGCCTCGTACTCGTAGTCGAGCTCCTCCATCACCCGCTCGCGGATCTCGTGGGCGATCGCCTTGGCGTCGAGGCCGGGGGCGAGGGCGCGGGCGAGGCGGACGATCGTGCCGGCGTTGCGCAGGTCGGCGTCGAGCGCCTCGGCGATCCCCGGGTACTGGATCTTGACCGCGACGCGGCGGCCGTCGAGCAGCTCGGCGCGGTGCACCTGGCCGATCGAGGCGGCGGCGAAGGCCTCCTGCTCGAATTCGGCGAAGAGCTCGGAGACCGGCTCGCCGTCGTACTCCTCGAGCAGCACCCTCTCGACTTTCTCCCAGGGCATCGGCGGCGCCGAGGTGCGCAGCTTGGCCAGCTGCTCCTGGTAGATCTCGCGGTACTCGTCGGGGATGAACTCGGTGTCGATGAAGGAGGCGAACTGGCCGAGCTTCATCGCCGCGCCCTTCATCTGGCCGAGCGCGCCGACCATCTTGATCGCCGTCTCCAGGTGGCGCTGCTCGAGCTTCTCCCTGCTGCCCTCGTCGGAGCGGGCGACGTTGGTCGCCTTGGTGCCGGCGTAGCGGGCGCCCTGCACGCCGACGATCGAGCCCAGCTTGGCCGAGCGGCGGATGCGCCCTTTCGGGATCTTGGCGTCGTCGGACACGTTCTCAGTATCCTCTCCCGTCCGATGGCTCGCACCCGCGAAAAGCTCAAGGTCGCGCCGCGCACGGAGTTCGGCTCGCGCAGCGCGCGCCGCCTGCGCGGCGGCAAGCTGGTCCCCGGCGTCGTCTACGCCGGCGGCGAGGAGGCCCGCCCCTTCCAGGCGGTCGAGCGCGACGTGCGCACCGTGTTGGCCGGCGGCCAGGCGCTCTTCGACCTCGAGCTGGAGGGCTCGAAAGCCGTCCCGGTCGTCGTCAAGGAGCAGCAACTGCACCCGGTCAAGGGCAGCCTCCAGCACATCGACCTGCAGGAAGTGAAGCTCGACGAGGCGATCCAGGCCGAGGTCGCGATCGAGCTCGAGGGCGCCGAGGCCGCGCCGGGAGTCAAAGAGGGCGGCGTGCTCGAGCATGTCACCCGCGAGATCACGGTCGAAGCGCTGCCGACCGAGATCCCCGAGCGGCTCGTCGCCGACGTCTCCGCGATGCAGATCAACGACACCGTGACGCTGGCCACGATCGCCGCGCCCGAGGGCGTCGTCTTCATCGCCGAGGAGCTCGACGAGATCACGATCGCCACCCTCTCGCCGCCGCGGGTCGAGGAAGAGCCTGAGCCCGCCGTCGAGGAGGAGGCCGAGCTGGTCGGCGAGGAGGGCGAGGCGCCCGCCGCGGACGCCGGCGAGGCCGAGGGCGGCGCCGACTCGGGCGACTCCGGGGACTAGCCGCTGTCGATCTTCAGCCGCCGCGCCGCGCGCGGCGAGGCCGAGCAGGGCGAGCGCATCCTCATCGTCGGGCTCGGCAATCCGGGCGCCGAGCACACCGGCAGCCGCCACAACGTCGGCTTCGAGGTCGGGGCCGAGCTCTCGCGCCGCTGGGACCTGCCGCGGGCGAAGCGAAAGTTCGGCGGCCTGCTCGCCGAAGGGCGGATCCGCCCCGGCGGGCCGCGGGTGGCGATCCTGCTGCCGCAGACCTACATGAACGCCTCCGGCGACTCGGCCGGGCCGGCGCGCGGCTCGCTCAAGGCGCCGCTGGAGCGGGTCGTGGTCGTCCACGACGAGATCGACCTGCCCTTCGGCGAGGTGCAGGCGCGGATCGGCGGCGGGCTGGCCGGACACAATGGCTTGAAGAGCCTCAAACGCGGCCTCGGCAGCGCCGAGTTCTGGCGCGTCCGGGTCGGCGTCGGCCGGCCCGACTCGACCGACCCCGAGATCGTCTCCGCCCACGTGCTCGGCCGCTTCCGCGAGCCCCGGGCCGAGGTCGAGGCGCTGGTCGGCCGGGCGGCGGACGAGACCGAGCGCCTCGTCGAAGAGCTAGGTTCCAACCCATGACCGCCCCCAACCCCATGTTCCGCTGTTCCTTTTCGGCGTATATCAGGGGAAAGGAACAGCGCAGCGAGGTGTGTGGTGGCTGAGCGGACCGGATACACGGTCGACCCGCAGGGGGTCGCCCTGCTGCGGCTCGAGCGCCCCAAGGCGCGCAACGCGATCGACACCCGGATGCTCGAGGAGCTGCTCGGCCACCTGGCGGCGGCGCGCGAGGACGGGGCGGTGCGCGTGCTCGTGCTCAGCTCCTCCGACCAGATGGGCCTCTCGGCCGGCGCCGACGTCAAGGAGCAGCTCGACGAGGAGGGCCAGGTCCACCGCATGCAGCTCTTCGCCGACCTCTACGACGGCATCGTCGCCTTCACCAAGCCGACCGTGGCCGCTTGCCACGGCGACGTCGTCGGCGGCGGCGCCGAGATCGCCGTCGCCTGCGACATGCGGGTCGGCGGCGCCAACCTGCGCATGCGCTTCCCCGGCGCGGCGCTCGGCGTCCCGGTCGGCCCGGCCCGCCTCGTCACCCTCTGCGGCCTGGCCGCGGCCAAGTACCTGCTGCTCAGCTCGCGCACGGTCGGTGCCGACGAGGCTCTGCGGATCGGCCTGGTCAACCGCGTCGCCCCCGCCGCGGCGACCGAGGAAGCGGCGCTGGAGCTGGCGACGTCGGTCGCCGCCCATTTCCCCGAGGCGGTAGCCCGCCTGAAGCGGATGCTGCATGAGTGGGACGACGTCGAGGGTCGCTCGCGCGCTGAGGGCATCGGCCAGGTGGAATGGGCAGCGGCGAATCCTGGCGGCCTCTGAGGCCGCCATGCGGCGTCCTCAGTCGCGGAAATGCAACCAGCATTCCCGCTCCCTGCGTCTTGCCTGGCGACCCCAGAGTCGCGCCAGGATCGCCGTTGACGGCTATCTAGACTCGCCTAAATGAGCCTTCGCCCTCTACTTGAGATCGCCGCTGAGAACGAGCGCCTGCATGCGCTCACCGGTGAGGTGCGGGCGGCCGCCGGGGGCTCGCCGGTCGAGATCGGCGCCTCCTCGACCCTGCGGCCGCTGCTGCTGGCGACGCTGCTCGACGACGACCGCGGCCTGGCCGGCCGTCCGGCGCTGCTGGTCAGCGCCGACGACCGCTCGGCCCGTGATCTCGCCGCCGGCCTACGCGCCTACCTGGCGCCGCGCCGCGTCCGCTTCTACCCCTCGCGCGGCACCGGCTACGCCTCCCACGTGGCGCCGCCGCCGCACCTGGTCGGGCTGCGGATCGACGCGCTCGACTCGCTGCGCGAGGTCGAGGACGCGATCGTCGTCGCCGGCGCCACCGCGCTGGCCGAGGCGGTGCCCGACGCCTCGCTGCGCCCGGCCGGCTTCGCCTTCGCCAGGGGCGGCGAGGTCGACCTCGCCGCCGCCACCCGCGACCTCGCCGGCGCCGGCTACCAGCGGGTCGAGCAGGTCGAGGAGCGCGGCCAGTTCGCCGTCCGCGGCGGCATCCTCGACGTCTATCCGGCGACCGAGGAGCGCGCCGTGCGGATCGAGCTGTTCGGCGACGAGATCGAGTCGATGCGCTGGTTCTCGACCTTCACCCAGCGCTCGCTGGGCGACGCCGAGCGGGTCGAGCTGGCCCCCGCCGCCGAGCTCGACGCCGAGCACCGCGAGCTCGCCGAGCTGGCGGCGATGGAGGCGGCCGAGCAGGGCAGGGAGGCGCCGAGCGCGGCCGAGGCGCTGCCGCTGGAGCACTTCGGCGCCCCGCTCGACCTCGTCCCCGCCGGGGCCGCCGTGATCCTCGCCGCCGCCGAGGAGATCGGGCCGGCCCTGCGCGACCACTGGGAGGACGCGACCGCGGCGATGCACGCCGACGACGCCAGCAGCCTCTACGTCGACGTCGAGGCGCCGCTCGCCGCCCGCGCCGTGCTCGCCATCGGCGCCGCGGGGGACGGCGACGAGGCGGCCTTCCGCGCCTCGCGCGCCGAGTCGCCGGCGCGCAGCGTCAAAGAGGCCGAGGGCGAGCTGGAGAAACTGGTCCGCTCCGGCTACCGCACCGTCGTCGCCTTCGACAGCCGCGGTGAGGCGGAGCGCTCGCGCTACGGGCTCGAACGCCTCGACGCCGCCCTGCTCGACGGCGGCCGCCTCTCGCCCGAGCCCGGCCTCGCCTTCGCCGAGGCGCGTCTGGGCGAGGGTTTCGTCAGCCCCGAGCTGCGCCTCGCCGTCTACCCCTTCCGCCGCCTCGTCCACCGTCGCCGCCGGGCCGAGGAGCGCGAGCGCGCCAGCGGCCGCGGCCGGCTCGCCTTCAGCGACCTGCGGGTCGGCGACTACGTCGTCCACGAGGACCACGGCGTCGCCCGGTTCGCCGGCTTCGAGACGCGCGAGGTCGGCGGCATCAGCCGCGACTACCTCTACCTCGAATACAAGGGCGAGGACCGCGTCTACGTCCCCACCGACCAGCTCGCGAAACTGAGCCGCTACGTCGGCGCCGGTTCCGCACCGGCGCTCTCGGCGCTCGGCGGCAAGCGCTGGCAGAACATGAAGGCGCGCGCCCGCAAAGCCGCCGGGGCGCTGGCCGGCGAGCTGCTCAACCTCTACGCCGAGCGGCGGACCCGCAAGGGTCATCCCTTCCCGCCGGACGGCGAGTGGCAGATGACGATGGAGGCGGCCTTCCCCTACCGCGAGACGGCCGACCAGGTGGAGGCGATCGAGGCGGTCAAGGGCGACATGGAGTCGGAGCAGCCGATGGACCGGCTGATCTGCGGCGACGTCGGCTTCGGCAAGACCGAGGTGGCGCTGCGGGCCGCGACCAAGGCCGCTTCGGACGGCAAGCAGGTGATGATGCTGGCGCCGACGACGATCCTCGCCCAGCAGCACTTCGGCACCTTCCGCGAGCGCCTCGCCGACCTGCCCTTCAGGCTCGACTGGGTCTCGCGCCTGCGCAAGCCGGCCGAGGTCAAGGAAGTGCTGAGGCGCTTCGAGGCGGGCGAGGTCGACGTCCTCGTCGGCACCCACCGGCTGCTCTCGCGCGACGTCCGCGCCAAGGACCTGGGCCTGCTGATCGTCGACGAGGAGCAGCGCTTCGGGGTCAAGCAGAAGGAGCTGCTGCGCCAGCTGAAGCTGAAGGTCGACGTGCTCTCGCTCTCGGCGACGCCGATCCCGCGCACGCTGCAGATGAGCCTCGCCGGGCTGCGCGACATCTCGACGATCGAGACCCCGCCGGAGGGCCGCCGCCCGGTTCGCACCTACGTCGGGCCCTACGACGAGGACCTCGTCCAGAAGGCGATCGAGCGCGAGCTCGAGCGCGGCGGCCAGGCCTTCTTCCTGCACAACCGGATCGAGAGCCTGCCCGAGGTCGCCGAGCAGATCCGCGGGCTGGTCCCCAGAGCGCGCGTGGTCGAAGCGCACGGGCAGATGGACGAGGGCCGCCTGGAGGAGACGATGATGAGCTTCCTGCGCGGCGAGGCCGACGTGCTGGCGACGACGACGATCATCGAGTCGGGCCTCGACATCCCCACCGCCAACACGCTGATCGTCGAGCGCGCCGACCGGCTCGGGCTCGCCCAGGCCTACCAGATCCGCGGCCGGGTCGGGCGCTCGCGCGAGCGCGCCTTCGCCTACCTGCTCTACCCCTCCGCCGAGGCGCTGACCGAGGACGCCGCCGCCCGCCTGACGACCCTCGCCGACCACACCGAGCTCGGCTCGGGCTTCAAGATCGCGATGCGCGACCTCGACATCCGCGGCGCCGGCGATCTGCTCGGCGACGAGCAGTCGGGCCACGTCGCCGCGGTCGGCTTCGAGCTCTACTGCCAGATGATCGACGAGGCGGTGGCCGAGGCGGGTGCCGCCGGCGAGGGCGAGGAGGCACCCGAGCCGCTGCGCTTCGACGTGCCCGTCGACGCCTACCTGCCGGCCTCGTTCATCCCCTTCGAGGCGGCCAAGATCGACATCCACCGGCGCATCGTCGCCGCCCGCGCGCCGGGCGACCTGCGGGCGATCCGCGACGAGCTCGGCGACCGCTTCGGCCCGCCGCCGCCGGAGGCCGAGAACCTGCTGGCGCTGCAGCGGGCGCGGATCGAACTGCGCCTCGCCGGGGCGCGCAGCGTCGAGCTGCGCGGCGGCCGGCTCAGCGTCGTCGGAGTCGAGCTCGATTCGGAGGGCGCGGGGGCGCTGAGCGACGCCGTCGAGGGGGCGCTCTACGAGTGGCGGGAGAAGACCGCCTCGGTGCGCGTGCCGGAGGAGCCGCAGGCCAGACTTGCCGCCGTGCTGGCGCTGGCGACGGGCCTGCGCGAGGCGGGCCGCTCGCAAATGGTCGAAAAAGCTAAGCTTCCTGCTTCGTGAGTTCGGACCAGGGCAGGAGAGGGGAATCCGGCAAGGGCGGGGGCCGCAGCGCACCCGACCCGATGGCCGCGCGCCGGCTTGGCCTGCTCGTCTTCGGGGCGATCTTCCTGATTCTCTTCATAGTCGTCGCGATCGCCGAGGGCTTCGGCGACCCGAGCGTGCCGTCGGGCGACGCCGCGCTGGTCGAGAACGTCCCCGGAGACTTCGGCAGCATCTCCGAGGCCCAGGTCGAGCACGCGATCGAGCTCGCCGCGGCGCAGGCGGGCGAACAGAAACCCCCGAAACCGGGCGATCCGAAATACGAGGAACTGAAGGAAGCCGCGCTGAACTCGGTCCTCGAAGGGGTCTGGATCCGCGGCCTCGCGGCCGAGTGGGGCATCGAGGTGAGCGACGCCGAAGTCGCCAAAGAACTGAAAAAAGTGAAGAAAGAAAGCTTCCAGTCCCAAAAAGAATTCAAAGAATTCCTCGACGAATCGGGCTACACGCCGGAGGACATCGACGAGCGGGTGGAAATCCAGCTCCTCAGCACCCAGCTCCAGGAACAGCTTGCGGAACGGGCGCCGAAACCGAGCCAGAGCGAAATCGAGAACTACTACGAGGCGGCCAAGGCCACCCAGTTCACGCAGAAACCGAGTCGGGACGTGCGGTTGATCGTCAACAAAGACCGCAAAAAAGCCAAACAGGCGCGTGAGGCGTTGGCCAAAGACAACTCGGAGAAAAACTGGGAAAAAGTCGCCAAAGAGTTCTCCGAAGACCCGACCACCAAAGACAACGGCGGACTGCAGAGCGCCGTGCAGGAAGGCGTGCTCGAAGAACCGCTCGACGAAGCTGTCTTCAACACGCCGGAAGGCCTGGTCGAAGGGCCGCTCGACGCGCAGCGCGGCTTTACCGTCTTCGAAGTGGTCAGCTCGACCCCGGAAAGCGTGCAGGAGCTGAAAGCGGTCGAAAGCCAGATCGAAAGCACCCTGGCGCAGCAGGCCGAACAGGAATACTTCACCAGCTTCGTCTCGAGCTTCAACACCGAATGGACGCAGCGCACCTTCTGCGTCGAGCAGTGGGCGACCGAACGCTGCGCCAACTTCCAGGGCAGCGGCCGTCCCGCCACGGCGCCGGAAGGCTGCTACGAAGCCGATCCGCAGGGCGGCCGGCCGGAAGCCTGTCCGGCGGCGGTCAATCAGCTCGTGCCGGCACTGCCCGGCAGCGTGACGCCGCTCGAACCGAGGGGCAAACCGCTGGCGCAGCGTCCGCGGCCGAAGGAAGAAGAGGGCGAAGCCGCAGCCGGCCTCGAAGGCCTGCCGCCCGGCGCCGTGCCGCCGACCGAAGGCGCTCCGCCCCCCGCCGAAGCGCCGCCTCCGGCCGAAGGCGAATAGCCCTCCCGGGTCACTAGACTGGCGCGTCCGTGAGCGCCATCTCCTCCATTCACGCGCGGCAGATCCTCGATTCGCGCGGCAACCCGACGGTCGAGGTCGAGGTCGTGCTCGACTCCGGCGCGAGCGGCCGTGCCGCGGTGCCCTCGGGGGCCTCGACCGGCGAGTTCGAGGCGGTCGAGCTGCGCGACGGCGGTGAGCGCTGGGCCGGCAAGGGCGTCTCGCGCGCGGTCGAGAACGTCAACGATGAGATCACCGCGGCGCTGACCGGCGCCCGCGCCGCCGAGCAGGGCGCCCTCGATGCGACGATGAACGAGCTCGACGGCACGCCGAACAAGGGCCGCCTCGGCGCCAACGCGATCCTCGGCGTCTCGCTGGCGGCGGCCAAGGCCGCCGCGGCCGACTCCGGCCAGCCCCTCTACCGCTACCTGGCCGAGCTCTACGGCGGCGGCGAGCCGAGCCTGCTGCCGGTGCCGATGATGAACGTGCTCAACGGCGGCGCCCACGCCGACAACTCGGTCGACTTCCAGGAGTTCATGGTCGTGCCCGCCGGGGCGGCGAGCTTCGCCGAGTGCCTGCGGGTCGGCACCGAGGTCTTCCACGCGCTGAAGCGGAGCCTCGCCTCGCGGGGCCTCTCGACCGCGGGCGGCGACGAGGGCGGCTTCGCGCCCGACCTCGACTCCAACGAGGCGGCCCTGCAGGCGGTCCTGGCCGGGGTCGAGGCGGCCGGCTACGAGCCCGGCTCCGACGTCTTCATCGCGCTCGACCCGGCGACCAGCGAGGTCTTCGAGGGGGGCGCCTACGTACTCGAGCACGAGGGCCGCACGCTCTCGCCCGAGCAGATGGCGGCCTACTGGGAGGACGCCTGCTCGCGCTACCCGATCGTCTCGATCGAGGACGGCATGGACGAGCAGGACTGGGACGGCTGGAAGCTGCTCACCGAGCGCCTCGGCGAGCGGGTGCAGCTGGTCGGCGACGATCTCTTCGTCACCAACCCGGAGCGGCTGCGGCGCGGCATCGAGCTCGGCGTCGGCAACTCGATCCTGATCAAGGTCAACCAGATCGGCACTCTGAGCGAGACCCTGGAGGCGATCCGGATCGCCCGCGGGGCCGGCTACACGGCGGTCATCTCGCACCGCTCGGGCGAGACCGAAGACACGACGATCGCCGACCTCGCCGTCGGCACCGGCGCCGGCCAGATCAAGACCGGCGCCCCCTCGCGCTCGGACCGCGTCGCCAAGTACAACCGACTCCTACGAATCGAGGAGGAGCTTGGTGATGCGGCTGAGTTCCACGGCCTGAAGGTGTTCTCGCGCACGTCTGGATGACGCCCCCAGACGCACGCTCTTGTGCATTGAAGGACTCCGGACGCCGACCGCGTAGCACTCGGTATGGCGACCCGTTCGAGACCGGCAAGCAGGACGCGGTCTCAGTCGAAACGGCGTCCGGCCGCGCGGCGCAAGCCCGCGGCGCGGCGCGGCGGCAGCCGCATCCGCTGGGACAAGGTCGGGCGGATCGCGCTGACCCTGGTCCTCGCCGCCGTCCTCTACTCCTACCTGAACCCGGCGATCGACTTCGTCAAGACCTACACGGCGACGACCGCGGCGAAGGCCGAATTCCACGAGAAGCTGCGCGAGAACAAGCGCCTGCACAAGCGCATCCAGACGGCCGAGGACCCGATCGTGATCAGCCGCAAGGCGCGCGCCCAGGGCATGGTCGCCGAGGGCGAGACGCCGCTCGTCGTCCAGAATCTCGGCGGCTAGCAAGCGGTAGCGGAGCGCTTGGTGGTTAGCGCCGGCTCCTACATCCTCAGCGTCGCTCTGCTGGCCGTCCTGGCCGTCTCGCTGGGCTTCTCGGCCGTGCGCCTGCGGAGCCGGCTGATGCCCGACTGGGAGGGGGCGCCCGCGCGCCTGGTCGAGGCCGTGGTCGGTGTCGCGCTGCTGATCTGGCTTAGTGAGATCCTCGGCGTCCTACAGCTCTTCTATGCCGGGACGCTTGTGGCTGCTGCCGTGGTGCTGGCGGTGGCGACTGGCTTGGTTGCGGGGCGTAGGGGTGGGCCGGGCGGGTCCGGGCGGGTGCTGGGTTTTTCGCCGGGCGCGTCGCGACCCTCGCCGAGTGGTTCTGGCGAAAAACAGGACGCCGCATCCGCCCGGACCCCCCCGGCCTCCCCGTCGGCTCCAGCGGCCGGCACACTCGCCGACCCCGACCCTGCCTACGACCCCGACCCCGACCCCGACCCCGACCCCGACTACGACCCCGACCCCGACTACGACCCCGGCCGCGGAGCGTTGTGGATGCAACTGGCGGCGATCGCGGTCGTCGCGCTGGTCTTCGCCCATTGGGGCCTGACGACGGCGGATGCGCTGGGGCGGGGGATCTTCAACTTCGATTCGCTCTGGTACCACATGCCGTTCGCGGTCGATATGGCGCAGAGCCACTCGGTGACCGGGCTGCACCAGACGGAGACCGTCTTCACCAACTGGTTCTACCCGCAGAACTCGGAGCTGCTGCACGCCGTGGGGATCCTGCTGATTGAGCGGGACACGCTGAGTTTGTTCTTGAACTTCGGTTGGCTGGCGATCGCCTTTCTCGCCGCCTGGTGCATCGGCAGGCCCTACGGCAAGGCACCTCTCACGGTCGTCGCGGCCGGGATCCTCCTCGAGTGCCACACCCTCGTAGTCCGCGAGCCGGGAGCCGCCAAGAACGACATCATGGCGGCAGCCCTGCTGCTGGCCGCGATAGCGATCCTGGTCAACGCCTACGCCGGCCGACGTGGGCATGCCGGCCCGCGGGTCCCACCCGCGGGAGAAACGTTCTGGTTGTTCGGCTGGCCGATCGCGGCCGCCGGACTGGCGGTCGGGCTGGCCGTCGGAACGAAGTCAACGGCGCTCGCGATGGCCGCGGCTCTGACCGTCGCAGTCGTCTTCCTGGCCCCCGTTGGGCGTCGTTGGGCAGCTGCCGGATGGTGGTTCTTACCTGCACTGGCCGGTGGGGGCTACTGGTACCTGCGCAACCTGATCGCCACCGGCAACCCGCTGCCGCAGTTGGAGAGCCTCGGGCCGATCTCGCTGCCGCATCCCGAGCGCCTGCAGGCCGGCCGCCCCGACTTCAGCGTCGCCCACTACGCCACCGACACGGCCGTCTGGCGGGAGTACTTCGGCCCCGGCCTCGACAATGCCTTCGGCGCCCTCTGGCCCCTGGTGCTGGTCGCGGCCGTCGCCGGCGGCCTGGTGGCCCTGCTGTGGGGCGGTGAGCGGGTTCTCCGCTGGATGGGCGGAGTCGCGCTGTTCGGTCTCCTGGCTTACGTCTTCACCCCCCTCGGTGCTGCCGGTGCCGAGGGCGCACCGGTCGGCTTCGGGATCAACATCCGCTACGCGATCCCGGCTCTCCTGGCGGGCCTGACCCTGCTGCCAGTCGCTGTTTTCTCGGCGACGAAGTACTTCTCTTCCGCGGGTGGCGGGGGGGAGGGGCGCCGGGACGACGCGGCGTCCTCTTTTTCGCCCCAACCGGGATCTCGGATGGCCGGAGAACTCGGAGGCGAAAAACCCAGCGACGGCCCGGCGCCCCTCCCCCCCGACAGGACCCGCGGCCGACTGCTTCCGTCCCTCATGCTGTTCGTCCTACTCGCCGTCCTGGTCGCCACCAACCGCGCCGACGCGGTTCTCCGCGATCCCGATCGCCTCTTCGGCTGGGCGATCGCCCTGCTCTTCGTGCTGATCCCCGCCGCCCTGCTCTACGCGCGCAGCCGGGGAGCGTCGCGCGGCGTCGTCGCGGGCGGGTTCGTCTCGCTCGCCCTGCTCGTCGCCGCGCTCGGCTATCCGCTGCAGCGCGACTACCTCGACAGTCGCTTCGCCAACGCCGATCCCGCCACCGCGATCCCCGGCATGCGCCTCGATTCCGCCTACCGCTGGGCGCGCGAGGTCGAGGATGCGCGCATCGGCCTCGCCGGCAGCACCGCCGGGTTCCTCCAGTACGGCTTCTACGGCGCCGACCTCTCGAACCGCGTCCGCTATCTCGGCGTCGAGGCCCCCCACGGCGCCTTCAACGCGATCCCGACCTGCGCCGGCTTCCGCGCCGCCGTAAACGCCGCCGAGCTCGACTACCTGGTCACGGCCCCGCTGCTCAACTTCATCGAGCCCGGCGAGCCGATCCCCTCGCCCGAGGCAGGCTGGCTGCGCAACGAGCCCGCCGTGACCCCGATCGACCGCAGCGGCCCGGTAACCGTCTGGCGCATCGACGGCCCCCTCGACCCCAGCGGCTGTCGCGACGAAGAGCGGATAGTGCCTCAGCAACCGGATTGAGGCCCATTAACCTGGGTCCGATGCACTATCCGCTAGAGAACGCACTGTTCCAATGGGAGGAGGGCCTGCGCGCCCTGCGCGCGATCGAGGACCCGCGCGAGCGGCGTCGGGCCGACGCGGTCGTCGGCGCGATCGAGGATGAGCTGCGCCGCCGCATCGGCCCGACCTTCTCCGCCGCCGAGCTGGCCGAACTCTACGGGCGCGGCACCGACTGGTGCCAGCAGGTGGCGACCGACGTCGCCCCCTGGATGGTGGCCGACGCACAGACGCTTGCCGACGCCGCGTTCTACCTATACGTGCGGGGCGCGACCGACTTCGCCGGCGGTCGCCGGTTACTCGTCTGAGTCGTCGCCGCCGGCGGACTCGCCGGCGCGGCGGATGACGATCTGGTCGGCCTCGATGCGGACGGTGACGTCGCTCTTGCCGGCCCAGTGCTCGGTGTAGACGGGGTTGTCCTTGATCGCCGCGTCGAGCCAGAGGCCGTAGCCGTCGCGTTCGCCGTGATCGAAGCTTGCCTCTAGCTCTTTGCGCCTGCCGCGCCCACCGCGCCTGCCGCGCCGCCTGCGGCGCCGGGGACGGTCGCCGCCCTCGCCGTCGCCCTCTTTTTTGGACGCCGGTTTGCGCTCCCTGCGAGCGGGCTTCTCCTCGTCCCCCTCGTCCCCCTCGTCGTCCGTGTCGTCCGCGTCGTCTTCATCCTCGTCCTCGTCGGGTTGCTCCGCCTCGGCTTCCTCTTCCTCGGCGGCCTCTTCAGCGGTAGCCGCCTCGACCTCGGCCTCGATCTCGTCGCGGAGGTCGACTTCGCCGCCGCCGTCCTCTTCCCCGCTGGGGTTGAGGTCATGCTGCTTGCGGAACTCGCGCAGTTCGGAGGCGGAGATCTCCAGCTGGTGGGCGATCCAGGCGTCGGTTCGACCCTGCTGCACCCAGGCGCGGATCTGGTTGAGCTGCGGTTTCAGTGAGCGTCGTGCCATCGGCGCGCGAGTCTATTCAACCTAGAGGTCCAGTGTCGGGCCTCTACGGCGGTTCGCGAAGTCATGGCGGTCGCAGGCCTCAGGCGCTTCAGGCCATCAGGAAGGAGAGGGCCTCGAACATGGCGATGACGACGACGACCACGGTCGCGGAGAGGCAGACGGCCAGCACGCTGAAGCGCACTTTGCCGTGCTGCTCGTTGCGGACGATGCGACGCTCGCGCGAGCGGTTGGCTGCGCGGCGGCGCAGCTGCTCGCGCCGGCGGCGCTGCAAGGTCGTCTCCTGCTCGAAGGCGACCTCGAACTGGTTGATGCTCTGCCGCATTTTCATAGAGGCGGCCCCGGGAAGGGCCGGGCGGGACCGTAGCAAGCCGCACGAACGCTTGCACGCCTAAAGGCCGCGGCAGAGGTGGCAGACGTGACGAAGATCACGGTCCGCAGGCGCCCCAGAGGCCGCGGCCGGAGCGGGCCGCGGCCAGCTCGAGGCGGCGCAGACGGGGGGCGAAACGGTCGTTGGGCGGAATCGTCAGCGTGCGGGCGAGGCCGCGGCGGATCAACTCCGCGTTGAACAACCGCGTTGGACTTTTTACGTGCTGGGGCACGGACAAAGTGCGACGCGGCAGATAGACATAGGCCAGTAGGCGGCCGTAGTGGTCGCGTCGCTCGACGCCGAACACGAGGCGCACGCGCCGGCCCTCGAGGACCCCGTGGGTGAAGCGCGACGCCTGCGCCCCGAAGCACTCCACCGGCGCGCCGGGCTTGACCGTCTCCGGCGTATCGACCCCGATCAACCGCACGTCCTCGACATCGCCATCGATCCGCGCCTCGACCGTGTCCCCGTCGACGACCCGAATAACCACGGCGTCAGCTGACCCCGGTCCCCCCTCAAGCTCCCCCTCCCAGGGCCGCAGCACCAGCAACGCCACGACGACCAGCAGCAGCACGCTCCCCGCAAGCTCTCTTCTCACGAGCAGAAGTTATCCGCGTATCGGTGAGGGGCCATCAAACCCCTGCCGGATGGCCCCTCAGGGGGTGCGCCTGACGTTGCTCAGCAACGTCTCCTTTATCTGCGCGATGATCTCCAGCGCATCGTTCCACTCGCGCTGCCAGACGTTGCGGCCGAAGATCACGCCGCTGCCGCCCGCCTGCATGATCTCGCTGCAGTGCCTGAGCACGACGTCGTCGTCGACTTTGGAGCCGCCGGAGAGGACGACCAGCGCCCGCCCGGCCGACTCGACGCAGTGCTGGATCGCCCCGGCCTGGTCGATCTCCATCTCGTTGTAGGGGGCCGGCGCGTCCTTGTCGGTGTCCGGGTTGATCTTCGGCATGTTGAGCTTGACCACGTCGGCGCCCATCTCCATCGCCATCCGCGCCGCGTAGTCGATCGCGTAGAAGGAGCCGGGGCCGCCCTTGGCCTCGATCGCTTCGCCGCGCGGGTAGGACCAGACGATCAGCGGCATCCCGTAGCGGTCGCAGTCTTCGCGCACGCCGCGCAGCTGCGCCAGGTCCTGGTCCTGGCGCGGCGAGCCGACATAGAGCGTGTAGCCGACCGCGTCGGCGCCGAGCCGCACCGCGTCCTCGACGCTGGCGTTGCAGGTCGAGAACGCCTGGGCCGAGGAGGGGATATCGGTCTTGCCGTTGACCTTGAGGATCAGCGGCACCTGTCCGGCGTAGTCGGGGTAGTACTTGCTCGCCATGCCGATCTGGCAGGCGAGGGCCGAGTAGCCGGCCTCGACCGCGAGCCGGAACTGGTAGTCGGGGTCCTTGGAGTCCGGGTTGGGGAAGAAGTCGCGCGGGCCGTGCTCGATGCCCTGGTCGATCGGCAGCAGCATCAGGGTGCCGTTGCCGGGCCCGAACTCGAACAGCAGGCGGCGCAGCCGGGTCCGTTTGCCGGGCGCCAGCTCGGTCAGAAGCGATTTCTGCTCGGTCAGACTGTTCAACTCCACGCTCTATTCCTCCTCGAAGACGGGTGTTCCCGCAGTATGCCACCGGCGGCGCGCGCCGAGTGCTTGCGGCAGTGCGGTTATCCTCGATTGATCATGAGCGAGACTGAGCTCAGCGTCATCTGCAAGAACTGCGGTTCCGAGGTCAGTCCCTACGTAACCGAGTGCCCCTATTGCGGGGCGCGCCTACGCAAGCGGGCGCCGAAGCTGGAGCGGCGCGGCGACGGGCTCGAGGCAAAGCCACGGCGCGGACCGTCCGCCCGCCTCTTTCGGATCAAACTGCCCTCGCGCGGCGCCGGTGGCGCGCAGCGGCCATACGCGACGTCGGCGGCGATTCTCGGGTCGGCGGCGCTGCTGCTGGTCGGGCGGGCGACGGGCGCTTCGCTGCCCGACGTCGGCGGCCTGCTCGTGCCGATCGACGCCGAGGCCTGGCGCCTGTTCACCGCGCCGTTCGCCTACGTCGACGTCGGCTACCTCTTCGTCGTCGCCCTCGCCCTGGCGATCTTCGGCCCCGGGGTCGAGCGCTGCCTCGGCAGCCTGGCGACCGCCGTCCTGCTGCTCGCCTGCGGCTCGCTGGGGATGTTGGCGGCGAGCGGCGCCGCCGACGCCCAGGACGAGATCGTCGCGATCGCCGGCGGCAACGGCATGGCGCTGGGCGCGGTCGCGGCCTGGTTCGCGATCCGCCGCTCGGAAGCGCGCCAGGCGGTCGACCGCGACTACGACCCGATCGGTGTCGCCGTCGCCTTCGCGGTGCTGCTGGCGCTGCCGATCTTCGAGTCGACCGCCGATGTCGTCGCCGGCCTCGCCGGGGGTCTGGTCGGCGCCCTCGCCGGCCTCGCCGCGGCCGGCCTGCGCCGCGAGCGCCTGCCCTAGGCTGGGGCAATGGCGGTGGACGACGAGCGACTGGAAGCCGCGATCGAGCGGCTGGCCGAGGCGGGCCGCTTCGCCGAGGCGGAGTCGATCGTCGCCCGTGCGGCGCCGCAGCTGCAGCGCGTCCTCGTCGCGGCCCTCGCCGAGGGCGGCTGGTTCGGCGAGTCGCACGAGAGCGAGTCGCTGAAGGCGGCCACCGTCCCCGACCCCGAGCAGCGGATCGCCGCCGTGCGCACCCTGCTCGCCGAGGAGGCGCGAATCGGGATGATGGTCGGCGTCGCCGTCGGCTGGGCACTGAAAGAGGAGATGAGCGAGGGCGAAGTCGAGAGCCCCGCAAGCGAGGGCCCCGGCCCGGAAGGAGAGCGTTGAGATGGAGATCAAGTTCCACGGCCATTCCTGCTTCGAGCTGCGCGAGGGGGAGACGACGGTCCTTGTCGACCCCTTCCTGAAGCCGAACAACCCGTGCGCGGTAGCCACCGCGGAGGAGGTCGAGCCGACCCACATCGCGCTCAGCCACGGCCACGCCGACCACGTGGCGGACGCGGTCGCCGCGGCGAAGCGCACGGGCGCCCACTGCGTCGCCATCGTCGAGCTCGCCAACTGGCTCGAAGGGCAGGGCGTGGAGGATGTCAGCGACCCCAACCTCGGCGGCACGGTCGGCTTCGAGTGGGGTTGGATCAAGCTGGTGCCGGCCTGGCACACGAGCACCGCGCCGGGCTCCGAAGAGGCCCCCTACAGCGCCGAGCATGGCGTCTCGCTCGGCACCGCGGCGGGGCTGCTGATCCGGATCGGCGAGGTGACCGTCTACCACACGGGCGACACCTGCCTGTTCGGCGACATGAAGCTGATCGCCGAGCGCAACCCGGTCGACGTCGCCCTGCTGCCGATCGGCGGCCACTACACGATGGATCGCCACGACGCGGCGGTCGCGGCGGAGCTGATCGGCGCCGCGACGACGATCCCGATGCACTACGACACCTTCGCGCCGATCGAGACCGACAGCGGCGCCTTCAAGGCCGAGGTCGAGTCGAAGACCTCCTCAAGGGTGGTCCTGCTGAAGCCGGGGGAGACGCACACGGCCTGAGCGCGGGAACTGCCTGAGCGGCTGCCGCTACTCGGCGTCGTCGGGAGCGGGGGTTTCGGCCGGCGTCGCGGGCTCGGGCGTCGCGGGCTCCTCCGCGTCGGAGCTGTCGCTGGAGGCCGGGGGAGGCGCTGGCGGAGTCGTTTCGGCGGGCGGCGACGATTCGCTCGGCGGCGACGATTCGCTCGGCGGCGACGATTCGCTCGGCGGAGTCGATCCGCTGGGCGGCGCCGATTCAGCCGGCGGCGCCGAGGAAGCTTCTTCGCCGGAGCCCGTGCTCGGCGGGGTCGAGCCGCCGACGGTGACGACCAGGGTGTCGCTGTCGCTGGGGGCGCCCGCGGTCGGTTTCGGGGATTTCGCGTCGGTCAGTTTCGGCGTGCCCGTTTTGGCCGTCGCATCGGACTCGTCGTCATCCTCGGGCGTGGCCGACGGGCCGGCTGCCTCCGTGCCCCCGCTGGGGTCGGGCGCGGGCACCGGGGCCGGGTCGGCGGCGGCCGGGGCCGGGTCGGTCACGGGCGGCGCGGGCGGCGCACCCAGTTCGACCGGCGCCGGTTGCGCCTGCACGGCCGCGACGTGGCCGGGCGCCACCGAGAGCGGGCCGCGGTGCGCGGGTGAGGAGGAGATCTGGGCGGGAGGGTTGGTCTTCGGCAGCGGGCTCGTGCCCACTTTCTGGTTGACCTCGACGGCGCCGGCGGTGATCACGGCGGCGGTGACGACGCCGGCGACGGCCTTGCTGCCGATCGCTCCGCCGACCGCGCCGATCCCGCCGGCGGCTCCGCCGCCTCCGAGCGCGGCGCCGACGCCTCCGACCGCCCCGGCGCCGGTCGCCGCCGCGGTCACACCGGCGCTGGCGCCCGCGGTCGTCGCTGCCGTCGCCCCGGCGCCTGCACCGGCGGCCCCCGCGCCGCCGGTGGCGCCGGCCGAAGCCCCGCCGCCGGCCCCGCCGAGGCCGAGCTTGGCGACGATGAAGCCCTTCAGGGCGATCAGCGCGCCGGCCGGGAAGAGCGCCGCCATCACCTTGTCGTTGGTGCGGACCTGGGCGCGGAAGTCGGCGCACTCGTCGCAGTCGCGGACGTGGCGGCGCACCGGGCCGGAGACCTTGCGCAGCCCCTCGGCGGCCTCGGCCAGCTCGAGGCGCACCTCGCCGCAGGTCAGCTGGCGAGCCTGGCTCGCCTCGGCGAGGGAGATCCGCGCCCGCACCAGCAGCGACTTGACCGAGGGCACGCTGGTCTCCATCGCGGCGGCGATTTCCTCGTAGGACATCGCGTCCATCTCGCGCAGCAGCAGGGCCGTGCGCTGCGTCTCGGGCAGTTTGCCGACGTCGGTGAGCAGCTGGCGGAACTCCTCGCGGTTGTTGACCTTCTCGGCGGTCGTGGCGGCCTCGACGACCGGGACCATGTCCATCGATTCCTGCGCGTCGGCGGTCGGTTTGCGCAGGTGGTTGAGCGAACGGTTGCGGGCGATCCTGTACAGCCACGGGCGCAGGTTGATCTCGCGCTCGTCGGCGAGCATCGCCTTGTAAGCGTTGACGAAGACCTCCTGCAGGACGTCCTCGGCATCCTCGGTGGAGCCGAGCATCTGCCGGCAGAAGCCGAGCAGGCGGCCCTGGTAGCGATCGACGATCGTCTCGAAGGCACCGGTGTTGCCGCTGCGCGCCATCGCGATCAACTTCGCGTCCCCCTGCAGCTTGAGCAGCGGCGAGCGGCGGGCGAGAAGTCCGCGCTGACTGGCGTGGGATAGAGCCGATGCCTCCAAGCTTCCTCCAGGGAAAGGCGTTGCGAATGGCGTCGTCTTCGTAAGTAGGGACACCGTAACAGCGCCATAGTTGCGCTCTGTACAAACATTTACCCGGGGTTTAGACGCTTCAACCGAGGCGGCTACCATCGTGCTTGCCCGGGTGGCGAAACTGGCAAAAGCGGCGCACTTAAAATGCGCTGCCCCTCAGGGGGCTTGCGGGTTCGAGTCCCGCCCCGGGCATCACCGCCCTCCACCGCCTGCGCCCAATAGTCTTAGCCGCCGATGGAGCACGGCGGGCGGATAGTTGCGAAGGCGCTGAAGTCGCGCGGCGTCAGCCATCTCTTCACGCTCTCGGGCGGGCATCTGTTCTCGATCTACGACGGCTGCAAAGCCGAGGGGATCGAGATCGTCGACGTGCGCCACGAGCAGTCGGCGGTCTTCGCCGCCGAGGGTTTCGCCAAGGCGACGCGGCGGGCCGGGGTGGCTGCCCTGACCGCCGGGCCCGGGGTGACCAACGGGATCAGCGCGATCGCCGGCGCGCAGGCGAACTGCTCGCCGGTCTGCGTGCTCGGCGGCCGGGCGCCGGAGCTGCGCTGGGGCTCGGGCTCGCTGCAGGAGATCGACCACCTGCCCTTCGTCACGCCGCTGGTCAAGTCGGCGGAGACGGTCAAGGAGGCGGGGGAGATCGGGGCGCGGACCGCGGCCGCGCTGGACCTCGCCCTGAGCGCGCCGTTCGGGCCGGCCTTCGTCGACTACCCGATGGATGTCGTCTTCAGCGAGGCGGAGGCCGGCCTGCCGCCCGTCGCCGCGGTCGCGGAGGCGCAGCCGGCGGCCGGGGTCGAGCAGGCGGCGGCGCTGCTGAGCGGCGCCGAGCGGCCGGCGATCATGGCCGGCAGCGGCCTCTACTGGAGCCGCGGCGAGGAGCGCCTGCGGGAGCTGGCCGAGGCGCTGGGGATCCCGGTCTTCCTCAACGGGCTCGGCCGCGGCTGCCTCGCCGCCGACCACGAGCTGGCCTTCAGCCGGGCGCGCGGCGCCGGGCTGAAGGGGGCGGACGTGGCGCTGGTGGTCGGCGTGCCGCTCGACTTCCGGCTCGGCTTCGGCGGCAGCTTCGGCGATGAGACCAAGCTGATCCGGCTCGACGCCGCGCCGAACGAGCTGACCGCCAACCGGGCTCCCGAGGTCGACCTGGTCGGCGACGTCGCGGCGACCCTGGCGGCGCTTCGCGAGGCCGTCGCGGGCCGGCGCGGGGGCACCGACGCCTGGCTCGAGCAGCTACGCGCGGTCGAGGCCGAGAAGCGGGCCGCCGAGCTGGAGGAGCTGAACGACGGTCGCTCGCCGCTGCACCCGGTGCGCGTCTACAAGGAGCTCGGCGAGGTGCTCGACCGCGACGCGATCGTGATCGGCGACGGCGGCGACTTCGTCTCCTACGCCGGCCGCTTCATCGAGACCTACGAGGCCGGCTGCTGGATGGACCCGGGCCCGTTCGGCTGCCTCGGCGCCGGGCCCGGCCAGGCGATCGGCGCCAAGCTCGCCCACCCCGACCGGCAGGTCTGCCTGCTGCTCGGCGACGGCGCCTTCGGCTTCGCCGGCATGGAGTTCGACACTTTGGCGCGTCACGGCCTGCCGGTGGTGGGCGTGATGGGCAACAACGGCATCTGGGCGCTCGAGCATCACCCGATGAAATTCCTCTACGGCTACTCGGTGGCGGCCGAGCTGCGGCCCGAGACTCCCTACGAGAAGGTGGTCGAAGCGCTCGGTTGCGACGGGGTCGTCGTCAGCAATCCGGCGCAGCTGCGGCCGGCGCTCGAGCGCGCCTTCGAGTCGGGCCGGCCGACCCTGGTCAACGTCCTGACCGACCCTGAGGTCGTCTACCCGCGCAAGTCGAATCTGGCTTGAGAAAGCCGTGTCCTGGCCGGCCGGCCTGATTGCTGCCGGCCGGCGCCTGACAAGAATCGGCCGCCATCGCTGGCGGCCGATTCGAGTTGGTCCCTCAGGACGGGCAGGGGTACGTCTTCAGGGACCAGTTCTTATTCGGTGGGCTCAGACGGCGGGAGGCGCCATGATGCGGCAATCGCCTAAGCCCTATGACCGGTTCCGTGATGGTGACTCTCGTCCTCACCTCTTCCCCGATGTGACGAGTATGCGCTCGGCTGTCCGGAATGTCTAGGTGCTGCTTTTGCGGCTACTAATAATTCAGTAGCACTGCCCTACCAAGTTCTTGGGCTTCGATCGCTACGTTTACCCAACTGGACGGGTGCCGAAAACTCGTCTGTACACCGGGTCCCACGGATTTGGGTCCCGGAGGCGTTCACGCGGTCAGGCTGGCTGGGAGGCCGTCTCGAGCGCCATCCCGTAGAGGATGTCGTGCTCGCCGGCCTCGATCCGGTCGAGGCCGAAGGCCCGCATCGCCTCGATCAGGATCACGCCCCCGGCGATGATCGTCGGCGCGCGGTCGGGGTGCATGCCGGGGATCTCCACCCGCTCGGCCAGCGGCGTCGAGGCGAGCTGCGAGAGCAGGCGCTGGATCGTCTCCAGGGTGAGCGTGTGGCCGTGCACGCGGGCCGGGTCGTAGGGCTCGAGGCCGAGGTCGATCGCGGAAAGCGAGGTGGGCGTGCCGGCGACGGCGATGCCGGCCGTCGCCCGCGCCCCGTCCTGGCCGGCGAGCGCGTCGGCGATCAGCGACCTGACGTCGCCGGCGAGCGCCTCGAGCTCGACCACGGTCGGCGGGTCGGCGGCGATGTGGCGCTCGGTGTGACGGACGACGCCGGCCTGCAGGGAGGCGTGGAAGGCGATCTCGGCGCCGGCGCCGACGATCAGCTCGGTCGAGCCGCCGCCGATGTCGATCACCAGGGTCGGCGCCGGCGGCGGCTGTTCGGCGGTGGCGCCGCGGTAGGTGAGCCGCGCCTCCTCCTCGCCGTCGAGGACGCGGGCCTGGAGGGCGAAGCGCTCGCGCAGCTCGGCGACGAAAGCGCTGCCGTTGGAGGCGTCGCGCACGGCGCTGGTGGCGATCGCCGCGGTCCGCCCGGCGCCGGCCTCGCGGCAGATCTCGACGTAGTCGGCGATCGCCGCGCAGGCGGCCTCGATCGCCTCGTCGGCGAGATGCCCGGAGAGGTCGACGCCGCGGCCGAGGCGGGTCACCCGGCTCTGGCGCTCGACCACGGCGACGGCGCCGTCGACGTCGGCGACCAGCAGGCGGGTCGAGTTGCTGCCGACGTCGATCACCGCGACGCGTTGAGGATTCTCGGCCATTGGCAGCGGCACTCTAGTTAAGGTCGGTGCATGGAGACCGAGGTGCTGAGCAAGTCGGGATACGAAAAGGAGCTGAAGCGCCTGCAGGTCGAGCTGGTCCGCCTGCAGGAATGGATCGTGCACGAGGGCCTCAAGGTGGTCGTCCTCTTCGAGGGGCGCGACACCGCCGGCAAGGGCGGCGTCATCCGCCGCATCGCCGAACGGACCAACCCGCGCGTGGTCCGCACGGTCGCGCTCGGCAAGCCGAGCGATCGCGAGCGCACCCAGTGGTACTTCCAGCGCTACGCCGCGCAGCTGCCGGCGGGCGGGGAGATGGCCCTCTTCGACCGCTCCTGGTACAACCGCGCCGGGGTCGAGCGGGTGATGGGCTTCTGCAGCGACGCCGAGTACGAGGATTTCATGCGCACCTGCCCGCAGTTCGAGCGGATCGTCCAGGGCTCGGGCATCGTCCTGCTCAAGTACTGGCTCTCGGTCAGCGACGAGGAGCAGGAGCGGCGCTTCAAGAAGCGCCTCGAGGACCCGCTGAAGCGCTGGAAGCTCAGCCCGGTCGACCTCGAGGCGCGCGCCCGCTGGGTCGACTATGCCGAGGCCAAGGACCGGATGTTCGCCCAGACCGATACCGAGGACTCGCCCTGGGTCGTGGTCGAGGCCGACGACAAGCGCACCGCCCGCCTCAACCTGATCGCCCACCTGCTCGACCAGATCCCCTACGAGCCAGTCGACCACGAGCGGATCGAGTTCCCACCGCGTCAGCAACGGCCCTACGAGCGCCCGCCCCCCGAGACCCAGAAATTCGTCCCGGAGCGCTACCGGGTGAAATGAAGGAGCGATTGCGCAGCGAACGGGGCGGACTTGGTCGCCCAGGCCACCATTGCTAGCATTGACAGACCGCCGCGGGGTGGAGCAGCCAGGTAGCTCGTCGGGCTCATAACCCGAAGGTCGCGGGTTCGAATCCCGCCCCCG
>JBBDJH010000014.1:0-38874 GCA_040879985.1 Solirubrobacterales bacterium
CCGCCCCCACCACCCCTCTTGCCTAGGATGACCGTGTGACCTCCCTCGACTCCTTCGCCGCCCGCGCAACCCTAGACGTGGCCGGCCGCACCTACGAGATCTTCCGCCTCGACGCCCTGCAGGAGCGCTTCGACGTGGCCCGGCTGCCGTACTCGATCAAGGTGCTCCTGGAGAACGTCCTGCGGCTCGAGGACGGGGTCTCCGCCGGCGCCGCCGACGTCGAGGCGATCGCCTCCTGGGACGCGGCGGCCGAGCCCAGCGCCGAGATCCCCTACCAGCCGGCGCGGGTGCTGATGCAGGACTTCACCGGCGTGCCCGCGGTCGTCGACCTGGCGGCGATGCGCGACGCGATGGCCGAGATCGGCGGCGACCCGGAGAAGATCAACCCGCTGGTCGATGTCGACCTGGTGATCGACCACTCGGTCCAGGTCGACGCCTTCGGCAACGAGCGGGCCTTCGCGCTCAACGCCGAGCGCGAGTTCGAACGCAACCGCGAGCGCTACTCGTTCCTCAAGTGGGGGCGCGAGGCCTTCGACAACTTCAGCGTCGTGCCGCCGGCGACGGGGATCTGCCACCAGGTCAACCTCGAGCACATCTCCCAGGTCGTCTACAGCACCGAAAGCGGCGGGGGCCTGGCGGCCTACCCGGACACGCTGGTCGGGACCGACTCGCACACGACGATGGTCAACGGCCTCGGCGTGCTCGGCTGGGGCGTCGGCGGGATCGAGGCCGAGGCGGCGATGCTGGGCCAGCCGGTCTCGATGCTGCTGCCCCAGGTCGTCGGCTTCAAGCTCGGCGGCGAGCTGCCGCCGGGGGCGACCGCGACCGACCTGGTCCTGACCGTGACCGAGATGCTGCGCGAGCACGGCGTCGTCTCCAAGTTCGTCGAGTTCTTCGGCCCCGGCCTGCCGACCCTCGGCCTCGCCGACCGGGCGACGATCGGCAACATGTCGCCGGAGTTCGGCTCGACCTGCGCGATCTTCCCGATCGACGCCGAGACGCTGCGCTACCTGGAGCTGACCGGGCGCCCGACCGCGACTATCGAGCTGGTCGACGCCTACTCGCGTGAGCAGGGCATGTTCCACGACGACTCCAGCCCCGACCCGGTCTTCTCGGCGACGCTGGAGCTTGACCTGGGCGAGGTCGTGCCGAGCATCGCCGGGCCGAAACGGCCGCAGGACCGGGTGCCGCTGGCGCAGGCGAAGCAGGCCTTCCTCGAGGCGATGCACGAGTTCGACCCCGCGGCGGCGGAGCGGATGGGCAACGGGGTCGACGAGGCGATCGAAGAGTCCTTCCCCGCCTCCGACCCGCCGGCGGAGAGCCACGACGACGAGCGCGGCCGGCCGCGCCCGGCGCTCAGCGGCGCCCCGGCGGCGACCCTGCCGGCGCACGCCAGCGGCGACGAGATCGAGCTGACCCTGGAGGACGGCGCCACGGTCGAGCTCGACCACGGCCGCGTCGTGATCGCCGCGATCACCAGCTGCACCAACACCTCCAACCCCGCGGTGATGATCGGCGCCGGGCTGCTCGCCCGCAACGCGGTGCGGCGCGGCCTGCAGCGCAAGCCCTGGGTGAAGACCTCGCTCGCGCCGGGCTCGACCGTGGTCACCGACTACCTCGAGAGGGCCGGCCTGACCGAGTACCTCGACCGGCTGCAGTTCAACCTGGTCGGCTACGGCTGCACGACCTGCATCGGCAACTCGGGGCCGCTGCCGGCGGAGATCTCGGCGGCGGTCGAGCAGAACGACCTGGCGGTCTGCGCCGTGCTCTCCGGCAACCGCAATTTCGAGGGCCGGATCAACCAGGACGTCAAGGCCAACTACCTGGCCAGCCCGCCGCTGGTCGTCGCCTACGCGCTCGCCGGCCGGATGGACCTCGACCTGACCAGCGAGCCGCTCGGCGAGGGCAGCGACGGCGAGCCGGTCTACCTCAGCGACGTCTGGCCGGACCCGGCCGAGGTCAAGGAGCTGATCGGCCGCTCGATCGCCTCGGAGATGTTCACCCGCAACTACGGCGGCGTGCTCGAGGGCGACGAGACCTGGCAGGCGGTCGCCGTGCCCGAGGGCGATCGCTACACCTGGCCCGACTCGACCTACGTGCGCAGGCCGTCCTTCTTCGACGGGATGCCGGCGCAGCCGCCGCCGGTCGAGCCGATCGCCGGCGCCCGCGTGCTGGCCCTGCTCGGCGACTCGATCACCACCGACCACATCTCACCGGCCGGCGCGATCAAGCAGGCGAGCCCGGCGGGGGAGTGGCTGATCGAGCAGGGGGTCGAGCCGCGCGACTTCAACTCCTACGGCTCGCGGCGCGGCAACCACGAGGTGATGATCCGCGGCACCTTCGCCAACATCCGCCTGCGCAACCTGCTGGTCGAGCGCGCCGGCGGCTTCACCCGTCACTTCCCCGACGGCGAGGAGACGACGATCTTCGCGGCGGCGACGGCCTACGCCGCCGAGGGTGTGCCGCTGGTCGTGCTCGCCGGCAGGGAGTACGGCTCGGGCTCCTCGCGCGACTGGGCGGCGAAGGGAACCAAGCTGCTCGGCGTCCGCGCCGTGATCGCCGAGTCCTTCGAGCGCATCCACCGCTCCAACCTGATCGGCATGGGAGTCCTGCCCCTGCAGTTCCCCGAGGGCGAGTCGATCGCCTCACTCGGCCTCACGGGCGAGGAGGTAATCGACGTCGGCGACCTCGAAAACGCCGAGACAAAAACAGTCACAGTGAAAGCCGGCAACACCGAGTTCGAGGCCACGGTAAGACTCGACACTCCGAATGAGGTCACGTACTTCCAAAACGGCGGCATCCTCCAAACCGTCCTCAGAAACCTGAAAAAGTAGTCGCCACGTCCATTCTGGCGGACGCCGGACCAAGCGAGGCAAGGAGGAGGGAGTCGGAGTAGCCCGCTACTTCGGCGACCGACGACGCCGCATCGCGCCGGTCCGCCGCCGCCAGAATGGACGTGGTGCAGGAGGGCCGCGGGAGGCAGGGGGTCCGCGCGACCCTCACTGCACCTTGCGTCGGTAGCCAGGGAGGGTTGCCGACGCGCCTGCCCCCACGAGCGGGACTGCCCGATGGAAACAGTCAACTGTTACCTATAACGCCTCCGGGCCCAGAGGTCAAGGTGCCTTGAGCGAAACTATGACGTTTCTGACAGGTTTTGCGGCGCTTCAGCCACGCCCCAGCCACGCCGCTCGATCAGTTCGATCCCGATCACGCTGCCGACCGGGCCGACCGGGGTGAGCGTCGCCGCCAGCAGGGTGTAGGGCGCCTCACGCCTGACGCAGGCCACCCAGATGACGATGCACAGCGCGATGAACCCCAGCCCGTGCGCCCACCCGAAGACCATCGTCGGCGTCTCGAACCCCGGCATCAACCAGAAGAACATCAACCCCGCAAAGAACCCCAACTCGACCCACGAGAACCGCTTGACCCAAACAAAAAGCCTCCCCGGCACAGGCTTTCTCACCGCGACTACGCCCCAGGCGTCAACGCGGTGAGCACGATCCGTTCCTGCTCGCGCGCGTGGGAGATCGAGTAGCCCTCGCCGGGGCTGGCCCGGGTCGGCCGGCCGACGTAGCCGAGCTCGACCCCTTCCGGCACCAGGTCGGCGAGGCGGCGCGACATCACCTTCCAGCAGCCCATGTTGCGCGGCTCCTCCTGCGCCCAGACGATCTCCTTCAGGTTGGGGTAGGAGGCGATCAGCTCGCTCAGCTGCTCTTTGGCGAACGGGTAGAGCAGCTCGACCCGGGCGATCGCGACCTTCTCGGCCGCCGCGCGACGGTCGCTGGCGTCGATGTCCCAGTAGACCTTGCCGGTGCAGAGCACCAGCCGCTCGATCTTCTCGCGGCGCTCGGTCGCGGTCGGGTCGTCGAGGATGAAGTGGAAGTGGCCGCTGCTGAGCTGCTCCGGCGTGGCGGCGGCGCGGTCGAGGCGCAGCAGCCCCTTGGGGGTGAAGACGATCAGCGGGCGCGGCTTGCGGATCAGCGCCTGGCGGCGCAGCAGGTGGAAGTACTGGGCGGCGTTGCTGGGGTTGGCGATGCGGATGTTGCCCTCCGCGGCGAGCGCGAGGAAGCGCTCGATGCGGGCGCTGGAGTGCTCCGGCCCGGAGCCCTCGTAGCCGTGCGGGAGCAGCAGCGTCAGCCGGCTGGTCTGCCCCCACTTGGCCTCGCCGGAGACGATGAAGCTGTCGATGATCACCTGGCCGGCGTTGCCGAAGTCGCCGAACTGCGCCTCCCAGAGGACCAGGGCGTCGGGGGTCGCCGAGGAGTAGCCGTACTCGAAGCCGAGGCAGGCGATCTCCGAGAGCGGGCTGTTGTAGAGCTCGAAGGGCGCCTTCGCGCCGGGCAGGTTCTGCATCGGGCAGTAGGGCAGGCCGGTCTTCTCGTCGTGCAGGACGAGGTGGCGGTGGGAGAACGTGCCGCGCTCGGTGTCCTGGCCGGTGAGGCGGATGTGGACGCCTTCGCCGAGCAGCGAGGCGAAGGCGAGCGCCTCGGCGTGGCCGAACTCGATCCCGCCGCCGGCCAGCGCCTCGCTGCGGTTGCCGAGCGGCTTGCGCAGCTTGCGGTGGATCGTGAAGCTCTCCGGCACCTCGAGCAGCGCCTCGTTCAGCTCGCCCAGGCGCTCCGCCTCGACCGCCGTTTCGACCGGCGGGCTGGCGCTGCGGTCGAGTTCGCCGGTGCTGGAGGTGGTCACGGTCGGGTCTTCGTACTCGCCCAGCTCCATCTTCTTGCGCAGGTCCTTGAGCGCCGCCGACATCTCCTCGTGGCGCTCCTTGCGCGCCCCCTCGACGTCCTCGCGGGCGATCGTCCCGTCCTCGATCAGCCGCTCGGCGTAGATCTCCGAGACCGGCGGGTGGGCCTTGATTTTGGCGGCGGCGGCCGGCTGCGTGTAGGCGGGCTCGTCGGTCTCGTTGTGGCCGTAGCGGCGGTAGCCGATCACGTCGATGACGATGTCCCGTTCCCAGCGCTCGCGGTAGGCCATCGCCAGGCGGATCGCCGCTGTGCAGGCCTCGACGTCGTCGGCGTTGACGTGGACGATCGGCACGTTGAATCCCTTCGCCATGTCGGCCGCGTAGGGGGTCGAGCGGGCGTCCTCGGGGTCGGTCGTGAAGCCCACCTGGTTGTTCTGGATGACGTGGACGGTGCCGCCGGTCGTGTAGCCGCGCAGCGCCTGCAGGTTGAACGTCTCGGCGACCACGCCCTGGCCGGGGAAGGCGGCGTCGCCGTGCAGCAGGACCGGCACGGCGCGCTTCGGTTCGTGCTCGAGCGTCGCGCCGTCGAGCTCGGACTGGAGGAAGCGGGTCGCGCCCTCGACCACCGGGTCGACGAACTCGAGGTGGCTGGGGTTGGGGTAGAGGCGGACGGCGATCTTCTCCCCTTCGTGCGTCTCGTAGGTGCCCTGGTGGCCGTAGTGGTACTTGACGTCGCCGGTGCCGCCGTGCGGGATCGCGGCGACCGCCTTGACCATCTCGATCTGCTTGGCGCCCTCGAACTCGGCGAGGATCGACTCGACCGAGCGGCCGAGGTTGTGGGCGAGGACGGCGAGCCGGCCGCGGTGGGCCATCCCGAAGACGACCTCCTCGGCGCCGGCGCGGCCGGCCAGGGTGACCAGCTCGTCGAGCATCGGCACGATCGCGTCGAGCCCCTCGATCGTGAAGATCTTCTGCCCCAGGTAGGCCTTCTCGACGAAGCGCTCGAACTCGAAGACGTCGATCAGGCGGTCGAGCAGGCGGCGCTTCTCGTCGTCGGCGAGCGGCTGGCGGTGGGCGCCGGTCTCGACCATCTCGCGCAGCCAGGTGCGCTGCTGGTGGGAGGAGAGGTGCTCGAACTGGTAGGCGATCGGGCCGCAGTAGGCCTCGCGCATGCGCGGCAGCACGTCGAGCAGGCTCTCGCCGGGGACGCCGATGCGCAGGATCGAGGCCGGCACGCGGGCCATCAGCTCCGGGGTCAGGTTGAGGTTCTCGGGCTGAATCGCCGGGTCGCCTTTGGGCTCGCGCCCGAGCGGGTCGAGCCGGGCGGCGAGGTGGCCGTGGGTGCGGTAGCCCTTGAGCAGCGAGGTGGCGGCCTGGACGGCGCCGAGCAGCTCCTCGTCGGGGGCGCCGGGCGTCGCCGGCGCGGGGGCGGCGCCGAGTGGGGGGGCCGAGGCCGAGGCGGGGTGGGCGGCGGCGAGCGGCGCGGGGTCGATGCCGAGGTCGGCGGCGACCGCCTCGTAGAAATCGTCCTCGCCTTCGAGCAGCTGTTCGATCCGGCGCAGGAAGGCGCCCGACTCGGCGCCCTGGATCACCCGGTGGTCGTAGGTCGAGGTCAGCGTCATCGTCTTCGAGACGCCGAGCTGGCGCAGCCGGTCGGGCGCGGCGTGGGCCCACTCGGGCGGGTAGGCGATCGCGCCGGCGGCGACGATCGCGCTCTGGCCCTTCATCAGGCGCGGCACCGAGGCGACGGTGCCGATCCCGCCGGGGTTGGTCAGGGAGATGTTGGTGCCCTGGAAGTCGTCGGCGGTGAGCTTGCTCTCGCGCGTCTTCGTGATCAGTTCCTCGTAGCAGGAGTGGAAGGCGGCGAAGTCGAGCCCGTCGGCGCCCTTGATCGCCGGGACCATCAGGCTGTGCGAGCCGTCCTTGCGCTCGACATCGACCGCGATGCCGAGGTTGACCGGGCTGCCCTCGATCGCGAACGGCTTGCCCTCGCGCTGCTCGAAGCTGCGCGTCATCACCGGCCACTGCCTCGCGGCCCCCACGATCGCCCAGGCGATCAGGTGGGTGAAGGAGACCTTCAGCCCGCGCTCCTTGAGCTGCCCGTTCAGCGCCTTGCGCTTGGCGTCGAGCGTGTCGACGGCGACGGTCCGGAACGAGGTCGCGGTGGGCACCTCGCGGCTGTCGTTCATAGCCTGGGCCAGCATCGCGGCCGGCCCGCGCAACGCCTTCGCCTCGCCAACAACCCCCGCTCCGCTGTTCCTTTCCCCGGCTATATCGGGAGAAGGAACAGCGGAACCGGAGTTGGCGGCCTCGAGGACGTCCTCCTTGGTGACCTTGCCGCCCGGACCCTTGCCGGCTACGGCCCCCAAATCAACGCCGTTCTCTTCAGCTATCCGCCGAGCGACGGGGGTGGCCCGAACGCCATCGGCCCCGTTCGCGTCGCCGGGCTTTCCAGCGCCCCTCCCGCGGGTGGCGGAGGGGAGGGGGGTGGTCGGCCGGGTGAGGCCGCTAACACCCCCCTCCCCTCCGACAGGACCCGCGGTTGAAACCTCAGAACCCTCGGCCGTCCCGCCACCACCATCGCCCGGCTCCATCTCAGCCAGCGGCGCCCCCACAGGCACCTCGTCGTCGACCGCCGCGATCAGCTTCGTGATCACCCCGTCGGCCGGCGCCGGCACCTCCGCGTCGACCTTGTCGGTCGAGACCTCGACAACCGTGTCGCCCTCGCTGACGAAGTCTCCCTCGGCCACATGCCACTCGAGAACGATGCCCTCGGTGACCGACTCACCCATCTCGGGCATCTGGATCTGCACGGTCGCCGTTTGCGCCATCTCTCAATTGAGTGTATGAAACAGCGATGAACTACTTCGTCACCGGCGCCACCGGCTTCATCGGACGCAACCTCGTCGCCCGCCTGCTGCAGCGCGAGGGGACGATCTACGCCCTGGTCCGGGCCGGATCGCGGGGCCGCCTCGAGGAGCTGCGAACGGCCTGGGGAGCCGACGGGGCGCGGGTCGTGCCGGTCTCCGGCGACCTCTCCCAGTCCGCCCTCGGCGTCTCCGAGGAGGATCTGCTGACCCTGCGCGGCGAGGTCGACCACTTCTTCCACCTGGCGGCGATCTACGACATGGCCGCCGGCGCCGAGGCCCAGGAGGTCGCCAACGTCGAGGGCACCCGGCACGCGGTCGAGCTGGCCGGGGCGATCGAGGCCGGCTGCTTCCACCAGGTCAGCTCGATCGCCGCCGCCGGCCTCTACAGGGGCACCTGGACCGAGGAGATGTTCGACGAGGCCGAAGACCTCGACACCCATCCATACTTCCGCACCAAGCACGAGTCGGAGCGGGTCGTGCGCGAGGACTGCGGCCGGCCCTGGCGCGTCTACCGGCCGGGGATCGTCGTCGGCGACTCGCGCACCGGCGAGATCGACAAGATCGACGGCCCCTACTACATGTTCAAGCTGCTGCAGCAGGCGCGCCGGGTGCTGCCCTCCTGGCTGCCGACGGTCGGGGTCGAAGGCGGCGAGATAAACATCGTCCCGGTCGACTACGTCGCCGACGCGATCGACCACATCGCCCATCAGCCGGGTCTCGACGGCCGCGCCTTCCACCTCACCGACCCGCGCGCGAAGACCGCCGGCGACGTGCTCAACCTCTTCGCCCATGCGGCCGACGCGCCGCAGGCGGCGCTGCAGCTCGACTCCGGCATCACCGACCCGGCGACCAGCCTGGTCCGCACCGGCCTGAGGTTCTTCCCGCCGGCCAAGCGGGCGGTGAAGATGGCGCTGGGCGAGGCCGGCATCCCGGCCGGCGTGCTCAGCTACGTCAACTACCCGACCCACTTCGACTCGACCGGGGCGGAGGCGGCGCTGGCCGGCTCTGGCATCGAGGTGCCGCCGCTGGAGAGCTACGCCGACCGCGTCTGGGACTACTGGGAGCGCAACCTCGACCCCGGCCTGTTCAAGGACCGCTCGCTGTCGGCGGCGGTGCGCGGCAAGGTCGTGCTGATCACCGGCGCCTCCTCGGGGATCGGCAAAGCGGCCGCCGTCAAGGTCGCCGACGCGGGCGCGACGGTGCTGCTGGTCGCCCGCTCGGTCGACAAGCTCGAAGAGACCAAACGGGAGATTGAGACAGCCGGCGGCGTCGCCCATATCCACCGCTGCGACATGTCCGACACCGACGATGTCGAGCGGATGGCCGCGGAGGTGCTCGCCTACCACGGGCGGGTCGACGTCCTCGTCAACAACGCCGGCCGCTCGATCCGCCGCTCGGTCAAACTCTCCTACGAGCGCTTCCACGACTACGAGCGGACGATCCAGGTCAACTACTTCGGCGCGGTGCGGCTGATCCTCGCCCTGCTGCCCTCGATGCAGGCCCACAAGTCGGGCCACATCGTCAACATCAGCTCGATCGGGTCGCAGACCAACCCGCCGCGCTTCTCGGCCTACGTCGCCTCGAAGGCGGCGCTCGACGCGTTCAGCCGGGTGATCGCCTCCGAGGTGGTCGACGACGGGGTCGACATCACGACGATCTACATGCCGCTGGTGCGCACGCCGATGATCGCGCCGACGCGGATGTACGACATGTTCCCGGCGATCACGCCCGAGGAGGCGGCGGAGATGATCGCGGGGGCGATGGTCGGCAGGCCGAAGAAAGTGGCGACCCGGCTGGGCACCTTCGGCGAGCTGCTCTACGCGGTCGCCCCGACGGTCAGCGACAGGATCCTCAACACGGCCTACAAACTGTTTCCGGAGTCGCAGGCGGCCAAGGGGAAGGGTGAGGAGGCGCCCGACCGGGCGCCGACCACCGAGGCCGTCGCCTTCGCGCATTTGATGAAAGGTGTGCACTGGTAGGTGTCGCGCGGGGAGGGGCAGGGGGAGTCCCTCCGGGGTGCTGGATTTTTCGCTCGCTGACCGTCCGGTACTCGCTGAGCGTCAAGCGAAAAATTGACGCCGCACCCTGCGGGACACCCCCTGCCCCTCCCTCACGGTCGCCTTACGCCGCTTCGCGAGGCACCCGCGCGACGATCCCCGCCGCGCTTGGCTCCCTCCATCCGCTGATCGTAGCTTTTTCCGGGCTATAGGGCGGAAAATGCTGCGATCTGCGGTGGGACCTACGATGCTTGCCGATGAGCGAGCGGCGGCTGAAGCATTGGGGGTGGGGGTACGAGGATCAGGCGCCTTCTCGGAGGGAGCTTGAGGAGGCTGCGGTTGGGATTCGGGAGCGGTTTGGGTTTGGGGAGGCGGCTGAGGAGGCGGTGTCGCTTGAGGCGGTGGAGGTGCGGGCGTCGCGGTTGAAGGCGCCGGGTGGGTTTGGGGATCTGTTTGTGGATGGGAAGTACGAGCGGGTCTCGCGGGCGTTGGGGAAGGCTTACCGGGACGTGGTGCGGGGGTTTCGGGGGGAATTCGAGAATCCACCCGATCTTGTGGCGATGCCCAAGGACGAGTCGGAGATCGAGGTGGTGCTCTCCTGGTGCGAGTCGGAGGGGGCCGCGGTCGTTCCCTTCGGCGGCGGGACGAGCGTCGTCGGCGGGGTCGAGGGGCGGCTGGGGGAGCGGCCGTTTGTCTCACTCGATCTGCGGCGCTTGGACCGGGTGCTGGAAGTCGACGCCGAGTCGATGGCGGCGCGGATCCAGGCCGGCGCGACCGGGCCGCTGCTGGAGGCGCAGCTGCGCGAGCACGGGCTGACCCTGCGCCACTTCCCCCAGTCGTTCGAGTACTCGACCCTGGGCGGCTGGATCGCGACCCGGGCGGGCGGGCACTTCGCCACCCTCCACACCCACATCGACGACCTGGTCGAGTCGGTGCGGGCGATCACGCCGCGCGGGACCTGGGAGAGCCGGCGGCTGCCGGGCTCGGGGGCGGGCCCGTCGCCGGACCGGGCGCTGATCGGCTCGGAGGGGATCCTCGGCGTGATCGGCGAGGCCTGGATGCGGGTGCGCCCGCGGCCCGAGTTCAAGGCCTCCTGCGGGGTCGAGTTCGACCAGTTCCTCGCCGCCGCGGGCGCCGTGCGCGAGATCTCGCAGTCGGGACTGCACCCGAGCAACTGCCGCCTGCTCGACGCCGTCGAGGCGGGCATGACCGGCGCCGGCTCGGGCGAGCGGAGCCTGCTCGTGCTCGGCTTCGAGTCCGCCCACCACCCCGTCGAGGCCCCGATGGCGCTGGCCCTGGCGATCGCCCGCGAGCACGGTGGCGATCCGGGCGAGGTGCGCACCCAGTCCCCGCCGGCGGGCCGAGGGAACGGGTCGGAGGGCACGACCGGTGGTCGCCGCGACGGCGAGAGTGGCGACTCGGTCGGAGCCTGGCGCTCCGCCTTCCTGCTCGCCCCTTACCTGCGCGACACCTTCGTCGCCTGCGGCGTGCTCTCCGAGACCTTCGAGACGGCGATTACCTGGGACCGCTTCGAGGACTTCCACGCGACCGCGATCGACGCCGTCCGGGCCAAGGTCGCCGAGGTCTGCGACGCACCGGCCGAGGGGCCGGGCGCGCCCCGGGTCAGCTGCCGCTTCACCCACGTCTACCCGGACGGCCCGGCGCCCTACTTCACGGTGATGGCGCCGGCGGCGCGCGGCGGCGAGGTCGCGCAGTGGGACGAGATCAAGGCCGCCGCGGCCGAGGCCGTGATCGAAGGCGGCGGCACGATCACCCACCACCACGCCGTCGGTCGCGACCACCGCCCCTGGTACGACCGCCAACGCCCGGCCCCCTTCGCGGCAGCCCTGCGTGCCGCCAAGTCGGAGCTCGACCCAGCGGCCATTCTAAATCCCGGCGTCTTAATCGACCCAGAGCGCGACTGACACTTCGCATCTCGGCGTCCTCAGTCGGCTGGCTCGGGTCACGCACGAACTGTGCGCTCCCCTCACCGGCCTCCCTGCGTCCACCGACCTGCTCGGTCAGGCGCGCTCTGGCCTTTCTAGCCCTTACGGGCGCTACCCTGCCGCGACCGTTCCGATGGACACGATCAGCTCAGATCATCCGACGATCCCTGGCGAGCCCGCCGTGCCGCGGCGCTCGCCGCTGCGCGCCGCGATCAAGACCGGCCGGCCGCAGGAGTGGATCAAGAACGCCTTCGTCTTCGCCGGCCTGCTCTTCTCCGGCAAGTTCAACGACGCCGGCGCGGTGCTCGAGGCGACGCTCGCCTTCGTCGCCTTCTGCGGCATCTCCAGCGCCGGCTACTACGTCAACGACCTGCTCGACATCGAGCTCGACCGCAGGCACCCGAAGAAGCGCTTGCGGCCGCTCGCCGCCGGCGAGCTCTCCGAGGGGGCGGCGAAGACGATCGCGCCGCTGCTCGCTGTCGGGGCGATCGCCCTAGCCTTCGCCGCGGTCAACTGGGAGGTCGGCCTGATGGTGGTCGGCTACGGCATCGCCCAGGTCGCCTATAGCCTCGGGCTCAAGCAGGTTGTGATCGTCGACGTGATGACCCTCGGCGGGCTCTTCATCCTCCGTGTCGCCGCCGGCGCCAGCGCCGTCGACGCCCACGCCTCCGAATGGCTGCTGCTCTGCACCGGCATGATCGCGCTCTTCCTCGGCTTCACCAAGCGCCGCCAGGAGGCGGTCTCCGAGCTCCACGAAGGTTCGAGCAGCCGCCCGGTCCTGGAGCACTACTCGCTGCCCTTCCTCGACCAGATGGTCGCCCTGGTCACCACCGGCACCGTGATCAGCTACGCGATCTACGCCGTCGACTCGCCGCTGATCGGCAACGAGATGATGTGGACGATCCCGCCGGTGCTCTACGGGATCTTCCGCTACCTGTACCTGATCTACGACCGCGCCGACGACCGCTCGATCGCCTCGCTCGTCTCCAAGGACAAGGGCATCCTCGCCGCCGGCGCCGTCTGGGTGGTAACCGCCTTCGCCCTGCTCTACGTCTTCAACTGACCGGCAGGTCGGAGAGCAGCTCGGTCTTGCCGGCCCGCCGAAACTGCAGGTCGATCGTCTCGTTCTTGCGGTAGGTGCCGAAGAGGCCGAGGTACATCGCCAGCCAGCGGCCGGTGCCGACCTTCTCCTTGACGATCTCGCGCTTGAAGACGATCTCGCCGGCGCGCAGCTCGTAGTCGACGCCCTCGCGCTGCTCGATCCCGTTGACGAAGACGGCATAGGGCGCTTCGCCGCCCTCGGGCAGCTTCAGCCGCCGCCCGGCCGCATAGCTGCCCTTGGGGATGTCCGTTGTCTCGTCGCCCATATTCGCCTTCCGCTGTTCCTTAACCCGGTATAGCGCGGAGAAGGAACAGCGGAGCGCCTATTTTGTCGCTTCGAGAGTCTCGCGCACCAGGTCGAAGGGCGAGTCGTACTCGGTCGGGTCGAGCTCTTCGCGCCGCACCCCGCCGCGGAACGGCACGAACGCCCCGTCGCCGCGCACATCCACACCCGCTACCTGCTTGCGCAGCCATCCTCCGCCGCTCAGCTGCAACCGCGCCTTCACCTGATCCCCGGGCGCAAAGTCCCGCAGCATCGAAACCCCCTCAACCGGCCCCTCCGCCCGAATAGCCATAGCCCGCTCCCTCATCGCGGCAACTGCTTCCTCCAGCTCCCGGAAGCTCTCGTGAGAAACGTCGGATCCGTTCCGGAGGGTCAGCTTCCATCCCATGTCGGGAGCGTACGCCTGTAAGGAGGTGGTGGGGGTGGGTCCCCGGGCGCGGCGTTAATTTTTCGCCTGACAGTTGGCGAGTGTCGCGGCATCAGCGGGCGAAAAATCCAGCGCTCGGGGACCCACCCCCAGCGCCTCCCCCTCGCTACGCGCCGCGGCGCGGCCGCTTCGGCCGGCGGGCCGGCGGGCCGACGATTTTCTCGTCGCCCTGACGCTCGTCGAGCGCCACATAGTCGCGCTCGCGCTCACCGGTGTAGATCTGGCGCGGCCGGGCGATCTTCTGCTCGGGGTCGTCCTTCATCTCCATCCACTGCGCGACCCAGCCGGCGGTGCGCGGGATCGCGAAGATCACCGTGAACATCTCGGTCGGCACGCCGAGCGCCTCGTAGATGATCCCCGAGTAGTAGTCGACGTTGGGGTAGAGCTTGCGCGAGGTGAAGTACTCGTCGTCCAGCGCGCGCTTCTCCAGCTCGCGGGCGATCTCGACCAGCGGGTTGTACTCGGTCGCCTCGAAAACCTCGTCCATGTACTTCTGGATGATCCGCGCCCGCGGGTCGTAGTTCTTGTAGACGCGGTGGCCGAAGCCCATCAGTTTCTCTTCGCGCTTCTTGACCCGCTCGAGGAAGGCGGGAATGTTGTCGACCGAGTCGATCCGCCGCAGCATCCGCAGCACCGCCTCGTTGGCGCCGCCGTGCAGCGGCCCGTAGAGCGCCGCGACGCCCGCCGCGACGGCCGAGTAGGGGTCGACGTCGGAGGAGCCGACGCCGCGCACCGCGTTGGTCGAGCAGTTCTGTTCGTGGTCGGCGTGGAGGATGAAGAGCACGTCGAGCGCCCGCGAGAGGCTCTGCTTCGGGACGTGCTTCGATTCGGTCATCTTGAACATCATCGAGAGGAAGTTCTCGGCGAAGTTGAGGTCGTTGTCGGGGTAGACGTAGGGCAGGCCGCGGTTGTGGCGGTAGGAGAAGGCGGCCAGGGTCGGCACCTTGGCGATCAGCCGGACCGCCGCCATGTAGCGCTCTTCGGGGTCTTCGGTGTGCTTCGCGTTGGGGTAGAAGGTGGAGAGCGCCCCGACGCCCGCCAGCAGCATCCCCATCGGGTGGGCGTCGTAGCGGAAGCCCTGGAAGAAGTGCTTGAGGTCCTCGTGGACGAAGGTGTGGTGGATGATGTCGTGGGTCCAGCGCTCGAGCTGCGGCCCGGTCGGCAGCTCGCCGAAGATCAGCAGATAGGCAACCTCGAGGAAGTTGGAGCGCTCGCAGAGCTTGTCGATCGAGTAGCCGCGGTGTTCGAGGATGCCGGCGTCACCGTCGATGTAGGTGATCGCCGAGCGGCAGGAGGCCGTGTTGGTGAACGCCGGGTCGTAGGCCAGCATGCCGAATTCGTCCTCGTCGACCTTGATTTGGCGCAGGTCCATGGCGCGGACCGTGCCGTCGAGGATCGGCAGCTCGTAGGTCTGCCCGGTGCGGTTGTCGGTGACGGTGAGTGAGTCGGCGGCCATGCGGCGGCCATTTTCGCAGCTTGGGCGTTCCGGGTAGTCAACGGACCGGCAACGGCTCGAACTGGGTCATCTCGTGCAGGCTGGCAAAGCGCTCGTCGATCTCCTCGCGGGTCAGCCGCGCGACCCGCTCGGTGCCGAACTCCTCGACGTTGAAGGAGGCGAGCACGGTGCCGTAGCCCATCGCCCGCCGCAGGCAGGCCTCGTCGAGCTCGCCGTCGTGGCCGTCGAGGTAGCCGAGGAAGCCGCCCGCGAAGCTGTCGCCGGCGCCGGTCGGGTCGCGCACGTCCTCGAGCGGGAAGCCCGGTAGGGCGAAGAAGCTCTCGCTGGTGAACAGGGCGGCCCCGTACTCGCCCTGCTTGGCGACGACGGCACGCGGGCCGGCCGCCATCACCGCGCGGGCGGCGCGGGCCAGGTTCGGCTCGCCGGTCAGCTGGCGGATCTCGGCGTCGTTGACGATCAGGCAGTCGACCTCGGCGATCGCCGCCAGCAGCGAGTCCTTGGCGGTCTCGATCCAGAGGTTCATCGAGTCCAGCGCGCTGAACCGCGCCGCGCCGCACTGGGCGCGGACCTGGCGCTGCAGGTCGGGCTGGATGTTGGCGAGGAAAAGCGTGTCGGCGGCGGTCGCCGCGGCGGAGAGCTTCGGCTCGAACTCGCCGAAGACGCCGAGCCGGGTGTCCTCGGTGTGGGCGACGTTGAGGTCGTAGTCGTAGCGCCCGCGCCAGAAGAACGACTGCCCGCCGGCGACCCGCTCGATGTCGCCGGTCTGCACCCCACGGCCCTCGAGCACCGCGAACTCGGCGGCGCCGAAGTCGTCGCCGACCGGGCCGACCGGGCGCACCTCGGTGAAGAAGCTGGCGGCGAGCGAGAAGTGGACGGCGGCGCCACCGAGCATCTTCTCGCGCTCCCCGAAGGGGCTCTTGACGGCATCGAAGGCGATCGAACCGACTACGGTCAGCGACACAACTTCTCCTTTTCTTCGTGTTGCAGGTTTGAGTGCGACGAGCTTGGGCATCGTAGAGACGTGGGAAGGGGCTCACCCTCACCGGTCTCCGGGGCGCAGAACCGTAAGGGTTTCCGCCTCGACATTCAGGGCGTGCGCGGTTTCGCGCTGGTCCTCGTCTTGGCCTGCCATGCCGGCGTGCCCGGCACGGCGGGGGGCTTCGTCGGCCTCGACATCTTCTTCGTCCTCTCCGGCTTCCTGATCACCGGCCTGATCCTGACCGAGCTCGATCGCCGCGGCTCGGTCTCGATCGGGCGCTTCTACGCGCGCCGGGCGAAGCGGCTGCTGCCGCTGGCGGTGACCGTGCTGGCCGTCACCGTGGCCGGCTCGGCGCTGCTGCTCTCGCCGCTGCAGAGCCGCGAAGTCGCCGGCGACGTCGTCGCCGCGACCTTCTACTTCGTCAACTGGCACTTCATCGCCGAATCGGTCGACTACTTCGCCTTCGACGAGACCCTGACCAGCCCGGTCCAGCACTACTGGTCGCTCTCGGTCGAGGAGCAGTTCTACCTGGTCTGGCCGGTGACGCTCGGCCTCGGCGCCCTGGCGGCGCGGCGGCTCGGCTGGGGCATGCGGCGGACGATCGCGATGCTGATCGTGCCGATCGGGATCGCCTCGCTCCTCTACAGCATCCAGTACACGCCGACCGACCCGCGCAGCGCCTACTTCTCCTCGCTGACGCGGATCTGGGAGCTGGCGCTGGGCGGCGTGCTCGCCCTCGTCCTGCCGGCCGGCCTGCGGATGCCGCGCGCGCTCTCGGCGCTGCTCGCCGGGGCCGGCCTGGCGACCCTCGTCGTGGCGACGCTCATCTTCAGCGGTGAGACGCCCTACCCGGGCTGGCGGGCGCTGCTGCCGACGCTGGCGACGGTCGCGATCATCGTCGCCGGCACCGCCCAGGCGGTCTCCGGCCCGATCCGCCTGCTGACCCGCGCCCCGCTGCAGTACCTGGGCAAGATCTCCTACGCCTGGTACCTCTGGCACTGGCCGGTCGTGATCTTCGCCGGGGCGCTCTGGGGCCAGCTCTCGACCCCGGCCCTGGTGCTCGCCACGCTCGCCTCGGGGATCCCGGCGGTGCTCAGCCACTACGCGATCGAGGAGCCCTTCCGCCGCTCCCGCTCGCTGGGCCGGCGGCCGCGGCGGGCGCTGGCGCTCGGCGCCACCTGCACGGCCACCGCCGTCCTGCTCGCGATCGGGCTGCAGTGGTCGAATCCGCCGGTCCCGACCGCCTCTCCCGAACTGGCCCGCGGCGCCCAGGCGGTCGGGCCCGAGAACCCGGCGAAACGCTCGGTCGAGGCGCTGCGGCCGGCCCCCGACGAGGCCCCGGCCGATAAGGGCGCCCTCTTCGACGACGGCTGCGTGCTGCTTCACGACGACACCGACTCGCCCGAGTGCGCCTACGGCAACCCCGATGCGGAGAAAACCGTGGTCGTCTTCGGCGACTCGCACGCGCTGCAGTGGTTCCCGCCGCTGCTCGAACTGGCCGAGCGCCGCGACTGGCGCCTGGTCGGCCTGGTGCGGGCGGGCTGCGTCGTCGGCGCGGTCGCCTACGAGCGGCCCTGCAACGTCTGGCGGCGCAAGGCGATGCGGCGGATCGTCCGCGAGGAGCGCCCCGACCTGGTCGTCGTCAGCAACTCGACCGGCCGGCGCTACCAGGTGGTCAGCGACGGCAGGCGGCTCAACCGCCGGGCCAGCCAGCCGCTGCTGATCGCCGGCTTCGCCAAGACGCTGCGGCGGCTGAAGCGGACCGGCGCCGAGGTCGCCGTGATCCGCGACCAGCAGCTCGCCCCCTTCAGCCCGCCCGAGTGCGTCTCCGAGCACTACGACGAGCTGAGCCGCTGCGTCTTCCACTCGCGCCGCAAGCGCTCGCGGGCGTTCGACGCGATCGGCGCCGCCCGCGCGCGGGTGCGGCTGATCGACCCCAACGGCGTCCTCTGCCCCCGCCACCGCTGCCCGACGGTGATCGGCAACGTGCTCGTCTACCGCGACACGTACCACCTCAGCGCCACCTTCGCCCGCACCCTGGCGCCCTGGCTGAACCGCCACCTGCCGAAGTTCTGACGGCCCGCTGCCCGCCGCCGGCTTCTCAGCACTGTCCTGAGTCAGGACAGTAGTGTGCGGGCCGATGCGCGCGATTCAGATCAAGGAGTTCGGCGGCCCCGAGTTGCTGGAGCCGGTCGAGCTTCCCGACCCCGAGCCCGGCGAGGGCGAGATCCTGGTCGAGGTCGCCCGCTGCGGGGTCAACTTCGCCGACACCCACGCCACCCGCAACGACTACCTGGCCGAGCAGGCGCTGCCGCTGGTGCCCGGGGCCGAGATCAGCGGCCGCACCGCCGACGGCCGCCGCGTCGCGGCGATCGTCGCCGCGGGCGGCTACGCCGCGAAGGCGGCGGTGCCGGAGGCGATGCTGATCCCGGTTCCCGACGAGGTCGACGACGACCGCGCCGCGGGGCTGCTGCTGCAGGGGCTGACCGCGATGGCGTTGGTCCGCCGCTGCGCCCGGATCGAGCCGGGCGAGACGCTGCTGGTCGAGGCCGCCGCCGGCGGCACCGGCTCGCTCGCCGTGCAGCTCGGCAGGCGCGCCGGCGCGAAGGTGATCGGGCTCGCCTCGAGCGCCGAGAAGCGCGAGCTGGTCGAACGGCTTGGCGCCGAGGCGACCGTCGACTCGCGTAGCGCCGACCTCAAGGGGGCGATCCTCGACGCCAACGGCGGCGAGCGGGTCGACGCGGTCCTCCATATGAGCGGCGGCGAGGCCTTCGACGCCGAGCTCTCGGCGCTGGCGCCGCTCGGCCGCATGGTCGTCTTCGGGATCGCCTCGCGCGAGCAGCGCGAGGTCTCGACCGCGCGGCTGCTGCGCGGCTCCAAGGCCGTGATCGGGTTCTGGCTCGTCCACCTGCTGATGCGGCCGAAGGAGGTCGGGCCGATGATCGGCGAGCTGTTCGGCATGGTCGCCGCCGGCGAGCTCGAGCTCAACGTCGGCGAGGTCTACCCGCTCTCGGAGGCCCGCCGCGCGCACGAAGACCTGCTCGCCCGGCGCAGCACCGGCAAGCTCCTCCTGGACCCGGCGCGATGACCAGCTTCAAGGACCTGGGACTGTCGCCGCCGATCCAGCAGACGCTGGAGGAGCTCGGCTACGAGGAGCCGAGCCCGATCCAGGAGCAGGCGATCCCGGAGCTGCTCGCCGGCCACGACGTGATCGGCCAGGCGCAGACCGGCACCGGCAAGACCGCCGCCTTCGGGCTGCCGATGCTGCAGTACCTCGACCCGGCTGACGAAGAGGTGCAGGCGGTCGTCCTCACCCCGACCCGCGAGCTCTGCATCCAGGTGACCCAGGCGCTGCGCGCCTACGCCGAGCACCTCGACGTCGAGATCGTCGCCGTCTTCGGCGGCGCGCCGATCAAATCGCAGCAGGCCCAGCTGCGCGCCGGCGCCCACGTCGTCGTCGCCACCGTCGGCCGCATGATGGACCTGATGTCGCGCCGCTCGCTGGTCCTCACCTCGGCCCGCTACATCGTCCTCGACGAGGCCGACGAGATGCTCGACCTGGGCTTCATCGAGGACGTCGAGAAGATCCTGCGGATGTGCCCGAGCGGGCGCCAGACGGCGCTCTTCTCGGCGACGATGCCGCCGCCGGTCAAGCGCCTCGCCGAGAGCTACATGTACGACCCGACGACGATCAAAATCACGCCGAAAAAGCTCACCGTGGACGCGATCGCCCAGGCCTTCGTCGAGGTGCCCGCGAAGGACAAGGCGGCCCGCCTGGTCGAGCTGCTGAAGAGCGAGGAACCGGAGCAGGCGATCATCTTCTGCCGGACCAAAATCGGCACCTCGAAGCTGGAGAAGACGCTGAAGGACAAAGGCCTCGACGTGAAGGCATTGCACGGGGACCTCAGCCAGGGCGTCCGCGACGGGGTGATGATCGCCTTCAAGGACCACCGCGTGCGGCTCCTCGTCGCCACCGACATCGCCGCCCGCGGGCTCGACATCGAGCACGTCACCCACGTGATCAACTTCGACGTCCCCGCCTCCTCGGAGGTCTACGTGCACCGCATCGGCCGCACCGGCCGGGTCGGCCGGACCGGCCGCGCGATCACCCTCGTGACGCCGGCGCAGCGCGACGAGATCGGGCGGATCGAGCGCGACGTGAAAACCTCGATCGGCGAGTGGGAGAGCCCCGAGGACCGGATCGAGCACGCGCCGCGCCCGCGCCGCCGCGAGCGCGCCAAGCCGGTCGAGCCCGAGGAGAAGCCGGCTGCGGTCGAGGAGCCGGCCGGCGGCGAAGCGGAGCCGGCCGAGCCCGAGGATGAGCCGCGGCCCGCCGCCGAGAAGGCGTCGAACGGCAAGACCGTCAAGCTCTTCGTCAACCGCGGCGAGCGCAGCGGCATCGAGGAGGAGGATCTGCGCTGGGCGCTGCGCGAGGGCGCCGTGCTGCCCGAGGAGGCGATCCACGACGTCCGCGTCCTGCACCGCTTCTCCTTCGTCGAGGTCGATCCCGACAAGGCCGACCGCACGGTCGAGTTCCTCGACGGGACGAAGCTGAAGGGCAAGGAAATCCGGTTGGAGATCGCCAATAGTTGAGCGCCGGGGTCCTCCTGGAAGTGCCTAGGTTCGCTTCGCTGACGCTTCGCTCACTATGGTGCTGCCGCTTCGCGGCTTAGAACCACTCTGCGGAGCCGCTTCGCGAGGCACTTCCAGGAGGACCCCGGCGCTTTAGCTGGTCAATTCTGTGATCTTTGTGAAGAGATTGTCGAAGTCGATTGGCTTTGCTATGTAGCCGGAGATCGTCAGGTCGGACTGGTCCGTGTCGTCGCGGCTGTCGGCGTGGGCGCTGACGACCAGGGCCGGGGTCTCGATGCCCCGCTCGCGTAGCTCGCGCAGGGCGTCGATGCCGGATTTGCGCGGCATCATCGCGTCGAGCAGGAGCAACGCGTGGGCGCCCGGGTCGCGGAGTACCGCCGTGACGACGTCCTCGCCGTCGGCGGCGGTCTCGACCTCGTGGCCCTCCAGCTCGAGGCGGGTGCGGAGGAGCAGCAGGATCGTCTCCGAGTCGTCGGCGACGAGGATCTTGGCCATCAGCTTGCCTCGGCCGCGGTGGTGGGGTGCGTCACGGTCGGGCCGGCCGAGCCGATCGCCGGCAGGCGGACGCGGAAGGTGGCGCCGCGGCCGGCCGTCGACTCGGCCTCGATGCTGCCGCCGTGCAGCTCGACCAGCGACTTGGAGATCGCCAGGCCGAGCCCGGTGCCGCCGACGCGCTGGGTCTCTCCCGCGTCGCCGCGGGTGAAGCGCTCGAAGATGTGCTCGAGCTGCTGCGCGGGTATGCCGGGGCCGTCGTCGATCACCTCGATCTCGACATCGGCATCGAGGCGGCGCGCCTTCACCCCGATGCTCGCCCCCTCGGGGCAGTACTCGTTCGCATTCGTAAGCAGGTTCACCAGTACCTGGCGGATCCGGTCGCGGTCGGCCTCGACCTCGGGCAGGCCCGGCTCGATCTCAAGGCCGAGCGCCTGGCCGCGGGCCTCGATCTGGCCCCGCATCGCCCGCACCGCGTCTTCGATCAGGCCGGCCGCCGCGGCCGGCTCCCGCCTGATCGTCAGCCGTCCGGCGTCGCTGCGGGCGAGGTCGAGCAGGTCGTTGAGCAGGCGCACCAGGTGGCGCGTGTTGTCGAGGATCACCTCGACCGTCTCCGCCTGCTTCGGGCTGAGCCGCTCGCGCTCGAGCAGCAGCAGCTCGGCGAAGCCCTGCACCGAGGTGAGCGGGCTGCGCAGCTCGTGCGAGGCGGTGAGGACGAACTCGTCTTTCATCCGGTCGAGCTGGTCGCGTTCGCCGGCGCGGCGCTGCAGCTCCGCGGCCATCTCGTTGAAGGCGCCGCCCAGCGCCGCCGTCTCGGCCAGCCCGCCGACGGCGACACGGGTCTCGAGGTCGCCGCCGGCCAGCCGGCCCGACGCCTCGACCAGGTCCTCGAGCGGGCGTCGCATCGAGGCGATCAGCCCGGTGAAGAGCAGCGCCGCGCCGGTCAGGCCGGCGATCAGCCCGGCCCCGACGAGCAGCGCCGTGTCGCGCGTGTCGGCGGTGATCTCGTCGCGCAGCACCTGCCGTTGGCGCTGCTCGGAGACGACGGCGGAGCGCGCCGCGCGTGGGTCCTCGCCGCGGGCGAGCCGGCTGCGGGCGTCGATCTCGAGTTGGTAGGAGCGGGCGGTCGCGTCCTCGAAGTCCTGGCGCTGCTCGAGGAAGCGCGCGACGCCGATCACGGCCATCCCGGTGAGCGCCGCGAAGGCGATCGCAAAGCCGATCGTCAGCCGGTTGGCGAGCGACGGGCTGAGCCTGAGTCGTCCCTTCTTCACGATTTGTCGCCTCGCAGGAAAGCGGCGAACTTGGGGACGGTGAAGTCCACCTGCCCCCGCCCGGCGCTGTATATGACGCCCTTCTCGATCAAAGACGCGCGAGGCGAGGACGCGGCTCGCACGTTCGTATAGCCCATGGATCGCGCTATGGCTCCGCTCTCCTGGGCTCCGTCGCCGAGCCTGGCCATCGCGGCACAGTAGCGACGCTCGGTGGGCGTCGTGCGGGCCAGCCGTACGGCGAAGAAGTCATCGTTCAGCTTCCGCTCGACCCTGGGAATCGCCGCCTCGACATCGTCAGCGGAGATCGGGTTGGTCACCGCGACGTCCCAGACACCACGTCCCCACTCCTGAAGGAAGTACGGGTAGCCACTGGCTCGGTCGAGCAACATCGTCACGGCTTCGTCTTCGTATTCAACCCCCTCCTCCCGTGCCGGAAGCAGAAGTGCGTCGCGCGCGTCGTCCTCTGACAGCGCTCCGAGACGGGGGAAGGAAAAGAGGCGCTCCGCATAGGTCTTCGCCTCGACCAGGGCGACGGGAAGAGTTGGAAGCCCCGCCACGACGATGGCTATCGGCAGCGCTTTTTGAGTGGCGCGATGCACCGCCGCGACGAACGCTTCGAGATCGTCTCGATTCGCCAGGTGCAGCTCGTCGAGCAAGATGGCGCTGCCGGTGTTTCCTTTTTCGGCGGCGCGCCCGAGCTCCTGAAGCATCTCCACGAGGTCGGTCTCGAGGTCCCCGCTGTCGGCGGTTCCGTGCGCAGGAGCGACCTCGAAGCCGAACCTGATCGTGCCATCGGTCGCGAGAGTTGCCGAAAAGGATGAAAAAGCCGCCTTGAGTCGGGTGATGACATGGCCACCGATTCGTTGCGCATCGAGTTGGCGGACGGCGTTGAACAGGGCGCGTGCCATGACGAGACGAAGGTCATCGCCCCTACGCAGCTCGGAAAATGCCGTTACCCAACCGGCTTCGGTCGCCACCTCCTCCAGTTTGTTGAGGAGGACGGTCTTTCCGACGCCGCGCAGCCCGTGAATCACGATGCCCTGCTCGGTTGCCCCGCGGGAGAGGCGCCCGATCGCTACCTGGAAGCGCTCGATCTCCATATCTCGGCCGGTGAGGGCGGCTGGGCGAGAGCCCGCACCCGGCGTGTAGGGGTTCCGGTAGGCGTCCACGCGGCAAGTCTAGAGCTTTCTCTCGAAGTATCCTGTTTCCCAGATACATCAAGATACTTATCTATACCGAGCCCGGAATATGCTTGCGAGCCGATGGGCGACGAGGCTACAGACAGCCCCGACGGCGCCGCTGCGGCGCCGGAGGGGATCGATCGGGCCGGGGTCGAGGCGTGGTTCGCGCAGCATGTCCCCGGCGTCGAGTTGCCGCTTGGCTTCGAGCGGATCGCCGGCGGCCACTCGAACCTCACCTACCGCGTCAGCGACGCGGCCGGGAGGCACTGGGCGCTGCGCCGGCCACCGCTCGGCAAGCGGCTCGGTTCGGCCCACGACATGGCCCGCGAGCACAGGGTCGTCGCGGCGCTCGGCCCGACCGCGGTGCCGGTCGCGCCGGTCCTCGGCCTCTGCGAGGACGAGAGCGTCAACGGCGCTCCCTTCTACGCGATGGAGTTCGTCGAGGGGCCGATCCTGCGCGGCCTCGCCGAGGCCGAGGCGTTCCCCGACGAGGGCGACCGGCGGGCGATCGGCGAGCGCGTCGCCGACACCCTGGTCGCGATCCACGCGGTCGACCCCGACGCGGTCGGGCTCGGCGAGCTCGGCCGCAAGGAGGATTACGTCGCCCGCCAGCTGCGCCGCTGGCAGGGCCAGTGGGAGAAGTCGAAGACGCGCGAGCTGGCGGCGATCGACGCCGTCCACGAGCGCCTCGCGGCGCGCATCCCCGCGCAGGGGCCGGCGACGATCGTCCACGGCGATTACCGGCTCGACAACATGATCCTCACCCCGGCCGGCGAGGTCGCCGCGGTGGTCGACTGGGAGCTCTGCACGCTCGGCGACCCGCTCGCCGACGTCGGCCTGCTGATGGTCTACTGGCCCGATCGCGGCGAGGGCGGGGAGGAGCCGATCGCGCTCGGCCAGCCGGCCAACCTGGCGCCCGGCTTCCCCAGCCGCGCCGAGCTGCGTGACCGCTACGCAGAGCGCTCCGGCCGCGACCTCGCCGAGCTCGACTTCTTCGTCGCGCTCGGCTACTGGAAGCTGGCGATCATCCTCGAGGGCGTCTACGCCCGCTACAAAGCCGGCGGCTACGGCAAGGCCGACGCCGGCGTCGAGTACTTCGCCCGCCTCGTCGAGCGCCTCGCCGAGGCCGCCGAGGAGGCCGAGCGGCGCGGCTGAGTTGCGCCATTGTGGACAACGACGACCGATCCAGAGCTCTTGACTCCAGGCGGTCCACCTGTGATTGTCCCCGTGCACCCCTGTCAATCGGCCGGGAGGCTCGTCCGACGTCCCTCCCTCCCGCGACTCAAGGAGATTCCTCTTGAAACAAGTACGCAAGCGGCTCACGTACGCAAACGTGATGTCGTCACTCGCAATGTTCCTCGTGCTCGGCGGCGGCGCCGCGGTCGCCGCCAACAACCTCGGCAAGAACTCCGTAGGCACCGGCCAGATCAAGCGCAACGCGGTCAAAGTCGGGAAACTCGCCCCCGAAGCGGTCAGGGCCGGCAAGCTGGCGAAAAACGCGGTGCCGACCAACCGGCTGCGCGACAACGCGGTATCGGCCGAGAAGATCGCCAACGGATCGGTCCTCACCGACAAGATCGCCGATCTGGCGGTCTCCAGCGGCAAGCTGGCCAACGAATCGGTCCTGACCGAGAAGCTCGCGAACGAGTCGGTGACGAGCGGAAAACTCGCCAAAGACTCTGTTCTGACCGACAAAATCCTCAATAGCGCCGTGACCGGCGACAAACTTGCTGCTAACTCGGTTTCGACCGGCAAGATCGCTGCAAACGCTGTGAATCAGCAGAAGCTGGCGGCCAACTCTGTTGGCAACTCTCAACTCAAGGCCATCAGTGTTGTGTCCGCGACCAGTGCAAGCGTCGCGAACGGCGTGGAAACCGGTGTGACCGCGACCTGCCCGTCAGGAGAGGTGATCGCTGGCGGATTCGAAACGGAAGGTGCTGGTGCCGACGTGTGGGACGTCAAGCGGCTACTTCGGTCGGGTAACGGTTGGCGTGTGTTCGGAACGAACGTCTCCGGCGGCAACTCGACCATCATCGCCTTTGCATACTGCCTCAACGTTTAGCGCGCGTAGGTCCAAGCGGTGGTGAGTGAGGGCCGGGCGAAAGCCCGGCCCTTTTCTTGACGCCGCCCCCACGATCTGTGATCGTGGGGCGATGCGGCGGGTGATCGATCTCAGGCGGTACGGGCTTTGCGCCATCGCTCCGCTGGCCTTGCTGCTGCTCTTCGCGACGAGCGCCGACGCGGCCACGGTCAGCCTCAAAGGGACCGTGCCGGGCGACCCGAACGCGCGGGTGACGATGAAGGTCGTCAAGGTCCGCGGCACCCCGGTCAGGGTCAAGCGGATCGAATTCAAGAAGCTCGACCATCGCTGCTCCGGCGGTGCGATCCGCGAGTTGAACGTCCGCCTCGGCCAGGCCCGGATCCTCAAGGTCGGGATCACCGCCAAATACACGTTCTTCGAGGGGATAACTCTGCCGAGCGGCCTGCCGGCGCCAAACAACCTCAACAATCTCTTCGTCACCGGCAAGCTGCGCCGCGGCGCCGCGGTCGTGCGCGGCACCGTCGACAGCACCGTCCGCTTCGCGCCCGTCCCTCCGGCGATCGCCAACGCCTGCGTCAGCGTGCAGCGCGACTACGTCGTGCGCCGATAGTCAGCCGGCGAGCGAAGCCGGCCTCGAAGAGGTCGATTGCCTCATCCGCACGAGCAGCGCCGCCGACGGGGTCACCTTGCCGTTGACGTAGGTGGAGAGGCGGGAGGCCGAGGTGCCGATCCGGGAGGCGAACTCGGCGCGGGAGAGGCCCGATTCGCGCACCAGGGCGTCGATCTCGGCCGCAACCGCCTGGCGCTCCGCTGCCTCGGCCGCATCGCGGGCGCGGGCGATGACCCGCTCCATCGCCTCGGCGACGCCGTAGGGGCGGCTGTAGGTGAGCACCTCTTCCACCCGGCGGGCCAGCGGTCCCCAGGGCTGCACCCCGATCTGCTCCGCCAGGCGGCGCCAGTGCAAGAGCCCGCCCCGCTCGAGCGCGGTCTGGATCGCCTCCAGCGGCCACTCCCGGACCGGGTCGTCCGGGGAGGCGTCGACGTTGCGAAAGGCGAGGGTCGTCACGGCTCGACCATCCCTGCGCCCACCTCTCCCAGGACATCGGTCACGGCGCGCCACTCGCTCCAGCGCTTGCGCAAACGGCGGTAGGAGGAGAGCTGCTCGGTGACCGAATGGTCGGCGGGCCGGGGGTCGGAGAGCTGGCGGGCGAGCTGCGACGCCACGCCGTCGTCGGTCGCGCCCTGGTCGGCGTAGTAGTCGTCGACCTGCCTCAGGACCTCGGCTGCCCGGTCGACGCCGAGATGCTCGGACAGCGCGGCGAGATCGAGGTAGTCGCGGGTCTGATTGCGACGCACGATCAGGAACGCCTTGATGCGCAGGGTCTCCTCGATCGTCGGAACCGTCACCTCGGCGCCCGACGGAAGCGTGACCGTGGCCACCTCCAGCGGAGCCTTGCGGATCATCTGCCGTACGCCGGCTTCGATCCCGTCCAGATTGCCGAGGATCACCTTGCCCGGCGTCAACCGGTTGGTCGCCCAGCCGTCGTCTCCCTCGACCGCTTCGAGCACCATCTCAAAACGATCCGCGAGGTCGGCGAGGACATGGTCGTGGTCGCGCGATTCGCGATGGTCGGCGTAGAGGATCGCCGCCGTGCCGCCGACCAAGACCGCGCCCGGAACCAGTCGCTGCAGGTGGGCGGCCGACTCCAACACGGCGACGAACTGGGGGTCGCGACCCTCTAGGGAAGTGTCCTTCGCCATAAAAAGAGAGATTATCAGATCAGATAATCCAGCTCTTACCGCCGTCGCTTGCGCAGCGCCGCGCGGGTGGCATAGAGGGCGGGAAGGGCGGCGGTGTCCTTGGGGCGGCCCAGCTCCTCCTTCGAGGCGATCACCTCGTCGATCGTCAGCACGCGGATGGAAAAGTCGCCCAGAGCCAGCTCGATCGTCGCCACGTCCTCGAAGCCCCCGATCGCGGCAGCGTGGGGGACGACGTCGATCGGGCCCGCGTCGGTGTCGAAGCCCTGCGTCCTCCAGCCGAGGAAGTCGGCGCCCTCGAGCTCGGTGGCGTTTGCGCTCTCTCGGTGGCGCGCGCCGAGCGCGTTCAGCGCGGCGGCGAGCCGATCGGCGTTGTCGAGATCGCGGCGGGGCATCACGTCGAGGTCGAGCGTGACCGACGGGTTGCCCTGAAGCCAGGCCGCGGCGGCGCCGATCAGGCAGAACTCGACCTGATGATCGACCAGAGTGCGCAGAAGCGTCTCGGGGTCCAGCGAGTTCACCGCGCAACCTCGGCCGTCCGGCGCAGCCGGGCGAATTCGCGTAGGGCTCGCAGACGCTCGAGCGGCTCGAGGCCAAGCAGGCGCTCAGCGAGCTCCATGTCGCCCGGGTCGGGGATGGGCTCGGGATCGAGGCCCACCCGCCAACCGCAGGCCGCCGCCAGTCGCTGCAGGGTCTCCCAGGACGGGGTAGCGATCCCGCCCTCGTAGCGGGCGATCGCCGGCTGTGAGGTTCCGGCGCGGCGCGCAAGCCCGCGTTGCGAGAGCCCGGCCGCGGCGCGCAGGTGCTTGACAGTGTCCGCCGGAGTTCCGGTCATACAATGATGATACTTGATCAAGTATCAAGGCGAAGGGCCCGGCCCGTGGTTACCAGAGGACGCCCGCTCGGTCGGCATGCCGGGCCGTGATCGGCAGCAGGTCCACGCCTGCGCGCTCCAGCTGAGCGAGCAGGTCGGCCGGAGGCACGACGTGGGTGTCGAGCAGGAGCTAGATCTATTGCCACAGAGCAGCCAGGGGGACTGCTGAGATTCGATCGCTGACCGGGATCGGCTGGGCGCCGAGGTGGAGCAGGATGCCTCGCTTGAAGCGATCGCCGAGCTTGTCTCGCAGGAGTCTCAGGCCTGCGGCATCGCGGGGCCGTGGGCTGGCCGTTGCCTTGACCTCGATGGCGACGATGTCGCCGTTGAAGCGCTCGAGGACCAGGTCGACCTCATGGCCGGCCTGGTCACGATAGTGGTGGAGCAGCAGGTCGTGGGCAAGGTCTCCACAGCCGGCCTGCCGGATGATCTCGGTGACGGCAAACGTCTCGAAGATGCCGCCCGCCAGCGTTCCGTCGGTTGTCAGCCGCTCGGTGTCGGCGCCGATCAGGGAGCACAGCATGCCGGTGTCGGCGATGTGCAGCTTCGGCGAACGGACGACTCGGTGGCCGAGGTTCGCGTGCCAGGCCGGCAGCCTCACCACGAGAAACAGCTGTTCGAGACTGCGCAGGTGCTTGCCGACCGTCTTGTGGTCGATACCCAGCTCGCGCCCGATTGCAGACATGTTCGTCAGCGCGGCGGAGCGCGCAGCCGCAAGGCGGAGGACGCGGCCGGCCGCCTCGCTTTCACGGACCGAGCCGAGTTCGCTGATCTCACGACCGAGGATCGAGTCAACGTAGCCGGCGAAGAAGCGTTGCCGGCGGGCCGGAGTGGATTGCACCGCAGCGGGGAACCCACCGCGGATGACGCGATCCGCGTACGCCTCGCGGCCGATCGGGGCGTTCTCGACCCGAGGGACATTGCCGGAGAAGGCAACCTCCAGAAACGTCGGCCGGCGTTCCGCCAACTCGGCCTGCGAGAACGGCCAGAGGGTGAGGTACTCGACGCGGCCGGGCAGCGCATCGGCGACCCTGGGGTGGGTGATGATGTCGGCCGAACCGGTGATCAGAAAGCGACCGCGCGACTGGTCGTTGTCCACCACGACCTTGAGCGCGAGCAGGAGCTCCGGAACCCGCTGAATCTCGTCGATCGCCATGCGCTCCGATCCGGCGACGAAGCCGGTTGGGTCTTCCCGCGCCAGCGCAAGCGTCGCCGGATCGTCCAGGGTTACGTAGCGAGCCGGATGCTCATCGGCCGTTACTGCGCGGACCAGCGTGCTCTTTCCCGACTGACGGGGTCCGAGCACGCAAGCGATGCGGGTGTCGGCAAGGACATCGACCAGGTCGGCGCGGATTTGTCGCGGGATGAGGCGCATTGACGGGTGCTTCCGACAGTTTGGGATTTACAAGTCTACAGATTGGGATCTTTCCTTCTACGATCTGGGATTTAATCGAGCGCGACATCGGCTCAGATCGGGCGCGGGGCGTGCCTGGGCTCGAGTTCGCCGGCCGCCTCGGCTTCGGCGCGCTTCGACCAGCGGTTGAGCTCGCGGCGGGCGAGGACCATCTTGTGGACCTCGTCGGGGCCGTCTGCCAGGCGCAGCATGCGGCTGAAGCGCCAGAGCGCGGCGAGCGGGGTGTCGTCGGTCATGCCGAGCGAGCCGTGGATCTGGATCGCCCGGTCGAGCACCTCCATCACCATGTTGGCGGCGACGATCTTGATCGCCGAGATCGACTGGCGGGCGGCGCGCTTGCCCTCGGTGTCCATCTTCCAGGCCGCGTACATAGTCAAGAGCCGCGCCTGGTCGATTTCCATCCGCGAGGTCGCGATCGCCTCCTGGACGAACTGCTTGTCGGCCAGCGGCCCGCCGAAGGCCTGGCGCTCGTTGGCCCGCCGGCACATCATCTCGTGCGCCCGCTCGGCGGTCCCGATCGCCCGCATGCAGTGGTGGATGCGCCCCGGGCCGAGCCGGTCCTGGGCGATCGCGAAGCCCTTGCCCTCCTCGCCGAGCAGGTTGGCGACGGGCACGCGGCACTCGCTGTAGCGGATCTCGCAGTGGCCGGGGCCGGCGCTGTGTCCCATCACCGGGATCGGCCGGACCAGCTCGAAGCCGGGATTGTCGGTCGGCACGCAGATCATCGAGGCGCGCGAGTAGGGCGGCGCCTCGGGGTCGGTGACGACCATCGCGATCGCCAGCTCGGCCCCCATCGCGCCCGAGGTGAACCACTTGTGGCCGTCGATCACCCACTCGTCGCCGTCGCGCACGGCGCGCGCCTGCAGCAGGGTCGGGTCGGAGCCGGAGACCTCGGGCTCGGTCATCGAGAAGCAGGAGCGGATCCGCCCCTCGAGCAGCGGCTCGAGCCAGCGCTCGCGCTGCTCCTCGGTGCCGTGCTCGGCGAGGATCTCCATGTTGCCGGTGTCCGGCGCGGCGCAGTTGAAGGCCATCGGCGCCGCCGCCGGGCTGCGGCCCATCTCCTCGCAGAGCAGCCCGTACTCCCAGTTGGAGAGGCCGGGGCCGAAGCGCTCGTCGGGCATGAAGAGGTTCCAGAGGCCCTCCGCCTTGGCCCGCTCGCGGACCTCGACCAACAGCTTCGGGTAGGGGACGCCGGGGGCGACCTCGGCGTCGAGCGCTTCCATAATCTGGCGCTCCTGCGGGTAGAGCTGCTCGTCCATGAAGTCGAGGATGCGCTCGCGCAGCGTCTCGACCTGGGGGCTGGGCTTGAAGTCCATCGGGGGAACCTAACTCAGCGTCGCTTGTAGCGCGCGAACAACTCTCCGTTGTCCTCGAGCAACCACGCCAATTCCAACTCGATCTCACCGGCAAGCTCTCCGCTCAGCAGGGTGGGGCCACCGCCACCGGCCAGCTTCGGCGCAATCGTCAGGAACAGCTCATCGACCAAGCCCAGCTCTTGGAGCGAGCTATGGAGCGTCGGCCCTCCCTCGCAGAGCAGCGCTCGCACTCCCTGTTCACGCTGTTCGCGCAGCAGGGCCTCCAGATCCGCCGGGCCGTCCGGCGCACACTCAACCACGACGAGCGGCTTCGCGATCCTCTCGTAGCCCTCGGCCCGTTTCGTCCCGGCGCCGATCATCACCGCGTCGAAGCGCTTGCGCAGACCAACCAGCATCGCGGTATCTATCTCCGACCCGATGGGTCCCGACACGCCTTCGATCGCAGCTTGCCCGTCGACCGTGGCGGCGAAGTTCATCGCGATGAACGGGCGGTCCTCGCGCGCCCCGTCGCCGGGGCGGTAGGACTCGAGCTGCTCCTCCACCGTGACCGGGCCGGGATCGGGGAGCAGTCGCCGCACAGCGCTCAGGAGTAGTCGTGCCAGCCGGCGAACTCGCGGCCGGCGAATTCCTGCAGGGCGGCGACGTCGGCGCCGAAGCGGCCGCGGATCGTCTCGAAGAGGTCGTCGGGCAGCTCCGGCTTCGGCGCCGGCGGCTTCTCCGGGTCGTGGACGACCTTCTCGACGATCCAGCGCAGCGACTCCGGCAGGCGGTCGAAATTGCGGTCGAAGGAGCGCAGCCCCGGCAGCTTGATCGCTTTCTCCATGAACTGGTATTTGTCGCTCTGCTTGGCGCTCGACTTCTCCCACTCGCGGTCGAACTGCTCCGAGGTGAAGCTCTCGTCGACGCCGGCGAAGCGGAACGCCTTGCGCATCGTCTCCTCGCGCTCGCGCTGCAGCTCCTCCTGCGCGATCAGCTCGATCTGCTCACGGTCGAACAGCTCCAGGTAGGGCTGCAGCTGCAGCCAGTACAGCGAGCGGTGGATGTAGGAGGAGTCGGGCTGGGAGAGGGTCGCGACCAGCTCGCGGGTCTCGTAGCCGGCGCCGGTCGCGTGCACCCAGTGGGAGAGGATCCGCTTGATCGGGTCGCGCACCATGTAGATCAGGCGGGCGTCGGGGCAGTGCTCCCTGATCCGCGCCGCGACGCCCTCAAAGCGGGGCAGGTTGGTGTAGTGCGGCGAGGACTCGCCGCGCACCGGCAGGCGGCCGTCGAAGCGGCTCGCGTACCAGTCGAGGCCGAGGTCCCAGTTGAGCTGCTCGACGAAGAAGTTGAGCTCCTTCGGCTTCGACATGTCGATTTCGGGATGCAGGCCGAGGTAGTGGTGGATGCTCGTCGTGCCGCACTTGAGGCCGCCGACGATGATCAGGTTGGGCAGCTCCGCGTGGCGTTTGCGCCGCCGCCGCAGGCGGCTCTTGCGGTCGCCGGTGAAGCGCTCGCGAGCGCGAGCGCACATCGCCTCGTCGGCGGGGTCGCGGGGGGCCGCCGGGGCTGTATGAGTCGTCGGGGGCTCGGACACGAGCGGGCTAGTCTAGCCGTCATGCCGCTCGCCGACTTCGCATCGAGCGCCGAGGCGTTCGGCCGCGCCACGACGCAGTTCTTCGGCCATCTCTCGGACATCGAGTGGGCGCCCTTCGCGCTCGCCCTGCTCTGCCTGGCGGCGATGCAGCTGGCCCGCGCCCGCGGCTGGCGCAACGTCCTGCGCGCCGCCTACCCCGCCGCCCGCATCCCCTACCTGCCGCTCGCCGCCGCCTACCTGGCCGGCGCCGGGATCAACGCGATCCTGCCCGCGCGGGCCGGCGACGTGACCAAAGTCTTCCTGGTCAAACGGCAGATCCCGGGGTCGTCCTACCCGGCGGTCACCTCGTCCTTCCTGGTCCAGTCCGTCTTCGACACGACCGCCGGCCTGCTGGTCTTCTTCTACGCGGTCTCGCAGGGCCTGCTGCCGCGGCCGCCCCAGCTGCCCAACCTGCCCGCCTTCGAGATCTCCTTCTGGGCCGAACACCCGCAGGCCTTCCTGATCGCGACCGGGGCGCTGCTGCTGGCGATCGCGATCGCGGTCTACCTGCTGGCGCACCGCGTGCGGGCCTTCTGGGCGCGGGTCCGGCAGGGGGTCGTGATCCTGCGCACGCCGCGCCGCTACCTGCGCCAGGTCGCGGCCTGGCAGGGGGTCGGCTGGCTCTTCCGCTTCGCCGCCTTCTGGTTCTTCCTCGAGGCCTTCGGGATCGGCGGCTCGGTGGCGAACGTGATGCTGGTGATGAGCGTCCAGGCGATCGCCAACATCGTCCCGTTTACGCCGGGCGGCGCCGGCGCCCAGCAGGCGCTGCTGGTCGCGACCCTGAACGGGCCCACCCGCACCGCCGTGCTCTCCTTCTCGGTCGGCACGCAGATCGCGATGGCGGTCTGGTCGGTCGTGCTCGGCTTCGCCGCGATCCTGCTCGCCTTCCGGACTACGGACTGGCGAGGACTGATCAAACAAGCCGAGGAGGACCGCAGCCGCGAGGCCCCCGCCTGAGCTTCCGGTGCGACTTATGCAGCTATAGGCGGCATAAGTCGCACCGGAACCGGTCAGCTCGACCAGCCGGGGTAGCGGGACGCCACTTTCCACTGCCACGGGGGGCGTTCGTGCGCCGGGAACTCGTAGTGGTCGCGGCCGGGCAGGGTCTCGAGCGGGACCAGGGCGGGGTCGTCCTTGAGCAGGACGCGGACCTGGCTCGCCGCCTCGACCTCGGCCGGGCCGGCGCGGCGCACGACTCGCTCCCAGCCGAGCCCCGGCCGGTAGAGCCAGTAGGTCAGCTCGACCCAGCCGAGGCCGCGGCGTCGGTCGTGGATCTCGGTAAAGGCGGTGGTGCGGCGGTTGGAGGCGGTCAGGTGGAGCCCGGCGGCGCCGGGCCTCGGCACGGCGCAGCTCTCGCGCCGGCAGCGGCGGAAGTCGACCGGGACGAGCGGCAGCCCGGCCGGGCCCGGCCGGGCGGCGGGCGCCGGCGCGAGGGCGCGGGCGAGCCGGGCCAGCGGCCAGCCGTAGGCGGGGACCAGCGGGTGGCGGCGGCAGGGGTCGGGGATGCGCGGCGCGCAGGCGATCCGCCGCGCGATCGTCCCGCCCAGCGCCTTGCGGGGGTCGATCTCGCCGCCCGCCGCGAGGGCGCTGATCGCGGCCAGCAGCAACAGCGCGATCAGCCCGGCGAGCCCCGCCTGCTCGACGCTCGCCGTCCCCCGCTCGCCTTCTCCGCGGCTGCCCATGGCGACGACGCTAGGGGCCGCCGGCGCGCGTGTGGCGCGATCAAAGACAAGATTCCGCACGGCCTTCCGCGCGTCTGCTTACATTCATCGGGATGGAGGGCGGTGGCTTCAACCTTTTCGGCGACCCGGACGACTTCCGTGCCCGCATGGAGGAGCTCAGCGAACAGATGCAGTCCTCGCAGCGGGTCGCCTGGGCCGACAACGCGATCCGCCTCGCCGCGGATCTGACCGTGGCTTCGATCGGGCAGATCGAGCTCAGCGGCAGCAGCGACGAGCAGGCGATGCAGGTCCGCGACGCGATCCGCGTCCTCTTCCCCGAGGCTGTCACGCTGGTGCGCGAGGCCAGGGAAGGCATGTCCTGAGGGGCTATCCCGGTAGGGGTTCCACTTAACTTGAGCTAGAGGAGCTCGAAACGTAGGGAGATGGCGCCGCCGCGCTTTGTGGCGGCGGCGATTAGCTCTAGCGGGATGGCGACGATCAGGGCTGGGAGGGCTACGACGATGCTGACGAAGGCGTCGAGCTGGCGTTGCCAGGGCTTCTCGGCGGGGACCGCGGCGCTGCGGCCGAGGGCGCCGAGGGCGATGTTGCGGCCGAAGGTGAAGCCGTTGAGGATCGTCTGCCACATCGCCGCGATGCCGGCGCCCGGGGACCAGCGGGCGGAGGCGACCACCTGGTCGCGGTGGGCGACGAGGCGGCGCACCGCCTCGGTCGTGAACAGGTACTGGGCGCCGCCCTCGAGGCCGGACCAGCCGGCGCCGCCGATCCAGGCCGAGAAGCCGCCCCGGTTGGCGATCCTCGCGGCCTGCCCGGCGGCGACCCGGTCCAGCGCCCGCAGCGCATCCTCGGCGCCACCCGGCTCGCCGACGACGCCGAGCCCGCAGCTCTCGCAGCGACTCACCGGCCCGGCCAGGCCCGGCCGGTCGTCGATCCAGCCGAACAGCGGCTCGCCGCAGGCGGGGCAGGGGGGGTTGCCCGGCCCGGCGCCCGCCTCGAGTGGGACGACCGGCGTGTGCCGTGCTCTGCCGATACCTTGCTCCGCGGTCATTGGCCGGTAGCGTACGCCCCGTGCGCCTCAGCGAGATCATGACCGCCGGAGTCGTCACGGCCGCGCCGGGGGCGAGCGCCGCCTCGGTCGCGCGGCAGATGCGCGACAACCGGGTCGGCTCGGTCGTGATCGTCGACCCGGCCGGCTCGCCGGTGGCGATGATCACCGACCGCGACCTCGCCGTGCGCGTCTTCGCCGAGGGCGTCGATCCGCAGGCCTCGATCGGCGACCACGCATCGCGGCCGCTGATCTGCGGCGAGCCGGAGATGGAGCTCGACGAGGCGGCGGCGCTGATGGTCCAGCACCGGGTGCGGCGGCTGCCGGTCGTCGATGGCGATAGCCTCGCGGGCATCGTCACGCTCGATGACATCGCGGTGCGGACCGGCAACCTCGAGGTCGCCCAGAGGATGACCGCCGAGGTGATCGAGGGCGCGCTGCCCCAGTTCTACTTCCACGAGCGGGGCTGAGCGAGTCTTGAACCCGAGCAAGGCGGCGGTTCTGGCCTGGGAGGAGCGCTGGTCGCGGCCGGTTGCGGCGGCGGCTCTCGGCGGGATCCTGCTGATCGTCATCGCGATCGTCGTCGCCACCCAGGCGGTCGGCGGCAGCGACGGCGACTCGGAGCTGCTCCGCAACGTCGAGGCCAATCGCAGCGCCCAGCTGCTCTCCAGCATCCTGCAGGCGATCGGCGTCGCCCTGCTGGCGGCGCCGCTCTACTACCTCTTCCGCGCCGCCAACGCGCGCAGCGAGACGATGCGCGGCCAGCTCGTCGGCGTGGTCGTCGCGGCGCCGCTGTTCCTCGGCGTGCTGGCGATCCTCAGCGGCCTCGCGACCCTCAGCGCCGCCTCCGACTTCGTCGCCGACGAGGTGCCGCGGCTGGTCGCGAACGGGGTCTCGCTGAGCAGCGAGCGGGCCAACGACGTCGCCAACGACACGATCGTCGACGCGCCCCTGCGCCCGCTTGCCGCCGGCTTCGGGCTCGGTGGCCAGATCGGCTTCCTCGTCGCGATGTTCTATACCTCGATGCACGCGATGCGGACCGGCCTGCTGACCCGCTTCTGGGGCTCGCTGGGGATGGCGCTGGGCGCCGTCTCCTTCCTCTTCTTCCAGTTCGCCCTGCTCTGGTTCGTCTACCTCGGCCTGCTGCTCGCCGGCTGGGTGCCGGGCGGCAAGCCGCCGGCCTGGACCAGCGGCGAAGCCGAGCCCTGGCCGACCCCGGGTGAGAAGGCCGCCGAGGGGCTGGAGGAGGGGGAATCGGACGACCCTCCCGGGGAGGGCAAAACCCCGTAGCGGCTGGGCTGCGTCGGGCCCAGCGGGTTCGCCTCCCCGCCGAGTGTCTTGCGGAACTGCAGCCAGCCGCGGAAGTTGCCGCTCCACTCGCTCTCGCCCAGCTCCTCCTCGCTCAGCGGGCGCGCCGGGTGCTCCAGCGGCGACATATGGCCGCTGGTCAGCAGGCGCTCGCAGAGCTCGACGTCGGCGGAGAGGTCGCGCCTGCCGGCGTGGGTCAGGTAGCTGACCCTGGCGCAGCGCCCGGCCGAGACCTTGACCAGCCGCTCGGCCGAGTCGACCTCCGCGCGGTCCTCGGGCCGCACCAGCGGCAGGTGCCACTCGTCCTCGCGCAGCTCGGCGGGCTCGGAGCGCTCGATCGCGGCCCGCATCTCGCTTGCCGCCTGGCGGATCTCCGGCTGGGCGTCGGGGTGGCAGCGCAGGTTGAAGAAGTTCTCCCACTCGGTCGCGGTGACGATCACGGTGTGCCACATGAACGGCTCGAGCAGCCGGTTGGCGACCTGCTTGTGGACGTTCAGCCAGCCCTCCGGCTGGGCCTTCGCCGCGATCGCCCGCTCGATCTCGTCGAGGCGCGCCGCCAGATCGGTCTCGCCCGCGCCGGCTTCCGGCCCGGCGACCAGGCCGAGCACCCGCAGCACGGCGTCGTCGCGGGCGCCCAGCCACTCGCGCTCGGCCGCCGCCCTGGCCTCGCCGGTAAGCGGCGGGCCGGCCTGCATGCCCGGCTGGTTGGAGCCGAATTCGAGCGGCACGAACGGGTGCTCGAGCACGCGGCGCAGCTGCTTGACGATCGGGATCGCCCGCGAGCTGGCCGAGTTGCGCGAGAAGACCCGGTGGGTGTTGAACTCGGCGAGGACGAAGCGCGGAAAGGTCACCTCGAGCGTGGTCAGCCGGTGGCTGGCGGGGGAGACCGAGTCGGCGAGCACGGTCGCGTCGATTTCGAAGCTCACCTCGCCAAGCTCTCAATCCGCACGGACGGAAAGGGAGTCACCGAAATGCAATATTTCGCGCCCGCTCTGTAAGGAGTTGCGCGCAGCGGCTTGACCCTGGACCGGGTGGCCGCTACCTCTTGGCGAAAGCCGGCGGCGGGGCGCGGGCGCGAGCAGGGAGGATGCATGCTTACGAAGGTAGCGACGGGGGAGGGGGCGGCAGCTCATGGTCTACCCTCATGAGCATGAAGCGACTCAGGATCTCTGCCGGAGGACAGGTGTCTGTTCCCGCCGAGGTGCGCAATCGTTGGAAGTCCAAGGTCGTCGTCGCCGACGACCGGGGCGACCACCTGATCCTGCGTCCGGCCTCTACCGAGGATCCGATCGAGGCGGCCCGTGGGGCTTTCAAGAACTACCCCGGGCCCTCCACCGACGAGATGCGCCGCCTCGACCGAGAAGAGGAACGGCGGTCGGAAGAGCGCAAGTTCGGCCCCGACCCGGATTGATCCTGCTCGACGCAAATGCCCTGATCGCATTGTTCTTTCCCGCGCATAGCGCGGGAAAGCGCAGGCTCGTCAGACCAGCAGTGAGGCGAGGGCGGCGAGGACGACTATGCCGGTCGACCAGGTGACCGCCTCGGCGGTGATCTCCATGTCGAGGCCGTAGGCGTGGGCGACGACCATCGAGTTGAGGCCGGTCGGCATCGCCGCCAGCAGCAGGTAGGCGGCCGGCAGGTCGATCAGCGGCGCGGCCAGCAGGAGCAGCAGGGCCGGCGTGACCGCCAGCCGGCAGAGCAGGGCGACGGCGACCGGGCGGGTCAGCGGCGGCGGCATCGGCAGGCGGCCGCGCTCGGCGTTCTCCGCCAGGGTCGCGCCGACGGCGAAGAAGCCGAGCGGCAGGATCGCCACGATCAGCGCCTGCGAGATGTCGACCAGGAAGGCCGGCGCCAGCACGTCGGGAGCGAGCAGGCCGGCGACCGCCGCGTAGAGCGGCGGGTTGCGGGTGAAGAAGGCGCGCACCCGCTCGCCCACTCCCTCGCCGGCCCGGGCGCCGAAGGCGGCGCCGACCGCGAAGGCGCCGAGCAGCAGCGAGGGTCCGGTCACCGCGACGTCGTAGAGCACCGCGGTGGAGAGCTCCTCGCGGCCCAGCAGGGCGACGGTCAGCGGGTATCCGAGGTAGCCGGTGTTGACGCTGAGCACGGCGCAGACGACGGCGCCGGTCCGCGGCCGGGTCAGGCCGAGGACCCGGCTCGCCAGCGCCCATGCGAGCAGGCCGGCCAGCGAGACGGCGAGCAGCCCCAGCCCCAGGCCGACGCCGTGTTCGAGGTCGACCTCGCTGGCCGCCAGGTTGAAGAAGATCACCGGCGGCACCAACCCGTAGAGCATCAGCGTCAGCGAGCGCCGCGCCGCCAACGCCGCGGCCCGCGGCCGCCGCCGCTCCGCCGCGACGCCGATCGCCACGGAAACGGCGATTGCGATTGCAATTAGTAGGACGCCCATCCGCGCCCACCCTAGGGCTCAGAACAAGCTTGCGCCGGCCTGCTGGGCGAACTCCACCAACGGCTGGGGAAGGACCCCGAAGAAGACCGTTGCCGCCGCCGCCAGCAGGGCCGGGACGACGAGGTAGGGGCGGCGCCCGG
>JBBDJH010000014.1:38974-46566 GCA_040879985.1 Solirubrobacterales bacterium
CGGGGCCATCCAGATCGCCGCGACGACGCGCAGGTAGTAGGCCAGCGAGATCATCGTGCCGACGGCGATCAGGACGGCGAGCCAGGTGTAGTCGCCCTCGACCAGCGCCTCGATCAGGTAGAGCTTGCCGATGAAGCCGACCGTCGCCGGCAGCCCGGCCAGGCCGAGCATCGAGATCGTCAGCGGCCAGGCGAGTTGCGGGTGCTCGCGGCCGAGCCCGCGCACGGCGGCGATGTCGTCGCCGAGCGCGGGCTCGCGCTCGCGCGCGACGATCACGCTGAACGCCGCCAGGTTCATGAACAGGTAGCCGGCGAGGTAGAAGACCAGGGCGCTGACCCCGGCCTCGCTCGCCACCACCAGGCCGCCGAGGATGTAGCCGGCCTGGGCGACGCCGGAGTAGCCGAGCAGGCGCTTGAGCGAGTCCTGGCCGAGCGCGCCGACGTTGCCGATCACGATCGACGCCGCCGCCAGCACCGCCAGCGCCGGCTGCCACTCGCCCGCCTCGCCGCTCAGCGCGACGAGGAAGAAGCGGACGAAGACGGCGAAGGCGACCGCCTTGGTCGCCACCGCCATGAACGACGTGATCGGCGTCGGCGCCCCCTCGTAGACGTCCGGCGTCCACTGGTGGAAGGGTGCGATCGAGGTCTTGAAGGCGAGGCCGACCGCGACCAGGGCGATCCCGACCAGGACCAATGGGTCGCTGAGCAGGCCGGCCCGCTCGATCCCGCCGGCGATCGCGGCGAAGTCGGTCGCGCCGGAGCCGCCGTAGAGGAAGGCCATCCCGTAGAGCAGCGTCGCCGAGCCGAGCGAGCCGACGATCAGGTACTTGAGCCCCGACTCGAGCGACTTCTCGCGCGCCATGTTGGTCGCGCAGAGGATGTAGAGGGGGATCGAGAGGACCTCGATCGCGATGAAGAAGCTGATCAGGTTCTGCGCCTGGGTCAGCAGCACCATCCCCAGCACCGAGCCGAGCAGCAGCGCGTGGTACTCGCCCGCGCCGGCCTGCTCGGCGGCCGGCTCGCGGATCGAGAGCAGCACGGCGAAGGCGGCGGCGAGGATCGCGATCAGCGAGATCGAGATCGCCAGGTCGTCGAGGCGCAGCGCCCCGGCGACGAGGTCGGTCGGATCGTTCCAGTTCCAGATCAGCAGGCCGGCGGTCGTCGCCAGCACCGCCAGCGTCAGCACCGACGTGGTCGAGGTTTGAACCGCTATGCGACCCGAACCTCGACCACCCCCGAAGACCGCGCTGAGCAGGACGACGACGAGCCCCGCGGTGAGCGCGATGACCGGCGCCAGCGCTGCGTAGTCGATATCGGGGGACAGGAAGTTCATCGCCCGCCTCGCACCGGGCCGCTGCCCGCCGCGAGCCTCGCCTCGGCGGCCGGCGGCTGAACCGCGCCGACCGCCTCGTTCACCGACCTGTCGATCCGCTCGAGGATCAGCTGCGGGTAGAGGGCGAGGGCGACGATGCAGGCGACCAGGGGCGCCAGCACAAGCCCGTCGCGGAGCCCGATCTCGCGCGATTCGACCCCGGCGGGGAGCCGGTTGTGCATCGTCCGCTGGTAGAGGCGCAGGGCGTAGAAGGCCGCCATCGCGACCCCCGAGATCGCCACGACCGCGAAGACGATCTTCGTCTGGAAGAGGCCGTTGAGGATGTAGAACTCGCCGATGAAGTTGGCCGAGCCGGGCATCGCCAGGGTCGCCAGGGTGACGATCAGGAAGAGCGCCGCCAGCACCGGGGCGCGCATCGCCATGCCGCCCATCTCACGCAGGTCCTCGCTGCCGCTGCGCTCGGCGAGCAGCGCGACGATCACGAACAGCGGCGCCACCACGAGGCCGTGGTTGACCATCTGCAGCACCGCGCCGTCGGCCGCATCGGCGCGCAGGGCGAAGATCCCGGCGGTGATGAAGCCGAGCTGGGCGACCGAGGAGTAGCCGCCGATCAGGCGCACGTTGGTCTGCGTGAAGGCCATCGCGGAGCCGTAGAGGATCGAGGCCAGGGCGATCGCCAGGACGACCTCCTGGAACTGGATCGTCGCGTCGGGGAAGAGCGGCAGGACGACGCGCAGGAAGCCGTAGGCGCCGACCTTGGCGAGCACGCCGGAGAAGATCGCCAGCACCGCCAGCGGCGCCGCCCGGTAGGCGTCGGGCATCCAGCCGTGCAGCAGGAAGGCCGGCATCTTGACCAGGAAGGCGGCGGCGAAGAACCAGAAGATCCAGCGCTGGCTGCCGGCGCCGATCGGGTCCTCGGCCAGGGCGGCGATCGAGAAGGTCAGCTCGCCGCCGTCGGCGGCGATGACCGCGGTGGCGATCGCCGCGACAAGCATCAGCAGCGAGCCGATCAGCGTGTAGACGATCATCTTCTGGGTCGCCGCGGCGGCGGTCGGGCCGCCCTCGCGGTCGCTCCCCCAGGCGCCGAAGAGGAAGTAGAACGGGACCAGCATCAGGTCAAAGAAGAGGACGAAGAGCAGCAGGTCCTGGGCGACGAAGGCGCCCAGCGTCGCGGTCTCGCCGATCAGCAGCATCAGGAAGAAGAGCCGCGGCCGCTGCTGCTCGCGCAGCGCCGCGAAGGCGGTCCCGCCCAGCCAGACGATCGCGGTCAGCAGGACCAGGAAGACGTTGAGGCCGTCGATGCCGAGGCTGTACTCGACGCCGAGGCCGGGGATCCACTCGACCGCGACGGCGTTCTGCAGGCCGGCGGCGCCGGAGTCGAACCCGGCCAGCAGGGCGATCGCGACGCCCAGCGTCACCGCCGCGCCCAGCGTCGCCCACCAGCCGGCCAGCCGCCTGGGCAGGAAGAGGCCGAGCAGGCCGAAGGCGAGTGGGGCCCAGAGCAGCGCGTTGATCACGATGCGCTCAACAGGAAGTAGAGGGCGAGCGCGGCGACGCCGGCGACCAGCAGCAGCGCGTAGCTGCGCACGAAGCCGCTCTGCACGACGCGGACGAGGCCGCCGGCGCCGCTCACCGTGTCCCTGGCGCCGTTGACGATCCCGTCGACGACGAGGCGCTCGAAGGTCGCGTCGGCGAAGCGGCCGATCGCCAGCGCCGGCCGTACGACCAGCAGGCCGATCGCCTCGTCGAAGTACCACTTGTTGAGGCAGAGCAGGTAGACCGGCCGCAGGCGGGCGCGGAACAGGCCCGGCAGCTCCGGCCGCGCCACCCAGAGCAGCCAGGCGAGGCCGATGCCGGCCAGCGAGATCACGCCGCCGATCGCCAGGCCGCGCCACTCGTGCGCGACCGAGGGGTGGATCGCGGCCAGCGGCGAGTCGTGGAAGGCCGGCTCGAGGAAGCCGAAGAGGACGTTGGTGACGCCGGGCACCTGGACCAGGCCGGCGAAGAGGGCGCCGCAGGCGAGCACGGCCATCGCCACGGCCATCGGCTTCGACTGCTCGGCGATGTGGTGTTCGGCGCCGGGGAAGCCGACCTCGGTGTCCTCGCTCTCTTCGGTCGCCGGGTTGATCGGCGGGCCGTGGTACAGCTCACCCGTGTCGATCAGGTGCTGGGCCTCCTCGCAGGGCCGCCCGGGCAGCACGCGGAAGATCAGCCGGAACGTGTAGAGCACGGTCAGCAGGGCGCCGACGTAGCCGCCGATCGCCATCCAGAAGTACATCCCGCCGCGCGCCTCGGCGAAGGCGAGGATCGAGTCCTTGGAGAAGAAGCCCGAGGTGAGCGGGAAGGCGGCCAGCGCCAGGCCGCCGATCACGAACATGATCGAGGTGAAGCGCATCGCCTTCCAGAAGCCGCTCATCCGGTCGATGTCCTGGCGGTTGGCCATCGCCGCGATCAGCGAGCCGGCGGTCATGAAGAGCAGCGCCTTGAAGAAGGCGTGGGTCATCAGGTGGAAGAGCCCGGCCGAGTAGGCGCCGATCGAGACGCCCATGATCATGTAGCCGATCTGGCTCATCGTCGAGTAGGCGATCGCCCGCTTCAGGTCGGTCATCGCGATCGCGATCGTGCCGGCGACGAGCAGCGTCGCGAGGCCGGCGAAGGCGGCGATGTCGGCTGCCGTCGGGGCGAGGTAGAAGAGCGTGTTGGTGCGGGCGATCAGGTAGACGCCGGCGGTCACCATCGTCGCCGCGTGGATCAGCGAGGAGACCGGCGTCGGGCCCTCCATCGCGTCGGGCAGCCAGGTGTGGAAGGGGATCTGCGCCGACTTGGCGAAGGCGCCGACCAGCAGCAGCAGGCAGATCGCGGTGATCGTCCACTCGCCCTGGGCGAAGACCTCCGGCGCCCTGGCGAAGACCGTCTCGTAGTCGAAGCTGCCCAGCTCGCGGACGATCAGGAAGGCGGCGAGGACGAGGCCGATGTCGCCGACGACGTTGATCACGAAGGCCTTCATCCCGGCCCCGGTCGCGGTTGTGCGCCGGTACCAGAAGCTGATCAGCGCGTAGGAGGCGAAGCCGACGAAGGCCCAGCCGACGATCAGCAGCACGAAGTTGCCGGCGAGGACCAGCAGCAGCATCGAGAAGACGAAGAAGTTGAGGTAGCTGAAGAAGCGGTGGTAGCCCTCGTCGGAGCGCATGTAGCCGAACGAGTAGAGGTGGATCAGGGTCGAGACCCCGGTGACGACGAGGATCATGAAGACGGAGAGCTGGTCGACGTAGATGCCGAGGTCGATGTCGAGCCCGCCGGCGCTGGCGTAGGTCCACAGCGAGGAGGCGTGGCGGCGGCTCTCGGGCTCGTCGCCGAGCAGCGCGATCAGGGCGGCGACGGCGCAGGCGAAGGCGAGCCCGACCGCGGCGGTGCCGACGATCCCCGCGACCCGCGCCGGGATCGCCCGGAAGCCGAGCGCGATCGAGATCGAGCCGAGCAGCGGCAGCAGCAGGACCAGCCAGGCCCAGGTCGTCGCGCTCACGCTGTCCTCCCGGCGCTCATCCGCGCAGCTCCCGCAGCTCATCGACGTCGAGCGGCAGCCGGCGGCGGAAGAGGGCGACGATCAGGCCCAGCCCGATCACGACCTCGCAGGCGGCGACGACCATCACGACCAGGGCGAAGATCTGACCCTCCTCGTTGCCGACCATGCGGCTGAAGGCGATCAGCGCGAGGTTGCCGGCGTTGAGCATCAGCTCGAGGCAGAGCAGGATCACGATCGGGCTGCGGCGCAGCAGGATCCCCGTCGCGCCGATCGCGAAGAGCAGCGAGGAGAGGACGATGTACCACTCGATGCTCATGTGACGTCTCCTCCGACGGTGGTCTCGCTTCGGCGGCCGGCGAGTACTACAGCGCCCACAGCGGCAAGGAGGAGCAGGATGGAGGAGGCCTCGAAGGGTACGAGGAACTTCTCGAGCAGGAGGGTGCCGATCTCGGCGGGGTCTCCGAAGCCGGGCTCGACGTCGGGACCGTCCGTGCCCAGCGCCAGCAGGGAGGAGGCGAGGACGGCGATCGCGAGCTCGATGAAGATCGCCGCGCCGAGCAGCAGAGCGAGGAAGCGCTGGCCCGGGATCGGCTCCCAGGCCGACTCGCCGGTGCCGCCTATGTAGGCGACGACGAAGACGTAGAGGACCATTACCGCGCCGGCGTAGACGACCACCTGGGCCGCGGCGAGGAAGGCCGCGCTGAGCAGCAGGAAGAGCACGGCGAGCGAGAAGAGGTGGACGATCAGCGCCAGCACCCCGTAGAAGGGGTTGCGCAGGGCGATCACCCCGACGGCCCCGCCGAGCGTGCCCAGCGCCGCGCCGAAGAACAGCACCTCTTCCATCACTCGCCCTCCGCCCGCAGCGGCGTGCGGTCGAGCGGCTCGGCGAGCAGCATCTCCTTGGTGAAGATCAGGTTCTCGCGGTCGTAGTCGGCCATCTCGTAGTCGTGGCCCATCGTGATCGCGTCGAACGGGCAGGCGATCTCGCAGTAGCCGCAGAAGATGCAGCGCGAGAGGTTGATCTCGTAGACGGCCGCGTAGCGCTCGCCGGCCGAGACGCGCTCGCCGGGGATGTTCTCGGCGGCGACGACGCGGATGCAGTCGGCCGGGCAGGCGGCGGCGCAGAGCGAGCAGCCGACGCACTTCTCGAGTTCGCTGTCCTCGAACTTGTGCAGTTTGTGGCGGCCGCGGAAGCGCGGGTAGACCGGCGTCTTCTCCTCCGGGTACTGGATCGTCAGCGGCCCCTCGACGAGGCGCGCCATCGTCGTCTTCAGCCCGCGCAGGGTCTCGCCGAAGGCGCGGTAGGCGCCGCCGAGCCCGCCCGGGTCCGGCCCGCGCTGGACCTCGACCACGTCCTCGTCCTTCAGGTAGGGGAACTCGGTCACGTCACCACCACCAGCACCGCGGTGACGAGGATGTTCAGCGTCGCAAGCGGCAGCAGCACCTTCCAGCCGAGGCTCATCAGCTGGTCGTAGCGCAGCCGCGGCAGCGTCGCCCGCACCCAGATGAAGACCAGCACCAGGCAGAGCATCTTGGCGAGCATCCAGATCGGGTCGAGGAAGCTCGGGCCGGGGCCCATCCAGCCGCCGAGGAAGATCGCCGCGGCGATCCCGGAGACGACGAGGATCTCCATGTACTCGACCAGCAGGAAGCTGCCGAAGCGCATTCCGCCGTACTCGGTCTGGTAGCCCTGGACCAGTTCGGCGTCGGCCTCGGGCATGTCGAACGGGGTGCGGTTGGTCTCGGCGAAGCCGGCGACGATGAAGATCAGGAAGCCGACGGCCTGCGGCACGACGAACCAGACGGCGCCCTGGGCGTGGACGATGTCGACCAGCGAGAGCGAGCCGGCCATCATCACCGCGCCGAGCAGCGCCAGGCCCATCGCCACCTCGTAGGAGATCAGCTGCCCGGCGCCGCGCATCGCCCCCAGCAGGCTGTATTTGGAGCCCGAGGCCCAGCCGCCCAGCAGCACCCCGTAGAAGGCGATCGAGCCGACGGCGAAGAAGTAGAGGACGCCGATCGGCACGTCGATCCCGTAGAGGCCGACGCCGCCCTGGACGTCGCCCCAGGGGATGATCGCGAGGGCGAGGACGCCGGAGAGGACGGGCAGCAGCGGCCCCAGCACGAACAGGGTCGGGACCGCGTTGGCCGGCCGGAAGGCCTCCTTGCCGAGCAGCTTGCCGACGTCGGCGAGCGGCTGCAGGATGCCGAAGGGGCCGACCCGGTTGGGCCCGTAGCGGTGCTGGAAGCGGCCGATCAGCTTGCGCTCGAGCACCGTCATCAGCGGCAGGATCGCGAAGATCACGCCGAAGATCACCAGCGACTTGACGACCATGATCCAGGTCGCTTCGACGAACTGCGTGTCGGCGATCGGCAGCATCAGGCCTTGCTCCCCGGCGGGCTCGCGGCCGCCCCGCCGAGTCGCTTGATCTCCACATCGACCGGGCCGCCGTCGAGCAGCGCGTTGGCGTTGCCCTCGCCGGTTCCCTCGATCAGGAAGCAGGTGCCCGGCTCGATCCGCTCGCGGATCGCCACCCGCGCCCGCACCGTCGTGCCGTTCTGCGAGACGTCAACCTCATCGCCGGTCTTCAGTCCGAGCCGCTCCGCATCGGACAACGAAAGCTCGACCCGCTGCCGCGGCTGCAAGAACTTCAGCGGCGGGTTCAGCTCGGTGATCGGGCCCGCCCAGAGGTCTCGGTAGGTGCCGAGCGTGAGAGAGCTCGAAGCGGGGAGGGCG
>JBBDJH010000014.1:46666-77991 GCA_040879985.1 Solirubrobacterales bacterium
GGCGGAGTCCGCGGCGGGGAGGGAAGCTGCCGCGTCGCGGTCCTGCCAGCGGATGCCGCGGCCGGCGATGGCCGCGTCGTCGATTCCGGCGTAGAAGGGGACTGCAGCGGTCAGAGCCGCGAGGGCTGAGGGTTGGGAGACGATCCCGGTGTCGTGGCTGAGCGCGAGAGAGAGCTCGGCGAGGACGCCCCAGTTGGGGCGGATCTCGCCGGGGCGCTTGGCTGAGGGCCTTACTCGTTGCAAGCGCCCGTCTGGATGCGTGACCGTGCCGTCCTTCTCGGCGTGGGTCTCGAGCGGGAAGACGACGTCGGCCTTGGCGGTCGTGGCGTTCTCGAAGGTCGAGAAGCAGATGACGTTCTCCGCGGAGGTCAGGGCGCGGTCCCAGGCGACCGTGTCGGGGAAGTCGCGCAGCGGGTCGACGCCGAAGAGGAGCAGGGTCGTCAGCTCGCCCGACTCGAGCGCGGCGCGGATCTGCTCGGTGTTCATCCCCACCGCCGGGAAGGATCCGTTCGTCGTGGAGGCGCCCTCCTCCCCGGGGACGGCGCCGGCGACCGTGGCCTCGCTCAGGCCCGGGCCGGCGTCGGGGAGGCAGCCGGCCTCGCGCAGGCCGCGGGCATTGGCGAGGTCGGGGATTTCCAGCAGGCCGCTGCCGTCCTTGCCCGCCAGGTCGAGCGCCGCGGCCAGGTCGAGCAGCGCCGCGGTCGCCGCCTCGCCCTCGCGGCCGATCCGCTCGCCCCAGACGATCACGATGCGCCCGGCGCCGCGCAGAACCTCGGCAACCTCCGCCGCGCTGTTCCTTTCCCCTGCCATAGCGGGAGAAGGAACAGCGGAACCGGGGGTTTCGGAGTGCAGCGTCCTCGCCAGCCCGGCGAGGAAGTGGGTCGCCTCACCCGGGGCGTAGCGGCTCACGGCCGCGGCGCCGCCGTCGAGCGTCGTCGGGCGGTCGGTTGCGACCGCCAGCCTGGCACCGTTGCGGCGCATCGCCTTGCGGATCCGCAGGTCAAGGATCGGCGAGCTGTGCAGCGGGTCGGAGCCGACCAGCAGGATCGCCTCGGCGCCGTCGATCTCGCGCACTTGGGCCGAGAGCTCGGGTTGCGCGAGCTGCAGCAGGGTGTCGCGCGACGGGCCGCGCGAGAGCCGCGACTCGACGTGGGGCGAGCCGAGCGCCTCGCGCAAGATCCGCTGCACCAAATAGCCCTCCTCGTTGGAGGCGTCGCCGACGATCGCTGCGACCCCGCGCGCCGACGAGTGGTCGCTTGACGTCGTCATGGTGGTGCCAACTGACCGCTCACCCTCCCGCGGCGCCTCGGCCCCCCGCAGCGCCTCGGCGGCCTTGGCGATCGCGTCGTCCCACGTGGTGGGCCCGCCGCGCAGGCGCGGCGCCGTGACGCGCTCTCCGGCGGCGAACATCTCGAAGCCGTAGCGGCCGCGGTCGCAGAGCCAGCCGTCGTCGACGTCGGGGTTGTCGCGGGCGACGACACGCTTGACCTGCTCGTCGCGGACGGTGAAGCTGACGTTGCACTGGCTCGGGCAGAGCGTGCAGATCGAGCCCGCCTGCTCGATGTCCCAGGGCCGGGCGCGGAAGCGGTAGGTGTAGCTGGTCAGCGCGCCGACCGGGCAGAGGTCGGTGATGTTGCCGTGGAAGGGGTCGACGTAGGGCCGGTCATCGAAGGTGCCGACGAAGGTGCGGTCGCCGCGCTCGAGCAGCTGCAGCTGCGAGTCCTCGCTGACCTCCTGGCTGAAGCGCACGCAGCGGTAGCAGAGGATGCAGCGCTCGCGGTCGATCGCGACCAGCGGCGAGAGCTCGACCGGCTTCTGGAAGTGCCGCTTCTCGTCGGTCATGCGGCTCTTGCCGGGGCCCCAGCCCATCGTGATGTCCTGCAGCGGGCATTCGCCGCCTTTGTCGCAGACGGGGCAGTCGAGCGGGTGGTTGACGAGCAGGAACTCGACCACGGCGCTCTGCGCGTGCTTGACCTGGTCGGTGCGGGTGTGGACGACCATGCCGTCGCGGACCGGGGTCGAGCAGGAGGTCTGCAGCTTCGGGATCCCCTCGATCTCGACCAGGCACATGCGGCAGGCGCCGACCGGTTCACCGAGCTTCGGCTCGTAACAGAAGACCGGGATCTCGACATCGCCGCGCTTGGCGGCGTCGTGCAGCATCTCGCCCTCGGTCGCGGCGACCTCGCGGCCGTCGATCAGCAGGGTTATCTCCTTGCCGCGGCTCACGTCGCCGCCCCCAGGGTCTCGGCGGGGCCCTGCACGGCGGCGATCCGCGCGGAGTCGAGCGCCGGCCCCGCCTCGGCGATGACCTGCTCGAACTCGTCGCGGAACTTCCTCACCATCGCGCTGACCGGCATCGCCATCGAGTCGCCGAGCACGCAGAGGCAGTTCCCCATGATGTTGTCCTGGACCGAGCTGATGATGTCGAGGTCCATCGGCGTGGCCTCGCCGCGCACGACCCTTTCCAGCATCTTCACCGTCCAGTTGGTGCCCTCCCTGCACGGCGTGCACTTGCCGCAGGACTCGTGGTGGTAGAAGCGCGCCGTGCGCAGCGCCATGTGGGGGATCGAGACGCTGTCGTCGGCGACGATGATCGAGCCCGAGCCGAGCATCGAGCCGGCCTCGGCCATCGCCTCGAAGGAGTAGGGCAGGTCCATCCCCTCCTCGGGGGTGAGGACCGGCGAGGAGGAGCCGCCTGGGTAGAAGGCCTTGACCTCGCGCCCCTCCAGCGGCCCGCCGGCGAGGCCGTAGATCAGCTCGCGGGTGGGGATGCCCAGCTCGACCTCGTAGTTGCCCGGGCGGCGCACGCCGCCGGAGACGGAGACGACCTTGGTCCCCGGCGACTGCTCGGTGCCGAAGCCCTTGAACCACTCGGCCCCGTGGGCGACGATCCGCGGCACGTTGGAGAGCGTCTCGACGTTGTTGATCAGGGTCGGGCCGCCGTAGAGGCCCTGCACCGCCGGGAAGGGCGGCTTGAGGCGCGGGTTGCCGCGCTTGCCCTCGAGCGCGTCGAGCAGCGCCGTCTCCTCGCCGCAGATGTAGGCGCCGGCGCCGCGGTGGACGATCAGCTCGAGGTCGCGGTGGCTGCCGAGGATGTCCACGCCGAGGTAGCCGGCCTCGTAGGCTTCGGCGACCGCGGCGTCGAGGATGTCGGCCTGCAGGTCGTACTCGCCGCGGATGAAGATGAAGGCGTGGCCGGCGTCGGCGGCGATCGCGGCGATCGCGATCCCCTCGATCAGCTGGTGCGGGTTGCGCTGCATCAGCTCGCGGTCCTTGAAGGCCCCGGGCTCGGACTCGTCGGCGTTGCAGCAGAGGTACTTGTCGATCTCACCGCGCGGCAGGAAGGAGGCCTTTTTGCCCATCGAGAAGCCGGCGCCGCCGCGCCCGCGCAGGCCCGAGTCCTCGAGCTCCTTGAGGATCTCCTCGGCCTCCATCTGGCGGTAGGCCTTCTTCAGCGTCGCGTAGCCGCCGTAGCCCTCATAGCCGGCCAGCGTGCGCAGCGCCGGGTCCTCGGCGTGCTCGAGCAGGAGGCGGGTCTCAGCCATCTCCGCCCCCGTTCGCGGCGGCCGCGTCGCCGGCCAGCGGCCGCTTCGCCAGCGCCTTGCTCGGCAGAACCTCGTCGCCGGCCAACAACTGATCGATCGCCGTCTTCCCGTCAGCAGGCTCGAGCGGCCCGAAATAGCGCTCGTCGATCGAGGCCATCGGCGCGATGTCGCAGGCCCCGAGGCACTCGAACCCGGTCACGAAGAGGTCGTCGCGGCCCTCGGCGGCAGTCCGGAACGCATCGAGCAGCTCGTCCCCGCCCCGCATCCAGCAGCTGATGTTGGTGCAGACGGCCACTTTGTGCGACCCGACGGGCTCCGTATGCAACAGGTCATAGAAGCTCGCCACGGACTCCAGGTAGGCCGGGGTCACCCGCATCACCGCAGCAGCCTGCCGAATCCCCTCCGGAGTACACCAGCCATACAAGCGCTGCACAGCCCAAAGCGCCGGAATCGACACCGAGTGCCGATCGGGGTACCTGCCCATTAAGGTCTCGATCTCCTCCCGCAGCCCAGCAGGGCAATCGACCTCATGCAGCTCCGGAATTCCCTCCGAAGCACGATCGGGAACCCGACCATCACTCACTGCTCGATCGACTGGGAAGTCAGCCACGATCCTTCTCCTTGGCCTGTGAGGTGAGGGTGGGGGTGTCCGGGCGAGCGCGGCGTCCTCTTTTTCGCCCCAGCGACATTCTCGGACGGCCGCCCACGTCTCCAGGCGAAAAACCCAGCACTCGGCCGGACACCCCCACCCTCACCTGTCGACCCCGCCCAAGATCGGATCGAGCATGCCCAGCGAAGCAATCATGTCGGCGACGTAGGTGCCCACCGACATATCTTTGAAGCACTGCAGGTTGACGAACGAGGGGTCACGGAAGTGGACCCGGGCCGGCTTGGCGGAGCCGTCGGCGAGGACGAAGCAGCCAAGCTCGCCGCGCGGCGACTCGATCGAGTAGTAGACCTCGCCGGCCTCGACCCGGTAACCCTCGGTGACCAGCTTGAAGTGGTGGATCAGCGACTCCATCGAGGTCGACAGCTCCGAGCGCGGCGGCAGCACGTACTTGCGGTCGTCGGCGATGAACGGTCCTTCCGGCAGCCCGTCGAGCGCCTGCTCGACGATCCGCACCGACTCGAGCATCTCCGCCACCCGCACCCGGTAGCGGTCGTAGCCGTCGCCGACCGTGCCGACCGGGATCTTGAAGTCGACCTCCGGGTAGGCGAGGTAGTCGAAGGCCTTGCGCAGGTCCCAGGGCTCGCCGGCGGCGCGCAGCAGCGGCCCGGTCACGCCGAGCTCGAGCAGCCGCTCGCGCGGGATGATGCCGACCCCCTTGGTCCGCGAGAGGAAGACCTCGTTGCGGTCGAGCAGGTCTTCGTACTGGCCGATCCGCACCGGCATCTCGGCGATGAACTCGCGCAGCTTCGCCTCGAAGCCGAGCGGGATGTCCTCGATCACCCCGCCGACCTGGAAGTAGCGCGTGTGCATGCGCTGCCCGCAGGCCATCTCGAAGAGGTCGAGGATGCGGTCGCGCTCGCGGAAGCAGTACCAGAGCATCGAGATCGCGCCGAGGTCGAGCGCCGTCGTGCCCAGCCAGACGAGGTGCGAGTGGATCCGGTTGAGCTCGAGGAAGATCGTCCGCAGGTAGCGCGCCCGCGGCGGGATCTCGAGCTCGACGAGCCGCTCGACCGCGCCGCAGAAGGCCTCCATCTGGAAGAAGTAGGAGACGTAGTCCATCCGCTCGACGAAGGGGATGACCTTCCAGTAGCTCTTGTCCTCGCAGGACTTTTCGATCCCGGTGTGGACGTAGCCGATCACCGGCTTGAGGTCCCTGACCACCTCGCCCTCGAGGTCGACGACCAGGCGCAGCACCCCGTGCGTGGCCGGGTGGTGCGGGCCGATGTTGATCGTCATCAGCTCGGTCTGGGTGTCCAGCGCCTCAGCCATAGTTGCGCTCGTTGTAGGTGAAGGTGACCGGCTCGCCGCCGACCGGGAAGTCGCGCCGCTGCGGCCACCCCACGTAATCGTCCGGCATCAGGATCCGCGTCAGGTCGGGGTGCCCCTTGAAGACGATCCCGAAGAAGTCGTAGACCTCGCGCTCCTGGAAGTTCGCGGTCGGGAACAGCTCCACGCAGGAGTCGATCTCGGGGAGTCGATCGGTTCCATCCGCCGCCGGGTCGGCCAGCAGCGCCTTGACCCGCAGCCGCTCGACCCGGTCGCGGTTGAGCAGCTCGTAGTGGACCGCGAAGCGCGGCTCGGCGGGCAGGTAGTCGGCGGCGTGCAGGCTGGAGAGGAAGCGGTAGCCCTGGCCGGGCGCGTCGCGCAGCCAGCCGAGCACGGCGAGGATCTGCGCCGGGTCGACGGCGAGGGCCGGCTGGCCGCGGTCGAAGCTCGTCGCCAGCACGGCGCCGGGGTGGTCCCCCTCGATCTCGCCCCGGATCAGCTCCAGGCCGGGGGCGTCAGGCACGGATCAGCCCTCGCGCCCCCTCGTAGGCGGCCGCCGCCTCCGGGCTCGGCTCGCTGCGCGGGCCGCCCCGCGCCCACTCCTCGCTGCCGCTGGCGTCGTAGCGCTGCCGCCAGCCCTGGTCGGGGTTGCCCTGGATCTTGCGCTGCAGCTTGGTGAAGCCGTAGAGGACCGCCTCGGGGCGCGGCGGGCAGCCGGGGATGTGCAAATCGATCGGCATGAACTTGTCGGCGCCCTGGACCACGGCGTAGTTGGAGAACATGCCGCCGCTGGAGGAGCAGGCGCCCATCGAGATCGCCCACTTCGGCTCCAGCATCTGGTCGTAGAGGCGGCGCACGACCGGCGCCATCTTGATCGAGACCCGGCCCGAGAGGATGATCATGTCGGCCTGGCGCGGCGAGGCCCGCAGCGCCTCGGCGCCGAAGCGGGCGAGGTCGTAGCGGGCGGTGACGATCGAGATCGGCGCCTCGATCGCGCAGCAGGCGAGGCCGAAGGTGAGCGGGAACATCGAGTTCGAGCGCGCCCAGCCGAGCATCTTCTCGAAGTTGGTCATCACCACCTTCTCCTCGACGTAGCGCTCCAGCTCCTCGCCCTCGAGGTCGCCGCGCAGCATGTCGCGGGCGCGCAGCTGCTTGCCGCGCAGGCTCTGCCGCTCTACCTCCAATCGAGCGCACCCTTTCGCCAGACGTAGACGAAGGCGACCAGCAGCAGGAAGACGAAGACGATCAGCTCGCCGAGCACGAAGAGGCTGTCGGCGTCCTTGAGGATGACCCCGATCGGGTAGAGGAAGACGACCTCGATGTCGAAGAGGATGAACAGCATCGCGACCAGGTAGAAGCCGATCCCGAAGCGCATCCCGCTCGAGGAGGCGACCGGGATGCCGGACTCGTAGGGCTCGCCCTGGCGGCGGCTGGCGGCGGTCGGCCGGGCCGGCTTCTTCGGCCCGATCAGGTGGTTGAGCAGGACGAAGGCGGTGCCGACGCCGAGGCCGAGCAGCGCGAAGACGAGTATCGGTAGGTAGCTCTTCAGCATCGGGGTTCTGCGGCGTCCGCTCCGGTGGCGCTCCCCGCGCCTCGCCGTCGTCGCCTGCAACCGCTGTTATACACCCACCTTGTGACAACTTGCTACATAGTGATATTTCGCATCAGGAAGCCGAATTCCGACCCATTCGGGCGGAAATAGGCCGATGGTCGCGGCACACCTCGCGGTCGGCGTCGCGCTGATCGCCCTCAACCTCGTCGCCTTCGCGTTCGGCGGCATCGCCTGGCTGCGCAAGCGACCCTCGATCCCCTTCTGGTACCTGCTCCGCGCCGCTCAGGTCTCGGTCTTCGTCCAGGCGCTGCTCGGCGGCCTGCTCGTCTTTACCGGCCACCAGCCGACCGAGGACCTCCACTACGTCTACGGGATCCTCCCCCTGGTCGTCTCCTTCCTCGCCGAGGGCGCCCGTGCCGGCGCCGCCCAGCGCGAGCTCGGCGAGCTCGACTTCGAATCCCTCCCCGCCGACGAGCAGCAGGAGCTCGCCCTGGCGATAGTCCGCCGCGAGATGGGGATCATGGCGGTCAGCTGCGGGGTGATCCTCTTCCTCGGCCTGCGCGCCGCCTTCTCCAGCAGCGCCTTCTGAGGCGCTCAGCCCAGCGGGCGGTACTCGCCGCGGTGGAAGACGAGCGGGTCGCCCTCGCCGGTCTGCAGGGCGGTGACCTCGCCGGTGACGATCACGTGGTCGCCGCCGGCGATCACGTCGCGCAGGTCGCAGGCGACGAAGACGAGGGCGGCGTCGATCGCCGGGATGCCGTCGCGCTCGCTCCAGTCGATGCCCTGCCACTTGTCGGCCACCGGCGCCTTGCTGGCGAAGGCGCGGGCGATCCGCTCCTGGCCGGCGGGCAGGACGCCGATCCCGAAGCGGTTCGCCGCCTGCACGGCGAGCAGCGTCCGCGAGCCGCGGTCGAGGCAGGCCAGCATCAGCATCGGCTCGATCGAGAGCGAGCTGACCGCGTTGGCCGTCGCGCCCGCCGGCCCCTGCGCGCCGGCGGCGGTGACGACGGTGACCCCGGTGGGCAGCATCCCGATCGCGACCCGGAAGGCGGCGGGGTCGGGCGGGCTCATAGCGGGGATCGGGAGTCGGCCATCTCAGCTGGACAATATGATGCGCGCCGCGTGCGACCTGCACTAGCAATAGCCCTGGCCGCGACGGCCGCCCTCCTTTTCGCCGCCTGCGGGTTCGGCGAGGAGGGCATCGCGCTCTCCAAGGACGACCCCGACTACAACGGGGCCGTGATCTTCTCCACCCACTGCAGCGGCTGCCACACGCTGAGCGCCGCCGGCACGCAGGGGACGGGGAACCGCAGCGCCCGCACGCAGGGTCCCAACCTCGACCAGCGAACCGAGACCTACGACGATGCTCTCTTCGCGATCCAGAACGGCGGCTTCTCCGGGGCGATCATGCCGCAGAACATCGTCGTCGGCGATGAGGCCGAGGCCCTGGCCCGCTTCGTCGCCAGATACTCCGGCAGCGAAGCCGGGGAACCGCCGAGCCCCGGCGCCCCCTCGCCCTAGCGGGAGGCCGCGATGCTCGACCTGAAGCTGATCCGCTCCGACCCCGAGCGGGTCAAGCGGGCGCTGGCCCGCCGCGGCGCCGCCGAGGACGTCGACGCGCTGCTCGTCCTCGATGCCCGCCGGCGCGAGTTGCTGCCCGAGATCGAGGGCGCCCAGGCCGAGCGCAAGACGCTCTCCAAGCAGGTCGGCGAAGCCAAGCAGCGCGGCGAGGACGCCGCCGGGCAGATCGAGGCCGTGGGGGCGCTGAAGCAACGGATCGAGGCGGGCAAGGCCGAGCTCGAGGAGGTCGAGGCCGAGCTGGCGAAGCTCGCCGCCGCGCTGCCCAACCTGCCCGACGCCGACGCCCCGGACGGGATGACCGAGGAGGATGCCGTCGTCCTGCGCGAGCGGGGGGAGCGGCCGAGCTTCGATTTCGAGCCGCGCGACCACCTCGAGATCGGCGTCGAGCTGGGCCTGATCGATATGGAGTCGGCGGCGCGGCTCTCCGGCTCGCGCTTCGCCTACCTGAAGGGCGACCTGGTGCTGCTCGAGCTGGCCCTGGTCCGCTTCGCCCTCGACCTGGTCGGCGGCGAGGGCCACGAACCGGTCGTGCCGCCGGTCCTCGTCCGCGAAGAGGCCCTCTACGGCACCGGCTTCCTGCCCGGCGACCGCGACCAGATCTACGAAGTGCCGAAGGACGAGCTCTTCCTGGTCGGCACCTCGGAGGTCGCCCTGGCCGGCCTGCACGCCGAGCAGATCCTCGCCGCCGAGCAGCTGCCGCTGCGCTACGCCGGTTTCTCGCCCTGCTTCCGCCGCGAGGCCGGCGCCGCCGGGCGCGACACGCGCGGCATCTTCCGCGTCCACCAGTTCGACAAGGTCGAGATGTTCTCGTTCGTCGAGCCGGCCGAGTCGGCGGCCGAGCACGAGCGCCTGCTGGCGATCGAGGAGCGCATCCTCGTCGAGCTGGAGATTCCCTACCGGGTGGTCAACGTCGCCGCCGGCGACCTCGGCGCCCCGGCGGCGAAGAAGTACGACTGCGAGGCGTGGATCCCGAGCCAGGGCCGCTACCGCGAGCTGACCTCCTGCTCGAACACGACCGACTACCAGGCGCGCCGCCTCAATTGTAGGTACCGGCCTGTCGATAACGAAGCAGCTCGGCCAGTCCACACCCTGAACGGGACGGCCGTGGCTGTCGGGCGGACGATGATCGCGCTGATCGAGAACAGGCAGGAGCGGGACGGCGGATTCACGCTACCCAAAATTCTGCATGGGTACGGCTGTCCTGCGAGGATCGGCCCGTCGTGAACCCGCAACGAGCAGGCCTGGGTCCCCGGACCGTCGCGCCGCGAGGGCGTGAGCGGCCGTGGTGAGCGGGGCGATGCGCGACGCCAAGCGGGTCGTCCTCTGCGACGACCACGAGATCGTCCGCGACGCGATCAAGTCGCGGATGGCGAACTCGCCGGCGCTGCAGATCGTCGGCGAGGCCACCAACGGGCGCGACGTCGTCGACGTGGTCAAGGAGCTCGAGCCGGACGTCCTGATCATCGACGTCGAGCTGCCCAAACGCGACGGCATCGAGGCGACCAAGGACGTGCTCAAGGCGCGGCCGCGGACCAAGGTGATCATCTTCACCGCGCACGCGCAGCCCGATCTGCTCGCGCTCGCCCTGCGCGCCGGCGCCTCCGGCTACGTGCTCAAGTCCGCGCCGGCCGAGGACATCGCCCGCGCGGTCAAGGCGGTGACCGGCGGCGGCACCTTTCTCGGCGGCGACTTCGCCGGCGGCAAGCCCTCCGAGGTGGAAAAACTGCTCCACCTCTCGCCGCGCGAGCGGCAGATACTCGAGCTGCTCGCCGAGGGACTGCGGGTGAAAGAGATCGCCGAGCGCCTCGAGCTCAGCCCGGCGACCGTGCACACCCACGTCCGCAACGCGATCGCCAAGCTCGAGGTCGACACGCGGACCGAGGCGGTCGCGCTCGCCGTGCGCTTCAGCTACCTGGGCGCCGGCGGCGGCGTCAAATAGTCAAAGCGCCGCCTCCTCCGCTTCGCGTCCGGGGGCGGCTTACTTCGTGTCGAAATGTAGGGCGCAGCCGTTGATGCAGTAGCGCCGGCCGCCGCGCTCGGGCGGGCCGTCGTCGAAGACGTGGCCGAGGTGGGCGTCGCAGTGCTTGCAGGCGACCTCGGTGCGGCGCATCAGCAGGCTGTTGTCCGGGCGTAGCTCGACGTGCTCGAGGTTGGCCGGCTCGGTGAAGCTGGGCCAGCCGGTGCCGGAGTCGAACTTGGTGTCCGAGGAGAACAGCTCGGCGCCGCAGCAGACGCAGCGGTAGGTACCTTCGCTTTTCTCGTCTACGTAGGGGCCGGTGAAGGGACGCTCGGTGCCGGCCTTGCGGGTGACCTCGTATTGCTCCGGGGTCAGCTGCTCGCGCCACTGCTCGTCTGACTTCTTCACTTTGTCCATTGGTTCAGCGTAGAGGCCGGGCGGGGTCGCCTCATCAGTGCCTAGGTTCGCTTCGCTGACGCTTCGCTCACTATGTTGGACCGCTTCGCGGTTGGAACCACTCTGCGGAGCCGCTTCGCGAGGCGCTGTTGAGGCGACCCCGCCCGCCCAGCCGCTGCGCCGCTTCGCTAGGCACTCCCGCAGCAAATCCCGGCGACTCTTTGCGAAAGACTCTTGCGGCAGACCGGAGGCGCACCCGCGCGATGCGCCGGGCGCCGATTCGCCGTCGGTCGGCCATAGGATGGCGCCGCCGTGGCCGACGCCTTTTACGAGAAGACCGACCAGGGTTTCCTGGCAACCGAGCTGACCAGGGGCCCCTGGGACCCGGGAGCTCAGCATGCGGGCCCGCCATCGGCGTTGTTGGGGCGGGAGATCGAGCGGGTTGATGGGGCGGAGGGGTTTCAGGTTGCTCGGGTCACGTTCGAGATTTTGCGGCCGGTGCCTATCGGGCCGGTCACGGTGGAGGCTGAGGTGGTGCGGCCGGGGCGGAGCGTGCAGATGATCGAGGCTTCGCTGCGGGGTGAGGGCGGGACCGAGCTGATCAAGGCTCGGGCTTGGCGGATTCGTCAAGCGGAGATCGAGATTCCGGACGATGTGGAGACGACGCCGGCGCCGCCGCCGGGGCCCGAGCAGGGCGATGACGCGGGTTTCTTCGAGACCGGGCAATCGGTCGGCTACCACACGGCGATGGAATGGCGCTCGGTGGGCGGCGGCTTCCTCGAGCCCGGGCCGGCGACCGTCTGGATGCGGATGGGCTGCGCGCTGGTCGCCGGGGAGGAGCCGACGCCGCTGCAGCGCACGCTGGCCGCCGCCGATGTCGGCAACGGGATCAGCGCCGTGCTCGACTGGACCCGCTACCTGTTCATCAACGTCGACCTCAGCGTCCACCTGGAGCGGATGCCGGAGGGTGAGTGGGTCTGCGTCGACGCCGTCACCCTGCCGCAGCGCAACGGGATCGGCAGCGCCGAGTCCGTCCTCTCCGACCAGCGCGGCCGGATCGGCCGCGCCGCCCAGGCGCTGATGATCGCCGAACGCGGCTGATCTCGATTTGCGTGTGAGGTTAGGACTGCATTGCAGTCCAAAACTCACACGCAGTAGTGGAGAGGCCGGCGAGATCGGTGGATTCAGGCTCAGGTGGGCAAGGGGCGGCCACGGCCGGAGACCGCGAAGGCGATCGTCGCCATCGCGAGCAGGGCGACGGTGGCGGCGAAGATGAAGGCGCCTTCGTAGCCGGCCAGCACGACGGCCAGGCCGGCCAGCGGCGCGCCGAAGCCGATCCCGGCGTCGAAGAAGGCGGTGAAGGTGCCGAGCGCCGCGCCGCGGCGCGTCTCCGCCACGCGGCTGACGACGATCAGCGATAGGGAGGGATACAGCAGCGAGAAGGCGGCGCCCATCGCCAGGGCGCCGGCAATGGCGACGCCGAGGCTGTGGGCCAGGCCCATGGTCGCCAGCCCGATCGCCTCGACCGCGGCGGCGGCGATCGCGACCCGGACCGGCCCGATCCGGTCGGGGAGGTCGCCGCCGATCAGGCGGGTGAGGACGACCATCGTCGCGAAGACGCCGAAGACGACCGCGCCGTGGCCGACCCCGCGCGCCTCGAGGTGGAGGACGACGAAGGCGGCGACGGTCGCGTAGCCGAACGAGGCGAGGGCAAGGGCGAGGCCCGGGCGCAGCGCCTCGCGGGCGATCAGCGGGTGGTGTTCGTCGGCCAGCGGCTTGGGGTGGAAGGGGTCCGGCAGCCGCAGCGCGATCAGCGCCCCGGCCAGGGGGGCGGCGCCGGCGAAGAGCCAGACCATCGTGTAGCCGGAGGTCTGCAGGAGCAGCTCGCCGACCAGCGGCCCGACGCTGAGCCCGGACCAGACCGCGAGCCCATAGAGGCCGATCACCCTGCCGCGCCGCTCGGGCGGCGCGATGTCGACGATCCAGGCCGAGCCGGCGGTGAAGACCGCCCCCTCGCCGGCGCCGAGCAGCAGGCGGGCGCCGATCAGCCCCGGCACTCCGAGGGGCAGCAGGTAGAGGAAGCCGGCGATGGCGACGACGACCGAGCCGAGCAGGACCGTCGGCTTGCGGCCGCGCCGGTCGGCGAGGCGGCCGGCGACCGGCCGCAGCAGCAGCCCGGTCACCGCGTAGGAGCCGATCACGATGCCGACGGCGATGTTGCCGGCGTCGAGCGGCCCGTGCACATAGCGGGGCAGCACCGGCAGCACGGCGCCGACCGCGAGCAGGCCGGAGAAGGTGACGGCGAAGACCCCGGCGAAGGCGACGCCCGGCCGCGAGACCGGAGGAGTCATGCCAGCAGGGCGGCGAGGTCCGCGACGACGTGGTCGGGGGGAGGGGAGGCGCGTTCGGCCTCGGCGCGGGTCGTCGCGCCGCTCAGCACGAGGATCGTCGCCAGGCCGGCCCGCCGCCCGCCCTCGATGTCGGAGGAGACCCGGTCGCCGACCATCGCCAACCGCCCCAACCCGCTCCGCTGTTCCTTTTCCCTGTTATCTGGGGGAAAGGAACAGCGGAGGCGTTGTTGGGCCAGCTCGAAGAGGTGCGACTCGGGCTTGCCGCCGATCATCGCCGTCGCGCCGCTTGCCGTCTCCACGGCGGCCAGCACCGCGCCGGTCCCCGGCCAGGCCCCGCCCGGCATCGGCACAGTCGGATCGCGGCTGGTCGCGAACAGCTTCGCGCCGCCCTGCAGCGCCCGGGCGGCGGTCAACAGCTCGGCGTAACCGAAGTCCCTGTGGCCGGAGACGATGACGACGTCGGCCTCGACCTCGCCAGGCCCGTCCCGGGACAGCTCGGGGGTCGGGACCGCCTCGAGCCCGGCGGCGGCGACCGTCTCGTGGAAGGCGGGCGCACCGATAGTGAACGCACGGCCGCCCGGTCCGGCGTGCTCCGCCGCCAACCCCGCAGTCGCTTCGCCGGCCGTGACGACGCGGTCGTCAGCGACCGGAATCCCGGCGCCCTGCAGCCGCTCCGTGTAAGCGGATGCGAGCTTGCCAGGGTTATTCGTCACGAAGACGATCTCCTTGCCCGCATCCAGCAGCTCCCGCAGCGTCACCACCGCGCCGGGGATCATCTCGCGGCCCTCCCATACGACCCCATCCAGGTCGATCAGGAATCCGTCGAAGTCATCCGCCAGCGCCATCCGGCGGCCCAGGCTATTGGGAGACCGTCCCGCCAAGCGCCCATCGCGAGGGGCCATCCGGGCAGGGGTGGAACGTCTTGTACTTTTTCCGCAGGTTGCTAGGAGGTCAGCCGGGGACTGTCTTCGGAAAAAGTTAAGTGGAACCCCTGCCCGGATGGCCCCCTTCGACCACCAAGCCCGATACCTTGCGCGCGATGAACTCAGCCAACGGGCAGGTGGTGACCGCAACCGGCATCTCGCGTCGCTACGGCGAGGGCGAGGCGGCGGTTGACGCGCTGGTCGACGTCTCGACCGGCTTCGAGCGCGGCCGCTTCACCGCGATCATGGGGCCGTCGGGATCGGGCAAGTCGACCCTGATGCACATCCTCGCCGGGCTCGACGCGCCGACCGCGGGCAAGGTCGACCTCGACGGCGTCGAGATCACCAGCCTCGACGACGCGGCGCTGACCAAGCTGCGCCGCGACAAGCTCGGCTTCATCTTCCAGTTCTTCAACCTGCTGCCCGTGCTGACCGCCGAGGAGAACCTCGTCCTGCCGCTCTCGATCGCCGGCCGCAAGCCCGACGCCGAGTGGCTGGAGCGGCTGATCCGCACCGTCGGCCTCGAGGACCGCCGCACCCACCGCCCATCCGAGCTCTCCGGCGGCCAGCAGCAGCGCGTCGCCGTCGCCCGCGCCCTGGTCTCCAAACCGGCCGTCGTCTTCGCCGACGAGCCGACCGGCAACCTCGACTCGAAGGCGAGCGCCGAGGTGCTGGCGCTGCTCCGCCAGGCGGTCGACGAGTTCGGGCAGACGGTGATCATGGTCACCCACGACCCCGTCGCCGCCGCCCACGCCGATCGCCTGATCACCCTCCGCGACGGGCAGCTCGTCCACGACGCGGCCCCCGGCTCGGCGGACGACGTGATCGAGCTGATGAAGACGATCGACTAGTCGCTTGACCGGGCTCGCCCTCAAGAGCCTCTGGGCACGCCGCATCCGCGCCCTGACGACGATCCTGGCGGTGGTGATCGGCGTCGCCTTCGTCGCCGGCACCTACATCCTCACCGACACCACCTTCCAGGCCTTCGACGAAATCTTCGAAGACTCGCTGGCCAAGACCGACGTGGTGATCACCACGCGCGAGGCGGTCCGCCAGGAAACCGGCGAGGTGCCGAGCTTCGACGCGGCCGTGCTGCCGCGCGTGAAGGGGGCTCCCGGCGCGCGCGTCGCGGTCGGCCAGATCTTCACCCCGGGGGCCTTCTTCGATGCGAAGAACGAAGAGATCGGCAACCAGTTCGCGCCCAAGTTCATCACCTCGGCCCTGCCGGAGGCGCTGGAAACGCAGAGCTACGTCGACGGGGACCCGCCGGACAACGCCGGCGAGGTCGCGCTCGACCAGAGCGCCGCCGAAGAGGCCGGGCTCGGGATCGGCGACACGCTCAAGCTGGCCTCGGTCGAACGCGTCGTCCCCTACCGCATCGTCGGCCTGACCAAGCTCGGCGAAGCCTCCTGGGGCGGCGCCAGCATCGCCGGGCTGACCCTGCCCGAGGCGCAGCGGATCACCGACAAGCGCGGCGAATTCGACCAGATCCTGATCGCCGCCGGCGAGGGGGTCTCCGAAGAGACGCTGAAGCAGCGCGTGCAGCGGCGCGTCGCCGACCCGGCGCTGCTGGTCGAGACCGCGGAGGAAAACGCCGAACGCAACTCCGACCAGATCCGCAGCGACCTCGGCTTCCTGCGCATCGCCCTGCTCGTCTTCGCCTTCGTCGCACTCTTCGTCGGCGCCTTCCTGATCTTCAACACCTTCTCGATCACCGTCGCCCAGCGGATCAGGGAGTTCGGCATGCTGCGCACGCTCGGCGCCGGCCGCGGCCAGATTCTCGGCTCGGTCGTGGTCGAGGCGCTGGCGATCGGCGTGCTCGGCGCGCTGCTCGGGCTGCTCGGCGGCTACGCGATCGCGGTCGGCCTCAACGGCCTCTTCGTCGCGATCGGGATCGACCTGCCGACGACCGCCCTGGTGACGAAGACGCGCACGATCGTCGCCGCGTTGGCGATCGGTATCGGCGTCACCCTTGTCTCGTCCTTCATCCCGGCGCTGCGCGCGACCCGGGTGCCGCCGATCGCCGCCCTGCTGGCGCTGGAGCTGCCGCAGAGCCGGCGTCGTCGCGGCGTCGTCGCGGCGCTGGCCGTCGTCGTCGGAGTGGCGGGGCTGGCGATGGCGCTGATCGGCCTCTTCGGCGGCGCCGGCGGAGGCTCGGCGGCGGGCCTGATCGGCGGCGGGGCGGTCGCCGTGCTGCTCGGCGTCTCCCTGTTCAGCCCCCGCCTCGTGCGCCCGCTCGCCTCGCTCGCCGGCCGCCCGCTGGAACTGCTGCGCAGGCTGACCGGCCGGCTCGCCCGCGAGAACACGCAGCGCAACCCGGCGCGCACGGCGGTCACCGCGGCGGCCCTGATGATCGGGCTCGCCGTCGTCGCCTTCGTCACCGTCTTCGCCGCCGGGATCAAGAGCTCGATCGCTACCGCGGTCGACGAGAGCTTCCAGGGCGAGCTGGTGATGCAGAACTCCGACGGCTTCTCGCCGATCTCGCCCCGTGCCGCCGACGCCGCTCGCGGCGTGCGCGGCGTCGAGCTGGTCTCGACCGTGCGCGCGGCGCAGGCCGAGGTGCTCGGCGGGGGCGGGAAAAAGCGCGTCTCCGGGCTGGCGCCCGACGCCGCCGAGGTGCTCGAGGTCGATTGGGTCGACGGCGGCCCGGCGACGCTGCGCCGGCTCACCGACGGCGAGGCGATCCTCGACAAGTCGCTCGCCGCCGAGCTCGGGGTCGAGCGCGGCGAGAGCGTGCGCTTCCTCACCCAGATCGGCGCGCGGCCCGAGCTGACCGTGGTCGGCGAGTTCGAAGACAAGGCGGAACTGCTCGGCGGGGCGATCGTCACCCAGGGCCTGATGGCGCGCGCCTTCGACCAGACCGACGACTTCCTCGACTTCATCAAGCTGGCGCCCGGCGCCGAGTCCGAAGCGGTCCAGGAGCGCCTGGTCGAGAAGATGGACAGCGAGTTCCCGGTGGTCGAGGTGCGCAACCAGCAGCAGCTCAAGGAAAACCAGGAAGAACAGATCAACCAGCTGCTCGGCCTGATCTACGCGCTGCTGGCGCTGGCCGTGATCGTCTCCCTGTTCGGGATCGCCAACACGCTGGCGCTCTCGATCCACGAGCGCACGCGTGAGCTCGGCATGCTGCGGGCGATCGGCATGTCGCGGCGCCAGGTGCGGACGATGATCCGCTACGAGGCGGTGATCACGGCGCTGATCGGGGCGCTGCTGGGGATGGTCATCGGGGTGGTCTTCGCGGCGCTGATCGCGCAGCCGCTGGGCGACGAAGGCTTCACCCTCTCCTACCCGGTCGGGCAGCTGATCGCGATGCTGGTCTTCGCCGGACTGGCCGGCGTCCTCGCCGCGATCCCACCGGCACGACGGGCTTCACGCCTCAACGTTCTCGAAGCCCTCCAGTACGAGTAACCAGAGGCCGTGGGGCCGGCGCATACCGGCGTCCTCGGGCTAGGAGAGCGCCTCGGCGAGCAGCACGACCGTTCCGAACAGCGCTCCGGTGGCGAAGACGAAAGCGACCGGCTTGGTTGGCAGGCCGCCGTGGATGCCGGTCTCGTGCATCACGGCGTGGCCCCTGCCGCGCTTGATCAGCCAGCGGTTGACCGGCAGCGCCGCCAGGCCGGCGATTGCCAGGGCGACGCCGAGGGAGCCCCAGAAGAGCGGGCTGCCGACGCCGGACTCCATCGCCCCGGGGATCGCGAGCATGATCGCGTTGTCGACGAGCTCCATGATCGCAATGCTGACCGTGTCGACGCTGAGCGCGATCGGGATGACGGCGGAGAGCGCCATCCCGGAGCTGAGCAGCGGCCAGCTGGTCAGCGTGTAGCCGAAGAGGAAGGCGAGGCCGACGGCCAGCGCGATCGTTCCCGCGTCGGAGAAGCCGAGCGCGGTGCCGATCACCATCCCCGTCACCTCGCCGATCGCGCAGCCGGTCAGGCAGTGCAGCGTGGCGGTCACCGCCATCGCGGTAAGCGCCGCCCCCTCGGTCGGCATCTCGTGGTGCTGGTCGGCGTGAGCGCTCGCGTCCATACGGCCCCCTGGGTCGGAAAGAAAAAGGTCCGGCCAGCCTAACAGGTACCCCCAGGGGGTATTAAGGTGTAGTGTCCGGCGTCAGAGGCGATGGAGGCAGCGACCACGACAGCCCCGCGACCGACTGCTCCGGCGGTTCGGCGAAGCGCCCCGCCCGGGCCACCGTTGCCGATGCCGGCGCAGACGGCGATCTGGTCGCGGCAGGCGCGACGGATGCTCTATGCCTGCCAGGACCGCTACGGCGACATCTTCACGATCAAGCTCGCCTACGAAGGGACCTGGGTGATCCTGGCCGACCCGGCGGCGGTGAAGCAGGTCTTCACCGGTGATCCGCGCGTGTTCCACGCGGGCGAGGGCAACCAGATTCTCGCCCCCTTCCTCGGCCGCAACTCGCTCCTGGTCCTCGACGAGAAGCCGCACATGGGCCAGCGGCGGCTGCTGTTGCCGCCGTTTCATGGTGAGCGGATGCAGGCCTACGGCGAGACGATGGCGGCGATAGCCGCCCGTGAGATCGAGCGCTGGCCGACCGGCACTCCGTACGAGCTTCGCCCCCGCATGCAGGCGATCACCCTCGACATCATCCTGCGGACGGTCTTCGGGGTGGAGGGGGAGCAGCGGATGAGCGAGCTGCGTGACGCCCTTCGCGAGTTCCTCGACCTGACGACCAATCCGCGCCTGCTGCTGCCGGTACTGCTGATCGGTCCCGGCCGCGTGCGTGGCTTCGGCCCCGTTCGCCGCCGCCTTGCCCGGGTCGACAGCCTTATCCATCGTGAGATCGCGACGAGGCGCCGCGACGCTGACCTCGAGCAGCGCGACGACATCCTCTCGATGCTGGTCGGAGCCCGCCACGAGGACGGTAGCCCGATGTGCGATGAGGAGATACGTGACGAGCTCCTGACCCTGCTCGTCGCCGGGCACGAGACCACCGCCACCTCGCTCTCCTGGGCGGTCGAGCGGCTCTGCCGTCACCCCGAGAAGCTGGCGCGCCTGCGTGCCGAGGCCGAGGCGGGCGAGGACGACGCCTACCTGACCGCGACGATCCAGGAGACGCTGCGTCTGCGGCCGGTGATCTCGATCGTCCTGCGCCGCCTCACCGAGCCGGTCGAGATCGGCGGCTACGAGCTGCCGGCGGGGATCTCGGTCGCGCCCTCGATCTACCTCGCGCACCGCAACCCGGAGGTCTATCCCGACCCCGAGGCCTTCAAGCCGGAGCGCTTCCTCGACAACCCACCCGGCACCTACACCTGGATTCCCTTCGGCGGCGGCGTGCGCCGCTGCCTCGGCGCCTCCTTCGCCCAGTTTGAGATGGCCGTCGTCCTACGCGAGTTGGTGAAACGGCGGGAGATCCGACCGGCCGACCCCAAGTCGGAGCGCGTCTTCCGTCGCGCGATCACCGAGACCCCGCGTCACAACGCCACCGTAATCCTGAACTGAGGTCGTAGAACCAAGACTGGGCGTGCACGCGGCGGAGCGACAGTGCTCCGCACGGCGCGCAGCCGCGGGTGCGGCCAGGCGCCGGTTATACGACCTCAGCCGCAGCCGGTGTTGTTGCCGCACGATGAGCACGTGTAGCAGCTGCCCGTGCGCTGCATCATGCCGCCGCACTGCTCGCAGGCGGGGCCTAGGTCGAGCCCCTTCATCTTCGCGGGGATGACCGGCGGGGTTTCGGTGAAGGCCGCCGCCGCCGGGACGGGCTCGCCGCCCGCCTTGGCCTTCTGGGCGCCGTCGACGGGCTTGGAGTGGCCGTTGCCGCCGTTCGCCGGGCCGGCGGTGTCGGTGGCGATCCCGAGCCCGAGCTGCGAGGTCTCGGCCTCCTGCTTGGCCCGCACCTCGGTGGTCATGATGCCGAGTTCCTCGAGCGTCTCGGTGTCCTCGATGAAGCGGCTGGCGACCCAGCGCATGATGTAGTCGGGCAGCGATTTGGCGAAGGGGATCTCGGTGTTGCCGGTGATCCCCTCCGGCTCGAAGCGCATGTAGCTGAACTTGCGCACGAAGTCTTCCAGCGGCACGCCGTACTGCAGGCCGAGAGAGATCGCCGTCGCGAAGGCGTTCATCAGCCCGCGCATCGTCGACCCCTCCTTGCCGATGTCGGTGAGGAAGATCTCGCCGACCGAGCCGTCCTCGTACTTGCCGGCGGTGATGTAGCCCTCGTGGCCGGCGATCGAGAACTTGTGGGTGATCGATTCGCGCTCGCGCGGCATCCGCTTGCGCTCCGGCGGCGCCGCGACGACCTCCGCCTCGGCCCCCTTTTCCTCCTGCGCGTCGGTGCGCAGCGCCTGCGCCGTCTTCGAGCCGTCGCGGTAGATCGCCAGCGCCTTGAGGCCGCCCTTCCAGCCGCGCGTGTAGGCGTCGGCGATGTCCTCGATCGTCGCCGACTGGGGCAGGTTGACGGTCTTCGAGATCGCCCCGGAGATGAACGGCTGGGTCGCCGCCATCATGTCGATGTGGCCGGTGTGGGAGATCGCCCGCTCGCCGACCGCGACGTCGAAGACCGGCAGGTGCTCGTCCTTCAGCCCGGGGGCGCCGACGATCGTCGCGTTCTCGGTGATGTAGGCGTTGATCTGGTCGATCTCGGCCTCGCCGTAGCCGAGCCGCTGCAGGGCCAGCGGCACCGAGCGGTTGGCGATCGTCATCTGCCCGCCGCCGACCAGCTCCTTGAACTTGACCAGCGAGAAGTCGGGCTCGATCCCGGTCGTGTCGCAGTCCATCAGGAAGCTGATCGTCCCGGTCGGGGCCAGCACCGTGGCCTGCGCGTTGCGGTAGCCGTGCTCCTCGCCGAGCTCAACCGCCTCGTCCCAGGCCGCCTGCGCGGCCGCGAGCAGGTCGGCCTTGATCCCGGTCGGCTCGATGTCGTAGGCGGCGTCGCGGTGCATCCGCATCACCCCGTTGTGGGCCTCGCGGTTCTTCTCGTACTCGTCGTAGGGCCCGGTCGCCCCGGCGGCGATCTCCGCCGACTGGCGGTAGGCGCGGCCGGTCATCAGCGCGGTGATCGCGGCGGCGACGTTGCGGCCTTCGTCGGAGTCGTAGGGAAGCCCGTCGGACATCAGCAGCGCGCCGAGGTTGGCGTAGCCGAGGCCGAGCTGGCGGAAGGCGTTGGCGTTCTCGCCGATCCGCTCGGTCGGATATGACGAGAAGCCGACGACGATCTCCTGGGCGAGGAAGACGATGTCGACCGCGTGCTTGAAGTCCTCGACGTCGAAGGACCCGTCCTCGCGGCGGAACTTCATCAGGTTGAGCGAGGCCAGGTTGCAGGCCGAGTCGTCGACGTGCATGTACTCGGAGCAGGGATTAGACGCATTTATTCGACCGGACTCTGGGCTGGTGTGCCAGCGGTTGATGATCGTGTCGTACTGGACGCCCGGGTCGGCGCAGCGCCAGGCGGCGTCGGCGATCTGGTTCATCAGATCGCGGGCCGGCAGCGTCTTGGTCGGCTCGCCGGTCTTGCGCGCGGTCAGGTGCCAGTCCTCGCCGGCCTCGACCGCCTCCATGAACTCGTCGGTGACCCGCACCGAGTTGTTCGCGTTCTGGTACTGGATCGAGGTGAAGCCCTCGCCGTCGATCGACATGTCGAAGCCGGCATCGCGCAGGGCGCCCGCCTTCTCCTCCTCTTTGGCCTTGCACCAGATGAAGTGCTCGACATCCGGGTGGTCGACGTCGAGCACGACCATCTTCGCGGCCCGCCGCGTCTTGCCGCCCGACTTGATCGTCCCCGCCCAGGCGTCGGCGCCGCGCATGAAGCTGACCGGGCCCGAGGCCAGCCCGCCCTTGGAGAGCGGCTCGACCGAGCCCCTGATGTTGGAGAGGTTGATCCCCGACCCCGAGCCGCCGCGGAAGATCATCCCCTCCTTGGTGTTCCAGTCGAGGATCGACTCCATCGAGTCGTCGACGCTGAGGATGAAGCAGTTGTGGACGGCGATGTTGTTGCTCAAATACTCGCCCGACTCGGTCTGGATGTCGAAAACCTCTTGGACGCCCAGCTCTTCGATCGCGACGATCTCCTCCTCGCGCAGATCGGGGCAGACCTTCGGATTGCGAAGCTCCAGCGAGGTGAGCAGGCGACGCTGCTTGTCCTCGCCGATGAAGCCGATCAGCTCGGCGAAGCGGACCCGCTCCGAGCCGATGTTGATCGAGAGCTCATGCAGATCGTGCCGGTTGCTTCGAGGCTCGCTCTTCTGGGTGCGGCGGGAATGGATCCCGATCGAGTTGAGAAGGATCTGCAGATCCTCCGTCCACCTCTCGCCGATGACGGCGAAACCGATCCGAGCATTCTCGTAGCCGTTCCTGCGGCCGACGGTCATGTAGCCATCGGCCTGGAAGACGCTGCGGAGGTAGGCGCAGATCTCCTCGTGGGTCGCGGTCCACAGACAATTTGGAACCCGGATCTCCGTCCCTCGCGCGAGAAGCTCCCAGCGCTCGACGAAGTCGCGCAGCACCTCCCCGTAGAGACGGATCCTCCGGACTTCGACCTCCTGCGTGTCGGCAACGCGCACCTTGCGATGCACGTCAGGCAGCGCGACATCGAGGTTCTCCATCACCCAGGCGTACTCGTCATCGCTCGCGACCTGGAACTCGACGGTCAGCGAGGTATTCGTCCCGTCCTCGTATTGGCCGACGAAGCCGTCCGCCTGCAGCCAGCCGGCGAGCGCGGCCTCGGCGCGATCGACGCGGGTGGCCTCGTCGAGAGCTTCGAGATGGTCGGTTCCGTCGAAGTCTGTCGAGGCCGGCCCCCCCGCCGCCACCAGTGCGCGCTCGCCGACCTTCGCCCGGTGGGGATGAAGATGCATCCGCATCCCCGGCTCGAGTTGGTCGACCCGAAGCCACCTGGGTTCGGTGCGTCGCTCCGAGACAGCTTTGACGACATGGTCGGGAGTGGCTTCGACGAAGCTGCCGTTGCGAAGCTTCACCCGCATCACGGGCTTGCGACCGTTGGCCTTGACCGCGACGACGCGCGTCACGCCGTTGGCGTCGTATACCTCGCGGCCGATCTGGTCGCTCTCGACAAGCTCCCCGATCGGAACCATGCCCTCGGGCGTGGAGACGAGCGCGTGATGCGGCTGACAGGCCGAGCACTGCGGCCGCTCCTCGAAGCCGACGTTGAACCAGACCGGCGAGTTGAAGGCCGCCTTCTGGTTGAGCAGGATCGAGGTCAGCTCGGCCTCGAAGGCCTCGGCGTCCCCGTCGGAGGCGAAGTAGCCGCCCTCGCGCCCCCAGCCCGAGATCGTCCCCGCGACCCGGCCGATCATCTGCTTGACCGAGCTCTCGCGCTGCTCGCTCCCCATCTGCCCGCGGAAGTACTTCTGGGCGACGATGTTGGTCGCGTTCTGGCTCCAGCTCTTCGGGAACTCGACCCCGCGCTGCTCGAAGGCCGGCGCGGCGGGATCGCCGATCACCGCGTCGCGGCTCTCCCACTCGACCTCGTCGAAGGGGTGCGTCCCGGGGGAGGAGAACCGGCGTTCGATGGCCAGGCCCTCGAGACCGTTTTTCGGAGTGCTGGTGGCGGTCTGGGACATCGAACTTCTCCTCTCGGGCGACTTTCAGGGGGAGCTGCCCAGGATTGCCTTTTGCCCGGACGGAACCGTGCGCCTTTACGCACGATTTCGCAAGGTCTATTGCAATTCGTCCTTCACCACATGGTGTCAATCCCGCAATGTCGGCAGAAAGAGAGGGGTAGGCTGTCGGGGCATGGTCGATGACCTACGCAAAGGCGCGGAGCGGATGGGCGAGCGGTTCGAGACCGCCCGCGATTCCGCCACCGAGCGGGCGAGCGAGGCGATCGCCGCGGTCAAGCCGCGCCTGCGCGGCGTCTCGCACGAGTGGGCCTTCTTCATCTCGCTGCTGCTCGGCGCGGCGCTGATCGTCGCCGCGCAGACGCCGCAGGCGACCCTCGCCGTGGCGATCTACGCGGTCAGCCTCTCGGCCCTGCTCGGCACCAGCGCCCTCTACCACCGGGTCGACTGGAAGCGGCCCGAAGTGCGCCGCTGGATGCGCCGGCTCGATCACTCGATGATCTTCTTCCTCATCGCCGGCACCTACACGCCGTTCGCCCTGCTGGTGCTGGACGGCCCGCTCGCCGACGCGATCCTGGTCGTCGTCTGGATCGGCGCGATCGCCGGAGCCGTCGTCGAGACGGTCTGGATCGACCATCCGAAATGGGTCGCGGCGCTGATCTACATGTCGCTGGGCTGGGTCGCCGTCGCCGCCTTCCCGCAGCTCTGGGTCGACATGGGAGTCACCGGCACGCTGCTCGTCGCCGCCGGCGGCCTGCTCTACACGGCCGGCGCCGTCGTCTACGCCACCCAGCGCCCCAACCCCAACCCGCGCGTCTTCGGCTACCACGAGGTCTTCCACGCCCTCGTCATCCTCGCCGCCGCAACCCACTTCGCGGCAATCGCCTTCTTCGCCCTGCCTGAGGCCTGAGACTTCACACGCAAGCCGTGCGCTATCCTTACTTGTCCAGCGAGGTAAGGAATCCGATGGATATCGCCGCAAAGCTCAGCTCCAAGGGCCAGATCACCCTCCCCAAGCCGGTCCGCGAAATCCTCAAGCTCAACCCCGGAGACAGGGTGTTGTTCCGGGTCGAGCGCGACCGCGCGATCCTCGCCCGCACGGAGGAGTTCCTCGATCTGGCGGGCACGGTGGCTGTGCCCCCCGGCAAGCAGGGCGCCAATTGGGATCGGATACGCCGTGAGACGCGCCAGGCGCGCGGGAGCGATCGCGCCTGACCGCGCTGCTGGATACCAACGTGATCATCCGCCACCTGACCGGGACCCCCCGGCGATGGCGCGCCGCGCAACCGAGTTCCTCGCTTCGGCGAGTGACCTCGTGCTTGTCGATCTGATCGTCGCCGAGTGCGTCTACGTGCTCGAGTCTTTCTACGAGGTGAAGCGGCCGGCCGTGGCGACGCTGATGCGTGCCGCCGTGACGATGCCGACGGTGACGGCGCAGACCGACCTCATCCTGCGCGCCCTCGAGCTGTACGAGCAGCAGCGCCTCGACTTTGCCGACGCCTACCTGGTGGCGGTCGCGGAGTCGGGCGGCCACCGCGGCGTCGCCTCGTTCGACAAGGCGATAGACCGCGTCGGCACCATCGAACGAGTGGAGCCGTAGTTCAGGGCAGTGGCGCCAGCGCAGCAGCCGCCCGCTCCTTCGCGGCCTCGATCAGGGCCAGCACCTGGGTCTCCTCGCCCTCGCGCAAGAGCTCGACCGGGTCGGGGTCGCCGTTGACGATTCCCTCGAAGAACTGCTTGCGGTCCTGGTAGGTCGGCAGCGTCCCCTTGGCCCAGCCGCGGGCGTCGTTGAGGATCACCGCCAGGCGCGCGTACTCGTCGCCGAACAGCTCGGCGACCTCGCGCTTCATCCGCTTCGCCAGGGCGGGCGAGGCGCCGGCGGTCGAGATCGCGATCGCCAGCGGGCCGCTGCGCACGATCGCCGGCAGGATGAAGTTGCAGAGCGGCGGCACGTCGACGACGTTGACCAGCATCGCCCGCCGCTCGGCGTCGTCGAAGACGCCGATGTTGACCTCGCTGTCGTCGGTCGCGGCGATGACCATGAAGACGCCCTCGAGGTCCGCCGCCCCCGCGTAGGCCCGCTTCTCCCACTCGATCGAGCCCTCCGCCGCCAGCGACTCCAGCTCCGGGTGGGCGAGCGGGGCGATCAGGGTCACGGCGGCGTCGCAGGCGAGCAGCCCCTCGACCTTCTCGAGGCCGATGTCGCCGCCGCCGACGACCAGGCAGCGCCGCCCGGTCAGCTTCAGGCAGGCGATGTAGAAGGGCGTCTCGAGCATGTCGCGCACGCACGACTGGTCGCAGATCCCCTTGCGGAGCTGGCAGACGCACTGCTTGCCGGCATAGGCCTGGGCTGGCATCGACCAAAGACTAGTGATCGGCTTCCGGTGTGCTTTTCATCCCCTATAGGTATGAAAGGCACACCGGAACGAATCAGATGGCGTCCAGCGTGAGCCGCAGGCCCTCGGCGACGCCGGTCTCCGCCCGCCAGCCCAGCTCGCGCTCGGCCCGGCCGGCGTCGAGCGCGATCCGCTGCACCTCGCCGGCCCGGGCCGGGGCGAACTCGGGCTCGAAGTCCTCGGCGCCGTCGATCTCGGCCAGCCGCGCGGCCAGCTCCAAGACGTCGGTCTCGATCCCGGAGCCGATGTTGATCGGCCCGCTCGCCTCCGACCCCGCCGCCGCCAGCGCCGCCGCGACCACGTCGCCCACATATATGTAGTCGCGGGTCTGGCGGCCGTCGCCGAAGACGGTCGGCCGTTCGCCGCCGCGCAGCTTGCCGCAGAAGATCGCGATCACGCCCGCCTCGCCGAGCGGGTCCTGGCGCGGGCCGTAGACGTTGCCGAGCCGCAGGCTGACGCCGGAGAGCCCGTAGAGCCTTTCGTAGAGCGCCAGGTAGCCCTCGGCGGCGAACTTGCTCTGGCCGTAGGCGGAGAAGGGTTCGATCGGCGCGTCCTCGCCGAGCGGCAGCGCCTTGCCCTCACCCTCGCCGTAGATCGCGCCGCCGGTCGAGACGAAGACGATCCGCGGCGAGCCCGCCGCCCGCATCGCCTCGAGCAGGTTGGCGGTGCCGCCGACGTTGACCGCCGCGTCGAAGGCCGGGTCGGCGAGCGAGCGGCGCACGTCGATCTGGGCGGCGAGGTGGAAGACGACATCCGGCCGCGCCGCCGCGACCCGCTCGGCCAGCGCCGCCGCGTCGCGGATGTCGAGCTCGGCCAGCTCGGCCCCCGCCGCAAGCGCCGCGTCGAGGTTCGAGCGGCGCCCGGTGGAGAGGTCGTCGACCACCGTCACCGCGTCGCCGCGCGCGAGCAGCGCGTCAACCAGGTTCGAGCCGATGAAGCCGGCGCCGCCGGTGACCAGAGTCCTCAAAGCGCCCCGATCCTACCCTGCTACCCTCGCCGCCCCATGCGGCTGATAGTCACCGAGAAGAACAACAGCGCCAAGAAGATCGCCGACATTCTCGGCGGCGGCGAGGCGAAGGCGGACAAAACCTTCAAAGTCCCCTTCTACACCTGGACCGACCGCGACGGCGCCGAGCAGATGACGATCGGGCTGAAGGGCCACGTGCTCGGCCCGGCCTTCCCCGAGGGCTACTCGAACTGGCAGAAGACCGACCTGCACGACCTGATCGACGCCGAGCTGATCAAGGAGCCGACCGACAAAAACGTCGTCAAAGCGATCAAAAAGGTCGCCAAAGAGGCCGACGAGCTGGTCATCGCGACCGACTTCGACCGCGAGGGCGAGCTGATCGGGCTCGAGGCCCTGGAGGAGATGCTCGACGCCAACCCGGACCTCGGCTCGCGCGAGGGGACCGCCGACGGCACGCTGCGGATCAAGCGGGCGCGCTACTCGGCCCTGACCAAGGAAGAGATCGAGCGCGCCTTCGGCGAGCTCGACGAGCTCTCCTACCCGCTGGCCAACGCCGGCGCCGCCCGCCAGGACATCGACCTGCTCTGGGGGGCGACGCTGACCCGCGCGGTCTCGCTCGCCAGCCGCCGCTTCGGCTCCAACTTCCTCTCCGTCGGCCGTGTGCAGAGCCCGACCCTGGGCCTGATCGTCGAGCGCGAGATGGAACGGCGCGCCCACGTCGCCAAACCGTTCTGGGAGCTGTTCGCCAAGTTCGAGCACCCGGACGGGACCTTCGAGACCCACCACAGCGTCGACAAGTTCTGGGACAAAGCCGAGGCCGACGCCGCCTTCGCCGGCACCGCCGGCCCCGGCACGGTCAAGTCGGTCACGGCGCGCAAGAACACGCGCCGGCCGCCGACCCCCTACAACACGACCGCCTTCAGCACCGACGCCTCCAGCCGCCTCGGGATCACCCCGGCCAGCGCGATGCGGATCGCCGAGGACCTCTACATGGACGGCTTCATCTCCTACCCGCGCACCGACAACACCGTCTACCCGGCCTCACTGCCGCTGCGCGAGCTGGTCTCCTCGCTGGTCCGGGTCAAGGAGTTCTCCGCCGCCGCCGGCCTGCTCGACGGCGAGCTGAAACCGACCCGCGGCAAAAAAGAGACCACCGACCACCCGCCGATCTACCCGACCCAGGCGATCCACCCCGGCGCCCTCGAGGGCCCCAAGAAGCGCGTCTACGAACTGGTCGTGCGCCGCTTCCTCGCCACCTTCAGCCCGCCGATGATCACCGAGTCGACCCGGGCCGACATCGAGGCCGGCTCGGAGACCTACTTCGTGCGCGGCTCGGTCGTCGTCGACCCCGGCTACGCGGCGATCTACACCTACGCCCGCTCGGCCGACGAGGAGATCCCCGCCCTGCAGGAGGGCCAGAGCCTCGCCCTCGACGGCGAGCCCTGGATCGTCGACAAGGAGACCCAGCCGCCGGCGCGGATCTCGCAGGCCAAACTGATCGAGATGATGGAGGAGCGCGGCCTCGGCACCAAAGCGACCCGCGCCGACATCATCCAGAAGCTCTTCGACCGCGGCTACGTCTTCGGCAACCCGCCGGTTCCCTCGGAGACCGGAATCGCCCTCTACGAGGCCTTCAAGAACTTCGTCCCGGCGATGGCGACGCCGGAGATGACCGCCCAGCTGGAGGCGGAGATGGACCGGATAGCCGCCGGCGAGATGACCAAGGGCGCCGTCGTCGGCGAGAGCCGCGACCTCCTGCACAAGACCTGGACCGAGATCGACGGCAGCCGCGAGGACCTCGCCAAAGTGATCTGGAAGGGGATGGACGAAGACCGCATCCTCGGCCCCTGCAAGGTCTGCGAAGAAGCCGGCCGCAAGAAGGAGGACGGCTCGCCGCAGATGCTGCGCATCATCCGGGCGAAAAAATCGGGCAAACGGTTCGTCGGCTGCTCCGGCTGGACGCTCGACGACCCCGAGTCCTGCGACCAGACCTTCCCGCTGCCGCAGCGCGGCGACGTCTTCAAGCTCGAAGACCGCTGCTCGGTCTGCGGCGAGACCCCGCGGCTCAAAGTCGTCCCCTTCCGCGGCCGCTCCTGGAACCTCTGCCTCAACGACGACTGCGAGTCGATGCAGGAGATGAAGAAACGCCGCGCCGAGCGCGAAGCCGCGAAAGCGGCGAAAAAAGAGATGGAAAAGAAGCCGCCGCCGGACAAATCGACCACCGCGACCCGCAAACGCAAACGGGCCAAAGCCGCGACCGCGAAATGAGATGACCCACTCGTTCCGCTGTGCTTTATGTCCGCATAGGACACAAAAGGAACAGCGGAAGGTGGTTTGACGTGTTCGTTTCTCTGGAGGGGGTGGACGGTTCCGGCAAGAGCACGCAGGCGAAGCTGCTCGCCGCGGCGCTCGGCGAGGGGGCGACGCTGATCCGCGAGCCGGGCGGGACCGGCGCGGCGGAGCGGATCCGCGAGCTGCTCGCCGACCCCGGCCTGGAGATCGACCCCTTCGCCGAGCTGCTGCTGTTTTCCGCCGCGCGCGCCGACCTGCTGGCGCGCGTCGTGCGGCCGGCGCTGGAGGACGGCGGCACGGTTGTCGCCGACCGCTTCGCCGATTCCAGCGTCGCCTACCAGGGCGGCGCCCGCGGGCTCGGCACCAGCTATGTGCTCTCGCTGGTCGACCAGACGATCGACGGCCTCTGGCCCGACCTGACCGTCTACCTGCGGATCGATCCCGAGGTCGGCCTGGGGCGGGCCGCGGGCGACGATCGCTTCGAGGCCGAGGGGCTGGAGCTGCAGCGGGCCGTCGCCGAGGCCTACGACGAGATCGCGACGATCGCCTCGGACCGGGTTGTCGTGGTCGACGCCGAGGGGAGCGTGGAGGAGGTTCATGCGCGGGTGATGGAGGCGGTGCGTGCTCGTAGCTGAGCATCAGCCCCGGGCCGAGATGGCGTTGGCTGCGGCGCTGAAGGCGGGCCCGTCGCACGCGTACCTCTTTCGCGGTCCACCCGGTTCCGGGAAGCGGGCGGCGGCGCGGGCTTTTGCGGCGGAGATTCTTGCGGCGGCCGCCGAGGATGGCGAGGATGCGCGGCGTCGGGCGTTGCTCGATCCTTCGCCGCATCCCGATCTGGTCTGGCTGGCGCCGAAGGGGGCGCAGCACATGGTCGAGGAGGTGCGCGAGCGGGTCATCCGGGCGTCGGCCTACAAGCCGTACGAAGGGGGCAAGCGGGTCTTCGTCGTCGAGGCGGCGGAGGCGATGCGCGACGAGAGCCAGAACGCGCTGCTGAAGACGCTCGAGGAGCCGCCCGAGTTCGTCCACCTGATCCTGCTCACCGCCGAGCCCGCGGCGCTGCTCGAGACGATCGCCTCGCGCTGCCAGCCGGTCGACTTCGCGCCGCTGCCGGTCGAGGCGGTGGAAGCGGCGCTGCGGGGGAGCGGGGGGGCGGAGGGGGGCGAGCCCGGGCGGGACGCTCCGGCAGTCGCGGAGGTTGCCGCCGCCGCCCGCCTCTCCGCCGGCGACGTCGAGCTGGCCCGGCTACTGCTCAGCGAGCCGGGGCGGAAGCTGCGCGGCGAGGCCGAGGGGTTCGCCGCGGCGGCGCTCGCCGGCGAGGACGCCGGACCCGCCTGGCGGGCGATGCTGAAGAGCGCCGAGGCGGCGGGCGAGGAGGCCGAGGCGGCGGCGCGCGAGGCGCTCGAGGAGGAGAAGGAGGCCGGCATGAAGCGCTCCGCCCGCGACATCGCCGACGCCGCCAAACGGGCCGGCCGCCGCCGCCGCACCGAGCTGCTCGACCTCGGCCTGCGCCTCACCGCCGCCTGGTTCCGTGACCTCGGCGCCGTGGCCGCCGGCGCCGCCGATCTCGCCCACAACCGCGACCGAGTAGATGCGCTCCGCGCCCAGGCCGGGGCGCACACTGAGTCCCCAGGCGGGGCACAGGGCGTCGCGCCCGGCCTGGACCGCGCCCGGCGCGCCGTCGAGCTGGTCGAGGACACCCGCCGCCGCCTCGACCTCAACGTCTCCGAGGAACTCGCCTTGGAGGCCCTCTCCTTCCGCCTCGCCGCCGTCCTCTGCTGATCAGCGCCGCCTTTCGGCGGCGCCCTGTTTCAACAGTGGCAAGGCGGAGCCTTGCCACTGAGCATGTACGCCGGGCATGCCAGGACGCTCGGAGGTGAAAGTCCTCTGTGAAGGAGA
>JBBDJH010000015.1:0-25732 GCA_040879985.1 Solirubrobacterales bacterium
GACGAAACCGCGCCCCGGATGACCCGGGGCGCGGTTTCTTCATGAATGATTCGGGTTAGCGCCGCGAACGGCTCTATCAAGCGGCGGATCGTCGGGCTACGAAACCGAAGGTCACAGGTTCGAATCCTGTCGGGCGCGTTCCGCGTTGTTCCGGGTGAGGCCGCGTATTGCCTATCGCAGAGCAGTTTGCGCGGCTCGGGATGACGGTCCAGCCGATGATGTCAGCCGCAACTTGTAGCCGTCGCCAGCGCTCGGCAGGCCGCATCCATCTTCGCTGCGCCGAGCTCGGTGATGCGCTGGGTTAGATAGACCTTCTCGGCGGACAGCGTGTTCTCGGCGACGAGGAAGGATGTCGTCGGCATGCCGTCCTCGGGTCCGACTTCGACCTCGGTCAGCCAGTCGTGCCCGGTCCTGCTTGCTGGCATCGCGACAACATCGAGCGCGCGGACGATCACGTCGTCGCGCGTGAGGACGAGGACCGGCCGTGGTTTTTCATCCGGCGGCTCATGCCACCAGACCTCGCCGCGCCTCACCGCGGCCGGAACTCCTCCCACGAGATGCCGGCCTTCTCTTCGTCTTCGGTCATGTGGCGGAGGACGCCTCGCGACGCGCGCGCGCTGAATCGCTCCAGATCGCCCAAGTCATCGACAGCTGGCTCGCCCTCGACGGCCTGGCTCAGCCGCTTGTACTCAGCCGCCAACTCGTCCTCGGAGAGCCGATCGAGCAGCTTCTCGACTTTCTCGCGGGTACTCACGCCTCCAAGGGTAGCGGCGAACACGGCTTTCAAGCACTCCTGGGGCAACAATTGGGGCAACATTCCCCACGGGTTCCAGCCGATCCCCACGTATCTCGATTCGCCGGAAACCGCTTGAAACCGGGCTCCACGTAGCCCAGCGGGTCCACGGGCTCGGTCTACGAAACCGAAGGTCACAGGTTCGAATCCTGTCGGGCGCGTTCCGCGTTGTTCCGGGTGAGGCCACGAGATCGGCAGTCGAAAGATCAGCACCGTGGTGATTCCGGTGCGTATCGCGTATTGATACTTGATACGCTTCCGCCATCGTGATCAAGGACTCCGACATCTATGTCCTCGGCGGGCTGCTCGCCAATGATGAGGCGTGGAGCTACAGGTCCCTCGCGGAGCGTCTCCGTGCTCCACACCCGGTTGTACAGCGAGCCCTGGGGAGAGCAAAGGCGGTGGGTCTGTACTCCCCGGACCGTCGCGAAGTCCATCGCCCGCATTTCGAGGAGTTCGCGCTTCACGCGTTGCGCTTCGTCGCTCCCGTCCGGCTCGGTGCGCTTGTGCCGGGTGTGCCTGCGGCATGGGCGGCGGCGCCGATGGCGAGTGCGATCCACTCTTCGGGCGACGAGCCGCCGCCCGTCTGGCCGCATGCGCGCGGGCAAGTTCGGGGGCAGGCGATCGAGCCGTTGCATCCTGCGGCAGCCGAGGCTGCTGAGGATTGGCCGGAGCTAGGTGAAGTCCTCGCCCTGCTCGACAGCTTGAGGGCCGGAGACGCTCGGGCCCGGCAGGTAGCTGGAGACCTTCTCACAAAGATGCTGCGGGAGCGACCGGCGGTCTCAGACCGATGAGCGCACCTCAGTTGGAGACCGCGGCGGCGCTCCTCATGCGCGAAAGCGACTATCACGTTCTGCTACCTTCATGTACATGAGCGAGTCGGTCGGCGTTGCGGAGCTGCGGCAGAACTTGAGCGTCTATCTGCGCCGGGTGAGCGGCGGGGAGAGGTTGCTTGTCACCGACCGCAACCGGCCGGTCGCCGAGCTGGGCCCCGCGCCGAGCAGGGGGCCCGATCTCGACCGGCTTATCGCCGCAGGCCGAGTCTCGCCTCCGGCGCGTTCGGGTCTGCCGGGGCCGTTGGAGCTGACGGGCGACCCGCGGGCCTTGAGCCGCGCGCTTGACGAGATCCGCGGCGACCGCTGAGCTGTGGCCGTCTTCTACGCGGACGCTTCCGCGCTGGTCAAGCTTGTCCGCGACGAGGCGGAGTCGGAGGCGCTGCGCGCTTTCCTGGCCGATGGGGATCTGGTCAGCAGCGAGTTGGTCCTGGCGGAGATTCCTCGCGCGGTGCGCCGCGCCGTCGCACAGGACCCAGCGCTGCCCCTCGACCTCTTGCTCGAACGCAGCGCGGAGCTGATCGACGCGCTCGCGCTGCTTCCACTCGATCGGGCTTTGCTGGAAGGTGCGGGGGCGCTCGCCGAGCCTGCCCTGCGCGCCCTCGACGCGATCCACGTCGCGTCCGCGGTCGCCCTCGATCCGATCGAGGCGTTCGTGACCTACGACGAGCGCCAGGCCGCCACCGCGCGACTCGCCGGCCTGCGCACGATGTCTCCCGGCGCCTGACCATGGGGCAACCAGCGAGGCTCTAGCCTGTCTTAGTGTCCGCGCGGCGGGCTAGCTTCAGCTACCTCGCTGAGCCTCCTTAGCCGGAGAGTCCGGACACTCGACTCAAACGACACCGATGCATGACCGCGGCAATCGACTTCGAAACAATGTGTGCGACCCATCTCATTGAGCAGAAGACCTCTTCGGGGCTCGACCTGACCGAGGCCGAGGAGCGCTTCGCCGCCAAGCGGGAGCCTGGGACGGGCACCAATTTGCGGTTCGTCAAAGCCAAGGGGATAAGCCAAGGTCGGCAATCCCGCGTTTCCGTTCTTGCCTACGGTCACGGAAGACGAGAGCGCCGGGTCATTTGGAAGCGGATGGGCGCAGGCAAGGGACTCAGCCGGGACGAAGCCGAGGCTATGTGGAGTCGTCTTGCCCATTATCGGGAGAAGCTTATGGGCGCGGGCTGGAGGGTGCCGAAGCTGCTCTACTCGAGGGTTGTTCCGATTTCGGCAGAGGAAGTCCAAATCTTCTCCTACGAGGCGTACATCTATGGCGGAGATGCCGAGGTCATGCTGAAAGACGCGAAGCAGCCAAATTTCCGCAAGTGGTATTTCGTAGACCAAGTTTTAAGGACGCTCTACAGCTATCCCCCCGATTCTCTGAGGCGCGAAGAAGTCGCTGGAAGAGAGGTCTCCCTATTGCCCGATGGTCTCGATCTCAAGGCGGCGAATTTTGTTTTGGAGGAGGGGACCGATGACCTTTTCTTCATTGATCTGTTTGGTCCCAAGGAGCTAGATGACGAGGGTCAATGGCGGGTCTACAGTCCGAAGATCGACCCGCTTCCGCCAGAAAATCTTCGGGCGGTGTGCGCGACCAGGGAGGGCTCATTGCTGCGCTTCTGGCGTCTCGCTCGTCGTCTTTGGAAACCGGACAAGCGCGGGCGGGTTGAAATATCGGAAGAGTTCTTAGATCACATGGCCGCTATTGAGCCTCCCCCGGAGGAGTTGGCCTTCATTCGCGAGGAGATCGAGAACGGGTGCCCCTGGATGGAGCAGCTGTACGAGGAGCGGCAGATCTAAAGGGGACAGAATGTCGCGTAGTCTCCCGAGTGAGCCAGGCCGGGCTTGACGGCGCCGCCGAGCCGATCGACGTGCTCGCGCCGTAGCCACTCGATCGGGCTTTGCCGGAAGTTTAAGGCCGGAGCGCCGCGAACCCGGGCGAGCAGGTCCTCGTAGGGGCCTGCCAGCGCCTCCCCCGTGCGGGCGAGGATCGCATCCACCGTGCCGCTCGCGAGCTTTGCCCCGAACAGCTCGCCGGCCAGCTCGACCGTGTCGCGGCGGGAGACGCGGTTGCGCACCGCGAGCGTCGCCACGGCCGCTTCCAGGCGGGGACCGAAGGCGCCGGCGGGAACGTCGGCCGGCAACTCCGCCCGGGTCGCCTTGCCACAATCCGGGCAGCGGCTGCGGTGCAGGCGGTGCTCGGTGAGCGCCACCGCGATCTCGGGCAGATCGGTGATCTGGTGGCGGGCGGGGGAGCCGACCTCATCGCCTTCCTCGAAGCGGTGCCCGCAATCGCAGCGCCGCGGGCGATGGTCCACCACCCGATCGACGGCCTCCGCCGGCAACAGCTTGCGCCCCTTGCCCTGGTGTCCGGGTTGGGCGCCCTGCGAGCGCCCGGAGGGATCGGGCCGCTTGCCCTGCGGGGCGTCTGGGGGATCCTGGCTGGGCGGCACAGAGGAGTTGCGGGAGTTGCGGTTCAGCCGGCGCTCCAGCTCGGCGATCCGCTTCTCATGTTTGGCGCCCTGCTCGGCGACCTGCTTGGTCAGCTGCTGGATCTGTTCGTCCATCCGCAGCAGCACCGCGACAACGGTCTCGCGGCCCTGGTCGTAGATCGCCTCGGCTTCAGCGCGCTCCACGTCTGGGGATTCGCCGGACGGCGGTTATGTCCCCCTACCCGACTGAACGGTTACGAAAACCTGCCGATTTGCAGGCAGGTTGCACCTCTCCCTTGACTTCCAGACAACCATGTGTCTTAATCTCCCCGACATCGGGAAACGTGGTTGTCCACCCGGAACCACGTAGCCCGCTGACGAAGGGGTCCGTCCCTGGGGCGGGCAGGGAAACAGGGAAAACCGAGCCCCGAGGCATGGCCGCACGGGAAGCGGTCGGCGGAGGGCTCAAGGGACGAGGGGAGCAACGTGAGAGGTATCGCGAAGGCACCGGCCGCAACGGCTTCGACAACCCGCCTGGCCTTCGCCTGCGCCCTCGCGCTCTGCCTTCTCGCCTTCGTCGCCCCGCGGGCGTCCGCCGCGATCGTGCACCCATTCCTCTTCGAGTTTGGGCCCAGTGGGACGCCGTCCAGCGAATTTCAGTCCCCGGAAGCCATAGCGGTCGACCAGGCCAACGGCGACGTCTACGTGATCGACCGCCGAAATGGAGCGGAAGGCCTGGGCGTCGTCGCCCGCTTCACCTCTGCGGGGGTTCCCAAGGAATTCACCGCCGGGCCCGACGCCGGCAAGCCGCGCCTCACCGGCTTCACCTTTGAGTTCAAACGCCACCAGGTGGCGGTCGCCCCGCCTGGTGCGCTGGGTGGCACCGCGGGAGACGTCTACGTGGCCAGCGAAGACGGCGTCGACGTCTTCGCTTCCGACGGCACTCACCTGGGGACGATTGACGGATCGGGGAACCTGCATGGACACGCGCATTTCCTCGCCAGGGGGGTCGCGGTCGATCCGGAAGGAAACCTCTACATCGCCTACACGGGTGCGGAAGGCTTCGAAGCCGAAGCACGGATCGAGAAATACGTGCCGTCGGGCAATCCGGTGAGCGACGAAGATTTCGACTCCGAGATGGTCGGATTCCCCAACGGCAACGACGCCCCCTGCCAACTCGCGGTCACCGCCACCACGCTCTACGCGAAACGCTGTTCGGGTCACTGGGCGCGGCGCTACGAGACCTCGCTCTTCCCGGGGGCCGGCGGATCGACCGATGTCTCCGAAGACGGCGCCGAGATCGCCGGGGGTGTGTTCGGCCTCGCTGTCGACCCGGCCAGCGAGGACCTCTACCTCGGCCTGAGGAAACCGGGGGAAGGTGGCGGCGCCCCTGTCGTGCAGCGCTTCGACAAAGAAGGCAACCCCCTCGCGACCATCGAACTGCCGAACGGGGAAGCCGACCATGCCGCTGGAGTTGGGGTCAACAGCACGTCGGCGCGGATCTACATCTCTTACTACGACCTGTTGGGCGGAGAAAGCCGCGTCCGCGTCTACGGCCCCGGCGAAGAAATCGCCGAGCCGACGGCGGCGATCGACCCACCGAGCTCGCTCACCTTCAAATCGGCCCACTTCAGCGGCACGGTCAACTCCGGAGGCGCCAAAGCCGAACAGCAGACCAGCTACCGCTTCCAGTGCGCGCCCGCCTGCCCAGGCCTGCAGGGAGACCGCCCGGTGCCGACCGACGGCGAAGACCACGCGGTCTCCGACGAAACCACCGGGCTCGAAGCGGAAACCGAATACGACGTCACCCTGATCGCCGAGAGTTCGGTCGGCAAAGCCGAAGACACGACCTCCTTCACGACTCCGGCCAAACCGGTCGCCGAAGCCCCCGAGGTCTCGATCGACCCGGTGGCGGAATTCGGCGCCACCACCGCCCACCTCAGCGGGACGATCGACCCCAATGGCGAAGGGGAACTGCAGGAGACCGCTTACCGCTTCGAATACACCGCCGACGGGGTGAAATGGATCGCCGGAAAAGAGCAGGGGCCGATCGAGGGCGACGGACCCCAGCCGGTCTCAGAGGACCTCGAGGAACTGGTGCCCAACACCGCCTACTCGGTGAGGCTGCGGGCCGAGAACGTCGGCGGCTCGGCTACGACGGCTATGCCCCACCCCTCCTTCACCACCTTGGTCACGCCTCCTCTGGTCGAGACGGTATCCGCAGACCGGCGCTTCGCCACCTCCGCCCGCCTCAACGGCCGCATCAGCCCACGTAACGCCGCGACGACCTACCGCTTCGAGTGGGGCACGGCCGACTGCGCCTCCAACCCCTGCGCCTCCGTGCCCGTCGGAGAAGACGGCGAAGCGGGCTCGGCCGACGCCTTCGTCTCCGTGCATGCCTCGCTACAGGGACTCTCACCCGAGACGACCTATCACTTCCGACTGGTCGCGGAGAACGCCGGCGGGGAAGCGGCTGGTGAGTCGCTGACCTTCAGCACTCGGCCAGCGCCCGGGCCCTGCCCGAACGCCTCGCTTCGCGTTCGCTCCTCGGCCGCCCTGCCGCATTGCCGCGCCTACGAGATGGTGAGCCCGGTCGACAAGAACGGCGGCAACATCGAACCGCATCCCCTGCGAACGCGCGCCGCGGCTGATGGGGGGGCGGTGACCTACGCTTCCGCGGCTGGATTCGCCGGTACCATCGGCGTCGCTGACATCGGCGCTGAGTACCTCTCGCGGCGCGACGCGTCCGGCTGGATCACGCATCCCCTGACCCCGATCCAAGAGACACCGCGAGCCCCGCATGCATTCACCGGGAGCGCATACGTCGGCGCTTTCTCCGACGACCTGGACAAGGCCGTCTTCCGCGGCTTCGCGCCGATCGAGGGGGCGACGAGCGCCAACGTCGCGGGCGTGCCCAACCTCTACCGCGCCGCCGGCCTCCGCTCGGGTTTCCCCCGCTTCGAGCTGGCGAGCGACGCCGAGTCGCCGGTGCCGCCTGTCGCCTGGGAGAGCGCCCCCCACATCAACCTTGCCGATACGTCGGCCGATCTCGGGCATATCGCCTTCGACAGCACCGACAAGCTGACTGGCGATGCCGGCGATTCGCTAAACGCGTACATGTTCGCCGATGGCGTAGTGAGGCTCGTCGGGATCCTTCCCGATGCGGCCTGCGCGAGCCCGCCCTGCCCGGCGCCGCAGTCCGTCTCTGGGGCGGGGGCGCTCACCGATGGCGGAGCATGGGGAGACGGGACGTACACGCAGCAGGCCAATGTCGTCTCCGACGACGGCACACGGGCTTTCTTCACGGCAGCCGATTCGCTGGTTCCTTGGAGGGACGTAGTAGGAGCGGGTTCGCGTGCGGCCTTGGGTTTCGCCGGCTCCATCTATATGCGTGAAGCCGGCGAACGGACGGTGCAGATCGACGCCAGCGAGCGCTCTACGCCGGACCCAGCCGGTCCGCGGCGGTCGATATTCATGGCCGCGACCCCGGATGGCGCCGCCGTCTTCTTCCTCTCCCGCGAGTCCCTGGTCGACGAGGATGGCGGCGACGGGGTCTCGTTGTACCGGTACGACGTCGGCGCACCGGCGGGCGAACGTCTCACGCTGATGGCGACTCCGGAGTTCACCCCGTTGTACGTCGTCGATACCGGCGACGACGGAGAGCGCGTGTATGTGCTCGACGGAGAAGAGAACCTCTGGGTGGGTCACAGCGGCTCCTGGCGGCTGGTCGCCGTCCGGAGCTCGCGCGGCGAACCTAACCTCGGCCAGCAGGGCACGTTTTCTCAGCGCGGTTACAGGGAAGCCCAGTCGACGCCAGGCGGCCGGCATGTCCTGTTCGGCTCCCGTGCAAACCTGACCGGTTATGAACCCGTTCCGGGCGAAGCCGGCACGGGTTCCACGTGTCTCGGCAATATCAATCGCTGCAGCGAGCTATACCTCTACAGTCACGACCGTGACGAGCTGGTCTGCGTGTCTTGCGACCCGAGCGACGCCCCCCCAAATGGAGACGCCCGGTTCGGCACGCCGCTGGGCGCTGGCCTAACTCGGAATGAGGCGGCGATTCTCCACAGCAACACGGCGCTCTCCCGGGACGGGCGCTATGTGTTCTTCACCAGTCCCGACTCGCTGGCGCTCGGCGATACCAACGGCAAGCTCGATGTTTATGTGTACGACTCGGAACGGGGCGAAGCGATGCTTCTGTCCTCGGGTGAATGCAACTGCGATTCCGTCTTCGTGGACGCCAGCCCCGACGGCCGCGATGCCTTCTTCACAACCCGTGAGCAGTTGGTCCGTCAGGACGCCGATCAACTGATCGACATCTACGACGCCCGCGTCAACGGCGGGATCCCGGCCCAGAACGCGCTGCCATCCGCCGAATGCCAGGGTGACGCCTGCCAGCCGCCGGGGTCGGCGCCGGATCCGGTGACCCCCGCCAGTTCGGGCTTCGTCGGGGTGGGCAATTCCTCCGCCGCCGGGCAGCGGCGGAAAAATTGCCGCCCGGCCAGCAGGCATGCCCGCCGCTTGGGTTTGCACGCCAAGCGTCTGCGCGCCATGGGACGGAAGGCGGCGAGCGAACCCCGCCGTGCTGGGCAGCTGCGGCGGCGGGCGAACAAATTGCGGAGAAAGGGGAAGCGGATGAGCGGCATGGCAAGGGCCTGTAGGCAGCGCAACCGGAGGGTCGGACGATGAGCTGCCGTACCCTGGCAACGCTCGGCGCTGCGGTGGTGGCCCTGGCAACGCTCGGCGCGGCTCCGGCCTCGGCCGCCTTTGGCATCAAGGCCTTCGATGTGCAGATAGCCGCCGATCCGCCCGCCGACCCTAAGTCGACGACTACCTATGCCGAGGGCGGTAACTACTCGCAGGCTGCCGGGCACCCCTACGCGGTGGTCACGCACGTCGCGTGGAATAGTCATCCCGACCCAATCGAAGACCCGAACTTTAACGGCCTGCTGGTGCCCGAGGGCGACGTCAGGGACACCCAGGTCGACCTGCCGCCCGGAATGGTAGGCAATCCCACCGCCGTCGAGGGCTGCACCGCCGCGCAGCTGTTCGGGCTCGATCCGATCGGATCGACCGAATGCCCGACCGGATCGCAGGTGGGAGTCGTCCACATCGATGTCAATTTCAGCGCGATTCCGGAGTGGCGGTCCACTTTCACCTATCCGCTCTTCAACATCGAGGCACCCAGCGGGCTGCCGGCGCGCTTCGGCTTCAAGGTCTACAACACCCCCGTCCTCTTCGACGCCGCGCTGCGACAGGACGGTAGCTACGGGATCACCGTCGGCCCGCGCAACGCCCCGCAGGCGCTGCGCATCTACGGCTCCGAGATCACCTTCTGGGGCAATCCGTCCGATCCTCGTCACGACGTACAGCGCTGCAACTACGGGTTTCTCGGTTGGGTGCCTGGCACGGCGACATCCTCAGCTTGCCCCGGCGAGCCGGGCGAGGTAGACGGCCCCCATGCCGGCGGCTCGTCGACCCCCCTGCTCACCATGCCCACCTCCTGCACCCCCGAAGGCGTGGGGCAGCCCTGGACGATCCGCACCGACTCCTGGCAGGATCCGGGGAACTTCGACACCCGCACGATCCGTAGCCACCTGCCCCCCTACGCCCCTTCCGGAGGCCCGGGTCCCCAGGAAGGCACCGGGGACTGCCACAGGGTTCCCTTCGCCCCGAGCTTCTCCGCCCTGCCCACGACCAGGGATGGCGCCTCCTCCTCGGGGTTGGACATCGGCCTCTCCTTCCCCCAGCACGGGCTGCTCAACCCCGACGGCCTGGCCCAGTCGCATCTGAATAAGGCCGTGGTCACCCTGCCCGAGGGGATGACGGTCAACCCCTCCCAGGCCGAGGGCCTGGAGGTCTGCTCTCCGGCCCAGTACGACTCCGCCTCGCTGACGAGCTACGGCTGCCCCTCCGAGTCGAAGATCGGCACGGTCGAGGTGAAGACGCCTTTGCTCGAGGAGACGATCCCCGGCAACGTCTACATCGCCGAGCCAAACGACAACCCCTTCGACTCGCTCCTCGCCCTCTACATAGTCCTGCGCGAACCGCACAGGGGCATCCTCGTGCAGCTGCCGGGCGAGGTCGAGCCAGACCTGGAGAGCGGCCAGATCCGCGCCATCTTCGACGAACTCCCGCAGTTGCCCTTCGAGAGCTTCGCCTTCCGCTTCCGCGAGGGCCAGCGCGCCCCGCTGATCACCCCGTCTCGCTGCGGGACCTATGAGACCGAGGCGCTCTTCTACCCCTGGGCCCGCCCGGACGACCCGGTGCCCACCAGCTCCACCTTCGAGGTCACATCGGGACCGGGCGGGGCCCCCTGCCCGCAGGGCAATGTCCCGCCCTTCGACCCGGGCTTCTCGGCCGGCACGCTCAGCAACAACGCCGGCTCGCACTCGCCCTTCCTGATGCGGATCACGCGTGAGGACGGCGAGCAGGACCTGACCAAGTTCAACGCCACCCTGCCCCCCGGGGTGACGGCGAAGCTCGCCGGGGTGGCCAAATGCCCCGACGAAGCCCTGGCCTTCGCCAAGACCAAGACGGGCAGATACGAGCAGCGGTTCCCCTCCTGCCCCACCGAGGCCCAGATCGGCTCGGTGCTGACCGGCGCGGGAGTCGGCTCCACCCTGGTCCACGTCCCCGGCAAGGTCTACCTGGCCGGCCCCTTCAACGGCGCCCCCTTGAGCGTCGCCGCGATCGTCCCCGCGGTGGCCGGCCCCTTCGACGTCGGTACGGTGGTGGTGCGCCAGGCGCTGACGCTCGACCCGAGGACCGCGGAGGTCAAGGTCGATGGCGAGCGCTCCGATCCGATCCCCCACATCCTCGCCGGCATCCCGTTGTCGGTCAGGGACATCAGGGTGAGCGTCGACCGCCCGGGCTTCACCCTGAACCCGACCTCCTGCGATCCCTCGCAGGTCGGCGCCACCCTGTTCGGCTCCTACCTGGACCTCTTGAGCCCCGCCGACGACCGCCCGGTCTCCGCCGCAGAGCGCTTCCAGGCGGGGCGCCTACCCCGGCCTGCGAGCCGTGCTCACCCCCCGCCCGGGCGACGCCAACCTCTCAAGGGCAGCGGTGGTCTTGCCCAGAAGCGCCTTCCTCGAACAGGCCCACATCCGCACGATCTGCACCAGGGTGCAATACGCGGCGGGCGCAGGACATGGAGCGGGCTGCCCCAAGGGCTCGATCTACGGCTACGCCAGGGCCTGGAGCCCCCTGCTCGACACGCCGCTGCAGGGTCCGGTCTTCCTGCGCTCCTCAAACCACAACCTGCCCGACATGGTGCTGGCGCTCAGGGGCCTGGTCGACATCGAAGCGGTGGGGAGGATCGACTCCGTGCCCCTGGGCGGCGGGGCCTTCGGCATCCGCTCGATCTTCAACGCGATCCCGGACGCCCCGATCTCCCGCGTGGTCTTGAACATGCAGGGGGGCAAGAAGGGCCTGATCGTCAACAGCCGCAGCCTCTGCGCCGGCAAGGGCCAGCGCGCCCGCGTGAGCTTCAGGGGACAAAACGGCGCCACGCACAGCTTCCGGCCCAAGGTCGGCGCCTCATGTCGCAAGGCCAGGGCAAAGCGTCTGGCCAAGCGGCGCCATCTCAACCACAAGCAGCGCTAACCCCAACAGGGAGGGAAACAGATGTTCTCATCGCTTAGAAACCGCCATGGTGCCGCCTTGCCGGTGGCCGTCGTGGCGCTGATCGTCGCCGTCGCCTTCGCCGGCATCCCGGCGATCGCCGCCCCGGTGGCAAGCACCTCGGCAAACGTCGCCAAGCAGATCCGCAAGGCGCTTCGACTGGGAGTCGTCGCCAACAAGCGCTCGGTCAACGCGATCAAGATCGCCCGCAACGCGGCGCAGCAGGGCGGGATGCAGGGACCCGCCGGGCCTGTGGGCGCGGTCGGGCCGAAGGGCGCTGACGGCGCTCAGGGACAAGACGGGGCCGCCGGTCCCGAAGGGCCGGCGGGGCCACAGGGCCTGCAAGGCGAACAGGGCCCTGCGGGTGAAGACGGCGCTACCGGACCGGAAGGGCCTGCGGGCGCCGACGGCGCAACCGGGCCCGAAGGGCCGGAAGGCTCTCCCTGGACTGCAGGTGGGACGCTGCCGAGCGGGGAGACGTTGACGGGGATGTTCGGCTACGCCGCCACCCCCGGGTTCGGCGGGGTCATCTCCGTCACGACGATTTCGTTCCCGATCCCGCTCGCGGCGCCGCCCGCCGAAGCTCATTTCGTCACCAAAGAAGAAATCGCCGAAGAAGAAGCACCGGCCGCCTGTCCCGGGAACGTCGCCGATCCGAAAGCGGCAGCCGGCAGTCTCTGTCTATACGAAGAGGAATTCATAGAAATGGACGAACCGAACGTGAACCCCACCAAGGTGGGAGCGCTGCTCAACTGGATCAACGAAGACGGTGTAGCGAGCGGCAGCTTCGCCGTGACCGCTCCGTAGCACGCTGTTGCGCCGGGCATCGCGTGCCTCGCCACCAGGCACGCGATGCCCGCCTTGTCTTGCGCACAAAACTCGGCGAGGAGGAAAGGTCGTATTGAGCGGCTCGGGGCGGGAGCGGCTGCTCCGGTCGATGATCGAAGCGGCCGCCGGCGACGGATACGCGGCAGCCACGGTGGGTCGCGTAGTGCAGCGGGCGGGAGTGTCCCGCGCGACCTTCTACCAGCACTTCGGCGACCGCGAGGACTGCTTCCATGCCGCCTACGACGAGGTTGCCGCGGCCGTTGTCGCCGTGTTCGAGCGCTCGCTGCGGGCGCCACTCGCCGGCGACGGACAGCCCAGGCATCTGCTTGCCGCGGTCCTCGCCGCGATCGAGGCCGACCCTGCCGGCGCGTCCCTGTTCATGCTTGAGGCGCGCGGCGCCCTGGCCACAATCGATCGGCGGCATGCGATGCAGGACAAGCTCGACGGCTTGGTCGCAGCAGCGCTGGAACAGCGGCTCGCCGAAGGCCTGTCACCGCTGCGAGTGCCGAGCAGGGCATTGCTTGGTGGAGTCGAGAACGTGCTCGCCGTGCGCCTCCACAACGGCGACTCCGCGCGGATCTGCGCCCTGCTCTTCGATCTGCTCGCCTGGATCGACTCCTATTCCGCCGATGATCTCCCCGACGTTGAGCCCGAGCTGCGCGCGCTGGGCGGCGAGCTCGGCACGGCTCGCCGGGCACCGTCCCACCGTCCCCGCCCGCTTCCGCGCGGCCGCTCGGCACTGTCCGCTGACGAGGCGAGCGCCGACCGGCATGAGCGGATCATCGGCGCCATGGCTCGCCTCAGCCGCGAGCGCGGTTACGCGGCGACGACGGTGGCCGACCTCACAGCGGCCGCCCGCGTCAGCCGCGGAGCCTTCTACCGGTCGTTCAGCGGCAAGCATGAAGTGTTCCTCGCTGCGCAGACAATCGGGCTGCAGCGCGCAATCTCACTGGCGGCAGAGGCCTTCTTCGGTGCCGAAGATTGGCCCGATCGGGTCTGGCGTGGCTTGGAGGCGATGCTCTCCTACGTGGCCTCGCGCCCCGATCTGGCTTGGGTCGATGTGGTCGAGAGCTATGCCGTGGGCAGGGCGGCGGTCGCGCGCTCGATCGAGAATCGCCAGGCCTTCAGTCTCTTTCTAGAGCAGGGGTACGCCCACCGGTCGGAGGCGCAGCGATTGCCGCGCCTATGCTCGGAGGCGATCGGCGGCGCGATCCAGGAGTTGATGCGGGTCGAGATCCTCGCCGGCCGAACTGAGGAGATCCTGGCGATCCTGCCGCAGGCGGTCTACGTCACGCTCGCCCCCTTCGTCGGTCCCGCCGAAGCTCGCTGCTTCGTAGCGGGCAAGGTGCGCGAGCGGGCCGGCTGCCCGGTGCGGCCGGACCGCCGGCGCCTCAGTCCGGACTTGGGATGAGCCTGGTTGGCACAGCGCCGTCGAGCGGGCCGGAGGCCAGCGCCTCGAGCGCTTGACGGACGTGAGTCAGCCAGTCGAGCTCCCCGTCGAGCCGTCGTATCGCTCGGAGGGCGATGAGCGCCGACATCGCGTCCTCCCAGCGCCGTTCGCCCGCGGGAGGCGCCGCCTCGATTGCCTGCGAGCGGACAGAACGGGCGATCTGCTCGGCTTGTCCGGTGGCATCGAGCAGGACGCTCAGGTCGCCGCGCCGCGCGGCCGCGATCCTCAGCGCCAGGTTCCCGCGGATCGGCTCGGCCTGGAGCGAAGGCTGTGCCAGCCACCCCTCGAACGCGTCCCGGCCGGACTCCGTCGCTTCGTAGACCACTCGGCGCGCTCGGCGGCGCCCTGCGCTCCCGAACGGCATCCCTGCGTCCGTGACGTCGGTGACGTAGCCGTCGGCCTCTAGCTGGTCCAGCGCCGCGTACACGGTGCTGGGACTGAGCTGCCAGGCCGGTCCCAGTCTCACGGCGAGCCGCTGCACCAACTCGTAGCCGTAGCCTCTTCGCTCCACCAGCAGACCTAGAACCGCACCTTTCAACGCCACGCTCATCTCCGGCACTCGTCGGAAGCTCTGGATTCCCGAACCGTATATGCGGAATGCAGCCAAGATCGTCTGAATCCGGCTATCTGAACACGACCGGTTTCGATGCCCCCTCGGCGACCGGGCGCCGAGGGGGCACGGGGGATCGGCCGCTGTCCCTAGGGAACGGTCAGATCCCCGCCGGAGAGGGTGGTGAAGTAGACAGTTCCGGTCGCGGTGACCGGCTCCAGGTAGTAGTTGACGCCGATCACGTCTTCGTCGAACGTGATGTGCGAGGGCGTACCTTCGGTGGCGTTGACCCACGTGACAACGATGGGATCGGTGGGGCCCCAACTCGAGCTGAACGGGCTTTCGTGCCAGTTGTAGATCGTTTCCTGAAATTCAACCGAAAACTCGCTGCTTCCTTCTTCCTGCCAGATGTTTCCTTCCGGTCTCCAGCGGAGATTCGGGTTGCCTTCGCCGCAGTCGGCGAGGACGGCGTACTGCCAGCCGGCGAGCGCCGTGGTGATCGAGAACCGCCAATCCGTCACATTGTCTTCGACGGTGCCGTTCTGCAGGGTCTCCGGAATCGTGCACGTCTTGGCGTTTTCGCCGTTCTCCTTGACGGTGATCGTGCCGCTCATCTTCACACCGTCTTCGGTCGTGTTCCAGGCGAACGCCGGCCCGGCGCTGAGCGCCAGGAAGGCCACCGCCGTCAGCGAGGCCAGCAGGCCGGTGCGAGCGTATTTCAGGCTCTTCAAGGGAAATTCTCCTTTGGTTGGGAACAAAGGCCAAACGTAAGCCGGTGCGGCCACCGGCCGCTACTCGGCTCGGACTATTTGGCCCAGAACTTTCAGACAACGGCAAGCGCGAGTTCACCCGCCCGATCGTCCGCTCGACCGGCTGCAAGAAGCGGCGCAGGGCAAAGCGCAGCGCCCACCGTTCCAAGGTCGGAGCGCTGGCGCGGGGCAGCGCAGCACAAGCTGAGCTGGACGGACCGGCCGCAGCGTCTGCGCCCGCGCCCACTGGTCATTTCGCACCAGCATCCTGTGCTCAAGTGACCAGTGGCGCGGCTTCCCGCTCCTCGGGCGGGCGGAAACCGGGGTCAGCGCCTCCGCCCGTCCCCGTTGGCGACCTCGCAGGCCTGCTCGGGGCCGAGGAAGGGGCAGAGGACGACGTACAGGACGCTGGGGGGCGCACAGACGCCGCATTTAGGTAATCATGCGGTCCCATGGAAAATCTTTCTTGGTTCCGTCCGCTCCTGCAACGATCATCGCAGGCATGCTACGCAAGCCCGCTTGCAGGCTCTCCTCGGCGGTCCCTCGACCCCTCGGCGGCTCTTCCGCCGGCGTTTCTTCCCCACTAGCATGTGCTGCGGACTCCTCGCACCTTCGAGATTTGCTGTTTCTTCTCCCATGACCTCCTCGCGCAACACCTACTATCACCGCTGGGCATCTCGCAGGCTCGGTGTTCCGGACGAGCAGCTCTCGCTCGCCGAGCTGGAGCGCCTGCCAACGCTGGTCGACCTCCCTGACGGTCCAGGCTCGGAGATGGGCGGCGAGACGCAGTCTGTCCTCGACGTCTACACCGAGAGCGAACTCCTCGAGCTGGCCGACCTCGGTGATCGCTTGATCGATCAGCTCCCCTCCCTTCCCGCGGGCTACCGCCCGGCGGACTCGACCCCGCGCACTCGCTGCTAGGCCGGCGGCGCTGACCAAGGAACCGATGTCCGACTCATCCCTGAAGTCGTCCGCGGAGCAGCGCATCAAGGGCGTCTACCGCGAGCAGGTCGAGCGCATGCTTGAGGTTCTCTCGACGCGAATCCTCACGGTGATGGAGGCACATCGCTATGCCGAGGAGCATGCGCGCATCTACAACCGCATCGGGCGTAACAATCTCAACGAGGCGCTTTCGCACCTCGGCCGCTTGGCCGAAAGCGCCGCCGAGCTTTCCAACGAGGAGCAGCGCGACCAGCTGACGAACTTCGAGGACCATTTGCGTCGGACCATGATGGAGTCCTTCGAGGTCGTCGCCAAGGCTCGTCTTGGCAAACTGAAGAAGGACGGGATTTGGGACCGCTACTACGGCAGGGCCGCGCGGTTGGTCGATCGCGGCAGCCTGCCTACCGTCGCCTCGACCGAGGAGATCGAGGAGGTCGAGCGCGAAGTCAGGTACTGGATGGAAGAGGGACGTTCGCGAAAGACGGCCCACCGCTGGGAGGACTGGACCTACGGCTCCGAATGCCTGCGCAAAGCCTCCGACAAGGCCGACGAGTTGAGTCGCAAGCTACGTGAGGCTGTCGGCGCGGCCGAGGACTACCGTCGCGGCCGGCTTGGGCTGATCGTCGGCATCGTCGGCGCGCTTGTCGGCATCGCCGGGGTGGCGCTGGCGCTGGCCGTTTGACGAGCGGCTGGCGGGTCAGCGCCGCCGCCCGTCGCCGTTGGCGACCTCGCAGGCCTGCTCGGGGCCGAGGAAGGGGCAGAGGACGACGTAGGTCGCCAGCGGAGCGATCTCGGGCAGGCGCTCGGGGCCCTTCGCCCGCACCTGGTCGTGGATCAGCGCGTAGACGGCGCCGGCGATCGCCTCGGGCGCGATCGGGCTGGCCTCGGGGGCCTGCTTGAAGCCGGGCTCGATCAGGCCCCGCAGGCCTTCCATGATCCGGTCGCGCTGGGCGAGGGCCGCGGGGCCGCCGGCGTAGACCTCGACCGCGCCCAGGTGCGCGTAATCCGGCTCGCCGACCCCGAAGGCGAAGCAGGCGCCGAGGCCGGCGCGCACCGCGTGCGGCCAGTCGTGGGCGCGCCGGTAGGCGGGCAGCGTCTGCGCCAGCATCAGCGCCGAGCCGGTGTCGAGCGCCGCCAGCATCGCCTCCTCCTTGCCGCCCGGGAAGTAGGAGTAGAAAGTGGCGAGGGAGAGCGAGGCGCGTGCCGCGATCTCGCCGATCGTCACCTCGCGGTAGCCGCGCTCGCGGGCCACAGCCGCCAGCCCGCGCAGGACGCGCTGGGCGACGTCGGCCTCGCACTCGGCGATCTGCGCGGCGCTCGCCCCGGCCCGCTCCGCCCCGCCGCGGCCGTTCCCCGCGCCCAGCCCGCGCAGCGGCGCCGGCGGCGGGCGGTAGGAGAGCCCCCAGCTCCACAGCGGCTCGACCAGCTCCGGCAGCGTCGCCGCCTGCCCCGCGGCGAGCCGCGCGTGGATCGACTGCCGCAGCCCGCCGACGATCGCCCGCACGATCTCCCCCGGCATCCCCTCCCGGTCGGGCGTCCGCTCGAGCCCCGCCCCGACCACCGCGGCGAACTCGTCGAAGGCGCCCTCGACCAGCGCCAGCGCCTCGCTGCCGGCCTCGTAGGCGTCGACGAAGCACAGCCGCGCCGCCGCCGGCTGCGCGGCGAGCAGCGTCAGGAAGCCGGCGAGGCCGGCGTGCACCCCCGCCTCCCAGTCGCCGTCGCCGTCGTAGTTGTGCCGGACCAGGCCGACGCCGTCGCCGACCAGCGCTTCGAGCGCCGCGCAGAAGCAGGCCCGCTTGTCCTCGAAGTGCTCGTAGAAGGCCTTGCGCGAGACGCCGGAGAGGGCGACCAGGTCCTCGATCGTGGTCGCCGCGTAGCCCTTCTCGGCGACGATCGCGACGAGCGCCGCGAACAGGCGCCGCCGCTGGTTTTCCGCCACCGCCTCGCGCGGCGTAGCGCGCCCGGGCGGCAGCCGGCGCTCGCGCAGCGTCTTCGAGTCCCCCCACGGCGTGTCGGCCATCGCGCGGCGACGATATCCCTGCGCGGGGGGCCGCGTCGGCCCCGGTGGACCGGTCCCAAACCGCTCTGTAGTGCGGCGTTTCGCCATTACGACCTTTACGGGTAAGCCGTTGTTTCCGCTTGGCCCTGTTTGTGAAGCGTTTTTCGGATTCAGCTCTTGACAAGAGTAGATAACTATGTTTCTATGTCAAGCGTTCAACCCGGACAATCATGTTTCTAGATTCGTCCGCGACGCAGCAACGGCAGGGAGCGCCATGGGTGGCGCCCAGGGACAACAGAGGGAGAGAGACCAACGCCATGAGCGACGCAAAGCAGCACCTGACCGCACCAATCGCACCAATACGATTCGCGCTGGCGCTGTTCGCCACCATCTGCGCGGCGCTGTTCCTGGCGTCCTCGGCCTCGGCCGCGGCGCCGACCTACGACTCGTCGTTCACCTGCAGCGTCGCCACGCCCTGCGGCTCGATCACCTCGGGCTTCTCGCCGGATCAGCTGGCGGTCAACGAGGCGACCGGCGACGTCTACGTGATCGACATCGGCCACGACGCGATCGTCGTCTTCGACTCGACGGGGGCCTACAAATCCACCATCCCCGGGTCCTCGACCACCGCCGGCACCTTCAAGCTGGAAGAAGAAGGCTGGGTCAACGACATCGCGATCGACAACTCAGGGGGCGCGAGCAGCGGCCAGATCTATGTCGTCTCCGAGGCTGCGAGCGTGCAGTGGGGAGGCAGCGGCGCCGTCTACTCCTTCGCAGGCGACGGCACCTACCTCTGGCAATCCGACCCCGACAGCACCATCGCCGTCGAAGGCGACTTCTGCGGCGGCGGCGTGGACGCGAACGGCGTTCCCTACGCGGTCGAGTTCAGCAATGGCCTGATCCCGCTCGATCCCGAAACGGGAGCGGCGACCGCAGCGCCGCTCTACAGCATTCTCGACGATGACAGCTGCCAGATCGCCTTCGACTCCGAAAACTTCTCCTACGCGCACCACTGGGACGGGGGCGACGGAGGTCACGTCGACAAGTACACGCCGGAAGGGACGTTCTTCGGGACTCTCGACAGCGGCGCGAACTTCGACGTCGCCGTCGACCGCACCAGCGACGAGGTCTACCTCGCCCGCGCCGACGAGGTGGCGGTCTACGACTCCCTCGGCGCTCCCGTCGCTGGAACCCCCTTCGGCTCGGCGCAGCTGTCCGGCGGCAAAGGGTTCAGCGTCGGCGCCCATAGCACGACGAACAGGATCTACGTCTCCGACCCCGGTCAAGACCAGGTCCACATCTACGACGGTCTGCCCGTCCACGAGCTCGTCGTCTCCAGGGACGGCACGGGCAGCGGCACGGTCACTAGCAGCCCGAGCGGGATCGATTGCGGCTCTGACTGCCAGCAGTCATTCGACGAAGGCACGACTGTGACCCTGACGGCGGTCGCCGATGCGAACTCGACCTTCGCCGGCTGGACGGGCTGCGACAGCACCAGCGGCGAGGAATGCACCGTCACGATCGGCAGCGAAACGGAAGTCGCCGCGACCTTCGACCTGACGCACCAGTTGACGGTCTCCAAGGGCGGCAGCGGCTCGGGAACGGTCACCGGCACGGGAATCGACTGCGGCGTTGACTGCGCCGAGGTCTATTCCGAGGGCACCGAAGTGACGCTCACCGCTACCGCGGCGGCCGGCTCGACCTTCGCCGGCTGGAGCGGCGGGGGCTGCTCGGGCACCGGGTCGTGCGTGATGACGATCGGGGCGGACACCGGAGTGACCGCCACCTTCGACGCCGTCCCACCGCCGCCCGCGCCGCCGGTAGCGCCGCCCGCGCCGCCGGTGGCACCGTCCCCGCCCCCGGCCGCAGGCAAGCTGCTTGCCAACGGCGTGGCGCAGGTGAAGGGCAGCCGCGTCCTGCTCAAGGTGCGCTGCCGCGGCGCTGCCGGCGCCCGCTGCACCGGGGTCGCGAAGCTGACGGCCAGGGTCAAGCAGGGCAAGAAGCAGAGGAACCTGGTCATCGGCAAGACCAGGTACAACCTGCCGACCAACAGCACCCTGCGGGTGATCCGGCCGAAGCTGACCGGCAAGGGCAAGCAGCTCGTCCGCAAGGCCGGTAGGCGCGGCCTCAAGGCCAAGCTGGTCGGCAGCGGGTTGAAGAACCGAGTCGTGAAGTTGAAGGCCCAGTCCGGCAAGAAGAAGGGCTGAGGAGCCCGTGGCGCGGGGGAGAGACGGCATGACCCGGCTCGCCAAGAGGGCAATCGCCGCCCTCTCCCTGCTCTGCGCCGGAGCGCTTCCCGGCGCGGCCGCCCCCGCGGCGGCCGCGCCCTGCCCCAACGAAGCGATCCGCGTGCAGCTCGGCGCGACCCACCTCCCCGACTGCCGCGGCTACGAGCTGGTCAGCCCGCCGGACACGAACCACAACCCGGTGTGGGCGGTAACTCCCTCGCCGGACGGGGAGCGCGTGGCGATCCTCTACAACGGCGGGATGCCGGGGAGCCCAGCCGGCGCCACCACCCTGCTGGTAGCGGAGCGGACGCCCGGCGGCTGGCGATCGCAGAGCATCCTCCCCACGGGAGCGGATCTGCTGACCGGCAAGTACCAGCCGCTGTTCGCCACCCCGGGCCTGACGCGGTTTATCGCCGTGGCTGAGAGTTCAAGCCTCACCGGAGAGCCTCCGAACTACCTGGTCCGGCTCGACCGAGAGGGCAACCAGACGCTGCTCCACAGCTTCGATGCGACGCATGCCGACCTGGTTAGGCAGGTCGCTGTCTCGGATGACCTTGACCAGGTCCTCGTGATGACGAAACAGCGGCTTATCGACGGACACATCAGCGGCACGCGGCTGGTCTACGACTTCGGTGACAGCGCTCCTACGCCGGTCAGCCTTCTACCGGACGGAAGCCCGCCCGAATGCGGCGTGCCTTCCTCCGGGTCGCAGCAATTCAATGGGAGCCAGGACCAGCACGTGATCTCCGCCGACGGCCGCCGCGCCTACTTCCACAGCAGCGGCGACGCCTGCGGCGATCCCGCCGAGCTCTACATGCGCGACCTCGAGGCCGAGACCACCACGCTCGTCTCCGGCCCGCCGCTGGCGGGCCCCAGCGGCGGCGCGGTGTTCCTGCGGGCGAGCGCCGACGGCTCGGAGGCCTACTTCGCGACGACCACGCGCCTGGACCCCGCCGACCTCAACGCCACCCGCGACATATACCGGCACACGATCGGATCGGGCAGCGTGTGCATGACGTGTGTGGTCCCAGAAGCGGACGTTGTCGAACCGACTGACTCGGTGCAGCCGGTCCTCTCGGAGAACGGCGCGCGAGTCTACTTCCCGACGGAGAAAGCCCTGACGGCCGCTGACACCGATGGGACGAGGAGCGTCTACCTGCTGGAGGGGGGCGAGCTGGCGTACGTGGCGCCGCTGGACGGCGACATCTTCGATAGCCTCACCCCCAACAGTGCGGATGGAGGCCAGGTGACGGGTGACGGCCGCGTCCTGGTGTTCGCGGCAAGCAGCCCCCAGCTCGATGCGCTCACCGGCTCGAGCAACGCCGGCTTCCGCCAGTACTACCGCTACGACGCCGGCGACGGCAGCCTGGTCTGCATCTCCTGCCCGAGCGGGTCGGCGGCGACGGAGGCTGTGGGTATGGCCCTCGCACAGAGACCCTTTGCCCTTGCAACTGCCAACCCGCCGATCCTCTCCGAAGACGGGTCGCTGATCGCCTTCAAGACGAAAGACAAGCTCGTGCCCGAGGACGTCAACGGCGACGAGGACGTCTACCGCTGGCTCGAGGGCGAGGTGGGGCTGCTAACCGACGGCGTCACGACCTACTCAACCGCCCACGGAGACGTGGCCGAGAACCAGATCTTCGGCGTCTCGAGCGACGGCGAGGACATCTTCTTCGGCAGCTACAGCAGGCTGATCTGGGACGTGCCCGGCAGCGGCCAGCCGACGGCGCAGCTCTACGACGCCCGCATCGGCGGCGGCTTCCCGCCTCTGCCGCCTCCGCCGCCGCCCTGCCTGGGGGAGGTCTGCCGCGGGCCGGCCCCGGCGTCGCCGCCACCACCGGGGCTCGGCAGCGCCGCCCTGAGCGGCGAGGGCAACCTCGTCGGGCGGGGCTGCCGGTCCCGAGGCCGGCGCGCCGGCCGGCTCGCCCGCCGCGCCGGCAAGGCCCGCCGCAACGCCAGGCGGTTGGTGCGCCGCGACGCCAAGCGCACGCGGCAGCTGCGCCGCAAGGCCACCCGGCTCGCCAGGCGCTCGCAGAAGCTGCGCCGCCAGGCGAAGCGGTGCAGGGCCGTGGAGCGGAGGGCGGCGCGATGAGACGCCTGCGCCTCGCACTCTGCCTGGGCGCCGGCCTCGGCGCCCTGGCGCTGGCCCCCGCCGGCGCCCTGGCGGCGCCCGCCTGGGAGGTCAAGTCCACCCACGGGCCACAGCACTTCGAGCCGGGGGGAGTCGGCCAGTACGTGATCGAGACCTACAACGTCGGCGATGCTGCCTCCAGCGGCACGCTGGTGGTCACCGACACGCTGCCGGCCGGCGTCACCGTGACCGCGGTCGGCGGCCCGGGCTGGTTTTGCTCGGGCGTCGGCACCGGCATCGTCACCTGCCAGCGTGGCGACTCGATCCCGGCGGGCTCCGAGCCCGAGCCAAGCTACCAGCGCGGCGCCGTCCCGGTGATCAGGATCACGGTGGCGGTCGACCGCGGCCCCGGCACCGCTGACAACGTGGCGAAAGCCTCCGGCGGCGGCGCCGCGGCGGCGGCGAGCGACCGCGACCCGACCGTCTTCAGCGCCACCCCGGCCGGCTTCGGGATCGTCCCCGGCAGCTTCGCGGCCGACGCCTTCGCAGGCTCGCAGCGAGCGGCGGCGGCGGAGCGCCAGGCGGGCTCGCACCCCTTCGAGCTGCGGGTCGGCTTCGACCTCAACCTGAAGCTGACCAGCGACGAACTCGGCACCTACACCGAGCCCGACGAGAACATGCGCACGAACGTGACCCGGCTGCCGCGGGGCTTCGTCGGCAACCCGGAGGCGACGCCGAGGTGCAGCGCGGCGCAGCTGGAGTCGGAGGCGTGCCCGATCGCGAGCCAGGTCGGCGCGATCGACCTGCTGCTCCAGAGCGCCGAGGAGATCCTCTCAATGGAAACCCCCAGTTGGCATGACGTCCCCGTCTACAACATGGTGCCGCCGGGGGACGCGGTGGCGGCCTTCGCCTTCGTCGTTCTCCAGAAACCGGTCTGGATCGAGGCGGGACTCGACCCCGCCGACGGCTACGCGGTGGTGACGCGGATCGAGCACACGAACTCGAGCTTTTTTCTGCGGGCGGCGGAGCTGACGGTGTGGGGGGTGCCCGGCGATCCCGCGCACGACTGGATGCGCTTCGACCGCAACGCCGACCGCTACGGTGCCTCGCTCGACCCGAGCGTGCCGCGCCGCCCGTTCCTGACCCTGCCGACGGGGTGCGAGGCGGCGGGCGGCTTCGAGATCGAAGTTGACTCCTGGCAGCGCCCCGGCGCCTTCGTATCGGCGGCGACGCCGCTGCTGCAGGCGACCGGGTGCGGGGACCCGGGCTTCAGCTTCGAGCCGACGATCGAGATCGAGCCGACCTCGCATGAGGCCGCCGCGCCGACCGGTCTCGACGTCGAGCTGACGGTGCCCCAGAACGAAGACCCCGACGGGCTCGCGACCCCCAACCTGCGCGACGCGGTCACCCGCCTGCCGGAGGGGATGGCGATCAACCCGTCGGCGGCCGACGGCTTGATCGGCTGCTCGCAGGCCGACGTCGGCCTCGAGGACAACGAGGCGCCGCGCTGCCCCGACGCTTCCAAGATCGGCACCGTGGAAATCGTCTCGCCGCTGGTGCCCGACACCCTGAAGGGCTTCATCTACCAGGCCAAGCAGCACGACAACCCGCATGGCTCGCTGCTCGGCTTCTACACCGTCGCCCGCGGCAACGGCCTGACGATCAAGCTCGCGGCGCGGGTCGACGCCGACCCCGAGACGGGCCGCCTCACCACCACCTTCCTCGACAACCCGCAGCTGGCCTTCGAGCACTACCGCCTGCACTTCTGGGGCGGCGAGCGCGCGCCGCTGGTCAACCCGCCGACCTGCGGCTCGTTCCGGGGCTCGGGCACCTTCACTTCCTGGAACTCGGAGATGCCGACGGTCACCGACACCGACACCGCCCAGATCACGTCGGGCCCGAACGGCTCCCCCTGCCCGCGCGGCCTCGGGGGACGGCCGTTCGCGCCCGGCTTCGCCGCCGGCAGCACGACCCCGCTGGCAGGGGCCTTCAGCGGCTTTGGCCTCGAAGTCAGCCGCGAGGACGGCCACCAGGAGCTGCGCGGGCTGGAGACGACCCTGCCGCCCGGGATGCTGGCCAGGCTCGCCGGCGTCCCCTACTGCCCGGAGGCGTCGCTGGCCTCGATCTCCGCCGCGGCGGGCACGGGCGCCGGGGAGCGCCGCAGCCCGAGCTGCCCGGCGGCGAGCCTCGTCGGCCGCTCCGACGCGGCCGCGGGGGCGGGATCGCTGCCCTTCCACAACCCCGGCAACGTCTACCTCACCGGTCCACACAGGGGCGCCCCGCTTGGCCTCGTCGTGGTGACGCCGATCGTCGCCGGGCCGCTCGACCTCGGCACCGTCGTGGTGCGGGCGGCGCTGCACGTCGATCCGGTTACCGCTCAGGCGAGGGTCGTCTCCGACCCGATCCCCGACAAGCTGGTCGTCGCGGGCAACGGCTTTCCGCTCAACCTGCGCTTGGTGCGGGTGACCATGGACCGGCCGGGCTTCACCCTCAACCCGACCAGCTGCGCCGAGATGGCGGTCGGGGGCGCGATCACGTCGCTGCAGGGTGCAAGGGCGGAGGTCGCCAACCGCTTCCAGGTCGGCGGCTGCGCCGCCCTCGGCTTCAAGCCGCGCCTGCACACCCGCCTCGTCGGCGGCACGGGGCGGGGCGCCCACCCGAAGCTGCGGGCGGTTCTGAAGATGCCGGCGGGTGCAAACATCCGCCGCGCCGCGGTCTCCCTGCCGGGCTCTGTCATCCTCGACCAGAGCAACATTCGCACGGTGTGCACCCGGGTTCAGTTCGCCGCCGATGCCTGCCCGAAAGGCTCAATCTACGGCCGTGCCGCGGCGAAGAGTCCGCTGCTCGACTACGTCCTGCGCGGCCCCGTCTACCTGCGCAGCTCCGATGACAAGCTGCCGAACCTTGTCGCCGTCCTGCGCGGCCCGCCGCACCAGCCGCTCGAGATCGAGCTGGCCGGCCGCATCGACTCGGTGCGCGGCGGCATCCGCACCGTCTTCGCGACCGTCCCCGACGCCGCGGTCAGCAAGTTCGCGTTGACGATGAAGGGCGGCAAACGCCAGGGCCTGCTGCAGAGCACGCGCAACCTCTGCCGCGGCGCCGGGCGCGCCCTGGCCCGCTTCGCCGCCCACAACGGCCGCCGCGCCGGACTGCGGCCGAAGCTCAACAACTCGTGCGGAAAGGGCAAGCGCAAGGCCCAGAAGCGGGGGGCCCCCCCCCCCCCCCCCCCCCCACCCCCCC
>JBBDJH010000015.1:25742-72717 GCA_040879985.1 Solirubrobacterales bacterium
GGGGCGCCCACCGGCGCCGCGCCTCGCTCCGCGCCAAGACGGCCGGCTGACCCACAGCCGAAGCCGACCGGGCGCCCCGCCCTTCCCTGTGCCGGGCGTCCATCGAGACACGCAAACACAGCGCCCGGGGGGTTTCCCACCCCCCGGGCCGTTTGCGCCGTAGGCAGGGCTAGGTCCCCAGCCAGGCCGGCCGGCTGCCCGCCGGGTAGGTGGTGTCGAAGCCGGCCCGCACGAGGCAGAGTCGCCTCGTCACCGGTTGCGGCCGGCCGGACGATGTGAGCGACGCGCCGGCTTCTACCTCACGTTCTTCCGCCCGGTCAGGCCGATCGCCGCCTTCCGCCGAACGCGGCGAAGCCGGCCTGTGGGCCGATCGTCGTCTCGTCAAAGCCGGCCTCCACAAGCCATCGGTCGACGTCCTCGCGACGTGGGGGCAGGGGATGCCCCCTATGGCTGCCGATTCTGAACAGCGCCCTGGCGCGCCGACTTGTGTCTGCGAAGAATGTCGTCCCGATCAGCCGGCCGCCGGGCTTGAGGCAGCGGGCGATCTCTCCGATCGCCCGCTGCGGGTCATCGATCATGTGCAGGCCGCTGTAGGAGAGAAAGAGGTCGGCTTCTCCATCGTGGAAGGGGAGCGCGGACATGTCGGCGGCGACGACCTCGACCTGTCGCAGCGAGCGGCGCAGGGCGCGGCGTTCCGTCCGCTGCAGCATCCTCGGGTCGAGGTCGGCGGCGACGTACCGAACGTCTTGATCGGGGCTCAGGGCGCGCAGGGCGACACCGCCCCCACAGGGGACGTCGATGATCGTCGCGCCGGCCGACGCGTCGGCGATCGGGCCCATGCTCGCGTAGAGGACGGAGGCGTCGATGCCCCAGACCGCGCGCCCAATCGCCTGCATCAACCACGACCGTTCGATGTAGAAGTCGTAGAAAGCCCCGAATGGGCCGGCGCAAACATTGGGAACCTGCTTGTTCATGTGGGCGGAGACTATGCGCTACGACTCAAGCCAGTGGCCAGGCTCGTCGCCGTTGATCGCTCACCCGACGCCGCTCGCGGCACGCCTGGTCCTCTTGTGCCGTTATCACTCCTATAAGTGACCACTCGCGCGTCGCACTTTCAGCGGCCGACGACGGTCAACCCGACCGTCCAGGTCGGGTTTCTCAGTCTGCCTTTTCCAGGAACCGCCGCTCGATGCCGTCGAGGACGGTCTCCAGGCCGAGCTCGAACCGGTCGATCGAGGAGCGGGTGCGGAGGTTGTCGGGGAGCGCGGCGAGCTCGGGGAACTCGACCACGTCGGTCGGGGCGATCGCGGCTTCCATCTCGCTCGGGCTGACCGTGCCGACGGTCCGGAACGAGTAGCCGATGACGTAGTCGTTGACGATCCCCTGCAGTTGCCAGACGTCGCCCTGCTCGAGCGAGAGGGCCGCGACCCCGCGCGCCATCTGCTTGGCGAGCTCGATCGCGTTGGGCCCGGGGGGGCAACCGCTGGGTGGTGAGGAAGATCGCCCAGGGATGAGCGGCGTACGCGGCGTACATCGTCCGTGCGGTCACCGTCACCGCCTCCCGCCAACCTTCCGGCAGGGGCCTGGAGACCAGCATCTCCGCCGCCACCTCGTCGGTCATCGCGGCGTGCAGGTCGCGCTTGCTGGCGAAATGGTCGTAGAGGCTCATCGCCCGCGCATCCAGCTTTGCCGCGACACCCCGAATCGAGACCGCATCGAGGCCCTGGGCGTCGGCGAGCTGGATCGCCGCTGCGACGATCCGCTCGGGCGACAGCGCCCCCCGTCCCTTGGCTCCTCTCTCGGAGGGCTTCGTCTTCGGCACCGCTTGAATTTTAGCCCCGATCGCTGCTACGGTGTAGCGGTCGCTCGGCACAGGGAAGGCTGTTGTGACCGCATTTCGAAAGTCGCCGCGGTGAGCGGACCTCGGCCTCAGACGCTCGCCGCGGCGGCCTTCGCGATCCTCCTCAAGGTGCAGGCCGCGACGGCTGATTGTCAGGCCGCTGCCGCTCGTCGTCAGGCCCCAGTGGCCGAGAGCCGGCGCACAGGCGGCCGGATCGCGCCCGGCGCACACGCCCCGTCGGCCCAGCCGAAGCTCGCGGTCGGCTCCAAGGTCCGCGACTGCGACATCACCTTCCACGGTCCCGGCCCGGCCGACTGGCGCAGGCACTCTCTGTCGATCGGTCACGCGCGCCGGATCGCCACGGAAGCCGGTTGAGCGTCGCGGACGTCATCCACGGCGGTGATGAGAGCGTTGTCAGCGCGGTAAAGACATCAATGTTTATGATCTAGCTCCCGCCGGCGCTGGCGGGGGAGAGGAAGGTCGTCGCGATGGCCCATGGCGTGTCGAGAACCGGCCCGACCCGGGGCTGGCCCCGTGTGCGGCGGAGCGGTCTTTCCCACGAGGAGGTTGTGCGTGACCAGCGCCGCCGCATCCATACCGGCGTTGCCAAGGCAATCGCGGGCCAGGGTTATGAGCGGGCAACGGTCGAGCGGATCATCAAGCCCGCGGGCGTCTCCCGCCGCACCTTCTATGAAATCTTCCCCGGCAAGGACGACGCCTTCCTCTCCGTACACGAGGAGACCCTTGCAGAGCTGACTGTTCGCGTGGCCGCGGCTGCCCGTGCGACCCGCCCGTGGGCACGGCAGGTGGGCGCCGCGATCGCGACCGCGCTCGAGATGGCGGCCACCCGCCCCGAGCACGCGCTGTTGCTCGTCGAAGAGCCCCCCACCGGGGGGCCGCGGGCGGCATACATGCACGACCAGCTCGTCGCCCGCTTTGCCCCCGGCCTGCGCCTCGGCCGTCGCTACGCGCCGGGGCCCTTGCCGGCGACCCTCGAGCAGGCGCTGCTCAGCGGACTCGTCGGCGTCGTCGTGGCCCGTCTGCGCGCCGGCCGGGCGAAGGAGCTTGCGCCGCTCGCGACGCCGCTCGCCGAGTTCGTGCTGACTCCCTACGTCGGCGCCGCCGAGGCCCGCGCTGGGGCCAGCGATATATGAGAGACCCGGAGCAGCAACTCGACGACTTCGTAAGCGAGTTCCAGGCCGCTTTCGCCCGCCTGCAGATCTGTGTCGAGACAGCCTGTGCGGCCGAGGCTGCGTGGCCGGGGCGTGTGGCGGCGGCGATCCGCGCCGCCTTCTCGTTCGCCGCCGCCCATCCCGACGACGCCGACCTGCTGACCAACCGGGCGCTGGCGGCGGGGCGCGAGGGCTTCGAACGCTACGACCGCATGCTCGAGCACTTCGCCGAGGGGCTGCGGGCGGGCCGCGGCGAGCGCCCGCACGGGCGCGACCTCCCGCCGATCACCGACCGGGCGATGGTCGGCGGCCTGGCCAGCCTGATCGCGCAGCGTCTCGGCGACCGGGCCACCGTCGTGCAGCTCCCCGCCCTCGCCCCGGAGGCGATCCAGTTCGTGCTCACGCCCTACCTTGGCGCCGAGTCCGCCCGCGAGCTCGCGGCGGGCCGCCGTTCCTAAGAGGCCCGGCGGCCTCGACCCGCGGAATAGCCGCCCGTGATCGCGCCTATCCTTTCGGGTATGGCAGCGCAGCTCGACGATGCCCTCTCGGCGGCCGCGCTCAACGACACCGAGCGTCGTGTCGTCGAGCGCCTGGTCGCGCGCCTGGGTGAGGAGCTCGGCGACGATCTGCTCGCCGTCTGGCTCTACGGCTCCCGCGCCCGCGGCGAGGCCGACCCGACCGAGACCCACCACGACCGTCGCTCGGACATCGACATGATCGCGATCGTGGGGCCGGGGCGGGACGTGAGCGCCTTCAAGTGGGATTTCACTCCGAAGTTGATCGAGATGGTCGAAGCCGAGGGCGACTCGCCTCCCTACTACTCGCTCCGCTTCGACGAGCTCGCCTGGCTGATCGACCGCCGGCGTATCCGCAGCTTCTTCTTCCAGGAGGTCGATCGCGACAAGCTCGTCCTCGCCGGTGGCGACCTCGAGGGGGAGGAGTATCGGTGAGTCCGCGCTCCTGGGAGATGATCGACCAGGCACGCGACCGCGCCCGCGTTGCCGCAGAACTTCTGGCGAGCCAGCATCTGGAGGCCGCTGTCAGCGCCGCCTACTACTCGATGCTCTACGCGGCCCGCGCCGCCCTCTCCGAGCACGACGAACACGCCCGCCGCCACGGCGGCACCTGGGGCCTCTTTCACCGCCGTTTCGTCGCGACCGGCGCTTTCGACCAGGGACTGCACTCGCTCGCCCAGCAGGCCCAGGAAGCCCGGGAGGGCGCCGACTACGAAGCCAAGACCCCGCCCGCCGAGGAGGCCGAGCGCTACGTGACGGGCGCCGCCGATTTCCTTGCGGCCATCGAGCAGATGCTCGCATGAGGTGGCGGGCCGCCGTTCCTAAGCGACGGCCCGCAGGTGACGCCGCCTGGCGGCGCTCGAAGCGAGCTGTTGCGCCTCGCCGATCCCGGTGAACGGCACCGCGAGCATGTAGGTGACGGCCGGCGCGAGCTCGGCCAGTTGGGCCGCTTCCCCCGCGAGGACGCGCTGCTCGACCAGCGCCTCGGCGCCGGCGAGGGCGCCGCGCGCGGCGCTGCCCGGCACGCCGGGCTCGGCGAGGTCGTGGCCGCGTTCGAGGAACTCCAGCAGCGCGCCGTGCGCGGAGTCGCGCAGGGCGGCGGCGCGTCCGTCCGCCGCCGCGGCCTCAAACAGGGCGATGTGCGCGAACGCCGGCCTTTCGGCGAGCAGGCCGAGCAGAGTCGCGGCGCCGTCGCGCAGCACCGCCGCCCAGGGCCGATCCGTCGAGCCGGTCTGCTCGAGCGCCCGCCACGCCTCGCCGACGATGTGCTCCATCGCCGCGCCGAGGCATTCGCCGAGGTCGGCGAACTCCCCTTCGAAGGCCTCGCGCGTGACCCCGGCGGCGTCGCACACGTCCTCGACGCTCGTCCGCTCCAGGCCGCGCTTTGCGCAGCACTCCGCGATCCCGATCAGGATCCACTCACGCTGAGGATGCGAGGCTGGCAAAGCCATAGCTCGTAAACGCAATTGTACACCCCTTGGGAAGAAGCCAAGACGACGTAGTACCCATTCCTCGGCTCAGGGATGCGACCTCCGTTCAGCGCTGGGTCGAGGCTTGGCCCGAGGCGACCGCCGCGCCGATTCGTTCGATCGTCGTCGGGTGGGTGGCGAAGATGGTGTGGAGGATCGGTGGGGGGCTGGGGTCGGAGATGTTGGCTATGGCGAGGCGGCGGTGTAGGCCGATCTGGGCCTTGGGGTCGCCGGTCAGCTCGAGGGCGTAGGTGTCGGCCCGCGCCTCCATCGCTCGCGAGAGCTGGTTGCCGGGGACGCCGAGGACGAACGCGGTCGCGGCGGTCGCCAGGGCGAGGGCGGGCAGGCCCGCCGGGGTGCGGAGGTCGTCGCCGCGGCGACGCGCCAGCGCTGCCGCGGAGAGCTGCACGAAGAGCATCCCGAGCGGGGTGACGAGGGCGACGAAGGCGAGGCCGCGGAGGATGTCGCGTTCGTCGACGTGGGCGAGCTCGTGGGCGACCACGGCGCGCAGCTCTCCCGGCGGCAGCTCGCGCAGGGCGTTGTCGTAGAGCACCACCCGCTTGGTCGTGCCGATCCCGCCGACGTAGGCGTTGAGTGCGGTCGAGCGGCGGCTGGCGTCGACCCGGTAGACCTCGCCGACGTCGACCCCGGCCCGCTCGGCCAGGGCCAGGACCTCGGCCCGGGCGCGGCCCTCCGGCAGCGGCTCGAAGCGGTTGAAGAGCGGCGCCAGCAGCACCGGGGCCAGCCAGATCAGGACGACCGCGCCGGCGACGACGAAGGCCGAGGCGCCGATCCAGAAGCCGCCGCGGAGGCGGCGCAGGAGGGCCACGGCGAGGGCGCCGCCGAGCGCCGCCAGGAGCGCCGAGACCCCGGCCGAGCGCCCCCGGTCGCCGAGCCAGGCGGCGAGCGTCTGGGTCGAGAGGCCGACGTCCTCGGCGCGCGAGTGGGCGAGCGCTCCGAGCGGCAGCGCCGCGACAGCCAGCGTCAGCGCGATCCCGGCGCCGACCGCGGCGCCACCGAGCAGCGGCCGCCGCGACGCGCCCCGCAGAAGCCGCCGCAGCCCCGCCGGCCGCCAGACTGCCACGGTGACGAGCACGCCGCCCTGGACCGCCAGCGCCGCCAGCCCGATCAGCCGCTGGACGTCGCGGAACTCGGCCGCCCGCGCCAGCTCGGCGGCGCTGAAGTAGGCCTCCTCGGCGACGGCGGCGGGCGCGATCGCCGCCCCGGCCGGCCGCAGCAGCCAGACCGCCCCCTCGGCGACGAGGACCGCGGCGATCGCGACGGCGCCGAGCCGGACGAGGCCGCGGCGGCTCAACCGATCGCCGGCGACTGCTAGGCCTCGAGCCAGGTGCCCGCGGGTCCGAGGTTGTGGACGGGCGTCGCGCCGATCCGGCTCTGGCAGCCCCAGGACTCGTGGATGTGGCCGCAGACGGCCAGGCGGGGCTGCTTGGCCTCGATCGCCTCGAGCAGGGCGGCGCTGCCGAAGTGGTCGCCGCCGCCGTTGGCGTCGCAGTGGCCCTGCGGCGGCGAGTGCAGGACGAGGACCGCCCCCTCGGGGCAGGCCTCGAGCCTCTCACGCGCCGCCTCGTCGTCGAGGTCGAAGCTCCAATCCCAGGGGGTGACCGGGACGCCGGCGCCGAGGCCGTAGAACTCGACCCCCTCGATCGTCGTGCCGCCGCCGTGCAGGACGGTGGCGGCGCTCCAGCTCGCCGACGCCTCGCGCAGCGCCTCCTCGGTCTCGTTGTTGCCGGGCACCAGCACGGTCGGCGCCTCGATCGCCGCCAGGGCGCCGATCGCCTCGTCCAGCCCCTCGTGCACCGAGGCGAAGTCGCCGGCCCCGATCACGACGTCGGCCTCGGCCGACATCTCGACCAGCGCGGCCGCCTGGCCCAGATCCCGGTGCAGGTCGCTGAAGGCGAGCAGCTTCACGGCTTCAAACGGTACCTGGCTCGCCGACGGCGTTCCGCTTCGGCAGGCGCTCGCGCCATCGGGGCTTCTCGGTCGTGCCCGCGATCTCGAGATCGAAGTAGAGCAGCGTCTGGCCGATCGCGACGTAGGGCACCAGGAGGGCGAAGACGAGCGTGCCGATCGCGTTGATCAGCAGCAGCGAGATGTTGGTGAAGATCAGCGCGAAGCCGAGCACCGGCCCGGTGACGACGCCGATGACGACGAACACCGCGGCGACGCGCAGCGCGTACCACCAGCGCCCGCGGACCAGCGCGGAGCTGCCGCGGAAGGCCTCGCGGGGGCGCTTGTCCTCGAAGATGATCTGCTGCTGGATGAAGAGCCAGCCGACGTACTTCCAGGCGGCGAAGGGAAGGCCGACGACCGTGATCGCCATCCCGAGGAGGGCCAGCGAGGCGAGCAGCTGCGCGCCGACGACGCGGCGGAAGCGCGCCCACATCGCGCGGTAGGCGGCGACGAAGCTCGCCTCGCCGTCCTCGACCACCTGCCGCATCGCCGCGATCACCACCGCGGCCATGATCGCCGCGGCGATCGGGGCGCCGATCCCACTGAGGATTTCGCCGAGCGCGACGTGCAGGCCCGAGAGGCCGGTCTCGTCGTCGAGCCTGCGGCCGGGATCGCCGGTGAGCAGGAAGGTGAGCGCGTTGAAGCCGCCGACGATCGGGATCGCGGTCAGCCCGATCGGGCCGAAGACGCGCCAGTGGCGCCGGTAGAGCCCGCCGGCGGCGACCAGCAGCTGGCCGAAGGCACGGCTCGAGCGCGGCTCGTCGAGGTTCAGCGGCCGCCAGCGCGTGCGCCAGGCGATCAAGCCGAGCAGCGCCAGCAGCGCGACCAGGATCAGCGGCAGCAGCCAGGGCGTGTCCTGGGTGTGGTTGAGGAATGAGGTGACCTCTTCGACCGCGCCGCAGAACGACTTGGTCACGGTCGGGCCGGCGATCGAGCCGGCCGGCAGCCGCGGGCTGGTCGAGCGGATTTCCTCCATCCAGGTCATCGGCGCCAGCCAGCGGTCCTTCAGCGCCGGCCCGGTCGGCCCGTTGTTGAACCCCTTCTCGAACTGGCCCCAGCGGCCTTCGTAGGCGAGCCAGCGGTAGGGGCCGTCCGGCCCCGGCCTGGTCGGGACCTGGACCGGCCGCACCTCGAGCCGCTCGTGCGGGGCCGTCGTGTTGTCGCAGCCGACCCCCGAGCCTTTGCGCCCGTTCTCGACGTAGACCGCGGCGTCGTAGAAGGTCGCGTGCGAGCCCGCCGCCGGGTAGACGACCGGGTGCGTTCCCTCCTTCTCGACCTTGCCGTCGCCCCAGGCCGCTTTCTCGCCGCCGCCGTGCTGGAAGAGCCCGACTTCGCTCGGCCCCTCGGCGAGGGCGCGGCTCGGGTCGGAGGCCTCGAAGACGACCTGCATCCCCTCCCAGTCGCCCTCGTGAAGGTCGTTGAACTCGTTGAAGTACCAGAAGAACCAGTACTGGACGGCGAGCCCGGGACGCCCCGCCTCGCGGGCGATGTGCGCGTAGGTGACGGCGGGCGCCTTGCCTTCGCGTTTGAGCGCGGCGAAGTCGCGGGCGTACTCGCAGGTGTCACCGAGCGGCTCGCCGGGCAGGTTGAGGTGGTGCCCGTCGCCGAGGCCGGCGATGTCGGCCGCGTCCGGCGCCCGTACCAGCGTGGTTTCGTCGCCGTTCGTGTCGGCTTCGGTCAGCCTCACGGCCGGGTTGCCGAGCACGGTCTTGACCGTCGTCGCCTCGTACTGCTCGCCGTCGGTGTCGCAGATTTCGTCCCGCTCGCGCAACATCAGCCGCGGCGCGTAGGCCTCGATCAGGCGTTGCGCGGCGGACTTGCCGGTACCGCCGGTTTCGCCGCCCGCCAAGGCCCCGCCGGGCGCGGCGAGGGGGAGAAGCGCGAGCAGCGCGCCCGCCAGTGCGATCCGCCGACCCATTGCCGCCCAACGTACCAGCGAGGTGGTCGAGGTTTGAGTCGCATAGCGGTTCAAACCTCGACCACCTCCCGGATCCCCCCCCGACCTGGATACGATGGCGCCCGTGCTCGTCCTCGATCGACTGTCGTTGCCGACTTGGCGCGCTGCCGGCCTCGTCCTGCTCTGCGCGCTCGCGGCGCTGCTCGTCGCGATGGTCGCCCCGAGCCGCGCCGACGCGGCCCGGGTCAAGTGCGACGGCACCTTCCGCGTCCTCCACGACGACCGGATCGGCAGCCTGGCGCTGCCGCGCGGCGGTTACCGGATCACGACCCTCGCCTCCGGCCGGCCGAACTGCGCCCGGGCCTCATTCCTCTTCACCCGCTTCCTCGAGGACTTCGACGGCGTGCTGCCGGGCGGTTGGCGCCTCGGCGCCGCCAACTCGACCTTCGTGCGCGCGCCCGGCGTCGGCTTCCACGTCGCCCGCGTGGGCCGCGGCGGCGGTGGCCACGAAGAAGAAGAATCCGGCGGCAACGGCAGGCACGGCGCGCTCTTCTGCCCCGGCACCTTCCGCGTCCTCAACAACGACCGGATCGGCCCGCTGCGCCTCGCCAAGGGCCCCTACTGGATCGTCATGCTGCAGCGCCAGGGCCTCGGCTGCGGCCAGGCCTCAGCCCTCTTCACCCGCTTCCTCGAGGACTTCAACGGAGTGCTGCCGGTGCCGTGGATCCTCGAGCCGCACACCGCCAGCTTCCGCCGTAGTGCCAGCGGAGTCGGCTTCCGCGTCAAGCCCGCTCGCTGACGGCGTCGGACGCGGCGCGGTGCGGCGTCCTCGGTCGGCCAAATAGCGCTGCTATTCGGCCTTCCTGCGTCCTTGCCCCGCTTGGTCCGACGCCGTCAGGAATCTAGGTCGGGGGCCTTGCCCGCGGGCATCCAGATCAGCGCGACGACGATCGTGACCATGCGCCGGTGGCCGGCGACGTGTTTGCCGCCGCAGGCCCGAATCCTGCCGGTCCGGTAGTCTCGCCCGCGCCCATGCCCGACCTCTTCTGGATCGGCCTCGTCATCGCCGCCTCCGGCGTGCTCATCGGCCTCGTCGCCGGGGCCAGGTCGCGCAGCACGAGCGCCCTCACCGGCCTCGCGATCGGCGCCTTCCTCGGCGTCATGGCGGCCTTCCCGCTGCTCGCGATCGGCCTCTCGACCGCCTAGCGCGGCAGCGAGCATCCCGGCGCCCGACCTGGGGAGCCGGCAGGGTCCTTTGGCTCAAGCGCTAATCTCGACTACAACGGATTGCAGCCAACGACCATCCTGGGCGTTAATGTTTCCGCCTGGGGAGCCGAAACACTCTTGATAGCCAGAGGAGAGCACCATCACATGGCGCAGGCGCTGAATCGCATCGCAACGGTCAAAGGGAAAGCCTCGGTGGAGGAGATCCGTGGCACCGCTGCTGAGATAGACGCGAAGGACTTCGAGCGTGCGCAGCAAGATCCAAGACTGCGCGATTTCGTCAAGGCGGCCGATGAGCGTCTCGAGAAATTGCGCGCGGCTGGCCAGATCGACTAGGTCGCTTCGAGCGGCGTCCAAAGGCGGGGCGGTTTCCCCCTTCGCCTTTGCTCCGAATCTCGAAACGGATACGGTTCGCTGCGCCAGAGGTCGGCGACCTTGTCATCCCATGGGTCTAGGACGAAAGCCGCTACGCCAATGTTCTTGGCCGACTCCCTTGCGACTGCAAACGCAGTCTGGACTAGTTCGAGGCCAGTGGTCGAGCTCTCCCGGTGACGCGCCACCCAGGTCAGGACGATTGCCGGCATCGTCGTGATTGTCGTTCGGAGCCCCAAGCTTCGGATCGATCTCTTCGAGAGCTTCACCGACCCGGAACACAATGAGACAAAGCCTTCGACCTGCTGTTCGGATACGAGCAGATGTGTGCGGCTCATGCTTGAGTTGACAACCGCTTCCTCCTTGAGGAACCTGGCGGCAGCATCTCCGGCGGGGAAGTTCAAGGGCTCGAACGCCTCCATTGCGCCGATCAGCCCAGGGGTCGTCGTGCGAGGCGACAGCGTCACCCACCGACCAGCGGCGGGCGCGGCAACAAGCGTGGTGTCTGCGATCGAGTCGTTCACACTGCCTCGCAGTCGGTTCCGGCCGGGCCGGATCGGCTGTCAGGTGATTTCCACGGCGAGGACGTTAGATGTCCGGTCGGACGCACTCACGCACGAAAGGCCGCTGGCACCTCAGCGACCCTCCGTGTAGATCCTTCCCGAAGGAGGAAGGCAGCGTGAACAACCGCAGGTTCGCAGGCAGGGCGGACGGAAATCTGCCCAGAATGGATTCGTCAGCGGCATGCACTGGGCGGTGCTCGTCGCCGGCACCTTCGCCGGGCTCGGCTTCGTCCTCGCCGCGCGGCTGATCCCGCGCCGGGCCGAGGCCGAGGCCGGCCACCGTTGGCCGGCGGGCGGGGTATGAGCGCCGTCACGCTGCGCTGCGCGGCTTGCTGAGAGGATTGGCGCCGATGGTGGACCAGCGCAAGCGCCCCGAGCAGCCGCGGGCGGAGAGAGTCCAGCCGGGGGTCTGGCGGCTGCGCCTGCCGCTGCCCTGGCCCGGCGTCCCGCACGGCAACGTCTGGGCGGTCGCCGCCGACGGCGGCATCGTCCTCTTCGACACCGGGATCGGCGGCAGGGGCGGGCTGCGGCGCTTCGACCAGGCGCTGGCCCAGGCCGGCTTCGGGCTCGAGGACGTGCGCCTCGTCGTCTGCACCCACTCGCACGTCGACCACTACGGCCTCGCGGCGCCGATCGTCGCGGGGGCGGGCTGCGAGCTCTGGATGCACCCGGCCTGGGGCCACGTCCGGCTGATGGCCGACGACCCGGCGGCGGCGCTCGAGCAGCGGATCGAGGCGGCGCGGCAGAGCGGCGTCCCGATGGCGGCGCTGGAGCGCTACCGCGAGTCGCGCGAAGGCGACAACGAGACCGGCGTCGACGCGATCGTCGAGCCCGACCGCGAGCTGCTGCCCGGGGTCGAGGTGGAGACCGACCTCGGCGCCTGGCAGGTCCACGAGACGCCCGGCCACGCCCCGTCGCACGTCGTCCTGCACCAGCCCGAGCGCAGGCTGATGATCTCCGGCGACCACCTGCTCGGCCGCACCGTGCTCTTCTTCGACCACGGCCACAGCCCCGACCCGGTCGGCGAATTCATGCGCAGCCTCGAAGTGGTCGAGCCGCTCGAGGTCGACCTCGTCCTGCCCGGCCACGGCCGCACCTTCCGCGACCCCGAGGCGAAGATCGCCGAGGCGCGGCGCCAGGTCGGCGAGCTGCTCGGCAAGGTGCGCGCGGCGCTGGCCGACGGCGAGCGGACCGGCTTCGAAATCGTCGGCGAGATCGTCGGCGCCGAGAACCTCAACACGCCGGTCAGCGCCTGGGTCCTGCAGATCGTCCTCTCCTGCCTCGACCACCTGACGATCCTCGGCGAGGTCGCGGCGGTCGAGGGAAGCGACCCGCGCCGTTGGCGGCTCTCGTGACGACCCGGTCGGCCCGCTAGGGTTTGCGCCGTGGCCAGCTTCACCCTTGTGCGCGAGATCAAGGCGCCGCCTGAGGCGGTCTTCGACGCGCTGACCGACCACCGCCGCTACGCCGAGATGACGCCGCTGCGCAAGTCGGTGCTCGAGCGGGAGGGCGACCCGGCCCCGAACGGGGTCGGCTCGATCCGGCTGCTCAGCCTGGCCGGCCCGCCGATGCGCGAGGAGACGATCGTCTACGAGCGGCCGAGCCGCTTCTCCTACAAGCTGCTCTCCGGGCTGCCGGTCCGCGACCACGTCGGCACCGCCTCGCTGGAGCCGAGCGCGGCCGGGACCACGGTCACCTACGCGGTGCACACGATGCCGACCCTGCCGCTCGCCGGCGGCGCCCTCGTCGCCGCCGTCAAGCTGGCGATCGGGCAGCTGCTCGACGGGGTCAGCGCCGAGGCCGAGCGGCGCGCCCCCGCCGCCGAGGCATAGCCGGCCCGGATGGGCGCCGCCCGTCGCGAGCTCAAGCGCCTGTTCCGCCACCCGGGCTGGTTCTGGCGCGAGCACCGCAACCTCGTCCTCGCCGCCGGCGTGGCCGCCGTGCTGCTCGCGATCGGCGGCGCGGCGCTCGCCTACGAGCTGCTCAAGCGGCCCGCCGACATCCACAACGAAGCGGCCGGCTTCCAGCCCCAGAAGCCGAAGAAGGAAGTGCGCAAACGGCGCAGCGTGAGCTGGCCGCTCTACGGCTACGACCGCGCCCGCACCCGCTACCTGCCGGTCAAGGGGATACGGCCGCCGTTCCAGAAAAAATGGCGCTACACGAACCGGCCGCTGCTCGAGTTCCCGCCTGTCCTCGCCGGCGGAAGGCTTTTCTTCGTCGACAACAACGGTCACGCGATCGCGCTCGACGCCGACAGCGGCAGGCAGCTCTGGAAGCGGCGCATCGGCCGCCTCAACGCCTCCTCGCCGGCCTATTCGAAAGGGCGCCTCTACATCGTCAACCTCGTCCCCGGGCACGTGCTCAAGCTCGACGCCCGGACCGGCAAGGTGCTCTGGAAGCGGCGCCTGCCCGGCCGGGCGGAGTCCTCGCCGGTCGTCGTCGGCCGCACGCTCTACTTCGGCTGCGAGGACGGCAACCTCTACGCGCTCGGCACCCGCAACGGCAACGTGCGCTGGGCGACCGGGCTCGGCGGCCCGGTCAAGGCCGCCCCGGCCTACTTTGGCGGCGTCCTCTACGTCGGCGACTACGGCGGCTACATGAACGCGGTCGACGCCGGCAGCGGCGAGCTCAAGTGGCAGAGCGACTCGCTGGGTCAGGGCTTCGGCACCTCCGGCGCCTTCTACTCGACCCCGGCGGTCGCCTTCGGCCGCGTCTACGCCGGCAACAACGACACCCGCGTCTACAGCTTCGACCGCCGCGACGGCACGATCGCCTGGACCCACTCGACCGGCGGCTACGCCTATTCGGGGCCGGCCGTCGCGAAGACCCGCCGCACCGGCCCGACCGTCTACATCGGCTCCTTCGACGGCAACGTCTACGCGCTCAACGCGCGCAACGGCGTGCCGCGCTGGATCCGCTCCGCCGGCGGCCAGGTGATCGGCTCGCTGACCGCGATCGGCGACATCGTCTACGTCGCCGAGTTCGACGACACCTCGACCACCGGCTTCGCGATGAAGGGCGGCCGCACCGTCTTCCGCTACCCGCGCGGCACCTACACGCCGGTCGTCTCTGACGGCCGGCGGATCTACCTGGTCGGCTACTCGAGCATCACCGCGCTGCAGCCGTTCAAGTACAAACGCGGCCTCGCCGACCGGGTCGAGGCGCGCTAGGCGGTGGCCCCGGACGGCCCGGCGAGCCTTACTTGCGCTTCTTCGGCGCGACGCCGCCGGGGGGCGGGGGCGGCGCCTTCGGGGGGAAGGGCGCGTAGGCGGGGAAGCGGCCGTTGTGGAGCATCCGCCGCAGCACGCTCAGGCTGGAGGGCCAGTTCTGGATCCGGTAGGAGCTGGTCGAGCCGAAGTCCTGGTAGTAGAGGAGCATCTTGGCGCGGCGATGGCGCCGCACCCAGGTCATCAGCTTGCGCACGTAGGCCGGGTCGTCGCCGGTCGAGACGCCCCACTCGGTGATCGCGAACGGCTTGCCGGAGAACTTCCTGTAGAGGCCGTTGAGCGCCTTCCAGTCCTGGTTGTCGCTGTAGAGGTCGGTGCCGGCCCAGTCGACCCAGCGGCTGCCCGGGTAGAAGTGCCGCGGGCGGTTCTGGGGGACCGTCGGCGAGCCGGCCGGCAGCGGGCTCCAGATCACTTCGACCGGCGCCTTCGGCAGGCCGCCGAGGCGGCTGCGCAGCGGCGGTAGCCCGGCGGTGCGCAGGCGGCGGTCGATCTGCCGCCGCTTGCCGCCGCCGTGGACGATCACGTAGATGCGGCGGAAGGCGCGTTTGTAGTTGCGCGTGCTGTGTGCGGAGCCGCGGGCCGCGCCGTCGCAGTCGTAGGCGGCGTAGACGTTGAGGCAGCGGTTCGGCTCGCCCAGGGGGCGGATGTAGGCGCGCATCTTCTTCGTCGCGAACAGCTTGTTGAGGCGGATCAGGTACTCGTCGCCGGCGCCCGCGGCGATCGCGCGCGGGCTGATCAGCTCGTGGCCGTCGTTGCTGTCGGCGGTGTTGATGTGGAGGACGGGCCGCGCCCGCGCCGCCTGCCAGCGTTCGATCGACTCGGGGAAGTCGGAGCCCCAGGTGCGGAAGGTCTGGATCAGCGCCGGGTGCTTGCGCAGGGCGCTGGAGAACTGGCCGAAGTCGGCGCTGTCGCCGGTGTCGCTGACCCCGAAGAAGACCTTGTTGCCGCGCGGCACGAGCGATCCGGCGCCCGCCGTCGAGGCGAACAGCAGGCTGAGCGCCGCCAGCGCGCAGAGCGCGGCGAGCAGCGGCGAGTTGTCGCGCGAGCGGAACATGGCCCGGCCGACATGGTGGCAAGCGCCGCCCAGCGGCCGCTGCCGCCGCCCGGCGCTGCAATTCCCTTGCCGTTCCGATCCAGGTAAGGTGGACGCGATGGGCCTCGATCAGAGCAAAGTGGGCCAGCACGTCGCCTCGCAGATGGAAGCGATCGAAGCCGACTACGGCGACGACTGCGAGATCGGCGACATCTGCACGATCGTCGAGATCCGCGGCCCGCACGGCTCGCACGTCCGCATGCGCAGCACCGCCTCCTCGCCGCACTCGACCCTCGGCCTGCTGAAGCTAGCCGAACAGGTCGCCCTGGCCAACTTCGGTCGCGACGACGTCTAGGCCGGCGTCGGCGTCGTCTTCGGGCGGGCCGGCGTCGGGCGGCTCCCCGCCGGCGACCAGGGCCAGCACCTCGCCGGCGTACTTCTCGACGAAGTTCGGGCCGATCCCCTTGATCGCCAACAGGGACTCCTCGCCGGCCGGGCGGGTGGCGGCGATCCGCTCCAGGGTCGAGTTGTGGGCGATCGTGAAGGCGGGCTTGCCGTCGGCGGCGCGCAGGCGCCACTGCTTGAGCTGCTCGAAGAGCTCGGCGTCGGCGGCGGAGAGCTCGGCCGGGGGCGCCGCGGCCCGCTTCGCGCTCGGCTTGGCGCGGACGGCGACCGTCTCCGGGTCGGGCAGCCAGCCCTGCGGGTCGCAGACGTCGCAGCAGCGCTCCAGCGGGGCGCCGGCGGTGCTGTCGGAGAAGTGGTCGAGGACGCTGCGGCGGCGGCAGCGCTCCGAGTAGATGAACTCTTTGATCGTGCGGTAGTCGCGCCAGCCACGCTCGCGGGCGATCGCCAGCTCGGGGTCGCCGGCGCGCTGTTCGTTGAAGCGGACGAGGCGCCCGAGGTCGGCCTTCATCGCCAGCAGCACCGCTTTGGCGGGCAGCCCGTCGCGGCCGGCTCGGCCGGCCTCCTGGTAGTAGGCCTCGAGGCTGGTCGGGATCGCCATGTGCCAGACCGAGCGCACGCCGGCCTTGTCGACTCCCATGCCAAAGGCGTTGGTGGCGACGACCACGTCGGCCTCGTCGGCCATGAAGCGGCGCTGCGCCTCGGCGCGGTGGTGCGGCTCCATGCCGGCGTGGTAGGGGACCGCGCGCAGGCCGCCGTCGCGCAGCGTCGCGAAGTTCTCGTCGGTGTCCTTGCGGGTGCCGCAGTAGACGATCGCCGGGCGGTTGGCCGGGTCGGCGAGGCCCGCCTCGAGCAGCGCCAGCCGCCGCGCCTTCGAGCCCTTGCCTTCGAGCCGCACGACGTCGAAAGAGATGTTCGGCCGGTCGAAGCCGGAGCGCACCTGAAGCGGCTCGCGCATCTCGAAGCGGGCGGCGATCTCGCGCGCCACCGCCTCGGTCGCCGTCGCCGTGCAGGCCATCACGGTCGGCCGCCCGAGCCGCTCGGCGACCTCGGGCAGGCGCAGGTAGTCGGGCCGGAAGTCGTGGCCCCACTCGGAGACGCAGTGGGCCTCGTCAACCGCGAGCAGGTCGATGCGGCGCTGCCCGATCGCCTCGAGGAAGACGCTCGAGGCGAAGCGCTCGGGCGAGCAGTAGACGATCCGCGCCGCGCCGCCGCGCACCTGGGCGAGCGCCTCGCGCACCGCCTCGGCCGGCATCGCCGAGGTCACCATCGCGACCGGGTGGCCGGCCCCGGTCAGGCGCCGCCACTGGTCGTTCATCAGCGCGATCAGCGGGCTGACCACGATCGTCAGGTCCTCGCCGGCCAGGCCCGGCAGCTGGTAGCAGAGGCTCTTGCCGCCGCCGGTCGGCATCACGATCAGCGAGTCGCGCCCGGCGAGCGCCGCCTCGACCGCCTCGCGCTGCCCCGGCCGGAAGCTGGCGAAGCCGAGTTGGGCGAGCAGCTCGTCGGCTAGGGCAGCCACGGCTCGTACCACTGGCAGAGGCCGCGGGTCAGCTCGTTCGCCTGCTGCGGCCCCCAGGTGCGCGGCTCGTAGGGATGGACGGGCCCCGGCTCGTCGAGCAGCGGCTGCACGATCCGCCAGGTCTCCTCGACCGTTTCCTGGCGGGTGAAAAGCTGCGCCCGGCCGGCCAGCGCGTCGCCGAGCAGCCGCTCGTAGGGCTCCGGGTCCTCGCCCGGGGTTTTCTCGAAGAGCACCTCGAGGTCGGCCGCCTCGAACGCCTCCTCGCCGGCCCGTTTGGCGAAGAGCCGGATGCGTGACCCCGGTTCGGGCTCGATCCGGATCGTCAACTGGTTCGGTTCGGGCAGCTTCCCCGTGCCGATCCCGAGCCGCGGCGGGCGCTTGAAGACGACGTTCACCTCCGATGCCTTCGCCGGCATGCACTTGCCGGCGCGGACGAAGAAGGGGACGCCGCTCCAGCGCCAGTTGTCGACTTCCAGCTCGACCGCGGCGTAGGTCTCGGTGGTCGAGTCCGGCGCCACCTGGTCGACCGCGAGGAAGCCGTCGTACTGGCCGCGCACGTAGCGCTTCGGATCGGCCGTGCGCACCGCCCTGAACATCTCCAGCTTCTTGTCGCGGATCGAGTCGGCGTAGTTGCCGGCCGGCGGCTCCATCGCGACCAGGGCGAGGACCTGCAGGGCGTGGTTCTGGATCACGTCGCGCATCGCCCCGACCGCGTCGTAGAAGCGGCCGCGGTCCTCGACCCCGAAGTCCTCGGCGATCGTCATCTGCACGTGGGCGACGTGCTCGCGGTTCCAGACCGGCTCGAGCAGCGAGTTGGCGAAGCGCAGGTAGGCGATGTCCATCACCGGCTCCTTGCCGAGGTAATGGTCGATGCGCAGGATCTGCTCCTCGCCGAGCACCGCGCAGAGCTCGGCGTTGAGGGCGCGGGCGGACTCGAGGTCGTGGCCGAACGGCTTCTCGATCACGACCCGCGCGTTCCCGGTCAGCCCGGCCGCGCCAAGCCCCTGGACGACGGTGGCGAACAGCACCGGCGGGATCTCGAGGTAGAAGACCGGCCGCTCCGAGCCCTCGATCGCCTTGCCGACCCGCTCGAAGGTCGCCGCGTCGGCGTAGTCGCCCTGGATGTACGACATGCGCGCGGCGAGCTTGCCGAAGACGTCCTCGTCGGGGTCCTCGACCGTCGCGGCGATCGCCTCGCGGGCTTCGGCGCGCAGCTTCTCGTCGTCCCACTGGTCGATCGCGACGCCGACGATCGGGCAGTCGAGCTTGCCGCCTGCCTCCAGGCGGTAGAGCGCCCGAAAGGTCATTTTCTTCGCCAGGTCGCCGCTGATCCCGAAGATCGTCAGCACGTCGGCCGCGGCGTCGTCGTTCCGCCTCGCCATCGGCGCCAGGCTATCCGAGTCGGCGGCCGGGCCGCCACGCCTGCGTCGCGTAGGGTTCTCCCGGTGGATCGCGAAGCCACCGCAATGGAGGGGAGCTGCTGATGGAGCTGGGAATCGTCGGACTCGGCCGGATGGGAGCGAACATGGCCCGCCGCCTGATCCGCGACGGCCACCGCATCGTCGCCTACGACGTCAACGCCGCCGCCGTCTCCGAGCTGGCCGGCGAGGGCGCCGACGGTGTCTCCTCGCTTGCCGAGCTGGCCGAAAAGCTGAGCGCGCCGCGGGCGGTCTGGGTGATGGTCCCCTCCGGCGAGATCACCGAGCGGACGGTCGCCGACGTCGCCGCCGTGCTCGAGCCGGGCGACGCGATCGTCGACGGCGGCAACTCCTACTACCGCGACGACATCCGCCGCGCCGCGAAGCTGCGCGAGCGGCAGATCGATCTCGTCGATTGCGGCACCAGCGGCGGCGTCTTCGGCCTCGAGCGCGGCTACTGCCTGATGATCGGCGGCCCCGACGGGGCCGTGCAGCGGCTCGACCCGGTCTTCGCCACGCTGGCGCCGGGAGTCGATTCGGCGCAGCGCACTCCGGGCTGCGAGGGCGACCCCTCGCCGGCCGAGAACGGCTACCTGCACTGCGGCCCGAACGGCGCCGGGCACTTCGTCAAGATGGTCCACAACGGGATCGAGTACGGGATCATGGCCGCCTACGCCGAGGGCCTCAACATCCTCAAGAACGCCGACGCCGGCAAGGCGCAGCGCGAGCAAGACGCGGAGACGGCGCCGCTCGAGCAGCCCGAGTACTACCAGTACGACCTCGACCTGCCGGAGGTCGCCGAGGTCTGGCGGCGCGGCAGCGTGATCGGCTCCTGGCTGCTCGACCTGACCGCGGCGGCGATGCGCGAATCCCCCGACCTCGCCGATTTCGAGGGGCGGGTCTCCGATTCCGGCGAGGGCCGCTGGACCTCGATCGCGGCGATCGACGAGGGCGTGCCGGCGCCGGTGCTGACCGCGGCCCTCTACGAGCGCTTCTTCTCGCGCGGCCTCGACGACTTTGGCGACAAGGTGCTGTCGGCGATGCGCAAACAGTTCGGCGGCCACGACGAGAAGGCTTCGTAGGCCGGGACGGGGCGGACCGATGGCGATCGAGACCAAGGTCTTCCCCGATGCCGACGCGGCCTCGCGTTTCGCGGCCGAGACGGTCGCCGCCGCCGGCCAGCTGGCGCTCGCGACGGGGGGCGAGTACAACCTCGCGCTGAGCGGCGGCAAGACGCCCTGGGCGATGATCGGCCTGCTCGGCGAAATGGAGGAGATGCCCTGGGAGGACACCCACATCTACCAGGTCGACGAGCGCGTCGCGCCCCCCGGCGATCAGGCGCGCAACCTGACCCACCTGGTGCAGATGCTCTCGATCGACCACCAGGCGGCGCTGCAGCCGATGCCGGTGACCAGCCGCGACCTCGAACTCTCCGCCGCCGAGTACGAAGTGCACGTGCCCGAGGAACTCGACCTGGTCCACCTCGGGCTCGGGCCGGACGGCCACACCGCCTCGCTCGTCCCCGGCGACTCGGTGCTCGAAGTCGACGACCGCCGCGTGTCGATTACCGGCGTCCATTACCAGGGCCACGCGCGGATGACGCTCACCTACCCGGCGCTCGCCGCGGCGCGCCGGATCCTCTGGCTGGTCCTCGGCGAGGCGAGCCGCGAGCCGCTCGCCAAGCTGCTCGCCGGCGACACCTCGATCCCCGCCGGCCGGGTCGAGAACGAGAACATGCTGCTCGTCTGCGACGAGGCCGCAGCGGGCCGCCCCGCCGACTGAGCCCCAGCCGCAGAAACTGCCAGCCCCGTCGATCCGGCTCGTTGATTGCTCAGGGGGTCAACTGAGAGCCGCGGGCAGGGTCTCCAGGCCCTGGCCGCGAGCCGCGCGGTGAAGCCGCGTGTCCCAGGTGGCAACAGTCAAGTCCTCGGGAGGCAGCACGAGCGCCGCCGCCAGATGCAGAGCGTCGAGGCTGCGCAACTCAGTCGAGAGCGCCAGCTCGGCGGCGCGTTCGGCGAGGCCCGGATCGACCTCGATCACGTCGAAGGACAGCCAGTCCTCTTCGACCCTCTTGGCGGCCTCGCGCCCACCCGCGAGGCCGACGGCGCGAACGGTCTCCACGTAGCCGACCCGGCACATCGACCACTCCCGGGCTTCCTCCATCGAGGAGATCACCGCCTCGCTGCCGTCCTCCTCGACATAGCGCTTGACGAGAGCGCTCGCGTCGAGGTAGAGCATCAACGCTCGTCGTCGCGCTCGGACAGGACGATCGCCGAAGCCGAGCGTCCAGTGGCCAGCGGGCGCGGCGAGCGGCTTGGGCGGGGACGGGCGGCGGGCGTGACCCTGCCGTCTGCCACCAGCTCTCGCATACGCTCGCTGCCACGGCGGGCACCGGCGGGAACGATGTCGGCGACTGCCTTCCCGCGCTTCGTCACCCTGATCTGCTCGCCCTCATCGACCCGATGCAGGACGCTGCTCAGGCTGGTCTTCAACTCGCGGATTCCAATCTCACGCATGTGACCACATTAGCAGGGTGTAGCCACATCCCCTGGAGGCACGGTCCTTACCCCGTCGGCGAGACCGCTTCGACCGCTGCGTTCCGCCCGACCAGCACCTCGCTGACCATGCTCGGCGGGAAGAGGCCGTGCGAGGAGATTCCCGGATCGGCCTCGAGCCGCGCGGCGAGCTCCGCGGGGTCGCCGATCGCACCGCGGTAGTCGGCGATCGCGCCGCCGTCGGGGCTGGGGGGAACGTCGCGCAGCTCGACCTCGGGGCCGAGCCGGGCGAGGGTCGAGCGCAGGCCGAAGGCGAGCAGCTCGAGCGGCACCGGCGGGCTGAGCGAGTCGACCGGCTTGGCCGAGTCGGCGATCACGACGAAGCGCTCGGTCGCCGCCGCGACGATCTTCTCGCGCTGGTGGGCGGCGCCGCCGCCCTTGATCAGCCAGCCCTCCGGGGTGACCTGGTCGGTGCCGTCGATCGCGATGTCGAGCCGCTGCAGCGAGCTGAACTCCTCGACCGGGATGCCGAGCTCGCGCGCCTGCCGCTCGGTCGCCACGGAGGTCGCGACGCAGCGGATTCCAGCAAGGCCGCGGGCGGCGAGCGCCGGCAGCAGGTGGGCGACCGTCGACCCGGTCCCCAGCCCGACGGTCATCCCGTCCTCGACCAGCTCCGCGGCGGCCTCGGCCGCGATCCGCTTCTCGTCGTCGGCAGCGATGGCCGGGACTCTATGCTCGCCGGACGACTGACCCCGGATCCGGGATCATTCGTCCCATGGATGCGCGGCTGTGGATGACGGGAAGGGGCGGCGAGCCGCGCTCCTTCGCGCTGGGCGAGCGGATCGCCGTCGGACGCGACCCGGAGGCGGGCGTCTGCATCGACGACGAGGCGGTCTCCTGGCACCACCTCGAGATCGAGGGCCGCGGCGGGGTGCTGATCGCGACCGACCTCGACAGCCGCAACGGCACGGCGCTCAACGGCGAGCCGCTGGACCGGCCGCGGCGGCTGCGCGACGGCGACGTGCTCACGGTTGCCGACTACCGGCTCGAAGTCTCCGACCCCGTCCCCGGCAGGGCGGGCGCGACCGTCGCGGCAAGCGAGCCCGCGGTCGAGTTGAGCGAGGAGGAGCGGGCGACGGCGACGGCTTTGGTCGCCCCCTACCGCAGCGAGGGCGCCTTCGCCGGCCGTCCCGCCACCCGGGCGGAGCTCGCCGCGAGCCTGCACGTCAGCGAGCGCACCGCCCAGCGCCGCCTCGACGCGCTCGCCGCCAAGCTCGAAGTTGCCGGCGACGCGGGTCGCGAACGCCCCCGCCTGATCGCCGCCCGCGTGATCGAGCTCGGCCTCGACCGCCCGCGTTAGACGAGCCTGCAGTTACCCGCGTATAGCGCGGCAAAGTGCAGGCTCGTCGGCACGTGACGGGCCAGATCTGGCCCGATGCGCGTCGCGGCTGTCATTGGCGGGCACGTCGCGGGGGCGCAGGATCGGTGGCCCAGTTCAACGCCAACCGACTCGAAAGGAACCACGATGCTCACTCGCTCGATTTTTGCCACCGTCCTCGCCGTTGCCGCGCTGGCCGCCCTGCCGGGCGGCGCCGCCGCGGCGCCGGCCTCCTCCGGCGCCGTCGTCTTCTCGAAGCTGGTCGCCGACAGTGCCGAGTACGAAACCGCGCAGGGGGAGAAATTCGTCAAGCCGCCCGAAGGGGGACTGTTCGCCGCCAAGGGCGGCCGGCTCAACCAGCTGACCGAGAACCCGACCGACAGCCAGCCCGATTTCTCCCCCGACGGGCGCCTGATCGCCTTCGTCCGCGACGGCGACGTCCACCTGATGCGCGCCGACGGCTCGGGTCAGCGGGCGTTGACCAGCGGCCCGGAGATCGACGGCCGGCCGCTCTTCGCTCCCAACGGGCGCTACCTGCTCTTCGAGCGCCGCGCCGCCGCCGGCGAGCGCCGCGACCTGCACACCGTCCGGCTCGGCGGCTCGACCCCGCGACGGCTCGTGCACTACCTCGCCGACGAGGCGGAAGCGACGTTCTCGCCCGACGGCAGGACGATCGCCTTCGTGATCCCGGGCGGCAGCGGCGCCGGCGCCACCGACGAGATCTACACGGTGCGGCCCTCCGGCGCGCGCCTGCGCGGGGTGTCGCACACCGGCCCGGTCGACGAGTTCGCGCCGCGCTTCTTCGCCCGCGGCATCGTCTTCAGCCGCGGCCGGAGCGGCGAGGGGTCGGGCGCCTACGCCGACGTCTACACGAGCCTCGCCGACGGGCGCAGGCCGCGGCCGCTGGTTCGCGGCGCCGGCTCCGCCTACGTCGAAGACGTCAGCGCGAACGGGCGGATGCTGCTCTTCCGCCGCGCCCAGGGGCTCTGGGTGAAGCGACTGCCCGGCAGCCGTGGCCCGAAGCGGGCGGGCAAGCTGACCGAGGTCGCCGACCAGTCGCAGACCAACGCGGTGTTCTCCTCCGACGGCCGCGAGGTCGCCGCCTTCGCCGCGACGGAGACCGCGACCGAGGCGAGGCAGACGCTGACGGCTGTCGCCGTGGCGGGCGGCCGCGACCGTGCGCTTGCCGCCGGGTTCTCCTTCGCGCAGGGGACGCTGACCACCGCGATCGGCCCGGTGATCGCATGGCAGCCGGCGCCGCGTAGGGGCCGCTGATCGCGGTCCGCCACCGAGCGGTATAACCGCTCGGTGGCGGATCCCGAGATTGGCTCGAACCTTGCCGGCTACCGCCTCGACGCGCTGATCGCGCGGGGCGGGATGGGGGTCGTCTACCGGGCGACGCAGCTCGCCCTCGAACGCCCCGTCGCCTTGAAGGTGATCGCCCGCCAGTACGCCGACAGCGCCTCCTTCCGGCGCCGCTTCATCCGCGAGTCGCAGCTTGCCGCGCAGCTCGACCATCCCGGCGTGGTGCCGGTCTACGACGCGCGCGAGGAGGACGGCGAGCTGCTGGTCGCGATGCGCCTGGTCAAGGGCGGCGACCTGCGCGGCAGGATCGACCGCGACGGCCCGCTGCCGGTCGGCGAGGCGCTCGCGCTGCTCGACCAGGTCGCCGCGGCGCTCGACGCCGCCCACGCCGCCGGCATCGTCCACCGCGACGTCAAGCCGCACAACATCCTGCTCGAAGGCGAGCGTGCCTACCTGAGCGACTTCGGCCTCGCCAAGGCGCTGGGGGAGAGCGGTGTCGCCAGCGGCGCCTCGGTCGTCGGCACGGCCCACTACATGTCGCCGGAGCAGTGGCGGGCCGACCGGGTCGGCCCGGCCGCCGACGTCTACTCGCTCGGCTGCGTGCTGTTCGAGGCGGTGACCGGGATCGCGCCGTTCGCCCGCCGCGACGGCGAGGCCGAGCCCGAGTTGCCGCGCGGCCTCGACGCCGCGATCGAGTGCGCCGTCGCCCCGGACCCGGCCGAGCGCTACGCGACCGCCGGCGAGCTGATCGCCGCCGCCCGCGAGTGCGAGGGCGCGACCCCGGCGAAGACCGCGGTGCTCTCCGAGGGCTCCGACCTGGCGACGCTGCGGTTCGGGGCCGGGGCGCCGCAGGGCGGCCCGCCCGGCGGCCTGCAGCGATGGCGGCGCTGGATCGCCGGCCTCTTCACCCTCTGGTTCGCCGTGCCGGCGCTCGTCCTCATCGTCGGCACGATCGTCGCCGGGCTCTTTCTGCTCGACGACGACGTCTCGGTCTCGGACCCGATCGAGGTCGGCGAGCCGCCGCTGCGACTCGCGGTCGGCGCCGGCTCGGTCTGGGTGACGAGCGCGGCCGACGGGACACTGACCGCGATCGACCCGCGCTCGCGGCGGACGGTCGGGCGGCCCCAGCGTCTCGGCGCGGGCATCTCCGGCGTCGCCTACGGCGCCGGCTCGGTCTGGATCTCGGATCCGCGCCACGGCGAGGTCCTGCGCGTGCGCCCATCCGAGCCGGGGGTGAGCGAACGGATCGACGTCGGCGGTCGTCCCGGTGCGATCGTCGTCGGCGGCGGCCGCGTCTGGGTGGCCGACGACGAGGGGTCCGGCGTCACCGCGATCAACCCAAAGGGGGGCCGCGTCTTCAAACGCGGCATCGAGCCGCACGTCGCCCCGCTGCGACTCACGGTCGGCGCCGGCGCGGTCTGGGTCAGCAGCGCATCGACCGGGACGGTGCGGCGCATCGACCTCGGCAGCGCCAACGCCGCAGCGCCAATCCCGGCGGGCCGAGGCCCGGCCGGCGTCACCGTCGGCGGCGGCCTCGTCTGGGTAGCCAACAGCCGCTCCGACCGCGTAACCCGCGTCGACCCAGCTACCCATTCACTTTTCGGCGAGCCGATCAACGTGGGCGAGAGACCAGGCGGAATCGACGCCGGCACCAGCACGGTCTGGGTCGCAAACTCGGCCGAGGGCTCGGTCACCCGCATCGACATCGACAGCGGCGAGCTCGTTGGCGACCCCGTCTCCGTCGGCCCCGAACCCGGTGCCGTCGCCGTGGGCGGTGCAGCTGTCTGGGTAGCCAACAACGGCGACGGCACCGTCCAGCGGATCCAACCCTGAGACCGGGGGCCCTCCCCGGTGCAGGGCCTATCCCGGTAGGGGCGGAACGTCTTGTACTTTTTCTGCGGCGACGCCCGCGGACGACCGCCAACTGTCTTCAGAAAAAGTTAAGTGGAGCCCCTACCGGGATAGGCCCCGAGCAACGCTGAGCGACACCGTCAATCGATAAGGTCGCGAATCGGTGCCCAAGGACATCGACCAGCTCTGCATCAACACGATCCGCACGCTGTCGATCGACGCGATCCAGAAGGCCAACTCGGGCCACCCCGGGACGCCGATGGCGCTGGCTCCCGTCGCCTACACGCTCTGGCAGCGCTTCCTGCGCTTCGACCCCGCCGACCCGGTCTGGCCCAACCGCGACCGCTTCGTGCTCTCGGCCGGCCACGCCTCGATGCTGCTCTACGCGCTGCTCCACCTGACCGAGGTGCAGGCGGTCGAACCCGACTACGAGGTCGTCGGCCGCCCCGCCGTCTCGCTGGCCGACATCGAAAGCTTCCGCCAGCTCGACTCGCGCGCCCCCGGCCATCCCGAGTACCGCTGGACCTCCGGCGTCGAGACGACCACCGGCCCGCTCGGCCAGGGGATCGCGACCAGCGTCGGCATGGCGATCGCCTCGAAGTGGCAGGGCGCCCGCTACGGCGCCGAGCTGTTCGACTTCGACGTCTACGCGGTCGCCGGCGACGGCTGCTTCATGGAGGGCGTCTCCAACGAAGCGGCCTCGATCGCCGGCCACCTGAAGCTCGACAACCTCTGCTGGATCTATGACAACAACAAAATCACCATCGACGGGGTAACCCGGCTCGCCTACGACGACGACGTCGCCGCCCGCTTCAGCGGCTACGGCTGGAACGTCACCCGGGTCGGCGACGCCAACGACAGCGAGCTGATCGGCCGCGCCTTCGAGGAGTTCAGGGGGGAGGAGGGGCGGCCGACCCTGGTGATCGTCGACTCGCACATCGGCTGGGGCTCGCCGCACAAGCAGGACACCGCCGCCGCTCACGGCGAACCGCTGGGCGAGGAGGAGGTGCGCGAGACCAAGCGCGCCTACGGTTGGCCGGAGGACGCCCAGTTCCTCGTCCCCGACGGGGTCAGGGAGCACTTCGCCGCCGGGATCGGCAGGCGCGGCGCCGCGGCCCGCGCCGAGTGGGAGGCGAAGCTGGCTGGGTACGCGGCGGGCGAGCCCGGGCTGGCCGCCGAGATCGAGGCGACCCAGAAGCGCGCCCTGCCCGACGGCTGGGACGCCGAGATCCCCAGCTTCGAGCCCGACGAGAAGGGCCTCGCCACGCGCAAGGCCTCGCACAAGGTCGAGAACGCGATCGCCGCCCGCCTGCCCTGGCTGCTGGCCGGCTCCGCCGACCTGACCGACTCGACCTCGGTACGGCTCGACCTCGACGGGGCGGCCGACTTCGAGCCCGGCGCCTACGACGGCCGCCAGCTCCACTACGGCATCCGCGAGCACGAGGCGGCGGCGATCTCCAACGGCCTCTCGCTCTCGAAGCTGCGGCCGCTCTGGTCGACCTACCTGACCTTTTCCGACTACGCGCGGCCGGCGATCCGCCTCTCGGCGCTGATGGAGCTGCCGGCGATCCACCTCTTCACGCACGACTCGATCGGGCTCGGCGAGGACGGCCCGACCCACCAGCCGGTCGAGCAGCTCGCCTCGCTGCGGGCGATCCCCGGCCTCGACGTGATCCGCCCCGCCGACGCCAACGAGGTCGCCGAGGCCTGGCGGGTGGCGATCGACCGCACCCACCAGCCGGTCGCCCTCGTCCTCACCCGCCAGAGCGTGCCGATCCTCGACCGTTCGAAGTACGCGCCGGCGGCGGGGCTGCGCCGCGGTGGCTACGTGCTCGCCGAAAGCGGGGCGGACGGCTCCTCCATCGCCGACGGAGTCGGCGATGGAGTGCCGGACGTGATCCTGATCGCGACCGGCAGCGAGGTCGCGCTGGCGCTCGCCGCGCACGAGGAGCTCAGCGGCGAGGGGATCCGCTCGCGCGTCGTCAGCCTGCCCTGCTGGGAGCTCTTCGAGCGCCAGAACGACGCCTACCGCGAGCAGGTGCTGCCGCCGGCCGTGACCGCGCGCGTCTCGGTCGAGGAGGCCTCGACCGTCGGCTGGGACCGCTATGTCGGGCCGGGCGGCGTCAAGATAGGGATGCATACCTTCGGCACCTCCGCGCCGCTGAAGGACGTCCAAGACAAGTTCGGCTTCACCCCCGACCGGGTGGCCGAAGCCGCAAAGGAGCTGCTCTCATGAAGCCGACCGCGAAACTGAACCAACTCGGCCAGAGCCTCTGGCTCGACAACATCACCCGCACGATGCTCGGCGACGGCACGCTCGCCGGCTACATCGAGGAGCTCTCGGTCACCGGGCTGACCTCGAACCCGACGATCTTCGACAAGGCGATCTCCGCCGGCGACGCCTACGACGAGCAGATCGCCGAACTCTCCGCCGAACTCAGCGACGTCGAGGAGATCTTCTTCCAGCTCGCCCTGGCCGACCTGCGCGACGCGACCGATCTCTTCAAGGACGTGCACCGGCGCACCGCCGGGGTCGACGGCTATTGCTCGCTCGAGGTCTCGCCGAAGCTCGCCGACGAGACGCGGGCGACGATCGAGCAGGCGGCGCGCCTGCACGGCGAAGCGCAGCGGGAGAACCTCTTCATCAAGATCCCGGGGACCACGGCCGGCCTGCCGGCGATCGAGGAGACGATCTTCGCCGGCATCCCCGTCAACGTCACGCTGCTCTTCGATCGCGAGCAGTACCTGGCTGCCGCCGACGCCTACATGAAGGGGATCGAGCGACGGATCGAGGCCGGGCTCAACCCCGACGTCGCCTCGGTCGCCTCGATCTTCATGAGCCGCTGGGACGTCGCCGTCGCCGAGGAAGTGCCGGACGAGCTGCGCGACCGGCTTGGACTGGCGATCGGCCTCCGCGCCTACCGCGCCTACCGCGAGCTGCTCGACTCGCCGCGCATGCAACGGCTGATGAACGAGGGCGCCCGCCCGCAGCGGCTGCTCTGGGCGAGCACCGGGACCAAGGACCCCGACGCCTCCGACGTCCTCTACATCGAGGGCTTCGCCTCGCCGTTCACCGTCAACACGATGCCCGAGCCGACCCTGAAGGCCTTCGCCGACCACGGCGAGGTCGGCGAGCCGGTCCCGGCCGACGGCGGCGACGCCGAGAGCGTCCTGGCCGAGTTCGGCAAGGCCGGGATCGACGTCGAGGCGCTTGCCGAGCGCCTCCAGGAGGAGGGCAAGGCGGCCTTCGTCGACTCCTGGGACGAACTCTTGAAGTCGATCGACGCACAGCTCGGAGCGCGGGCGTGAGCCCCCCAGCCAACCTGTTCCCCTGTTCCTTCTGTGTGCTATCCAGACAAAAGGAACAGCGGAGTGAGTAAGGGTCTGCGTGAGGGGCGGGCATGGGGGGCGCTCGAAAGCCACCACGCGCAGATCGGCGACACCCACCTGCGTGAGCTCTTCGCCGCCGACCCGGCCCGCGGCGAGCGCCTCGTCGCCGACGGGGCCGGCCTGCACCTCGACTTCTCGAAGAACCGGGTCAGCGACGAGACGATGATCCTGCTCGGCGAGCTGGCCCGCGAGCGCGGCGTCGAGGCGCGCCGCGAAGCGATGTTCGCCGGCGAGCAGATCAACGTCTCCGAGGACCGCGCCGTCCTGCACGTCGCCCTGCGGATGCCGCGCGAGCGCTCGCTGATCGTCGACGGCGTCGACGTCGTCCGCGAGGTGCACGAGACGCTCGACCGGATGGGCGAGTTCGCCGAGCGGATCCGCTCGGGCGCCTGGACCGGCCACACCGGTAAGCCGATCCGCAACGTCGTCAACGTCGGCATCGGCGGCTCCGACCTCGGCCCGGTGATGGCTTACGAGGCGCTGCGCCACTTCAGCCGCCGGGAGATGACCTTCCGCTTCGTCTCCAACGTCGACGGCACCGACTTCGCCGAGTGCACCCGCGACCTCGATCCGGCGGAGACGCTGTTCGTGATCTCCTCGAAGACCTTCACGACGCTGGAGACGATGACCAACGCCCGCAGCGCCCGCGAGTGGCTGCTGGCCGGGCTGGGCGGCGAGGAGGCGGCGATCGCCAAGCACTTCGTCGCCGTCTCGACCAACGCCGCCGAGGTCGCCGAGTTCGGCATCGACACCGCGAACATGTTCGGCTTCTGGGACTGGGTCGGCGGCCGCTACTCGATGGACTCGGCGATCGGGCTCTCGACGATGCTGGCGATCGGCCCGGCGCGGTTCGCCGAGATGCTGGCCGGCTTCCACGCGATCGACGAGCACTTCCGCGAGGCGCCCCTCGCCGGCAACCTGCCGATCACGATGGGCCTGCTCTCGGTCTGGTACGGCGATTTCTTCGGCGCCCAGACCTGCGGCGTCTTCCCCTACGACCAGTACCTGCACCGCTTCCCGGCCTACCTGCAGCAGCTGACGATGGAGTCCAACGGCAAGCACGTCACGCTCGACGGCGCCCGCGTCGACTACGACACCGGGGCGATCTTTTGGGGCGAGCCGGGCACCAACGGCCAGCACTCCTTCTACCAGCTGATCCACCAGGGCACGCGCCTGATCCCCTGCGACTTCATCGCCTTCATGCAGAGCAACAACCCGCTCGGCGAGCACCACGACCTGTTGATGTCGAACGTCTTCGCCCAGGCGCAGGCGCTGGCCTTCGGCAAGACGGCCGAGCAGGTGCGGGTCGAGGGCACGCCCGAGGGGGTCGTCCCGCACCGGGTGATGGAGGGCAACCGGCCCTCGAACACGATCCTCGCCGAGCGCCTCGACCCGTTCACGCTCGGCAGCCTGGTCGCCCTCTACGAGCACAGCGTCTTCACCCAGGGGGCGATCTGGGGGATCGACTCCTTCGACCAGTGGGGGGTCGAGCTGGGCAAGGCGCTGGCCGTCGCGATCATTCCCGAGCTGCAGGCCGAGGCGGAGCCCGAGCTCTCCCACGACAGCTCGACCAACGCGCTGATCCGCCGCTACCGCCAGGCGAGGCGGCGGCTGTAGCCCATGCCCGGCCCCGACGCGCTACTGCTCGCCGCGTCGGAGTCGAACCTGCTCGCGGCGCGCCAGATGATGGCGTTCACGCTCGGCTTCCACATCGTCCTCGCCTGCGTCGGGGTCGCCTTCCCGGCGCTCGTCCTCACCGCCAACTACATCGGCCTCAAACGCAACGACCCCGACGCGATGCGGCTGGCGCGGCGCTGGTCGAAGGTCGCCGCGGTCACCTTCGCGGTCGGCGCCGTCACCGGCACCGTGCTCAGCTTCGAGTTCGGCCTGCTCTGGCCCGAGTTCATGGCGCGCTTCGGCGACGTCTTCGGGGTCGCCTTCGCGATCGAGGGGCTGTTCTTCTTCACCGAGGCGATCTTCCTCGCGATCTACATCTACGGCTGGAAGCGGCTGGGTGGCTGGGCGCACTTCTGGTCGGGGGTGCCGATGTTCGTCGCCGGGATCGGCGGCGCCTTCTCGGTGGTGGCCGCCAACGCCTGGATGAACACGCCGCAGGGTTTCACCCTCGACGCCGCCGGCCGGGTCGTCGACACGGCCCCGCTCGAGGTCCTCTTCAGCCCCGCGTGGGTCTACGAGGTGCCGCACATGATCCTCGCCGCCTATATGGTCGCCGGCTTCCTCTTCGCCTCGGTCTACGCGGTCGGGATGCTGAAGGGACGGCGCGACCGCCACCACCGGCTCGGGCTGCTGATCCCGCTGACGATCGCCTGCGCCCTGACCCCGCTGCAGATCTTCGTCGGCGACGTCGCCGCGCGTGGAGTCGCCGACCACCAGCCGGCCAAGTTCGCCGGCTTCGAGTGCATCCAGGAGACCGGCCCCAACCAGACCGAGTACCTGGGCGGGATCTGCACCGATGACGGGGTCAAGGGGGCGATCGGGATCCCCGGCCTCGACTCGTGGCTGGTCGGCTTCAGCACCGACACCGTGGTCACCGGCCTCAACGACATCCCGCCGGACGAGCGGCCGCCGGCCAACACCCTGCTCCACCTCTCCTTCGACGCGATGGTCGGGATCGGCTTCGCCATGCTGGCGCTCGCCGGCTGGCTCGCCTTCGCCTGGTGGCGGCGGCGCGACATCCCCGCGACGCCCTGGTTCCTGCGCGCCGTCTCGATCTCCGGGATGGCGGCGATCGTCGCCGTCTGGTGCGGCTGGATCGTCACCGAGGTCGGCCGCCAGCCCTGGATCGTGCAGGGCCACATGCGCACCGAGGAAGCGGTGACCGAGGCGGAGGGGATCTGGTTCGTCTTCGCCGGCACGATGCTGCTCTACGCGGCCCTCGGCGCGACCACGATCCTCGTCCTGCGCGGCATGGCGCGGCGCTGGCGCGAGCAGGGCGAGGGCGGCGAGGCGGAAACCCCCTACGGCCCGCCGGGGGGTTCCGCATGAGCTTCCGGTGTGCCTTTTGCCCCTCAGAGAGACATAAAGCACACCGGAAGGTCGTGGCGTCGTGAGCAAGGCCGACGCCTGCGCCGCGATCCTCTGGATCGGCGCGACGATGTACGCGGTCTTCGGCGGGGCCGACTTCGGCGCCGGCCTCTGGGACCTGCTGGCCGGCGGCGCCGAGCGCGGCAGCCGGGCGCGGGCGCGGATCCAGCGCTCGATCACGCCGGTCTGGGAGGCCAACCACGTCTGGCTGATCTTCATCCTCGTCGTCCTCTGGACCGCCTTCCCGGAGGTCTTCGCGGCGATCATGTCGACCCTGTACGTGCCGCTGACCCTGGCCGCGCTGGGGATCGTCCTGCGCGGCGCGGCCTTCGCCTTCCGCAAGTCGGTCGAGGGGCTGCCGGCGCGGCGGGCGCTCGGCGCCACCTTCGCCCTCTCCTCGGTGATGACGCCCTTCTTCATGGGTACGGTCGTCGGCGCGATCGCCTCCGGCAACGTGCCCGCCGAGGGCAACGGCGCCGCCTTCTCGAGCTGGCTCGAGCCACTGCCGCTGCTCATCGGGGCGCTGTTCGTCGCCAGCGGCGCCTACCTGGCGGCGATCTTCCTCGTCGCCGACTCGCACCGGGCGGGTGACAGCGAGATGGAGGGCTATTTCGCCGGGCGAGCCCTCGCCGCCGGCCTCGTCGCCGGCGCTCTCGCCGTGCTCGGCCTGGTCGCCCTGCATGCCGACGCGCGATACGTCTACGAGCGCCTGATCGTCGAGGGGCTGCCGCTGGTGATCGTCTCGATGCTCTGTGGCTTCGGCGTGCTGGCGCTGCTGCTGCGCCGCGGCCGGCGCGGGCTGCGACCGCTGGCGATCGCCGCCGTCGCCGCGATTATCTGGGGCTGGGGCGTCGCCCAGTTCCCCTACCTGCTGCCGACCTCGCTCGAGATCGCCGCCGCGGCGGCGCCCGACCCGACCCTGACCTCGGTGCTGGTCGTCTTCGGCGTCGCCACCGTGACCATCCTGCCCGCCCTTGGCCTGCTCTACACGCTCGCCCAGCGCGACATCGTCGGCGAGTCCGGCGAGTAGCGGCCGCCGTGATGGCCGGGCCCGCGATCAAGGCCGTCCTCTTCGACATCGACGGCACCTTGCTTGTGACGGGGGGCGCCGGCGGGGTCGCCTGGCAGCGCGCCTTCGAGCAGCTCTACGGGGTCGAGGCGGACGTCGCCGAGCACACCGACGCCGGCATGACCGATCCCGAGATCGTCAGGATCGTCTTCCGCGAGGTGATCGGCCGGGAGGGGACGCAGGCCGAGCGCGCGCAGGCGATCGGCTGCTACCTCAGGCACCTGCCCGACGCGGTCGCCGAGTCGACCCGCTACCGGACGATGCCGGGGATCGAACCGCTGCTCGAGCGGCTGATCGAGGCCGGGGTGCTGCTCGGCCTGGTCACCGGCAACATCGAGGCCGCCGCCCACATCAAGCTCGCCCGCGCCCAGCTCAACCGCTTCTTCTCCTGCGGCGGCTACGGCTCCGACTCCCCCGACCGCACCGAGGTGACCAAGGCCGCCCTCTCCCGCGCCAAGCTCGTCTCCGGCAACAGTCTCGAGGACAGCTCATGCATCGCCGTCGGCGACACCCCCCGCGACGTTACGGCCGGGCACGGAGCCGGAATCAAGGTCGTCGGCGTGGCCACCGGCAGCTACTCGACCGATCAGCTATCCGAGGCGGGCGCCGACTGGGCGATCGAGTCGGTCGAGGGGGGCTTTCCAAGCGAGCAGCGCGCCTGGTAAATCGAGAGGAAGCCGTTCTCGAAGCCGTTGCGCGCCATGCGCAGGTAGAGCCGCCAGACGCGGACCCGTTCCGGCCCCGCCAGGCGGATCGCCTCGTCGAGGTTCTCGTCCAGCCGCCGCGCCCAGTGACGCAGCGTCTCGGCGTAGTCGTCGCCGAACTCCTCGACGTGGCGGGTGTAGAAGCCGGCCCGCTCGAGCGCCAGCAGGACCCGCGAGAGGTGCAGCGGTTCGGCGTCGGGGAAGACGTAGCGCTCGGAGAACGGCCCCGCGTCGGGGTCGCTGTGGCGGAGGCGGGCGATGCCGTGGTTGAGCAGCCGCCCGCCGGGCTCGAGCAGGCCGGCCAGGGTCCGCGCGTAGATGTCGATCTGGGCCGCGCCGACGTGCTCGACCATGCCGATCGAGGCGATCGCGTCGAAGCGCTCGCCGGCCAGGTCGCGGTAGTCCATCACCCTGATCTCGACCCGGTCGGCGACGCCGGCCCGCTCGGCCCGCTGCCGGGCCTCCTCCGCCTGCGGCGGCGAGAGGGTGATGCCGACGACGCTCGCGCCGTGCTTCGTCGCCGCCCAGAGCGGGAAGCTGCCCCAGCCGCAGCCGACGTCGAGCACCCGGTCGCCCTCCTGCAGCGCCAGCTTGCGGGCGACCGTCTCCAGCTTCTCCTCCTGCGCCGCCTCGAGCGTCTCGGCGCCGCGCGAGAAGATCGCGCAGCTGTAGGTGGTCGACTCGTCGAGGAAGAGCGAGAAGAACTCGTTGGAGACGTCGTAGTGGTGGCGGACCGCCTCGGCGTCGCGCGCCTTGCTGTGCCGCCGTCCGCTCGGCCGCAGCTCCGCCGCCGGGCGGCGCGGCGGCCGCTGGATCCCGGCGGCGCGCGCCGCCGCGAGCAGCAGGCGCCGCTTGTCGGCGCCCTCCAGCGGCGGCGGCTGCCAGCCGTCGAGCAGCTCGATCACGGCGTCGATGTCGTCGACCTCGATCTCACCGCTGACGTAGGCGCGGCCGAGGCCGAGCTGCCCCGGCGCCAGCAGGGCGTGGGCCGCGGCGCGCGGCGAGCGCACGTAGAAGGTCGGCCCATCGCCGTCGCCGGCGGGGAGCTTCGTCCCGTCCCAGAACTCGACCGCGAACGGCCGCTCGGGGATCCGCGCTTCGATCTCGCGGCGCAGCGGCTCGGTACGGGCAAAGGGCATTGCGGAAACCCTAATGCCAGTGTCGCCGCAGCGCGACCCCGTTCGCGTTAGGCATCCCGAAGGGGGAACCGCGGCGGCCCCTATGATTGCGGGTCGTATGGCAGCAGAAGCGGGGCCCCTCCCATCCGACATCCAGCCGGTCGCGAACGAGACCCGCGACCGGATCATCACCGGCCTGGTGACGCTGGTCCCGTTCCTCGCGATCGGCGTCGCCGGCTGGCAGGTCTGGGGCAGCGCCCTGCAGCTCAGCGACGTCTTCCTCTTCCTCGGCATGTACATGCTGACCGGGCTGGGGATCACGGTCGGCTTCCACCGCCACCTCACCCACCGCGCCTTCAAAGCGAAGCCCTGGCTGCACGGCCTGCTGGCGATCCTCGGCTCGGCGGCGATCGAGGGGCCGGTGATCTCCTGGGTCGCCGACCACCGCAAGCACCACGCCTTCTCCGACGAAGTCGGGGACCCGCACAGCCCCCACGTCGACCACGGCCACGGCTGGTCCGGCGCCATGCGCGGCCTCTTTCACGCCCACATGGGCTGGCTCTTCATCCACACCCAGCGCGGCAACAAGGAACGCTTCGCGCCCGACCTGCTCAAGGACCCGGTGATCGAGTGGGTCGACCGCACCTTCATCTACTGGGCGATCCTCGGCCTGCTGATCCCCTTCGCGCTCGGCTGGGTGATCGGCGGCACGATCCTCGCGGCGCTCACCGGCCTGCTCTGGGGCGGCCTGGTCCGCGTCTTCGTCCTGCACCACTTCACCTACAGCATCAACTCGCTCTGCCACGTCTTCGGCAACCGCGACTTCGAGACGGCCGACGAGTCGCGCAACCTGGCCCTGATCGCGATCCCGACCCTGGGCGAGGCCTGGCACAACAACCACCACGCCTTCCCGACCTCGGCCACCCACGGCCTCGGCCGCTGGCAGGTCGACGTCTCCGCGATCGTGATCGACGGCTTGGAGAAGACGGGCCTGGTCTGGGACGTCGTCCGGGTGCCCCCGGAGCGCCTCACCGCCAAGTCGGTCTAGGGCGCCGCCGAGGATTCGTAGGAATCGATCCAGCTGTCGCAGGCCGCGCTGAGCGGGACGACGCGGCGCTGGCCGGCGCGGACGGCGACCAGATCGCCCAGGTAGGCGACGTCGTCATAGCCGCTGAGCCGCTGCAGGAGGCTCGGCTCGGCGGCGCTGACCGTGAAGCGCACGCGGCCGCCGTCGCCGGCGTAGGTCCCCGCCGGCCAGAACTGCCCGTTGTTGGCGAGGCTGATCGTGTTGGGGCGCTGGCCGTCCAGCGCGGGCACCAGGTCGTGCCGGAAGCCGGGCGCCGAGAGGGTCAGCCCGAACGGCGAGAAGTACTGCAGCGAGAGCCGCCAGCGACCGCGGGGCAACTCGATCGCCTGCCCGGTGCGCTCGCCGCTGCGCAGTTTGCCGCCGGCGTCCCAACCGGCCTTCGGCGCGATCGCGACGTCGGGGAACAGCGAGGCGCGCCCCTGGTTGGCGAGCAGGATGCGGATCTCCGGCGCGACGCAGCCCGCCCAGGCGCCGGCGTCGGTCCCCTCGAGCAGCACGTGGCGGTCCTCGGGCGGCTCGCCGACCCTCTCCCAGAGGATGTAGGAGGGGGTCGCGGCGATCCGCCTGAAGGCGGCGGGCGCCTGGCTGTTCCAGGCGGCCCTGCCGGTGATCACGTAGGGGAAGCGGGCGAGCGTCCCGCGTGAGAAGGAGTCGAAGTCGATCGGGCTGTAGGCGTCGCCGGTGTCGAACGGCTTCTCGGGGTTCTGCTTGATTTCGGGGTCGGGGAACTCGACCAGCGGCACGTGCGTGTCGGCGCCGAGCAGCCTGTGGGCGGCGTAGCGATCCTGGCCGGCGTAGAGCACCGGCTCGCCCTGCAGGATCGGCATGAAGGCGCGCAGCTCGGCCGCGTGCCCGGGCGGGGCGACGGGCGCGTTGCGCAGGGCGAGGAAGCTCGAGTAGGCGGCGCCGCCGATGAAGACGACGGCCAGCGCGCTCCAGCCGAGTCGCGCCCAGGGCGCGTTCGCCATTTGTCGGGTTGGAGACGGCGAAGGGCGAACCCGCCGACCGAATTCGGCCAGCAGCGGGCGGATCGCGACCAGCATCGCCAGCGGCGCGGCGATCATCAGCGCCTTCGCCTGCGAGTAGTAGCCGCTGGTCGGCAGGGCGGCGAGGTAGAGGAGCGCGCAGGCGGCGAGGCCGAGCGGCACGGCGAGCTCGCGCCGCCGCACCCACCAGGCGGAGCCGGCGAGCAGGGCGAGCACGCCGATCGCCCCGGCGAGCCCGGCCAGCTGGACGCCGCCGGGCGCATCGAGCCGGTAGTTGCTCGCCGGCCAGACGCCGAGCGCCTCGAGCGGCGAGACCGGTCCGTAGGTGTCGGTCGCGGCGACCTTGCTGAAGGTGTCGACGAAGCCGAACGGGCCGACCAGGGTTCCGGCGACGCCGACCGCCGCCAGCAGCACGATCGCCAGCAGGGTCAGCGGCCGCAGCAGGAAGCGCAGCAGCCGTCGCGGCGCCAGCGCCCGCCGCACCGCGGGCAGGGTGAGGCTCCACAGCGCCGCGATCGCGATCGGCCAGGCGAGCCCGGCGAAGCTGTAGGCGAAGAAGATCCCGCCGCCGATCGCCAGCCAGGGCAGGGCGAGGAGCACGCGGTTCCCGCTGCGCAGGTCGACGTTGCGCAGGCCGACGGCGACGGCGAGCACGAAGAGCGCTTGGGCGGTCTCCTTGAAGGTGCCCTGGGCGAAGTAGGAGGCGGCGAGGTAGGGGACGGCGACCATCGTCGCCGCGAGCAGGCGCCGGCCCGGGCCGAAATGGGGCAGCGCCGCCAGGGCGGTCAGCCCGGTGAGGATGCCGATCGCGAAGATCTGCCCGACGAAGGCCTGCCCGAGGCCGATTCCCGGCACCGCGGCGACGGCGACGGCGAGGCCGTGCGGGCCGAGCGGGTAGCCGACCTCGGGCACCGGCCCGGTGGCGCTGCGCAGCCACTCGGCCCAGGCGAGGTGGAGCCCCAGATCGTTGTTGAGCCCGACGCCGAGCAGCCCCCAGCGGGCGTTGATCGCGAACGGGATCGAGAGCACCAGCGCGATGCCGATCGCCACCGGCAGGCCCTGGCGCAGCGCGCACCGCCGGCTCATCGCAGCTTTTTCCGCCCCCTGGCCCGGAAAATGCTGCGATGAGGGACGGTTGCCGCGCCGCGCCGCCAGTACGGCGACGGCGACGGCGAGGAGCAGGACGAGTCCCAGCGTCGCCGAGGTGCCGTGTCCGGGGGCGCGGGCGAGGACGCCGGTCACGGTCAGCACGGCGCCGAAGCCGACCGCCGGCTCGAGCCACGACCAGGCGCCGCGCCCCGCGAGAAGCAGCAGCGCACGCCCGACGAGCAGCGAGGCGACGCAGATCAGCGCCGCCGAGACGTAGGTCCCGATCATCAGAGAGGGCAACCTATTTCAGCCGCCGCCCCGGGCGCGCCCCGACCCCGGGCTCAGTGCTTCTCGGCGGCCCGCTCGAGCGTCTCGCGCAGGTTCTCGCCGCGCAGCGGCTCGGCGTGGCCGGCGCCGACGACCGCCGGTTCCAGGGCGGCCAGCTTGCGCACCGACCGCTTCGCCTCGGCGTGGTCCCAGGCCCAGGCGGGGTGGGGGACGCTGGCCTCGCCCTGCGGCAGCGGCTTGAGCCGGGCCGAGTCGACGAAGTAGACGACATCGCTGACCAGCGCCACGCGGTCGCTCTCGCGCCAGAGGCCGATCAGGCCGGGCGCGTGGCCGGGGAAGTGGACGACGCGGAAGCCGGCCACCTCGTCGCCCTCGGTGACGGTGCCGGCGATCTTCACGGCGCCGCCGTCCCAGCGGCGCAGCAGGAACGGGTAGATCCAGCGCACCGGCGCGACCGGCAGCTGCGCGAGGTCCATGTAGGGGGTGATCGAGGCGTCGCTCTCGGCGTCGGCGACCTCGTCGGGATGGCAGAGGACCGGCGCATCCATGAACGGCGCCGTGCCGCGATGGTCGGCGTGGGCATGGCCGAGCACCACCTGCCTGACTCCGCCGAGCCGCTCGCCCGCCGCCCGCGCCTTCTTCGTCATCGCCTTGCTGCCGGCGTCGAACTGGACCACCCCGCCGCCCGGCTGCTCGATGAAGTAGACGTTCATCGCCTTGCGCAGGTCGCCCCGCAGCAGCCAGACCCCGTCGGCAACCTTCTCCATGGCTGCCAAGGTTACCCCCGGCTGGGCGGTCGCCTAGGCTCCGCGCCGGTGCCGATGATCTGGAAAGCCGGGATGGCCGTGCTGGTCGTCTGTCTCGTCGCCTCGATGGGGATCGCGAGCTACCGGCTGGCGACGACGCCGACCGAGATCCTCGGCGATGGCTTCCGCGGATTGCCCGCCCGCCAGCCGGCGCGTTAGTATCGCGGCGTGTTCACTCGCATCGTGGTTGGAACCGACGGATCGGAGACCGCTGCCGAGGCGGTCAGCCAGGCGGTCGACCTGGCCAGGCTGGCCGGGGCGCGGCTGAGCATCGTCAGCGCCTACGAGCCGGTCTCGAAGCGCCGCCTCCAGGGTGAGCAGGAGGGCGCGCCGGCCGACGTCCAGTACGAGATCGGCCCGCGCGAGGACGTCAACCTGGTCCTCGACGCCGCCGCCGCCGCCGCCAAGAAGGAGGGGATCGAGGTGCAGACCCACCCGGTGGAGGCGGACCCAGCCGAGGCGATCCTCAACGTCGCCGAGGAGACCGATGCCGACCTGATCGTCGTCGGCAACAAGGGAATGACCGGCGCCCGCCGCTTCCTGCTCGGCAGCGTCCCAAATAACGTTTCCCATCACGCTCCATGCAGCGTCATCATCGTTAGAACTACCTGAACCTCAGGTCAAAGGGCGGGATCGGTCGCTGCCCCTGCGTCGATCAGGCCGGCGCCTTGGCGGTTGGACGGCGCCACGAGGTCGCGGGCGGTGCCGCGCAGCCGTCGGACCAAACGGTTGACCCTGCCGCGCGGCGAGACGCGCTCGGCGAGCACGCCGCCGGCGAGGACCATCGCGGCGACTCCGGAGACGTGCGCGGCGGCCATCGAGGTGCCGACGTAGCTGCCGGGCTCGCCGAAGCGACGGGTGTTGCCGCCTTGCAAGGTCACCTGGTAGATCGAGCGGCTGAGGACCGAGGGGCAGCCGGGAGCCGGCGCCCCGCCACCCGGGGCGACGACGTCGATCCCTTTGCCGGGCAGCAGCGAGTAGCTGCCCAGGCAGCCGCCCTCGGTCGAGCCGCCGACCCCGATCGTGCGGGGGCCGGTCGCCGGCGGTGAGACGCAGGCCTCCGAGCCCAGATTGCCGATCGACGCGACCGTCACGACCCCCTTGCGGTAGGCGCGGCGCAGCTCCTCGTTGATCCCCGGCACGCTCTTGCCGCAGCCGAAGTTGAAGCTCATGTTGATCACGTCGGCGCCGCGGGCGACGGCGAAGCGGATGCCGCGGGCGATCTCGTCGGCCTGCCCGCTGCCGTGCCGGTCGAGGACGCGGACCGGCATCAGCTTGGCGCGGTAGGCGAGCCCGGTCAGGCCGACGCCGTTGTTGGTCTTGCCGGCGATCGTGCCGGCGATGTGGGTGCCGTGGCCGTTGTGGTCGAGCGGCAGGCGGTCGTCGTCGACGAAGTCGTAGCCGGGGACGAACTGGCCGGCGACGAAATCGGGGCTGCGGCGGAAGCGCGACCCTTTATTGCGGTAGGCGATCCCGGTGTCGAGCACGGCGACGGTGGTGCCGGCGGCGCCGCGGCGTTTCGCTGCGATCAGGTTCTGCCAGGCACCGATCGCGTCGATGCCGCCGGGCGAGACCGGCAGCGATCCGCTGCCGGCCCCCTCCCAGGGCAGGAAGTTCCACTGCAGCGAGACCCAGCCGCCCGGTGGCCCCGGAAGCGAGGAGAGCGGGCCCGGGTCATTGGCGATTCCCGAGGCCGGCAGCGGCGGCGTCCTGGTCGCCGAAGCCGTGGCGATGAAGTTGGGCGCGGCGTAGGCGACGCGCGGGTCGCGGCGCAGCGCCGCGGTCACCCGCCGCACGCCGGCGCCGGGGCGCAGGCTCACCGTCGTCGCTGTCCGCTGGCCCGCGAGCTTGAGGACGACCTCGCGGGGGGCGAACTCGCGGGCGGGGGAGACGCCGGGCGCGGCGGAAGCCGAGCCGGGGCCGAGGGCGGCAAGCAGCGCCAGGGCAGCGAGGATCGGGGGGAGGCGTCGTCTCATCGTCGGTGTCGGCTCGCGTAATCCCTGCACCGGTACGAGCTACCGATCTAACACCGGCCGGCCGGGGAAGTTGTCGGTGCCACGATACTTCGGCCGATGCCGGAAGCCGCCGCCAGCGACGCGCAGCAGCGCCTGATGGGCCTGGCGATCGAGTGCGCCCGCGAGGCGGAGGCTCACGGAGACGTGCCGATCGGCGCCGTGATCGCCCGCGACGGCGAGCCGCTGGCGGCAGCCGGCAACGAGCGCGAGCTGCGCCGCGACCCGACCGCCCACGCCGAGATCCTCGCGATCCGCGCCGCCGCCGAGGCGCTGGGCGGCTGGCGCCTGCCGGACACGACCCTCTACGTGACGCTCGAGCCCTGCGCGATGTGCGCCGGCGCGATCGTCCTCGCCCGCATCCCGGCGGTCGTCTTCGGCGCCCCCGACCCAAAGGCCGGCGCCGCGGGCAGCGTCCTCGACGTCCTCGCCGAGCCCGCCCTCAATCACCGCCCCGCGGTGACGGCCGGCGTGATGGAGGACGAGTGCGCGTCGCTGCTGCGCGAGTTCTTCGCCTCGCGGCGCCCCGCCCGGCCGGCCTGAGCCAATACCCTTGGGAAGAACCCGGAGAGGTGTCCGAGCGGCTTAAGGAGCGCGACTGGAAATCGCGTGGGCGGGGTTAACCCGTCTCGTGGGTTCGAATCCCACCCTCTCCGTTCCCAGCGGCATGACGATCGACTCGGACTCCGGTGCGGGGGCCGCCGGGCGGTGGCCGCGCAGGTGCTCGTGGTTGCAGACGACGTAGCACCACTCCATCAGCCGCATGCGCGAGGCCGAGTCCATCTCCTCGACCGTGGCCCCGACCAGGTAGCGCCCGTCGGCCTCGCGGCAGGAGCGGACCTCGACCTGGGCGGCGACCTCGTGCGGGTTGCCGGTCGCATCCTCCAGCTCGAGCAGGACGGCCGGGCGCTCGCCTACCGTCAGCGGCGCGTCGAGCACGAGGCCGACGCCGGCGGCGCTGGCGTCGATGAGCTGTCCGCCGATGTGCCCGTCGGGCGCGAAGCAGTGGGCCGGCGCCGAGCCCTCGAAGCGGTAGATCTGGCGCCGCTGGCGGCGGCGGCCGACGGCGCGCAGGGTGCGCAGCACGCGGCGCAGCTCGATCAGGCCGAGCAGCGGCACGACCACGGCGGCGATCCCGGGCAGGTCGGGCAACGGACCGACCCCGGCGAGGTCGAGCAGGCGCATCGCCGTGCCGCCGGCCAGCACGACCGCGGCCGCGATCACCAGGTGCAGCTTGCGCACCGCCGCCAGGCCGCCGCCGTCGGCGCCCTGCTTCGGGGTCACCTTGAAGGCCGTCCGGCTGGGGCGGACGATGCAGCGCAGGGCGCGCGTGTAGATCTCCATCGTCAGCAGCTCGTAGTGGGCGGTCTCGCCGATCTTCATGTAGCCGCGGGTCAGGGCCGAGCCGGCGAGCAGGTTGAGGCTGACCGCCGGCAGCCAGAGCGCCGCCAGGGCAACCACGCTGATCTTCATCGGCAGCGCCCCGGTCCACAGCACCAGGCCGAGCGTGAGCAGCAGCAGCAGCCGCATCGGCGGCGCCAGGTAGGCGGCGAGGCTGACGAAGTAGGAGAGGCGCTGCAGCGGCCGCAGGGTCTTGGCGCGCAGGGGGGACTCGGGCAGCGTGAAGACGGCGAGGTTGCCGCGCGCCCAGCGGTCGCGCTGCAGCAGGTAGCCGTCGAGGTCGTGCGGGGCGAGGCCCTGGACGAGGACCTCGTCGTGGTAGCGGCTGGTCCAGCCGTGGCGCTGCATGCGGATCGTCGTGTGGAAGTCCTCGGCGATCGTCTCGGTCGCGACGCCGCCGATCTCGAGCAGGGGACGGCGCCGCAGCACGGCCGCCGAGCCGCACCAGTAGGCGGCTCCGTGGCGATCCTTGCCGGGGCAGACGACGCGGTAGAAGAGCGACTGCTCGTGGCGCCCGACGACGTAGTGCTGGACCGAGTCGTGGTTGAAGAAGTCGTGCGGGCTCTGCACCAGGGCGACTTTCTCGTCGTCGAAGTAGCCGACCAGGGCGTCGAGCGCGTCGGGCATCGGCACGTGGTCGGCGTCGAGCATCAGGACCAGCTCGCCGTCGGTGCGGGGCAGGGCGGCGTTGATGTTGCCCGCCTTGGCGTGCGAGTTGTCGGGCCGGGTCAGGTAGCGGGCGCCGGCCAGCTCAGCCAGCTCGGCCATCTCCGCCCGGCGGCCGTCGTCGAGCAGGTAGGTCGTGTGCGGATAGGTCAGGGCGCGGCAGCCGGCCAGGGTCGCCGCGACGACCTCGAAGGGCTCGTCGTAGGTGCAGACGTAGACGTCGACCTTGTGGCCCGGCGTGGCGGGCGGCCTCACCGCCGGCGGGCGCGACCACGAGTACCAGGCCAGCGTGCCGAGCGCCCAGAGGCCGTAGACCTCGGTGACCAGCAGCATCGCGAAGAGGATCGGGTTGGCGCCTTCGCCGCTCCAGCCGAAACGCCAGATCAGGTAGCCGACGCCCCAGAGGAGAGCGCAGAGCGCGAACAGCCGCAGCGGCACGGGGTGGCGGTCGAAATACCGGCCGATGCGAGTCTGCGCGCTCGATTGCACGCCTCACCATCGACGGCCGCCCGGGTGGGCTTGAGCCCTGGGATGCCCTGCGCCGATCCCCAGAATCAGGGAGGGTCTCTCAACGACCCTTGAGCAGGCGGCCGACCGCCTCCATCAACTCCACCGTTCGCTCCTCGCGAAGCGCCGCGGTATCGGCCCCGACCACACAGTGGCGGGTGTGTTCGTCAAGCAGCGCGAGGGCGACCTTGTCGAGCGCTGCCCGCACGGCGGAGATCTGGGTGAGGACGTCGATGCAGTAGCGGTCTTCGTCGACCATTCGCTCCAGCCCGCCGACCTGGCCGCCGATGCGGCGCAGGCGGTTCTTCACCTTCTCCTTCTCGCCGACGTATCCCGGCTGATCGGTCCTGGCGACCATCTCCACGTCCTTCGATCGAAGTTGCTGGTCGCTCCACTATATACCCCTAGAGGGTATTTGCTACCGTCCTTCCCGGTGCCACGATGAGCCAGGCGGTCGAGCCGAAAAAGAACGAGAAGGTCGAGCTGCCGATCGAGGGGATGACCTGCGCCTCGTGTGCGGGTCGGATCGAGAAGGGCCTCAGCAAGCTCGACGGGGTCGAGGCGACGGTCAACTTCGCGACCGAGCGGGCCACCGTCAGCTTCGACGCCGAGCGCGTCGCGGCCGAGGAACTGATCGAGGCGGTCGAAGGGGCCGGCTACTCGGCCTCGCTACCCGCATCGCGCCCCGACGGGGAGGCGGCGCCGGAGGCCGATCCCACCGAGTCCCTGCGCCAGCGGCTGGTCTTCTCCGCCGTCCTCTCGGCGCCGGTGCTCGTGCTCTCGATGATCGAGCCGCTGCAGTTCCGCAACTGGCAGTGGCTCGCCCTGCTGCTGGCCACCCCGGTGGTGCTCTGGGGCGGCTGGCCCTTCCACAAGGCGGCCTGGCAGAACCTGCGCCACGGCGCCGCGACGATGGACACGCTGATCTCGCTCGGCACCCTTGCGGCACTCGGCTGGTCGCTCGTCGCCCTCTTCTTCCTCGACGCCGGCATGCCGGGGATGAGGATGCCCTTCGAGCTGGTGACCGAGCGCGGCGCCGGCTCGGACCACATCTACCTCGAGGTCGCCGCGGTCGTCACCACCTTCATCCTCGCCGGCCGATACTTCGAGGCGCGGGCGAAGCGGCGGGCGGGGGCGGCCTTGGAGGCGCTGCTCGACCTCGGCGCCAAGGACGTCGCCGTTCTCGACGCCGATGGCGGCGAGCGGCGCATCGCGGTCGAGGAGCTTGCGGTCGGTCAGCGCTTCGTCGTGCGGCCGGGTGAGAAGGTCGCGAGCGACGGGGTCGTCGAGAGCGGCTCCTCCGCCGTCGACCGATCCCTCGTCACCGGCGAGTCGGCGCCGGTCGAAGTCGGACCTGGCGAGGAGGTGATCGGCGCCACGATCAACGTCGGCGGCCGTCTCGTCGTGCGCGCCTCCCGGGTCGGCGAGGACACCGCGCTCGCCCAGATCGCCCGCCTCGTCACCGACGCGCAGTCGGGCAAGGCGCCAGTCCAGCGCCTCGCCGACCGGGTCAGCGCCGTCTTCGTCCCGATCGTGATCGGCCTCGCCGCCGGCACCCTCGGCTTCTGGCTCGGCGACGGCGCCGGGGCGACCTTTGCCTTCACCGCCGCTGTCGCGGTCTTGATCATCGCCTGCCCCTGCGCGCTCGGCCTGGCGACGCCGACGGCGTTGCTGGTCGGGACCGGGCGCGGCGCCCAGCTCGGCCTCCTGATCAAGGGGCCGGAAGTGCTGGAGTCGACGCGGCGGATCGACACCGTCGTGCTCGACAAGACCGGGACCGTGACGAGCGGTGAGATGGCGGTCGTCGCGGTCCACGCCGCGCCAAGCGTCGAGGAGGCCGAGGTCCTGCTCCTCGGCGGCGCCGTGGAGAGCGCCTCCGAGCATCCGATCGCGGCGGCGATTGCGGCGCGAGCGAGCGAGGGCGTGGAGCGCTTGCCGGAGGTCGAGGGATTCGCGAGTGAGGCCGGGCGCGGCGTCCAGGGGGTCGTGGATGGCCACGCCGTGGTGGTCGGCCGCGCCTCCTTCCTCGCCGACTGGGCGATGCACCTCCCGGCGGAGCTGGAGGTGGCCCAGCGCGAAGCCGAAGGCCGGGGGCAGACGGCGATCGCCGTCGGCTGGGATGGCCAGGCGCGCGGCCTCGTGGTCGTCGCCGACACCGTCAAGCCCTCGAGCCGGGAAGCGATCGAACGACTGGGCGAGCTCGGGCTGCGGCCGGTCCTGCTGACCGGCGACAACGGGGCGACCGCGAAGGCGGTGGCGGCCGAAGTCGGGATCGAGGAGGTGATCGCCGAGGTGCTGCCGGCCGGGAAGGCGGCCGTGATCGAGCGCCTGCAGGGCGAAGGGCGGATCGTGGCGATGGTTGGCGACGGCGTCAACGACGCTCCGGCGCTCGCCCAGGCCGACCTCGGCCTGGCGATCGGGACCGGCACCGACGTCGCGATCGAGGCATCGGACATAACGCTCGTCTCCGGCGACCCACGTGCCGTCGGCGACGCGATCCGGCTCTCGCGCCGCACCCTGTCGACGATCAAGGGCAACCTGTTCTGGGCCTTCGCCTACAACGTCGCGGCGTTGCCGCTGGCGGCCGCCGGCCTGCTCAACCCGCTGATCGCCGGGGCGGCGATGGCCTTCTCAAGCGTCTTCGTTGTCACCAACTCGCTGCGGCTGCGCAGGTTCGCGCCCCAGCGCGAGCGCGCATGAGTTTCGGCATAATTTGCATTTCCGTTTCCCGCGTCTGAATCCAAGGTCAGCGAGTTCGGTCACCGCGAGGACGATCGCAGCGTCGAGCACCACGCCGATCCGACCCTTCTCGACCGTTCGCCGGTCGATCGCCAGACCGATCATGCAGAGCAGCCAGCAGGCGAGGAGGTACTCCCCGCGAAGCGGCCCCTGAGCGTCCTGCGCCAAGGAGGGCGCGGTGACGAGATGGGGCGCCGGCTGCCGCCCTGTGTAGAGCCGCCTGGGCGCCCCGAGGTTTGCCGCCGATAGGATTTGGCTCTGTAGTGCCTCGGAGGGGTGCCGGAGTGGTTGAACGGGGCAGTCTCGAAAACTGTTGGCGTCGCAAGGCGCTCGTGGGTTCGAATCCCACCCCCTCCGCTTTGTGATGTGTCGCGACATCGGAGACAGATGTCGCGGGACATCGTAGACACCTCA
>JBBDJH010000016.1:0-26811 GCA_040879985.1 Solirubrobacterales bacterium
ACCCGCACGTCCGGTGGTGTGGGAGGGGCGGGGGTAAGCCCCGCCCCTACCCGATACCCACTTTTCGTCTGGACGTATGGCCGATACGTCCAGGCGTGCGCGCTTGCGGGCGACCTTTGCGGGTATTTCGCTCAAGCCGGAGCCCGCTTCGTTCGATGAGAGGCATGGCTATGCGTGATCGCGATCCCTCCTCCTCGCTCCGCCTCGCCCTGCGCCGCCGCGCCGCGAGCCTGCGCAGCCGCCTCGCCTCCGAGGCCGGCTTCGCCGTCCCCACCGTGACGCTGATGCTCGTCGCCGCGCTCGGCATGGCCGGGGTCGCGGTCTCGACCTCGATCCAGAGCCAGGGCGGCGTCGTCCGTGACCAGGAGACGAAGACGGCGCTGGCGGTTGCCGAGTCCGGCGCCGACCAGGCGCTGCTGCAGTACAACCGCCACGGGCTCGCGTCGGAATCCAATCCCTGCGAACCCGTCAGCGCGAGCGGTCCCGACGCCGAAGGGTGGTGCGAACCGGTCACGGGAATCGGCGTGAACGGCGGCGCCGTCACCTACCACGTCAAGCCCGACGCCGGCGGCGGTGAGCTGGAGATCGTCTCGGTCGGCACGTTCGACGAGGTGACGCGCCGCGTCCACATCTCCTCCAGCTCCTCCAGCGGCCAGGACATCTTCCTCGGCGCGACCGTCCAGTCCACGGACGGGATCGCGCTGGACTCCAACGCGGAGATCCACGCCGGCACCGCCACCAACGGCGACATCACCATGGGCCCCAACGCCAGGCAGTGCGGCGTGGCGAGCGTCGGCATCGGCAAACAGCTGACCGGTGACGGCTACTTCTCGGACATCGATTGCGAAACTTCGGGGGGCACTCCGATCGAAGACGAAATCAGCCTCCCCCCCGTCAACCAGGGCGACGCGCCGACCAGCAACGACAACGACCGCTTCTTCGAACAGGACCTGATCAGCGGCAAGAAGAAAGACGCCTGCTGGGACGGGTTCGATGGCAACGGCAACGAAGGCTCGTGCGGCCCGCGAGAGCTGCTGATCGACAGCAACAGCTCGGTGACGCTGGGCGGCTCCGTCTACAGCTTCTGCAAGCTGACCCTGAAGAGCAACAGCTCGCTCTACATCGCCGCGGGCGCGGAAGTGACGATCTACTTCGACTCGCCGGAGGCCTGCGGCTACGAAGACGGGGAAACGCAGCTCGAACTGCTGTCCAACTCGCGGATCACCTCCGCCGACGGCGAGCCGGTCAACGTCTCGCTGCTCTTCGTCGGCTCGCCGAACCTCGCCACCGAGATCCTCCTCAACAGCAACACCTCGGTCGACGGCCCCTGCGAGCAGAACTTCGTCGTCTACGCCCCCTACGCCGACATCGAGCTGAACAGCAACACGAAGTTCTGCGGCGGCTTGGCGGGCAAGACGGTTCACCTCGACTCCAACGCCCAGGCCTGGACGAGCAGCGGGATCGAAAGCTGGACGCTGCCCAACACCGCTCCCCACTACGTGGTCGACCGGTTCGTCGATTGCACCGCCACCGACGTGACCGGCGCGCCCGACGAAGGGTGCTGAGGGTGGGGTCGATCGGCGACACCGCCGGGGCGCCGCGCCGGGCGGAGCAGGGGTACACCCTGATCGAGCTGCTCGTCGCCGCGACCGTGGGCATGGTCGTGCTCGGCGGCGCGGTGACGATCTTCCTCGGCGCCGTGCGCAGCGAGCCGCGCACCGCCTCCAAGGTGACGGCGATCCAGCAGGGCAGGGTCGCGGTCGAGCGGATCACGCGCGAGCTGCGCCAGGGGCTGGACGTGCCCACCGCGACCGCCGGCGAACTGGCTGTCGTGACCTACGTCAAGCAGTCGTCCTGCGGCGGCTCGCCCGCCGACACCTCGATCGCCTGCCGCGTCACCTACACCTGCACGGCGGGCGAATGCTCGCGCACGGTCGCGCAGCCCGACGGCAGCTCTCCCGGGGCGGCGACGCAGGTCGTCAGCGGCCTCTCCTCGACCGAAGTGTTCAGCTACTCGCCCAGCGCCGCCGAACCGGCCTACGTCGACGTCGCGCTCTCGTTCACCGCGCGGGAGGGCGGGCCGGTCGCGATCGCCGACGGCGTCGCCCTGCGCAACGGGGGATCGTGATCGCGGCGGTGAGAGACAGGGTCGCGGCGCGGCTCGGCGGCGCGGAGACCGGCCTGACCGTGGTCGAGGTGATCGTCGCCGGGGTGATCCTCGTGGTCGGCAGCCTCGGCGTGCTCGGCATGGTCGACACCGCCAGCCGCAACACCTTCCGCGCCGAGCAGAGCCAGCTGCTCAACAACGTCCTGCAGCGCGAGATGGAGGAGATTAAGGCGCTGCCCTACGGCCAGCTCGGGCTGGAAACGATGCCGTCGCAGGAAAGTGGAGCGAACAACCCCAACGCGCGCGTCTCCGGCACCGCCTTCGACACTAATCGCGGCGAAGGGACCGCGCTGAAGCCGATGATCTCCGGCGGCAGCCTCGCATCCGGTCCCGAGCCCTTCCAGGTCGAGGACGTCAAAGGCACGCTCTACCGCTACGTCGTCTGGGACAACTGCCCCGGCACGACCTGCACCGACGGCGAGCACCTGAAGCGCGCGATCGTGGTTGCGAAGCTCGACTCGACCGCTTCCGGCGGCAGCGAGCGCCGCTACCAGGAAATCCAGGGTCAGCTGGTCGACCCCGACGCGGAACCGGCGGAAAACCCCGGCCCGGCACCGGGCGGGGGGACGGTGACGCCGTGGCTCCTCTGGCTGACCGACACGACCTGTGACAGGGCCGAACCGAAAACGCCGCTGGAAAGGGCGGAAGAGGGCGACCACCTGGCGCACAACACCCGCGGCGCCTGCGCCAGCGGCCTCCAGGCGGGCATCGTCCCCGGCGCCCCGGACCTGCTCTGGCCCGCGGCGCCGCCGCTCTCGGACGAGACGCCCGTCTACGACTACGCGACCGACATCGAGCCGAAAGTCGACCCCGACCTCGACAAGGGCCTGCAGGTGATGGTGGGCGACGAATGCGCCGCGATGCCCGCCACCGAAGTGGCGACGGTGCAGGACAGCGACGAAAACATGTTCCGGAAGCTGCACAAGTGGGTCACCCCGCCGATCTCCAACGGAGCGACCGACCTGAAGCTGACCGGGGAGGCGACCGTCAGCCTCTGGACGCAGTCGATCGAAAGAGGCGTCTACCCGGTGACGATCTGCGTCTGGCTCTTCGTGCGGGAAGCCGGCGCCGACACCGCGGTCGTCAGGCCACTCGAAAGCCTCACGTATTTCACCTACGCCGAGTCGCCCTGGCCCAGCTCCGGCTGGACGGAGATCACCGTCTCGATGAGCTTCAAAGACGCCGAAAGCGGCGGCGAGGTCGCGCTGCCGCCCGGCTCGCGCCTCGGGCTGGCGCTCAGCGTCGACAAAATCGACGAAGAACTGGGCAGCGGCATCCAGATCCTCTACGACGAGCCCAGCTTCGACAGCCGCATCCAGCTCAACACGACCGGCACGCTGCCGACGTGGCCCTGAGCGGCCGCTCGCGTCCTTAATCTGCGGCAGGCGATGGCGGCGATCCTCTTCTTCCCGGTCGGGCTGCTGATCGGCAGCTTCGTCACCGTCGTCGCCCACCGGGTGCCGCGCGGCGAATCGGTGGTGGGGGGGCGGTCGCACTGTCCCGCCTGCGGCGCCCAGATCGCCGCCTACGACAACGTGCCGGTGCTCTCCTGGCTGCTGCTGCGGGGGCGGGCGCGCTGCTGCGGGGCGCCGATTTCGCCGCGCTACCCGCTGACCGAGCTGACGCTCGGCGTCCTCTATGCGGCCACGGCGGTCGTTCTCTGGGACGAGCCGGGGGAGGTGGCGCTGAGCCTGGTCTTCGTGACGATGCTGCTGGCGATCACCCTGACCGACCTCGAGCGGCGGATCATCCCCAACAAGATCCTGATCGTCGCCGCGGTCATCGGCGTGGCGATCGCCGCCGCCACCGACCCCGGCAGCCTGCCGGAGCGGGTGATCGCCGCGGCCGCCGCCGGCGGGCTGCTGTTCGCCGCCGCCCTCGCCTACCCGCGCGGCATGGGCCTGGGCGACGTCAAGCTGGCGGCGACGATGGGCCTCTTCCTCGGCCGCGACGTGGCGCCGGCATTGTTCGTCGCCCTGCTCGCCGGCTCGTTGGTCGGCTTGGCGCTGATCGCGAGGCACGGCGCCGAGGCCCGCAAGCGCGCAATTCCCTTCGGGCCATTTCTCGCCCTCGGCGGGGTCGTCGGCCTGCTTGCCGGCAACGAGCTGATTGAGTGGTATCTGGGCACGTTCTGACCTCGATCGCAGCATTTTCCGGCCCATGGCCAGGAAAATGCTGCGATCGGCCGGGCCCGGCGACACCGCGCCCTAGATCGTCCGTCCAGGTTCTCCTATAAATGAGTAGTTGCAGGGCGAAAGTTCTGCGCCCTTTCTGTCGATGCAGGGGGAGCGTGCTTTCCCTGACCAGGCAGAAGAAGATCGGTGGGCTCGTCGGCCTCGACATCGAGGCGGGCAGCGTCGCCGCGGCCGAGCTGCGGATCAACGGCTCAGCCGAGCTGGTCGCCGCGGCGGTCGAGCCGCTCGCCCCCGGCGCCTTCCGCGAGGGCGAGGTCGCCGACCCGGACAGCCTCGCCGCCGCGCTCAAGTCGCTCTTCGCCGAGCACAAGCTCAGCAAGCGGGTGCGGCTCGGGATCGGCAACCAGCGGGTCGTCGTCCGCACCGTGCGCCTGCCGGCGATCGAGGACCCGAGGGAAATGGAGGCGGCGGTTCGCTTTCAGGCGCAGGAGCAGATCCCGATGCCGCTTGACCAGGCGGTGCTCGAGTACCAGGTGGTCGGCGGCGTCCCCGCCGAGGAGAACTTGAAGCCGCAGGTCGATGTGATCGTCGTCGCGGCGCGCCGCGACATGGTCTCGGCGCTGATCGAGCCGATCCGCGCCGCGGGCCTCGACCCGGTCGGGGTGGACCTCGCCGCATTCGGGATGATCCGCGCCCTGGCAGGCGTCGGCGCCGAGGCGCCGGCAGTCGACACCGTGGCCGACGCCGACGCCGACGCCGACGCCGACGAGGCGACGCAGCCGGATCCGGCTGCGGCCGCCGCTGCCGGCGCGACCGTCCTCTACTGCAACGTCGGCGGCGTGATGAACCTCGCCGTCGCCCGGGGCCGCTCCTGCCTCTTCACCCGCGTCGCGGCCACCGGGCTGGAGGGGATCGCGGCCCGGCTCGGCAGCGAGCGGGCGCTGAGTGGCGAGCACGCCACGCAGTGGATCGCCCACACCGGCCTGGAGGAGCCTGTCGACCAGATCGAGGGCGATCCGGAGATCGTCACGGCCGCCCGCCGGGCGCTCGAGGAGGGTGTGACCGCGCTGGTCGACGAGCTGCGCCTCTCGCTCGACTACTACGGCGCCCAGGAGAGCGCCGTACCGGTCGGGCGGATCGTCCTCTCCGGCCCCGGCAGCGCGGTCCCCGGACTGACCGAGCGGATGCAGGCCGGTCTCGGGCTGCCGATCTCGGTGGCCCGCCCGCCCGCCCTCGACGCCTATGACGACGGCCTGGCTGCGCGACTCACCCTTCCCTACGGCATCGCCCTGGAGGCCTGAGCCGGATGCGCCCGATAAACCTGATCCCACCCGAGCAGCGCCGCGGCGAGCACGCGCCGCTGCGCAGCGGGCCGTTCGCCTACATCCTCGTCGGCGCCCTGGTCGCGGTGCTGGCCGGCGTGACGGCGCTGGTCCTGGTCGGCAACCAGATCTCCGAACGTGAAAGCGAGGTGGCGACGCTGGAAGCCGAAGACCGTGCCGAAGCCGCTCGCGCGGAGCGACTTGCCGCCTTCACCAACTTCCGCAATCTCAGCGAACAGCGCGCCGAGACCGTCGCCAGCCTCGCCGACAGCCGCTTCGACTGGGAGCGGGTGATGCGCGAGCTCTCACTCGTCCTTCCCAACGACGCCTGGCTGACCAACCTCACGGCGAGCGCGGGGAGCGGCGCGGACGGTGGCTCGGGCGGCGGATCCGGCCTGCGTGGTGCGGTGCTGGGCCCTGCGCTGGAGCTGAGCGGCTGCGCCACCGGCCAGGAAGCGGTTGCCCGCTTCGTCACCGTCCTGAAGGACATCGACGGGGTCACTCGCGTCGGCGTGGCGTCGTCTGAATTGGGCGCCGAAAGCAGCGGCGGGGGCGGCGGTGGAGGGTCCGGCGGCGATGAGTGCCGGACGCGCGAATTCATCGCCAAGTTCGAGATCGTCGTCGCCTTCGACGCGGCCCCGGTCCCGCCGAGCGCCTCCTCCGAAGCGGCCCCGGTCCCGGTCGCCGAAGAGTCCGAAGACTCCGGCGACACCTCGTCTGAGGCGTCGAGCGAGTCTGAAGAAAGCGAAGGCGGCTGAGATGACGTCGAACAACAAGTTGATCGCCGCGGTGCTCGCCATCGCCGTCCTCGCCTTCGTCTTCTGGTCGCAACTGCTCAGCCCGAAGCGCGAGGAAGCGCGCGAGCTGGCTACCCAGGTCGAGCAGCTCGAGGCCTCGCTGGCACAGCACAAGGCGGAAGTCGTCGAGGCCGAAGAGGCGCGGCAGGAATTCCCCGTCGAGTACCAGCGCCTGGTCGTGCTCGGCAAGGCCGTGCCGGGCGATGACGACATCGCTTCGCTGCTCGTGCAGATGAACCGGATCTCGGACGCCGCGGGCGGCACCTTTCAGAACATCCAGTTGAGCGCCTCCGGGGGCGGTGAAGCGGCGAGCCCAGCGCCCGCGGCCGAAGCCGGCACGCCGGCCTCGGCGACCGAGGTATCGGCCTCGCTGCTGCCGCTTGGCGCGTCGGTCGGGCCGGCGGGGCTCGCGGTGATGCCCTACGAGGTCACCTTCGACGGCGACTTCTTCGAGATCGCCGACTTCATCAAGGGGCTCGACTCGCTGGTCAAGACGAAGGACGAAGAGGTCACGGTCGACGGTCGCCTGGTCACTATCGACGGCTTCTCGCTCGAGGCCGACTCGAAGGTCGGATTCCCCGCGCTGCAGGCGAGCTTCTCCCTGACCACCTACCTGACCCCGCCCGACGAGGGCGTGACCGCCGGGGCGTCGCCGAGCTCCCCCGGCGTAGTCACGGCGGAACCGGCGGCGGCGAACCTGGGAGGCACGCCATGAAGCGGCTTGGACCCGAGCTGAAGATGCCCGATCTGAAGGGCATGAAGAACCTGAAGGTCCCGCCTTTCGCGGCGGACGTCTACTACGACCTGCGCGATCGCCGGCTGCTGCCATTGGTGGCGCTGGTGGTGGTGGCGATCGCCGCCGTCCCCTTCCTGCTGGGGGGCGACGGGGACGAGCCGGCGCCGCCGGCGGCCGGCCCCACGGCGGCGCAGATCGAAGACGAAGTCGCCGGCGCCTCCCGGTTCACCGTCGTCGAGGCCCAGCCGGGCCTGCGCGACTACCGCAAGCGCCTGCGCAACCGGACTCCGACCAACCCCTTCAAGCAGCGCTACACGAGCCTGCCGGAGTCGGCGATGCTGAAGAGCACGACGCCCAGCTCGTCCTCTTCCGGCGAGGGTTCCTCATCTGAAGAGTCGGTGACGATCGAAGACGGGTCGACCACGGTCGAGGTCGAGCCCGGCGACTCGGGGGGCTCGGGTGGGGGCAAGCCGGACGGCTCCGGCGACGGCGGCAAGCCGGACCGCGGCTCGGGCGGCGGTACGCCCACGGGCAGCGGCCTCCGCCTGATCGAATTCCGCTTCAACATCCAGATCTCCCGTACGGAAGAGACCGCGGACGGCGGGCAGAAGATGGGCGAGCCCCAGGTGCGCCGCCGCGTGCGGACGCTGACCCAGCTTCCCGGCAAGAAGGCGCCGGTCGTCACCGTGGCCGGCGTCAATCTCCACAACGGCAAGGTCTTCTTCCTCGTCTCCGACGACGTCAGGTCGCTCGACGGCGAGTTCGTCTGCAAAACCCGCACCCCGGGCGGCATCTGCGAACTGCTCGAGATCGAACCCGGCTTCCCGCTCGAACTCGTCTACGGGCCGAACGAGGTGCGCTACCGGTTCAAGGTGATCAAGATCGACGCCGTCTGGGGCGGCAAGCCCGGCGCCGGCGCAAGCTCCACCCGCGCCGCCTTCGGCGGCCCGGCCCTGGACGCCCTGCCGGCCGGTTGATTCAGGCGCCGGGGAGGCTTAGCTGCCGCGGGCGAACGGCGCACAGGGATGAGACATAAGAAGGGACATTTGGTTTACCATCGTTGTCCTGTATAGTCCTGCAATGGCAGTATTCAAGCCAAATTGAAGGGACTTTCCAACGGACACTTTAATGGACAAGCCAAGGGACTATACCGCGTCCCATCCCTGGATCACCTTCAAGCTCGACCTCGAACGCGCAACTTGGCAGTTCTGGAACCACATAGGCGAAGCGCATTCAAAGTGCCGCCATCTTGCGAGGACCCCACTCTCGCCCTCGATGGCGCGAGACATGGAACAGGTCTATCTGGCGAAGGGGGCGCGGGCGAGCGCTGCGATCGAGGGAAACAGCCTGAATGAGGAGCAGGCTGTGGCCGCTGTCGAAGGAAAGCTGGAAGTGCCTGAAAGCCAGGAGTACTTAAAGCAAGAGCTTGAGAACGTCGTCGCCGCCCTGGCGGATATCGAAAGGGAGATCCATCAGACGGGCAGCTTTGATCTCTCTCCGGAGAGCATGTGTGAGTTCAATCGGAAAGTGCTGGAGGGCTTAGAGCTCGAGGACCATGTTGTGCCGGGGGAGTTCCGCACCCAGGGCATCGTTGTCGGAACGGTCTATAGGGGCGCGCCAGCCCAAGACTGCGACTACCTCGTTCGGGCCATGTGCGACTGGCTCAATGGGTCTGACTTCAGCTGCGACGGTGGGGACCATGCCACGGACTTCCTGTTTGCCGTGCTGAAGGCAGTCGTTGCCCATGTCTACATCGCCTGGATTCACCCGTTCGGGGATGGGAACGGTCGAACCGCCCGCTTGGTCGAGTTCGGCATCCTCGCCGCCGCCGGCGTTCCCTCCGTTGCCGCTCATCTGCTCTCAAATCACTACAACCAGACGCGCACGAACTACTACCGGCAGCTTGAGCACGCCTCGAAATCCGGCGGCGACTTGATTCCTCTTCTCACTTACGCCGCCAAGGGCTTCGTTGAGCAGCTCCAGCAGCAGCTCACCTCGGTTCACGACTGGATTCTTCAGGCCACGTGGACGAATTACGTCCATTCGCTTTTCGCTGGCTCCACCGCCACGGCCAAAAGGCAGCGGGACCTCGTCTTGGCACTGCCCTCCGATGACTTCGTTCGAAGGGCGAACCTGACGGCACTAACCCCAGGTCTGGCTGAGGCTTACGCAACCAAGAAAAGCAAGACCGTCACCCGCGACCTCAACTCACTTGAGCAGATGGGGCTGATCGAGCGTACGCCGAATGGGATTCGAGCGCGCAGGGAGATCATGCTTTCCTTCATGCCGCGTGTCGCTCCAGGCACCGAGAATGACCGAGGCGATCTTTTCCCAGCCATAGCGTGATGGGGGGTCAGGGCAAGAATCGTGCGCTGCCACGCCCAAAACTTCAGTAAGTGAAGCCATGGCGCTAAACTGGCATTGGCGAGCCGATTTGAGCTACCGCGGTTCGTCCCGAAGCAGCCATATGAGCGCCGAGAGCAACTCCCGATGTCCTGTCTGCCGCACCGCTGACGTGGTTTGCGGCAAGTGGACCTTGCTCGTCATCCGCGACCTCGCCGAGGGCTGCAGCCGCTTCTGCGAGCTGGAGCGCTCGCTGGAGGGGATCAGCCCGCGCACGCTTTCGCTGCGCCTGCGAGCGCTGGAAGAGGAGGGCATCGTCGCCCGCAACACCTTCCCCGAGGTCCCGCCGCGGGTCGAGTACGCGCTGACCGAGAAGGGCCAGGCACTGGTCCCACTGATCGACGACATGCGCCGCTATGGCGCCCGCTGGCTGCTCGACGAAGAGTCGGCCCCCGTCCCCGCCTGACGCCGGCGCCGATTGCAAGGCATCGTGCAGGCGCAGGAGCGCCGTGCGGTGGGGGGAAGGCTGGGACGTGCGCGATCCGCTGCTCAACGAGGCGATCCGGCGGCTTGCCGCCGAGGCCGCCACCCGCTTCAGCACGCTCGTCGCCGGCGGCGAGCAGATCCCCTTCGACGTCGCCGAGTCGGCCGGCCCCGACGAGGCCTTCTTCCACAGCTACGTGCCGCTGACGGCGCGCTTCGTGCGCGAGCGCGAGGCCGAGCTGCGCTCGCTGCCCGCCTTCGAGCCCGCCCGCGACGCCGTCGACGCCGCCGGCGTCGCCGCCCCTTATCTGGAGCAGCGCGGTGAGAGCGTGCCGGCCGAGCCCGCCGAGCGCGCCGCCCGCCTGCTGACCGTCTTCGTCGCCGCCCTCTGGGACGGCTGCACCGAGTTCGCGCTCGACCGCGAGCGGCTCGAGAGCGCCCTCGCCGTGCTCGACGCCGAGGCCGAGGACGTCGACGAGGCCGACTTCGTCGCCGTGCCGGTGGTCGGCCTACGGATGCCCGGGATGCGGCTGCCGCTGCCGCACGGCGCCCAGATCGTCCGCGCCGACGCCTTCGAGGCGCCGATCGAGGCCCTGCGCAGCGAGGGGATGGGCCGCCAGGCCTGGGAACCGCAGTACTTCGCGATCGCCGAGCAGGGCGACGGGGCCGACAGCGCCTCCGCGGCGCTTGCCCAGCTGCGCGACCTGATCAGCATCATGCGCCTCTTCAAGCCGGGCGGAGTCGGCCTCGGCCCGTACGCCTTCGTCCCCAACGGCGAGGCCGGCTGGCGCCGCATCGCGACCGGCGCCCCGGCGCCGCGCGAGGGCGGCTACCGGCTCGACCAGGAGGAGACAGAGCGACTGGTGGAGCTCGCCGAGACGCTCGAGGCCCGCCCCGACCCGACCGGCCCGCTGGCCTGGGCGGTGCGCCGCTTCGAGCTCGGCTGCGAGCGTCCCTCCCCACTGGAAGGCCTCAGCGACCAGCTGCTCGCCCTGCGCGCCGTGCTCGACGGCCAGGGCCCGGTCGGCGCCTCGCTGCCGATGCGCGCCGCGGCGCTGATCGCCGGCGGGTCGAGCGACCGCCTCGATGCCCGCGCGCGGGTCGAAGCGGCGATGGAGCTGGAGCGCCGCGAGATGTCCGGCGCCCGCGCCGGCGACGCCGAGCTGGCCGCCTGGGCCGAGGACAGCGTCCGTCGCATCCTCCGCGAAGCCGCCCTCGGCGAGCTCGGCGCCGACCTCAACGAGGCCGCCGACGAGACCCTGATCGCCACCGGCCTCGACGGCGGCGACAGCTCGATAGCCGTCTCGGAAGAGATCGAGCCTGAGCTTCCCGATGCCGCTCCCGACTTTGAGGTCGCCATAGCAACCAAAAAGTCGGAAACGCTGCGCACCGAGCCCACGATCGAGGAGGAACACGAGATGAGCCAGGACACCCGCATCCTCGAGCCGGTCCCGGCCGAGGACGAGATCCGCATCACCGCCCGCGACTGGCTCGAGGAGGTAGAGGACGACGCATCGGTCGAGGTCGAGGAGAGCACGCTCGACTTCCCGGCGATCGAGGGCGACCTCGAACACCGCGAGCGGATCGACACCCCGCGCGTCCGCCACCTCTTTCCGGTTCCGGAGGACGCGGACTGGGAGGTCAGGGAGTTGAAGTACGACCACTACGGTCGCGCCAGTTAGGCGCGGCCGGCGGCGATCTCGATCCTCTCCGCGCTGCTCGCGAACAGGTAGCGGTTGATTTCGGCGAGGCCGCCGAGATCGTGGACATCCTCGTCAAGGTAGGGGACGCGGATCACTGCGCGGGTGCGCAGCTCGGCCGCGAGGTGCTCGATGTTGGCGGCGTCGCGCTCGGCCAGCGCCTGGTAGTCGACGAAGTTCTCGGCGACGCGCCGGGCCAGGTCCTCGTCGCCGAGCTTCGCCGCCAGCTCGCGCTCGAGCTCGCCACCGGCGCCGTCGGTCTCGCCACCGCCCTCGCCACCGCCGCCGCCGTCGCCGCGCAGGCTCTCCGCCGGGTAGTGGACCTTGTTGACGATCACGCCGCCGAAGGGCAACTTCGCCTCGACCAGCTTGCGGTGGAAGTAGACCGCCTCGTCGATCGGCTCGCCCTGCGGGCCGCAGACGACGAGGAAGCAGGTGTGGGGATCGGCGAGCAAGCTGTTGACCCGCTTGGCGCGGGCCTGGAAGCCGTCGACCATGCCGCTGAAGGCGTTGAGGAACTCGGCCAGGTCGGCGAGCAGGTCGAAGCCGACGATCCGCTTGAGCACCGTGAGGGCGACCGAGGCGCCGCGCCCGGCGACCTTCGCCGCCAGCCCGGTCGGCTTCATGAAGACGCGCAGCGAGCGGCCCTCGATGAACTGGGTGAGGCGTTTCGGCGCCTCGAGGAAGTCGAGCGCGTTGCGGGTCGGCGGCGTGTCGAGGACGAGCAGATCGAAGCGCCCTTCGGTGTGCAGCTCGAAGAGCTTCTCCATCGCCATGTACTCCTGCGAGCCGGCCAGCGCGTTGGAGATCTGCTGGTAGATGCGGTTGTTCAGCACCCGGTCGCGCGACTCCTCGTCGGGCGCCTGGCGGGCGACGAGCTCGTCGAAGGTCGCCTTGGCGTCGAGCATCATCGCCCACAGCTCGCCCTCGCCCTCGGTCTCGATCCCGTGGCGCTCGAAGAGGTCGGGGTCGACCCGGCTCGCCTCGTTGCCCAGCTCGCGCAGGCCGAGCGAGTCGGCGAGCCGCTTGGCCGGGTCGATCGTCAGCACGCAGACGCGCAGGCCGCGGGCTGCCATGCCGACCGCGATCGCCGCCGAGGTCGTCGTCTTGCCGACCCCGCCCGAGCCGGCGCAGATGCAGATGTCCTTGCCGGCGAGGATCTCGTTGACGGCAGTCATCCCAGCCTCCGGGCGAGCTGCTCGGCGGCCTCGACGCCAAGCTCCGGCTCGAACAGGAAGGGGAGGGTCTTGACCGGCGCCTGCACGCGGCGCCGCAGGCGGGCCAGCTGGGCGCGCTGCGAGCGGGCCCGGCCGCACTCGGAGATCGCCGCGCGGGCGGCGGCGCGGACGCTGCCGTCCTCGCCCGCGGCCAGCTCGGCGAGGCGCTCGGCCTCCGCCTTGGAGAAGCGCTCCGGGTAGAGCCCGTTGAGGTAGACGCGGTCGACGGCGATTCCGACCTCGCTGCGCAGCTCCTTCTCCAGCGCCGCCGACTCGTTGACCGGCATCTCCTCGGGCAGGGCGACGATCGCGGCGCCGGTGTGCTCGTGGTCGGTGATCAGCCGTTCGAGCTGCTGCGCCTGCGAGTGGATCGGCCCGACCCGGGCGATCGCGGCGAAGGTGCGCGGCGTCTGCAGGAAGCCGATCCCGTGCCCGGTCGCGGGCGCGTCGACGATCACCAGGTCGTACTTGCGGCCGCTCTTCACCCGGCGGTCGAGCTGCGCCAGCTCCCAGATCTTGCCGATCGTGACCAGCTCCTTGAGGCCGGGGGTGGCGGCGGCCAGGTAGGTGAAGATGCGGCTGCGAAAGAGCATGTCGCGCATCGCCCGCACCTTGAGCTGGAGCAGCACGTACTCGCGCATCGACTCGTCGGGGTCGATCGAGATCGACCAGAGGTTCTCGGCCATCTCGACCTCGTGGAAGCCGACTTCGCTGTGCGCGAAGATCCGCGCGGCGTTCTCCTGCGCGGAGACCCCGCAGACGATCGTGCGCTTGCCGGCTGCCGCGGCGCGCAGCCCGAGCGCGACCGCGACGGTGCTCTTGCCGACACCTCCCTTGCCGGTCACGAAGACCAGTCGCTTGTCGAGTAACTCGGGGATCGGGGTGATTCCTAGCAATTTCGGGGAATGGGAGGAAAAGCGGGCGTGCATGCGAATACCCGCGCAATGGGATTCCTCAGCCGCAGAAACAAGTCCGTGCCAGTCGCCGAGCCACAGGAAGGCGAGCAGCACCCGATCGTCGAGGAGTTGCAGGCGATGGAGGCCGCCGTGCCCGAGAAGGCTCCGGAGCCCACGCCGCCTCCTGCTCCGCCTCCTGCTTCTGCGCCTGCGCCTGAGTCCGAGCCGGTGTCTGAGACCCCGGAGGAGTCCCCGCGGATGATGGCCAAGGACCTGATCGCGCCCAGCCGCCACGCGGTCGCCGTCGAGGAGCCCGCCGCCGAGGCGCCGACCAAGCACGCCGAGGTGATCGCCTTCGCCAACCAGAAGGGCGGCGTCGCGAAGACGACGACCACCCTCAACCTCGCCGTCGCCTTCGCCGAGTCCGGCCACCGGGTGCTCTGCATCGACCTCGACCCGCAGGGCAACCTGACGATGAGCCAGGGGATCGACCCGGACAAGGTCGAGAAGAGCCTCTACGACGTGCTGGTCAACGACATGCCGATCAGCGAGATCATCCAGCACCGCGAGATCGACATCGCCGTCTCCTCGATCGACCTGGCCGGGGCCGAGATCGCGATGAGCACCAAGATCGGCCGCGAGCGCTCGCTCGAGAAGGCGCTCAAAGAGGTCTCCGGCGACTACGACTTCGTCTGCATCGACACGCCGCCCAGCCTCGGGCTGCTGACGATCAACGCGCTCACCGCCGCCAGCAAGGTGATCGTCCCGGTCCAGTGCGAGTACCTCTCGATGCGCGGGCTGGTGCAGCTGCAGAACACGCTGAAGATGATCCAGGAGAACCTCAACCCGGACGTCAAGATCGAGGGCATCCTGCCGACGATGCTCGACTCGCGCACCGTCCACGCCAAGGAGGCGGTTGAGATCCTCGAGGAGAACTTCGGCGACCTGGTCTTCCGCTCGCGGATCAAAAAGGCGATCAAGTTCGCCGAGGCGCCGGTAAAAGGGGCCAGCGTGCTCAAGTACGATTCGGAGAGCAACGCCGCGGGTTACTATCGAGACTTGGCCAAGGAGGTTTTGGAGCATGAGTCGGCGTAAGCGGGCGAGTATGCGCGAGGGTCCCCTTGCCGACCTCTTCCGCTCTACTTCCGAGGACGACGCCAAGGACGAGAGCCCCCAGCCCGCGGGTCCTGTCGTCGAGGAGGGGGTGTCCGAGTCGTCGCTGGGTTCCTCGCCAGATGACGATGCTTCACTCGCCGAGCAGGAGGGGCGAGGAACAGGACGCCGCGTCGCCTCGGACACCCCCGCCTCGACGCCACCCGCAGGAGAGACGTCGGAGCCGGCCTCGGAGCGGCTGAAGCGGGTGTTCTCGGAGGAGCCCGCGCCGCGGGAAGAGCTGCATAGGGACGCGCCGCGCTACGGGCGCGAGGAACCGGAGTACGAGCCGCCCGGCTCGGGCGAGCCGCACCAGCCGGTGATCCGCGTCGTCGGCGTCGGCGGCGCCGGGGTCAACGCGGTCAACCGGATGGTCGACGCGAACGTGCCCGGGGTCGAGTTCATGGCGGTCAACACCGATCTTCAGTCGCTGCAGCTCTGCGTCGCCGACGTCACCGTGCACATCGGCGACGAGCAGACGCGCGGCCTCGGCGCCGGCGCCGACCCCGAGGTCGGCCACCGCTCTGCCTTCGAGGAGCAGGACAAGATCAAGCGCCTGCTGAAGGGCTCCGACATGGTCTTCGTCGCGGCCGGCGCGGGCGGCGGCACCGGCAGCGGCGCCGCCCCGGTGATCGCCCGCCTCGCCCGCGAGGTCGGCGCACTCACCGTCGGCATCGTCACCAAGCCGTTCAGCTTCGAGGGCTCGCGGCGCGGCAACCAGGCCGGCAAGGGGATCGAGGACCTGGCCGCGGCGGTCGACACCCTGATCGTCGTCCCCAACGACCGCCTGCTCGAGGTGCTCGACCAGCACACCTCGATGGTCGAGGCCTTCCAGGTCGCCGACGACGTGCTGCGCCAGGGCGTGCAGGGGATCTCCGACCTGGTCACCCTGCCGGCGCTGATCAACCTCGACTTCGCCGACGTGCGCACGATCATGTCCGACGCCGGCCGGGCGCTGCTCGGGATCGGCATGGGCCACGGCGAGGGGCGCGGCCTGCTCGCCGCCGAGAAAGCGATCTCCTCGCCCCTGCTCGAGACCTCGATGGAGGGCGCCCGGGCGATCCTGCTCTCGATCACCGGCGGCCCCGACCTCTCCCTGGTCGAAGTCAGCGAGGCCGCGAAGCTGGTCGGCGAGGCCGCCCACCCCGACGCCAACATCATCTTCGGCGCCAACATCGACGAGGAGCTGGGCGACCAGATCTGGGTCACCGTCGTCGCCACCCGCTTCGACGGCCAGCAGGTGCCGCGCCGCGCCGCCGAACCGACGATCCGCCGCACCAAGGACGCCGGCCGCGGCCGCGCGCCGCGCAACGAGAAGGCCGGCGAGCTGAGCAGCCTCGACGTCCCCGAGTTCTTGCCCGGGTAGCGGCCCCTCCCTTGCCGGCACGGCGAGCGGCTTCCTTGAAATGACGATGAAGGGAGTTGTCGCCGCCGGTCACCCGCTCACGGCTGAGGCCGGGGCGGAGGTTCTGCGCAAAGGGGGGAATGCCGTCGACGCGGCCGTTGCCGCGGTCCTCGCCTCGTTTGCCGTCGAGAGCCCGCTGACGGGATTTGGCGCGGGCGGATTCATGATCGTCAGCCGCGGAGAGGAGACGACCCTGATCGACTTCTTCGTCGCCGCCCCGGGGAAGGACGGGTTGGAGCGCAGCGTCGAGCTCGTGCCGGTGCCGGTCCACTTCGACGCGGACACCGTGCAGACTTTCTACGTCGGACCGGCCTCCTGCGGGGTGCCCGGCAACCCGGCCGGGCTGGAGCTGGCCCTGCAGCGGTTCGGCACGGTTCCGGCGGCCGAGCTGGCCGGCGACGCCGTGCGCCTCGCCCGCGAGGGCGCTCCGGTCAACGCCCAGCAGGCCTACATCCTCGAGATTCTCTGGCCGATCCACGAGCGGCTGGACGAGACGCGGGCGCTCTACGCGCCGGACGGGCGTCCGCTGGGCGAGGGGGACGTCTTCCGGTTCGCGGAGCTGGCCGAGGCGCTGGAGCGTTTCGGCGCGGAAGGCGCCGAGCCCTTCTACCGCGGTGAGGTGGCTGCGGCGCTGAGCGGCTACGTCGCCGCCCGCGGCGGCACCCTGGGCGCCGCCGACCTGGCCTCTTACGAGGCGATCGAGCGGCGGCCGATCGCCGTCCCCTTCCGCGACGCCGAGGTGCTGACCAACCCGCCGCCGTCCTCGGGCGGGATCCTGATCGCCCATACGCTCGGCCTGCTCGAGCGGCTCGGCGAGGACAGCGGCCCGGAGCAACTCGTCGCGGCTATGGCGGCGGCAAACGCCGTGCGCGACGAGGCCTTCGCCGAGGGCCTCTACGGCGAGGGGCTGGAGGCGGCGCTGCTCGACCCCGGGCGGCTCGACCTCAAGGCCGGCGACCTGCTCGGCTCGACCACCCACATCTCGGTCCTCGACGGCGCGGGGATGTGCGCCAGCGTCACCTGTTCGAACGGCTCCGGCTCCGGCGTGCTCGTCCCCGGCACCGGGGTCATCCTCAACAACATGCTCGGGGAGGAGGACCTCAACCCGCTCGGCTTCCACGCGATCGCGCCGGGACGGCGGGTGCCCTCGATGATGGCGCCGACCGTCGTGCGCCGCGACGGCGAGATCGAGCTCGGCCTTGGCAGCGCCGGCTCCAACCGGATCCGCTCGGCGATCGTGCAGACCGTGGTGCGCGCGGTCGAGCAGGGGATGGGCGCCGGCGATGCGGTGCGGGCGCCGCGGCTGCATTACGAGCAGGGCGTCGTCCAGGCCGAGCCGGGGATCGACGAGGCGGCGCTGGCGCAAATCGAGGCGCGCGGGATCCCGGTCCTGCGGCGGCCGCGGATCAACCTCTTCTTCGGCGGCGTCCAAGCCGTCGCCCGCGATCTGTCCAGCGGCGAGCTGAGCGGCGGCGGCGATCCGCGCCGCGGCGGTAGCGTGGTGGTCGCATGAAGATCGACTTCGAGGCAGAGGGGCTGCTCGACGGCACCGAGGGCGAGGCGCGCGCGGCGCGCCGCGACCTGCTCGAGCGGCTCGCCGGCGAAGGGGTGCCGCTGGAGGAGCTGCGCGACGCCGTCGAGGGTGGCCGCCTCACCCTGCTGCCGGTCGAGCGGGCGCTGGCCGGCGACGGCCCCCGCTACACGCCGCGCGAGATCGCCGAGCGGTCCGGCGTCGAGCTCGAGCAGCTGCAGCGGATCAGCGCCGCGCTCGGCGTTCCCTATCCGGACCCCGACGAGCGCTCGGTCAACGAGGCTGACCTCGAGGCGGCGCGGCGGGTGAAGGCGTTCTACGACGCCGGCCTGCCGGAGGACGGGATGCTGCAGGTTGCCCGCACGATCGGGATGGGGACGGCGCGGATCGCCGAGGCCAACCGCGAGCTGATCATCCGCACGCTGATGCAGCCAGGCGACACCGAGCGCGACCTGGCGCTGCGCTTCGCCGCCGCCGCCGAGCACATGCTGCCGGTCTTCGAGCCGACCCTGCTCTACGCCCTGCGCGCCCACATGCTGGAGCAGATCCGCCGCGACGTGATCGGCACCGCCGAACTCGCCCGCGGCGAAGTCGCCACCTCGGAGGTCGCGGTCTGCTTCGCCGACCTGGTCGGCTTCACCAAGATCGGCGAGCAGGTCGAGACCGAGGAGCTGGGGCTGATCGCCGGCCGCCTCGACGAGCTGGCGACCGCGGTCGCAGAGCCCCCGGTACGGCTGGTGAAGCTGATCGGCGACGCGGCGATGCTGGTCTCCACCGACGCCGCGGCGATGCTCGAGGCGGCGCTGCGGATGGTCGAGGCGGCGGAGGCCGAAGGGGACGAGTTCCCCGGCCTGCGCGCCGGCATCGCCCACGGCTCGGTCCACATCCAAGGGGGCGACTACTACGGCCGCCCGGTCAACCTGGCGAGCCGCCTGACCGCGATCGCCAAGCCCGGCAGCGTGCTCGTCGACGCCGTCGCCAAGGAGGCCGCGGCCGACTCCTTCGCCTACTCCTTCGCGGGCGAGAAGCGCCTCAAGGGCTTCGACTCGAAGGCAAAGCTCTACCGAGCCCGCCGCCCCGCCGACACTGGCGAAACCCCCTCGCGCAAGTAGCCCCACCCGCAAATAGCGCCAAACCAACCCCTCGTTGTTGCCCCAGGGGGGGCGAATTTCGGTCGATCGCAGCTTTATGGGGTCTATGACCCGGAAAAAGCTGCGACGAGGGAGTGCGGAAATCTGGAAGCTGGCAGGTGACCAGCACGGGGTTGTCGCCAGGCGGCAGCTGCTGGAACTTGGATTTGACTCCGAAGCGATCGAACATCGGATAGCGAAGGGGCGGTTGCACCGTCTTTGGCGCGGCGTGTACGCGGTGGGACGACCTGAAGTTGGCGAGAAAGGGCGATGGATGGCCGCCGTGCTGTGCTGTGGCCCGGATGCATTGCTGAGTCACGGCAGCGCAGCCGTTCTCTGGGCTCGCTTGCTTGCGGCGTTTGCTCGGCGGGCGGCCGCTCACGGAGTCCGGCCTCGAGCGCCGGTTCCAGGCGATCGCACGGCACGCGGGTATTTCGATGCCAGAGTCCCAGGCGATGCTGAATGGCTACCGAGTCGATTTCTACTGGCCCGATCTCGGGCTGATCGTCGAGGTCGACAGCTGGCGGCATCACCGGACCTCGGGAGAGCAGGCAACCGATCACCGCCGCGACCAGGTGCATATGGCTGCCGGGCTGGCCACATTGCGCTTCGCCGAAGACCAGATCCGTTACGAACCGGATGTGGTGCGCCGAACCCTGGTAACCGTCGCGAAGCAGCTCAGCGATGGCGTTCGCCTCTAAGCCTCTCCTCATCGCAGCTTTTTCAGGGCTATGACCCGGAAAAAGCTGCGATCGACGGGGCGGGCAGCAGTGGAGTGGGGCTCAGGTCGGCTTGCGGGCGGAGAGCAGGAGGTTGTAGAAGAGCTCGGCGGGGAGGCGGGGCTCGAGCAGGCGGGTGTCGACCTTCTGCAGGGTCATGTAGCTGTTGAAGGCGAAGCGGCGCCAGCCCCAGGGGACCGATTCCGGCTCGGCGCTGGCCTCGACCGTGCGCAGGCCCCAGCCCCAGGCGTTGGCGAGCAGCTCCTCGCCGCCGACCCGCTGGCGCTCGAAGCCGCTGTCGCGGAGCAGGCGGCGCAGGTCGGCGGGGGCGAAGGCGTGGACGTCGACCTCGCCCTCGAGCGCGTGGCCGTGCGACTGGTCGACCTCGGCGACGGCGCGGGGGCTGGCGCCGACGAGGCGCCGCCAGGCCGGCGCGGCGAGCAGCCCGGCGCGCTTCGGCGCCGCCGCCAGGCGGTCCCCGTAGCGGGAGGGCTCGCCGCAGAAGGCGATCGCGCCGCCGGGGCGGAGGACGCGGCGGAACTCGGCGAAGGCGCGCTCGAGGTCGGGGATGTGGTGCAGGACGGCGTGGCCGAAGACGAGGTCGAAGCTCGCGTCCTCGAAGGGCAGTTGCTCGGCCTCGGTCTCGACCGTCTCCGCCTCGAGGCCGAGGCCCTGCGCGGTCTCCGCCAGGCGGCTCAGCATGCCCGGCGAGATGTCGGTCGCGGTGAGCCGCCCGATCGTCCCCATCTGCAGCAGGTTGAGCGAGAAGTAGCCGGTGCCGGAGCCGATCTCGAGCCCGTCGCCGAAGCTGCGCCCGTCGAGGCCGTCGAGCGCCTTGGCCAGCTTCAGGCGCACCTGGCGCTGGCCGGTGGCGCCGAAGTCGATCCCCCACTTGGCGTCGTATTCGTGCGCCGCCGCGTCGTGGTAGCGGGTGTTGACGTCCTTGATGTGGTCGGGGGTGGCGGTCGGCGAGGCGGGCATCGGGGCGGGAACAATACGGTCCCGATGAGTGCGGAGCGAACAAGCATCCATATCTGATTCCTTTGCGCCGTGAGCGAAGCACGAAATTTGCCATCAGTGACGCGCGAATACGTCCAGGAGAACCAGCCCGCGGGGGTGCCGCCGCTGCCGCTGACCGGCGAGCGCACGCTGCCCGACGTGCCCGAGGAGAACTACTGGTTCCGCCGCCACCTGGCGGTCTACGAGTGGATCGGGGCACGGGTCGCGGACACGCGGGTCGTCGACATGGCCTGCGGCGAGGGCTACGGCTCCGACGTGCTGGCGGACGCGGGGGCGGCGAGCGTGGTCGGCGTCGACGCCAATCCCGAGGCGCACGAGCACGCGCGGCTGCGCTACGTGCGCGCCAACCTGCGCTACGAGCGCGACCTGGTCGAGAGCTTCGCCGAGCCCTGCGACGCGGTCGTCTTCCTGCAGACGATCGAGCACGTGCAGGACGCCGGCGCGATCCTCGAGCACTTCAAGTCGATGCTGGCGCCCGGCGGCGTCGCCTACGTCTCGACCCCGAACCTGCTGACCCTGGCGCCGCCCGGGGCGGAGAAGTCCGACAACCCGTGGCACGTGCGCGAGTACCGCGCGGCGGAGTTCCGGGCCCTCTGCGAGGCGCACTTCGAGCGGGTCGAGCTGCTCGGCCTCTTCCACGCCCGCAAGCTGCGCGCCCACGAGCTCGCGATCGGGCTCGGCTGGGATCGCGTCCACAAGGCGCTGCGACTGACCAAGCCGTTCTACGACCGCTTCACGCCGGCGATCGCCGCATCGGACTTCGCCCTGCGCGAGAGCGAGCTCGACCGGGCGCTGGATTTCCTCGCCGTCTGTCATGTCTGAGCAGTCGGCCGGCGATCTGGCGATCGTTCTCCATTCGCATATGCCTTACGTCGAGGGCTTTGGCACCTATCCCTTCGGCGAGGAGTGGCTCTTCGACGCTGTTATTCGGTCGTATCTGCCTGTGCTGGAGGTTGCGGATCAGCTGACGATGACGGTGACGCCGGTGTTGGCAGATCAGTTGGAGGATCGGGGTGCGGCGCAGCGGCTGCGCCAGTTCCTGCTCGAGTGGCGGGTCGGGGCGGCGGAAGCCGACATGGAGCAGGTGCCCACCGAGTGCCGCCCCGCCTGCGAAGGCGAGCTGGCGCGCTACCGGCATGCGCTGGCGCTGCTCGACGCGGCCGGCGGCGACCCGCTGCGGCCGTTTCAGGACGCCGCCCGGGAGGGCCGCGTGGCGCTGGCGAGCTCGGCCGCGACGCACGCCGTGCTGCCGCTGCTGGCGACGCGGGCGGGGGTGCGGCTGCAGGTCGACGCCGGGGTGCGATCGCACCGGCGGCGCTTCGGCTGGGACGGCGGCTTCTGGCTGCCCGAGTGCGCCTACGCGCCGGGGCTGGAGGCGCGGCTGGCCGAGCGCGGCGTCGGCTGGTTCTGCGTCGACCAGAGCGCCCACGAGGCCGATCCGCTCGACGCGCTCGCCCCGGTCGCCACGCCCGCCGGACCGGTCGCCCTGCCGATCGACTGGGGGGCGATCCAGTGGCTCTGGTCGCTGAACGGCTATCCCTCCGACCCGGCCCATGCCCAGTTCGCGGGAAAGTCGCTGCGTGGGGTGAGGCTCTGGAAGGTCGGCGGCGGGGCCTACGACCCGGCCGCCGCCGAGGCCGCGGCGCGGCGCCAGGCCGGCGAGTTCCTCGCCGCGGTCGCGGCGCGCCTGGGCGAGTTCTCCGCGAGCCGCGGGCGGCGCGGCCTGCTGGTCTTCGCGATCGACACCGAGCTGCTCGGCCACTGGTGGTCGGAGGGGGCGACTTGGCTGCGCGAGGTGCTGGCCGGCGCCGCCGCGGCCGGGGTGCGGCTGCTCACCGTGCCGCAGGCGCTGGACGAGCACGAGCCGGTCGAGCGGCCGCTGCTCGCCTCCAGCTGGGGCGAGGAGAAGGACCTGAGCACGTGGGACTCGCCCGCGGTCGCCGACCTCGCATGGGGGGCGCGGCGGCTGGAGCTGCGGCTGCTGCGGGCGCTGGCGCGGGGCCGTCGCGGCCCGGCCGCGCTGCGCGCCGCGCGCGAGCTGCTCGCCGTGCAGGCCAGTGACTGGGCCTTCCTCGACAAGCGCGGCCAGGCGGGCGACTACCCCTACCGCCGCGCCACCGATCACGCCGAGGCGATGCTCGAGGCCATAGACTCCGGCGCCGGAGGTACCCCGAGCATGCGCGCACTAGCCCCGGATCTGAGCCTCGCACCCCTCCTGGAGCCCTGACCTCCAGCCCCCCGGCCCGCGCCCGATGACCCGCGTCCTGATCCTCTCCTGGGAGTACCCGCCGCTGATCGAGGGTGGCCTGGCACGGCACGTCCGCAAGCTCTCCGAGGCGCTGGTCGAGCACGACGTCGAGGTCCACGTGCTGACCCGCGGCGGCGAGGAGTCGCCCGCCGAGGAGCGCCGCGGCGGCGTCCACATCCACCGCATCCGCGAGCCGCGCCGACCGACGGAGCTGGGCGAGTTCGTCGCCTGGGTCGAGCGGATGAACTCCGACATGCTGGCCGCCGGGGTCGAGCTCGGCGACCGCCACAGCTTCGACCTCGTGCACGGCCACGACTGGCTCGTCGCCAACGCCTGCGACCACCTCGCCAAGCGCTTCGAGGCGCCGCTGGTGACGACGATCCACGCCACCGAGCACGGCCGCCACCAGGGCTGGGTCGACAAGCACCCGCAGACCTACATCCACGGGGTCGAGCGCTGGATCGCCAACCGCTCCGAGCGCACGATCGCCTGCTCCCACTACATGCGCGAGCAGATCGTCGACATCTTCGCGGTCGAGGAGGAGCGGGTCAGCGTGATCCCGAACGGGATCGACCCCGGCGACCTGCAGGTCCAGGACCCGGCCGAGCTGGTGCGGCTGCGGGCGGAGTTCGCCGCGCCGGGGGAGAAGCTGGTCCTGCTGATCGGCCGGCTGGTCTACGAGAAGGGCTTCCAGCTCGCCCTGGAGGCGATGCCGCGGGTGATCGAGGAGGCGCCGGGGACGCGCTTCCTCGTCGCCGGCTCGGGCACGCACGAGGCGGAGCTGCACCGCCAGGCCGAGGAGCTGGGCCTGATGGAGCACGGCACATTCCTCGGCTGGATCGGCGACGACGTCCTGCACTCGCTCTACCGGATCGCCGACCTGACCGTGGTCCCCTCGATTTACGAGCCCTTCGGCCTGGTCGCGCTCGAGGCGATGGCCTCCGAATGCCCCTGCATCGTCGCCGACACCGGCGGCCTGCGCGAGGTCGTCCCGCACGAGGACGTCGGGCTGCGCTTCCGCTCGCACGACCCGGAAGCGCTGGCCGAGGTCGCGATCCGCGTCCTGCGCGACGACGAGCTGGGCCGCAAGCTGGTCGCCGAAGCCTACGAGCACCTGCGCCGCTTCGACTGGGGCGACGTCGCCGAGCGCACGGCGGCGATCTATGCCGAGCTGGCGGGGGATCCCAGCCTGGGACGCACGTGACGCGGCGCATCTCTGCGTCCTCGGTCGCTCGCGTGCAGAGCACGCCACGCTCCCTGCGTCCTTGATCTGCTTGGTCACGCGCGCCCCAGGGGCTGCCAGTTTGTCTAATTGGATCTGGGGTCGCCCGCGGGGGCGAAGGCGAAACTGCCGTCGGTCGTGGTCGTCGAGCCCGGCGTCCAGTCGATCCCCGCGAGCAGGTCGCCGGGCGGGATCGCGAGGGCGGCGGCGACCTTGATCAGCGTGTCGATGCGCGGCACCCGGGCGCCGCGCTCGAGCAGGCCGATCTCGGTGCGGTGCAGGGAAGCGCGCGCGCCCAGTATTTCCTGGGAGATGCCGGCACGGCGGCGCTCTCGGCGCAGGTTCTCGCCGAAGTGGCGGCCGACATCCATCGGCCTCATTCTGCTGTCTGTCAGGTGGAGGATCTACAGATCTTTCGGTGGCGACTGTCCGGCTTCGCAACGACGGTCTGGAGATTCAGCGTCTCACAGACAATACAATGTCATCCGGGCGACGGCAGGGTCGTGGCGGCGCCCGGGTCGGGCTCGACCGGCTGCGGCCAGCGCAGCCGCTCGGGGGCGTCGCGCATGCGCACGATGCGGGCCGGGACGCCGGCGACGACGGCGTTGGCGGGGACGTCCTTGGTGACGACGCAGTTGGTGCCGACGATCGCGTTGTCGCCGACGCGGACGCCGCGCAGGATGCAGGCGCCGTAGCCGATCCAGACGTTGGAGCCGACCTCGACCTCGCGCGTGTAGATCCCCTGTTGGCGGATCGGCCGCTCGACTTCGACCACGCCGTGGTCGAAGTCGATGAACATCGCCCGGTCGGCGATCACGCACTGCTCGCCGATCCGCACCCGCTTGTAAGCGGAGATCGTGCACTCCTGGCCGAGCACCGTCTTCGCGCCGATCTCGACGACGCCCTCGTGGCAGCGGATCTTGCTGCCGTGGCCGATCCAGACGAAGCGGCCGAACTCGATCCGGCCGCGGCGGGCGATCTGCAGTTCGAGCCGGCTGCCGAGGAAGAGCGGGCCGTGGGTGCGCCAGCGCCGGCCGGCCGGGGTCAGCAGGCGCCGCCACAGGTAGCGCAGCGCCAGCAGCGCGTATTTCGGCGTCAGCATTCGGTGGCGGGCGCAGAAGCGGAGGAAGCGAATCACGGCGGGGCGCACTTTAGACTGGCGCCCCCATGCCCGACGCCGCCAGATCCGCGCCGCTCGCCGAGCGCCTCGTCGCCGGCGACAAGCGGGCGCTGGCGCGGGCGATCACGCTGATCGAGTCCGACGACCCGGCCGGCTGGGAGCTCGTCCGCGAGGTCTACCCGCGCACCGGCAGGGCGCGCATCGTCGGCTTCACCGGCCCCCCCGGGGTCGGCAAGAGCACCCTGATCGGCGCCCTCACCGCCGAGCTGCGCAAGGCCGAGCGCGAGGTCGCGGTGCTCTCGATCGATCCCTCCAGCCCGTTCACCCACGGCGCCCTGCTCGGCGACCGCATCCGCCTCTCCGACCACTTCCTCGACCCCGGCGTCTTCATCCGCTCGATGGCCTCGCGCGGCGCCCTCGGCGGCCTCTCCGAGGCGGCGCTGCAGGTGGCGCTGGCGATGGACGCGGCGGGCAAGGACGACGTGCTGATCGAGACCGTCGGCGTCGGCCAGGCCGAGATCGACATCGTCGACCACGCCGACACGATCGTGCTGGCGCTGATGCCGGGCTCGGGCGACTCGATCCAGGCGCTGAAGGCGGGCGTGATGGAGATCCCCGACGTGATCGTCGTCAACAAGGCCGACCACCCGATGACCGACACGATGGTGCGCGAGGTGCGCGGCGTGCTGGCGCTTTCCCACGAGCCGGGCCGCTGGCAGGTGCCGATCCTGCGCACCGAGGCGGCGCGCGGCGAGGGCGTCGCCGAGCTGGCCGAGAAGATCGACGAGCACCGCGCCCAGATCGAGGCCGAGGGCACGCTGGAGGAGCGGCGGGCGCGCAACCTGCGCAGTGAGGTGCTGGGCATCGCGGCCTCGCGGATGCGGCGGCGGCTGGAGGCGACCGCCGAGGCCGACCCCGAGACCGCGGCGCTGCTGGAGCGGGTCGTGCGCCGCGAGCTCGACCCCGCCAGCGCCGCGAGCGAGCTGCTGGAGCGGCAGAGCCGTGGCTGAGGCCGCAGCGCCCGGAGCGCTGCCGAGCCTCGCCGAGGCGCGTGGCTGGAGCGGCCTCGCGCTCGACGACGCCGGCGGCCGGACGGTTGGCCGGGTCGAGGGGGCCTACGCCGACGCCGAGGGCGGCGCGCCGGTCTGGCTGGTCGTCGCGCTGGAGCAGGGCCGGGCGAGGCGGCTCTGGCCGGGCCGCCGGAGCACGAAGCGGGTGGCGGTGCCGCTGCGCGAGTGCGCGGCGATGCCGGGCCGCGTCTGGACGGCGCAGAGCCGCGAGGCGATCCGCGCCGCCCCGACGATCGACCCCGGCCGGCCGCTGCTGCGCGAGCACGAGGCGGCGATCTGCGCCCACTACGGGATCGGCGCGAGCGTAGGCCGCCACGCCGAGCTCGCCGAGCGCCCCACCGGGGCGCTCACCGCCCAGCCCGCCTGACACCGGGGGGGGGGGGGGGGGGGGGGGGGGG
>JBBDJH010000016.1:26821-100911 GCA_040879985.1 Solirubrobacterales bacterium
CGAGGTTTGAACCGCATAGCGACTCAAACCTCGACCACCCCCCCGTAACGCCGTCACCTCCATGTAATCCCGCCCTGCCAGGGTTTGGCACATGGCACTGCTGATCCTCTTCGGGTTCGTCGCCGGGGCGGCCACCGCGCTCTCGCCCTGCGTGCTGCCGGTGCTGCCGATCGCCCTCTCGGCGGGCGCGACCGGAGGCCGGCGGCGGCCACTCGGCATCGTCGCCGGGCTCGCCGTCTCCTTCACCTTCGCCACGGTTGCGCTGGTCTACGTGCTCGCGGCGTTGGGCCTGCCCGGCGACTTCCTGCGCACGCTGGCGATCGTCGTGCTGATCGGCTTCGGCGTCTCCTTGATGGTGCCGCCGCTGGCCGCCCGGATCGAGGCCTACATGAGCCGTTTCGCCGGCCGCGTCGGGGTCAGGACCGGCGGCGAGGGCTTCTGGTCGGGGACGGCGGTCGGGGCCAGCCTCGGCCTCGTCTACGCGCCCTGCGCCGGCCCGATCCTGGCCGGGGTGATCACCGTCTCGGCCGCCCAGCCGTTCACCGGCGGCCGGCTCGCGGTCGCGCTCAGCTACGGGGTCGGCTCGGCCGTCGTCCTCTACTTCCTGATGCTCGGTGGGCGCCGCGCGATTGCCCCGCTGGCGCGCCGCGGCGCCGGCCTGCAGATCGCGATGGGCGCGGTGATGGTCGTCATCGCCCTGGCGATGCTCGGCGAGTACGACATCAAGTTCCAGAACCGGATCGCCAGCGACCTGCCGAGCTTCCTGGTCAACCCCTCCGGGGCGATCGAGGAGGGCTCGACGGCCCGCGAGGCGCTGGCCGAGGTGCGCGGGGGCGGCGGGCTCGCGGCGGCCGCGAACGCGGCCCCCTCGCCTCACGGCGGCGGGGGAGGGACCCGCGGGAGCGCGGGCGGCGACGGCGGCGAGGCGGCGGGACGGCCCTCGGGCCTGCCGGTGCTCGGCATCGCACCGCCGTTCGTCGACACGCAGGAGTGGTTCAACACGCCCGGCGGCGAGCCGCGGCCGTTGAGCTCGCTGCGCGGTCGCGTCGTCCTGGTCGACTTCTGGACCTACAGCTGCATCAATTGCCTGCGAACGCTGCCCTACCTGACCGCCTGGGACGAGCGCTACCGCGAGGCCGGGCTGACGATCGTCGGCGTCCACTCGCCCGAGTTCCCCTTCGAGAAGGACGCCGGCAACGTCGCCGAGGCGATCGAGCGCAACGGGATCGGGTATCCGGTCGTCCAGGACAACAACCTCGCCACCTTCTTCGCCTACGGCACCGAATACTGGCCGGCCTCCTATTTCGTCGACGCCCGCGGCCGGGTCCGCTACCTGCACTTCGGCGAGGGCGACTACGAGGAGAAGGAGCGGGTGATCCGCGAGCTGCTGGTCGAGGCCGGCCGGGCGGTCTCCGACGGCATGGTGAGGGCCGACGGGATCGAGGCCTCGGCGGGGGTGACGACGCCGGAGAGCTACCTCGGGTCGCTGCGCGCCGACCGCTTCGTCAACGGCCCGATCGACTCCGGCGCGCGGGACTTCGGCCAGCCGCCGGCGCCGCCCGCCGACCACCTCGCCTTCAGCGGTCGCTGGCGGATCGGGCCGGACGCGGCGACCGCCGCGGGCGGCGCGCTCACGCTCAGCTTCGGTGCCCGGCGCGTCTACCTGGTGCTTGGCTCGCCCGGCGAAAGCCGCCGCGTCCGGGTGCTGCTCGACGGCCGGCCGATCCCCGACCGGCTGGCGGGGTCCGACGTGCGCGGCGGCGTCGTCAGGGTCGATTCGCAGCGGCTCTACGACCTGGTCGACCTGCCGGCGGTCGAATCGCGGCGGCTGCGGCTCGTCCCCGAGGAGGGGGTGGAGGGCTATGCATTCACCTTCGGCTAGCGGGACCGCGACAATGGACGGCATGGACGAGACGCCGCGCGGCACCGTGCTGGTCGTCGATGACGAGCCGACGATCGTCGAGGTGGTCGGCCGCTACATGGAGCGGGCCGGCTACGAGATGCACGGCGCCGGCGACGGGCCGGAGGCGCTGCGGCTCGCCGGCCTGCACCGGCCCGACCTGGTCGTGCTCGACGTGATGCTGCCCGGCTGCGACGGGATCGAGGTGATGCGGCAGCTGCACGAGGGCCCCGGCGAGCGCACCGCGGTGATCCTGCTCACCGCTCGCGGCGAGGAGTCCGACCGGCTGGTCGGACTGCGCCACGGCGCCGACGACTACGTGGTCAAGCCCTTCTCCCCGGCCGAGCTGGTCGCCCGGGTTGACGCCGTGCTGCGCCGCGTCTCGCCGCCCGAGCGGGCCGCGCCGGAGCCGATCGAGCACGGGCCGCTGCGGATCGACCCCGGCTCGCGCGGCGTCACCCTGGCCGGCGCGGAGATCTCGCTGACCCAGCGCGAGTTCGACCTGCTCGCCTACCTCGCCGCCCACCCTGGCCAGGTCTTCTCGCGCGACCAGCTGATCGAGGCGGTCTGGGAATTCCCCTTCTTCACCGACACCAGCACGGTCACCGTCCACGTCCGCCGCCTGCGCGCCAAGCTCGGCGAGGACCCGGCCGAGCCGCGCTTTATCGAGACCGTCTGGGGCGTCGGCTACAGGTTGCGGCCGTGATCCTGTGAAGCGCTCGCTCGCGATCGGCCTCGCCGCCGCGCTCGCCGGGGCCGCGGCGGTCACCGTGCCGCACAAAATGGGCTGGGGCCAGATCGCCCTCGTCCTGCTCGCGATCGGCGGCGGCGCGCTCGCGGCCTGGCTGGCGACCCGCCTCGTCGCCGAGGATCGCTCGCGGCGCGAGGTCGAGGCGGCGCGGCGCCGCCTCGTCGCCTCGGTCTCGCACGACCTGCGCACGCCGCTGGCCTCGCTGCGGCTGCTGGTCGAGTCGATCGACGACGGCGTCGTCACGGGGGAGACCCGCGACCGCTACCTGGGCGAGATCCGCACCCACGTCGCCGCGCTCAGCGGCCTGATCGACGACCTCTTCGAGCTCGCGCGGATCGAGGCCGGCGAGATCGCCTGGACGATGGGCCGGGTCGAGCTGCGCGAGCTGGTCGGCGACACCGTCGCGGCGATGCGAGCGCCGGCGGCTGCCCGCGGCGTCGCCCTCGCCGCCGAGCTGCCGGCCGGTGAGCTGGTCGCCCGGGCCAACGCCGAGAAGCTGCAGCGGGTCCTCTTCAACCTGATCCAGAACGCGATCCGCCACACGCCCGCCGACGGCAGCGTCACCGTGCGCGCCCGCAGTGCCGCCGATCGGGTCGAGGTCGAGGTCGCCGACGACGGCGACGGGATCGCGCCCGCCGACGGCGGGCAGGTCTTCGACCCCTTCTACCGCGGTGGCGGAGAGTCCGAGCGCGGCGAGGACGGCGCCGGCCTCGGCCTGGCGATCTCGCGCGCCATAGTCGAGGCCCACGGCGGCCGGATCTGGCTAGAGCCGGCAAGCCCCGGCACGCGCGTCCTGTTCACCCTGCGCGCCTCTTAGCTTTCGCGGGGGACGGGTGGGGGGTGCCCGGGCGGGCGCTGGGTTTTTCGCCGGGTGCGTCGCGACTCTCGCTGACGACCCGCTGCGAAAAACAGGACGCCGCACCCGCCCGGGCACCCCCCACCCGTCCTTCACGTAACGCCGCGGGAAACGAGGACGCCGCTGCCCGGAGGGGCACACGGCCCTCCTTGCGAGAGCTGTAGAAGTTCGGCCTCAACAGCCGAGCTGGCGGGCGATGACCATCTGCTGGACCTCGTCGGTGCCCTCGCCGATCGTGAGGATCTTGGCGTCGCGGTAGAAGCGGCAGACCGGGTACTCCTCGATGTAGCCGTAGCCGCCGTGGATCTGCACCGCCTCCTCGGTGGCGCGGACCGCGAGGCGGCCGGTGATCAGCTTCGCCTGCGCGGCGGTGAGGGTGAAGGACTGGCCGGCGTCCTTCTCGAGCGCGGCGCGCCAGGTGAGCAGGCGGGCCGCCTCGATCTGCGCGGAGAGGTCGGCGATCTTCGCCTGGATCGACTGGAACTTGGAGATCGGCTTGCCGAAGGCCTGGCGTTCCTTCGCGTAAGAGATCGCCTCGTCGAGGGCGCCCTGGGCGAGGCCGACGCCCATCGCGGCGACGCCGATGCGACCGCCGTCGAGGATGTGGAGGAAGTTCTTGAAGCCGTCGCCGCGGCGGCCGAGCAGGTTGGCCTCGGGGACACGGCAGCCCGCGAAGCTGAGCGGCCGGGTGTCCGAGGCGTTCCAGCCCATCTTGCGGTACGGCTCGCCGACCTCGTAGCCGGGCGTGCCGGTAGGGACGATCAGATTCGAGATCTCCTTGCGCCCGTCGACCTCGCCGCTGACGGCGGTGATCGCTACGCAGCCGGATATCTCGGTGCCGGAGTTGGTGATGAACTGCTTGGCGCCGTCGACGACCCACTCGCCGCCGTCCAGCTTCGCGGTCGTCCGCACGTTGCCGGCGTCGGAGCCGGCCTCCGGCTCGGTCAACCCGAAGGAGGCGAGCTTCCGGCCGCTGCAGAGCACCGGCAGCCACTCGTCCTTTTGCTCGTCCGTCCCCCAGAGGTAGATCGGCATCGTGCCGAGTGAGGTGTGCGCCGCCATCGTGATGCAGACCGACGAGTCGATCCGCGCCAACTCTTCCACCGCCAGGACATAGGACAGCGTGTCCGCGCCCCCGCCCCCGTACTCCTGCGGAAACGGGATCCCCATCAGCCCCAGCTCGCCCAGCTTGGCGACGATCTCATACGGAAACCGCTTCTCCCGATCCAGCTCCTCAGCTACCGGAGCAACCTCAGCTCGGGCGAACTCACGCACCGTGTCCCGCAGCAGCTTCTGCTCACCCGAAAGGTCGAAGTCCACGCCGCTGAGCCTAGTGCGCCCGTGAGGAGGGCCGTGTTCCCCCTCCCCCGGAAACTCAAGTAACCACGCCTGAACCCAGGCACACGACCCAGCTGCGCGACGGTTTTCGGGGGAGGGGGAACACGGCCCTCCCCCGACGACCGCCTACAACTGCAGCGACTTCACCTGCAGCAGCTCCTCGATCGCGTAGCGCCCGTTCTCGCGCCCGTGGCCCGACTGCTTGTAGCCGCCGAACGGGGCGAGCGGGTTGAAGGCGCCGCCGTTGATCTCGACCTGGCCGGTGCGGATCCGCTTGGCGACGGCGATCGCCCGCTCCTGGTCGGCCGACCAGACGCCGCCGGCGAGGCCGTAGACGGTCTCGTTGGCGATCCGCACGGCGTCCTGCTCGTCCTCGTAGGGCTGGATGACCAGCACCGGGCCGAAGATCTCCTCCTGGGCGATCGTCATCTCCGCCGTCACCTCGGAGAAGACGGTCGGGCGGACGAAGTAGCCGCGCTCGAGGCCCTCGGGCGGGGCGGCGCCGCCGGTCAGCAGCTTCGCCCCTTCGGCCTCGCCCTTCTCGATGTAGCCGCGCACGCGCTCGCGCTGCACGTCGGAGACGAGCGGGCCGAGCCGGGTCGAGCCCTCGAAGGGGTCGCCCGGGGTGAAGCTCTCGGCCGTCTTGGCGGCGAGCTCCTCCGCCTCGGCGAGCTTCTCGCGCGGGACCAGCATCCGGGTCAGGGCGCTGCAGGTCTGGCCCGAGTTGAGGAAGCACTTGGCGACCCCGTCGGGGACCGCCTTGGCGAGGTCGGCGTCGTCGAGGATCACGTTCGGCGACTTGCCGCCGAGCTCCATCGCGACCGGCTTGACGGTCGCCGAGGCGAGCTCGGAGACGCGCCGCCCGGCCCGGGTCGAGCCGGTGAAGGAGACCATGTCGACGCCGGGATGGCCGGCGATCGCCTCGCCGACGACCGGGCCGGTGCCGCTGACGAGGTTGAAGACGCCCGCTGGCAGCCCGGCCGCCTCGATCACCTCGGCGAGGATGAAGGCGTTGAGCGGCACGACCTCGCTCGGCTTGAGCACGACCGTGCAGCCGGCGGCGAGGGCGGGGGCGACCTTGGCGGCGATCTGGTTGAGGGGGTAGTTCCAGGGCGTGATCGCGCCGAGCACGCCGACCGGCTCGCGCAGCACCCGCGAGCTGCCGATCTCCTCCTCCCAGGCGATTTCCTCGATCAGCCCCGGCATCGCCGCGAACTGGGCGGTCGGCAGGCCGGCCTGGATGATCTTGCTCAGCTTCAGCGGCATGCCCAGCTCGGCGGAGATCGTCGCGGCGATCTCGTCGGCGCGCTCGCCGAGGCCGGCGGCGATCGCGGTCAGGTAGCCGGCGCGCTCGGCGCGCGGCGTCCGCGACCAGGAGTCGAAGGCGTCGCGGGCGGCACGCACGGCGAGGTCGGCGTCCCCGGCGTCGCAGGCCGGGATCGTCGCCATGACCTCCTCGCTGGTCGAGTTGACCACCTCGATCGTCTCGCTTCCCCGCGGCTCGACCCACTCGCCGCCGATGAAGATCCTGTCCCGCTTCTGAATCTCAGCCGCCGTCGCCATCACATCCCCCTCGTTCGCGCTTCCGACATTGACCACACCATAGGGGGGTCGATGTCGGATGCGCTTGCGGCGGCAGGCGTTTCGGCGGCGATCCGGGGCCCTCGGTGCCAGGACCGTCTTCATAGCAAATTTGTAATAAGCGCATATTTGCTATATTTAAGCTGGTGAAAACGCCTGGAGAATTGCTGAAAGAAGCTCGCACACGACACGGCGTCAGCCAGAAGCGTCTGGCAATGCGGGCGAGCACGACGCAGTCCGCGATATCCCGGATCGAGCGCGATCGCGTCTCCCCCTCGGTGGAGACCCTGGGCGAGCTGCTCTACCTGTTGGGGGAGGATCTGGACATCGCGACCAGCCGGCGCGATGCGGGGATGGATCGGACCCTCAACGCGAAGAATCTGGCGCTGAGTCCAGAACGGCGGGTAAAGCAGGGCTTGGCGTTCGCCGAGTTCGTCCGGCGGAACAGGGGAACGGCTGCGAGGCCGGCTGCTTGATTGCGATGCACCACGATCTACCCGACACTCCGCTGCAGGCGGATCGCCTACTTCAGGTGCTGGGCAGACACGCTGTCGACTTTGTCGTGATCGGCGGCATGGCGGGCCTTGCGCACGGCTCCTCCTATCCGACCTACGATTTGGACATTGCCTACGCTCGCGACAAACCGAATCTCGAGCGCATGGCCGCGGCGCTTCGCGAGCTGGGAGTGACACTTCGGGGAGCGCCCTCGGATCTACCCCTTCAACTCGACGCGCAGACGCTGGCGAACGGCTCGAACTTCACCTTCGATAGCCCCTACGGCAGCTTTGACATCCTCGGCCAGGCGGATGGGATGAGCTCATACGACGCGCTCCGCAGCGATGCGTATATCGCGATGCTCGAGGGAGTCGAGGTCCGCGTCGCCTCCATCGACCATTTGATCGCGATGAAGCGCGCCGCCAACAGGCCCAAGGACCAGTTGATGGTCGAGGAGTACATCGTGCTCGCCGACGAGCAACACCGCCAGGCTGAAGAAGCCGGGTAGCCGGACTCGGCTCAGCCGTCGAGCCGGCGGGCGAGCTCGACGAGCAGGCGGACGCCGAAGCCGCTGGCGTCGTCGCCGGTGTAGGGGCGGCCGACGTCCCAGGCGGTGCCGGCGATGTCGACGTGCGCCCAGGGGGTATCGCCGATCGCCTCGGAGAGGAACGCCCCCGCGGTGATCGTCCCCGCCTTGCGCTTGGCGGCGGTATTGGAGAGATCGGCGACGCTGCCCTTCATCAACTCCAGGTACTCGCGGTGGAGGGGGAGGCGCCAGACCAGCTCTCCGGTCTTGCGTCCCGCCGCCTCGACCTCGCCGGCCAGCTCGTCGTCGTTGGAGACGAGGCCGGCGTAGGTCGAGCCGAGCGCCATCAGCACCGCGCCGGTCAGCGTCGCCAGGTCGACGATCCGCTCCGCCCCCAGCTCGACCGTGTAGGCGAGCGCGTCGGCGAGGATCAGGCGGCCCTCGGCGTCGGTGTTGTTGACCTCGACCGTCTTGCCGTTGTACTGGGTGATGATGTCGCCGGGCTTGATCGCCGTCCCCGAGGGCATGTTCTCGGTCGCCGGGACGACCGCGATCAGGTCGACCGCGAGGCCGAGCTCGGCGATCGCCGCGACCGCCTCGAGCACCGCGGCGGCGCCGGACATGTCCATCTTCATCTCCTGCATCGAGGCCGACGGCTTTAGCGAGATGCCGCCGGTGTCGAAGGTGACGCCCTTGCCGACGACGCCGAGGGTCTTGCCGGAGCCGCCGCCGGCGTAGCGCAGCACGATCAGCTTCGGCTCCTCGGAGCTGCCCTGGCTGACGGCGAGCAGGCCGCCCATCTGCTTGGCGGCGATCTGCTCGCGGTCGAGCACTTCCGTGGTCACGTCGGCGTGGGCGCTGGCGATCTCGCGGGCGTGGCGGGCGAGGAAGGACGGCGTGGCGACGTTGGAGGGCAGGCTCTGCAGGTCGCGGGCGCGGTTCTGCGCCTCGGCGCAGACGCGGGCGGCCTCCGCGACGCCGGCCAGCGAGGCAGGCCCGAGCAGGGTCAGCGACTCGATCCGGGGCGGGGCGGGTCGATCGGGGTCGTCGCTCTTGAAGCGGTCGAAGCGGTAGGCGGCGAGAATCGTGCCGGTGACGAGCGCGGCGGCGGTCGCCTCGTCGTCGTCGGACGCGGGCGGGACCCAGGCGAGCGAACCCGTCGCCAGCTTGGCGGCCTCCTGGGCGGCGACGGCGGCGGCGAGCCGGATCCGCTCGGTGTCGGCCTCCGCGCGCTTGCCGAGCCCGACGACGAGCAGGCGCCGCGGGGGCTCGGGACGCAGCAGGGTCAGCTTCTGGAAGCCGCCCTTCGCGTCGGCCGCTCCGGGTGCCGCGGCCAGCTCCGCCGCCAGCTCCTCGCCCTCGTAGAGGCCGACCGCGACCAGGTCGGCCTCGATCTCGCCCGGCGGCGCCTGTCGCACATCGACATCCATCGGCCGACGAGTCTACGACGCTCCACTGTTCCTTTGCCGCGCTATTCGAGGAAAAGGAACAGCTGGGCGCTGGGGCGCTATGGTCCCAGCAGGGCCACGCGGCCCTGTCCGAGCCGAGACCCGGCACACAAACCAGGCAAAGAAAGGCCGCCAGATGCCCAGCACCGTAATCCTCGCAACCGCACGCACGCCCTTCGGCAAGATGGGCGGAACCCTCTCCTCGCTCGACGCCACCGACCTCGGCGGCCAGGCGATCGAAGCGGCCCTGGAGCGCTCGGCCGTCGACCCCGAGCAGGTCGAGCAGGTCGTCTTCGGCCAGGTCCTGCAGGCCGGCCAGGGCCAGATCCCCTCGCGCCAGGCCCAGATCAAGGGCGGCATCCCCAAGCACGTCCCCTCGGAGACGATCAACAAGGTCTGCGCCTCGGGCATGCGCTCGCTCGGGCTCGCCGACACGGCGATCCGCGCCGGCGACACCGAGGTCGCCGTGACCGGCGGCATGGAGTCGATGAGCGGCGCGCCGCACCTGCTGCCGGGCGCCCGCTTCGGCTACCGCATGGGCCACGTCGAGACGATCGACGCGATGGTCCACGACGGCCTGACCAACCCCTTCACCGAGAAGCAGATGATCAACGAGGCGAGCGAGGTCTCCAACGAGCTCGAGATCACCCGCGCCGACATGGACCGCTTCGCCGAGCGCTCGCACCGGCTCGCCGCCGAGGCGACCGACGCCGGCCGCCTTGCCGACGAGATCGTCGGCGTCACGGTCCGCTCGCGCAAGGGCGAGAGCACGATCGAGGCCGACGAGGCGATCCGCGCCGAGACGACGGTCGAGACGCTCGCCGGGCTGCGCGCGATCGGCGGCGAGGACGCCACCCACACCGCCGGCAACGCGCCCGGCGTCAACGACGGCGCCGGCGCGATCGTCGTCGCCTCCGAGGAGTGGGCCGGCAGGGAAGGCAAGGCCGTGCTCGCCCGGGTGCTCTCCTACGGCACCGTCGCCGACGACTTCCCCTACCTCGCCAAGACCCCCGCCAACGCCGCCAGGCAGGCGCTGGAGAAGATCGGCAAGAGCCCCGAGGACGTCGACGTCTGGGAGATCAACGAGGCCTTCGCCTCGGTCGCGCTCAACTCGATGCGGATGCTCGGCATCGACGAGGAGAACGTCAACGTCAACGGCGGCGCGATCGCCCTCGGCCACCCGATCGGCGCCTCCGGCGCCCGCATAGTCGGCAGCCTCGTACACGAGCTGGGTCGCCGCGGCGGCGGGCTCGGCGTCGCCGCCATTTGCAGTGGCGGCGGCCAGGGCGACGCGATAGTCATCGAGGTCTGATCCAGAGCGCACGCCGCGCCCAGGAGGGCACCTAGACTGTCCGCATGGCTACCGAGCCGCGGCAGCGGCCTGCTACGGAGGACGGCGAGGTCGAGCGCAGGACGCTCTCGGGGCACCCGATCGAGCCGCTCTACGGGCCCGAGCGCGCGCCCGCCGACCCGGAGGAGTCGATCGGCCGGCCGGGCGCCTACCCGTTCACCCGCGGGCCCTACGAGTCGATGTACCGCGGCCGCATGTGGACGATGCGCCAGTTCGCCGGCTTCGGCACGGTCGAGGAGACCAACGAGCGCTTCCACTACCTGCTCGACCACGGCCAGACCGGGCTCTCGACCGCCTTCGACATGCCGACCCTGATGGGCTACGACTCCGACCACGAGCGCAGCCTCGGCGAGGTGGGCCGCGAGGGCGTCGCCGTCGACAGCCTCGACGACATGGAAGGGCTCTTCGACGGGATCCCGCTAGGCGGCGTCACCACCTCGATGACGATCAACGCGCCGGCGGCGATCCTGCTCGCCTTCTACGTGCTGGTCGGCGAGAAGCAGGGCGTGCCCGCCGAGAAGCTCGGCGGAACGATCCAGACCGACATCCTCAAGGAGTACATCGCGCAGAAGGAGTGGTGCTTCCCGATCGAGCCGGCGATGCGCCTGGTCACCGACATGATCGAGTGGTGCACCGAGAAGATGCCGCGCTGGCACCCGGTATCGATCTCCGGCTACCACATCCGCGAGGCCGGCTCGACCGGGCAGCAGGAGCTCGCCTTCACGCTCAAGGACGGCTTCACCTACGTCGAGCGGGCGCTCGAGCGCGGCCTCGACGTCGACGACTTCGCCCCCCGCCTCTCGTTCTTCTTCAACGCCCACGTCGACTTCTTCGAGGAGATCGCCAAGTACCGCGCAGCGCGGCGGATCTGGGCGCGCGAGCTGCGCGAGACCTACGGCGCCAAGCGCGAGGAGTCGATGCGGCTGCGCTTCCACGCGCAGACGGCGGGCGTCTCGCTGACCGCGCAGCAGCCGCTCAACAACGTCGTGCGGACCTCGATCGAGGCGCTCGCCGCCGTGCTCGGCGGCACCCAGTCGCTGCACACCAACTCCTTCGACGAGGCGCTGGCGCTGCCGACCGAGGAGGCGGTGCGGGTGGCGCTGCGCACGCAGCAGGTGATCGCCTTCGAATCGGGCGTCGCCAACACGCCCGACCCGCTCGGCGGCTCCTGGTTCGTCGAGCAGCTGACCGACGAGATGGAGGCCGCCGCCTACGACTACTTCGCCCGCATCGACGAGCTCGGCGGGATGGTCGAGGCGATCCGCCGCAACTTCCCCCAGCGCGAGATCGCCGATGCCTCCTTCACCTACCAGCGCGAAGTCGACGAGCGGCGGCGGATCGTCGTCGGCGTCAACGACTTCGTCGACGAGGACGAGGACGCGACCCCGATCCTGCGCATCGACCCGGCGCTCGAAGGCAAGCAGGCCGACCGCCTGGCGGCGACCCGCGCCCGCCGCGACGGCGCCGCGGCCGAAGCGGCGCTCGCCGAGCTGAAGCGCGCCGCCGCGACCGAGGCCAACCTGATGCCGCCGATCATCGCCGCCGCCCGCGCCAGGGCCACCGAGGGAGAGATGATCGCCGCCCTGCAGGAAGTCTTTGGGACCTACACGGAGTCACCCGTCTTCTAGCCACCCGCTAGGGTTCCCGCGCGCCGATGAGCACCGCAACCGCCCGCAAGATCCGCGTCGTCGTCGCCAAGCCCGGCTTGGACGGGCACGACCGCGGCGCCAAGATCATCGCCCGGGCGCTGCGCGACGCCGGCATGGAGGTGATCTACACCGGCCTGCACCAGACGCCGGAGCAGATCGCCGAGACGGTGATCCAGGAGGACGCCGACGCGGTCGGCCTCTCGATCCTCTCCGGCGCCCACATGACCCTGGTGCCCCGGGTGGTCGCCCTGCTCGAGGCACAGGGCGTCGACGATGTCCTGGTCACGGTCGGCGGGACGATCCCGGCCGAGGACATTCCGGAGCTGAAGCAGCTCGGGGTCGCCGCCGTGTTCACGCCGGGCGCCGGCACCGACGAGATCGTCGATTTCATCGAGAAGGGCGCCGCCGAGCGCCACCAGCGGGAAGAAGACTGAGCCGATCGCAGCTTTTTCCGGCCTATAGGGAGGAAAATGCTGCGATCGACGGGCCGTCGTGTGATATCGATCACCGCCGACCGTCACATCGTCGTGTGCAATAGATAGACTGATTGACTGGTCAGTCAACAGCCTGAGCAACAGCCAAGGAGGCTTGAAAGTTGAAGATCTGCGTCCTCGTCAAGGAGGTTCCGGACGCCGCAGTCCAGAAGCGCATCGACCCAGCAACGATGCGCCTGGACCGTAGCGGCGAGAAGAACCTGAACCCCTTCGACACCCACGCCATCGAGGCCGCCATGCAGATCAAGGAGGGCGGGGCGATCCCGGTCGACGAGGTCGTCGCGGTGACGATGGGCCCCGACTCGGCGGTCCGCGCCCTGCACAAGGCGGTGGCGCTCGGCGCCGACCGTTCGGTGCACCTCTCCGACGACGCTCTGGCGGGCTCCGACGTCTGCGCCACCGGCTACTCGCTGGCCAAGGTGCTCGAGTCCGAGAGCCCGGACCTGGTCCTGCTCGGCCAGCAGTCCGACGACGGCGAGTGCTACACGATCGGCGCGGTCGTCGCCGACCACCTGCAGATGCCCTCGCTGACCCAGGTGATCAAGATCGACATCGCCGACGGCAAGCTGCGCTGCGAGCGCCAGGCCGAGTACGGCTATGACACGGTCGAGGTCGAGCTGCCCGCCGTGATCAGCGTCGGCGACGCGATCAACGAGCCCCGCTACCCGAGCCTGAAAGCGATCATGGGGGCGAAGAAAAAACCGCTCGACGGCAAGGCCACCGGCGACGTCGGCATCGAAGCCGGCATGGTCGGCGAGGCCGGCTCGAAGACCGCCGTGCTGGCGCTCAACCCGCCGCCGCCCAAGCAGGCCGGCGAGATCATCGAGGACGAGGACACCAACGAGACGGTCGAAAAGATCGTCGCTTGGCTCGACGAGAGGAAGCTGATCTAGATGGCAGGCATTCTGGTTTACGCCCTTCACGACGACGAGGGCAACTTCAACAAGAACTCGCTCGGGGCGATCTCCGAGGCGGCCAAGCTGGCCGGCGAAGTCGGCGGCGAGGCCGCCGCGCTGGTCGTCGGCGAGGTTGCCGACGACGCCTGCGCCTCGCTCGGCAACTGGGGCGCGGCCAAGGTCTACCGGGCCAAGAGCGTGCCCGAGGGGCTCGCCCAGCCGATCGTCGACGCGATGGCCAAGGTCATCCAGGACGAGGGCTTCTCCTACGCCCTCTTCGGCGGCGGCCTGCTCGGTTTCGAGATCGGCGCCGGGCTGACCGCGCGCCTCGGCGCCGGCGTGACGATGGAGGTGACGCAGGTCAAGGTGCAGGACGGCAAGTTGGTCGTCGAGCGCCCGATCCTGCAGGACTCCGAGATCGCCGACGTCGGCTACGTCAGCGAGCCGGGGATCATCATCGGCCGGCTCAACGCCTTCGACGCCAAGGAGAGCGGCGGCAGCGCCGAGCTCGTCGACGTCGAGGTCGAGCTCTCGCCCTGGTCCTCGAAGGCGAAGCTGGTCCAGCGCGGCGAGCAGCGCGGCGCCGACGTCAACATCGAGGACGCCGAGATCCTCGTCGGCGGCGGCCGCGGTCTGGGCGCCGCGGAGGGCTTCAAGCAGTGCGAGGAACTGGCCGAGTCGATGGGCGGCGCCGTCGCGGCGACCCGCGCCGTCGTCGACGCCGGCTGGTACCCCTACGCGGCCCAGATCGGCCAGACCGGCAAGACGGTCGCGCCGAAGCTCTACCTGGCCGCCGGCATCTCCGGCGCGATCCAGCACAAGGTCGGGATGCAGAGCTCGGAGAACATCCTCGCGATCAACAAGGACCAGAACGCGCCGATCTTCGAGTTCTCGGACCTCGGCGTGGTCGGCGATCTGCACAAGATCGTCCCCAAGCTGACCGAGGCGATCAAGGCGAAGAAGGGAGGCTGAGCCGCCGGCTCAGCCTCACCCCAGTCCCGAAGGAGTCGAGATGCCCCCTGTGAAGCCGATCGAGTACCCGCCGCCGTTCGACTCCGCCGACGTGATCGGCGCGCCCACCGATCCGGTCGATGACCGGATCGAGGTCGGCGTCGCGATCGTCGGCGGCGGCCCCGCCGGCCTCGCCTGCGCGAACAAACTGATGCAGCTGCTCGAGCACGAGCCGGAGCTGACCGAGAAGCTCGGCGAAGTCCCGGTCGCGGTGATCGAGAAGGGCAAAGTCGCGGGAGCGCACCTGCTCTCCGGGGCGAACGTCGACCCCTCGGCGATGACCCGGCTGTTCCCGGACATGGACCCGGGCGAGTGGCCGTCGGTCTACCAGGAGGTGACCAAGGACGCCACCTACTTCCTCACCGCGAAGGCGGCGATCCCGCTGAAGCCGCCGCCGCCCAACTTCCGCAAAGAGGGCACCTACACGATGTCGGTCTCGAAACTGGGCCGCTTCCTCGCCGAGAAAGCCGAAGAGGCGGGCGTCTACATCCTCGCCGAGACGGCCGCCGACAAGCTGCTGGTCGAGGATCGGATCGTCAAGGGCGTGCGCTCCGGCGACCGCGGCCGCGGCAAGGAGGGCGAAGAGCTGGGCAACTTCGAGCCGGGCTCCGACGTGATCGCCAAGGCGACGGTGCTCGCCGAGGGCACGATCGGCCACCTCACCTACGCCGCCTACGACTACTTCGAGATGTGCGACGGCAGCGACCCACAGGCCTGGGAGCTCGGTGTGAAGGAGGTCTGGGAGGTGCCGAAGCCGCTCGACCGGGTGATCCACACGCTCGGCTGGCCGCTGCGCTGGGGCGCCAAATACAAGGAGGCCGGCGGCAGCTTCATCTACCCGATGGGCGAGGACAAGGTCTGCTTCGGCCTCGTCGTCGGGCTCGACTACACCGATGCGACCTTCTCCGTTCACGACGAGTTGCAGCGCTTCAAGCAGCACCCCTTCATCGCCAAGATCATCGAGGGCGGCAAGCGGGTCGGCTGGGGCGCGAAGACGATCCCCTCGGGCGGCTACTGGTCGCTGCCGAAGCGCTTCTCGGTGCCCGGCATGATGGTCGCCGGCGACGGCGCCGGGATGGTCAACATCGCCGAATTCGCCGGCGTCCACTACGCGATGCACGCCGGCATGTACGCGGCGGAAGCGATCGTCGAGTCGCTCAAGGCCGACGCCGACTCGGTCAACTTCTCCTCCTACGACGAGAAGATCCGCAGCTCGGTGATCGAGAAGGACCTCTACAAGTCGCGCAACATGAAGCAGCCGCTGACCAAGGGCCTGATCCGCGGCGGCATCGTCGCCAACATGCTGGTGGCGAGCAAAGGCAACTTCCCACCCGGCCACGCGAAGGTGGAGAACAACGCCGAGCCGGCGATGCAGCTCGGCAACGCCGCCGAGCGTTATCCCAAGCCCGACAACGAGCTGACCTTCAACAAGCTCGACTCGGTCTTCCTATCCGGCAACGCGACCCGCGACGACGCGCCCAACCACGTCCGCATCCAGACCCGCGTGCCGCGCGAGATCGCCCAGACCTGGGTTTCGATGTGCCCGGCCCAGGTCTACGAAATCCCCGAGGAGCAGCTGGAGAGCGGCGCCGCCGAAGTCGACGTCCACGTGACCGCCTCGAACTGCGTCCAGTGCGGCGCGATCACCGCCAAGGGCGGCCGTCTCACCCTCCCCGAGGGCGGCGACGGGCCCTTGTATCAGGAGACCTGAGCGAGGCCGCTGCAAACCGGCGCATCTCGGGGTCCTCGGTCGTTCGGATCGGGTCACGCACTGGGCCTAGCTGCTGCAAACCGGCGCCTGGCGGTGTCCTCGGTCGCTCGCGTGCAGAGCACGCCACGCTCCCTGCGTCCTTGCCAGTCTTGGTTTTCGCAGCTAGGCCGCTTGAGGGAAGTCTTCCGACCGGTCGTATCGGTCGTCGGTCGACAGCCACGGCGCTACGTCGAGGGCGTCGATGCGGCGGGGTGAGGCGGGGGCGAGGGTCCACTCCTCGCAGCCGGCGAAGGCTTCATCGAGCCGGCGCGCCATCGTGCTGCGGGGCCGGTCCTGGTCGAAGATCTGCTCGGGCATGTCTCTCCGTCCTGTCGGGGGCGTTGACATAACCCTCGCGCGTGCGTCGGACGAAAAACCCGCAACTAGCGAAAATCCCTCCCACCCTCGACCACATTAGGTGACGAAGGAGGCGATCTCGTCGGCGAGGCGCTGCGGCCGGTCGAGCGGGACGAAGGTGCTCGCATCGGGGATCTGGACGATCCTTGCGTTGGCGACTTCGCCCGCCAGGCGCTCGGCGTACTTGAGCGGGAAGAGCTTGTCGCCGGGCGCCCAGGCGAGCAGTAGCGGCAGCTCCGACTTGCTCAGTTTTCTCGCCGCCTCTTCGGTGTAGCGCTTGTTCATCCCGACGGTGACCTTCCTCAGGTCATGGCGCACTCCGGGGACCTGCTTGTCGAGCCCGGGGGCGACCCAGGAGGCGATCAGCTCCGGTGGGAAGGGGGTCTTGGCAAAGGGCTTGTAGCCGGCGCGGGCGATCGCGCCGACCCGGAACGGGGCTGCGATCAGCGGCATCATCCCGGGCAGCTTGGCGAGCGGCGGCATCGTCTTGAAGATCCCCGGCGGGAAGTTCTCGTGGGTGTCGCAGTTGGTCAGCACGAGGCGGCCGATCCGCTCCGGGCGGCGGCTGGCGAGGACCTGCGACATCGCCCCGCCGGAGTCGTTGCCGACGATCGTCACGTCCTCGAGCTCGAGCGCCTCGAGCAAGCTCGCGATCAGGTCGGCGATGCCATAGGGGGTCAGGTCGGCATCCGGGTTCATCGCGACCTGCTGGGCGCCGATCGGCCAGTCCGGCGCGATGCAGCGGTAGCTGTCGGCGAGCCGGTCGACGACCCCGTCCCAGAGCCGGCCGTCGACCAGATAGCCGTGGACGAAGACGACCGGCCTGCCCTCGCCGGCCTCGCGGTAGCGGATCGTCCCGGCCGGGAGGCCTACTTCGCGCCGCTGGTCTCGCCGCTGGTCTGCTGGGGCCACGCCGAGACCTTAAACGCCGGCGCTCCGTCGGGCTCGGCCCTGGCCAGTCGCCGCGACTCCTTCTGCGCGTACATGCGCGTGTCTGCCAGCTGCAGGGCCGCCCCCGGCTCGCTCTCCTCGGTCGGCACCTCGACGGCGCCCCAGGAGGAGGAGACGGCGAAGCCGGGGCCGCTCGCGGTGAGCGCCCGCGCCGCCTCGCGGGTCACCTCCTTGAAGCGATCCCTGTCACAGCCGAGCAGGACGCAGAACTCGTCGCCGCCGATCCGGTAGGGCGTGCCGTCCTCGGCCACGGCTTTCTTCAAGGCGGCCCCGAACTGTACGAGCAGCGCGTCGCCGGCCGGGTGGCCGAAGCTGTCGTTGAAGTGCTTGAAGCCGTTGAGGTCGAAGAGCAGCACACAGATCGGCCGCTCCTCGCTCGCCCCAGCGACCCGGCTCGGCAGATCGACCTGCAGCCGGCCCTGGTTGCCGAGCCCGGTCAGGGCGTCGGTCCGCACCTGCTCCAGCAACGCCCGGTTCTCGCGGTCGCTCATCCCCAGGCGGAGGACCACGGCGGTCATCGTCGCCGCCCAGAGGACGGCGGAGAGGCTGCTGGTGGCGCTGAAGTACTGGATCGCGAAGAGGCCGATCATCACGCCGGCGAAGAGGGCCGGCACGACCATCTCGCGGCGACGCTCGCGCGGCGAGGTGATCTCCGTCGCCGCGGTCGGCTGCCAGACGGAGGCGCCGAGGCAGACCGCGCCCACCAGGTAGATCGGGTCGATCCAAGTCCCCGCCGGCAGCGCTTCGTCGGTCGACTGCAGGGTGTAGGCGATGTCGGCGAAGACCAGGGCGCAGAGCCCCACCAGCAGCAGCGACCAGGTGCGGCCGGGGCGCCAGCCGGTCAACGCGACCACGCCGACCACCATCGCCAGCATGCCGATGTCGCCCAGCGGGTAGGCGAGCGTCGTCGCCACTTCGATCGCGCTGCCTTCCGTCTTCGTGGCGACGTAGTCGAAGACGAAGGCGGCGCCGAGCGCGGCGGTGCCGAGGGCGGCGATCGCCCCGTCCATCCAGAGGCGCCAGTTGATCTCGTGCGCCCGCGCCCGGACCAGCAGCACCAGCCCCGCGTAGGCGAGCGGGAAGAAGGCGAGATAGCCGAGATCGGCCGGCGAGGGATACGGCGCGCCGGCGTTGCCGTCGATGAACAGCGACCAGTAGACCTCGGCGGCGCCCCAGGCGAGGATCGCGAGGCCGATCAGCGTCCAAGCGTGGCGCTCGCGGCCGAAGGACGAGGCCCGGGCGAGGCAGGCGAGCCCCGCGCCGAGGACGACGCCGACGTAGACGGCCCCGCCGATCGCCGACTGAAGCCCTTCGCCGACCCCGAGCCAGTAGTGCGATGCGACCAAAAGCGTGCCGCCGAGCAGCAGAATGGCGAGCGCGATCCGGATGCCGCGGGCAAGGCCGCCATCGGTCGCTTCGCTTGCGCTCATGCTCAGCTATCGGCAGCGCTTGCCAACTTCTCTAGACTTGCTGGCATGAAGGCAGGAATTCACCCCGATTACAAGCTCGCCCACGTGCACTGCTCGTGCGGCAACCAGTTCTACACCCGCTCCACGGTGGAGGATCTGCACGTCGAGCTCTGCTCGGAGTGCCACCCCTTCTACACCGGCAAGCAGAAGCTTGTCGACACCGGCGGCCGGGTCGAGCGGTTCCAGCGGCGCGCGGCGAAGCACGCCAAGGCCGGGAAGTAATCGGCGGGCCCGGTGGGGGGCTCCCAGCAGCCTGACCCTGCCGCCGCGAACGGGGCGGACCCGCTGCGCATGCCCGGCGGCGGCCTGGTCGCCAAGCGCGACGCACCGCTCGGCGGGCAGGCCGTGCTGGAGGGGGTGATGATGCGCGGCGTCTCGACCTGGGCGGTCGCAGTCCGCAATCCCGAGGGCCGGGTCGAACTCAACTCCGAGCCGCTGCGGCCCTGGGCCAAGCGCCACCGTCTCTGGCGGCTGCCGGTGTTGCGCGGCGTCGTCGCCCTCGGCGAGTCGCTGAAGATCGGCTTCCGCGCCCTGGCGATCTCCGCCAACGCCCAGATCGAGGAGGACGAGGAGGGCAGGAAAGAGGAAATCGGCGGCTGGCTCTGGGGGCTGATGGTCACCCTCTCGCTGGGGATGGCCATCGGCCTCTTCTTCGTCCTCCCGGTCGGGCTGACCAGCCTGATCAAGGACGAGCTCGGCAGCGCCTACCTCTTCTGGCTGGTCGAGGGGATCCTGCGCACGGCGATCTTCATCGGCTACATCGTCGTGATCAGCCGCCTGCCGGACCTGCGCCGCGTCTTCGAGTACCACGGCGCCGAGCACAAGACGATCTCCTGCTACGAGGCCGAAGACGAGCTCGTCCCGCAGCGGGCGAAGCTCTACTCGCGCCTGCACCCGCGCTGCGGCACCAGCTTCCTGCTGATCGTGATGGTGCTGGCGATCTTCGTCTTCGCGCCGATCGGCCTGCCCGCCTGGTACTGGCTGCTCGCCTCGCGCGTCCTCGGCATCCCGCTGATCGCCGGCCTCTCCTACGAGGTGATCAAATGGGCCGGCAGGAACCGCCGCAAGCGCTGGGTGCGGGGGCTGATGTGGCCGGGCCTGATGCTGCAGAACCTGACCACGCGCGAGCCCGACGAAGAGCAGCTCGCGGTCGCGATCGCGGCCCTGGAGAAGGTGCTGGAGGAGGAAGAGCGCGCCGAGCCGGAAGAGTCGCCGATCGAGATCGTCGCCTAGGGGGCTGGAGGACTCCTTCCCACTATGTTGTCTCCCATGATCGATGCCCTTGTTGAGCAGATCGAAGGCCGGTTCGGCGAGCTGGAGCGGGCGATGTCCGATCCGGAGGTGATCGCGGATCGGCAGCGCTATGCCGAAGTGGGGCGGGAGTACCGCGAGCTGCGGCCGGCCGAGGCGCTGGCGCGCGAGTACGGGACGCTGAAGGGCGATCTGGACGGGGCGCGGGAGCTGCTCGAGGAGGGCGAGGACGCCGAGCTTCGCAAGGTCGTCGAGGAGGCGCCGGGGAGGCTGGCGGAGCTCGAAGAGGAGATCCGCCTGGCGATGGTCGAACGCGACCCCAACGACGACAAGAACGTGCTGGTCGAGATCCGCGCCGGCACCGGCGGCGACGAGGCGGCGCTGTTCGCCGGCGACCTCTACAAGATGCTGACCCGCTACGCGGAGGAGCGCGGCTTCGCCACCGAGGTGCTCTCGCAGTCGTCGGCCGAGGTCGGCGGCTTCAAGGAGGTGACCTTCGCGATCAAGGGCGACGCCGCCTACTCGATCTTCAAGTACGAGGGGGGGACCCATCGCGTGCAGCGCGTGCCCGAGACCGAGTCGCAGGGCCGCATCCACACCTCGACGGCGACGATCGCGGTGCTGCCCGAGGCCGAGGAGGTCGAGGTCGAGGTCGACCAGAACGACCTCCAGATCGACGTCTACCGCTCCTCCGGGCCGGGCGGGCAGTCGGTCAACACGACCGACTCCGCCGTGCGGATCACCCACAAGCCGAGTGGGATCGTCGTCTCGATGCAGGACGAGAAGTCGCAGCTGCAGAACCGCGAGAAGGCGATGCGGGTGCTGCGGGCGCGGCTGCTGGAGCGCGAGCAGGCCGAGCAGCAGGCGAAGGTGGCGGCCGAGCGCAAGGCCCAGGTCGGCAGCGGCGAGCGCTCGGAGAAGGTGCGCACCTACAACTTCCCGCAGGGCCGGGTCACGGACCACCGGATCAAGCTGACGTCGCACAACATCGAGGCGGTGCTGGCCGGCGAGCTGGGCGAGTTCACCGATGCGCTGGGCGCTGAGGAGAAGCGGCAGCGGCTTGAGGCGGCTGCCGTTGCCTGAGAACCTATCCCGGCAGGGACTCCACTTAACTTTTTTTGAAGACAGTCTGTGGCTGTCCGCGGAACTCTCCGCAAAAAAAGTACAAGACGTTCCGCCCCTGCCGGGATAGGCCCTTGTGACCGCCTCTGCCAGCACGAGCAGCGTTCGGGAGGCTTTGGTATCTGCCGTGGACGCGCTGCGTGCGGCCGGAATCGAAGACCCTCGCTTGGATGCGGAGCTTTTGCTGGCGGAGGCGACTGGCTGGGACAGAGCGAAGCTGGCGGTTGACCCTGAGGCGGGCGTGCCGCCCGGCGCCGCGCGCTTGTTCGGGGAGATGGTGCGGCGGCGGTTGCGGCGCGAGCCTGTGGCTTACATCGTTGGTCGTAAAGGGTTCCGGCGCATTGAGCTGGCGGTGGATCGGCGGGTGCTGGTTCCGCGGCCGGAGACGGAGCTGCTGGTTGAGCTGGCGCTCGAGCTGCGGCCGCGGCGGGTGCTCGATGTCGGCACCGGGTCGGGCGCGATCGCGTTGGCTATCGCCGATGAGCTGGAGGGGTGCGAGCTGCTGGCGACGGACACCTCGGCCGCGGCGCTCGCGGTGGCGCGCGCCAATGCCGAGCGTCTTGGGCTCTCGCAGCGGGTGCGGTTCATCGAGGGGATGCTGCCCAGCGACGAGATGGGCTGGGTAGGGGAGGGGGGAGCGGAGCCGTGCGACCTCGTCGTCGCCAACCTGCCCTACGTTGCGGAGACCGAGTGGGCCGGGCTCGAGCCGGAGGTGACCGAGTGGGAGCCGCGCGAGGCGCTGCTCGCCGGCCCCGACGGTCTCGACGCGATCCGCGCCGCGATCCCGGCCGCGGCGGCGGCCGCGCCGGTCTTGGCGCTCGAGGTCGGCGCCGGCCAGGCCCCGACGGTCGGCGAGCTGCTCTTCGAGGCCGGCTTCGCCACGGTCGAGACGAGGCCGGACCTGGCCGGGATCTCGCGCGTGGTCTGGGGGAAGCAATGACCGGCGTTGGCGCGTTGGTCGCAAATAGTGCGACCAAGTCGCCAGGGGCGAGCCGATGATCGTCTCGATCGAGCGCGATGGGGCGGGGGCCGCGCGCGCCGCCCTGGAGCGGACGGTCGCCGGCGGAGGTGTCGCCGTCTTTCCGGCCGACGGGCTCTACGGGCTCGCCTGCGACCCGCTCGACGCGGCGGCGATCGAGCGGATACAGCGGATCAAGGGCCGCGACGACGGCAAGCCCTCGGCGGTCATGTATTTCTCGCCGCTGGCGATGCGCGAGCTCGTCGTCGGGCTCGGCCCTCGCAGCCGCGAGGCGGTCGGCGCCCTGCTGCCCGGCCCGGTCACCCTCGTCGTCGCCAACCCCGAGCAGCGCTATCCACTGGCCTGCCGCGCCGATCCCGAGCGGCTCGGCGTCCGCCTGATCGCCGGCCCCCTGGCCGGCACGATGTGCCCGCTATTCCAGACCTCGGCGAACCTCAGCGGCGCGCCTGCCCCCGGCAGCTTCGCTGAGATCCCGGCCGGGATAGTCGAAGCTGTCGACCTGGCCATCGACGGCGGCAAGCTCGCCGGCCTCCCCTCAACCGTCATCGACCTCACCGTTTACGACGACCGCGGCGAGTGGCGGATCCTGCGCGAGGGCGCGCTTTCCGCGGACGATGTGGACCGGGTGCTCCAGGGCCTATCCCGGTAGGGGTGGAACGTCTTGTACTTTTTCTGCGCCGTCGATCTCGGACGGGCGCAACCTGTTTTCAGAAAAAGTTAAGTGGAACCCCTACCGGGATAGGCCCCAGGTCACCCGAATCTCAGCAACGCTGTGGCCCCGCCCGGTAGGGCAGGCGGACGAGGCGGACCGAGCGGTTGTTGCCCTCGTGTTCCTCGTAGAGCAAATTCTTCGGGTCGACCCGCATGACGAACGCGTAGCAGCCGCGCAGGCCGGTGACGTCGACCCACTGGCGGTCGTAGTCGGCCGGGTAGATGTCCGACCAGCCGACCGAGGTGCCCATCTTGGTCCGCTGCAGGGAGCCGTCCTGGCTGCAGGCCGGGTAGACGCGGCGGGGCGGCGACCGGCGTCCGGGCCGGGTCCGCTCGAGGTCGCGAAAGCAGTAGTAGACCTTGGGGCCCTTGCGGAGCATGCGCAGCGGCCGGCCCTTGCCGCCCAGCGACCAGATCTCCATGCTGAGCGGGTCCTCGACTTTCCAGTAGGAGCCGCCGAAGCGCGCCCCGACGTCGTAGTAGCGCAGCCGCACGTCGGTGCGCAAGACGTCGTCGCCGCCGCCGACCCGGTGGATCGCCTGGTTGGCCCGCATCCAGCCCGGCCCGCTGCGGCGGCCGCGCAGCTCGATCGGGCCACGGCCGCGCGAGCGGATGTCGTTGCCGGCGTGCAGGCGGACCTGGCCGTGGGAGGAGTAGTAGCCGCCGCCGGTGTCGTGATCGGCGCCGCCGCCGGCGCGCACGACGTAGAGGTCTTCGGCGGGGCCGACGCGCAGGTCGGGGCAGAGCAGCCGGCGGGCCTCGGCGCCGGTGCAGGGGTTGGGGGCCTCGCCGGACTCCGTGGGGCCGGCTCCGCCGGTCTGCGCCCCGCTCACGGCAGGGACAGTGGCCAGCGCCAAGAGCGCCGCGATGCCGGACCAGAGGACACGCGTCACGCGCCCCAGCCTACCCAGGTGGCGAGGGGGTCAAAACGCCCCCGCTGAGGGCGGTCCTGGCCCCCCGGCGGGTCGGCGGGCGCTGGTATCGTCGCTGCAGCCGTGACCGAACTGCCCGACGACATCCAGACCGCGCCTCTCGCCTCGGTCGACCCGGCGATCGCCGCGGTCCTCGACGCCGAGCTGCGGCGCCAGCAGGGCACCCTGGAGATGATCGCCTCGGAGAACTTCGTGCCGCAGGCGGTGCTCGAAGCGGTCGGCTCGGTGCTGACCAACAAGTACGCCGAGGGCTACCCCGGCCGCCGCTACTACGGCGGCTGCGAGGAGGTCGACGTCGCCGAGCAGCTGGCGATCGACCGGGCCAAGGAGCTGTTCGGCGCCGAGCACGCCAACGTCCAGCCGCACGCCGGCGCCCAGGCCAACAACGCCGCTTACATGGCGCTGCTCGAGCCGGGCGAGACCTTCCTCGGCATGGCGCTCGACCACGGCGGCCACCTCAGCCACGGGATGAAGATCAACGTCTCGGGCAAGCTCTACAACCCGGTTCCGTACCACGTCCGCCGCGACGACCTCCGGGTCGACATGGACGAGGTCCGGCAGCTCGCCGAGGAGCACCGCCCGGCGCTGATCGTCGCCGGCTGGTCGGCCTACCCGCGCCAGCTCGACTTCGCCGCCTTCCGGGCGATCGCCGACTCGGTCGGCGCCAAGCTGATGGTCGACATGGCCCACTTCGCCGGCCTCGTCGCCGCCGGCGAGCACGCCAACCCGGTCGAGCACGCCGACGTCGTCACGACGACGATCCACAAGACGCTCTGCGGGCCGCGCAGCGGCATGATCCTCTGCCGCGAGGAGCACGCCAAGGCGATCGACAAAGCGATCTTCCCCGGCCAGCAGGGCGGGCCGCTGATGCACACGATCGCCGCCAAGGCGGTGGCGCTGCGGATCGCCGCCACGGAGGAGTTCCGCGCCCGCCAGCGGCAGACGATCGCCAACGCGAAGGCGCTCGCCGCGGGCCTCGAAGCGGGCGGCCTGCCGGTCCTGACCGGCGGCACCGACGTCCACCTCGTGCTCGTCGACCTGACCCCGAGCGGGCTCGACGGCCAGACCGCCGAGGACCGCCTCGAGCAGGTCGGCATCACGGTCAACCGCAACGCGATCCCCTTCGACGAGCGTCCCCCGATGAACCCCTCGGGCCTGCGCATCGGCACCCCGGCGCTGACCAGCCGCGGCATGGTCGAGGACGACATGACCGAGATCGCCGCCGTGATCGCGGCCGCCCTCGGCCCCGAGTTCGAGTCGGAGAAGGAAGCTCTCAGCGACCGGACGAAGGCACTGATGGAGCGCTACCCGCTCTACCCCGAGCTGGCCGCCGCAGCTGTCTGATCGGCTCAACATCTGGGTCGACATGTCGGCGCCCGCGCATGTGCTCGTCCTGCGGCCAATCATCGAGCGGCTGCGCGCCGCGGGCCACACGGTCGAGGTCAGCTCGCGCGACTACGCGCAGACGCAGGCGTTGCTCGAGCTGCACGGCATGGAGCACACGCCGATCGGCAGCCACGGCGGCGCTTCGCGGCTGCGCAAGGCGCAGCGGCTCGGCGCCCGCACGGCGGGCATGGTCCGCTTTGGCCGCGGCCGCTCCTTCGACCTCGCCCTCGCCCACGGCTCCAACGACCTGGCGATCGCCGCCCGCCTGCTCGGCGTGCCCGAGGCCAACATGCACGACTACGAGTACGCGGTGACTCAGCACCGGATCGGCTGCCGCCTCGCCAGGCGGGTGATGTTCCCCGACTCGGTCCCGGCCGAGCGGCTGCGCCGCTTCGGCGTCGGCCCCGAGAAGCTCTTCCCCTACCCAGGCCTCAAGGAGGAGTACTACCTCTACGACTTCGAGCCCGATCGCGAGGCGCTGGCGCGGCTCTCGGTCGACACCGAGCGGGTCGTCATCATCGTCCGCCCGCCGCCCGACGTCTCGCTCTACCACCGCAAGTCGAACCCGCTCTTCCCCAAGGTCCTGCAGCGGCTCGGCAGCGACGAGAACGTGCAGGCGGTCGTGCTGCCGCGCACGGGGGCGCAGCGCGAGCTGGTCGAGAGCCTGGCGCTGCCCTCGCTGATCGTCCCGCCGGGGGCGGTCGAGGCGCAGAGCCTGGTCGCCCTCGCCGACCTCGTCGTCTCCGCCGGCGGCACGATGAACCGCGAGGCGGCGGCGCTGGCGACGCCCGTCTACACGACCTACGGCGGCCGGCTCGGCGGGGTCGACGAAGCGCTGATCCGCTCCGGCCGGCTGCGCCCGCTGACCGACCCGCGCGCGATCCAGCTCGAGAAGCGCACCGAGGACGCGACGCCGACCAGGCGCGACCCCGCTGCACTCGTCGAAACGATCCTAGGTACCGTCGGAGCCGACCATCCCGCGGCGAGCCACATCCCGAGCTGAATCACTCGCCCTGCCCGCCGACGTCGAGGCCGAGCTGGAGCACTTCATCGCGCTCGCCGGCGACGGCGAGCCGCGCCCGGTCGACCGCGCCCTGCGCGTCCTCGACATCCTCATCTCGGCGACGATCCTGCTCGTCCTCTCGCCGCTGCTGGCGCTGACCGCGCTCTCGATCGCGCTCAGCTCGGGGCGGCCGGTCTTCTACCACGGCGCCCGCGTCGGCCGCGCCGGCCAGCTCTTCCGGATGTACAAGTTCCGCACCCTCAAGCCCGACGCCGAGACGCGGCTCGGCCCCTACCTGGGCGAGGAGCTCTCGCGCCGCACCGAGCTTGAGGTGACGCGGATCGGCCGGGCACTGCGCAAGATCCACCTCGACGAGGTGCCGCAGCTGTGGAACGTGCTGCGCGGCGAGATGGCCGTGGTCGGCCCGCGCCCGATCCGGCCGGCCTTCTTCACCGAGCTCTGCGCGGAGATCCCGCAGTACTGGCAGCGGCTCGTCGTCCGCCCCGGCGTGACCGGCTTCGCGCAGACGCGGATGACCCGCGAGGAGTCCTGGGCCGACAAGCTCGCCCACGACATGGAGTACATCGCCGACCGCTCGGCCTCGCTCTACGTCAGCGTCCTCTTCGCCACCGTGGTCAAGGTTCTCGGCCGCGGCCCCGCCGCACCCGGCTGAGGGTGGTCGAGGTTTGAACCGCTATGCGGGCCAAACCTCGACCACGGGCCCGGCTGAGAGACTGCCGCCATGTGCGGGATTTGTGGAATGGCGGTCGCCGGCCGCGATGCGGCGGCGGATTTGGAGGCCGTGCAGCGGATGAACGCGCGGCTCGCCCACCGCGGCCCCGACAGCGAGGGCGCTTTCCACGACGGCGGCGTCGCCCTGGCGATGCGGCGGCTCTCGATCATCGACCTCGAGCGCGGCGACCAGCCGATCTCGAGCGAGGACGGCGGCGTCACCGTCGTCCAGAACGGTGAGATCTACAACTACCGCGAGCTGCGCGCCGAGCTGGAGCGCGCCGGCCACCGCTTCCGAACCGCCTCGGACACCGAGGTGCTCGTCCACCTCTACGAGCAGCACGGCGAGGGCTTCGTCGAGCGCCTGCGGGGGATGTTCGCGATCGCCCTCTGGGACGCCCGCGAGCGGCGCCTGCTGCTCGCCCGCGACCGCTTCGGGATCAAGCCGCTCTACTACCGGCTCGCCGGCGGGACGCTCTCCTTCGCCTCGGAGCTCAAGGCGCTGATCGAGCAGCCGGGCTTCTCGCGTGCGATCGACCCGCGCGCCGTCGCCGCCTTCCTCGCCTTCAACTCGATCCCGGCGCCGCTGACGATCTTCGCCGAGGCGCGCAAGCTGCCGCCGGGGACGCTGGCCCTCTGGCGCGACGGCGAGCTGACCCAGAGCCGCTACGCGCGCCCGGCGCCGGCCCCGGCGGGCGAGGTCAGGCGCCGCCCGGCCGGCGAGCTGGCGGAGCAGCTGCGCGAGACCCTGCGCGACTCGGTCCGCGCCCACCTCGTCGCCGACGTGCCGGTCGGCGTGCTGCTCTCCGGCGGGGTCGACTCGGCCGGGATCGTCGCCCTCGCCGCCGCCGAGCAGGCCGAGCCGGTGAAGACCTTCTCGGTCGGCTTCGAGGAGGCGAGCTTCGACGAGCTCGAGCGGGCCCGGCTGGTCGCCGGGCGTCACGGCACCGACCACCACGAGATCGTTCTGCGCCCCGACGCGGTCGAGCTCTTCCCGAAGCTGGTCGAGGCCTTCGACGAGCCCTTCGGCGACTCCTCGGCGCTGCCCACCTACCTCGTCTCCGAGCTGGCCGCGGGCGAGGTCAAGGTCGCCCTCTCGGGCGAGGGGGGCGACGAGCTCTTCGGCGGCTACTACACCTACGTCGCCGACCTGCTCGCGGCCCGCGTCGGCCGCCTCGCCGCCCTGGCGGCGCCGCTGGCCGAGCTGCTGCCCAGCTCCGACGCCAAGGTCAGCCTCGATTACAAAGCGAAGCGCTTCGCCCGCGGCGCCGGCCTGCCGCCGCTGGAGCGCCACCACGCCTGGAAGGAGATCTTCTCGCGGCAGACCCAGGCCGCGCTGCTCGGCGGGCGCGATCCCGGCTGGGACCCGGTCGACCTCTACCGCGAGCGCTACGCGGAGACCGCCGGGGCCGAGCCGCTGGCCCGCCTGCAGGACGTCGACCTCGGCATCTACCTGGTCGACGACCTGCTGGTCAAGACCGACCGCTCGAGCATGGCCCACTCGCTGGAGCTGCGCGTCCCCTTCCTCGACAACGAGGTGGCGGCGATGGCGCTCGGGCTGGCGACGCCGCTGAAGGTCCGCGGCCTGGCCAAGAAGCGGCTGCTGCGCCGGGCGCTGGCACCGCTGCTGCCGGAGGAGATCCTGCGCGCGCCGAAGCAGGGCTTCTCGATCCCGGTCGCCGCCTGGCTGCGCGGGCCGCTGCAGGGCTTCGCGCGCGAAACGCTCGCGGCCGAGACACTGGCTCGCCAGGGCTGGCTCGACCCGGCGACGGTCGCCGGCCTGCTCGACCGCCACTGCTCCGGCCGCGAGGACCTCAGCCGCCAGCTCTGGGGCCTGATCGCCTTCACGCTCTGGTTCGACAGGTACGCGAACTAGCCTGGGGCGATGCCCGCGTCGGTCGAAGCCCTGTTCGCCTTCATCCTCGCCGGGGTGCTGGCGCTGCTGCTGGTGCCGCTGACCGACCGGGTCGCGCGGCGGATCGGCGCGATCGACCACCCCGACGACGAGCGCTCGCTGCACGCAGCGCCGACGCCGCGCCTGGGCGGGCTGGCGATCTTCGCCGCGGTCCTCGCCGCGGCGCTGATCTGGCTGCCCTGGGACGGCGAGACGCGGGCGATCCTGATCGGCGCGGCGCTGATCGTCGCGGTCGGCATGCTCGACGATGTCTACGAGCTCGGCGCCGCCGCGAAGCTGCTCGGCCAGATCGCCGCGGTGGTCGTCCCGGTCTCGGCCGGGGTCACCGTGGACAGCTTCACGGTGCCCTTCCTCGGCCAGCTCAACCCCGGCGACGTCGAGCTGCTCGGCCTGCCCGGCGGCGGCGCGATCGACCTCGGCGACGTCGGCACGACGCTCGGCATCGTCGCGATGATCAACGTGATCAACCTGATCGACGGCGTCGACGGCCTCGCCGCCGGCGTCTGCCTGATCTCCGGCCTCGCCCTGGCCGTGATCGCGCTCTCGCTCGACCGCACCGCCGCCGGCATCCTCGCCGCGCTCACCGCCGGCGCCTCGCTCGGCTTCCTGCGCCACGGCTTCCCGCCGGCCAGCACCTTCATGGGCGACACCGGCTCCAATTTGCTCGGCTTCCTGCTCGGCGTGGTCGCCGTGCAGGGGGCGCTCAAGACCAACGCCGTGATCGCCCTCTTCCTGCCGCTGATCGTGCTCACCGTGCCGATCCTCGATACCGGTTTCGTCGTCGCCAAGCGGCTCAAATACGGCCGGCCGATCCACAAGGCCGACCGCTGGCACTTCCACCACCGGATGGAGAACATCGGCTTCTCGCAGCGCCGCACGCTCGCCTACCTCTACGGCTGGACGACGGTGATGGCCGCCCTCGCCCTCGCCCTGCGCTTCGTCCCCTACAGCGACGACCGCGGCAACTTCGACCTGCTCTGGAGCGCCGTGATGGGCACCTTCGGGCTGCTCGCCATCGCCGCCAGCGTCTATCTCGTCTACGTGCTCGAGATCCTCAAGCTGCGCCGCTTCAGCCGCATCGACCCCGAGACGGGCGAGTTCGAGGCGCTCCAAGAATGACTTTGTGCGAGGTTGTGACAAGCCTCACGAACTGGCTCTAGAAAGCGGATCGACGGCCCTTTCGGATATAGTCGCGCGTCCGCCCGCTCGGATGAGACGGGCGACGTTATGTCCCCTCCCAAGCATGTCGACCTCCTGGTGCTAGCCGCCGCCCTGGCCGTGTTCATAGTCGGAGGCCTGCCCATGCTCGGCTACGCGATCGCCGCCGGCGCCTGGCTGGCGCAGCGCGGCATCCAGGTCGTCGCCGGCCGCCGCATGACCGGCGAGCTCGCCGCCGGCAATCGCCAGCGGGCTATGGGGGTGGTCGCGGCGACCAGCCTCGGCCGCGTCTGGCTGATGATCACCGCCGCCCTACTGGCCGGCCTGGCCGAGCGCGAGGCCGGCCTCGCCGCGGCGCTGCTGCTCGTCGTCCTCTTCACCGTCTCCCTCGCCGCGGCCGGGATCGCCCAGCTCTTCGAGCCCGAAGGGGAGGGGGCCCGGTGAGCGAGGCGAGCGGCGCGAAGAGGTTGAGCACCAAGGCCAAGGTGTTGATCGGGATCGGCGCCTACTTTGCGCTCGCCATCCTGGCGCTGCTGGTCTTCGGCAGCTCCGGCAGGGACGAGGCATTCCAGCCGCAGAACGAGTTCAAGCTCGAGGCCTGGGTCCCGCTCGAGATCGCCGGGATAGATCTCAGCATCAACAAGGCGGTTCTCTACCTCGGCCTGGCCAGCGCCCTGACGATCTTCACGATGTCCTGGATCGCCCGCCGCATGGAGGAGAAGCCGAACCGGGTGCAGACGATGGTCGAGGTCGCCTATGACCTGACCAAGAACAACATCACCGGCGGCAACCTCGACCCGAAGACCGCGGCGCGCTGGTTCCCCTTCCTCGCCGCGCTCTTCTTCTTTATCTGGTTCTCCAACATGATCGGCTTCCTGCCGCTGCCGATCAACACCGAGCACCCGGTCAACATCTTCGGGGTCGAAGTGCCGGCCCTGGCGCTCTACGCGGCGACCGCGAACCTCTCGATCCCGCTCGTCCTCACCCTGGTCGTCTGGGTCGCCTACCACGTCGAAGGCGTGCGGGCGCAGGGCTTCGGCGGCTACCTGGCGAGCTGGCTGCCGCCGGGCCTCGAGGACATGAGCCCGATCGGCAAGGCGTTCATCTTCACGATCGAGGCGATTTCCCACTTCGCCCGGTTGATCTCGCTCTCCGTGCGTCTCTTCGCCAACATGCTGGCCGGCCACCTGCTGCTGCTCTTCATGGGCGGTGGGCTGGCGATCCTGCTGGGCATCGCGGCGCTCGGCGTGCTCACCTTCCCGCTCGGCTTCTTCTTCTTCGTGCTGGAGGTCGGGCTGATCGCCACGCTGCAGGCGTTTATCTTCTCGACCCTGACCGCGATCTACATCGGCGGAGCCGTCTCCGCCAGCCACTAACCAAAGGAGTCAAACTCGATGGATCCCACGTTGCTACCGATTGCCGAGGTCACCGACGAAGGCGTGACCGACGCCGGCAAGGCGATCGCCCTCGGCGTCGGCGCCGGACTAGGCTCGATCGGTGCCGGCATCGGCATCGGCATCATCTTCGGCAAGGAGATCGAGTCGGTCGCCCGCCAGCCGGAGATGAAAGACGAGCTGCAGAGCATCCGCTGGCTCGGCTTCGCGCTGACCGAGGCGGTCGCCTTCTACACCTTCATCTTCGGCCTGATCGCCTTCTTCCTCTAGGCCGATCGAGTGGACCCGACCGCTGTCGACATAGTGGGCACCATCGCCCTCGCCGCTGAGACGGCGCCCGGAGCGGAAGAAGGCGGCAGCTTCCTGGTCACGCCGGGCCTCGGCCTGATGATCTGGACGCTGGTCCTCTTCCTGTTCACGATGTGGGTGCTCAGCAAGCTCGCCTTCCCGCGGATCCAGGAGGCGCTCGACCGCCGCGCGAAGACGATCGCCGAGTCGATCGAGGCCGCCGAACGGCAGCGCCGCGAGTCCGACGAGCTGCTCGAGGAGTACCGCGGCCGCCTGGCCGAGGCCCGCGAGCAGGCCGACGACATCATGTCCCGCGCCCGCAAGGCGGCGGAGACCGCGGAAGCCGAGGCGACCACGTCCGGCAAGGAGAAACGCGACGAGCTGGTCGCGGCGGCGAAGCGCGACATCGAGGCCGAGACGCGGCGCTCGCTGGAGCAGATCCGCAAGGAGGTCGCCGACCTGACCGTGCTGGCGACCGAGAAGGTCACCCGCAAGACGCTGAGCGCCGACGACCAGCGCCGCCTGGTCGAGGAGGCGCTGGGCGAGGTCGACTTCAGCAGGCTCTCGAAGGCGGAGGGCTAGTGCAGGACCCGGCTCGCGTATACGCCGAGGCCCTCTTCGACGTGGCCAAGGCGAAGGGCAGTCTCGACCCGGTCGGCGCGGGGCTGGGCGAGTTCGCCGCGGCGCTCGACGCCGGGCGCGAGCTGCAGGTCTTCTTCTTCAGCCCGCACTTCTCCTCGGCCGAGAAGGTCGAGGGGCTGGGCAGGGCGCTCGACGGCGCCGAGCCCGAGCTGGTCAACTTCCTCGAGTTGCTGATCGAGAAGGGGCGGATGACGGAGCTGTTCCGCATCCGCCGCGAGTTCGATGTGATCTGGAAGCGGGAGCGGCGGCAGATCGACGTCACCGTGACCAGCGCGGCCGAGCTCGATCCGGCCGTGGTCGAGAAGATCGGCGAGGAGATCGAGCGGCAGACCGGCCAGGAGGTCGATCTGGCCAGCCGGGTCGACGAGGAGATCCTCGGCGGCATCGTCTTGCAGGTAGGCAACATGGTGCTCGACGCGAGCATCCGCAGTCGCTTGGAGAAACTTCGAAAGAGCGTCGCCCAGGCGGCGTAAGGAGGCATAGAGCACCCCTATGGAGATCAAGCCCGACGAGATCGCATCGATCCTGCGCGAGAGGATCGAGGGACTGGACACCGGCAGCGCCGACCTTTCCGAGGTCGGCACCGTGCTCTCGGTGGCCGACGGCATCGCCCGCATCCACGGCCTCGACAACTGCATGGCGCTGGAGATGCTCGAGCTGCCGCACGGCGTCACCGGCCTCGCCCTCAACCTCGAGGAGGACAACGTCGGCGCCGTCCTCTTCGGCGAGTGGGACAGGGTGGTCGAGGGCGACACCGTGAAGCGCACCGGCCACCTGCTGCGGATCCCCGTCGGCGAGCAGCTGCTCGGCCGCCTGGTCGACCCGCTCGGCCGTCCGCTCGACGACAAGGGCGAGGTGGCGACGACGCAGACCCGCCCGGCCGAGTTCAAAGCGCCCGGCGTGGTCGAGCGCCAGCCGGTGACCGAACCGGTCCAGACCGGGCTGATGTCGATCGACGGGATGATCCCGGTCGGCCGCGGCCAGCGAGAGCTGATCATCGGCGACCGCCAGACCGGCAAGACGGCGATCGCGATCGACACGATCATCAACAACCGCGACAAGGACATGGTCTGCATCTACGTCGCGATCGGCCAGCGGATGTCGACGGTCGTCCAGCTCAAGGAGGTGCTGGAGGAAAACGGCGCGATGGAGAACACGATCATCGTCGCCGCCCCCGCCGACGAGGCGGCGCCGATCAAGTTCATCGCCCCCTACGCGGGCTGCGCGATGGGCGAGCACTTCCTCTACGAAGGCAAAGCCGCCCTCTGCGTCTACGACGACCTGACCAAACACGCCTACGCCTACCGCCAGATGTCGCTGCTGCTGCGCCGCCCGCCGGGTCGGGAGGCATACCCCGGCGACGTCTTCTACCTGCACTCGCGGCTGCTCGAGCGGGCGGTGAAACTGAGCGACGAGCTCGGCGGCGGCTCGCTGACGGCGCTGCCGATAATTGAGACCCAGGCCAGCGACGTCTCGGCCTACATTCCGACCAACGTGATCTCGATCACCGACGGCCAGATATTCCTCGAGTCCGACCTGTTCAACTCGGGCGTGCGGCCGGCGATCAACGTCGGCATCTCGGTGTCGCGGGTGGGCGGCAACGCGCAGACCAAGGCGATGAAGAAGGTCGCCGGCAAACTGCGCCTCGACCTCTCCCAGTTCCGCGACCTCGAGGCCTTCGCCCAGTTCGGCTCCGAGCTCGACCCGGAGACGCAGAAGACGCTCAACCGCGGTGAACGGCTGGTCGAGATGCTCAAACAGAAGGAGCGCGAGCCGCTCGAGATGGCCGACCAGGTGGCGGCGATCTACTCCGGCACCGGCGGCTTCCTCGACCGGGTCAAGACCGAGCGCGTCGGCGAGTTCCTGCGCGACCTGAAGATCCGCCTGCACTCGGAGAAGTCCGATCTGCTCGGCCGGATCGCCGAGAGCGGCAAGCTCGAGGAGGCCGACGAGGAGGAGCTGGGCGCGGCGATCCGCGAGTTCGTCGACGACTTCGGCCCCGACTTCGACGAGCACGGCGACCCGCTCGAGGCCGGCGAGTCGGACCGGGTCAAGTCCCAGAAGGAGCCCGCAACCGCCTAATGGCCTCGCAGAAGGACGTCAAGAGCCGCATCGCGTCGATCAAGAACATCAACAAGATCACGCGGGCGATGGAGATGGTCGCGGCGGCGCGGCTGCGCCGGGCCGAGCAGCGGATCGCGGACCTGCGGCCCTACGCGCAGGGGATGCGCAAGCTGACCCGGCGGGCCGCCGAGCAGGCCGGCGCGATCCCGCGCGTGCCGGTCCTGGTCGAGCGCGAGCAGGTCAAGCGGGTCGGCGTGGTGCTGATCACCGGCGACCGCGGCCTGGCCGGCGCCTTCAACACCAACGTGATCCGCGACGGGCTGCGGCTGCGCGACGAGCTGCGCGGCGAGGGGGCCGAGACGGCCTTCTCCGCCGTCGGCCGCAAGGGTGTCTCGGCGCTGACCTTCCGCAAGCAGGACGTGCGCAGCTCCTACACCGGCTTCACCGACCGCCCCGGCTTCGCCAACGCGCGCGAGATCGGCGAGGAGCTGACCGCGCGCTACGTCGACGAGGAGCTCGACCGGGTCGAGCTGGTCTACAACCGCTACGTCTCGCCGCTGACCCAGCACGTCTGGCGGCAGACGCTGCTGCCGCTGCAGCAGGCCGACGTGATCGGCGCCGGGGTCGAGGAGGAGGAAGCCGACGCCGAGGAGACCGAGATCGAGAAGGCCCACAGCCGGGCGCTGTGGGAGTACGAGCCCGAGGCGGAGGAACTGCTGGCCCAACTTATCCCGGAGTACGTGAACATCTCGGTCTACCGGGCGCTGCTCGAGTCCGCGGCCTCGGAGCTGGGGGCGCGGATGACCGCGATGCGCAACGCCGCCGAGAACGCGGAGACGATGATGGACGACCTTACCCTGGAGATGAACCGGGCAAGGCAGGCCGAGATCACGCAGGAGATCCTCGAGGTAGTCGCCGGCGCCGAGGCGCTCGGCTAGGTACCGGCAAACTTCACCAGAGACGAGAAAAGGAACCAATGGCTGACACGAACGGAACGAATGTGGGACGGGTCGAGCAGGTGACCGGCGTCGTCGTCGATGCGGTCTTCCCCGGCAAGCTGCCGGAGATCTACTCGGCGGTGAAGATCGAGCTGGCCGGCGACGAGGACCGCGAGGCGAGCGAGCTGGTCTGCGAGGTGCAGCAGCACCTCGGCGACGACCGCGTGCGCACGGTGGCGATGGACGCCACCGACGGCCTGCAGCGCGGCGACAAGGTGATCGACACCGGCGGCCCGATCACGGTCCCCGTCGGCGACGCCACCCTGGGGCGGATCTTCAACCTGCTCGGCGAGCCGATCGACAACGGCCCCGAGGTGAAGACCGAGGAGCGCTGGCCGATCCATCGCCCCGCCCCGCAGGCCTCCGACCTGGCGCCGACCCAGGAGATCCTCGAGACGGGGATCAAGGTGATCGACCTGCTCGCCCCCTACGCCAAGGGCGGCAAGGTCGGGCTGTTCGGCGGCGCCGGGGTCGGCAAGACCGTGCTGATCCAGGAGCTGATCCGCTCGATCGCCGAGGAGCACGAGGGCCTCTCCGCCTTCTGCGGCGTCGGTGAGCGCTCGCGCGAGGGCAACGACCTCTGGCTCGAGATGAAAGAGTCGGGCGTGATCGACAAAACGATGCTCGTCTTCGGCCAGATGAACGAGCCGCCGGGCGCCCGCCTGCGCGTCGCCCTCTCCGGCCTGACGATGGCCGAGTACTACCGCGAGCAGGGCGGCCAGGACGTGCTGCTCTTCATCGACAACATCTTCCGCTTCGTCCAGGCGGGCTCCGAGGTCTCGGCGCTGCTCGGCCGGATGCCCTCGGCGGTCGGCTACCAGCCGACCCTGGAGACCGAGATGGGCGGCCTGCAGGAGCGGATCACCTCGACCGACCGCGGCTCGGTCACCTCGGTGCAGGCGGTCTACGTCCCCGCCGACGACTTCACCGACCCGGCCCCGGCCTCGGTCTTCGCCCACCTCAACGCCACCACGGCGCTCTCGCGGGCGATCTCCGAGAAAGGGATCTACCCGGCGGTCGACCCGCTCGACTCGACCTCGACGATCCTCAAGCCCGACGTCGTCGGCGAGGAGCACTACCGCACGGCGACCGACGTGCAGGAGGTCCTGCAGCGCTACAAGGAGCTGCAGGACATCATCGCCATCCTCGGCATCGACGAGCTCTCCGACGAGGACAAGCAGACGGTCTCGCGGGCGCGCAAGATCGAGCGCTTCCTCAGCCAGCCGTTCTTCGTCGCCGAGCAGTTCACCGGCCGCACCGGCGAGTTCGTGCCGGTCGCGGAGACGGTGCGCGGCTTCCGCGAGATCCTCGACGGCGAGCACGACGACCTGCCCGAGGGCGCCTTCTACATGCAGGGCGGCATCGACCAGGTCACCGAGAACGCCGGCTCGGCGGCGGCCGCTTAGGACGCACAATGGCGGGCGAAAGCAAATTCGAGGTCGAGGTCCTCACCCCGGAGGGGGAGGTCTTCAGCGGCGAGGTGCGCCAGGTCTCGACCCGTACGGCGGTCGGTGAGATCGGCATCCTCGCCAACCACACGCCGCTGCTGGCGGCGCTGCGGCCGGCCGAGCTGCGCCTGCACACAAGCGACACCGAGACGCGCCGCTTCGCTCAGGCGCACGGCTGGCTGCAGGTCTTCGGCAACCACGCCCGCCTGCTGATCGAGGAGGCGATCGCGCCGGAGGATCTCGACAGCGGCACGCTCAAGGAGCAGCTCGCGGACGCCGAGCAGCGGATTGGCGACGCCGAGGAGGGCAGCGGCGCCCGCAACCGCGCCGTCAAAGACCGCGACCGGGCCGAAGCGTTTCTCGCCATTGCCCAAGGGTGAGCGGGACGCGTCGGTGCGCCCCGGCGGGAATTGATGTCGCACGCGCTTCGCGCTTAGCGACGGGGGTTGAGCGCGGCCGGCGGCCGCGCATCCATCAGATTGCATATCGCGGCCTACGGCCACATTCCCGCCGCGGCGCACCAACGCGTCCCGCCGGGCTCCGCGCTTCCGACTTTGATGTTCCTATGGCAACGTCAAAGTCGGAAGCGGCGATCGAGGGGGCTTGCCTATGAGCGATGAGATGGTGGGGCTTGCGGAACGGTTGATCGGGTTTGAGACCGCGGAGCCGGATGGGGTGCTGGAAGCGGCCGGGTTTGTCGAGGGGTGGTTGGAAGCTCGGGGGATTTCGGTTGAGACCGAAGAGGTGCGGGGGTTGCCGGTGCTGAAGGCCGAGGTGGGGCCCGAGGATGCGCCGACGGTGGTGCTGCACGGGCATCTCGATGTGGTGCCGGGGCGGGCCGGGCAGTTCGAGCCGCGGATCGAGGGGGAGCGGCTGTACGGGCGCGGGGCCTATGACATGAAGGGGGCGCTGGCGGCGATGCTGGTCACGACCGCGGCGATGGGCGGGCAGCAGGGGGTGCGGGTGCGGCTCGGCATCGTCGGCGACGAGGAGTCCGAGGAGGAGGCCGAACGGGGCAGCGACGCCCTGGTCGACGGCGGCTTCGTCGGCGACTTCGCGATCACCGGCGAGCCGACCGATCTGCAGATCGGCGTTGAGGCAAAGGGGGTGCTGGCGCTGCGGCTCGAGGTCAGCGGCGTCGCCGCCCACGGCGCCACCCCATGGCTCGGCGACAACGCCGTGCTCAAGGCACACGACGTTTTCCGCAGTATCGAGTCGCTACCGTTCGCACGGCACAGTTCTGAGCTTTTCGACCGCCCCTCGATCAACCTCGGCCGGATCCTGGGCGGCGACGCGCTCAACAAGGTGCCCGACCGATGCGCGATCGACGTCGACATCCGCTACCTGCCCGACCAGGACCCCGAGGTCGTGCTCGACCAGATCCGCGGCCTGCCCGATGCCGAGCTGACGACGCTGTTCACACGGCCGCCGGCCGTCGTCGATCGGGATTCGCCCTTCGTCCGCGGCCTGCGCGAGGCGGTCTCCGCGCACCACGAGGGGGAGCCGATGAGCGTCGGTCGCGACGGCGCCTCGGATGCGGTCTCCTTCCTGCGGGTCGGTGTCCCGGCGGTCGAGTTCGGGCCGCTCGGCGAGGGCCATCACGGTCCCAGCGAGTGGGTCTCGGTTCCCTCCCTGCTGGCCTACCGCCAGGCGCTGGAAGGGTTCCTGTGGGCGATCCCGGCGCGATCGGGGGCGTGAGCCGGCGATGATCGAGGAGCCGTTCAAGAAGCCGCCGCCGTCGGGCGACCACGAGCCGCCGCCGAAGCGCAAGCGCTACTGGTGGCGCTTCAGCCTGGCCTCCGTCGTCGTCATCCTCGCCACCGCCACCGCGGTCGCCGCCAGCGGCTTGACCAGGATCGACAACATCGCCGAGGCGCTCGGGCACAACGACAAACTGAAAACCGCGGTCGAAGGGGTGCTCAAAACGACCAAGGGGGGCGAGGCGCAGAACATCCTCATCCTCGGCTCCGACAAGCGCGCCAGCGAACCGGAAGACAGCGGGCGCTCGGACACGGCGATCCTGCTGCGGCTCGATCCCGACAACGACGCGATCGCGCTGATGTCGATCCCGCGCGACCTCAAGGTCGAGATCCCCGGCGTGGGCACCGACAAGTTCTCGTCCGCCTACGCCTACGGCGGGCCGAAACTGACCCTGCAGGTGATCAAGGAACTGACCGGGATGCCGATCAACCACATCGTCAACGTCGACTACCTCGGCTTCGTCCGCGCCGTCTACGCGATCGGCTGCGTCTACGTCGACGTCGACCGTCGCTACTACCACTCCAACGTCGGCGTTCCGCCCTCCGAACAGTATTCGGAGATCAACGTCAAGCCCGGCTACCAGCTGATGTGCGGCAAGCGGGCGCTGGAGTACGTGCGCTACCGCCACACCGACACCGACATCGTCCGCGCCGCCCGCCAGCAGGACTTCCTCAGCGCCGCCCGTCACCGAGTGCCGATCGCCGACCTGGCGCGCGACGTGCTGGGCGAAGGCGACCTGGTCGACATCTTCACCGAATACACCAGCTCGGACATCAGCGACACGAAATCGATGCTGCAGGTGCTGAAACTGTTCATCGCCTCGCGCAACGCCGAAATCAAGGAGGTCGACTTCCCGGCCGAACTCGGCCCGAGCTTCGTCTACGCGTCGCCGGCGGCGATCGAGGAAGCGGCCGACACCTTCCTCGGCATCGAAGGCCGCAGTGGGCCGCGCGGTGTGCTCGACAAGGTCGAATCGGGGGGCGGGAAGAAGGCGAAGAAGAAGAAGGCGCAGGCGAAGAAGCGCAAGCAGAAGAAAAAGCCGAAGCTGAAGACGAAGCCGCCGGGCAGCGACGGGCTGGTCAACGCCCGCGAAGCCGGCGAGGAGGAGGCGAAGATCGTCGCCCGCAAGTTCAGCAGCGGCTTCCCGGTCTTCTACCCGACCCGCTTGCCGGCCGGCGCCGCCTACGAGGAAAGCAATCCCTACCTGAAGATCCAGGACCCGCGCGTCTACCGCTTCAAGGACAGCGACGGCAACCGTCACGGTGCCTACCGGATGGTCGTGCAGCTCGACCTCCCCGACGGCAGCCACTACTTCGGCGTGCAGGGGATCCAGGGCTGGAGCGACCCGCCGATCCTGAGCGGGCCCAGCATCACGCAGACGATCCGCGGCCGCGAGTACAGGATCTTCCTCGACGGCGACCGGATCAAACTGGTCGCCTGGCACCGCGGCGACAACACCTACTGGATCGCGAATAGCCTGCTGCGCGTGCTGACCAACGACCAGATGATCGGCATCGCCCGCTCGGCGCGGGCGAAGATCCCCAACAAGAAGCCACGAAAACGGAGGGCGGCGCTTTGAGCGAGGGCAAGGAGACGATCGGGGTGATCGGCGTCGGCTGGGTCGGCCTGGTCACCGCCAGCTGCTTCGCCGAGCTCGGCCACCCGATCGTCGCGCGCGACATCGTCGCGGAGAAGGTCGCGGCGCTCTCGGCGGGCGAGACGACGATCCACGAGCCGGGCCTCGACGAGCTGCTCGCCCGCAACGCCGAGCGGCTCACCTTCACCACCGACATGGGCGAGCTGCTCGAGCGCGCGCGGCTGATCTTCGTCTGCGTCGACACGCCGCCGACCCACTCCGGCGACGCCGACCTCTCGCGCGTCCGCGCCGTGGTCGACGAGTTGCCCGAGGGCAGCGAGCACGTGCTGATCATGAAGAGCACCGTGCCCGCGGGCACCGGCGAAGCGATCCGCCGTGACCGGCCCGGGCTCGCCTACGTCTCCTGCCCCGAGTTCCTCAAGGAGGGCTCGGCGGTGGCCGACTTCATGGACCCCGACCGGGTCGTGATCGGCGCCGACGCCGGCGACGAGCGGGCGGGTGACGCGGTGGCCGAGCTGTACGGGCCGCTGGGCGGCGAGATCGTCCGCACCGACGTCGCCAGCGCCGAGATGATCAAGCTCGCCTCCAACGCCTTCCTGGCGACGAAGATCTCCTTCGTCAACGAGATCGCCAACGTCTGCGAGGAGGTCGGCGCCGACGTCGGCGAGGTCGCCCGCGGGATGGGCCTCGATGACCGGATCGGCCCGAAGTTCCTCAAAGCGGGGATTGGCTGGGGCGGTTCCTGTTTTGGCAAGGACACGATCGCACTGAAGAAGCTGGCCGGGAACAGCGGCTACCACTTCCAGCTTCTCAGCGCTGTCATCGACGTGAACGAGTTGCAGAAGCGCCGGGTCGTCCAGAAGCTGAAGAGCCGCCTCGGCCCGCTTGCCGGGCGGCGGATCGCGCTGCTGGGCCTTGCCTTCAAGGCCGACACCGACGACATGCGCGATGCGGCCAGCCTCGTGCTCGCAGCCCGTCTCGAGGGTGAGGGGGCAGAGGTCGCCGCCTACGACCCGATTGCGGCGGAGAGGGCGCGCGACCTATTGCCGACGGTCGAGCTGTGCGACTCGGCGCTCGACGCGCTCGACGGCGCCGACGCGGCGGTGCTGGTCACCGAGTGGCCCGAGTTCGCCGAGCTGGACTGGGCCGAGGCGGCTGGCCGGATGTCGCGAGCGCTGCTGATCGACGGCCGCAACTTCCTCGACCCGGATTCGCTGCTTTCGGCAGGGTTCGAATACGAAGGTATCGGTCAGGCTGCTGCTCAAGATGTGGCGGGCCAGGCGCGCTAGGACATGCAGGCGATAGTTCTGGTCGGTGGCGAGGGGACTCGCCTTCGTCCGCTGACCAATTCCGTCCCGAAGCCGGCCCTGAGCTTGGTCGACCGGCCGTTCCTCGCCTACATGATCGAGTGGCTGGCGGGGCACGGGGTGAGCGAGGTCGTGCTCGCCTGCGGTTTCCTGCCCGACGTGCTGCGTGAGGCGCTCGCGGGGGAGGAGGAGCGGGCGGGGGTGAGGATCCGCTTCGTGACCGAGCCGGAGCCGCTGGGCACCGCCGGGGCGATCCGCTTCGCCGCCGACTCGCTCGGCGACGATCTCGACGAGAGCTTCCTGGCGCTCAACGGCGACGTGCTCACCGACCTCGACCTCGCGGCGCTGCTGCGCGGCCATCGCGAGGCGGGCGCGAGGGCGACGATCGGCCTGCACCCGGTCGAGGACTCGGCGGCGTTCGGGCTCGTCCACAGCGGCGAGGGGGGGGAGGTACTCGAGTTCCTCGAGAAGACCGGCGAGCGCAAGCCGGGCGAGGTCAACGCCGGCATGTACGTGCTGGAGCGCTCGCTGCTCGACCTGATCCCGGCCGGCGAGAAGGTCTCGATCGAGCGCGACGTCTTCCCGCGGCTGGCCGGCGAGGGCCTGCACGGGGTCCTGCTCGACGGCTACTGGGTCGACATCGGGACCCCGCGGCGCTACCTGCAGGCGAGCTGGGACATCCTCGAGGGGCGGGTGGCGACGCGGGTCGAGCCGACCGGGCACGGCGTGCTGGTCGATCCCGGCGCCGAGGTGTCGGAGGCCGCCAAGCTCGGACCGCGCGCGGTGGTCGGGCCGGACTGCCGCGTGGCCGGCGGTGCGGAAGTGCGCGGCTCGGTCCTGCTCGACGGCTGCACGGTCGGCGAGAACGCACGCGTGCTCGACTCGATCCTCGCTTCCGGCACCGAGATCGTCGCGGGGGCGAAGGTTGCAGGTGCGATCGCGGCGGAGGGCGAAATAGCCGAGATCCGATGATCGATGACGTCCTCGCCATCCCCGACCACCTGCGCGACGCCCTCTGGCGGGTCGAGTCGGCGCGCCTGGCGCCGGGCGAGTCGGCCGGCCTGCTGGTCTGCGGCATGGGCGGCTCGGCGGTCGGCGGCGATCTCGCCGCGGCCGTTCTCGGCGACCGCCTGGCGCGGCCGCTGCTGACCGTCCGCGGGCCCGCCCTGCCCAGCTGGGCGACGGCCGATTGGGCGGTGCTCTGCTCGAGCTACTCGGGCGCGACCGAGGAGACCCTCGCCTGTTTCGCCGCCGCCGAGGCGCTCGGCGCTCGGCGCGTTGTCGCCAGCACCGGCGGCCCCCTGGTCGAGTCCGCCCGCGCCGCCGGGGTCGCCGTGATCGGCCTGCCCGGATTGCTGCCGGCGCCCCGCACCGCCGTCGCCTACATGACCGTCTGCGCCGCCGAGGTGGCGGCCCGGGCGGGCGTCGCTCCGCGGATCGCCGCCGAGTTCGAGGACGCCGCCGCCTTTCTCGAGCGGGAGAGGGACGGCCTGCGGCAGCGGGCCGCCGAGATCGCCGCCGGCCTGGCCGGCATGGCGCCGGTCCTCTACGGCGCCGGGGCGAGCGTCGCCGCGGCGCGCCGCTGGAAGACGCAGATCAACGAGAACGCCAAGCTGCCCGCCTTCTCCGCGGCGCTGCCGGAGGCGAGCCACAACGAGATCTGCGGCTGGACCGCCGCCGCGGTCGAGTCCCACCGGCTCGCCGCCGTGCTGCTCGAAGACCCCGCCGGCGAGCCGCGCGAGCGGCGTCGCTTCGAGCTGATCGCGGCGGCGATCGAGGACACGGGGGCAACCGCGATCCGCGTCGAGAGCGCCGGCGCGACGCCGGCCGAGCGCCTGTTCTGGGCGGTGATGCTCGGCGACCTCGTCTCGCTCGCCCTCGCCGAGGCCCGCGGGGTCGATCCGCTTCCAATCGAGGCGATCGATAGGTTCAAGGCCTCGCTGGGCCGTCCCTGAGCGGACGGGTCCGACCCGTCGAGCGCTTCTCCCTATCCTTCTTCGGACCAAATAGAGACGAAAGGAATCGATGGCAACCGCCACCCAAACCGCCACCTCGAACTACAAGGTCGCCGACATCGGCCTCGCCGACTTCGGGCGCAAGGAGATCGCCCTCGCCGAGGTCGAGATGCCCGGCCTGATGCAGACCCGTGAGGAGTTCGCGGCCGAGCAGCCGCTGAAGGGCGCGCGGATCACCGGCTCGCTGCACATGACGGTGCAGACCGCCGTGCTGATCGAGACCCTGATCGCGCTCGGTGCCGAGGTGCGCTGGGCCAGCTGCAACATCTTCTCCACGCAGGACCACGCCGCCGCCGCGATCGCCGCCGCCGGCATCCCCGTCTTCGCCTGGAAAGGCGAGACCCTGGAGGAGTACTGGTGGTGCACCGAGCAGGCCCTGATCTGGCCGGACGGCGAGGGCCCGAACATGATCCTCGACGACGGCGGCGACGCCACCCTGCTCGTCCACAAGGGCGTCGAGTTCGAGCAGGCGGGCGCCGTGCCCGACCCGGCCTCGGCCGACTCGGAGGAGTTCCGCGTCGTGCTCGAGACCCTGCAGCGCTCGCTCGAGTCGGACCCGCAGCGCTGGACCGAGATCGCCGCGCGGATCAAGGGCGTCACCGAGGAGACGACCACCGGCGTTCACCGGCTCTACCAGCTGGCCGAGACCGGCGACCTGCTGTTCCCGGCGATCAACGTCAACGACTCGGTCACCAAGTCGAAGTTCGACAACCTCTACGGCTGCCGTCACTCGCTGATCGACGGGATCAACCGCGCCACCGATGTGATGATCGGCGGCAAGGTCGCCGTGATCTGCGGCTACGGCGACGTCGGCAAGGGCTGCGCCGAGTCGCTGCGCGGCCAGGGCGCCCGCGTGATCGTCACCGAGATCGACCCGATCTGCGCCCTGCAGGCGGCGATGGAGGGCTACGAGGTGCGGACGCTCGACAGCGTCGTCGGCACGGCCGACATCTTCATCACCGCGACCGGCAACAAGGACATCGTCACCGCCGACGACATGGCGCGGATGAAGCACAACGCGATCGTCGGCAACATCGGCCACTTCGACAACGAGATCGACATCGCCGGGCTCGAAGCGTCGGCTGCCGAGCGGGTCAACATCAAGCCGCAGGTCGACGAGTGGCGCTTCCCCGACGGCCACTCGATCATCCTCCTCTCCGAGGGCCGCCTGCTCAACCTCGGCAACGCGACCGGTCACCCGAGCTTCGTGATGTCGAACTCGTTCACCAACCAGGTAATCGCGCAGATCGAGCTCTACGGCCGGCCCGACGGGTTCACCGCCAAGGAGGTCACGGTGCTGGCCAAGCACCTCGACGAGAAGGTCGCGCGGCTGCACCTCGCGGCGCTCGGCGTCGAGCTGACCGAGCTGTCCGGGGAGCAGGCCGCCTACCTCGGCATCCCGGTCGAGGGGCCCTACAAGCCCGATCACTACCGCTACTGAGTCGATGCGGGCGATGATTCTCGCGGCCGGGCTGGGGACCCGGCTGCGGCCGATCACCTACGCGATGCCGAAGCCGATGGTGCCGGTGCTCAACCGACCGGTGATGGAGCACATCGCCCGGCTGCTCGCCCGGCACGGCTTCGGCGAGGCGATCGCCAACCTGCACTGGTTCCCGGAGACGATCGAGGGCCACTTCGGCGACGGTTCGGCCTTCGGCATCGAGCTCTCCTACAGCCGCGAGGAGCGGCTGCTCGGGACGTCGGGCGGCGTGCGCAAGGCGGCCGGCTTCCTCGGCGAGTCCTTCCTGGTCATCTCCGGCGACGCGCTGACCGACCTCGACCTGGCGGCGATGCGCGAGTTCCACGAGTCCCACGACGGGATCGCCACCCTGGCGACCAAGCGGGTCGCCGACACGAGCCAGTTCGGCGTCGCGATCACCGGCGCCGACGGCCGCATCCAGGGCTTCCAGGAGAAGCCCGACCCCGCCGAGGCGCTCTCCGACCTGGCCAACTGCGGCATCTACATGTTCCGCAAGGAGATCTTCGACTTCTTCCCCGGGCCGGGCGAGGCGAAGCTGGCCGGGCCGGACGACCCGGAGGGCTTCGCCGACTGGGCGACCGACGTCTTCCCGGCTCTGCTCGAGGGCGACGTGCCCTTCTATTCGCACGAGATCGACGCCTACTGGAACGACATCGGCAATCTCGATGAGCTGCGCCAGGGCAACCTCGACGCGCTGCGCGGCGCGGTCGAGGTCGATCCGGGCGCGCCCGAGGTGGGCGAGGGTGTGCGCGCGGCGAGCCCGCTGGGCGACGCCGAGGTCAGCGGCCCCGTGCTGGTCGGCTCCGCGGTCGAGATCGGCGCCGGCGTGCGGATCGAGGGCCCGGCGATCGTCGGCGACGGCTGCCGGATCGGCGCCGGCGCGATCGTCCGCGACTCGATCCTGCTCGCAGCGGCCGAGCTGGCGCCGCAGTCGATCCTGATCGGCGGCATCGCCGGTAAGGATCGGTCCCGGTAGTTCCTTACGCGCGCAAGGCTTGACGAAGAATTGACATTTAGCGCGCCACACGCGCGCCACGGGCGCCGAGGATCGGCGCATGAAGCTCCTCCACGCGGTAGCCACCGGCCTCGTCCCTCCTCTCTGCGCCGCCTGCGGGCGCGGATGCCGCCCCGGAGCGGCGCTCTGCTCGCGTTGCTCGCGCAGGCTCGCCGCAGCCGACCCGCTCGAGGGCGGCGGCGCCCCGGGCCTCGACCGCGCCTGGTCCTCGGCTCCCCACGAGGGCGTCGCCCGCGACCTGGTCACGGCGCTCAAGTTCCGCCGCCTGCTGCCCGTCGCCGAGCTGATCGCCGACCGCGTCCAGTGGCTGGCGCCGTCCGCCCTGCTCAGCGGCACGGTCGTCCCGGTGCCGACCGCGCCGCTGCGCTCGATCGCCCGCGGCTTCGACCCCGCCGCCGAGATCGCGGCGGCGCTCGCGCGGCGCACCGGCCTGCAGCTCCAGCCCTGCCTGAAGCGCCGCGGCGGCGGTCGCCAGGTCGGCAAGCGCCGCGCCGAGCGGATCGGCCACCCGCCGCTGATCCAGGCCCGCGGCCAGGTCCCGCGCAGCGTGCTGCTCGTCGACGACGTGCTGACGACGGGCGCCACCCTCTCCGCCTGCGCCCAGGCCCTGCGCGAAGCGGGGGCGATCCGGGTCGTGGCGATCACGTTTACACGGCGTTTGTAGGAGCAGGAATCTCCCCTTGCCTAGCGGGTACGGGAGGCGTAGCATCGGAACAACCCAAAGGAGGAGGCCGATATGCGGATCGAGGTACGTGGGCGCAACGTCGAGGTTGACGAGGAGCTGCGGGAACACGTGCTGAAGCGCTTCCGGCGGGTGGGTAGACAGGTCTCGGACCTTGCGACCCTCGACGTGACGATCTGGGAAGAGCGCAACCCGGCGATCGTCGACAGCCAGGTCGCCGAGGCGACGCTGCGGCTGAAAGGGGTCACGCTGCACGCCAAGGAGGCGACCCCCGAGATGGCCCACACCGTGCACGAACTCGCCGAGGACATCAGGCGCCAGGTCAAGAAGCACCGCGAAAAGCGCCGCAAGCGCCGCCGTACCCGCAAGTTGGTCAACCAGATGCGAGGTAGGCCCGCAACGCCGTAGAGGGTCAGGTCCCGACCCTCTACCGCGGCCAGCTACCCTTGGGCGCATGCCCAACGCACGGGACATGGTCACGCGGGCGCTGCGCGTGGGAGAGGGCAGGAAGTTCAAGGCCTACGAGAAGCGCGCCAAGAAGATCAACGAGATCGAGCCGGAGATGGAACTGCTCGAGGACGACGAGCTGCGCGGCGAGGCCGACTCGCTGCGCGAGCGCGCCCGCAACGGCGAGTCGCTCGACGACCTCCTGCCCGAGGCCTTCGCGCTGACCCGCGAGGCGGCGAAGCGCAGCATCGGCCAGCGCCACTTCGACGTCCAGCTGGTCGGCGGGATGGTCCTGCACGACGGGGCGATCGCCGAGATGAAGACCGGCGAGGGCAAGACGCTGACGGCGACCCTGGCGGTCTTCCTCAACTCGCTGGCCGGCGACAGCGTGCACGTCGTCACCGTCAACGACTACCTGGCGCGACGCGACGCGGAATGGATGCAGCCGGTCTACGACATGCTCGGGGTCAGCGTAGCGGCGATCCAGGACGCCGACGACCACGAGGCGCGGCAGGCCAAGTACGCCTGCGACGTCGCCTACGGGACCAACTCCGAGTTCGGCTTCGACTACCTGCGCGACAACATGGCCGATGCGATAGAGCACTGCGTCCAGCGCGATCACAACTTCGCGATCGTCGACGAGGTCGACAACATCCTGATCGACGAGGCGCGGACGCCGCTGATCATCTCCGGCGCGCCCGAAGAAGCGGCCCAGATCTACTACCAGTTCGCCCGCCTCGCCCGGCAGATGAACGGCGTCCCGGCGAAAGACCGGCTGCGCTCGATGGGCGAGTCGAAAGACACCTCGAAGGCCGAGTACGACTACGAATTCGACGAAAAGCACAAGACCGTCTCGCCGACCGAGCGGGGTGTCAAGAAAGCCGAGGAATTCCTCAACGTCGACAACCTCTACATCGGCGAGCACGGCAGCCTGGTCAACCACCTCGGCCAGGCGCTGAAGGCGGAGTCGCTCTACAAGAAGGACAAGGACTACGCCGTGGTCGACGGCCAGGTGATGATCATCGACGAGTTCACCGGCCGCATCCTCGAGGGCCGGCGCTGGTCGGAGGGCCTGCACCAGGCGGTCGAGGCGAAGGAGGGCGTCGCGATCGGCGAGGAGAACCAGACCCTGGCGACGATCACCCTGCAGAACTACTTCCGCCTCTACGACAAGCTCTCCGGGATGACCGGCACGGCGCTGACCGAGGCCACCGAGTTCATGAAGATCTACAAGGTCCCGGTGGTCGAGATCCCGACCAACCAGCCGATGGTGCGGGGCGATCACAACGACCAGATCTTCAAAACCAAGGACGGCAAGTGGAAAGCCGTGCTCGAGGAGATCGTCGCCCGCCACGAACACGGCCAGCCGATCCTCGTCGGCACGGTCTCGGTCGAGGTCTCGGAGATGATCTCCGGCGAGCTGACCAGGCAGGGGGTCGAGCACGCGGTGCTCAACGCCAAGCCCGAGCACGCGGAGAAAGAGGGTGAGCGGATCGCCGAAGCGGGGCGCCGGGGCGCGGTGATGATCGCCACCAACATGGCCGGCCGCGGCGTCGACATCAAGCTCGGCGGCGACCCCGAGCACATGGCGCACAAAGAGCTCAAGAAGCAGGGGCTGAGCCCCGGCGACGAGGGTTTCGAGGAGGCGCTGGAGGCGAAGGCCGCCGAGCTCGAGCCGCAGTGCAAGGCGGAGGCCGAGGAAGTGCGCGAGCTGGGAGGCCTCTACATCTGCGGCACCGAGCGCCACGAATCGCGCCGCATCGACAACCAGCTGCGCGGCCGCTCGGGACGCCAGGGCGACCCGGGCGAGACCCGCTTCTTCCTCTCCGCCGAAGACGACGTGATCCGCCTCTTCGCCGGCGACCGCATCTACAAGATCCTCGACCGCCTCGGCCCGGTGGACGACGAGGGCGGCGAGATGCCGCTCGAGGCGTCGATGCTCTCCAAGACGGTCGAGGGGGCGCAGAAGAAGGTCGAGGAACAGAACTTCCTGATCCGCAAACGGGTGCTCGAGTACGACGACGTGATGAACGAGCAGCGCCGCATCGTCTACAAATACCGCCGCCAGATCCTCGAAGGGCGCGACATGTCGGACATCGCCCGCGACGAGCTCGAGGGCGTGATCGAGCGCCTCGTCGACGAGTACACGCCGGGCGACGAGCTCGACGAGTGGGACATGGCGGAGATGGAGCAGCAGCTGCGCCAGATCTGGCCGGTCGGGGTCGAGGTCGGCGGGATGTCGCCGGAGTCGGTCGAACGCGAGAAGCTCAAAGACGCCCTCGACGAGGACGCGATGAACGCCTACGACGAGCGTGAGCAGGAGCTCGGCGCGGAGTTGATGCGCTACCTCGAGCGCTCGATCCTGCTGCAGGTGATCGACAACCGCTGGCGCGAGCACCTCTACGACATGGACTACCTGCGCGAGGGCATCCACCTGCGCGGCTTCGCCCAGATCGATCCCCTCGTCGCCTACAAAAACGAAGGCTTCGCGATGTTCGAGGAGCTGATGCACTCGATCTGGGAGGAGTTCAGCAAACTGGTGTTCAACGCCGAGATCGAAGTCGACCCCTCGCAGGTCGACGGCGCCTTCGCCCGCGGCGGCGGCGGGCCGACCGCGCTCGACTACTCCGGCGGCACCCCCGATGCCCAGCCCACCGCGCTGGCCGAAGTCGCGGCCGGCGGCGGCGGCGGGGTCAGCGTCGCGGAAGGGACGGCGCGGCCGAGCGGTGGCAACGGTGCGCCGCCTCGGGAGGTGGTCGAGACTGTGGTTAAGGACGAGCACGAAAACATCGGCAGGAACGATCCCTGCTGGTGTGGCAGCGGCAAAAAGTTCAAGAAGTGTCATGGAGCTTGAGGGCGTACGAGACCATCCCGGTAGGGCCTCCACTTAACTTTTTTTGAAGACAGTCCGTTGCCGTCCGAGGATGTCGTCGCAAAAAAAGTACAAGACGTTCCGGCCCTACCGGGATGCTCTCTAAGCTGGCGCCCGTGACCCACGACCCTGTTCGAGAGTTCATTCGCTCCTTTAACGAGCGCGACCTGGATGCGTTTGTCGATGTCCTCGATGAGGAGGTAGAGCTGCATTCGATGCGGGGGCTGCGGAAGGGACGGGAGGCCGCCCGACTCTGGGCTACTCGCAAGCCGGGAGGGGTGCAGCAAGTGGTTGAGCTGGAGGAGTTGTATGAGGATGGGACGGAATCGGGTGGGGGGTCGGCCGTGGCGCTGATCCGGCGGGTTTGGAGCTGGGAGGAGGATGGGTCGCACGCATCGACTGACGAGATGGCTTGGCTGTTCGAGTTGCGCGACCACAGGGTGCGCAGCTGGCGGCCGTTCGAGGACCGCCGGGCGGCGCTGCATGCCGGCGGCTTCGATCACGGTGTCGCCGCCGAGTAAGCTGCGGCAATGGCCGACATCGCCCAGACCGAATCGGTGCCGGCGCGACTGGCCGAGATCCGCGAGCAGTTGAAGCTGCTCTCGGACTATCTTTGACCCCGCTTCGCTGCGGGACGAGGCCGATCGCCTCGAGGCGGAGATGGGCAGGCCCGGCTTCTGGGACGACCAGGAGGCGGCGGCGCGGACCTCGGCCGCGCACGCCCGGGCCCAGCGCAAGCTGAAGACCTTCGAGGAGCTCGAGTCCGAGGCCGGCGACCTCGCCGAGCTGGCCGAGATGGCGGCCGAGGACGAGCAGATAGCGGCCGAGCTGGTGCGCCAGCTGGCCTCGGTGGAAAAACGGCTCGCCGGGCTCGAAGAGGCGCGCCTGTTCAGCGGCGCCTACGACGCCGGCGACGCGGTGGTCACGGTGCACGCCGGGGCCGGCGGTACCGACTCGCAGGACTGGGCCGAGATCATGCTGCGCATGTACCTGCGCTGGGCCGAGGCGCGCGGCTTCGAGATCGAGATGAAGGAGGCCTCGCCGGGCGAGGAGGCCGGCCTCAAGTCGGCGACCTTCGTCGCCCGCGGCGAGAACGCCTACGGGCTCTTCGCCGCCGAGCGCGGCGTCCACCGCCTGGTGCGGATCTCACCCTTCGACTCCTCGGCGCGGCGCCACACCAGCTTCGCCCAGGTCGACGTCGGTCCGCTCGTCGACGAGGGGGTCGAGGTCGAGATCGACGACACCGACCTGCGCGTCGACACCTACCGGGCCTCCGGGGCCGGCGGCCAGCACGTCAACAAGACCGACTCGGCGGTGCGGATCACCCACCTGCCGAGCGGCGTCGTCGTGCAGTGCCAGAACGAGCGCTCGCAGACCCAGAACAAGACGGTCGCGATGCAGCTGCTGCGCTCGAAGCTGATCGAGCTGGAGGAGCGCAAGCGGGCCGAGGAACTGGCGGCGGAGCGGGGAGAGGTCAAGGAAGTCGCCTGGGGGTCGCAGATCCGCAGCTACTTCCTGCATCCCTACCAGCGGGTCAAGGACCATCGCACCGGGTACGAGGTCGGCGACGCCCAGCGGGTCCTCGACGGCGACCTCGACGACTTCATCCGCGATTTCTTGAACAAGACGGCGGCTTCTTCCGCCGAATAGGCGGGGTGGGCAGGGCAGGGGGTGTCCGGCCGTTGCTGGGTTTTTCGCCTCTGACGGTGCGGCCGTCCGAGATTGTCTTAGGGGCGAAAAAGAGGACGCCGCTGCCGCCCGGACACCCCCTGCCCTGCCCTTCTGGGTTCGGGTCAGCCGACCCTGGCCGGTTTGGTCTGGAACTTGGCGCAGGATGGGGCTTTGATCCGAACCACGATCCGGCTCGGATCCTTCTTGCCCAGCTTCTTGACGATTCGCAGTACGCCGCTGCGGCCGAGCTTGCGACGGATCGTCGCCAAGCGCTTGTTGCCGGAGCGGAGCTCGATCGTGGCCTTGGTTGGCGCGGAGCTGGTGTAGCCGACGGTCACCTTGAGGCGGTCGTGGTTCTCGACGGCGCGGGCTCGGGCGCTGCGGATTGGGCACTCGGTTGCCGCGTTCGCGCCGCCGCCGGTTGCTTCTTCGGCTTCGCTGCAGAGTTCCTTGACGTCGGTTTCGGTGAGCAGGCCTTCTGCGAATTCTTCTTCGGCGATTTCGCATTCGGCTTCGGCGAATTCGCCTTCTACTTCTTCTTCGAGGCCTTCTTCGGGTTCTTCTTCTTCGAAGGCGAGTGGGGCGATGGCCGGGAACGGCGATGCGGCCTGGGCCGAGCTGACGGTGAGCAGCAGCATCGCCAGGACCAGCGGCACGACGAAGGCGCAGAGCCAGGCGGCGCGGGCGATGCGGGCGGTGTTGTCGGGCGCGGTCGTCTCGGTGCTCCGGTTCACGCCTCCCCTATCGGCCCGCTGGCCGATCCGCTTGAGGAATGCTACTCCCCGGCGTCGAGCACTCCCTCCATCTCCAGCAGCGCTTCCTTCATCGGCAGGCCGCCGCCGTAGCCGCCCAGGGCGCCGCCGCTGCGCAGCACGCGGTGGCAGGGGACGACGATCGGGATCGGGTTGGAGCCGCAGGCGGTGCCGGCGGCGCGCACCGCGCGCTCGTTGCCGGCGCTGGCGGCGATCTGCGTGTAGCTGCGGGTGCCGCCGTAGGGGATGCGGTCGATCGCCCGCAGGGCGCGGCGCCGGAAGCCCTTGCTGAGCTGCCAGTCGAGCGGCAGGTCGAACTCGCGCAGGCGCCCCGCGAAGTAGAGGTCGAGCTGGCGGCGAACGTCGTCGAGGCGTCCGGGCGCCTCGAGCACACGCGGCGAGATCCGCGCCGCCAGATCCTCCAGCGTCTCGCCGGGATCGATGTTGGGCAGGCTGAGCTTGACCAGGCCGCGCGGGGTGCTGGCCAGCAGCAGCGGCCCGAAGGGGGAGTCGACGTTCGCGTAGGCCACGTCGATCAGCCCCTCCGCGGCGGCGCGATCGGCGAGGCGTTCGAGGCTTGCCTTCATGCCAGCTCCCTCCTCAGTCGCTTGATTCCCTCGTGCAGGCTGCGCCGCGCCGCCGCCGGCGAGCAGTCGAGCGCGGCGGCGATCTCGGCGTGGGGCAGGTCGCAGGCGTAGCGCAGCGCCACCGCGGCGCGCTGCTTGGGCGGCAGGGCGTCGACCAGGCCCCAGAGCCCGTCGTCGAGCTCGGGCTCGCCGTCAACGGTCTCGCTTGCACCCGGCCTCCGGCCCCGGTCGCCGACCTCGACCGGTTCGCCGGCCGGCAGCGGCCGCCGGCCGTTGACGCGGTGGTGGTCGATCGCCTTGCGGTGGGCGATCGTCAGCAGCCAGCCGCGCAGGTTGCCGTCGTCGCTCAGCTTCGGGTAGCCGCGCAGCGCCGCCAGGAAGGTCTCCTGGAAGCAGTCCTCGGCGTCGCCGCGGCCGACCGCCCCGCGCAGCACCGCCATCACGTCGGCGGCGTGTTCGTCGAGCAGGGTCTGGAAGGGCGGAAGCGCGGTCACCTGTGCATTAAACGGTCCAGCGGGCGAGGGTGTGAGAGGGACGGGGGTGCCCCTCTGCCGGAGACCGTATGTGGTTCTGGGCGCCGGCCGTATCGGCGGCTTGATCCAAAGCCTCCGTCAGAGGGGCACCCCCGTCCCTCTAGGCTGCGCGAATGGACGAGACGATCCGAGACACCGTCGCCCGCGCGCTCGCCGAGGATCTGGGAGCTGGGGATGTGACGGCGGCGGCGACCGTGCCTGAGGGGGCGCCGGCACGGGCGCGGATCTTGCAGAAGGAGCCGGGGGTTGCATTCGGCTTTGAGCTGGTTGCCGAGACGATGCGGCAGTGTGGGGTGGAGGGGGTCGACAACCTCGTGGTCGCGGGGCAGTGGCGGGACGGTGTGCCGACCGATGTGGTGCTGGTGAGCGGGCCGGCACGGGGGCTGCTCGCCGCGGAGCGCACGGCGCTGAACTTCCTCGGCCACCTCTCCGGGATCGCGACGCTGACCGCGCGCTACGTCGATGCCGTCGCGGGGACCGGGGCGCGGATTCTCGACACGCGCAAGACGACGCCGGGCCTGCGGGCGCTGGAGAAGGCGGCGGTCGTCGCCGGGGGCGGGCAGAATCACCGCATGGGGCTCTACGACGCGATCCTGATCAAGGAGAACCACATCGCCCTGGCCGGAGGCGTCGCCAAGGCGATCCACGCGGCGCGCACGGCGCAGCCCGAGCTGCCGATCGAGGTCGAGTGCCGCGACGTCGAAGAGGTCGCCTACGCGCTCGGCGCCGGCGCCGAGCGGCTGCTGCTCGACAACATGAGCGCGGAGGGCATCGCCAAGGCGGTCGCGTTGCGCGACGCCGAGACCGGGCCCAATGGGCCGCGGCTGGAGGCCTCGGGCGGCATCACCCTCGAGAACGTCGCCGCGATCGCCGCCACCGGCGTCGACTTCATCTCCGTCGGCGCGCTGACCCACTCGGCGCCGGCGCTCGACTTCAGCCTGCTGCTCGAGGGCGCTTGAGGTTGGCGCCTTAGGACCTATCCCGGTAGGGGGCGTGCCCCTGGGACGGTTCAGGACCAAGCGGGGCGGTCACGGCGTGGATTCCGCATGGCAGCGCCATGTGGGATTCGCGACGGGGCCGAATCCGCGCAGGTCCTGGGCCGTATCCAGGGGTGCGATCACCTATCGGGATAGGTCCATATTCCCGGTATGCGGGAAAAAGGCGCCAGGCGACTCAGCGCACGCGCAGCTTCAGCCGCATCGTTTCGGGGTGGATCGTGCAGATCAGCCGGTAGGTCCCCCGCTTGTTGAAGCGCTTGGCGAAGTTGACGCCGCGGGCGCGGGTCGTGCGCGACTTGAAGCCGGCTCCCGGGCCGCGCCTCTTCTTGACGTTGTGGCGTTTGACGCCGATCCACTTGAAGCGGACCGTGGTTCCCCGCGCGATCGTCTTGCTCGAGGGGGCGAAGAAGTTGTCGCCGAGCGTCACCGTCGTCTTCGGCGCCGCCATCGCAGTGCTGCTCAGCGCCAGCGAGGCGATCAGGGCCAGGGCGGCGAGCGAAAAAACAATCAGGGGCCTACGCATTCGTTCCTCCTCCTCCGGGTCGGTTGGACGATCGTACGCGGTCCTGCTTACCGATCTGTGACGGGCTCGTGGGTCCGCTGCCCGCCCGGACACCCCCACCCCTGCGCCACCCGCGGATGGATTGGAAGCGGCAGACTTCATCTATGCCCGAGCTGCCCGAGGTTGAGATCACGGTGCGCCGCCTCGATGCCGCGCTGCGCGGAGCCGTCGTGGAATCCGCGCTGGCGCCCGGCATGAACGTGATGAAGAGCTTCGAGCCGCCACTCGACGCGCTGGCGGGCCGGGAGCTCACGAACGTGCGGCGGATCGGCAAGCTGCCGGTGGTCGAGTTCGGGGATCTCGCCTTGCTGATCCACCTGATGTCGGCGGGGCGCCTGAGGGTCTTCGAGAAACGGGCGTCCCGCAAAGACCGCGCTTCGCGGGTACTGGTGCGGCTCGAGGATGGGCGCGAGCTGCGGCTGCGCGAGTTCGGCACCAAGCAGCGGGCGTGGGCGAAGCTGCTGCCGACCGGAGCCGTGAGCATGGATGAGGCGGTCGCCACCCTGGGCCCGGAAGCTTGGCCCCCGCCGTCGCTCGAGGCGTTCGCCGCGGCGATCGACCCGCCGCGCCATCTGCACCCGCTGCTGCGCCACCAGCGCGACATCGCCGGCATCGGCCGCTCCTGGGTCGACGAGATCCTCTGGGAGGCGCGCCTCTCCCCGTTCAAGCAGGGATCCGAGTTGAGCGACGAGGAGATTGAGCGCCTCCACGCCGCCCTGCATGTCCTCGGCGACGCGATCGAGCACTACGAGGAAACTGTCGGCGACGAGCTGCCCGACAAGCCGCCGAAGCCACTGCGGATCCACAAGCACGAGGGCGAGCCCTGTCCAAGCTGCGGGGACCCGCTGGAGGCCGTCTACTTCGCCGAGCACCAGACCACCTACTGCCCGCGGGAGCAGACCGGCGGCCGCGTGCTCAAGGACCGCCGCCTCTCGCGTCTGCTCAAGTAGCGCTTCTTCCGCGGGTGGCGCAGAGGAGTAGACTTGAACGCAGTTCATTCGACTGGACTCAGGCACCGCGCCATGCCAGCGAACATATGACCATCGAGGCCCTTCCAGGGCCGTTTCGAGGCAACCGAAAATGAGAGAGCTGCCGACGATCAACGAGCCGGTCCCGATGCTCGACCTCAGCCCCGAGGAGGTCGAGGAGATGGCGCGCGAGGTGCGCCGGCTGGCCCGCGAGCGCGACGCCGTGATCCTCGCCCACAACTACCAGGTGCCCGAGGTGCAGGATGTCGCCGACTACACCGGCGACTCGCTCGGGCTCTCGCGCAAGGCCGCCGAGTCCGGCGCCTCGACGATCGCCTTCTGCGGCGTCCACTTCATGGCCGAGACGGCCTCGATCCTCTCGCCCGAGAAGACGGTCCTGATCCCCGACCTCGACGCCGGCTGCTCGCTCGCCGACTCGATCACCGCGGACGAGCTGCGCGCCTGGAAGGCGCGCCACGGCCCCGACGCGGTCGTCGTCATGTACGTCAACACCTCGGCCGAGGTCAAGGCCGAGACCGACTACTGCTGCACCTCCTCCAACGCGGTCAAGGTGGTCGAACACATCCTCCGCGAGCACGGCCCGGAGACGGAGATCCTCTTCGGCCCGGACATGTGGCTGGGCGCCTACGTCGAGCGCGAGACCGGCCACTCGATGCACGTCTGGCCCGGCGAGTGCCACGTCCACGCCGGCATCCGGCCCGACGACATCAGGGCGCAGCGGGCCGCCCACCCGCAGGCCGAGTTCCTCGTCCACCCCGAGTGCGGCTGCGTCACCCAGGTGATGGAGTTCGTCGCCGCCGGCGAAGTCGAGGCGGAGGGCGTGCACATGCTCTCCACCGGGCAGATGCTCGACTACGTCCAGCAGCGGCCCGACGGCGAGTACATCGTCGCGACCGAGAACGGCATGCTGCACCCGCTGCAGCTGGCGGCGCCGGAGGCGAGCCTGATCGAGGCCAACCGGATGGCCTACTGCAAGTACATGAAGATGATCACGCTGCCGAAGCTGCGCGATGCGCTGCGCGAGATGAAGTTCGAGGTCAGCGTCCCGGCCGAGATCGCCGCGCGGGCGCGGCTGCCGATCGAGCGCATGGTCGCGATCGGCTAGCGACAGATAAAGTCAGGGCATGGAGCAGGCGACCACTGAGGGCGCGATCGACCGCGAGCAGCTGCACGAGCTGGCGCAGCAGCTGCGCGTCGACTCGGTGCGCGCCGCCGCCGCCGCCAACTCGGGCCACCCGACCTCCTCGATGTCGGCCGCCGACCTGATGGCGGTGCTGCTGGCGCGCTACCTGCGCTACGACTTCGACGCGCCCGAGAACCGCGCCAACGACCACCTCGTCTTCTCGAAGGGCCACGCCTCGCCGCTGCTCTACGGGATGTACAAGCTGGCCGGGGCGATCGACGACGAGGAGCTGCTCACCTTCCGCGAGTTCGGCTCGCGCCTGCAGGGCCACCCGACCCCGGAAATCCCCTGGGTCGACGTCGCCACCGGCTCGCTCGGCCAGGGCCTGCCGATCTCGGTCGGGATCGCCCTCGCCGGCGAGCGGCTCGAGGCGGCGGACTTCCGGGTCTGGGTGCTCTGCGGCGACTCCGAGCTGGCCGAGGGCTCGATGTGGGAGGCCTTCGAGCACGCCGGCCAGGCGGGGCTCGACAAGATGATCGCGATCGTCGACGTCAACCGGCTCGGCCAGCGCGGCCCGACGATGCACGAGTGGGACACCGCCTCGCTGGCGGCCCGCACCGCCGCCTGCGGCTGGGACGTGCAGGAGATCGACGGCCACGACATCGAGGCGATCGACGCGGCCTACGCGCGGGCGCTGGCCGCCGACCGGCCGGCGGCGATCTTCGCCCGCACCAAGAAGGGCTCCGGCGTCGCCGCGGTCGAGGACCAGCCGAACCAGCACGGCAAGCCGCTGGCCGACCCCGAGGCCGCGGTCGAGGAGCTCGGCGGTGTGCGCTCGCTGCGGGTCGCGGTGCAGCACCCGCCCGAGCCGCGCCCGTACGAGATCGAGTGCGCGACGGTCGAGCGGCCCGCCTACGAGATCGGCGAGAAGGTCGCCACCAGGGGCGCCTACGGCGACGCCCTCGCCTGGCTCGGCTCGATCGACGAGCGGGTCGTCGCGCTCGACGGCGAGGTCGGCAACTCGACCTACGCCGAGCGCTTCGCCGCCAAGCACCCGGAGCGCTTCTTCGAGATGTACATCGCCGAGCAGCAGCTGGTCGCCGCCGGCGTCGGCCTGCAGACGCGCGGTTGGAAGCCCTTCGCCTCGTCCTTCGGCGCCTTCCTCAGCCGTGCCTACGACTTCATCCGCATGGCGGCGATCTCCGACGCCGACCTGAAGCTCTGCGGCTCCCACGTCGGCGTCTCGATCGGCCCCGACGGGCCCTCGCAGATGGCGCTCGAAGACATCGCCGCCTTCCGCGCCGTGCTCGACAGCGTCGTCCTCTACCCCAGCGACGCCAACCAGGCGGTCGCCCTGCTCGACGCGATGCGCGAGCACCGCGGGGTCAGCTACATGCGGACCACGCGCGAGGCGACCCCGGTGCTCTACGGGCCGGACGAGAGCTTCCGGATCGGCGGCAGCCACACCGTGCGCAGCAGCGACGCCGACGCCGTCACCCTGATCGGCGCCGGGATCACCCTGCGCGAATGCCTCGCCGCCGCCGACGAGCTCGCCGGCAGGGGGATCGCCGCCCGCGTGGTCGACCTCTACTCGGTCAAGCCGGTCGACGCCGCGACGATCCTCGCCGCGGCAGGGGAGACCGGGGCCCTGATCACGGTCGAGGACCACTGGGCGGAGGGGGGCATCGGCGAGACCGTCGCCGGCGTCCTCGCCGAAGCCGCCGCCGGCACCCCGCTCGTCCGCCTCGCGGTCACCGCGCGACCGACCAGCGGCCCCCCGGCGGACCTGCTCGCCGCGGCGGGCATCGACGCTGGTGCGGTTGTGACTGCGGCGGAACACGCGGTTCGGCGCGCAAGCACCCGCGACTGACGCGCCTGGTCGGCGCTGGATCACCACCCACCTCCTCACGAATAGCTTTGCTATTCGCTCGTCGGCGTGCGGCGTCCAGCTTGCCCATTCGCGCCCTCGCGAGCACTTCCGCTTGAACCGCGCGTCCCACCGCCAACGGTATTGCAAGCTCTGGCTAATAAATCGCTAGGCTTCTGCACACATTCATTCGGTCGGCAGGAGGGTGACGGTGGTCGCAGAACAGAGCCGTGCAATGACTAAGGAGAAGAATCGACGGCCGGGCGGCGCGCCGATCATCGAGCTGCGCGACGTGACCAAGGTCTATCCCGGCGGCCACATGGCGCTCGACCGCGTCTCGCTGGCGGTCGACCGCGGCGAGTTCGTCTTCCTCGTCGGCCCGACGGGCTGCGGCAAGTCGACCCTGATCAAGATGCTGATCCGCGAGCTGGCCGCGACCGACGGCAGCGTCCGCATCGCCGGCCGCGACATCGGCGAGATGGCGGAGAAGAAAATCCCGCAGCTGCGGCGCAACATCGGCACCGTCTTCCAGGACTTCAAGCTGCTCCCCGACCGCACGGTCTTCGACAACGTCGCCTACGCGCTGCAGGTGCTCGGCGCCCACCGCGGCGAAATCCGCCGCCAGGTGCCGGAGATCCTCCGCCTGGTCGGCCTCTCGACCAAGCTGCACAGCTATCCCGACGAGCTCTCCGGCGGCGAGCAGCAGCGCGTCTCGATCGCCCGCGCCTTCGTCAATCACCCGCCGCTGCTGCTCGCCGACGAGCCCAGCGGCAACCTCGACCCGGTCACCTCGATCGGCGTGATGCAGCTGCTCTACCGGATCAACAAGACCGGCACGACGGTCGTCGTCGTCACCCATGACCGCGAGATGGTCGACAACATGCGCCGCCGCGTGATCGAGCTCTACGAGGGCCGCGTCGTCCGCGACGAGGTCAGCGGCGGCTACACCGAGGAGTCGACCTCGGAGTTCGGCCTGCGGATGCGGGCCGAGATGGGGGTCGGCCCGGAGGGCCAGACCAACGGCCACGCGAACGAGTCGCTGCTCTAGATGTCACGGCTGCTCTTCTTCACCCAGGAGGCGTTCCGCGCCCTGCGCCGCAACGGGGCGCCGAGCATGGCCGCGATAGTGACCACGGTCGTCACCGTGATCCTGCTCGGGGTGCTGATCCCGGTCTTCCAGACGACGCAGGCGAAGAGCGACCAGGTGCGCGACAGCCTCGAGTTCAGGGTGGCGATCTTCGACGACGCCACCCGGGCCGAGATCGGCGCGCTCGACGGCCAACTGCGCGAGATCCCCCACGTCGAGTCGGTCAACCTGATCACCAAGGCCGAGGCGCTGGCCGAACTGCGCGAGGACCTCGGCAAGGAGAAGAGCGGCGAACTGCTGACCCAGCTCAACTCGAACCCGCTGCCGGCCAACTTCCGGGTCAAGGCCGACGACGCGAGCAACCTCGACGCGGTGCGGGCGGCGGTGACGCCGCCCGGCGCCAACGGCAAGCCGCAGCCGATCTCGCCGATCGTCCAGGACGTCTTCGACCGCCAGGAAGACTCGCAGAAGATCGAGCAGGTGACGAGCGCCCTGAAGATCGTCCTGACCGTGATCACGGCGCTGCTGATCGTCGCCTCGCTGATGCTGGTCGGCAACACGATCCGGCTCTCGATCTACACCCGTCGCCGCGAGGTCGAGGTGATGCGCCTGGTCGGCGCCACCCGCTGGTTCATCCGCTGGCCGTTCATGATCGAGGGGGTCGTCGTCGGCTTCGCCGGAGGCTTGATAGCCATACTTATCCTGTGGCTGGGCAAGCTCACGATCGTCGACCCGCTGAGCGACAGCATCGGCTTCCTCGCCGCGCAGAACAGCACGACGCTCTCCTTCCCGGCGCTGGTCGCGATCCTCTTCGCCGCCGCGGTGCTGGTCTCGGCGATCGGCTCCGGCGTCACCCTGCGCCGCTTCCTCAAGGTCTGATTCCGGCGTGAGCGTCGCGCGGACGGTGGGCCTGACGGCCGCGCTGCTCATCATGCTCGCGGCCGGGCTGTGGGTCGGCGGCCACCCGGCGAAGATGCCGCCGCCGCTGCGCGACGTCTTCGTCGACGACTCGGCCGGGCTGACCGCGGAAGCCAGCGAACTGATCGAGGACAACTACTACCGCGAGGTGCCGCGGGACGAGCTCGCCGACTCCTCGCTGCGGGGCATGGTCAGGGGCCTGCGGCGACGCCACCGCGACCGTTTCTCGGAGTACTTCTCGGCGCAGCAGCTGGCCCGCTTCAACGAGGAAATCGAGGGGCGCTTCTCCGGGATCGGCCTCAGCGTCAGCGCCGTCGAGGACGGCCTGCGGGTGATCGGCGTGTTCAAACGCTCGCCGGCCGAAGCGGCGGGGATCGCGGCCGGGGACACGATCGTCTCGGTCGACGGCCGCTCGATCGCCGGGCTCGGCTCGAACGCCTCGACGGCGCTGATCAAGGGCCCGGAAGGGACCGAGGTGACCGTCGGCGTTCGCGGCCCGCAGCGCGGCAGGCCACGCCAGGTGCGGCTGACCCGGGCGGAGATCTCGGTGCCGGTCGTCGATAGCGAGCTGGAGACGGTGCGCGGCGAGAAGATCGCCTACGTCCGCCTCGCTGCCTTCAGCGAAGGCGCCCACGGGGCGCTGAAGCGGGCGGTCCGCAAATTGCAGCGGCGGGGCGCCAAGGGCCTGGTGCTCGACCTGCGCGGCAACGGCGGCGGCCTGTTCGACGAGGCGGTGCTGAGCGCGAGCGTCTTCCTGCCCGAGGGCGAGACGGTCGTCACGACCGAGTCGCGCACCCAGGGCGAGGCCGTCTACGAGGCCAGGGGCGGCAACCTGCCGGCGCTGCCGACCGTCGTCCTGATCGACCGCAACACCGCCTCGGCGGCGGAGATCCTCGCCGCGGCGCTGGCCGACTATGCCGGCGCGCGGATCGTCGGCACGCGCTCCTACGGCAAGGGCGTCTTTCAGCAGGAGATCGACCTCTCCAACGGCGGCGCCCTGAAGCTGACCGTCGGCGAGTACTTCACCCCGGACGGGACCAACCTGGCCGGCAACGGGATCGAGCCCGACGTGACGGTCCGCGACCGGCCCGGGACCCCGCGCGACGAGGCCCGCGAACGCGCCCTGGGCACCCTGGCGGCGCCCGAATGAGCTTCCGGTGTGCCTTTTGCTCTCTATGCCGTCATAAAGCACACCGGAAGGAGCTTTGGCGGTGAGCCGGCCGGACTGGCGCCAGCATCGGGAGCGGCAGCGGTCGCGCGGCCGCGGTCGCAAACGGGCCGAGCCAAAAACCGCCCGCGACGCGGTCGAGGCGCTGCTGCGCGAGGAGCTGGGCGGGCGCGGCTTCCGCGCCTCGCTCGAGCGCGAGGCCGGCGCGGCGGCCGCCGTGGCGGAGCGCCGCGGCGGCCCGCGCCGCGACCTGACCGCGCTCTCGACCTTCACCGTTGACCCGGCGACCGCGCGCGACTTCGACGACGCCGTCTCGGCCCAGCGCGAGGGCGAGCGGCTGCGGCTCTGGATCCACATCGCCGATGTCGCCGCCCACGTGCCGCCCGGCTCGCCGCTCGATCGCGAGGCGCGGCGGCGGGCCAACAGCACCTACGCGCCGGGGGCGGTCGAGCCGATGCTGCCGCAGGCGCTGAGCGAGCAGGCCTGCAGCCTGGCCCCCGGAGTCGAGCGGCTGGCGGTGACGGCCGAGGTCGAGCTCGACGCCGCCGGGCGCGCGGGTGCCGCCTCCTTCTACCGCAGCCGGATCCGCTCCGACGCGCGGCTCGACTACGACCAACTCGACCTGATCTTCGCCGGTCGCGTCGCCGCGCCCGAGGGAATCGCCGAACCGCTTGCCGCCGCCCGCGCGGCGGCCGCGGCGCTGGGCGAACGGCGCGGCGCGACCAGCCTCGACGTCGAGTCCTTCGAGCCCGAGTTCCGCTTCGACGCGCGCGGCCACGTGAGCGGCGCCCGCGGCGTCGCCCAGACCGAGGCGCACCGCTTGATCGAGCGGCTGATGATCCTCGCCAACGAGCAGGTCGCGCAGCTGCTCGAGCGCAAGCGGGTAGCGGCGATCTACCGCGTCCACGCCCAGCCGGACGCGCAGCGGATCGAGCGCCTGATTGCGCAGCTGCACGAGCTCGGTATCCCGACGCCGCCGCTGCGCGGGACGCCGGCCCCGAGCGAGGCAGCGCAGCTTGCCGCCGACGCCAGCCGCCTGGTCACCCGCGAGGCGAGCCGGCGCGGCCACGGCCGCGCCGCGTATACATCGCTCGTGCTGCGATCCCTCAAACAAGCCTCTTACAGCGAGCGCAACAGCGGCCACGCCGGGCTCGGCAGCGCCGCCTACTGTCACTTCACCTCGCCGATCCGCCGCTACCCGGACCTGATCGTCCACCGCGCCTTGCTGGCGACCCTGGGCGAGGGCGAGCCGGCGCCGAGCGCCGCCGAAGCCCGCCAGGCCGCCGCGCACTGCAGCGAGCGCGAGCGCGACTCGATGCGGGTCGAGCGCCGCGCCGACGACATCTGCGCGGCCTTTCTGCTCGAGCGCGAGCTGAGCCGGCGCGGGGCCGAGACCGAGTTCGAAGGGGAGGTGGCCGGGCTGATCCGGGCCGGCGCCTTCGTCGCCTTCGGCGGCGAGCTGGGCGACGTCTACGAAGGCTTCCTGCCGGCGCGCCGGATCGGCGGCAGCGAGCGCTTCGAGCTGGACGCGAGCGAGACGGCGCTGATCGGCGCCGGCTCGAAGCGCAGGCTGCGGCTCGGCGACCCGGTATCGGTCCGGGTGAGCGGGGTCGAAGCGGCGCGCGGGCGCACCGACTTGGAGCCGGTGGAGGGCGATCGTGGCTAAGAAGGTGAAGAAGAAGCGCGAGCCGGCCTCGGGCGACGTCGCCACCAACCGCCGCGCCCGGCACAAATTCGAGTGGCTCGAGAAGATCGAGGCGGGGATGGCCCTGCGTGGCTCCGAGGTCAAGTCGCTGCGCAACGGCAAGGCGCAGATGACCGACGCCTACGCGGTGATCGCCGACGGCGAGGTCTGGCTGCGCAACCTGCACATCCCCCCCTACGAGCCGGCCAGCCGCGAGAACCACGAGCCGGAGCGGCCACGCAAGCTGCTCCTGCACCGGGGCGAGATCGAGCGCCTGGTCGGCAAGACGGCGGAGCGCGGCCTGACCCTGATCCCGACCCGGATCTACTTCAAGGGCTCGCGGGCGAAGGTCGAGCTGGCACTGGCGCGGGGCAAGGAGGGTCGCGACCGGCGCCGCGAGATCGCGAACCGTGACGTGCGGCGCGAGGTCGAGCGGGAATTCAAGGGCAGGATGAGGTAGCTTCGCGTGGTATGAGGTCGGATGGCTGACTTCGTCAGTGACAACGTCGAGTATTTCGTCGCCGGACTGGTGGTGGCGATCCTGTTTCTGCTGCTGGCGATCAGCATCGTCCAGCGGCGCAGCAAGGCGAAGGGGCAGAAGAAGTCCGGGGCCGCCGCGACGCCGCCTCCGCTTGCCGCGACGCCGCAGTCGCCCGAGCCGTCGCCGGCCGCCGCCTCTCCGCCCCCGCCTCCGCCGCCGTCCGGCCAGCCCTTGAACGCGAAGGCGAAGCGCAAGCAGGCGCGCAACCAGCAGCGCGCCGCCCGCGGCGAACACCGCAAGCGCCGCCAGGAGGAGTCGAAGCGACGCCGCGCCGAGCGGGCGCAGAAGCGGGCCGAAAAGCGCCACAAGCCGGCCGGCGGGCGGCGCTCGGGCCGGCGGGCGAAGAAGGAAGCGGCCAAGGCCGAGCGCGAGCTGGCCGCCGCCCGCGCCGCGCAGGAGCGCGCGCTCTTCGAGCAGCAGAACGCAGCGACTGCCCAGCAGCAGGCGCCGGCCGCCGCTCTGCCGCCGCAGCCGCCGCCGCAGGGAATGCCCGGCGCACAACCAGCTGCTCCGCCGCCGCAGGCCGTACCGCCGCCACCCGTGCCGCCCCCTGTGCCGCCCGCGCCCTTACCGCCGCCACCCGTACCGCCGCCCCCGGCGCCGCCGGTCGCCCCCGGCGCGATCCCTCCCGCGGCGCCACCGCCGGTTGTCGGCTACGACCCGGCTGTCGCCGAACAGCGGGTGCAGGACAAGGTCGCCGAGATCCAGCGCGAGGAGGAGCGGATCCGGGCCGAGGCGGATCGTCGCATCGAGGAGGCCGGGCGGTTGCAGCGCGAGGCCGAGGCCCGGCACGCCCAGGCCGCGGCCGGCCAAGTCACCCAGAGCATGGCTGCGACGCCGCCTCAGGAGCAGGGCCAAGCGCCGCAGCAGCCCCAACCGCCCGCACCCGCGGCGCCCGATTTGCAGACGGCCGAACAGCGCCTGCAGCAGGAGCGCGAAGCGCAGGAGCGCTCGCTCGCCGAAGCGCAGGAGCGCCTGCGCCAGGTCGAGGAGCGGACCAAGGCGGCGGAACGCCGCGCCGCCGAGGCGGAGCGGCTCAAGAAGCTGAAATCGCAGGAGGACGAGCGCCAGCAGCGCCTGCGTGAGATCGAGCAGAGCGTCGCCGAGGCCGAGGAGCGCGCCCGCGAGGCCGAGCGCCGCGCGGTCGAAGCGGAGCAGGCCGTGCTCGGCTCGGTCCAGGGCGGAGCGGCGCAGCCGCCCGCGCCCGAGCCGACGCCTCCGGCGCCCACGCCCCCGGCGCCGTCGTCGGGCGAGACGATCGAACTCAACAACGTCAGCTTCGAGCAGCTACGCGCTCACGGGCTCTCGGTCACCCAGGCGACTCGGTTGCTGGCGCACCGCGAGCGGTTGGGGCGGTTCCAGTCGATCGACGAGCTGGACGAGATTCCTGGCTTGCCGCGGGAGTTCGCGGAAGATCTGAAGAGGCGTTCACGGGTCTGAGTTCGGCGCGGCGTCAGTGGTCTTCCGGCGGTGCCTAGGTTCGCTTCGCTGACGCTCCGCTCACTATGACGCTGCCGCTTCGCGGCAGGAATCACTCGCCGGTGCGCCGCTTTCGCGAGGGGCGCCCACGGGGGTCTTCCGCGAGTGCCTATGTTCGCTTCGCTCACCAATGTGCTGCCGCTTCGCGGCAAGAATCTCTCGCCGGTGCGCCGCTTCGCGAGGCACTCCCAGAAGACCCCCGTGGGCGGAGCTGGATCAGCGTTCGTACTGTTCGATCAGCTTTAGCCAGATCTCGGAGCGGGTGGGGTAGGCGGCTACTGCGTGGCGTAGGCGGGCTAGCTTGAGTTCTCCGACTATGGCGATGGTGGCGGCGTGGAGGAACTCGGCGGTCTCGAAGCCGGTGAAGGTGGCGCCGATGATCGTCTCGGTGGCCCGGTCGATGACGAGGCGGGAGGTGCCGCCGGTGCCCTTGCCGTAGAAGCTGGCGCCGGCGGTGCCGTCGGTGGGGACGTCGATCGCCGTGGCGTCGATGCCTGCTTCCTCGGCCTGGGCGAGGGTCTTGCCGGCGGCGGCGACCTGGGGGTCGGTGAAGGTGACGCGGGGGAGGGCGGTGTCTTCCGCGACCGCCTCGACCGGGCGGCCGAGCAGGTTCTCGGCGGCTACCCAGGCCTGGTACTTGCCCATGTGGGTGAAGAGGGCGCGGCCGTTGACGTCGCCGACGGCGTAGAGCCAGTCGCGCCCGCCGACCCGCAGGCGGGCGTCGGTCTCGAGGAAGCCGCGCTCGCCCGGCTCGACCCCGGCCGAGTCGAGGCCGATCTCGCCGGTGCGGGGGACGCGGCCGATCGCGACCAGCAGCTCCTCGGCGACGAGGGCGTCGCCGCTGTCGAGCTCCACCTCGACGCCCGCTCCCGCGTGTTCGGCGACCCTCTGGGCGCGGACTCCGGTCCGCACGTCGACCCCGCGGGTGTCGCGCAGGGCGTCCGCCAGATCCTCGCCGGCGAAGGGCTCCTCGCGCGGCAGCAGACGCGCCTCCGCCTCGACCAGGGTGACCTTCGTCCCCAGCTCCGACCAGGCCTGGGCCAGCTCGCAACCGACCGGGCCGCCGCCGAGCACGATCATGCTCTCCGGCACCCGCTTGGCGGTCGTCGCCTCGCGGTTGTTCCAGGCGCGGACCGAGTCGAGCCCGTCGATCGGCGGCATCGCCGCACCGCTGCCGGTTGCCACCACGACCGCCCGGCGCGCCACCAGGGCCTGCTCGCCGACGACGACGCGGTGCTCGCCGTCCAGCCGCCCCTCGCCACGGAACAGCTCGACCCCCTGTTCCTCCAGCCAGGGCAGCTGGCCGGAGTCGTCGCGGTCGTGGATCACCTCGTCGCGGCGGTCGAGGACCGCCTGCGGGTCGAGGTCGCCGCTGACGGCGGCGGCGACGCCGGGCACGCGGCGCGCCTCGGCGAGCAGCTCGCCGGGGCGCAGCAGCGCCTTCGAGGGCATGCAGGCGTAGTAGGAGCACTCGCCGCCGACCAGGTGGCTCTCGACGATCGCGACCGAGAGCCCGCCGCCGGCGAGGCGCCCGGCGCAGACCTCGCCCGGGGCGCCCGCCCCGAGCACGATCGCGTCGAATTCCCGCTCCGCCATCGACTTCAGCGTACAATCGAACGCACATAGCACGGGGGCGACAGGCTTCGATCTGGTCGGTCCGTGCGAACGGTCGCAGGTCGAGGTTGCCGGAGGCCTCGTAAAACACCGGCACCAACCAATACGTGCGGACCATGAGTTCGCCCTCGCTGCCTAGTTAGATCTAGGTGAGTGAGAGTCGGCCCTCTCCCGCCCGCGGAGGGGGGCACCGGCTTCAAATTGTGGGCTTACCCGGGCGGATCGCCCCGTCCGCCAGGGGAAATTTCAGAGGGCTCTGTCTCCCGTAGTGCCCGCCGGCGCGGACCCCGGGAGCCGAGAATCAAGCGCCGGCTAAACCTGTAGAAGCCTTCGCGCTACGACCAGAGACGCCGGTTCGATTCCGGCCGCCTCCATCGATCGATATTTCGAGTTCCATGGACCGTGTTTGGGTCCCGTTTCCTGTCTTTTGCTGTGTCGAAGACGGCACGAAGTGCGCACCACGCGTGTGTCCGGACCGGGGATGGTCAAGGCATGCCGAGGATCAGCAGCTTTCACGGGATCGTGATTGCCATGTACTACGAGGAGCACGGGCGGCCGCATTTTCACGCCCGGTATGCCGAGTACGACGCCTCGATCGCGATCGACGATCTCGACGTGTTGCAGGGTTCTCTGCCCCGGCGGCAGCTGGCCCTTGTGAGGGAGTGGGCCCGGCGTCATCGCGGGGAACTGGCGATCAACTGGGAGCGTGCGCGCGACGAGCAGCAGTTGCTGGCGATCGAGCCTCTTCCGTAGCATGGACCCGATGGAGCCAATCGTTCACGTCACGCGCGTCGAGGTAGTTGGTGACCACCGTCTGCGCCTAGGGTTCGAGGACGGCGCTGAGGGCGTGCTCGATTTCGCCGAGCGGGACTGGCACGGCGTCTTCGAGCCGTTGAGGGATCCGAGCTACTTCGGTCGAGTCCAGCTGGATCCCGAGTTGGGCACGATCGTCTGGCCCAACGGCGCGGACATAGCCCCTGAGACCCTTCACGACCGTGTCGCGGGAAAGTCAATACGCGTCTGAGTCGGCGCTAGGCATGGGCCATGATGCCCCGGTTGCGATTGGCTCGGCGTAGGCTGCCTGTATGGACCGGGAGCAGCTTCGCGCGACGCAGGCGCCGTTGAAGAAACGCTACGAGCGCGAGCCCGAGGCGGCGCTGGTCACGCTGGCGGCAAGCGGCTCGCTCGGCGACGGCCTCTCCTGCTCTGTCGAGACCGGCCGGGCGATGGCCGAGGCAGGGCTGCACCCCGCCAGCGGCGGCGATGGCACGCTGCTCTGTTCCGGCGACATGCTGCTCGAGGCGCTGGTCGCCTGCGCCGGAGTGACTTTGCGCGCCGTCGCCACCTCGCTTGGGGTCGCGGTCGAGTCGGGCACCGTGCGTGCCGAGGGCGACCTCGACTTTCGTGGCACGCTCGCCGTCGACCGCGAGGCGCCGGTCGGCTTCCGCGCGATCCGCCTGCGCTTCGAGCTGCAGACCGAGGCCGGCGAGGAGGAGCTGGCGACGCTGATGAAGCTGACCGAGCGCTACTGCGTCGTCTTCCAAACCCTCAGCGCCTCGCCAGAGCTTTCCGCCTCAATCGCTTAAGCGAAGTGCTTGGCGGCGATCTGATCGATCGTGCCCTTGGTCCTGACCGTCGTTGGGCCGAGGGCCGTCTCGACTGCCTTCCAGTCCAGCTCCGATCCGGAGATGCCGCCGGCGGGGAGCCAGTGCAGCTCACGGCCCTCGATTGCGAGGCGATCGTCGTCGGTCGATAGGGCGAGCGCCTTCCGCGTCGCCGCCGCGGTCGGCTTGCCCTTCGACAGGACGATCTGGGGCTTCCCCTTTGAGGCAGCCAGGTGCTCCGCCTCAAACGGCTCCCGCGCAGCGATTGCGAGCAACTCTCGTGCCGAGCGGAGGAAGACCGGCACCTCGTAGCCCAACGCCTCGGCCAGACCGCTTTCGAGGGTCGCGGTCAACTCCGCGGGCCGGCCCTCCTTGGCGAAGATCACGTTGCCGCTGGCCCGAAAGGTCGCGACCTCCTCGCAACCGAGCGCCTCGAAGTGCGCCCGCAACTCTTCGTTCTTGAGCCTGCGATTGCCGAGGTTCATGCCACGCAGGAACGCAACCCGCCGCATCGGGGTTAGTGACGGTCGAAGCGATGACGGACGCGGGAACGCATCTCAACATAGGCAGTGCCCGCAATGAGAATCGCAGGAAGAAGGATTACGGGTGGGGCGCCAGCGAAAAACACTGCGATTCCGACCGCCGCAGACGTCGCGGTGCCGACGATGAGGGCACCGAATGGGGATCGAACGAGTTTGATCACCAACTCCACCCCATGATCATAAGGGCGAGAATCGCGGCCGGCGCCCCGAGCCCGAATCCAACGCCGATCCCTTCGTTGATGTTGTGGGCGACAGCTGCTGGGGGTTGGTTCCGGGCCAGGGCAGAGAAGGCTGCGAAGCCGCTGAAGTAGGCCATGGCGCCGCCCAGCACGGCGAAGGCGGCAATGAACGCCTCGAGGAGCTCTCTCGCCGCGCTCGGGTCGATTGGAATCATGAGCAGAACGTACGGGCGCTTGACGCGCGAGTGGCGCGCAAGATGAGAAATTTCCGATACGACTTTGTCGCGACTGGCAGCACGCGGATATCTACGTCACGGAGTAGGTCGATCCCGGCATAGAGTGACAAGGGTCCTTCATTGATGTCTGTCAATGAAGCTGATAGCTTCGTCCCGTGTCCGATTTGCCGGTAATCAACTGCTGCACCCCGCTGGCCGGGACTTCCCTCGGCGAGAAGCAGGCCGCCGGGCTGGAGGCGGTGATCAAGGCGCTGGCCGATCGCCAGCGGCTGCGGATCGTGAACATGCTCCTGCGGGCCGACGGGGAGGCGGTCTGCGTCTGCGAGTTCGAGCCGTTCCTCGAACTCTCCCAGGGCACCGTCAGCCACCACCTCAAGGTGCTGGTCGAGGCGGGCCTGGTCGAGCGCGAGAGCCGTGGCACGCGCAGCTATTTCAGCCTCGTCCCCGGCGCGCTCGACTCGGTGCGCGAGGTCTTCGCCCCCGCCGTCGCCCGCTGCTGAGCCGCGATGGCTCGCGCTCTCTTCGTCTGCCTGCATAACGCCGGGCGCTCGCAGATCAGCGAGGCGCTCTTCAGTCGCGCCGCGGCGGGCCGCCACCAGGCTCGCTCGGCCGGGACGACGCCGGGCGGGCGCGTCCATCCCGAGGTGGTTGCGGCGATGAAGGAGCTGGGGATCGACCTCGCCGATCGCCGGCCAAAGGCCCTCGCCACCGCGGACGCCGAGTGGGCCGACGTGGTGGTGACGATGGGCTGCGGCGACGAGTGCCCCTATCTGCCCGGAGTTCGGTACGTCGACTGGAACCTGCCGGACCCCAAGGGCCAGCCGCTCGCGGTGGTGCGGGGGATTCGCGATGAGATCGGGCGGCGGGTGGAGGCGCTGGTCGAAGAGCTGGATCGGTCGACCGGCGATCGGGACCGTCCGGCCACGTAGCCGCGTAGGTCTCCCCTCTGGCGGGGGCGCTCTTCCGGCATCCTGCACGGAATGGCGATCGCGACCGCTACCAGCCTCGACGTCCACGTCGGCGGCGAGCTGCTCTTCGAAGGCGTCTCCTTCAAGCTCGAGCCGCGCGAGCGGATGACGCTCTCGGGGCGCAACGGGGCCGGCAAGTCGACCCTGCTGCGCCTGCTTGCCGGCGAACGCAGCCCCGACCGCGGCAGCCTCGTCCTGCAGAAAGGGGCGCGCGTCGCCCTGCACGACCAGCGCCCGCCGCGCGAAACCGAGCTCTCGCTGGGCGAGTACGTCTTCTCCGGCCGCGCCGAGATGCTCGCGACCGAGGTCGAGCTGGAGCGGCTCGAGGCGGCGATGTCCGAGGGGGAGACCGGCGAGGAGACGCTGGACGCATACGCCGCCGCCCAACAGCGGCTCGACCACGGCGGCGGCTACCGCTGGCGCGACGGCGTGCTCGCCGTGCTGCGCGGCCTCGGCTTCGGCGGCGAGGAGGCGGAGCGCTCGCTCGCGACCTTCTCCGGCGGCGAGCTGACCCGCGCCTCGCTGGCGCGGGCGCTGGCCACCCGGCCCGACCTGTTGCTGCTCGACGAGCCGACCAACCACCTCGACATCCCCTCGCTGGAGTGGCTGGAGCGCTACCTGCGCGACCTCGACGCCGCCGTCGTCCTCGTCGCCCACGACCGCTGGTTCCTCGAGGCGGTCGGCACCTCGGTGCTGGAGCTGGAGGCGCAGCGGGCGCGCTTCTTCGCCGGCCCCTGGCACGCCTGGCGCAAGGAGCAGGCGGCGCGCGAGATCGCCCGCGGCAAGGCGATCGAGCGCCAGCAGGACGAGATCGCCCGCATGGAGCGCTTCGTCGAGCGCTTCCGCTACAAGGCGACCAAGGCGCGCCAGGCGCAGTCGCGGCTGAAACAGATCGACAAGATCAAGCGCGACGGGGTGGAGGCCGAGCAGCGCGACCGCCGCAACCTGCGCTTCGCCTTCGTCCAGCCGGAGCGGCCGGGGCGGACCGTGCTCAAGCTGGTCGGGGCGACGATCGAGGTCCCCGGCCGGACCCTGCTGGCCGACGCCCGGCTCGAAGTCGAGCGCGGCGAGCACGTCGTCCTGGTCGGCCCCAACGGCTCCGGCAAGACGACCCTGATCGAGACCCTGGCGGGGCGGCGCGAGCCCGCGGCCGGCTCGGTCCGGCTGGGCCACAACGTCAAGGTCGGCTATCTCTCCCAGCACGCCGACAGCGCCGCGGGCGAGGGGACCGTGCTCGAGGCCGCGCAGCGCCAGACCGGGCTCAGCGGCCAGAAGGCGCGTGACCTGCTCGGCAACTTCCTCTTCTCCGGGTCCGACGCGCAGAAGCAGCTCAGCGACATCTCCGGCGGCGAGCAGCGGCGGCTCTCGCTGGCGATCCTGGTCGCTTCGGGGGCCAACGTGCTGATCCTCGACGAGCCGACCAACCACCTCGACATCGAGAGCCGCGAGGCGCTCGAGGACGCGCTCTCCGCCTTCGAGGGCGCGGTCGTCCTCGTCTCCCACGACCGGGCGCTGCTCGAGGCGGTCGGCAGCCGCACCCTGGTCTGCGAGGACGGCGCGCTGCGCTCCCACGACTGCGGCTGGGCGACCTACCAGCGCGAGCGCGACGAACGCGAAGCCGACGCCGGGGCGACGGCGCGGGCCGAGAAGCCGGCGCCGGCCTCGGGGAGCGGGCGCAACGCCGGCCGCGCGGCGAAGCAGGCGGCGCGCAAAGCCGGCCGCCTCGCCGAGCGGATCGAGCGGGCGGAGGGCGAGCTGCGCAAGCTCGAGGAGGAGCTTGCCGACCCGGCGGCCTGGTCGAGCCCGGGGCGGGCGAAGCAGGCCGAGGAACGCCACGCCGCGGCGAAACGGTCCGTGGCCGACCTCTACGCCGAGTGGGAGAAGGCCGAGGAAGTCATAAGAACTGACTGACGGTTCCAGGGGTTGCCAGGCAAGGACGCAGTGAGCGTGGCGTGCTCTGCACGCGAGCGATCGAGGACGCCGCCTGGCGACCCCTGGGGCCGTCAGAAGACGATGGTTCGGGCGCCGTCTAGCAGGACGCGGTCGTCGAGGTGGGCCTTGACCGCGCGGGCGAGGACGAGGCGCTCGACGTCGCGGCCGATCCCAACCAGGTCGGCGGCCTCGTCGCGGTGGCTGACCCGGGTCACGTCCTGGTCGATGATCGGGCCGGCGTCGAGCTCCTCGGTGACGTAGTGGGCGGTGGCGCCGATCAGCTTGACGCCGCGCTCGTGGGCGCGGGCGTAGGGGTCGGCGCCGACGAAGGCGGGCAGGAAGCTGTGGTGGATGTTGATCGCCGGCACGCCGATCTCGCGCAGGAAGCCCGCCGAGAGGATCTGCATGTAGCGGGCGAGGACGAGCAGGTCGATTTCGCCGCCGAGCAGCTCCAGCACCGCTTCCTCCGCGGCCTCCCGCTGCCCGGCGGCGACCGGCACATGGTGGAAGGGCAGGCCGAGCGAGGCGACCTGGTCGGTGTGGTCGGTGTGGTTGGAGACGACGGCGACGACCTCGGCGCCGAGCTCGTCGCTGCGCCAGCGCCAGAGCAGGTCGGAGAGGCAGTGGTCTTCGCGCGAGACCATGATCGCCAGCCGCTGGCGCTCGCTCGACTCGGCGAAACGGTGCTCCATCCGCAGCGGGCCGGCGATCTCCCGCGCGAAGCGGTCGTAGAGCTCGGCCCGCTCGTCCTGCGGGGCGGGGTCGAAGGCCATCCGCATGAAGAAGCGTCCCTCGTTGCTCGAGTGCTGGTCGGCGTCGACGATGTTGCGGCCGGCGTCGGCGAGGAAGCCGCTGACCCTGGCGATCAGCCCCGGCTGGTCCGGACAGGCGAGCAGCAGGCGCGAGGTGGGGGGTTGGCCGTCGATCGGGAGATGATCGCGCTTGTCGCGGCGGCCCGCATCGAGGCCGGTAGGGGGTGAGGGGTGGGGGGGGGGGGGGGGGGGGGGGGGGGGGGGGGGGGGGGGGGGGGGGGG
>JBBDJH010000016.1:100921-259993 GCA_040879985.1 Solirubrobacterales bacterium
CCCCCCCCCCCCCCCCCCCCCCCCCCCCCCCCCCCCCCCCCCCCCCCTCGCAGGATCGCGTTCAGTCGCCGGCCCGGCGATCGGTCCCATGCCTGCGCTGGTGCGGATTCGCACGCGTTTGTGAGCAATGTGCGGGCGATCACCCTGCGGAACCGCGAATCCCGCAACGGTCCCGCGCTTGCTCACAAAACGCACATATTCCAAGCACAGCAAACACAGATACCTCCTGCCGGTCCTTCTCGTCGCGCTTGCGCTGCCGGCCGTCGCGCTTGCGGCGCCTGGGCCCGACGGGGGCGCCGCGCAACAGATCGACCTCGGCCAGGCCCAGCCCGCCGGCGTCGCCTCGTTGACCGGCCCGGTGCAGCGCTTCCACCGCGCGATCGACATCCACGTGCAGCGCATCCGCGCCGCCCGCCGCGCCCGCGCCGCCAAGTTGCGCCGCGAACGGGAGGAAGCTTTCGCGACCCTGCCGGGCGGCGTCTCGATGGCCACGCTCGAATCGATCGCCTCCTGCGAGTCCGGTGGCGACCCGACGATTGTCTCCTCCGACGGCAGCTACCGAGGCAAGTACCAGTTCAGCGTCGAAACCTGGGCATCGGTCGGCGGCTCCGGCGACCCGGCGGCGGCTCCTGAGGATGAGCAGGACTATCGGGCGGCGCTCCTCTACGCCCAGTCCGGCTCAAGCCCCTGGCCGGTCTGCGGCTGACCTGACCCTCTCCTACTGGGCTGAGGCGGTTCAGCCGAGGCGCTCGAGGTCCGAGCGGCGCATTTCCTTGCGCTTTTCGAGCCGGCCCTGGATCAGCGACATGACGATCACGAAGATCGCGAAGAAGGCGATCACGCCGAAGGAGAAGAAGGTCACCGTCTTGTCGGTCACCCGCCCCGCCAGCCCCTCGCCGTTTTCGGCGAGCGCCAGGGGCGCGCTGACCAGCAGCATCGTCAGCGCCGCCGCCAGTGCAGCGCTACTCCTCTTGAGCCGCGAGAGCTTCATACAGCGGGGAATCTAGCGAACCCGGCGGGCCGCTTCCTTAGGATGCCGCCCCAATGACCTGGTGGGAAGCCATCCTCCTCGGTGCGGTCGAGGGGTTCACGGAGTTCCTGCCGGTCTCCAGCACCGGGCACCTGACGATCCTCGAGTCGCTGCTCGGCCACCGGATCGACAGCCCCGACATCACCGCCTTCACGGCGATCATCCAGGTCGGCGCGATCGCTGCGACGCTGCTCTTCCTGCGCCGCGACATCGTCAGGCTGACGGGCGCCTGGCTGCGTGGCCTGCGCGATCCCGGGCGGCGCGGGCAGAAGGACTACCGCTTCGCCTGGGCCGTGATCCTCGGCTCGACCCCGATCGTGATCGTCGGGATCGCCTTCATGGACGAGATCGAGACGACCCTGCGCAGCCTCTGGTTCGTCGGCTCGGCGCTGATCCTCTGGAGCGGCGTGATGTGGTTCGCCGACAGCCGCGCGACCCAGCGCCGCCACGAGGAGGACATCGAGTGGCGCGACACGCTGGTGATCGGGCTCACCCAGTGCCTGGCGCTCGTTCCCGGCGTGTCGCGCTCGGGAGCGACGATGTCGGCCGGCCTGCTGCGTGAAATCGACCGCGTCGCCGTGACCCGGCTTTCCTTCTTCCTCGCGATCCCGGCCCTGGGCGGGGCGGCGGTCCTGCAGACGATCACCGAGTTCGACAACGTCTCCGACGGCGTTGGGTGGGGGCCGACGCTCGTCGCCACCCTGGTCAGCTTCATCGTCGCCTACCTGGCGATCACCTGGCTGCTGCGCTACATCGCCCGCCACACCTACGCGATCTTCATCGTCTACCGGGTCGGCCTCGGCGCCCTGGTCCTCGCCCTGCTCGCAAGCGGCACGATCTCGCCGACCTGAGCGGCCCCAGAATACGAACGATTTCCTCGCTGTTCCGACGGCGGCTGTGAATACAATCGCGCTGCCGGTGAACTCACAGCAGACCATCAGGCTCGCCGTCGTCGACGACGACAGCGGCTTCGTCACCGTGCTGGCCAAGCGCACCGAAGCCGCCGGTTGGCAGCAGCGCACGCTCGCCGGGGCGATCCCGCCTGAGGAGCTGGTGGCGATGAAGCTGAACGCGCTGCTGGTCGACCCGACCGTGCTCGGCGAGGACGCCTGGGCCTACCTGGAGCGGATCTGCGCGATGCTGCCCGACCTCGGCGTCGTCGTCTGCACCGAGCGCTCGACGGTCGCCCAGCGGGTCCGCGGCCTGCGGCTCGGGATCGACGACTGGATCACCAAGCCCTGCCACCCCGAGGAGGCGATCGCCCGGATCGAAGCGGTTTCGCGCCGCCGCCGCCGCGCCCGGCCGCAGGCCGAAGCCGGCCCGGTCGTCGCCGGCGAGCTGGAGATCCGCTCCGATCGCTTCCAGGCCTACGTCGGCGAACTCAGCCTCGACCTGACCCGGCGCGAGTTCGAGCTCCTGCAGCTGCTCGCCGACTCGCCCGGGCAGGTGCTCGAGCGCGAGGCGATCTACCAGCGGGTGTGGGGATACGCGATGGCCCACGGCGACCGCTCGGTCGACGTCTTCATCCGCAAGCTGCGCCAGAAGCTGGAAAAGCTCTCGCCCGGCTGGAGCTATATCCATACCCATTTCGGCGTTGGCTACCGCTTCGATCCCGAGCCCGCCGAGGTTCACACCTCTTTCACACCGTCGACACAGCCGCGTAACAAGCTGCCCGTAGCTCGCTGAAAGGCTGCCGCCGAGGCCGGCCGTCCGCCGGCCGCCTAGCCGAACAAAACGAGAAGGAGAAAGAGTGACCAGCTTCAAGTGGCTAACGATCGTCGCCTGCGTGTCCGTCCTTGCGCTTGGAGTGACGGCCTGTGGAAGCGACGACGCATCGAGTGGCGGTGGCGACGACCTGTCCGGGACGATCCGGATCGACGGCTCGAGCACCGTGGCGCCCCTTTCCGAGGCGGCGGCCGAGCTGTTCCAGGAGGAACAGCCCGGGGTCAAGGTGACCGTCGGCACCTCGGGCACCGGCGGCGGCTTCGAGAAGTTCTGCGCCGGCGAAATCGATATCTCGGACGCCTCCCGGCCGATCGAGGAGGACGAGATCGCGGCCTGCGAGAAAAACGGGATCAGCTTCGAGGAGGTCCAGGTCGCCAACGACGCGCTCTCCGTCGTCGTCAATCCGGAAAACCCGGTCGAGTGCATGACCGTCGAGCAGGTCAGCCAGATCTGGGACAAGGGCTCCACGGTCGACAGCTGGGGCGACGTCAAAGGCCTCGAAGCGGATATCGGTGACGAGAGCATGGCTCTCTACGGTCCCGGCACCGACTCCGGCACGTTCGACTACTTCACCGAAGCGATCAACGGTGAGGAGGGCGTGACCCGCTCCAACTACAACAACATCGGCGAGGACGACAACGGCGTCATCAACGGCGTCGCCGGCGATCCGTGGGCGCTCGGCTACGTGCCCTACTCCTTCGTCGAGGAGTCGGCCGGCAAAGTCAAGCCGCTGCAGATCGAGAACCCCGAAAGCGGCGAATGCGTCGCGCCGACCCTGGCGACGGTGCAGGACGCCAGCTACGTCCCGCTCGGCCGCGGCCTGTTCGTCTACCCGAGCGGCGAAGCGCTGCAGAAGCAGGAGGTCCTCGACTTCCTCACCTTCTACATCGCCGAAAACGACCCGATCACCGAAGCCGCGACGTTCATCCCGATGACCGAAGCGCAGAAAGAGGCAGCGCAGCAGAAAGTCAACTCGCTGGTGGAAGGCTGAGAGGCCCCGGCGCGCGCCGATGGAGGCACGAGACGCGATAGGCGCCTCGAGGGCGATCGGGGCGGGCGGAGGCCCGTCCCGATCGCTGCAGGCGCCCTCGCCGCGCTACGGCGAGAAGGCGATCGAGGCGGTTCTCGGCCTCTGCGCGCTGCTCTCGGTGGTCACGACGACGGCGATCGTGATCTCGCTGCTCGAGCCGTCGATCGAGTTCTTCGGCCAGGTCTCGCTCAAGGACTTCCTCTTCGGGACCGCCTGGGCGCCGACCTTCACCCCGCCCGAGTTCGGCGTCCTGCCGATCGTCCTGGCGACCGTGGTGACGAGCTTCTGGGGCCTGCTGGTCGCGATCCCGCTCGGGCTGGGGGCGGCGATCTACCTGAGCGAGTACGCGAGCCCGCGGGTTCGCAAGACGATCAAGCCGACGCTCGAGGTGCTGGCCGGCGTGCCCACGGTGGCGATCGGCTTCTTCGCCCTCTTCTTTCTGCGGCCGCTGCTCGAGGACCTGCTGCCCTTTCTGCCCTGGTCGGGCCCGCAGGCGGCCGGCGTCGCCGGCCTCGCGGTCGGGTTGATGATCGTGCCGATCATCGCCTCGCTCTCCGAGGACGCGATGTCGGCGGTGCCGATGGGCCTGCGCGAGGCCGCCTACGGGCTCGGCGCGACGAAAATGCGCGTCGCCACCCGCGTCGTGCTGCCGGCGGCGCTCTCCGGCATCGTCGCCTCGATCGTGCTGGCGACCTCGCGGGCGGTCGGCGAGACGATGATCGTCCTGCTCGCCGCCGGCGCCAGCCCCAACCTGACCGTCGGCTTCACCGAATCGGTGCAGACGATGACCGCCTTCATCGGCCAGACGGCGACCGGCGACATCGCCACCGGGACCGTCACCTACTACACGATCTTCGCCGTCGGGCTGCTGCTCTTCGTGATGACCCTGGTCCTCAACATGATCAGCATCCGGCTCGTCCGCCGCTTCCACGAGGCCTACGACTGATGGCCGCGCTGGGACCGCAGGCGGAGCGAACCCGGCTGGCGGCGGCCGGCGCCCGCTCGGTGACCCGGGCGGCGATCCTCAGCGGCCAGCCGCTCAAGGACGTGATCAAGGGGCGGATCTTCTTCGCCCTGCTCCTGCTCGCGCTCGGCCTGTCGCTGCTCGGCCTGGCGGCGCTGATCCTCGATGCGGTGATCGACGGCCGCTCGATGCTCAGCCTCGACCTGCTGACCAACTCCGCCTCGCGGATATCGCCGGAGACGGCCGGCTACGCGAACGCGATCTACGGCACGATCCTGCTGATCGGCGGGGTTCTCGTGATGACGGTGCCGATCGGCATCGGCTCGGCGATCTACCTCGAGGAGTACGCCGACAGGACGAAGTGGTGGAACCGGGTGGTCGAGCTCAACATCCAGAACCTCGCCGCGGTCCCCTCGATCGTCTACGGAATCCTCGGCCTCGCCTTCATCGTGCGCGGCCCGCTCGACCTCGGATTCATCCTCTTCGCCGGCTCGATCACCCTCTCGCTGCTTGTCCTGCCGACGGTGATCATCGCCGCCCGCGAGGCGATCCGCGCCGTGCCGCCGTCGATCCGCGAGGGCTCGTTCGCGCTTGGGGCGACGCGCTGGCAGACGGTCCGCCGGCAGGTGCTGCCGGCGGCGATTCCCGGCATCGCGACCGGGGTCATCCTCGCCGTCTCGCGCGCGGCGGGGGAGACCGCGCCGCTGCTGCTGGTCGGCGCGGCCACCTTCGTCACCTTCGATCCGACCGTCTTCGGCGACAACGGCTACACGGCGCTGCCGGTGATGATCTTCAACAACGCGAAGCAGGCCCAGCCCGAGTTCCACGTGCTGGCGGCGGCGGGGATCGTCGTCATGCTGGCCGTGATCCTGCTGATGAACTCCTTCGCGATCTGGCTACGAAATCGCTACGAGCAGCGCTGGTAGGGGGAATAGAGTGAGCAAGCAGATGGCAAGAGACGAGAGCAGAGCGGAAACCGGGCGCGAGAGCCGCGAAGCCGCGGCCGAGCGGGCGTCGATCGCGGTGCGGCCGGGCGAGTTCCAGCAGCGTGCCGCCGGCAAGCGCGAGAAGGTCTTCGAGTTGAAGGGCGTCGAGGTTCTCTACAGCGGCGTATCCGCCGTCAAAGGGATCAGCCTGGACGTCCATCGCAACGACATCACGGCGCTGATCGGGCCGTCGGGCTGCGGCAAGAGCACCCTGCTGCGCTGCCTCAACCGGATGAACGACCTGATCCCCGGCGCCGAGGTCCGCGGCGAGCTGCTCTACCACGGCGAGGACCTCTACGGGCCGACAGTCGACCCGGTCCAGGCCCGCAAGCTGATCGGCATGGTCTTCCAGAAGCCGAACCCCTTCCCGAAGTCGATCTACGACAACGTCGCCTTCGGCCCGCGCATCCTCGGCAACAAGGACAACCTCGACGAGACGGTCGAGGCGGCGCTGAAAGGCGCCGCTCTCTGGGAGGAGGTCAAGGACCGGCTCGACAGCAACGCCTTCGGCCTCTCCGGCGGACAGCAGCAGCGGCTCTGCATCGCCCGTTGCATCGCCGTGCAGCCGGACACGATCCTGATGGACGAGCCCTGCTCGGCCCTCGACCCGATCTCGACCGGCAAGATCGAGGACCTGATGATCGAGCTGAAGAAGGAGTTCTCGATCGTGATCGTCACCCACAACATGCAGCAGGCGGCGCGGGTCTCCGATCGGACCGCCTTCCTGATGGTCGAGCTCGACGCCGACGAGGACAACCGCTGGGGCCGCATGGTCGAGTACGACGAGACCGAGAAGATCTTCACCAACCCGAGCGACAAGCGCACCGAGGACTACGTCTCGGGCAAGGTCGGGTAGGCCGCCGATGGCCGAGGAAACCAGGATCCAGTACCAGCAGGAGCTCGAGCAGCTCGAGGCAAGCGCGCTCGGCGGCCTCGATCTGGTCGCCAGCGCGCTCGGACGCACGATGGAGGCGGTCGAGCAGCAGGACGTCGAGCTCGCCCAGCAGGTGATCGCCGACGACGACCGGATCGACGGCCGCTACCTCGAGGTGCACCAGAGCTTGATCGCGCTGCTCGCCATGCAGTCGCCGGTGGCGACCGACCTGCGCCTGATCGCCGCCCTGCTGCACATCCTCAAGAACGTCGAGCGGATGGGCGACCAGTGCGTCAATGTCTGCAAGCTGATCCCGCTGACCGGCAACGAGCCGCCGGCCGACGAGCAGATGGTCGGGCTGATCCTGGCGATGGGCAAGCAGACCCGCACGCTGATCAGCCAGTCGAAGCGGGCCTTCGAGGAGCGCAACGTCGAGATGGCCCGTGACCTGGTCCGCCAGGACGACGTCGTCGACAACCTCAACCGCGAGTGCTTCGCGCTCGCCCTGGAGATCGGCGACGACCCGGACCGCCGCGAGTGGGCGATGACGATGCTGCTGGCGGCGCGGGCGATCGAGCGGACCGGCGACAACGCGGTCGACATCGGCGAGCAGGTCGCCTTCGTCGTCACCGGGCTCTTCAGAGAGTTCGAGGACGCGTCGCACCCAAACGAGTAGAGGCGGACGCGGGGGCGTCCCCCTCCGAAAGCCCGCATAGTCGCGGCCTTAAGGGCGCTTGCCGGGAAGGGCTCCAATGCTTTCTCCGGGGGACACCCCCGCATCCGTTATCGGCGTGGGGTTTGATTCGTCGAACCAGGTCGCCCGGTGGCCGTCTCGGCTTTGAGATGGGTTAGATCCGAGGGGTCTGGGAGTATCCGGGGAGAGTTCCGGATGCTCTGTGCGGCTATAGATATTGGGTCCAATACGACGCGACTTCTGGTTGCGGAGCCTGTCGATGGGCGGCTGAAGAAGGTCATGGAGCAGCGGGCCTACACGCGGATCAACAAGTCGGTCGCGGACTCGGGCGAGATTCCCGCTGAGAAGGCGGGCGAGGTCGCCGAGGTGGTGGCCACGCAGGTGCGGCTCGCGCGCGAGCTCGGCGCGGAGACGATCCGGGCGGTGGCGACGGCGGCGATCCGCGAGGCGAGCAACGGCGCCGACGTGGCGCTGGCAATCGAGCAGGCGTCCGGTGTGCCGGTCGACATCCTCAGCGACGAGGAGGAGGGCAGGCTCTCCTTTATCGGCGCGACCAAAACGCTCGGCCACCCGGTCGACGGGTTGGTCGGCGTCGTCGACGTCGGCGGCGGCTCGACCGAGGTCATCCTCGGCAGCGTCTCCGGCGGGGCGCGCGAGGTGCGCTCCTGGCGGGTCGGCTCCGGCCTGCTCGCCGACGAGCTGATCTCCTCCGACCCGCCCTCGGCGGCCGAGATCCGCAAGGTCCGCGACCGGATCGAGGACCTCTTCGCCGGGGTCGAGATCGAGCAGCCCGCCCAGGCGGTCGCGGTCGGCGGCAGCGCGACCTCGCTGCGCCGGCTGGTCGGCGCGGTGCTCGAATACGAGACGCTCGAGCGCGGCGTCCGGGTCCTCTGCGGCGACCCCGCCGCCGAGGTGGCGCGGCGCTTCGAGCTCGATCCCCAGCGGGTGCGGATCCTCGCCACCGGGGTGCTGCTGCTCGAGAAGCTCTCCGAGCTGCTCGGCCAGCCGCTGCAGATCGGCAAGGGCGGCCTGCGCGAGGGCGTCGTGCTCGACCAGCTGAACGGCAACGCCAACGGCTCCTCGCCCGAGCGCCTCGCCGCCTAGGATTGGCCGATCGACGATCCGGCCCTCTACTTCAACCGCGAGCTCTCCTGGCTCGACTTCAACCAGCGCGTGCTCGAGCTGGCCGAGGACGCCGAGGTGCCGCTGCTGGAGCGGGTCCGCTTCTGCGCGATCTACGCCAACAACCTGGACGAGTTCTTCATGGTCCGCGTCGCCGGGTTATTCGACCAGCTCGACGCCGGGATCGACGCCCGCGGCCCCGACGGCCTCGCCCCGAGCGAGCAGATCGACTCGATCCAGGCCCGGGTCCTGGAGCTCGACACCCGCCTGCACAGCTGCTTCAACGGGACGCTGCGCCCGGCCCTGGAGGAGCACGGGATCCGCATCGTCTCGCTGCAGACGGCGAGCGAGAGCGAGCGCGCCGAAATCGATACCCGCTTCCACGAGCAGGTCTTCCCGGCCCTGACCCCGCTCGTCGTCGGGCTCGGCCGTCCCTTCCCCTACATCTCCAACCTCTCGCTCAGCCTCGGCGTCGTCCTGCGCGACCCCGACAGCGGCACCGAGATCATCGCCCGGGTCAAGGTGCCGAAGGAGCTGCTCGGCCGCTTCCTGCGGGTCGGCGAGCGCGGCGAGGTCTTCGTGCCGCTCGAGGAGGCGATCGCGGCCAACCTCGATGCCCTCTTCCCCGGCGCCGAGGTCGTCGACCACGGCTACTTCCGGGTCACCCGCGACGCCGACTTCACGATCAGCGACGAGGCCGACGACCTCCTGCAGGCGGTCCAGGACGAGCTGCGCCGCCGCCGCTTCGGCGAGGTCGTGCGGCTCGAGGTCGCGGCCGGGATGAACGCGAAGCTGCGCGAACAGCTGGTCGACGCGCTGAAGCTCGAAGACCGCGAGGTCTACGACGTCGACGGGCTGATCGACCTCGCCGACCTCGGCGACGTCGTCGATGCCGCGGGCAGCCACCCGGAGCTGCGCTTCGAGCCCTGGTCGCCGGTGACGCAGCCGCGCTTGCAGGGCGAGGACGACGAGCCCGGCGACATGTTCGCCGCGATCCGCCAGGGCGACGTCCTCGTCCACCATCCCTACGACTCTTTCGCCAGCTCGGTCGAGCGCTTCGTCATCCAGGCGGTCGCCGACCCCGACGTGCTGGCGATCAAGCAGACGGTCTACCGGACGAGCGACAACTCGCCGCTGGTGCCTGCCCTGATCCGCGCCTCCGAACGCGGCAAGCAGGCGGTCTGCATGGTCGAGCTCAAAGCCCGCTTCGACGAGGAGGCGAACATCCAGTGGGCGAAGTCGATGGAGGAGGCCGGCGTCCACGTCGTCTACGGCATCCCCGGGCTGAAGACGCACGTCAAGGCGATCCTCGTCGCCCGCCGCGAGGGCGACCGGGTGCGCGAGTACGTCCACATCGGCACCGGCAACTACAACCCGACCACGGCCCGCCTCTACACCGACCTCGGCCTGTTCACCGCCGACCCCGAGATCGGCGCCGACGTCGCCGAGATGTTCAACTTCCTGACCGGCTACGGGCGGCCGGCCGAGTACCGCAAGGTGCTGGTCTCGCCGACGACGATGCGCGACCGGATCGTCGCCGAGATCGAGTCGACCGTTGCGGCGCACCGCGCCGGCGAGGAGGCGCAGATCGAGCTGAAGATGAACGCCCTGGTCGACGCCGGCTGCATCCAGGCGCTCTACGAGGCGTCGCGGGCGGGCGTGCGGGTCGACCTCAACGTGCGCGGCGTCTGCTGCCTGCGGCCCGGCGTGCCGGGCGTCTCGGAGAACATCCGCGTCGTCTCGATCGTCGGCCGCTTCCTCGAGCACTCGCGGATCTACGCCTTCCGCCGCGGCGAGGAGACGCGCGTCCTGACCGGCTCGGCGGACCTGATGCCGCGCAACCTCGACAGCCGCGTCGAGCTGGTCGCGCCGATCGAGGACGAGGGCCTGAAAGCGGAGCTGCTCGACGTGATCGAGCGCTGCTTCGCCGACAACGCCAACGCCTGGGAGCTCGACGCCGACGGGGTCTGGTCACGGCGCGGCGCCCCAGACGGCGAGCGGCGCAGCGTCCAGCGCGAGCTGCGCGAGCTGCACTCCGCCGGGACCGCCGAACACTTCGTCGCGGCGCCCGGCTGAGCCGTAGGATCCCGCGATGGTCCGCCTCTCGCTCCTGCCGCGCGACGACGCCTTCTTCGACCTCTTCATCGAGGCCGGGCAGAACACCGTCCACGCGGCGCGCCTGCTCGACGAGATGATGGGCGTCTGGCCGGAGGCCGGCGACCTGGCGCGGGAGATCCTCAAGGCCGAGCAGGAGGGCGACCGGATCACCCACAGCATCGTCAACCGGCTCAACTCGACCTTCGTGACGCCGATCGACCGCGAGGACATCTACAGCCTGGCGACGCAGATGGACGACATCGTCGACTACACCGAGGAGGCCGCCGATTTCCTCGGCCTCTACCAGATAGAGGCGCCGATGGCCCAGGCCCAGGCGCTGACCAAGGTGCTGGTCGGCGCCTGCGAGCAGCTCGCCGCCGGGCTGCAGAACCTGCGCGGCTTCAAGAACCTGGAGCGCTACTGGATCGAGGTCCACCGGCTCGAGAACGAGGGCGACCGGATCTCCCGCGACGCCGTCGCCTCGCTCTTCTCCAACGGGATCGACCCGATGGTGGTGATCCGCTGGAAGGACATGTTCGCGGTGCTCGAGAACGCGATCGACGCGACCGAGACGGCCGCCCAGACCCTCGAGGGAATCGTGATCAAGAACGCATGACGGTGTCATGAGTGCCGACCTTGCCCTGGTTCTGGCGGTCGCGGCGGCTCTGGTCTTCGCCTTCACCAACGGGTTTCATGACACGTTTGATCTGATCTCCACGGCGGTCTCGACCCGGGCGGTGTCGCCGCAGGCGGCGATCGCGGCGGCGGCCGTGTTGAGCTTCGCCGGGGCGTTCATCGGGGTCGCCGTGGCGGCGACGATCGCCGAGGACATCGTCGCGGCCGGGGCGATCGCGCCGGTCGTCGTCTTCACCGGCCTGCTCGGGGCGATCGCCTGGAACCTCGCCACCTGGTGGCTGCGCCTGCCGTCGAGCTCCTCGCACGCCCTGATCGGCGGCCTGCTCGGCGCCGCGATCGCCGCGGCGGGAACCGATGTCGTCGTCGGCGACGGCGTTCTCGACAAGGTCCTGATCCCCGCCCTGCTGGCCCCGCTGGCGGCCTTCCTGCTCGCCGTCGCGGCGATCGCGTTCTCCTACCGCCTCTTCGGCTCGCGGCGGCCGGGGCCGGTCACGCGCGGATTTCGCCGCGCCCAGCTGCTCTCCGCGGGGCTGCTGGCGGTCGCCCACGGCGCCAACGACGCGCAGAAGACGATCGGTGTGATCGTCCTCGCCCTGGTCGCCGAGGGCAGCCTCGGCGCCGCCGCGGGGCCGCCGTTCTGGGTGACGGTCGCGGTCGCCGCGGCAATCGCGCTCGGCACCTACGGCGGCGGCCTGCGGATGATGCGCGGCCGCGGCGCGCGCAATATCGAGATGGACGCGGCGCAGGGCTTCTCGGCCCAGGGGGCCGGCGCGGCGACGATCCTCGGCGCCACCTTCCTCGGCTTCCCGATCTCCTCGACGCACGCGATCAGCGGCGGCGTGATCGGCGCCGGCGCGGCACGGCGGGTCTCGGCGGCGCGCTGGGGCGTCGCCGGCAACATCGTCGTCGCCTGGCTGCTGACCCTGCCGGCGGCGGCGGCGATCGGCGCGGCCGCCTACGCGGTCGCCTGGCTGGCGGGGGTCGGGGCCTAGCCTCGCTCGACATGCTCGGCTTGCGCTTAAGCTTTCCGGCGTGAGGGTTCTGCGCAACGTCGCGATCGTGATGCTGCTCGCCGTCGTGGTCGCCTTCGTCCCCGCCGGCGGCAACGCGGCGGACACGATCCTGACCGCGATCACGATCGGCTTCCTGGCGGCGATCTCCTGGACGCTGTTCATGCTCAGCCGCCAGAACGAGCTGACCCTGGCCGCGCTGAGGGACAGCCGTAGGGCGATCCTCTACGGCGCCCTGGGCCTGATCGCGCTGCTGATCGCCGGCAGCGACGAGATGTTCGCCAGCGGCGGCGGCACCCTCGCCTGGATCCTCCTGCTCGGCGCCGCGGTGGCGGCGCTCTGGAAGGTGTGGTCGGAGTCCACGACGTATTGAACCTGGCTCGAAACCCGCCCGCGCACGTCTGGCGGCGGCGGACCGGCGCGATGCGGCGTCCTCGGCCACGCGAATAGCTCTGCTATTCGCGAGTCCTGCGTCCTTGCCTCGCTTGGTCCGGCGCTCGCCAGCCGCACACGTGCGTCTTCCGAGACAGATTCAACACTCAAGTTTTTGGTTGATCGCGCCACATGTGCGTTGGGACCTGGAACGGTCGTCCTGTGTCGCGCCAGGTCGCCAGCAGCCGTCGCAGGGAGGATGGGACCGCTTCGGTTGAGCTGATCGGTGTGGTTCCGTTTCTGCTGCTGGCGATTCTGGTGGCGGCACAGATCGGACTCGCCGGCTACGCGCTCTGGTCAGCCGGTTCGGCGGCACGGGCGGGGGCTCGCGCTGCACTGATCGGACGTGAGGCCGACGTTGTCGCGCGGCGCGCCCTGCCTGACTCGATGCGCGCCAGCGCGGCGATTACGGATGACACTGACATCACCGTTCAGGTCGAGGTCCCCCGCCTGGTTCCGGGCATGCCTCGCCTGCGTCTGGCCGCGCACGCGACGTTGGGGACTGACGATGGGTAGGGAACACGGTCAGAGCACCGTCGAGCTCGTCGCTGCGCTGCCGGCGTTGCTGCTGGCCGGCCTACTCGCCCTGCAGCTGCTCGCCACCGGCTACGCCCTGACCCTCGCCGACGGCGCCGCCGAGGCGGGTGCGCTTGCCCTGGCCTCGGGCCGGCCGTCGGCGGGCGCCGCCCGCGACGCCCTGCCGGGTTGGGCCGAGGACGACGTCGAGGTGACGGTGCGGGGTGGGCGGGTCACCGTGCGCCTGCGACCGCCGTCGGCCCTGCCGGCCGTCGCCGAGCGCCTCGTCGTCACCTCCTCGGCCGCGGTGAGGCCGAAATGAAGGACCTCGCCATGAGCGAGGTGAGCCCGGTTGTGCTTGTCACGCGCGTCGGCGATGCGGCGGGATCCAGGGCGGCGGCCGCGGCGCTGGCCTGCGCCGCGTCGAAGGCGGACCGCGCCGCGCTGTTGATCGACCTCGACGGCGGTCGCGCCCCGCGCCCGGCCCTGATCGCCACCGCCGGGGCGCGCGAGCTGGAGGAGCGCCTCGCCGCGCACATGCCGGACGCCGCGCTCGCCTCGCGCGGCTCGATCTGCCACCTGACCCTTCCCTGCGACCAGGACGGCGTCGAACGGATCGCCGCCGCGCTGCCGCTCGTCCGTGCGTCGGCGGCGATCGTCCACCTGCCGCCGGGCCTGCTGCGTGCGGCGCTGGAGGAACCCCGCATCCGCCCGACCGCCGCGCTGCTCCGTGCCGACCTCGCCGAGGACCGCGCCCTGACCGCCCTCGCGGCCCGCGATTTGCTCGACCGCGGTCTGCGCGTCAAGGTGCTCAAGCGCCCGCTCGGCTGGCTGGCCGGCCGCGCTGCGCTGCTCGGCGCGACGCTCCCGTCAACGCCCAGCTTCCCGTCGCAACTGTGCTACTGTAGACAAGATGACTCGGAGATTGAACCAGCGGGAGCTACGCAACCAGAGCGGCGCGATCATGCGGGCGCTGGACGAGGGCGAGGACTTCATCGTCACCCGCAACGGGGTGCCGGTCGGTGAGCTCCGCCCGATCAACAAGCGCAAGCGCACGTTCATTTCTCGCGATGAGTTCGTCGCCCTCTTCGAGGGCGCTCCCCACATCGATTACGAGCAGTTCAGGGCCGACATCGACGCCCACGTCGATCAGGACCCTACGCCTCGTGGGTGAAGGTTCCGGGGCGCGGGGCCTGTTGGATACTTCGGTCGTCATCAGCAGCGACCAGATCGATCGGGCGCTGCTGCCGGATGAGATCGCGATTTCGTCCCTGACCCTTGCCGAGCTCACCGCCGGGCCATTTGCCGCCGAGGACGATCTGGCCCGGGTTCGCAGGCAGGAGCGATTGCAGCGGTTCGAGACCGGCGTCGTCTCGCTTCCCTTCGAATCGCGCTGTGCCCGTGCCTACGGCCAGGTTTACGTCGCCACCGTCACGGCGGGGCGCAAACCACGAGGGTCCCGCATTGTCGACCTGATGATCGCCGCGACGGCGCTGGCCCACGCGATGCCGCTCTACACGCAGAACTCCAAGGACCTCCGCGGCCTCGACGATCTGATCGAGATAGTCGACGTCAGTCTGTAAGCCTAAGACGGCAGCAAGCCGTCACAGAAATTTTTGTTTGAGCGCGCCACGCGTGCGTCGGGGATCGGCAGGGTCGCGGCATGGAAGCGACTCGCAGGGAGGACGGGCAGGCGCTGCTGCTGGCGCTCGGGGCATCGCTGGCGTTGATCGCCGCCGCGCTGGCGCTGGTCGCCCTGGCGGGGGCGGTGACCGGGAAAGGCCGCGCGCAGCGCGCCGCCGACCTGGCGGCGATCTCGGCGGCGCGCTCGATGCGCGACGACCTGCCGCGACTGCTCTCGCCGCCGACCCTGCCCGGGGGCGTTCCCAACCCGGCGCACATCCGCAAGCCGCTCTATCTGGCGCGGGCGAGGGCCGCGGCGACCGGCGCAGCGCGGGGGAACGGGGTCGCGGCGGCGCGACTGCATGTCTCGTTCCCGGACGCGGCATCCTTCGCGCCGGTCCGCGCCAGCGCCGTGGTGACCGGCGAGCTCGACCTGGACGCGGAGTCCCGGCCGGGCCTGCCCGGTCCGCCGGTCGAGGCCTCCGCGGTCGCCGAAGCGGCGGCGCCCGCCGCACCCCCGGACAACGGCTCGATGCCCTCGATGGCGAGCGGCGGCGGCTACAGCGGCCCGCTCGTCTACCGGAGCGGGGAGGGGATGAGGCCGGACGTCGGCGCCGCCTTCGACCGCATGGCGGCGGCCGCCTCGGGCGCCGGCATCTCCCTGGTGGTCAACTCGGGCTTCCGCTCGGATGCCGAACAGGCGGCGCTCTTCGCCGCCAACCCGGATCCGACCTGGGTCGCGCCGCCGGGCCGCTCGCTGCACCGCTGCGCGACCGAGCTCGACCTCGGCCCGGAAACCGCATACGGCTGGCTGGCCGCCAACGCGTCGCGCTTCGGTTTCGTCCAGCGCTACTCGTGGGAGGCCTGGCACTACGGATTCGTCAGCGGCCCCGAGCCATGCTCGGCGGCGGGCAACTCCGTCGGCGCCTCCGGCGCCGCGATCGCCGGGGGCGGGGGAGACGGCGCCCTCGCCGCGTCCAGCCTGCCCTCGTTCGTCCCCTCGCGCTTCCGCGCCCCGCTGTCCCGCGCGGCGGCGCGCTGGAACGTCTCCGCGGCCCTGCTCGCCGCGCAGCTGCTTGCCGAGTCGAACTTCAACCCCTATGCCGGTTCGCCCGCGGGCGCTCAGGGCATCGCCCAGTTCATGCCCTCGACGGCCGCGGCCTACGGGCTGCGCGACGCCTACGACCCGGTCGAAGCGATCGACGCCCAGGCCCACCTGATGTCCGACCTGCTGCGCCAGTTCGGCGACCCGTCGCTGGCCCTCGCCGCCTACAACGCCGGTCCCGGCGCGGTCGAACCGTGCAACTGCATCCCCGATTACCCGGAGACCCAGGCATACGTGAGCCGCATCCTCGCCCTGCTCGGCGGCGCCGGGGCCATCGTCCTGCCGAGCTTCGAAGTCCGGCTTGTCGAGTAGGTGTGGGCTATTGTATGGGTATGCGTATGCACATAAATCTGGATGACGACCTGGTGAGGAAGATCGACGAGGCCGCGGGCCCCCGCGGTCGCAGCAGGTACATCCGCGAGGCGATCGAGGCGAAGGTCGACGTCGACCGGCGGATCGCGGCTCGCCGTCGGTTCGTCGGCTCGATTCCCGACTTCGCCCCGTGGATGACGCCCGAGTGGATCAGCGAGAATCGCAAGCGGGAAGGTCTGGAGCGCGACGAGAAGCTGGCCGAGCACTGGCGGCGCGAGGACTGAGATGGGTCTGGTCCTCGACTCGTCGGTGGTGATCGATCTGTTGCGCGGCAACGCCTTCGATCCGAGCCTGCTCGACCCCGGGCGCGAGCCGGTGATCGTTTCCGCGCTCACCGTCCATGAGGTTCTCGCCGGCATGCGCAGCGGCGAGGAGGAGCGGACGCAGGGAATGCTTTCCAGCTTCGTCGTCGTTCCGCTCGGCCTGCGGGAGGCGGAGCTGAGCGCCAGATGGCGGCTGGAGTACCGAGCGCGCGGAGTCACGCTCGAGCTGGCCGACACCGCGATCGCGGCGACGGCGGCGATTCGCAACCTCCCCCTCGCCACCGGCAACGTCAAGGACTTCCCGATGCCGGAGCTGCGCGTCGAGCAGTGGCCGCCGCTTCCGGTTTAGACTGCGCCGCGATGGCAACCGTCGAGGTAAAGGGCGTCGAGGGGATGCAGTCGCTGCTCGGGCAGGAGATCGGGCCGAGCGGGTGGCGCACCGTCACCCAGGCCGACATCGACACCTTCGCCGAGCTCTCGGGCGACGACCAGTGGATTCACGTCGACGTCGAGAGGGCGAAGAGCGAGAGCCCCTTCGGCACGACGATCGCCCACGGCAACCTCACCCTCTCGCTCGTCGACGGCTTTCGCAAGGAGCTGATCTCCTCGACCGGCTTCGCGCTCGGCGTCAACTACGGCTGGAACAAGATCCGCTTCCCCGCCCCCGTCCCGGTCGACGCCAAGGTCCGCGGCAAGGCCGAGGTCGTCTCGATCGACGAGAAGGGCGGCGGCTGGTGGGAGGTAGTGACCCGCTTTACCCTCGAGGTCGAGGGCAACGAAAAGCCCTGCTTCGTCGGCGACAGCGTAACCCGCGTGATGGCGCCCGCGGGCTGACCGTCCGCTGCGGAGCCGCCGAAGCGCCTGGCATGCTCGGTGCGTGGCGCAGACGACAGCTATCTATTACCGCGACAGGCGCGGGGTCGAACCGGTCAGTCGATTCATCGATGCGCTTCCAGCCAAGCGTGCCGCCAAGATCGACGATTACGTGCAGGAGCACCTGAGCGGAAAGCCGCCCGAGGCCCCGCCGCCGGAGCACCCGATCAGCTCTCAGATCGAGGGCGAGCTGCGCGAGCTACGGGTCCGTTTCGCCAACACGCGTTATCGCATCCTTTATCAGCGCTCCGGCAACCTAATTGTGCTTCTACACGCGTTCGAGAAGAACACTGGGGCGGTTCCTGCCGCCGAGAATGCAACGGCTAAGCGCCGCATGGCCGACTTCGCCGGAAGGATGGATGCAAGGACGGGTGCCCCCGCGGCCAGCGGGCCAAGATGCGCCGAGCGGTAACCGGCGGAGGGGTTGACTTACTTATCTATTTCGATAAACTCCTCGCCATGAGCGCTGAAGCAAACGGGCATCTAGGTCCGAAGGGGCGGTCGGCAGCTGAGGCCGCGCAGGCCCGGGCCCGACGAAGCGAGGAGTACCGTGAGGGTCGCGACGAGTATGCCGCGATCCGCGCGCTGCGCGAGAAGAACTGGATTGCCGCCCACATCCGCGAGCGTCGCTACGAGCTGGATCTGACCCAGCAGGAGGTCGCCGAGCGGGCCGAGACGTCCCACTCCTTCATCTCGAAGGTCGAGGGCGGCGATCATATGCCGACGATCCCAGTGCTCAAGCGGATCCTCGCCGTGCTGGACGAGGAGTTGCTGATCGGCATCGAACGGCAGATTCCCGACGAGGAGCCAGAGCGCGAGGTCGCGCCTGTCCCAAGGCTCGCTGCGGCCTGAGTTGGGCCTCCCGCTCGCCGAGCTCTATCTGAGGAAGCGGTTCACGACTTGCGTGAACCGGCGGCGGTCTTGGAAGAGGAAGCCGTGGGCGCCGGGGAAGACTGCGAACTCCGAGTGGGGGACGCGGTTGGCGATCCGCCGCAGGTTCACAGGCGGCGTCACCGGGTCGCCGGCACCGGCGGCGGCCAGGGTGGGCGCGGCGACGTCGGCCAGCTGGCGGTAGTTGCGATCGCTGCGCAGCCAGGGGTCCTCGGCCGCGACCTGGGCGCGGGCGGTCGCCGGGGGCACGCGGAAGTCGTCGGGGATCTCACCGCTGCGGCCGGCGCGCCCGAGGCGGCGGAGGAAGCGCCGGCCCTCGGCCTGGCGGTCGGGCGGGTAGAGCAGCTGCAGGATGTCTGCCTCGGAGGGGTCGGCCTCGCTGTCGATCGCCTGGGCCTTCGCGGTGCCGAGCACGGTCCGGCTGCCGCCGGGATTGGTGCCGGCGAGGATCAGGCTGGAGACCCGCCGCGGATGCTCGATCGCGAGGCGCTGGGCGACGAAGCCGCCCATCGACCAGCCGAGGATGTCCGCCTCGCCCAGCTCGATCGCATCGATCAGCCCGGCGACCGCGTCCGCGAGCGAGCCGAAGGACCGCCCGCGCCATGGCCCGGACCGCCAAGCCCAGGCAGATCGCCAGGCGGACCCTCATCCGGCGGCGGGGTCGGCTATTCGACCGTCAGCGTGCCTTCCATGCCGGCTTCCCGGTGGCCGGGGACGGAGCAGTAGAAGGTGTATTCGCCCGGTTTCAGGTCGGCGGTGGTCGAGGTTTCGCCTTCGCCGATCACCTCGGTCCTGGCGATCGTTTCGCCGCTCGAGTCTTCGATCGCGACGTCGTGGGTGAGGCTCTGCGGGTTGACGAAGTCGATCGTCACTTTGCCGGCTTCGGCGGTCGCCGAGTCGCTCGTGTAGGCGAGCCCGCCGGCCGGATCGGCTTCGAAGTCGAGGGCCGCGCCGCCGGCGGCTTCCTCGCCGTTTTCGGCCGCCGCGCCGCCGCCGGCTTCTTCGCCGTTTTCGGCCGCTGCGCCGTTGCCGGTGTCGGTCGCGGTCGTCGTGGTCAAGTCGTCGTCGCCGCAGGCGACGAGCGCAAACGCCGCCAGCGCGAGGACGAGGAGGGAGGCGAGCTTCTTCACGAGATCGATCCTTTCCTGGGGGGAATGCTCAGGGAGACTTTAGACTGTTCGGGCGGGGAGCACGGCCCCGACACCGCCGGCTCAGCGTCCCTTGAAGACGGGCTTCTCGCCGCTGAAGAAGGCGACCGCGCCCTCGCGGAGGTCCTCGGTCGCCATGCTGTCGGCGATCCCGTGGCGCTCCAGCTGCAGGTGCTCGGTGATGCTGTTCTCGAGGCTGACCCCGCAGAGCCGCTTCGCCATCTTCACGTAGTGCGGCGCCATCGCGGCGAGCTTCTCGGCCTTGGCCCGGGCGGTCTCGATCAGCTCCTCGGGCGCGACGACGGCGGAGACGAGCCCCTCCTCGAGCGCCTCGGCGGCGTTCATGTTGGGGTCCTCGAGGAGGATTTCCAGCGCCCGGCTGGGCCCGACGACGCGCGGCAGGAAGTAGGTCATGCCGCCGTCGGGCGAGGCGCCGATCCGCCCGTAGGCGCAGGCGAGGAAGGTCTTCTCGGAGGCGATCCGGATGTCGCAGGCGAGCGCCAGCGAGAAGCCGGCCCCCGCGGCCGGCCCGTTGAGCGCGCAGATCACCGGGTAGGGGATCCGGCGCAGGTCGACGATCGCCGTGTGCAGCGCCTCGGCGCCGCGCCGCACCTGGGCCGGCAGGTCGATCGAGTCGTCCTCGGCGCCGCCTTTGAACCAGTTGATGTCGCCGCCCGAGCAGAAGGCCTTGCCGGCGCCGGTGAGGACCAGCGCACGCAGCGGCGCCTGGTCGGCGAGCCAGGCGAAGGCGGTCCCCAGCTCGGCGATCATCTCCGGGCTCATCGCGTTGAAGGCGTCGGGGCGATCGAGGGTCAGGGTGCCGATCTCGCCGTCGGCCTCGATTCGAAGCGTGTTGAGCTCGGGGGGATTCACGTGGCCGGCAGCCTACCCTCTATCGAGTGGACGACAGGATCACAGAGCTGCCCGACGCGCCCGGCGTCTACCTCTTCCACGGGGGCGACGACGAGCTGCTCTACGTCGGCAAGGCCCGCTCGATCCGCAAACGCGTCGCCTCGCACTTCAGCGGCGGCGAGCCGCGGCTGACCTCGCGGGTCGAGCGGATCGATTTCGTCGTCACCTCGACCGAGGCCGAGGCGCTGCTCGCCGAGCAGAGCTTCATCAAGCGCCACCGGCCGCGCTTCAACATCCGCCTGCGCGACGACAAGTCCTACCCCTACGTCTGCGTCAGCCTCGACGAGGACTACCCGCGCGTCTACTTCACCCGCGAGAAGCACCGCGCCGGCCGCGCCTACTTCGGCCCCTTCTCCAGCGCCAAGCGGCTGCGCGAGACGCTCGACCTGCTCGGCAAGCTGTTCCAGTTCCGCACCTGCGAGGGGGCCGAGCCGGGGCGCCGCTCCGGCAGTCCCTGCCTCGACTACTACATCAAGCGCTGCGGGGCGCCCTGCGTCGGCTACGTCAGCCGCGGCGAGTACCGGCGCAACATCGACGCGATCGTCGACTTCCTCTCCGGCCGCTACCGCCAGGTCGAGGCCGACGAGCAGGCGAAGATGGATGCCGCCGCGGCGGCGCACGAGTTCGAGCGGGCGGCGCTGCACCGCGACCGGCTGAAGGCGATCCAGTCGCTGTTCGAGCGCCAGCGGGTCGCCGGCGGCACGGTCGGCACGGCCGACCTGATCGGGGTCGCGACCGAGGGCGCCGACGCCAACGCCCAGGTCTTCCAGGTGCGCGACGGGATCCTCGCCCAGCGGCAGAGCTTCTACCTCGACAACCAGGCCGAACGCGAGCCGGCCGAGGTCGCCGAGGAGTTCATCGGCCAGTACTACTCGGCCTCGCCGGCGATGCCGCGGACGATCGTCGTCGGCCCCTATCTGCGCGAGCGGGCCGCGCTGCTGGCGGCGGCGCTGGGCGAGCGCCGCGGCTCGCCGGTCGAGGTGCGCGTCGCCGAGCGCGGCGACAAGCGGCGGCTGCGCGAGCTGGCCGAGCGCAACGCCCGCCTCGCCCTCGACCAGGACCGGCTGCGCCGCGAGCACCGGCGCCAGCGCCGCGTCGACGCGCTCGCCGACCTGCGCGAGGCGCTGGCGATGGAGGAGCTGCCGGTGCGGATCGAGGGCTTCGACATCTCCAACCTCGGTGGCGAGCACACGGTCGCCTCGATGGTCGTCTTCGCCGGTGGCGCGACCAAGAAGGCCGACTACCGCCGCTTCCGGGTGCGCGGCGAGCGCAGCAACGGGTCCGACGACTTCGCTTCCATGCAGGAGGTGCTCAGCCGACGCGTCAGCCGCCACCTCGAGCAGATCGACCTCTCGCCGCACGACGGCGAGCGCGACGAGAGCTTCGCGGCGCTGCCCTCGCTGATCGTCGTCGACGGCGGCAAGGGCCAGCTGGGCGCGGCGATGGGCGCGCTCGGGCCGTTCGTCGAACGCGGCGTCACCGTCGTCTCGCTGGCCAAGCGCGAGGAGCAGGTCTTCCTTCCCGGCCGGCCGGCGCCGATCGACCTGGCGGCCGACTCGGAGGCCTCGCAGCTGCTGCAACGGGTGCGCGACGAGGCCCACCGCTTCGCGATCGACCATCACCGCGGCCGCCGCGACCGCGCGATGACCGCCTCGGTGCTCGACGACCTGAAGGGCGTCGGCCCGGCCCGCAAGCGCGCCTTCCTGCGCCACTTCGGCACGCCGGAGCGCTTCCTGGCGGCGAGCCGCGAGGAGCTCGAGTCGGTGCCGGGCGTGCCCGGCAAGCTGGCCCGGGAGATCCACGAGCAGCTGCACCGGACCGGGTAGCGGTGGCCAGGGAAGTCGACCTGGTCGTGATCACCGGCCACTCCGGGGCCGGCAAGTCGGAGGCGATCGCCGCCTTCGAGGACGGCGGCTACTTCTGCGTCGACAATCTGCCGCCGCGGATGATCGGCAGCCTCGGCGAGCTCTTCCGCCACGAGGGCAGCGGCGTCGAGCGCGCCGCGGTCGTCTCCGACGTGCGCGGCGGCGAGTACTTCGAGGACCTGATCCAGGTGCTGGAGGAGCTCGGCGCCGACGGGCTGAGTCCGAAGCTGCTCTTCCTCGAGGCCGACGAGGAGACGCTGCTCGACCGCTACAAGGAGACGCGCCGCCGCCACCCGCTGGCGCCGGAGGGCAGGATCGTCGACGGGATCCGCGCCGAGCGCGAGCTGCTGGCGCCGCTGCGCGCCCGCGCCGACGCGGTGATGGACACCAGCGGCCTGACCGGCGGCCAGCTGCGGCGGCGGATCGCCGAGGAGATGCTCGGCGGCGAAAACGGCGGCAAGCTGGCGCTGACCCTGCTCACCTTCGGCTTCAAGAACGGGCCGCCGCGCGACGCCGACCTGACCCTCGACGTCCGCTTCCTGCCCAATCCCCACTACGTCGACGAGCTGCGGCCGCTGACCGGCCTCGACGAGGAGGTCCGCGCCTACGTCGAGTCGGGCACGCAGGCGGGCGAGTTCTACGGCCGCCTGCTGCCGCTGCTCGAGTTCCTCGTCCCGGCCTACGTCGCCGAGGGCAAGAGCCACTTGACGATCGCCGTCGGCTGCACCGGCGGCCGGCACCGCTCGGTCACCGTCACCGACCGGATCCGCCGCTCGCTCGAAGACCGCAACGGCGTGGTCGTGCGGGTAAAGCACCGCGATCTGGAGTGACGCATCCAGGAGCCGCCATGCTGCGTCCTCGGTCGCTCGCGTGCAGAGCACGCCACGCTCCCTGTGTCCTTGCCTGGCGACCCCTGGAGTGCGTCATCCACCGTCTACATAGAATCGCCGGGTGACTGAACCCGTCATATCGATCCGCGGCCTGCGCAAGAGCTACGGCGACCTCGAAGCGGTGCGCGGGATCGAGCTCGAGGTGCGCCGCGGCGAGGTCTTCGCCTTCCTCGGCCCCAACGGGGCGGGCAAGACGACGACGACCGAGATCCTCGAGGGCTACCGCAAGCGCGACGGCGGCGAGGTCTCGGTGCTCGGCGAGGACCCCGAGCGCGCCGGGCGCGAGTGGCGCGAGCGGATCGGGATCGTCCTGCAGAGCTGCCGCCTCGATCCCTACCTGACCGTGGCCGAGTCGCTGGCCCTGTACGCCGGCTACTACCGCGCCCCGCGCCCGGTCGACGAGGTGATCGAGGCGGTCGGGCTCGGCGGCAAGGCGGGCGAGCGCGCCGGCCGCCTCTCCGGCGGCCAGCAGCGACGGCTCGACGTCGGCATGGCGCTGGTCGGCGACCCCGACCTGCTCTTCCTCGACGAGCCGACGACCGGCTTCGACCCCTCCGCCCGGCGCCAGGCCTGGGACGTGATCGCCGCCCTGCGCGCGCTCGGCAAGACCGTCTTCCTGACCACCCACTACATGGACGAGGCGCAGCGGCTGGCCGACCGGGTCGCGGTCATCGCCGGCGGCGAGATCGTCGCCCGCGGCACCCCGGAGGACCTCGGCGACCGCGAGCGCCGGCCGGCCCGGATCACCTACCTCGAGGACGGCCGCGAGGTCGAGCTGGAGACGACGACGCCGGTGCGCACGCTCAACGAGCTGACCGGCAGGGCGCTGGCCGAGGGCCGCGAGCTGGAGCGACTCGAGGTCACCCGGCCCAGCCTCGAGGACGTCTACCTGGAGCTGACCGGGCGATGAGCCTCGTCTGGCACCAGCTCCGCTACGACCAGAAGGTCTTCTGGCGCAACCCGGCGGCGGTCTTCTTCACCGTCGCCTTCCCGGTCGTGCTGCTGCTGATCTTCGCCACCGTCTTCGGCGACCAGACGCTCGACGTCGCCGGCGGGATCGAGGTCACTACCTACTACGTGCCGGCGATCATCACCCTGGCGGTGATCTCGGCGACGATGCAGACGCTGGCGATGTCGCTGACGATCGCGCGCGAGGAAGGCCGGCTCAAGCGCGGGCGGGGCACGCCGATGCCGGCCTGGGTCTTCATCGCCGGCCGGGTCGGCAACTCGATCGTCGTCGCGGCGCTGATGCTGGCCCTGGTCGCGCTGCTCGGCAACCTGCTCTACGGGGTGCCGATCCCCTGGGCGCGGGCGCCGGAGCTGCTGCTCGTGCTCGCCGTCGGGGCCGCCGCCTTCTGCTGCCTCGGCATCGCTCTGACCGCAACGATCCCCTCGCAGGACGCCGCCGCACCGATCGTCAACGCCTTGCTGCTGCCGCTCTACTTCCTCTCCGGCATCTTCATCCCCGAAGATGAGCTGCCCGGGGGCGTGATCGACTTCGCCAACCACTTCCCGGTCCGCCATTTCTTCGAGGCCTTCTTCGACGCCTATGTGAGCGGCTCCGGCGCCGCGCTCGCCTGGGGCGACCTCGCCGTCGTCGCCGCCTGGGGAGTCGCCGGGCTGCTGCTCGCGATCCGCTTCTTCCGCTGGAGCCCGCGCGGTGGCTGACCAGCCCGCGTCGGCCACGCCGCACCTATAGCCTCCCCGGCCCGATGTTGCACCACGTCCTCTTAGAGGTCTCCGACCTCGAGCGGAGCGCGTCCTTCTACGACGCGCTGCTCGCGCCGCTCGGCTGGCGGCGCCACTTCGAGCAGGAGGAGACGATCGGCTGGGGGATCGCCAGGCCGGTCTTCTTCATCTCCGCCCACCATCCCGCCAAACCCGGCTTCGGCCTGCTCAGCTTCTCGGGGCTGGGGATCGTCGCCGTCAAGGCGGCCTGGGAGCAGGGGGTGGCGAGCGGGGGCAAGGCGGTCGGCGAGCCGGGCGAGCGCAGCTCCTACGGCTCCGGCTCATACTCGGCCTTCCTGCAGGACCCGGACGGGTACGAAATCGAGGTCACGATCGGCAGTGACTAGCCTCAACCAACCGCATCGAATCGAGGAGGAACTGACTTCATGGCTGTAAAGGTCGGCATCAACGGCTTCGGCCGCATCGGGCGCAATCTCTTCCGCGCCGCCCACGCGGCCGGCGCGGACCTCGAGTTCGTCGCCGTCAACGACATCACCGACACGGGCACGCTCGCCCACCTGCTCAAGTACGACTCGATCCTCGGCCGCTTCCCGGGCGAGGTCGAGGCGGGGGAGGGCTCGATCGCTGTCGACGGCCGTGAGCTCAAGGTGCTCTCCGAGCGCGACCCGGCGGCGCTGCCCTGGGGCGAGCTCGGCGCCGACGTTGTGATCGAGTCAACCGGGCTCTTCACCGGCCGCGACGACGCCGCCAAGCACCTCGCGGCCGGCGCCAAGAAGGTGATCATCTCGGCGCCCGCCAAGCAGCCGGACATCACCGTCGCGCTCGGGGTCAACTTCGAGAGCGACTACGACCCGGCCAGCCACAACATCATCTCCAACGCCTCCTGCACGACCAACTGCCTGGCGCCGCTGGCCAAGGTGCTGAACGACTCGTTCGGGATCGAGCAGGGGCTGATGACCACGATCCATGCCTACACCGCCGACCAGCGCCTGCAGGACATGCCGCACAAGGACCTGCGCCGGGCGCGCGCCGCGGCGATCAACCTGATCCCGACGACGACCGGCGCCGCCAAGGCGGTCGGCCTCGTCCTGCCCGAGCTGAACGGCAAGCTGAACGGGTTCGCGATGCGGGCGCCGGTGGTGACCGGCTCGGTAGTCGACCTGGTCTTCACGCCCTCCTCGCCGACCGATCCCGCCGCGGTCAACGCCGCGGTCAGGGAGGCGGCCGAGGGGCCGCTGAAGGGGATCCTCAGCTACACCGAGGACGAGATCGTCTCGACCGACATCGTCGGCGACCCGCACTCCTCGATCTTCGACGCCGGCCAGACGATGGCGATCGGCGACGGCAAGCTGATCAAGGTGGTCTCCTGGTACGACAACGAGTGGGGGTATTCCAACCGCTGCGTCGAGCTTGCGGGGAAGGTTCTCTGAGCACCTTCCCAAGATCTGTTCAGGAGATTTCGGATGGCGGACGGCGTGCGCTTGTCCGTGTGGACTTCAACGTTCCTCTTGAGGGGGGTCGAGTTGTTGACGACACTCGGATCCGGGCGGCGCTGCCGACGCTTGAATTACTGAGGGACCGGGGTCTTGCCCTGATCCACGTTTCGCATCTGGGGCGCCCTAAGGGCGAGGTGGTGTCGGACCTCTCAATGAAGCCTGTGGGGGAGCGATTGTCTGAACTGCTCGGGTGTGAGGTCAGGCAGGCCCCCGCGGTGGTCGGTGCGGATGTCGAGGCCCTGGCTGAGGAACTCGGGCCGGGTGAGGTCCTCCTCTTGGAGAACGTGCGGTTTGAGCCTGGCGAGACGGAGAACGATCCGGACCTTGCAAACGCGCTGGCGCGTCTGGCCGACGTCTATGTCAACGACGCTTTTGGGGCTGCGCACCGGGCGCATGCCAGTACCGAGGGGGTGGCACACCTGTTGCCGGGCTACGCGGGGTTGCTGCTCGAGCGCGAGGTGGAGGAGTTGAGCAGGGTCGTCGAGTCGCCCGAGCGGCCGCTTGTCGTGATCCTCGGCGGCGCCAAGGTGAGCGACAAGGTCGGCGTCATCGAGCGCTTTCTAGAACGCGCCGACAGCATCCTGATCGGCGGCGCGATGTGCTTCAGCTTCTTCCGCGCCCAGGGGATCGCCACCGGCGACTCGCTGGTCGAGGAGGAGGGCGTGACGATGGCCGAGCAGGCGCTGGTGCGGGCGGCGAAGTCCGACTGCGAGCTCGTCCTGCCGACCGACCTCGTGCTCGGCGAGGAGTTCGACGCCGAGACCGCCGTGCGCCTCGCCGAGGGCGTCGTCGTCCCGGACGGCTGGATGGGCCTCGACGTGGGGCCGGCGACCGCCGCCGCCTACGCGAGGGCGATCGGCGCCGCCGGCACCGTCCTCTGGAACGGACCGATGGGCGCCTTCGAGCTCGAGCCTTTCGCCGCCGGCACGCGCGCGGTCGCCGAGGCGGTGGCGGCGGCGCCGGGCACGACGGTGGTCGGCGGCGGCGACTCGGTCGCCGCGCTGCACCGCTTCGGGCTTGCTGAGAAAGTGGACTGGGTGTCGACCGGAGGAGGAGCCTCGTTGGAGCTGTTGGAGGGAAAGAAGCTGCCCGGCGTGGAGGCTCTGAGCGATGCCTGAGCGCACCCCGTACCTCGCCGCCAACTGGAAGATGCACAAGACCGTCGCCGAGGCGGCCGCGTTCGTCGACGCGCTGCTGCCGCGGATCGCCGCCACCCAGCACGACGTCGTCATCTGCCCGCCCTACCTGGCGCTGAGCGAGGTGGTCGAGCGCTCGCGCGGCAGCGCCGTCCGCGTCGCCGCGCAGAACATGCACGAGCAGGATTCGGGCGCCTTCACCGGCGAGGTCTCGGCGCCGATGCTGGTCGAGGCCGACGTCGACGCCGTCGTCCTCGGCCACTCCGAGCGCCGCCAGTACTTCAACGAGACCGATGAGGCGCTGGCGCGCAAGCTCCCGGCGGCGCTGACGGCCGGGCTCGAGCCGATCCTCTGCGTCGGTGAGAGCGAGGGCGCGCGCGACGCCGAACAGACCAAGGGCGTGCTGGAGAGCCAGCTCGAGACCGACCTGGCCGCGGTCGAGCCGACCAAGCTGGCCGAGGTCGTCGTCGCCTACGAGCCGATCTGGGCGATCGGCAGCGGCCGCACCGCGACTCCCGAGCAGGCCCAGGACGCCTGCGCCTTCATCCGCGACGTGCTGCGCGAGCGCGGCGCCGTGGCCGACGCGGTGCGGATCCTCTACGGCGGCTCGGTCAAGCCCGCCAACGCCGCCGAGCTGCTGGCGCAGCCCGACATCGACGGCGCCCTGGTCGGCGGCGCCGCCCTGGACCCCGAAGAATTCGCAGCCATAGTAGAGGCAGCGCCACAATGAGCTTCCGGTGTGCCTTTCGGACCGTAGAGGTATGAAAAGCACACCGGAAGGCTCTGCGTTGACGGTTCCGTCCCTAGCCTTGGTAATTCTCGACGGTTGGGGTCTCGCCCCGCCCGGGGCCGGCAACGCGATCTCGCTTGCCGAGACGCCGGTCTTCGACCGGCTCTGGAACGGGTATCCCCACACCCAGCTCTCCGCCCAGGGCCGTGACGTCGGCCTGCCCGAGGGCCAGATGGGCAACTCCGAGGTCGGCCACCTCAACCTCGGCGCCGGGGCGATCGTCAAGCAGGACCTGGCGCGGATCGACGACGCGATCGCCGACGGCGGCTTCTTCGAGAACGAGGCGCTGCTGGCCGCCTGCGACCGCGCCCGCCGCGGCCCGCGCGGCCGCCTCCACCTGCTCGGCCTGGTCTCCGACGGCGGCGTGCACTCGGGCTGGGAGCACATCGAGGCGACGATCGAGCTGGCCTCGCAGGAGGGCGTCCCCGACATCGTCTTCCACGCCTTCACCGACGGGCGGGACACGCTGCCCCACGGCGGCCGCGGCTACCTCGGCGAGCTCGAGCGCTGGCTGCGCCAGGCGGGGCGGATCGCCACCGTCGGCGGCCGCTACTACGCGATGGACCGCGACACGCGCTGGGAGCGGACCAAGCTCGCCTACGACGCGATCGTCCACGCCCAGGGCCTGCGGGCCAAGGACGCCGGCGAGGCGATCGAGGCCGCCTACGCGCGCGGTGAGACCGACGAGTTCGTCAGGCCGACGGTGATCGGCGACTACGACGGCGCCGTCGCGGGCGACGTGGCGATCTTCGTCAACTTCCGGCCCGATCGCGCCCGACAGATGACCCGCGCCCTGGCCGAGCCCGGCTTCGACGAGTTCTCCCGCACCGGCGGCCCGCCGCTCGACCTGACCGCGATGACCTCCTACCGCAAGGGCTGGCCCTACCCGGTCGCCTTCCCCGCGGCGCGCCCGCGGACCACCCTGGCCGAGGTCGTCTCCGCCGGCGGCGGGCGCCAGCTGCACGTCGCCGAGACCGAGAAGTACGCCCACGTCACCTACTTCTTCAACGGCGGCCGCGAGGAGGAGTGGGAGGGGGAGGAGCACTGCCTGGTCGACTCGCCGCGCGACGTGCCGACCTATGACCACAAGCCGGAGATGAGCGCCCGCGCCGCCGCCGACACCTTTGTCTCGCACTGGTCGCGGGGGACGTACCGCTTCGGCATCGTCAACTTCGCCAACCCCGACATGGTCGGCCACACCGGGGTGATCCCGGCCGCGGTGAAGGCGGTCGAGGAGGTCGATGGTTGTCTCGGCGACGTCGTCGCCGCGGTCGAGCGCAGCGGCGGCGCTTGCATCGTCACCGCCGATCACGGCAACTGCGACCACATGCTCGAGTCCGACGGCTCGCCCAACACCGCCCACTCGCTCAACCCGGTGCCGCTGGTCGTCACCGTGGGCGGGATCGAGCTGCGCGACGGCGGCATCCTTGCCGACGTCGCGCCGACCGCGCTGGATCTGCTCGGCATTCCCCAGCCTCCGGCTATGACCGGGCGGTCGTTGCTGGTTGGGGGCGCCGGTGGTGCGTCCGCAGATGCCTAGCACCGGCCTGCCGGCCGGTGCAACTGAGTGCGCCTGCGGCGCCCAGGATCACTGCGGTGCTGGGAGGCACGTGCGGACGCACCACCGGCGCCCCTCCTCGACAGTGCTCGGGTCACGATGAGGGACGACGCGAAAAGGCTGAAGTTCGAGGTTGCGGCGCGAGATGGGGCGGCTCGAGCTGGTGTGCTTCATACCGCTCACGGGGATGTGAAGACCCCGGCCTTCATCCCGCTGGCGACCAAGGGGACCGTGCGGGGGTTGCAGTCGCGGGAGCTTGTCGGGCTTGGCTACGAGCTGATTCTTGGCAACACGTACCACCTGTTTGTTTCGCCGGGGCCGGATCGGATTGCTGCCGCGGGCGGGCTGCATGGGTTCATGGGTTGGGAGCGGGCGCTGATCACGGATTCGGGTGGGTTCCAGGTCTTCTCGCTGGCGCATGGGGGCGTCGCCGACGAGCTGAAGGGGAAGGGGCGCCCGGGCGGGGACCACGGCTCCGTGGTCTCGATCGAGGAGGAGGGGGTCCGCTTCAAGTCCTACCGCGACGGGCGCGAGCTGTTCATCTCGCCCGAGGTCTCGATGGAGGTGCAGGCGAAGCTCGGCTCGGACATCGCCCTGGTCTTCGACGAGTGCACGCCCTACCACGCCGACCGCGACTACACCGCCCGCTCGATGCAGCGCACGCACCGCTGGCTGGGGCGCTGCCTGGACTGGCACGGCGAGCACGGGCCGCAGCGGCAGGCAGTCTTCGGGATCGTCCAGGGCGGCGTTTACGAGGACCTGCGGCGCGAGTCGGCCGCGGCGGTCTCCGCGGCCGGCGTCGACGGGATCGCGATCGGCGGGACGCTGGGCCGCGACAAGGAGGAGATGCGCGCCGTGCTCGAGCTGACCGCGCCGCTGCTGCCCGAGGCGGCGCCGAAGCACCTGCTCGGGGTCGGCGACGTCGACGACCTGCTGACCGGGATCGCGCTCGGCCTCGACGTCTTCGACTGCGCGATCCCGACCCGGCTCGCCCGCCACGGCACCGCGCTCGTCCCCGATCCCGCCAACCGCTTCCGGCTCGATCTGCGCAAGGCCGGCTGGGAGGGCAACCGCGAGCCGATCGCCGCCGGCTGCCCCTGCCCCGCCTGCCGCCACCACGACCGCGACTACCTCAGCTACCTCTCGCGGGCCGAGGAGCTGACCGCGGTCCGGCTGCTCTGCCTGCACAACCTGACCTTCATGAACCAGCTGGTCAGCGGCGCCCGCGAGGCGATCGCCGTGGGGCGGCTGAGGGAGTACGCCGCCGGCTATTCGGTGTTTTTCTGAACCAGTTCTTTGAACTCTTCGACGACGCGGTCGACGGAATCGCCGGCCACTTCGGTCGCGCGCACGCCGGTCGCCCTGTCGGTCGCGACGATCACCCCGGTCGCGACCGCCGCGGCGATCAGGACCAGGGCCACCGCGGCCATCACGAAGCGGGCGAAGCGGGAGAAGACGCCGCGCTTGGCGGGGGCGCTCGGCGCCACCGCCGGCGGGCCCGGCTGCTGCTGCTGCGGCGCGCGCGCGACCGGGCGGCGGCTCGGCGACGCCGGGCGCAGCTCGGTGCGCTCGGTCTGGTCGAGGCGCTGCGTGGCGGTCTCGCCGCCGAGGACCCGGGTCGCGTCGGTGCCCTCCTCCAGCGGCAGGGTCACGTCCTCGCCCTGCAGGCCGAGCTGCAGCCCGCCGGCCAGCTCGTCGGCGCTGGCGTAGCGCCGTGACGGGTCGCCCTCCAGGGCTCGCAGAACGGCGCTGCCGAGGCTCTCCGGCACGGCGTCGTTGTAGGTGCTCGGCGGCAGCGGCCGCTCGTTCTGCTGGCGCACCGCCAGCTCGGCCAGGCTCGATCCCTCGTAGGGCAGGCGGCCGGTGAGGAACTGGTAGAGGACGACGCCGAGGGCGTAGACATCGGTCGCCGGCGTGGCCTCCTCGCCGCGGACCTGCTCGGGCGCCAGGTAGGCGGCGGTGCCGACCACCGAGCCGACCTGGGTGATCCGGGTCTGCGCCAGCGCCCGGGCGATGCCGAAGTCGGTCAGCTTGACGGTCATCGGGCCGCCGCCGACCGGGCCGCCGACGATCATCAGGTTGCCGGGCTTGACGTCGCGGTGGATGATCCCGCGGCGGTGCGCGTAGTCGAGCCCGGCGCATGCCTGGGTGCCGGCCTCGGCCGCGATCTCGGGCGCCAGCGGGCCCTGCCGCTGCAGGATCTGCGCCCCGGAGCGGCCCTCGACGTACTCCATGACGATGAAGTGACGGGCCTCGTCGATGCCGGTGTCGTAGACCTGGACGATGTTGGGGTGGATCAGCTTGGCGACCGCCAGCGCCTCGCGGCGGAAGCGGGCGACGAAGCGCTCGTCGTCGGAGAGGTGCTCGGCGAGGATCTTGACGGCTACGGTGCGCTCGAGGGTCAGGTCGGTCGCCTTGTAGACGTTCGACATGCCGCCCGAGCCGAGCCGGTCGCCGAGCTCGTAACGTCCGGCGAGGGTTCCGGCCGCCATCATTCGCCCCCGCCGGCGGGGCTGCCCGGGCTGACGCCGCCCGAGGGGCTTTCGGTGCCTTCTTCTTCGCCGGGCGGCGCGCTGCCGGACGGCGGCCCTTCGCCTCTGCCTTCGGCCTGGGGCGGCGGCGTGGGCGAGGTCGACGGCGTGTCGGGCCCCTCGTCTTCCCGCGGTCCCGACTGTTTCCCCGCCCTCTCCTCGTCGTCATCTTTCTCGTCGCTGTCTTTGCCGCCCCGCGACCTCTCCTCGCCTTCGTCTTCTTCGGCTTCGGATGGGATCTCCGCCGGCGCGATCGCTTCCGTGCTCGTTTCTTCGCATTCGGCGATCACTTCTTGCAGCCGCGCCGCGCCGCCTTCCAGCGCCCGCTTCAGTTTCGGGTCGACGCCTTCGACCGCTTCGATCTGTTCGCCGACCTGCTGCGCGGCGCTTTCGGCGCCGACGCAGTCGCCTTCGTCGGAGAGTTGCTGGACGGTGTCGAGGTTGGCGGTGATCTCGCGCGCGGTTTCCCCGGGCAGCAGCTTGGCGTCCTCGCCGCCGCAGGCGACCAGCGCCAGCGCGGCGGTGGCGGCGAGCGCCAGGGCGAGCAGCGATCGCGGCGAGTGAGCCATCCGGCCGAGTCTAGAGAACCGGGTGCCGGGCTTATTTTCCCTGCACCTGAGCGTCATGAGCCGACGTGGAGGCGGTCGGCGAGGCGCCTCGGCAGGCCGGCCCCGGCGATCGACGCAGCGGCCCGCTCGATGTCGTAGCCGACCCGGTGGAAGCGGGCGCTCTGCCCGTCGCTGTCGAGCTCCAACCAGGCGGCGCGGGGGTCGCCGTCGCGCGGCTGGCCGACGCTGCCGGGGTTGATCAGCCATTGGCCGCTCGCGAGGTCGAGCAGCGAGTCGTCGCTGGACTGGGCGCCGCGGACGTCGTCGCCCTGCTCGGCGGTGGCCGGGCGCGTGAAGAAGAGCGAGACGTGCGAGTGGCCGATCAGGGCGATGCGGGCGGCCTGTACGTCGAAGCAGGCACCGGCCTGCTCGGCGGAGAGGACGTACTCCCAGACCGGGTCGCGCGGCGAGGCGTGGAAGAGCCCGATGCCCTCGCGTTCCCCGGCGGGCTCCAGCTCACGGAGCAGCTCGAGCGTGCGCTCGGCGACGTTCTCGCGCGTCCAGGCGACGGCCGCGGCGGCGGCCTCCGAGAAGGCGGCGATGTCGAGCGCGCCGAGCACCGCAAGGTCGTGATTGCCGACCAGGCCGATCGCGCAGCGCTCGCGGACCAGGTCGGCGCAGCGGTCGGGCTCGGCCCCGTAGCCGACCGTGTCGCCGAGGCACCAGATCTCCTCGACCCCGGCCGCGTCGATCGCCTCGAGGACCGCCTCGAGGGCCGGCAGGTTGGCGTGGATGTCGGTGATCACGGCTACGCGCACTCGTGCCCTGCCCCGCAACGTCCGGCCGGAAATGACGGCCCCAGATCGTCGCCATACTGCGTCCTCGGTCGTCCGAATAGAACCACTATTCGGACTCCCTGCGTCCTTGTCTGGCAACGCCTGTGTCTCGTCATTTCTCGGCCAACGTTACGGGGCAGGGCACCGGGCCAGCGTACCCGGGCAGGTTGCGGTCCATACGATGGGGGCCGTGAGCGGGACGGATTCGATCGCCGAGCTGCGCGCCGCCGTGCGCGGCGCGGCGCTGGCCCTGCGCGACGGCGAGCCGACCGGCCCGGAGCCGACCCTCGACCGGCCGCCGAAGGCCGAGCTCGGCGACTACAGCTCCAACGCGGCGATGCTGCTGGCGGCGCCGCTCGGCGAAGCCCCCCGCGAGGTGGCGGCACGGCTCAGCGCCGAGCTCGAGGACAAGCTGGGCGCCGCGGGCAGCCTCGACCGGATCGAGGTGGCCGGGCCGGGCTTCGTCAACATCTTCCTCTCCGACGAGTGGTACCGGGGGGCGATGGCGCGGCTGGCGGCGGCCGGCGAGCGGCTCGGCCCGGCGCCGCTCTCCGCGCCGCAGCGGATCCTGGTCGAGTACGTCTCGGCCAACCCGACCGGGCCATTGCACGTCGGCGGCGGCCGCCATGCCGCCTACGGCGACAGCCTCGTGCGCCTGCTGAAGGCGGTCGGGCACGAGGTCGAGAGCGAGTACTACGTCAACGACGCGGGCGGCCAGGTGCAGCGCTTCGCCGCCTCGATCGGCGCCGCGATGACCGGCGCCGAGCCGCCCGAGGGCGGCTACAAAGGCGAGTACGTCACCGAGCTGGCCGAGCGCCTGCGCGGCGAGGGCCTCGATCCGGCCGACGACGAGGCGCTCGGCCGACGCGGCGTCGAGCTGATCCTCGAGGGGGTGCGGGGGACGCTCGATCGCTTCGGGGTCCAGTTCGACAACTGGTTCTCGGAGCGCGACCTCTACGCGGGCGGCGAGGTCGATGCCGCCCTGGAGCAGCTCGAGCAGCGCGACCACACCTACCGCAGCGAGGGCGCCCTCTGGCTGCGCAGCAGCGATTTCGGCGACGACAAGGACCGGGTGCTGGTCAGGGCCGACGGCGAGCCGACCTACGTCGCCGCCGACGTCGCCTACCACCGCGACAAGCTGGAGCGCGGCTTCGAGCGGCTGATCGACGTGCTCGGCGCCGATCACCACGGCTACGCGCCGCGCCTGCACGCCGCGATCGCCGCCCTCGGCGCCGACCCCGACGTGCTCGAGGCGCTGATCATGCGGCTCGTCCACATCGTCGAATCGGGCCAGCGGGCACAGATGTCGAAGCGCAGCGGCGACTTTGTCTCGCTCGACGAGCTGATCGACGACATCGGCGTCGACGCGGCGCGCTGGTTCATGCTCTGGCGCAGTCACGAAACGACCGTCGACCTCGACCTCGACCTGGCCCGGCGCGAGTCCAGCGACAACCCCGTCTACTACGTGCAGTACGCCCACGCGCGGATCGCCAGCATCCTGCGCAAGGCCGGCGGCGACGGGGGGGAGGCCGGCGTGCCGACGCCGGGGACGCCGCTGCAGGCGGCGGAGCGCGACCTGGTCAAGCGCCTGCTCGAATACCCCGACGAGGTTCGCGAGGCGGCGGCGCGGCGCACCCCGCACCGGATCTGCGCCTACTCGACCGCGGTCGCCGCCGACTTCCACGCCTTCTACCGCGACTGCCAGGTCGTCGGCGCCGAGGGGGAGGGGGTCGAGCGCTCCCGGCTCGGCCTCAGCCGGCTCGCCCAGCGCACGATCGCCGCCTCGCTGGGCCTGCTCGGCATCTCCGCCCCCGAGCAGATGTGAAGGTCCTGGCGGAGATCCCCGCCCGGTCCTCGCCCGAGCTGCGCACAGGGACGCTGCGCCGCGGAGACCTCGCCGTCTTCGGCAGCCTGCTCGAGGGCCTGCGCGGCCGTCGCGCGGTGCTGCTGACGGGGAGCGCCCCGGCGCGGCGCGAGACGGCGGCCGGGCTGGCGGCCGCGGCCGCGGCGGCGGGAACGCGCACGGCGCTGCTCGAGTGCGACCTCGCCGACCCCGGGCTTGCCGACGCGCTTGGCCTCTCGAACGCCCCGGGTCTGCACGAGCACCTGCGCGGCGGCGCCGGCGTGGGGGACGTCCTCAGGCCCGTCGTCGTCGCCGGCCCCGGCTCGGTCGCCGCCAGCGAGCCGCTGGTCTGCGTGGTGGCCGGACGGCCGACCGCCGACGGCGCCCGCCTGCTCGCCTCGGACGCCTTCGCCGGGGCGCTGGCGGGACTGCGCAAGAGCTACGAGCTCGTCGTGATCGACGGCCCGCCGCTGGGCGACGAGCACTCGCTCAGGGTGCTGCTCGCCCAGGTCGACGCGACGATCGCCTGCCTCGGCCCAGCCGACCCGCGCAACCTGCCGGTATCGGTGACCGGCCTGGTGATTCAGCACTGAGCGACAGTGCCGGGTTGAGGCGGGAGTTCCGACCCGTGGTCGAGGTTTGAACCGCTATGCGACTCAAACCTCGACCACGGGGTCGAGTCAGAGGTCGTAGCGGGCCAGATCGGCGTCGAGGCGCTCGGCGTCCTCGCCCTGCGGGGCCTCGGGGCCGCCGCGTCCGGGCCCGGCCGGTTCCCCGGCCCGTCGCCAGCGGCGCACGCCGAGCGCCAGCGCCAGAACCGCCAGCACGAAGGCAAAGGCGGGCACCAGGTAGGCGGTGAGGTCGAAGCCCGAGCCGCGTGGCAGCGCCAGCACCTCGTCGCCGTACTGGGTCACCAGCGCTTCCTTGATCTCGGCCTTGCTGTGGCCCTGCGCGATCATCCGCCGGATCAGCACCCGCTGGCGTTGCGCCTGCGGCGATCCGGCCAACTCCAGCAGGGTGCCGCAGATCGGGCACATCACCTCGTCTTCGATGTCGGCGAGGTTGGCCTGCGGCGCGGTGGGTGCGGCGGCGGCAAGCGCAGGGAGCAGGAGCAAGGCCAGCGCGATCGAGAGAAGCACTTTGCCAGTGCGGCTCATTGTCGCCGCTCGATGACCGGCACGATGTTTTCCTCGATGAAGCGCCGGTCGACCGGGCCGCGCCAGATCAGCGCCAACCGTCCCCGCGGGTCGACGAGGAAGTTCTCCGGGACGCCGGTCGAGCCGAAGGCGGCGCTGCGCTCGTCGCCGATCGAGCGCAGCTGCGGGAAGCCGACCCGGTGCTCGCGCAGGAAGGCGAGCGCGTCGTCGCTGTTGTCCTGGACATTGATCCCGAGCACGCTGACGCCGCGCTCGCGGTAGCGCCGCGCGAACTCCTCCAGCTCGGGCGCCTCCTGGCGGCAGGGGCCGCACCACGAGGCCCAGAGGTTGACCAGCACCCAACGGCCGCGGTAATCGGCGATCGCGCCCTCGCCGGGGCCGCCGAGCACCGGCAGGACCCGGTCCGGCGCCGGGTCGCCGACGGCGATCTTCGCCTCGCCCTTGCTGAGCAGGCCGAAGCCGAGCAGCCCGATCAAGGCGCAGACGGCGAGAAAGGCGAAAAAGGAGCGGCTGCTCATCGCCGGCGAAGATTAGACGGGCGGCCACCCCAACCCTCCCACCTGTCCGGCTGGCCCGAGTGTCCTGACTAGAATCAGCCGCGACGCGGACGTAGCTCAGCTGGTAGAGCGCGAGCTTCCCAAGCTCGAGGTCGCGGGTTCGAGACCCGTCGTCCGCTTTCTTCCCCTCCCCGGCGTGCCGTCGCGCTACCGGGCGGTCCTGCGCCGTCCCTTTCGCTTGCGCTCCTTCCTAGTGCCGTCGACCGCGCGGTAGAAGTGCTCGATCGCGCCGCGGACCTGTTTTTCGTCGACCACTTCGACCAGGCCGGACCGGCGTAGCTCGATCACGTGGTAGTTGACCGTGCTCAGCGGCGCCTGCAGCTCGAGGCTGAGCTCCTTCGGCGACAGGATCCGGCCGTCGTCGATGGCGAGGACCTCGAGGATTGAGACGCGCAGTGGGTGGGTATTGCTACGAGCGAGCAGTTCCCAATTCATGGTTACCTCACTTTTGTTGACCGGGGAATACCTAAAAATACTAGCGTGGATCATCAAAATCGGGTAATGTCCTCGGCAATGATTCGAGGAAGGGAGAATCCGGATGGGTAGGGGAGCAGTCACGCGGGGCGTCCTGATCGGCGCGATTTTGGCTTTGGCAGCGGCAATCATGGCACCGGCCGCGGGGGCGGACATCATCGGCCCCCAGAACCCTGATGCTCCCGAAGAGAACAGCCCCTGGCAGGCAGGCACCTGCAAAGCGGACCCTCCGCCTCCCGACCAGTGCTCGGTCGCCACGCCGAAACTCTTTTACGAAGAGGCCGCCGGCCACCCGCCGAAAGGCTTCACCCAGTTCATCGTCAATACGGAACCGGAACCCAAAATTTTCGGTCCGGTTCCAGCTGGGAATCTCCGCACCGTCCGCGTCGACCTGCCGCCCGGATTGACCGTCAACCCGCAGGCAACCGAACAGTGCCAGCTCGAACCGGAACAGAGTCCCGCGGACTGCTCCTCGTCCCATCCCGGCTCAAAAGTCGGCGTCAGCGAATTGACGGCGACCGACTCAGAAACCGGGTTTTCCGTAATCCTGCACGCCGACGTCTACAACATTGTCCCGGAACATGGCGAACCCGCCCGCTTCGGCTTCAGCATTGCCGGTAGCGACGTCTTCCTCGAGGCGGACATCGAGTGGGAGGGTGACTATCACCAGTACTTCACGATCCATGCGCACAAGGTGGAAGTGGAAGGGATTCCGGACGAACTCGCCAGGGTCGCGAAAAACCGCCTCACCTTCGACGGCGACGCCGGTGACGGCACCTTCATAACGACGCCGACGACCTGCCTCGGCCCCGCCTCGCCGGGGTCGCCCTTCGAGCAGATCTACTCGACCTGGTTGCGCGCCGACTCCTTCGAGGAAGAAAACCCGAACTTCCCGCACGGTTCGAACTACGTCGAGTCGAAGATCCCACGCGACCCGCCCGCCTTTGAAACCTCGCCGAAAAACTGCGACGAGATCCCGTTCGACCCGTCGATCTCAGTCGACCCGAACACCCCCCAGACCGACTCGCCATCGGGCGCCACCGTAAACGTCGAATTGCCAGAGATCGTAGGCGGCGGCAACCAGGCCACCTCGCACGTGCGCTCGGCTCGGGTCACCCTTCCCTCCGGGATGGGTTTGAACCCGTCAGCCGCCAACGGCCTGCAGGCCTGTACCGATGGCCAGTTCGGCAAGGGGACCAGGAACCCGGTCGCCTGCCCGGCGGCGTCGCAGATCGGCACCGTCGAGGTGGACACCCCGCCGCTCCCAGACGGCTCGCTCAGCGGGCCCGTCTACGTCGGCCGCCAGCTCAGTCGCGATCCGGCCTCCGGCGACCTGTACCGGATCTTCGTCGCCGTCGAGTCGAGCCGCTATGACATCTCCGCCCGCCTGCTCGGCAAGGTCAGCGCCAACCCGCAGACCGGGCAGCTGACGACCAGCTTCGACGACGCGCCGCTGGGGAGCGTGCCGATCCCGGGCCTGCCCCAGGTCCCCTTCAAGTCGTTCCGGTTCAAATTCAACGGCGGCGCGAAGGCCCCGCTGACCAGCCCGCCGACCTGCGGGCCGCACACGACCACCACTCAGATGGCGCCGTGGTCGTCCGCACGGGGCACGATCCCCGTGGGCGAGGAGGGGGGCCCCTCCGGTGACCCGTCCGTCGCGCGGTCCGATGTGTTCACGCTTGCCTCCGCCCCCGGCGGCGTCGCCTGCGCGAAGACCCTCGCCGAGCGTCCCTTCGCGCCCGGCTTCGGGGTCACGACCGCCAACCCGCAGGGCGGCGCCTTCAGCCCGTTGCAGATGACCATCGCCCGCGCCGACGGCAACCAGGAGCTGAAAGGCGTCGACCTGACCCTGCCGCCCGGCCTGACCGCGAAGCTGGCCGGGGTGCCCTACTGCCCTGAGGCCGCCCTGGCCGCGGCCGGCGCCAGCAGCGGCGTCGCCGAGGCGGCGAGTTCGAGCTGTCCCGCCGCCAGCCAGATCGGCAGCGCCCAGGTCGCCGCCGGCAGCGGCCCGGCGCCGATCCAGATCGGCGGCAAGGTCTTCCTCACGGGGCCGTACAAGGGCGCCCCCCTTTCCCTGGCAGTGATCACCCCCGCCACGGCCGGGCCGTTCGATCTCGGCACGGTCGTGGTCCGGGTGGCGCTGTTCGTCGATCCCCGCACCGCCCGGGTGCGGGCGCTGTCCGATCCGATCCCGCACGTCTACGGCGGCGCCACGCTCGGCATCCGCTCGGTCGCGGTCAAGCTCGACCGGCCGAACTTCACGCTCAACCCGACCAACTGCGCGCTCTCCGCGGTCGCCGGCTCGCTGCTCGGCGGCGGCGCCAACCCGCTCGATCCGGCGGTCTTCGCCGCGGCGCCCGCATCGGCCGCGTTCAAGGCGACCAACTGCGGCAAACTGCGCTTCAGGCCGAAGCTCTTCCTGCGCCTCTTCGGCGCGAGCAAGCGCGGCAAGAACCCGAAACTGCGCGCCGTGCTGCTGCCGCCCAAAGGCAACGCCAACATCGCCCGCGCCGCGACGATCCTGCCGCGCTCGCTGATCCTCGACCAGAGCAACCTCTCGAAGGTCTGCACCCGCGTCCAGTACGCCGCCGGCAAATGCCCGAAGAAGTCGATCTACGGCCACGCGCGCGCCTTCAGCCCGCTGCTCGACCGGCCGCTCAAGGGCCCCGTCTACCTGCGCTCCTCGGACAACCTCCTGCCCGACCTGGTCGCCTCGCTGCGCGGCCAGGTCGACATCGAGCTGGCCAGCCGCACCGACAGCGTCCGCGGCCGCATCCGCAACATCTTCGACATCGTCCCCGACGTGCCGGTCTCGAAGTTCATCCTGACGATGCGCGGCGGCCGCAAAGGGCTGCTGGTCAACTCGCGCAACCAGTGCCAGCGCAAGCGGGCACGGGGCGGCAAGCGCAAGGGGGTCCAGCGCGCGAACCTGCGCTTCAAGGCGCAGAACGGCAGGAAGCGCAACATGAAGGTCAAGCTGCGCCCGCCGTGCGGCAAGAAGAAGGCCGCTCGCGGCAAGGCCCGCGGCCGGTCGCGCTGACGGGGGCGAATAACCTGCGGCGTCGGTGCGCCCGACGCTTTCGGTCCTGATTGTCGCCTGGAACAGCCGCGATGAGCTCGCGCGGACCCTGCCTGCGCTGCTGCCGGAGCTGGGCGAGGGGGACGAGCTGATCGTCGTCGACAACGATTCCGGCGACGGGACCGCCGACGCCGTCGCCGCGCTGGCGCCGGCGGCGCGGATCGTGCGCAGCGCCCGCAACGCGGGCTTCGCCGGCGGCTGCAACGCGGCCGCGGCGGCGGCGGGCGGCGACCTGCTCGTCATCCTCAACCCGGACGCGGCGCCGCGGCCCGGCTTCGGCGAGGCGATCCGGCGTCCCTGGCTGCAGGGGCGCGGCTGGGCGGCCTGGCAGGCGCTGGTCGCCGACGGCGACGGCACGACGATCAACTCGGCCGGCAACCCGGTCCACTTCACCGGCATCGTCTGGGCCGGGGGGCACGGCCGGCCGATCGCCGCGGCGCCCGCGGCCGGCGAGGTCACCGCCCTCTCCGGCGCCTGCCTGGCGATCCCCCGCCGCACCTGGGAGGACGTCGGCGGCTTCCCGGAGAGCTTCTTCCTCTACCACGAGGACGTCGACCTCTCGCTGCGCCTGCGCCTCGCCGGCGGCGCGCTGGGGATCGAGCCGGCGGCCGTCGTCGACCACGACTACGAGTTCGGCGCCCGCGAGCACAAGTGGCGCTGGCTCGAGCGCAACCGCTGGGCCTTCCTGATCCGCGCCTACCCGGCGGGTCTGCTGGCGCTGCTCGCGCCCGCCCTGCTGCTCACCGAGCTGGCCCTGATCCCGGCCGCGATCGCCGCCGGCTGGGGACGGCAGAAACTGGCGGCGATCGGCGAAATCGTCCGCTGGCTGCCGCGTTTGCTGCGCGAGCGCCGCCAGGTGCAGGCGACGCGCACGGTCGGCGCCGCCGAGTTCGCCTCCTGGCTCACCGCGGACCTCGATTCGCCCTTCATCCCGGCCGTCGCCCGCTCCGCCCCCGTCCGCCTCGCCCTGCGCGCCTACTGGCGGGCGGCGCGCTTCCTCCTGCGATAATCCCCCGCTCGTGGATCCCGCCCGCAAGCGAAAGGCCCGGCTCGTGGTCGCCCTCGGCGTCGCCGTGCTGCTCGCCGTCGGGCTCGTCTACACCTCGTTCAGCGCCTCCACCCAGGCCAAAGAGCCCTCGCAGCTGCTCGCCGCTGCGCCCGGCGCCTACCAGCTGACCGGCCGGGTCGTGAAGGGCTCGATCCGCCGCGAGAACGGCGAGCTGCGCTTCCGCGTCGCCGACCGCAACGACATCAGCAAGAGCATCGCCGTCACCTACAGCGGCACCGTGCCCGACCCCTTCCGCGGCGGTCGCGAGATCATCCTCAACGGCAGCGTCGAGCGCGGCGTCTTCGCCGGCGAGCCCGACACCCTGGTCACGAAGTGCCCGTCGAAGTTCACGACGGCGAATGACAGCTAGCCTGGGCGGCGCCGCACTGGCGCTCGCCTTCCTGACCGCGGTCTTCGCGGCGGTGGCGGCGCTGCTCGGGCGCGACGGCAAGGGCCGCTGGGTCGACGTCTCGCGCCGCGCCGTCTACGGCCTCTTCGCCCTGCTGACGCTCTGCGTGGTGCTGATCGAGATCGCCTTCTTCAGCGACGACTTCTCGCTCGACCTCGTCCAGCAGCACTCCTCGATCGAGACGCCGGTCTTCTACAAGCTGTCGGCGATGTGGTCGAGCCAGGAGGGCTCGCTGCTGCTCTGGGCCTGGGTGCTCTCGGTCGCCGCCTCGCTGGCGCTCTTCGCGACGCGCGGCAAGCTGCGCGAGATCGTCCCCTATGCGACCGCGGTGATGGCCGGCGTCGCCGCCTTCTTCACCGGCCTGATGCTGTTCGCGGGCGGCGTCAACCCCTTCGCCGAGCTCAACCCGGCGCCCGCCAACGGGGTCGGGCTCAACCCGCTGCTCCAGCACCCGAGCATGATGATCCACCCACCGATGCTCTACTCGGGGTACGTCGCCTTCACGATCCCCTTCGCCTTCGCGATCGGCGCCCTGATCGCCCGCCGCCTCGACGCGTCCTGGATCCGCGCGACCCGGCGCTTCGCCCTGATCGCCTGGGCGCTGCTCGGCATCGGCCTGGTGCTCGGCGCGCGCTGGTCCTACACCGAGCTCGGCTGGGGCGGCTACTGGGCCTGGGACCCGGTCGAGAACGCGGCGCTGATGCCGTGGCTGATCGGCACCGCATTCCTGCACTCGATCATGGTCCAGGAGAAGCGCGGCATGCTGAAAGTCTGGAACGCCTGCCTGATCGTCGCCACCTTCTCACTGGCCCTGACCGGCACCTTCCTGGTCCGCTCCGGCGTGCTCGAATCGATCCACGCCTTCGGCGACAGCACCGTCGGCCCCTACATCCTCGGCCTGATCGCGGTCGTCCTGATCGGCTCAACGGCGCTGATCGTCTCCCGCCTCGACGACCTGCGCTCGGAGAAGCGGATCGACTCGCTGGCCTCGCGCGAGTCGGTCTTCCTGGTCAACAACCTGCTGCTCGTCGCGCTCACCGCGACGATCTTCTGGGGAACCTTCTTCCCGCTGATCTCGGAGCTGTTCACCGGCGACACGGCCTCGCTGGCGGCGCCCTGGTTCGACCGCTACACGACGCCGCTGGCGGTCCTGCTCGTGCTCTTCACCGGGATCGGGCCGCTGCTCGCCTGGCGGCGGATCAGCTGGGCCTCGGCGAAGCGGGTCTTCCTCGTGCCGGCGCTGGTCGCCGCCGCCGCCGGGCTCGGGCTGGCGCTGCTCGCCGGCGCCGGGCTGCGCCCCTGGGCGCTGGCCATCTTCGTCGTCGCCGCCTTCGCCCTGACCGGCCTCGGGCAGGAGTTCTGGCGCGGCGCCGCGGCGCGGCGCTCGCTCAGCGGCGGCTCGATGGCGACGGCGCTGGTCGCGGTCGTCTCACGCAACCGCCGCCGCTACGGCGGCTACATCGTCCACGCCGGCGTCGCCGTGCTGCTGGTCGGCATCGCCGCCTCGTCGAGCTTCCAGACCAACCGCGACCTGCGGCTCTCGCCGGGGGAGAGCGCCGTCGTCGACGGTCGCACGGTGACCTACGAGCGGCCGCTGGTCAGCGCCGACAGCAACGCCTTCACCTTCGGCGCCGTGCTCGGCATCGAGCGGGACGGCGAGCGGTTCACGCTGCGCCCCAACCGCCGCTACTTCCGCCCGACCGGCATGCAGACCGGCACGATCAGCAGCTTCTTCGACGGCGAGGCGACCAGCGAGGTGGGCCTGAAAGCCGGCATCGCCAGCGACCTCTGGACCGCGGTCGAACCGAGCATCGCCGGGGTGCGGCGCCGCGTGCGGGCCGCCGACGAGGGCTTCGCCGCCTGCGTCTCCGGGGCGCCGGGCACGCCGCCGCAGTGCCGCGCGGTCGCGCGCCTGATGCGGGCCGCCGCAGTCGACCCCGCCCTGCGCCCCGTGGCGCTCGCCCAGATCGACAGCCTGCAGGCGGCGACGGCGGAGCGGCTGGCGCAGAGCTACCTGAGCGACGGCGCGACGGCGACCTTCCGCGTCATCGTCGACCCACTCGTCACCTGGATCTGGATCGGCGCGCTGATCGCCCTCAGCGGCGCCCTGATCGCGGTCTGGCCGGGCCGCGGCGCGAGGCGCCGGCCCGTTGCGGCGAGCGAGCTGGAGGCGACGAAGGAAGCGAAGTACCGCGAGATCCGCGACGCCGAGCTCGACCACGCCGCCGGCAAGCTCTCCGACGAGGATTTCGCCCTGCTCGACGCCGAGCTGCGCAGCGAAGCGGTCGAGATCCTCGACCGCGGCTAGAGCTTCAGCAGCACCAGGGTGTTGATGACGAAGAGGATCGAGAAGAAGATCGTCGCCCGATCCAGGTTGCGCTCGACCATCGAGCCGCCGCCGAAGGAACTGCCCCCGCCGCCGATGCCGAAGGCCCCGGAGAGGCCGGCGTCTTTGCCCGAGTGGAGGAGGATCAGGAAGATCACGATGACCGCGATCAGCACCTGGACGAATGCGAGGAAGGTGTACACAGGCGGCAGTCTAGCCGGTCGATTCGGATTTCCGCTCCGCGGATGACACGCCTGACCGGCGCTGGGCCGCCACCCACCTCCTCACGAATAGCGTTGCTATTCGCTCGTCGGCGTGCGGCGTCCAGCTTGATCAGTCGCGCCCCCGCGTTCGCGCAAATCGCGAATCGCCCGCCTAGCCTGCCTATACAAACATTTATTTTGTGTCTCGATACTTGACAAAGTATGGTAATTTGTCAACCACGCCTTTTCCCACGACCAAGGAGATTGCATGGAGGCACATGCGCATACGCATTCTCATGACGACGTCGAGGTGAATCCCGCCGCCTGGTCGGACCCGAAGCGCTACGCCTGGCTGCTCGGTCTGATCGTGCCCTCGCTGCCCTTCCTCGCCTGGGCCTGGGTCGAGCTGACCGGGCTCGGCGTCTTCTGGTTTTTCGGCCCGGCGCTCGTCTTCGTGATCTTCCCGGTGCTCGACTACCTCGTCGGCATGGACGCCGAGAACCCGCCCGACAGCGTCATCAAGTGGCTCGAACAGGACCGCTACTACCGCTGGTGCACCTACGTCTTCATCCCGGTCCAGTACGCGGGGCTCGTCTTCGCCTGCTGGCTGTGGGCCTACGGCGGCCTCTCGACCGTGGACAGCATCGGCCTCGCCCTGACGATGGCGATGGTCAGCGGGATCGCGATCAACACCGCCCACGAGCTCGGCCACAAGCGCGCCGACCTGGAGAAGTGGCTGAGCAAAGTCGCCCTGGCGCAGAGCGGCTACGGCCACTTTTTCATCGAGCACAACCGCGGCCACCACGTCCGCGTCGCCACCCCCGAGGACCCGGCCAGCGCCCGCCTGGGGGAGAGCTTCTGGGCCTTCCTGCCGCGCACCGTCTCCGGCAGCCTCAGCTCGGCCTGGGGCCTGGAGCGGGTCCGGCTCGAGCGCGTCGGCCACTCGCCCTGGTCGCTCCACAACGACATCCTGCAGGCCTGGGCGATGACGGTCGGGCTGTTCGCCCTGCTGGCGATCGTCTTCGGCCCGGTCGTGCTGCCCTACCTGCTGCTGCAGGCGGTGCTCGGCTTCTCGCTGCTCGAGGTCGTCAACTACCTCGAGCACTACGGCCTGATGCGCCAGCGCAAGGAGGACGGCCGCTACGAGCGCTGCCGTCCCGAGCACAGCTGGAACAGCAACAACGTCGCCTCCAACGTCCTGCTCTACCACCTGCAGCGCCACAGCGACCACCACGCCAACCCGACCCGCCGCTACCAGGCGCTGCGCCACGTCGACGAGGCGCCGCAGCTGCCGACCGGCTACGCGGGGATGATCGTGCTCGCCTGGTTCCCGCCGGCCTGGCGCCGGGTGATGGACCGTCGCCTGGTCGATCACTACGCGGGCGACCTCAGCCGCGCCAACATCCAGCCGCGGGCGAGGCGCCGGGTGCTCGCCCGCTACGGAGGTGGGGGAGCATGAGCGCCTTCCGCTGCCCAGTATGTGGTTACACGTACGACGAGGAGACGGGAAATCCCCGCGAGGGCTTTCCGCCTGGCACGGCTTGGGTCGAGGTTCCAGATGACTGGCCGTGTCCCGATTGTGGGGTGAGAGACAAGATTGACTTTGAGCCAGCCAGCGACTAACAGCATGTCGCCCGTAACGACTCCATATCCCGAGGCAGCCCGGACGCTTTTGCGAAACACCCTGCTTGCTGCCGGGCGGGATGAAGTCCAACGTCGTGCCTGGTCGGACATAACGATGGCCGAGATCGCCGCCGCGGCCGGGGTCAGCCGCCAGACTCTCTATAAGGAGTTCGGCAGCCGCGACGAGTTCGCCCAGGCGCTGGTCATCCACGAGGGTGAGCGCTTCCTCGACGCGGTCGACGCGGCGGTGCGTGAGCACCTCGACGACCCCCGCGCCGCGGTCGGCGCCGCCCTGGAGACCTTCCTGCGCACCGCCGGCGAGGATCCGCTGGTCCGCATCCTGCTCAGCGATGACGGCAGCGCCGGCCTGCTGCCCTTCGTCACCACCCAGGGGATGCCGGTCGTGCAGTGGGCGACGGCCCGCCTCACGGCGACGATCGAAAGCGGCTGGCCGCAGGCCCCGCCGCCGAAAGCCCGCCTGCTCGCCGAGTCCCTGGTCCGCCTCGCGATCAGCCACGTCACCGCCCCCGCCGACTCCCCCGAGACGACCGCGGCCCGCACCGGCGAGCTGCTCGGCCCGTTCATCGACGAGGCCCTCGGCGTCGGCTGATTTTTCGTTCCGGTGTGCTTTTCATACCTATAGGGGACGAAAGGCACACCGGAAGGGAGCGGGGGGCGTAGACGGGCGCCCGCGGGTCGGCGCGTATTCTCCTGCCCGAGATGAGCAAGTGGGGAGTCCTTGTCGTCCTGGCGGCAGCGCAGTTCCTGATGGTCCTCGACCAGGCCGTGATGAACGTCGCGATCTCGCAGTTGGTCGACGACTTCGACACACCCTGCTCGCCCAGAACCTGATCCTGATGGGGATCTTCTTCACGATCCCGCTCTACCTGCAGATCGTCCAGGGCCTCGACGCGCTCGAGACCGGCGTGCAGATGCTGCCCGCCTCGGCCGGGCTCTTCCTGATCGCGACCGGCGTGCTCGGGGTCGGCATGGGCCTGATCGTCTCCCAGCTGGGCAACGTGGTCCAGTCGGCGGTCGGCGACGACGACCGCAGCGAGGCCGGCGGCCTGCAGAACACCGCCCAGCAGATCGGCTCCTCGCTGGGCACGGCGCTGCTCGGCGCGATCGTGATCAGCGGCTTGATCACCGCCTTCACCGCCAACGTCGCCGCGGACCCGCGGATCTCCCGGGGGGTCAGCGAACAGGTCGAAGTCCGGCTCAGCGCCGGCGGCAGCGCGACCCGCCGCCTACCCACCCGACGCTTCGACGAGCTGGGCGCGGGGGCCGATCCGCCGCCGGCGTAATCGCATCGGCCTACCTACACTTGAGCTATGGCCCGGCCGCGCACCGCAGATCCGTGGAAAGACACCGACGTCATCGACGCGCGGGCGCCGCGCTTCAACCAGGCGGTGGTGGGGGTCGTTGCGCTCGCCGGCGCCCTCTTCGGCTGGCCGCTGCTGTGGGCGTTGATGGGCGCCCAACTGCTGATCGGGCTGACTTTGGGGCGGCGGTTCTGCCTCACCTGCCTCGCCTACTTCGAGCTGGTTCAGCCCCGCTTCGGCGAGGGGGAGCTCGAGGACTCGCGGCCGCCTCGCCTCGCAAACACGATCGGGTTCGCCTTCCTGAGCGCCGCAGCGCTGGGCTGGTGGCTGGGTTCCCCCGCCACCGGCACGGCACTCGGCGCACTCGTCGCCTTCCTCGCGCTGTTGGCTGCGGCGAGCGGCTTCTGCGCCGGTTGCGAGGCCTACAGGCTGGGCGCCCGCTTGCGCGGGATCTCGCCGCGACGCCATAGCCAGATCGAGCCGGCCGACCTCGGTGCGCTCAACGGCCACAGCCGCGCCTTCGTCGAGTTCACCCACCCGCTCTGCGGGGAGTGCCGCGAGTGGGAGCGCCGCCTCTCGGCCGAGCCCGATCCGCTCGTCAAGCTGGACGTGCGCGAGCGCCCCGACCTCGCCCGCAAGTACGGCGTCGCGGTCGTCCCCACCGTCTTGGCTGTCGGGTCGGATGGGACAGTGTTGGAGCGGCTCGCGCCCTGACCCCGGCCGGCGGGTGAGTCCTTGTCGTGGAGCGAGGGCTCAGCGCGAGGTGCGCGCTTCGAGCCGCCAGGAGCCGCCGTGTTAACGTATCCGTTATGACCAGCACGGACGCCAAACCGGTGCTGGGCCGGATCCTGCGCGACGCGCGCCGCCGTGTCGGCGTCTCGCAGCGCCGCCTCGCAATCCGGACGGGAATCGCGGCGCCGGCGATCAGCCGGATCGAGAACGGCCACGAGTCGCCCTCCTTCGAGCGCTTCGCCGCCTGCCTGGAAGCGCTCGGCTTTGAGCCGACGGTCGAACTGCACAAGCTCGGCGGCAGCGCGGCAGACCCCGTCCATCTCGCCGCCGAGGCAGAGGGGACGCCCAGCCAGCGGCTGGAGCGGCTGTTCGAGTGGATGCGCTTCGGCGACCGGCTCGCCCGCGCTCCCTTGCGACCGCTGCCCGATCGCGGCGCCGTCGAGGCCGTCGTCGCGGGGGTCAGCATCCGCGCGCGGTGGGGTTCGACGATCTGATCCGCCTGAAGAGGGAGTCGGGCCGCGATCGCGATCTGGAGGACGTCGCCACTCTGCTGGCGACCAAGCGCCAGGCGCGCTGATGTCGAGCTCGTAACGACACCACTAGGTGTATAGTGATGCCATGAGTAGAACGCAGGTCTATCTGGGCGCGGGCGAGCTGGAGCTCCTCGATCGCGCCTCGCGCGATACGGGGGCGTCGCGCTCGGAGTTGATCCGTCGTGCGGTTCGCGCGACGTTTGACGAGCAGGGGAAGGACGAGAAGCTTCGTGCCCTCAAGGCCAGCGCCGGCTCTTGGCGGGGCCGGGGCGCCAGCGGCGCCGAGTACGTCGACGCCCTCCGCGGCGGCGACCTCAACGATCGCTTGGCCCGACTCGGCGTCAAGTGAAGCTGCTGGACACCAGCGTCGCGATCGACCACCTGCGCGGTTCGCCCCCCGCGGTCGATCTCCTCAGCGGCTTGATCGAGGTCGGAGAGCCCCTTCTCGCCAGCGAGGTCGTTCGCTTCGAGCTGTTGGCTGGCGTGCGCGAGAAGGAGATCGACGCATTGGAGCAGTTCTTCTCGGCGGTCTCCTGGGTGCCGGTGGGGGAGGAGATAGCCCGAGCCGCCGGCTCCCTCGCCCAGCGCCACCGCCGCTCGCACAGCGGTATCGACGCTGCGGACTACCTGATCGCCGCCACCGCGCTCCTGCTCGAGGCCGATCTGTTGACCACCAACGTCCGCCACTTCCCGATGCTCGCCGGCTTGGCTTCCGCCTACTGAGGCGGATGGGAAGGGACCCGGGTCGCCTCGCGACCTCGCCGGCTCCGGCGTGGTTGTACGGTTTGGCAATGCGGCGCGACGAGAAGCGAGTCGGGAACTGGACGCCGAACGGCGAGGTGGAGCGCGCCAGATTGCGCCGTGACTACCTCGAGCTCTCCCGCGCAGCGCATGAAGCAGGTCTTCGAGCTGTCGCGCTTCATGTCGCGAGTCGCCGACGCCGGCCATCGCCAGCGCGGTGGCTGACGCGATCACCGGCTGCGCCGCTCACTCGATGAGATGCGCAACGGCGAACTGAGGGCAGACATCGGCCGGCACGCGCTTGAGCGCCTCGCCCCGGCGGCTGCGTAGCTGCAGACCCGGCCAGGTTCGGCTGAAACCGGCCGTTTCGGTGCCTGACTGGCGCACCACTGGCGCACCGGCTACCCCTCGCCGTCGCTCGGCATGCCGGCGGTCAGCCGCTCGAAGTCCTCGGCCGAAGCAGGCCGAGTGCCCTGCGCGGCGTCGATCTCCGCCATCGGCGTGATCGGCGGTTCCAGCGTCACTCCGCCCATCCGGTCGGGCACGACCTCGTAACGGCGACCGTCGATCTCTACGAGATCGCCGACGGCGATGTCGAGTCTTCTGATCGGGGTCGCCACGCACCGAGATGGTAGAGGGGAGGGCGAGCTTCTTTGCTGGGGGAACCCCGCCAGGTTGGCCCTCCAGACGCAAAAACCCCCGCTGAACGGGGGCATTGCTATGCGGCTGAATGGAGTCGAACCATCACGCCCCGTTAGGGGCACAAGGCCCTCAACCTTGCGCGTCTACCAGTTCCGCCACAGCCGCTCGAGGGCGGCCGATTCTAGATGTTTGGCGGTGGCGGGGGTTGCGGGTGGGTGGGAAGGGGGCTGCGGGGCCGTGGTTTGCTTGCGCGCGTCCGGGCCGGGCGGTACTCTGCGAACAGGTGTTCGAACGTCTCTGTGCGCTGTGTTGTCGATGAGGAGGATCGCGTGGTGGACCTGGACCTGACCAAGAGGCAGAAGGAGATTTTTGACTTCATTCGCCGCTACGCGGCGAAAACGGGCTATCCGCCGACCGTCCGCGAGATCGGCAAAGCGGTCGGCCTGCACTCCTCGTCGACGGTGCATGCGCACCTCGCCAACCTCGAGAAGATCGGCCTGCTGCGCCGCGATCCCTCGAAGCCGCGCGCGATCGAGCTGCTCATCGACAAGGCGAAGAAGACGATCCTGCCCGAGGGCTCGGGGCTGCCGCTGATCGGCCAGGTCGCCGCCGGTGCCCCGATCCTCGCCGAGGAGAACATCGAGGAGTACATCGAGATCCCCGACGTGATCGGCGGCGAGGACGGCGACTACGTCCTCCGCGTGCGCGGCGAAAGCATGAAGGAAGCCGGCATCTTCGGCGGCGACTACGTCGTCGTCCGCCCCGCCGACGACGCGACCGACGGCGAGATCGTCGTTGCGATGATTGGCGACGAGGCGACCGTCAAGCGCTTCTTCCGCGAATCCGACCACATCCGCCTGCAGCCCGAGAACGAGGCGATGGAGCCGATCCGCAGCGCCGAGGTCACCGTTCTCGGCCGGGTCATAGGGGTAGTTCGCAAAGTCTCCTGACCCCTGGGGCGTCAGGTTAGGGCCACTTGCCGGATTCGATCAGCTTTTTGTAGCGCCGCTGGCGCCGTCTCGCGTCGCGCATCACCAGCGGCAGCAGGCGCAGGGCGAGGCGGGGGAAGAGGTCGAAGATGCGCAGGACCGGGCCGCGCCAGCGGGGCATGACGAGCAGCGGGCGGGGCCGTTCGGAGAGCTTGCCGACCGCGGTCGCGACCTGCCCGGGGGTGAGCAGCTGGCCGGAGAAGGAGCCCGCCGCGGCCGGGTCGTCGAGCTTGTCCTCGAGCATCGGCGTCCAGATCCCGTCGGGGCAGACGGCCGAGAGCTTGACGCCGGAGACGCCGGCGCGGCGCAGGTCGAAGAGCGTGCCCAGGGTGAAGGCCAGCGCCGCGTGCTTGCTGGCCGAGTAGTTGACCTCGCCCGGCGCCGCAACCAGCCCGGCCAGCGAGATCACGTTGATCACGTGGCCGTGTCCGGCGGGGGTCATCAGCTCGAGCGCGGCGATCGTGCCGTTCATCGTGCCCAGCGTGTTGACGTCGAGCATCGTCCGGCGCGTCGTTTCGCCCTGCTCCCAGGACTGGCCGGTGACGAGCACGCCGGCGTTGTTCACCCAGAGGTCGAGCGAGCCGCCGCGGGTGGCGGCGGCCGCCGCGGTAGCCCGGCAGGCGTCGCAGTCGGTGACGTCGAGCTCCGAGGCGGAGGCGCCGGCGCCGATCTCAGCCGCGGTCGTCGCGGCGGCATCGAGATCGATGTCGGTGGCCTGGACCAGGTAGCCGCGACTGGCCAGGTCGAGCGCAATCGCCCGCCCAAGCCCACCACCCGCTCCAGTGACAACGGCAACCGGCACATTGGCCAGGGTATTCGATGCAACCGCAAAGCCCGTGAAAACCAAGCAGGTCGGTGGGCGCAGGGAGGGAGGTGAGGGGAGCGCACTTCTAGTGCGTGACCCGATCCGACCGACTGAGCCCGCCGAGATGCGCCGGTTTGCAGCGGGCCGCTCAGGGTTTACCATGCCTAATGCGGGCTGGGCGACTGCGGGGGGAGAGAAAACCCCTCGAGGAAAGTCCGGACACCGAAGGGCAAGGCGGTGGGTAACGCCCACCCGGGGAAACCCGCGGGAAAGTGCCACAGAAACATACGGCCGATGGCGCAGCCACACGTGAGCTGCGTACAGGCAAAGGTGAAATGGTGCGGTAAGAGCGCACCGGCGTCGCGGTGACGCGGCGGCCAGGCAAACCCCGCCCGGTGCAAGGCCAAACAGGATCGTCGACCCTGCCCGGCGAGATCCAGGTAGGCCGCAGGGCCGCTCCGGCGGCCCCCCCGGGACCTCGGTCCCGGTGAGATAGATAGTCGCTCACGACAGGATCCGGCTTACAGGCCCGCTACGGAGAGGCTTCCCTCGCAAGAGGGGGGCCTCTCCAACCTCGTCACCGTTTTCTGTCTTAGCGTTTGCTAACCTGCCGCCAACTTCCGCTGAATCTCCGCCACATACCGCGGGGAGCGGGGGACCCACAAGTTGGGGCGAATCGCCGGCATCCGCCGCGTAGCGCAGCTCTTTCAGCGCGAGCCCGTCAGCTAACCCCGTAAGCGCCCGAAAGAGCGATGAAGACAGGCACGAACCGCCCCTGGCGGAAATCCCACTCACGCGCGGCCCTGCTGCTGGTTGTCGCGACCCTGGCCTGCGCGGCCGCGCCCGCCCAGGCGGGCACCGGCGGCGCCTGGACCGCCGCCTCCGACGGCGCCCAGGCGGGCCGCGGCCTCGCCTTCACCCAGCTGCGCTGGGCCGGCGCCACCTGGTACGGCCCGGGCCTCTACGGCAACCGCACCGCCTGCGGCCATGTGCTGCGTCCGGGCACGACCGGCGTCGCCCACCGCAGCCTCCCCTGCGGCACGTCGGTCAAGTTCGTCTACCGCGGCCGCCAGGTCGTCACCCGGGTTATCGACCGCGGCCCCTACAGCCACGGCAACGACTGGGACCTGACCCTCGCCGTCGCCCGGGCGCTGCGCTTCGAGCGGGTCGGCGCCGACCGGGTCGGCTTCGCGGTCTCGCGGAAGTTCGCCCGCAACTGGCGCGCCCAGCGCCGCTAACCATCTGGGCTCGCTGACAACCGCCCCTGCGGCTACTCTTCTCCGTCAAAGCCAGGCTAAGCAGGACTTTCTTCTACGAGAGGAGCATGGGCATGTCGAGGTCTTTCCGGATAGTTGGCGTCGCCGAGCGGAGCGCCGTCCACGGTCGCCTTGCGATCGGGCTGGGCCTCGCCGCCTGCCTCGCCGCGCTGATCGTGATGGCCGCCGGCGCCGGCGCGGCGACCAGCTCCCGCACCACGGTCGTCCTCGGCAGCACCGCCAACACGCCCGACCCGTCCTGCCCGGAGCTGCCCTGCCAGGCGGTCGGCAGTGTCACCGGCTTTCAGGTCAGCACCAACCAGTCGAGCCTGCCCTACCGCGTGCCCCGCAACGGCAAGGTCAAGGCCTGGACGCTGAGCTTGGCCCAGCCGACCAACAAGCAGCGCGCCTTCTTCAACGGCTTCTTCGGCACGCCGCCGGAGGCGCGGCTGGCGATCCTGCGCCGCGTTCCCGGCAGCAACCCGCCGCGCTACAACCTGCGCCGCCAGGGCACCGTCCAGGTGCTCAGCCCCTATCTGGGCAAGACGGTCAAGTTCGGCGCCAACCTGCGGGTTGAAAAGGGCGACATCGTCGGCCTCACGATCCCCACCTGGGCCCCCGCCTTCGCCCAGGACCTCTCGGCGAAAAACGCCTGGCGGGCCAGCCGCGAGCCGGGCAAATGCGCCAACACCACCGACGTCCGCCAGGGCAAGGCCCAGCAGCGGGTCGGCAAGCGGCAGACCTACGGCTGCCGCTACTCGACCGCCCGCCTGCTCTACACGGCCACGGTCGTCCTCGACTGACGCGCCTGGCACGGCGCATGCCGGCGTCCTCGGTCGCTCGCGTGCAGAGCACGCCACGCTCCCTGTGTCCTTGGCCTGCTTGCGCCAGCCACGTCAGTCGGGCCTCGGGGCCGGCCCCCTTTCGGCGTTGCGTTTACGCAGCCGAGGGGAGTACTTCGGGGGTCGCCTGATCTCTGGGCAGCGCCGCGGCGCTGGCGATCAGGCTCTGGAACTCGTTCAGGGCCAGGTGCGCCACCGCCTCGAGGATCTCCTCGTCGCTCCAGCCGATCTCCCGCGCCTCCTCGTGCAGGTGGTGGGGGGGAGCGCCGTCGGCGTCGAGCGTCGCCTGCAGGTACTCGAGCAGCGCCGCCTCCTTGGCGTCGCCGGAGCTGAAGCCGCGGGCCCGGGAGACCTCGTCCAGCCCGAGGCCGGCGCGCCGCGCCGACTTGGCGTGCTGGGCGGTCGAGTAGTCGTCCTGGCGGTACTCGGCGACAGCCAAAGCGATCCGCTCGCGGGTGGCGAGCGGCAGGACGCCGCCGCGCAGCTCGGAGCGCATCCGCGTGTAGGCGCGCAGCACGGCGGGGGCGCCGGCGAGGACGCCGACGAACTTGGTCACCGCGCCGCCGGCCGCCTGGATGCTCTTGATCAGCGGAGCACTCTCGTCGGGGGCCGTCAACTCGTCGTGGATCTGGAATCTGCTTACTGCCGTTTTAACCGTCACTTGCATCCCGCCTTTAGCTCGATCTCGCGGATTCCGCTTCACAGAGCCTTTATGTGGCCTTTACTTTACTTTGAGCCATTAACTTACGAGAGGTAAGTTATAGCGCGATCCGGACGCCCCCGCAACCCCTCTGAGGCGCCTGTCACATACCCGTAATACGTCCGCTTGCACCTCGCCGGTTCAGTTCGCCTATCTTTGCCCCCTCAGCGCGCCAACAGCCAGCAAGGAGACCGGGAATGGCCGAGCAACCAACCAGCGCCGCCGACGTAGCCGAGATCGTCCGCGAGCGCGACGTGCGCTTCATCCGGCTCTGGTTCACCGACGTGCTCGGCCAGCTGAAGAGCTTCTCGATCAACTCCTCCGAACTCGAGGACGCGCTCGAGGGCGGCATGGGCTTCGACGGCTCCTCGATCACCGGCTTCAACCCGATCGAGGAGTCGGACATGATCGCGATGCCCGATCCCTCGACCTTCGCGCTGATCCCCTGGCGCCCCGAAGAGGAGAACGCCGTCGCCCGCATGTTCTGCGACATCCGCGTCCCCGGCGGCGACCCCTACGAGGGCGACCCGCGCTGGATCATGCGGCGGGCGCTGAAACGGGCCGAGGAGATGGGCTTCGAGGCCTACAACATCGGCCCCGAGCTCGAGTTCTTCTACTTCCGCTCGGCCAAGCCCGAGGGGGGCGTGCCGGAGGTGCTCGACGACGGCGGCTACTTCGACCTGACCACGCTCGACGCCGGCTCCGACGTGCGCCGCGACACCGTGCTGGCGCTGGAGAAGATGGGCATCCACGTCGAGTACACCCACCACGAGGTCGGCCCCTCCCAGCACGAGGTCGACATGCGCTACAAGGACGCGCTGCGGATGTCCGACGACTGCATGACCTACCGCATCGTGGTCAAGGAGTACGCGATGAAATACGGCTCGCACGCGACCTTCATGCCGAAGCCGCTGTTCGGCGAGAACGGCTCCGGCATGCACGTCCACCAGTCGCTGACCAAAGACGGCCGCAACGCCTTCTTCGACGCCGACGACCAGTACTTCCTCTCCGCCACGGCGAAGGCCTTCATCGCCGGCCAGCTGCGCCACGCGCGTGAGATCTCACCGCTCTTCGCCCAGTGGGTCAACTCCTACAAGCGCCTCGTGCCCGGCTTCGAGGCGCCGGTCTACCTGGCCTGGTCGCGGCGCAACCGCTCGGCGCTGATCCGCGTGCCGCTCTACCACCCCGGCAAGGAGGCGGCGACGCGGGCCGAGCTGCGCTGCCCCGACCCCGCCGCCAACCCCTACCTGTGCTTCGCCGGCATGCTGCAGGCGGGACTGGAAGGGATCGAGAAGGGCTACGAGCTGCCCGAGCCGATGGAGCAGAACCTCTACCACCTCTCGCCCGAGGAGCGCTCGCAGCGCGGCATCGAGCAGCTGCCGGAGACGCTCGGCGAGGCGATCGACATCGCCGCCGACTCGGAGCTGGTCCTGCGCACCCTCGGCGAGCACACCTTCCGCCGCTTCATCGAGATCAAGCGCCAGGAATGGGACGAGTACCGCGTCCAGGTGACGCCCTACGAGATCGAGAACTTCCTGCCGGTGCTCTAGGACTCGGACTCGGCGCGCTTCGACAGCTTCGACGGCCACCAGAACTTGTCGCCGATCGTCAGCGCGATCGAGGGGACGAGGACGCTGCGGACGAGGAAGGTGTCGAGCAGGACGCCGAAGGCGACGACGAAGCCGATCTCGGTGAGGAAGACGAGCGGCAGCGAGGCCAGCACCGAGAAGGTGCCGTCGCGGTCGGGTCGGCGCAGCCGATCCCTGACCTCGGCGCAGCAGCCAGACGAGAAAGACGATCCACTTGGCCCGCCGGCCGGCGGAAAAGGCGAAGGGGGAGCCGCGCACGCGCGGCATCTTTCAGAGCAGCGCGTCGAGTTGTTGTGGATCCGTCACAGGCGCCTTGCAGGCGAAGTTCTCGCAAACGTAGGCGGCGGGCCTGCCGTCGACGGCGCTGCGCCCGGCGAGCAGGGGAGGGGCCTCGCTGCCCGCCGATCCGCCGGCGAGGACGAGGTGTGGGCGGTAGGCGCCGCGGACGACCGCGGCCAGCTGGTCCAGGCCGTCGCCGACGAGCGCCACCTCGGCGGTCGGCGCGAGCCGGAAGTCGAGCCCGCGCAGCAGGTGGGCGAAGGCGTCGGGCTGGCGCGGCGCGGCCTTGGCGAAGAGCCGCAGCACCCCCTCCGCCCACTCGCCGTAGGCGCGCTCTCCCGTCAGCGCCTCGAGCCGCAGCAGGCCCAGCGCCGCGGCCGAGTTGCCGGAGGGAATCGGGTGGTCGCCGACCTCCTTGCGCCGCGCGATCAGCTCCTCATGGTCGTCGGAGGTCGAGTAGAAGCCGCCGCGCTCGCGGTCGCCGAAGCGAGCGATCGTCGTCTCGGCGAGCGCCCGCGCCTCCTCGAACCAGCGCGCTTCGAACGTCGCCTCGTAGAGCGTCAGCAGCGCCTCGAGCAGGAAGGCGTGGTCCTCGAGGTAGCCGTTGAGCCGTCCCTCGCCGTCCTTGTAGGTGCGCAGCAGGCGGCCCCCGCCGTCGCGCAGGTCGCGCAGCAGGAACTCGGCGCACTGGCGCGCCGCGTCGAGGTAATCGGCGCGGCCGAGCGCCGCGCCGGCCTCGGCCAGGGCGGCGAGGATCAGCGCGTTCCAGGCGGTCAGGCGCTTGTCGTCGAGGCCCGGCCAGACCCGCTCGGCGCGCGCCCCGTACAGCGCCCGCCGCGCCGCGGCCAGCCCGGGCGGCTCCGCCGCGCCCGCGCCGCCGGCCAGGCGGAGGATGTTGCGGCCCTCGAAGTTGCCCGCCTCGGTCACCCCGTAGAACTCGATCGCCGGCTCGGCCCGCTCGCCGAGCACGGCGCGGATCTGCTCCGGCGTCCAGACGTAGAAGCGCCCCTCCTCGCCCTCCGAGTCGGCATCGAGGGCCGCGTAGAAGCCGCCCTCGGGGCCGCGCATCTCGGCCAGCGCCCAGTCGAGGGTGCGTTCGCAGACCCGCCGGTAGCGCTCGTGGCCGAGCGCCTGCCAGCCGTGCAGGTAGGCCCGCGCCAGCTGGGCGTTGTCGTAGAGCATCTTCTCGAAGTGGGGGACGAGCCAACCGGCGTCGACCGTGTAGCGGGCGAAGCCGCCGCCGACCTGGTCGTGGATGCCGCCGGCCATCATCGCGTCGAGCGTGCGCTCGACCGGCTCGCTCGCGCCGCGGGCCAGCAGCAGCTCCAGCGCCGCGGCGGGCGGGAACTTGGGCGCGCCGCCGAAGCCGCCGCGCTCGCTGTCGGCGGCCGCACGCAGGGTCGCGATCGCCGCCGCCAGCAGCTCCTCTCCCGGTACCTCGCCGGCCGGCTCGATCGCCCCGATCGCGGCCAGCCGGCGGCGCGTCTCGGGCGCCCGCTCGCGCAGCTCGTCGCGGCGGTTCTCGAAGGCGTCGAGGACCGCCTCCATCACCATCCGGAAGCTCGGCATGCCGCGTCCCTCGTCGGGTGGGAAGTAGGTGCCGCCGTAGAAGGGCACGCCGTCGGGGTCGCAGAAGACCGTCATCGGCCAGCCGCCCTGGCCGCTGATCGCCTGCACCGCCTCCATGTAGAGGGCGTCGACGTCGGGGCGCTCCTCGCGGTCGACCTTGACGTTGACGAAGTGCTCGTTCATGTAGGCGGCGGTGCCGGCGTCCTCGAAGGACTCGCGCTCCATCACGTGACACCAGTGGCAGGCCGAGTAGCCGACCGAGAGCAGGATCGGCCGGTCGAGCTCGCGCGCCTGGTCCTGGGCCTCCCGGCCCCAGGGATACCAATCGACCGGGTTGTCGCGGTGCTGGAGCAGGTACGGGCTGGTCTCCCGTGCGAGGCGATTGGCCATGCGCTCACACTACCCGCGGAGCAGCAAGGCCAATTATTGGGTGGTGGGGGTCGCCGAAAGTGGGTTGCAATGGGGTATTTCGGTGATCGCGCACACAGTTCCCGCGCGGATATATCTACATTCCTTAAGTGGCGCACGAACGACTCCCCGCACAGAACGAGCCCGCGATCAAGGCCGTGCTCGCCAAGCTCGAGGACGACGACCGCGCGCTCCTGCTCGCGGCGCTGGAGCGGGCCGAGCGGACCGAGAGCGAGCTCCGCTACCTCGCCGACCACGACTCGCTGACGGGGCTGCTCGACCGCCGCCGCTTCCGCGCCGAGCTCGACCAGCACGTCTCCTTCAGCGCCCGCTACGGCGGCCAGGGGGCGGTGATGGTCGTCGACATCGACGGCCTCAAGGCGGTCAACGACTCGCTCGGCCATCACAGCGGCGACAACCTGATCCGCCAGGTCGCCGAGGTGATGCGCGAGCGCGTCCGCGGCACGGACATCGTCGCCCGCCTCTCCGGCGACGAGTTCGCGATCCTGATGCCGCAGACGGACACCGAAGGGGCGCTGCAGCTGGGCGAAGACCTGCGCGCCCAGGTCGCCGAAAGCGTTCGGCCGGCGCCGCAGCTGGAGGCGATCACGATCAGCGTCGGGATCACGATGTTCGGCGGCGGCAAGGGCGGCGCCGAGGCGGTGCTGGCGGCCGCCGACCAGGCGATGTACCGGGCCAAGGAGGGCGGCCGCAACCAGATCGCCCTGTTCCGCGACCCGAGCGAGCCGCAGCGCGGCCTGAAGCGCCGCCAGACGACCGCCTCGCGGATCCGCGACGCGCTCACCGGCGATCGGCTCAGCCTGCAGACGCAGCCGATCCACAGCCTCGCCTCCGGTGGCGTCGAGCGCTACGAGCTGCTCTTGCGGATGACCAACGAGGACGGCGTGCTGGTGCCGGCCGCCGACTTCATCGAGGCGGCGGAGCGCTCCGGCATGGTCCAGGAGCTCGACCGCTGGGTGGTCGGCCAGGCGCTGGAGCTGCTCGCCGAGCCGGATCGCCGGGGCGCGCCGCTCTCGCTGCACGTCAACCTCTCGGGCGCTTCGCTGACCGACATCTCGGTGCTCGAATTCATCGAGCGGCGCCTCGACGAGGGCGACGCCGACCCCGCGCACTGCACCTTCGAGATCACCGAGACGGCAAACGTCTACGACTACGAAGCGGCCACCGGCTTCGCCGACCGGCTGACCGAGTTCGGCTGCCAGGTCGCGATCGACGACTACGGCGCCGGCTTCGGGCCCTTCCACTACCTGAAGACGATCCCCTTCGACCTGATCAAGATCGACGGCTCGTTCGTGCGCGACATGCCGCGCAGCGACGCCGACCAGCTGACCGTCAAGGCGATCGTCCAGATCGCCCGCGGCCTCGGCAAGACGACGATCGCCGAGTACGTCCAGGACGACGAGACGATCGAGCTGCTGCGCGAGTACGGCGTCGACATGGCCCAGGGCTACCACCTCGGCCGGCCGGTCGGCCTAGACGAGGCATTCGCCGAGGCCGCCTGAGCCGCGGCTCAGGCGCGCAGGGCGGCGCGGCGGATCTTGCCGCTGGCCGTCTTCGGCAGCTCGTCGGCGAACTCGACGATGCGGGGGAACTTGTAGGGGGCGGTCTCGCGCTTGCAGTGCTCCTGCAGCTCGCGGGCCAGCTCCTCGCTGGGCTCGCGCTCGCGGGGGACGACGATCGCGCGCACGACGGCGCCGCGCTCGGGATCCGGCGCCGGGACCGCCGCCGCCTCGGCGACGGCGGGGTGGGAGAGCAGCGCCGCCTCGACCTCGGCCGGACCGATCCGGTAGCCGGCCGAGACGATGATGTCGTCGGCGCGGCCCGCGAAGAAGAGGTGGCCGTCCTCGCCCTCGCGCACGAGGTCGCCGGTGCCCCACCACTCGCCCGCGAAGCGCTCGCCGTCGAGGTAGCGCGAGAAGAAGGTGGGGGAGGAGTCGGCCTTGAGCTGGAGCTCGCCGTCGACGACCCGCACGGCGAGCCCCGGCAGCGGTTTGCCCATCGAGCCCGGCACGACCGGCTCGCCGGCGAGGTTGGCGGAGATGTGGCCGGTCTCCGTCTGGCCGTAGCCGTCGGCCGGCTCGAGGCCGGTCGCGGCGCGGAAGGCGGCGATCGTTTCGGCCTCCAGCGCCTCGCCGGCCGAGACCATGCGGCGCAGCGCCGGCAGCGGTCGCAACTGCGTGCGCTTGGCCAGCATCCGGTACTCGGTCGGCGCCTGGCAGAGCACGTTGACGGCGAGCGCCTCGACCATCTCGAGGCGCTCGGCCGGGTCGAAGCGGCCCTCGTGGAGGACCGCCGCGGCGCCGGTCAGCCAGGGGGCGAGGAAGACGTTGCGGGCCGACTTCGACCAGCCGGGCGCGGTCGTGCACCAGACCAGCTCGCCCGGCCGCGAGCCGAGCCAGTGCTCGGCCTGGGCGCGCTGCCCGGCCAGGTAGCGGTAGGCGTGGACGACGCCGCGCGGCTCGCCGGTCGTGCCCGAGGTGAAGACGATCAGCGCCGGGTCCTCGGCGTCGATCGGCTCGATCGCCGCCGGCGTCTCCTGGGCGCGGTCCTCGTCGAGCACCGCGGCGACCTCGCCGAGGGTCATCGCCGGGACGCCGTCGGGCAGCTCGCCGAGCAGCCCCTCCTCGCCGACGCAGAGCGCCGGCGCGGCGGCGCCGGCGCGCAGCGCGAGGTCGTGGCGGCGCAGCTGCGGCGTGCAGGGCAGCGGCACGGCCCCCATCCTCCAGCAGGCGAGCAAAGTCAGCGCCCACTCGACCCGGTTGCCGAGCAGGGTCATCACCACGTCGCCGCGCCGCACCCCGCGGGCGGCGAAGGCGCCCGACAGCCCCGCCGAGCGCGCGATCAGCTCGCCGAAGTGCCAGTCGCGCCGGTTCCCCTCGGCGTCGACGGCGACGATCCCCAGCCGCGAGGCGGGCGAGCGTTCCATCACGTCCTCAATGAAGTTCACGAGGCAGGAAATTTAGTTTGTCGGGCGAATCCGCAAAGAAGTGGGATCCAGTTGGTTCACATACTTTAGGGTATAATACCTTTAGGTATACACCTTTAAGGGCAAATTCACATACATTTTAGTATAATACCTACAGGTATGCCCCAGCCAGAGCAGTCCAATCCCTTTCGTTTCGGCGCTTTGGCTCTGGACGACTCGTTTGCCGATCGTGAGGACGAGCGTGCCGAGCTCGTCGCCGACGTGCGCAACGGCCAGGACGCCGTCGTGTTTGCCCCGCGTCGCTGCGGTAAGTCGTCGCTGGTTTGGAATGCGACGCAGATGCTCCTGCAGGAGGGGGTGCTGGTTGCCCATATCGACTTGATGACCACGCCGACCAAAGAGCGGCTCGCGGCGGCGCTTGCCCGCTCGATCTACGAGGAGATCGCCTCGCCGCTGGAGAGGCTGAAAGAGCGTGCTCTCGCTCCATTCCGCGGATTGCAGGTCCAGCCGACGGTCACCGTCGACCCCGAGAACGGGTCGCTCTCCTTCAGCTTCGCGCTTGACCGCTCCGACGCCGAGGTCGACGCGACGCTTGAGCGGCTGCTCCAGCTCCCCGCCGAGTTGGGCGGAGCCGGGAAGCGGCGGACCGCGCTGATCCTGGACGAGTTCCAGGAGATCGTCGAGATCGACCCCGCCTTGCCGCGCCTCTTGCGCTCGGTCTTCCAGCAGCAGCCCGACGTGGCTCACGTCTATCTCGGAAGCAAGCGCCATGTCATGGAGCGGATCTTCAGCGATGCGAATGAGCCGTTCTGGCGCAGCGCGAAGCCGATCGAGCTGGGCGTAATCGCCGCCGACGCCTTCGCACCGTTCATCGCCGAGCGGTTCGCGACAACCGGGAAAGAGGGGGGCGACGAGGTGATCCGCGAACTGCTCGCTATCACCGGTGGCCACCCCCACGCCACCCAGGAGCTGGCCTATTTCCTTTGGGAGCAGGTGCCCGAGGGCATGAGCGCCTCTCCGGATCGCCTGGCGGATGCCCTGGCGGCGGTGCTGCGGTCCGAGCATGCGCACTTCACTTTGCTCTGGGAAGACGCCTCGACCCCCCAGAGGCTCCTACTCCAAGCCCTCGCCCGCGAGCCTGGCCGCCCTTTCACGGCCGCATATCGCGCCAGTCACAGCCTGCCGGCGCAGACCAACGTCCAGAAGGCGCTACGGGCCTTGGAGAAGCGCGAAGTCGTCTCGGGCGGCGAAGGCGAATACCGAATCGCCGAGCCCTTTCTGGCCGAGTGGCTGAAGGCGGCCTTCGGCCACTAAGAAGTTCTGACATCGGCCCTTGGTGTGCCCTACCATTTGCTACTACCTCATTGAACTACCTAGGCAGACTCACCCTCGACGGCCAATAGTTTCTCTGCGGCCTTCGCAATTTCGGCTTCAGGCGCGCCAAGTCTTTCTCGCAAGCGGCCGATGGCTGCACCGCGTGCATTGCTTGAGAGTTTGCCAGCAACGTCGACTGCAGCCGTCAGCATTGCGACTTTTCGGTCAACGGCGGTCATTTCGGCCTCGGTCTTTAGGAGTCGCTGCACGAGCTCGAGGCGGTGTCGCGCGTTACTAATCTTCAAAGCTCCGATGTAATGGGCGAGTTCGATCGCGATCCCGCGCTCTTGATCTGCGGTTTCTGCCAATTGCATGCCGAGCCTGAACACCTCGTCATCGCCAAGCAGCCCCTGGTGTGCCAGTAAGAAGTGTGCCTCCCGGCTGCGCGTTTCGCTCTCCGCGGGATGATCGAGTAGGCCTTGCGTGATCGTCGCCGCCACCGTCTTCGCTTCGTTAGTCGGAAGGCTTTTTAGCAAGTGGTCTGCTCTTTCAGGCTGGTCCTCTTCAACGGAAGTGACTACAGCACGAGCGACGACCGCGTTCTGTTGATCCTCCGGTAGCCGCGACAGTATGCGTTCGGCACTTACCGAAGAAAATCTCTTCCGGAGGTTAGCGAGCCCGTAGGCAAGCTCTGCCCTCACTGCCTCGGCAAACCGATCAGGTAGCGCGCTGATCTCATTCAACAGCCACTGTTCGAGGCCCACGCCATCCTCGACATCGAAAACCTTCTGACCGAGTTCGAAGCCGTGTTGGTTATCGGCTTCGTCGCCTGCCTGACAAAGCTCAACGCCCAGCTGCAAAGCTTCCCATTTGGAGCTGGGAGGAATTGAGTCCCAACGGCTGCTGATTGCGGCGGCCAAGGCGGTTCTCTCATCATCCGAAGGCAGCGGTCGTTCCACCTTCGCTCCGGTCTCTTTCGCCAGTCTCAACAGGGTTCTTAGGCGATGAGCAACCTCGGTGTACTCATCGTTGTCGGCCTCTTGCAGACCTTCGAGCATCGTGCGGCCGAGCCGTATCAGCTGGTCAAATTGGCTGTCATTCAACGTTCGACCTATTGCGACGACCGCGACCCGTAGGGCAGGTCCATCTCCATGGCGTCCTTCCTCAACTTGTTCATCTAGCTGCCCGAGTGCCGTAGCTGCCGTCATGGGACCCACGACGGCCGGAAGTTTTTCCACCAACTTTGCGTATGAGTCGATGTCTTTGGCGATTTCATCCCACTCAAGCATTGTCCGCAGTTGGTTCGTACTTCCGCTCGCCAGGGAGTCGGCGTGTGCGGAGATGGCATCCGCTATTCGGCGTCGTGCCTCCGAGTTGCTGGGATTCTTCATGCCTGTCGCGACCGCTAGCACCAGGTGACCAAATTTGCGCTCATCAAGGTATTGACCGCCAACATCTAGAACGGCATCAGGGTTAAGCTCGGCTAAATGGCGGGTAAGGCCAGGGTGCGAAAGTGACTCGTCTAAAAGGCGCCTTATGATCGCGCCACCGTCACCGTGCAGGGCGGGTATCTCGCTTACCGCCCGCAGGGTGTTATGGGTTTTGGCCCAGTTGCCGAGGCGCGTATTACGCTCAAAATGGCGCTCAACTGCCTCCACATATCGAGGTGCCTCATCGCCAACTTCGTCGAGCAGCGATCGTAGACCGACGATATCGCCGCCATCAAGGAGCTCGACCAGTTCCGCATGGCGCTCCAGTTCCAACTCGTCGCGATTCTGTTTTAGGTCTAGATATGCCCGCAGATGTCGACTGTGTATGTGGTCGGTGAAACGCAGGAAGTCCGCAAGCCGGTCGCTCTCCGATTTCTTAGTCAAGTGGCGACCATCATCGCCCTCGGTGCCTGCGTCGGCATTAGGAGTCCGAGCTTCGATCTGCCAGTCGTCGAGAGCCTGTGGCCTTTCCTGCAGTTCGGCGAACCGATGCGGGAACTCCTCCTCAAGGATGGCCAGCTTTGCCACGACCAATGCTTCTGGCTGGATCTGGATGCGGCCTTGGCGCACGCGCTCTTCCAGAAGATCAAGGCGTAGAGCGAGGTTGTTGACGAATTGAACGATTCTCCGCGGGTTACGCTTTAATGCCTGTGAAGTCATCTCGACCAAGTCGCGTCGTGCTTCCTCGCCGATTGTCGGCCGGACTTTGAAGAATCCGGCGAATTCCTCTTTGCAGAACCGGCTGATGTCCTCATCTAGGACTTCGCGTATCCGAATGCTTGCGCCGAAGAACTTTCGGAGGTATTCGTCTACTGAGTCACGCACCTCTCGCGGTAGTTCCGAGTCTGCCGATATGCCTTGGTCGCCTTCGACAGTGGCAGCGCTGGCGCTGAGCTCTTGAGCGGTCAAGTGACGCTTTAGGGCTGCATCGTCTGCGGCGACGATAAAGCAGAGTTGCTTGAGTCGACGGTCTGGGGCGGGATGACCTTCGTCGAAAGCTGGTTCTAGAAAGGTCTTTATCGTTGCCAGGGTCTGCGTGACTCGGCCGGGGGAGCAGCGATCGAGATTGTCGACTGCGATAACCAGCCGCTCAACATCAACGTTGTCGAGCAAGCTACGGAAGGCGGCTGAGAACTCGTCGGGGTATTCGGCGCGCCGTTTCGTCTTCTGAACTGGCGCCGGGGCTAGCGCCGGCTGGAGTGCGAGCAGGCCGAATGCGGTTAGCGCGCTCGAGATCGCGAATAGAAAGGCGAGGATCGTCTCCTTCTCAAGACCGAGGGCAGGGAGGCCGAAGACTGCGGCAAGGATGATCACCGTGACCGTCGCCGCTCCAAACGCAGCGCGTTTGTAGAGGTGACGATCAAGCAGGCGCATGGCTGGGATCTCAGGGGTGGTCTGGTCGAGGTCCAGCGACTCATCGAGATCGCCGACAGCCTTTTCCTCGAGGAGCCCCTGCTCACTCAGCGTGCGCGCGCTCTCTTTCAGGAACTCACGCCGCAACGGGTCGCCGTCATAGCGCCAGGCGTCGAACAGGACAAAGCCACTCCTCACTGCAGCCTCATCGCTCGTGATGCGCCGTCGAACCTCCTCTAGGATCGTTGACTTGCCGGATCCCCACGGACCGAACAGCCCCATCGTGAAATTGACGGGCAGGGAATCCAAGGCTGCGACTATGGCCGCCGCGTAGTCGCGGTGCCCAAATGGATCCGAGTCATCGGAGTCAATTTTTCGCAGACCATCCGGCCGGTATTCGAACCGCTCGTCCACCACGGCCAATTCATATCTAATTGCGGAGACCCGATGGTCCAGTAGGCAGCCGTATGTCGCGGCGGTATATCTGCAGTCGTGTGAGGTGAGTGCCCTTTAGGCCGTAGTTTCAGACGGAGCTGGCTCGGCCTCGGAGAAGCCGAAACGCTCGTGGATGCGGCGCAGCGGCTTCGGCGCCCACCAGTTCCACTTGCCGAAGAGGCGCATCAGCGAGGGGACGAGCAGGGCGCGGACCACGGTCGCGTCGAGCATCACGCCGACCGCCATCCCGATCGCGATCTGTTTGACGAAGAAGACGCTGCTGACGCTGAAGGCGAGGAAGACGATCGCGATCGCCAGGGCCGCCGCGGTGATCACCCGGCCGGTGCGGCCGATCCCGGTCGCGACCGCCTCCTCGTTGTCGTCGCCGAGGTCGTAGCGTTCTTTGATCCGCGCCATCACCAGCACGGCGTAGTCGGTGGCGAGGCCGAAGATCACCGCGAAGAGGAAGACCAGGCTGGTCACCTCGATCGCCGCCGGCCCGCTGTAGGCGAGCGGCCAGTCGAGCCAGCCGGCCTGGAAGGCGAGGACGAGGATGCCCAGCGTCGCCCCCAGCGTCAGCGAGTTCATCAGCAGGGTCTTGATCGGCAGCAGCACCGAGCCGGTCAGCAGGAAGAGCAGGATCAGCGTGGTCAGGATGACGATCCCGACGACCAGCGGCGCATTCTCGATCAGGCTCTGCTTCTGGTCGATGAAGCCGGCCGTGTTGCCGGAGACGAGCGTCTCGGTCGCGGCCGGCGGCGCCAGGTCGCGGATCTCCTCGACGACGTCCTGCGTGGCCGGGTCGAGCGCCTTGCCGGCGAGCGCGAAGTTGGCGTAGGCGACCCCCTCGGCGGCGGCGGCGAAGGGGGTGCCGCGGCTGACCCCGCCGACCGCTTCGACCTCGCGCCGCAGGCCGGCCAGCTGGGCCGGACCGGCGGCGCCGTCGACGGTCACGGTGACTGCCTCGGTGACGTCGCGCGGGTAGTGCGCTTCGAGGTAGTCGTAGGCCTTGGCCGAGGGCTGGTCGGGCGGCACCGCCTCGGCGCTGGGCCCGGTCAGGGTCGTCCAGAGCAGCGGCGCCGAGGCGGCCAGCAGCAGCGCCGAGCTGGCCAGGGCGACGACGACGGGGCGGCGCATCACGCCGCGGGCGAGCCGGTACCAGCCGTCGGAGGTATCGGACACCGCCGGGCCGCGGCGGATCGAGAGGGCGTCGATGCGCGGTCCGAGCAGGGCCAGCAGCGAGGGCACGACGAGGATCGCCATCAGCGAGCAGAGCACCGCCACCGAGGCCCCGGCGACCGCCATCGAGTAGAGGAAGCGCTGCGGCATGAAGATCAGCGCCGCCATCGCGGCGGCGACGGTCAGCCCGGAGAAGACCGCGGTGCGGCCGGCGGTGAGGACGGTGCGGCGGTGCGCCTCGCGCGGCGAGCCGCCGCCGCCGATCTCCTCGCGGTAGCGCGAGACCAGCAGCAGGGCGTAGTCGACCGCCAGGCCGAGGCTGAGCCCGGTGGCGATGTTGAGCGCGAACAGCGAGGTGTCGGAGAAGCCGGCCATGATCCGCAGGACCAGCAGCGTGCCGATGATCGAGATCACGCCGAGCAGCAGCGGGATCGCCGCCGCGACGACGCCGCGGAAGACGAAGAGCAGCAGCAGGGCGAGGATCGGGAAGGCGATCAGCTCGGCCTTGGTCAGGTCCTCGCGGGTCTGGTCGTTGGTCTCGTTGAAGCCGGGCGCGAAGCCGCCCATGCCGACGTCGAGCGAGCTCGTCGCGATCACCGGGTCGACCCCTTCGGCGGCGTAGCCGCCGTCCTCCTCGGAGTCGGCGGTCGAGAGGTAGGCGGCGATCGCCACCGATTCGCCGTCGCGGGCGATCAGCTGGGCGCCGGCGCGGCGGTCGCGCAGCGGGTTGACGACGCGGCCGATGTGTTCGACCGCGGCCGTCTCGCGGCTGATCCGGGCGATCTCGGCGCGCACCGCGGGGTCGCTCGTGTCGAGCCGGCCGCCGTCCGGGTCGCGGACGACGAGGACGATCGCCGGGTTGGGGTTGTAGCCGAGCGCGTCGCGGAGCAGCCCGGTCGCCCGCTCGCTCTCCGAGGCCGGGTCGGTGAAGCCGGCCGCCTTGAGTTGGCTCTCGACGTCTTTGCCGGCCGCGGCGGAGAAGACGACGAAGGCGGCGACCGCGGCGAGGACCAGCTTCGGGTGCTTCCAGGTGAGGTCGGCGATGCGGTTCACGGCGCGTTCTCACCATCCATCGCGCCGCCGGCCGCAAACGTGAGGTTCGTCACCTACCTCAGTTCGGCGGAGCTCTTGCCGAGCAGCTGGCGCGCCACGATCAGCAGCTGGATCTGCTGCGTGCCCTCGAAGATGTCGAGGATCTTGGCGTCGCGGGCCCACTTCTCGAGCAGCTCGTCCTCGCCGTAGCCGACCGCGCCGCAGAGCTCGACGCAGCCGAGCGAGACGTCGACGCAGGTGCGCCCCGCCTTCGCCTTCGCCATCGAGGCCTGCAGCGAGTTGGGCTTGCCGTTGTCGGCCATCCAGGCCGCCTGCAGGGTCAGCAGCCGGGCCGCCTCGTAATCGGCCTCCATCTCCAGGTAGCGCGCGACGGCGGCCGGCTGGGAGAGCGCCGGCACGGCGTAGTCGATCTCGACCCCGGCATTGGCCAGGCACTCGCGCGCCCGCTCCAGCGAGGCGCGGGCGACGCCGACCGCCATCGCCGCGACCAGCGGCCGCGTGTTGTCGAACGTTTCCATCACCCCGGCGAAGCCCTTCTCCTTGACCTCGGGGTCGCCCAACAGCGCCTCCTTCGGCACCCGGCAGTCCTGCAGGGTGAAGTTGGCCGTGTCCGAGGCGCGGATGCCGAGCTTGTGCTCGAGCCGGTCCAGGTTGAGGCCGGGGTTGTCGCGCTCGACGATGAACGACTTGATCGCGGCGCGGCCCTTCGACGGGTCGAGCGAGGCCCAGACGACGATCAGGTCGGCGCGGTCGCCGGAGGTGACGAAGATCTTCTCGCCGTTGAGCACGTACCCGTCGCCGTCGAGCTTCGCGGTGGTGCGGATCGCGGCCGAGTCCGAGCCGGCCTCCGGCTCGGTGATCGCCATCGCCGCCCACTTGCCGCCGTAGCGCTCGAGCTGTTCCTCGGTCGCCACCGAGGCGATCGCCGAGTTGCCGAGCCCCTGGCGCGGCATCGAGAGCAGCAGGCCGACGTCGCCCCAGCAGAGCTCGACGATGCCGAGCACGGTGGAGAGGTTGGAGCCGTTGCGGTTGGCGCTCTCGCCGTCGCCGTTGGACTCGCGCCGCACGCCGGCCGCGCCGGCGCCGCCGATGTCGCTGCCCTCGTTCATCCCGTCGATCAGCGAGGCGAGCATGTCGAGCTCCTTCGGGTAGGAGTGCTCGGCATCGTCGTACTTGCGCGAGATCGGTCGGAAGACCTCGCTCGCGACCTGGTTGGCCTGGCTCGCCAGCGGCTTGAACTTCTTTGGTATCTCGAGATTGATCATGGTTCTCCCTTTCGCTCTGGCGCTGCCGGTCAGACGAGCAGGGCGCCCTCCATGACGCCCGCTGCGCGGAGGTCGCGGTACCAGCGCTCGACCGGGTGCTCCTTGACGAAGCCGTGGCCGCCGAGCAGCTGCACGCCTTCGGAGCCGATCTCCATCCCCTTGGCAGCGCAGAGCTTGCGCGCCAGCGCCGCCTCGCGGCCGAACTCCTCGCCCTGGTCGGCGCGGCTCGCGGCGCGGTAGGTGGCGAGCCGCATCCCGTTCGTCTCGATGCCGATGTCGGAGACGCCGAAGGCGACCGCCTGGCGGTTGGAGACCGGTTCGCCGAAGGCGGTGCGGTCGTTGACGTAGGGGATCACGTAGTCGAGCACCGCCTGCGAGGCGCCGACGGCCAGCGCGCACCAGGCGATCCGCGCCCGCTGCACGCACTCGACGTACTCCTCGCGCTTGCCCTCGCCGAGCAGCGCGGCGCCGGGCAGGCGCACGTCCTCGATCAGCAGCCGGCCGGTCGCGGCGGGGCGCAGCCCCATCGCCGGCTCGTCCTGGACGGAGAGCCCCTTGCCGCCCGACTCGACCACGAACAGCGCCGGGCCGACGCCCTCGGCCTCCGCGGCGACGAGGAAGAGCTCGCAATCGGTGGCCCGGGCGAGCAGCGACTTGGCGCCGCTGAGCACCCAGTCCTCGCCGTCGCGGCGGGCAGTCGTCTCCAGCCGCAGCGGGTCGAAGAGCGGCCGCGGCTCAAGCATCGCCAGGGCGGCGGCGGGGGCGTCCTCGCCGCCGAAGGCGGGCAGGTAGGTGGCCTCCTGCTCGGCCGTGCCCCAGTGGCCGATCGCGGTCGCGACCGCGCCGGGGGCGAGGACCGCGTAGGCGATCCCCATGTCGCCGTGGGCGAGCGCCTCGCCGACCAGGGCGCTGGTCGTCGCCGCCTGCTCGTGCATCACGCCGCCGAGCTGCTCGGGGATGCCGAGCATGTTGACGCCGAGCTCGCTCGCCTGGGCGAGCAGCTCGGGCGCGACCGCGCGCTCGTCGTCGGCCCCCTGGGCGGCGGGGCGGACCTTGGCGGCGGCGAAGTCGCGGACCGCCTCCTGGAACATCTGCTGCTCGTCGTCGGGGGTGACGTCGAACAGGCTGCGCGGCTTGCCCGCCGCCTGGCGGGCCGGTTTGCCCAGCTTCTGGGCGGCCTTGAAGGTGCGCCCGGCGGCCGTCGCGGTGCGGAAGCCGCCCTTGGTGCCCTGAAAGAGCGCCCGCTCGACCTGCTTGCGGACGCGGATCCGATCGAGCAGGTCCGAGCCGGCGAGCCAGTTGAGCGCTCGCAGGCCGGCGCCCATGCTGCGCTCGGCCACGCCTCCGTTGCCGTTTCCGTTCACTTGCTGTTCCTCCCGGTGGACTCGTTGGGGGTGGCCTTGGCCTCGCGCGGCTGCACGCGGCCGTCGAGGTGGGGTGTCTGCCGCTTGGCGTCGCGCACGGCGAAGTGGATCTGCCCGTCCCCGCTGTCGCAGAGGAACTCGACCCTACCCGGCAGGCGGATCGGCTTGCGGAAGCGGACCTCGGCCGCGAAGGCCTCGGGCAGGCGGCTTTCCAGCGCCGCCAGGCAGCGCGCCTTGGTCCACATCCCGTGGGCGATCGCGCTCGGGAAGCCGAGTGGCTTCGCCGTCAGCGCGTGCATGTGGATCGGGTTGCGGTCGCCGGAGACGGCCGCGTAGCGGCGGCCGAGGTCGCCGCCGAGCCGCCACTCGGCGCTCGGCGTCAGCCCCGGCTCCTCCTCGCCGTCGCCCTGCGGCCGTTTGGCGCCCTGCGGCTCGGTGCCGCTGCCGCGGCGCAGCATCGTGCTCAGCGACCCCCAGGCCTTCTGGCGCCCGGCCCAGGCCTCGGTGATGAGGCCGAAGGTCTGGCCACGCGGGTGCGGTTGCAGAGCCGTCGGCCGCACGACCAGCTTCAACTCCTCGTCGAGGCCGATCCGCCGGTGCTGCTCGATCCGGTTCTCGACGTGGACCAGGCCGACCGCGCCGAACGGGAAGTCGCCGTCGGCCATCGTCGCCATGTGCAGCGGGAAGGCGAGCACGTGCGGGTAGGTCGGCGGCAGGTGGTCGCGCAGGGCGAAGCCGCAGGCCCTGGCGTAGGCGGCGACCGCGTCGGGGTCGGCGTGCACCCCGGGCAGGATCAGCTCGGTCTCCGGGATCGCGTCGCCGCGCCCGGGCAGGAAGGGGAGCAGCGAGGCGCCGGGGATCAGCGGCGCCGCGGCGCGCGCGTAGAGCGGCAGGATCGCGGGCGCGCTGTCGAGCGTGCGCGTCGTCGCCATCGCCCTCACGCCCCCAGCAGGCTCTGGCCGCAGACGCGGACCGTGTTGCCGTTGACGCCGGCCGAGGCCGGGCTGGCGAACCAGGCGATCGTCTCGGCGACGTCGACCGGCAGGCCGCCCTGCGACATGCTGTTCATGCGGCGGCCCGCTTCGCGGATCGCGATCGGCATCGCGTCGGTCATCTGCGTCTCGATGAAGCCCGGGGCGACGGCGTTGATCGTCGCGCCGCGCTCGGCCAGCTCGGGGGCCAGCGCCTCGACCATGCCGATCACGCCGGCCTTCGAGGTCGCGTAGTTGGTCTGGCCGGAGTTGCCGGCGATGCCGCTCATCGAGGAGACGCAGACGATGCGGCCGTTGCCGCGCAGCAGATCGCGGTGCAGCAGCTCGTCGTTGATCCGCTCCTCGCTGGAGAGGTTGATCTCGAGCAGCGAGCTCCAGCGCTCCTCGGGCATCTTGGCGATCGTGCGGTCGCGGGTGACGCCGGCATTGTGGACGACGACGTCGACGCCGCCGGAGAGCCGCTCGGCGATCGTCGCCGGGGCGTCGTCATCGGTGATGTCGAGCTCGATCGTCTCCGCTTCGAGCCGCGCCGCGACCTCGCCCAGGTCCGCCGCGAGGGCGGGCACGTCGAGCAGGACGAGTTCGGCGCCGTCGCGGTGCAGGGTCGTCGCGATCGCCTCGCCGATCCCGCGCGAGGCGCCGGTGACGAGCGCCCGCACGCCGTCGAGCGGCTGCTTCCAATCGAGCGCCGGCGCCGCGGCGACGGCGGGCCCGATCCGCACGACCTGGCCGGAGACGTAGGCCGAGCGGGGCGAGAGCAGGAAGCGCAGGGTCGAGTCGATCTGGTCCTCGGCGCCGGTGGCGACGTAGACGAGCTGCACGGCGATGCCGCGGCCGGCCTCCTTGGCGAGCGAGCGGGTGAAGCCCTCCAGCGCCCGCTGCGCGGTCGCCGCGCGAGCCGGCAGGCCGGCGGGCGGCGTGCCGAGCACGACGACGCGGCCGGAGCGCTCGATCCGCTTTACGTTGGGGTGGAAGAAGCGCTGCAACTCGACCAGCTCGGTCGAGTCGGCGATCCCGGTCGCGTCGAAGACCAGCGCCCCGACCGGGCTGTCGGACTTCTGCGGGCGCGGCGCGCCGATCTCACCCAGCAGCCGCTCGAGCTGCTTGCCGAGCCGGCCGCCGGGCGCGGCGCCGCTGAGCACCGGGCCGGGGGCGTCCGCAGCGCCGTCCCCGCGGCGCTTCAGCCGCTCCGGGCGGGGCAGGCCGACGCGCGGCGCGATCAGCCTGCCGGGCGGCGAGTTGACGAGCTGCGTGTACAGGTCACTCATACAGACCCTTCCGCTGTGCCTTTTCGGCAAATGACGGGGGAAAGGAACAGCGGAGCGTCATTTGGCTGCACCTCCGGGGCTCTCGAGGATCGCGACGACGCCCTGGCCGGCGGCGGCGCAGATGCTGATCGCGGCGCGGCCGGAGCCGCGCTCGTGCAGCTCTTTGGCCAGCGAGGCGACGATCCGCCCGCCGGTCGCGGCGAAGGGGTGGCCGGCGGCGAGCGAGCCGCCGTTGACATTGAGCCGCTCGCGGTCGATCGCGCCGAGCGGCTGCTCGCGGCCGAGCCGGTCGCGGCAGAAGCGCTCGTCCTCCCAGGCGCGCAGGGTGCAGAGCACCTGGGCGGCGAAGGCCTCGTGGATCTCGTAGAGGTCGAAGTCCTGCAGGGCGAGCCCGTTGCGGTCGAGCATGCGCGGCATCGCGTAGGCGGGCGCCATCAGCAGCCCCTCGCGCTTGTGCACGTGGTCGATCGCCGCGGTCTGGCCGTCGACGAAGTAGGCGAGGATTGGCAGGCCGCGCTGCTTGGCCCACTCCTCGTCGGCCAGCAGCACCGCCGAGGCCCCGTCTGAGAGCGGGGTCGAGTTGGCGGCGGTCATCGTGCCGTCCTCGCCGCCGAAGACCGGGCCGAGCTTGGCCAGCTTCTCGGTCGAGGAGTCGGGGCGCAGGTTCTGGTCGCGCTCGAGGCCGAGGTAGGGGTTGACCAGGTCGTCCATGAAGCCGCGCTCGTAGGCGGCGGCGAGGTTGTGGTGGCTGGCGACGGCGAGCTCGTCCTGCTCGTCGCGGCCGACGCCCCACTCGGCGGCCATGATCGCGCAGTGCTCGCCCATCGAGAGGCCGGTGCGGGGCTCCTCGTTGCGCGGGATCGAGGGCACGACGTGGCCCGGCCGCAGCCGGGTCAGCTGCTTCAGCCGCCCGCCGGTCGACTTCTCGCGGTTGGCGTCGAGCAGCACCCCGCGCAGGTCCTCGTTGAGCCCGATCGGCGCGTCGGAGGTGGTGTCGGCGCCGCAGGCGATGCCGCAATCGATCTGGCCGAGGGCGATCTTGTTGGCGACCAGGATCGTCGCCTCGAGGCCGGTGCCGCAGGCCTGCTGGACGTCGTAGGCGGGCGTCTCGGGGGCGAGCCGGGTGCCGAGCACGCTCTCGCGGGTCAGGTCGCGGTCGCGCGAGTGCTTGAGCACGGCGCCGCCGGCGACCTCGCCGAGCGTCTCGCCACCGAGCGCGAAGCGCTCGACCAAACCGTCGAGCGCGGTGGTCAGCATGTCCTGGTTCGAGGCGCGCGAGTAGACCGAGTCAGAACGCGCGAATGGGATCCGGTTGCCGCCGACGATGGCGACACGACGGGGACTGTCAGTCAACGTCGATGCCTTTCGATTGGAGTGCGATACGGGGGGACGTGCAGGGGCCGCAAGAGCCTCCCGCCGCCGTTACCCGCTACATGGATCGATGTAACCGTAACCGAGACACCGATCGATGTCCAGGTCTATGTGACCGTTCGCACACGGACGATGCCCCGCGGCGGGTGAGACGGGCGGACTAGGAGAGCTCGGTGCCGTCGTAGAGCTTCTTGACGTGCACGGCGCCGGCCGGGGCCGCTTCGATGCAGAGGCGGCAGAGGACGCACTCGTCGAGGTTCGCGTCGACAATCTCGACGCCGGAGTCGCCGGCGGCGAAGATGTCGACGGGGCAGACTTCTTCGAGCTTCTTGGCGAGCTCGGCGTCGGCGGCGACTGCGGCGTCGACCTCGACGTCGATGAAGACCTTGTGCAGCGCCTCGGCCATCAGGCCGCCGCCCCGAGCTTCCCCTTGACCGCGTCGGGGATCTCGTCGATCCGCTCGACGACGCGGATCCCGGCCGCTTCGAGGCGGGCGATCTTCTCGGTCGCGGTGTCCTCCTTGCCCTCGACGATCGTGCCGGCGTGGCCGAAGCTCATCCCCTTCATCTCCTCGTCGTCCATGAACTTGCCGGCCATGAAGGCGACGATCGGCAGGCGGCTGTCGTGCTCGGCAACCCATTCGGAGAGCTGCGCCTCCATGCGGCCGCCGGGCTCGGTGTAGATCACGATCGCCTCGGTCTGCTCGTCGGCCTCGAAGTAGGGCATCAGCTCGGCGTAGGTCGAGCCGATGATCGCGTCGCCGCCGATCGAGACCGCGGTCGAGACGCCGAGGCCGGCCTGGGTCAGCGAGGAGGAGATCTCGGTCGTCATCCCGCCGGAGCGGCTCATCACGCCGACCGGGCCGGGCGCGTAGGCCTTCGCCGCGTCTTTCGCCGGGCCGCCGATGCCGCCCATCTTGCAGACCCCGGGAACGATCAGGCCGAGGCAGTTGGGGCCGATGATTCGCGCCCCGCGCATCTCCGCCAGCTCGACCATCTGGGCGACGTCGCGGCGCGGGATGCGCTCGGTGACGATCACGATCAGCTCGATCCCGTTCTCGATCGCCTCCAGCACTGCGTCCTTGGTGAAGGCGGGGGGGACGGTGACGACCGAGCCGTCAATCGGGCCGCCGTGGTGGGCGACCGCCTGCTCGACCGTGTCGAAGACCGGCACGCCGTGCACCTCGCGGCCCTTGCGGCCGGGGGTGACGCCGCCAACGACCTTGGAGCCATAGTCGAGGCACTCGCGCGTCAGGTTGACCGCCTCGCGGCCGGTGATTCCCTGGACGATGAAGGTCGTCTCCTTGTTCAAGAGGATGCTCATCGACGGTCCTCTGGCGACTTAGTCGCACATATTGCGACTTTCCCGCCAAGGCCGGTCATGCCGGCGCTCCCTGGATCTTCGAAACCGCGCGGCCGGCCGCCTCCCACATCGAGACCGAGCGGTCGCAGTACTCGACCCCGTAGGAGTCGAGGATCTTGAAGCCCTCGTCCTCCCAGGCGCCGGGGATGCGGAAGATCGCGATCGTCTCGCCGGGGTCCCGGCCGAGCTCCAGGCAGGCCTTGATCGTGCCGCGGGCGACGATGTCGACGCGGGTGTTGGAGACGATCGACATCATCACGGCGATCTTCTCGACGCCGTCCTTTTCGAGCACCTGCCTGGCCAGGCCGCAGGCCTTGGCGACCGAGGGGTTGCCGCCGATCTCGGAGTAGTTGGCCGGCTTGCCGCCCTGGCTGCGGACCGCGTCGGTCAGCGTCAGCGAGCCGCCGCCGGCGCCGATCACCAGCCCCAGGTTGCCCTCGAAGCCGTGGTCCTTGCCCTGGATCACGCCGCGGTGGTCGGCGGCATCGATTGCGGCGACGTTGCGCTCGAAGGCGGATGGCTCGTAGGTCTCGCGGGTGTCCTCCTCGGCGATCTCGAGCTGCTCCCGCAGCAGTTTTTTTTGTCGCCCGACCGCCTCGTTCTCCATCTCCATGTGGGCATCGAGGGCGACGAAGCTGCCGTCGCTCAGCTCGGCCAGCGGGTTGATCTCGGCCAGGGTCATGTCGTAGTCGCGGAAGAGGCGGGCGAGGCGGGCGAGGATCGGCGTCGCACGCTGCAGCTGCTTGCCGGTGACGCCGGTCGCGGCGACCGCCTGCTTGGCCTCGAAGTCGGCGATCGGCAGGAGGTTGGAGAGGTGGCCGCGGCCGACGTGGTCGGGGTGCTGCTCGGCGACCTCCTCGATATCGATCCCGCCCATGTCGCTGAACAGCATCAGCGGCTGCTTCGCGGTGCCGTCCCAGACGACGCTCGCGTAGTACTCCTGCTTGACCTCGGCCTTCGGGTCGACCAGCACGCCGCGCGGCATGTGGCCGTTGATCTCCAGCTCGAGGATCGCCGCGGCGTGCTCGGCGGCCTCATCGGGCGTGTCGGCGAACTTGACCCCGCCGGCCTTCATCCGGCCGCCGCTCAGCACCTGCGACTTGATCACGGTCGGCCCGCCGATCTCCTCGGCGGCCCTGCGTGCCTCGTCGGCGGTCTGGCAGAAGCCGTACTTGGTGACGGGAATCCCCGCCAGCTCGACGATCTTGCGTGCCTCGTACTCGTAGAAGCGCATACGCGGCGCGGAACCCTATCCGACGGGCTGGGCGACAGTCGCCGTGCCGGTCCAGGCGCGCCGCAGCGCGGCGGCGAAACGGCCGCTGAGCTCGCCACCGCCGCGCAGCGTTGCGCCGTCGAGGCGGTCGGCCCGCTCGACGCCACGGACCGAGCCGGTCAGGAAGACCTCGTCGGCGGCGAGCAGATCGTCGCGGGTGAGGCTCGCCTCGCGGGTCTCGATCCCGATCTCGGCGGCGCTCTCCAGTACCCGCATGCGTGTGATGCCGGGCAGGATGCGGCCGTCGAGCGGCGGTGTGAGGAGGGCGCCGTCGCGGACGGCGAAGAGGTTGGCGCGGGCGGCCTCGAGCGCGGCGCCGTCCGTGTCAATTATCAGCGGCAGCGCATGGTTCGGCAGGGAGGCCTGCGCCTCGTCCAGCAGGCGACGGTCCACCCACTTATGCGCCCCGAGGCCGCCGGCGACCGTCAGGCCGCGAAGCGAAACCGCTTCGGTGGACGATTGACGCACTCCCTCTGGTGCAAAGTGTCCAGTCGCTGTCCGGCGTTCGGTCGTCGTCGCCAGCTTTCCGTTCGCATCGGGCGCAACTGCCAACCGCAACGCCTCGGCAGGCGTGCCGGCGGTTGACCCGGCGCGCAGGGGGTTGGCAACCGACGCGTTTAGGGGTGGCGGTGTGAGGTCGGGATAGAGGGCGGCGAGGCTGGCTTCGAGCCTGTAGAGGTGGGCGTCGAGCTCGACCGGGCGGCCGTCGAGGACGAGCAGGGTCTCGAAGACGCCGTGGCGGGGATCGGGCATGGGGGCATTGTGGCAACCTCGGGCCGGTTGAAGACGCTGCTGATCGACAACTACGACTCCTTCACCTACAACCTCTTCCAGCTGCTGGCGGAGGTCAACGGCGAGGAGCCGGTCGTGGTCCGCAACGATGCGACGAGCTGGGCGGAGATGGCTCGGCTCGACTTCGACAACGTCGTGATCTCCCCGGGGCCGGGCGAGCCGGGGCGGGTCGAGGACTTCGGCGTCTGCGCCGACGCGATCCGCCACGCGGAAGTTCCGCTGCTCGGCGTCTGCATCGGACACCAGGGCATCTGTGCACTGCACGGGGCCGCAGTCGTTCCTGCCCCTGAGCCTTTCCACGGCCGGCTCAGCGCGATCCTCCACGACGACTCGCCGCTCTTCGACGGGATTCCACGGGAGTTCCAGGCCGTCCGCTACCACTCGCTCTGCGTCGAGCAGCCGCTGTCGGATGAGCTACGGGGACTGGCTTGGACAAGCGACGGCGTGCTGATGGCGGTCGAACACCGCGAGCGGCCATTGTGGGGCGTCCAGTTTCATCCGGAGTCGGTTTGCGCCGAGCATGGGCGGCGGCTGCTGGAGAACTTTCGCGACTTGAGCCGACAATCTTCGCGCCGTACTTCGAGAGGTTCGCCGGAGGGGCGGTTGGGGCACTCCCGGCCGGACTCGCGGGCTTCGCCCGCTCTGAGTATCCGCCCGTCCGGGAGTGCCCCAACCGCCCCTTCACGGAAGCTCTTCGCGAAGCGCCTTGAGGTGGCGGTCGACCCCGAGCTGGTGTTCGTGAGCTTGTATGGGGAGAGCGAGAACGCCTTCTGGCTCGACAGCAGCCGTACCGATGGAGATGCTCGGTTCTCGTTCATGGGGGACGACGGGGGGTCGCTGGGCGGGGCGATTTTCTATGAGGTCAAAGCTGGCGAGCTTCGGATTGAGCGGGATGGAGGGGTCGAGCTGCGGCGGGAATCGGTCTTCGACTATCTGGCGGAGGAGCTTGCGCGGCCGCGGCCGGAGGGGCCCGAGCTGCCGTTTGAGTTCGACTGCGGGTTTGCGGGATGGTTTGGCTATGAGCTGAAGGCCGAGTGCGGGGGGGATGCGGCGCATCGGTCAGCGTTGCCCGACGCGGCATTCGTCTTCGCCGCTCGCATGCTCGCCTTCGACCACGCGGCGGGCCACGTGTACCTGCTCGCCCTGGCCGAGGCCGACGGGGAGCATGGGGCGGGCGATCGGCTTGCCGACGAGGGGCGCGAGGCGGGGAATTGGCTTGCGGCAACCGCGCGACGGCTGGAATCGTTGCCGGTGGCGGGCCCCCCGTCCGATGCACGGGAAACGCGCCGGGCGGTGGGCGAGCCGCGGCTGGTGCGCTCCCGGGAGCGCTATCTGGAGGAGATCGCGGAGTGTCAGCGGTTGCTGGCGGCGGGGGAGACATACGAGGTCTGCCTGACCAACCAGGTCGTCGCCGACCCGGGCGGGGTCGCCCCGCTCGACCTCTACCGGGCGCTGCGCCGGGTCAACCCGGCGCCCTTCTCCTCGTTCGTCCGCATCGGTGGGACGGCGGTGCTCAGCTCCTCGCCGGAGCGCTTCCTGCGCATCGGCCGAGACCGCTGGGTCGAGGCGAAGCCGATCAAGGGGACGAGCCGGCGCGGCGCCACCCCGGCCGAGGACGTGCGCCTCGCCGAGCGCCTGCGCAGCGACGAGAAGAACCGCGCCGAGAACCTGATGATCGCCGACCTGCTGCGCAACGACCTCGGCTCGGTCTGCGAGGTCGGCACCGTCCACGTCCCCGACCTGATCCAGGTCGAGAGCTACGAGACCGTGCACCAGCTGGTCACCACGGTGCGCGGCCTGCTGCGCGAGGAACTCGGCCCGCTGGACTGCGTCCGCGCCTGCTTCCCGCCCGGCTCGATGACCGGCGCGCCGAAGCTGCGCACGATGCGGATCCTCGATGAGCTCGAGGGCGCCGCCCGCGGCGTCTACTCAGGCGCGGTCGGCTACCTCGGCCTCGGCGGCGGCTGCGACCTCAGCGTCGCGATCCGCACGATCGTGCTCGACGGCGAGACGGCGACGATCGGCGCCGGCGGCGCGATCGTCACCCAGTCCGACCCCGAGGACGAGTTCGACGAGATGCTGCTCAAGGCGGCGGCGCCGCTGCAGGCATTCGACCCAGGTTCGGGCACAGCGCAGGGTCCCTCGAGGTCTCGGGCGGGGGTCAAATGACTACGTTAGTGGTCAAACGACTGCTACAGTAGTCATATGGATGTCTCACGACCCTACGGTGTCATCTCGTACCCGCTGGACGGTGCGGTGCTGCACGTGCTTACGGGGACCACCGGGGGACTGAGCGGTCGCAGGGTCGCGGAGTTGACGGGGAACGCCCAGGAGGGGGTCAGGAAGGCCCTGCGGCGGCTTGCCGGCACCGGGATCGTCGAGGAAAGCGAGGCCGGCAACGCGATCCTCTATAGCTTCAACCGCCGACACCTGGCGGCGCCCGCCATCGAGCAGCTGACCGATCTGCGACGGGCGTTCCTGAAGCGACTCACGGACGCCTTGGGGGAGTGGGCGCCGGCGCCGTTGCACGCCTCGCTGTTCGGCTCCGCCGCGCGTGGCGACGGGGATATCAGCAGCGACATCGACCTCTTTCTCGTCCGTCCCGAAATCGTCGAGGCGGACGCTCCCGCGTGGCGCGAGCAGATCGAGGGCTTTCCCGGGGAGATCCGCGACTGGACCGGCAACCACGCGAACATCGTCGAGGTTTCGGAGTCTGCCCTGGCCGATCTGCGAGACCGCCGCCCGCCGGTCGTCGAAGGCCTTGAAGCCGATGCGGTGACCCTGCTCGGGCCGGAGGCCTCCGCTTTGCTGGAACCCGAAGCCTGATGGCGCGCTCCCGCGGACGCAGCCAGCGCTGTTCGCCCCAGGATGCGCGCAAGCGCTGCAAGCACGCGATCAAGTTTCTCGAGGTGGCGGAGATCGCCGCCGGCGAGCATGAGCAGGATCCCGAGTACGCGAGCGTCGCCGTCTCGCTTGCGGTTTTGGCCGGCATTGCGGCTGCCGACGCCGCTTGCTGCGCCGCGCTGGGCGAGCGCTCGCGCTCCCAAGATCACCACGATGCGGAGCAGTTTCTGCGGCGTGTCAGAGGGGGCGGGGAGGCGGCCAAGCAACTCCACGGCCTGCTCAGCTTCAAGGATGAGGCGCAGTATGGCTTCTTCGACGTCGGGCCCGGCGAGTTGAGGAAGGCGCTGCGCGGGGCGCGAGCTCTGGTGGCGTTCGGCGAGGGCGCGCTTCGGCGCTGAGCGGCGGTCCCGTGGCACCCGATCCCGGCGTCGACCTGGCCCGGGGCTTGGCCTCCGTGGATCCGCCTACAGACGGATCAGGTTCGCTGCGTCGATCTCCCGCGTGACGCCGCGGAAGTCGATCGTCAGCGGCGCCGTGGCGACGACCTCGCCGTACTCGATCCCCGGGTGTGCGGTGACGATCGCCGCCAGGTCGGCCGTGGCCAGGCCCTCGTCGAGGCCGACCGAGCGCAGGCCGAACTCGGCCAGCTCCGGCACGAAGGCGTCGTGGTAGGAGACCTCGGCGCCGAGCTCGCGCAGCAGGCCGACGATCTCCAGCGCCGGCGACTCGCGGACGTCGCCGACGCCGGCCTTGTAGCTGACCCCGAGCAGCAGCACGCGCGAGCCCTTGACCGCCTTTTCGTCCTCGTTGAGGGCGCGCGCGATCCGGTCCACGCAGTAGGTCGGCTGGGAGCGGTTGACCTTGCCGGCCAGCTCGATGAACTCGGGGTAGAAGTCGTGCTCGCGGGCCTTGAAGGCGAGGTAGAAGGGATCGACCGGCAGGCAGTGGCCGCCCATCCCCGGGCCGGGGTCGAAGCGCATGAAGCCGAACGGCTTGGTCGCGGCGGCGTCGATCACCTCCCAGACGTCGATCCCGAGCCGCTCGCAGAGCTGCGAGAGCTCGTTGACGAGGGCGATGTTGACCGAGCGAAAGATGTTCTCGAGCAGCTTCGAGAGCTCGGCGGCCTCCGGGGTCGAAACCATGACGACCTCATCGCAGACCAGCTCGTAGAGCTGCCGGGCGCGCTCGGCGCAGGCCGGCGTCAGGCCGCCGACCAGCTTCGGCGTGCTGCGCACGTCATAGTCGGTGCGGCCGGGGTCGATCCGCTCGGGGGAGAAGGCGAGGTGGAGATCCTCGCCGGCGCGCAGGCCGGAGCGCTCGAGGATCGGCGCCAGCCGCTCACGCGTCGTGCCCGGGTAGGTGGTCGACTCGAGCACGACCAGCTGCCCCGCCTCCAGCACGTCGACAAGGCCCGCCGCCGCCCCGGTCAGGTAGGTGAGGTCGGGTTCGCGCGAGCCGGTCAGCGGCGTCGGCACGCAGATCACCACCGCCTCGCAGCCGGCCAGGTCGGCCGGGTCGCCGCTCGCCCGCAGGCTCCCGTCGAGCGCCGCAAGGGCGGCGTCGGGGATGTCCTCGATGTAGCTGCGCCCCTCGCCCAGCGCTGCGACCTTGGCCGCGTCGACCTCGAGGCCGACCACCTCCTGCCCCGCCTCGGCGAAGGACACGGCAAGCGGCAACCCGACGTACCCGAGCCCGACGATCCCGATCTTCATCGGCGGGAGTGTAGATGCCCGGGCTGGGAACTAGCCGATCTCGGCGCCGAACGGAGGATGCCGGAAGTCGGGGACCGGGCGCATCGAGAATGGCACCGAGCCGCCTTTCCCGAAGTGCGCTCGCACCGCCCCGCGCTTGTTCCTTCCGTACCCCGTGGGGGCGAGACCTTGGAAGATCCCGAACCTGTCCGCACGGACGGCAACTGCCTTACGCCACCCTTTCCCACGGCGGAGTTGAATCACGACCTTGCCGCCTTTGCTGTTTGGCGTGCGACCCCAGAAGGCGAGCCCCTTCTTGCGAGGGTAAGCCACGAAGGGGAATCGAAATGCGTAGAGCGACGCCTTGGGTTGGTCTTGAGCGACCGTCGGGCCGCGGAAGAAGAGACCCGATTCGGGCATCAAGTACGAAGGGGTGTCTGGGAAGTGCTCGCCGTCGCGCAGGCTGTACCACATGAAGGTGCCTATGCCGGCTTGCCAAGCCCGGTAGAGGGCCTCAGACGTCCAGCGCTTCAGGATCGACATCGGCAACCCACCGGGGTCCGGCGGCCGGGAGTCCCAGGAGACCTCGGTCAACCAGAGCGGGGTGCGCTTGAACTGACTCTTGATCCGACCGGCTCGGTCGGCGGCTCGCAGCAGCTTTTGCAGCTTCTCGAGGTCGCCGAGCTGAACGTCGTTGACACCGCCTTCATGGGCGGGGCTGCCACTGGTGTAGGGGTGGATGTCGAAGATGTCGAAGTGGACGCCGCCGCCACAGTTGCCGGGCAGGGGCTGCGGGTGCTTGTGACCGCGCATGCAAAGTAGATCGCGAGTGAAGCGCATCGGCCCGATCGTGTACCGAGGCACGGCGATCGGCCCCAGGCCCGCGGCAATCACCACGTTGGACGGATCGACCCCCTTTACGGCCGCGTAGAACGCGTTGATCAACTCGCGGTAGAGCGCTGGCGAGACTGGCTTGCCGTCCTCGTACTGCGGCATGAAGAAGAGGCTCAGGTTGGGCTCGTTCAGCCCTTGCCAGTACTTGACCCGGGGGAGGCCACCGAACTGACCGCCATAGCGCTGCGCCGCGGCCGCGGCGAATGTCGCCAGCATGGCCGGGTCTGGCTTGCAGGGAGCATCGGTTTCGCTGGCGCCAGGACAGCGCTGCGCCCACAGTGGCGCGCCCCGGACCTGGAAGACGGGGATCAAACCGGCGTTGACCGCATTGATCGCCCAGATGTCGAACTCTTCCCAGTCGTAGTTCGGATCTGCCGGATCCGCAGGGTTCCACGAGGCCGGCTGCCGGGTCGGAGCGATCCGTCCCCAGCGCAGGGGGGTCAGCGTCAGCTTGGACCCGGTCAGCTTGACGTTCTCAAACGCGGAAGGATCGTTCTCGTAAACGTAGGAGACGCCGGTATGCAGTGGTCGCGCGGCCTCCGCAGACGGTGCGCCCAGCCCGGCCAGGACAGCGGCGCAGGCAAGCCCGACGGTGAATATCCGCCTTGTCCCCAACGGGGTCCTGATCGCGAAGACCGGCGTCAATTGCCTACTGCTTCGCCTTTTCGCCGCCGGATGAAGAATGCAACCGCCCAGATCAGGGCGGCCAGGATCGTCAGGGGCAGCAGCAACCCCGTCTCGCCCGGGCTCGTCGACCCCAGCGCCCCGCCGAGTACCTCGACGATGCCCGACGAGCCACTCGCCTGGATTGCCGATGCTTTGCCCGGTGCTCCCGGGGTCGTCTGGGCGACTTGCGGGTCGGCGCCACCGCCTTGATCGCCACTCCCGCCCGTCGAGGCGGACCCGCCGTGTTGGCTTCCTTCGGCGTCGTCGGATCCAGCCCCATCGGGTGAACCCGGAATCGGTGCCGGCGCCGTCTCCGCCGCGACTTCCGCCGCTGCGCGACCATCTCGGCCGAGCCTCTCGAGTTGCCGTGCCCGGCGAGGGCCAAGCACCTTGTCGGGCGAGCGCTTGGCTCCCGCTTCGGAATCCTTATCTCCGCCAGAGGTCGGAAAGCTCTCGGTGTACTGGTTGACCGCCGAATTTCCAGGGGGAATCAGCGATTCGTCCGCCCCGAGCACTGCGCTGGGCAGCGCGCCCAGCACCATGAGCGCCGCCGTCAGCCCGAGTCCGGTTTTGAATTGCATCATCTGGTTCCTCGCGAGCGTCCCACCTGGAAGTCAACGGGCATAGGTCCGTCCGGCTTGGACTCATAGCATTTAACAGGATGGACTCGACATTGATGCGGAAGCGAATGCTGTTCCCGGGCTTGGCGCGGGATATCGAGTGGAACAGCCTCGCGGTCTGGTTGCTCGGCTTTGGACTCGTTTCCTATCTCGGCCTCAAGGGCGGTGGCTATGACCCTCTCGTCCATGGTCAGGTTGGGATAGCCGTCTGGTGGATCCTGCTGGTCGGGGTTCTAATCGGGGCGCTGCCGACGGGTAAAATGGGAGTTCTCGCCTGGGCCACGCTCGGCCTATTGGCGGTATTCGTCGCCTGGACCGCTCTCAGCCTCGGCTGGACGGAGAGCACGGAGCGGACTTCCGCAGATCTAGCCCGTGTTGCCGCCTACATTGGAGTCTTCGCGCTCGCGCTCTTTGCGGCGGGAAAAGACAGCGTTCGGTCGATCGTTTCCTCGGTTGCTGCCGGGATCGCGCTGGTAGGAGTCGTTGCGCTGCTCTCTCGCCTGCATCCCGCCTGGTTTCCAAACGCGGGACAGACCGCCGCCTTCCTCAATCCCGGCCAGGAACGGCTCTCCTATCCGCTGAATTACTGGAACGGCCTTGCCGCGCTGATCGCAATCGGCCTTCCCCTGCTTCTGCAGGTCGCCGCGGACGCAAAGTCGGTTCTCGCTCGGGGGCTCGCCTCCGCGAGCCTCCCAGCACTGATCCTCGCGGCCTTTTTCACTCTCTCCCGCGCCGGCATTGCCGCCGCGGTTCTGGCCCTGCTCATCTTTCTCATACTTGCCGCGGATCGATTGCCGAAGTTACTGACGCTGCTTGTCGGCGGAGCGGGTGGGGCTCTCCTCGTCCTCGCCGCCAATGGGCGCGAGAGCCTTCGGGGTGGGTTGCTGAACCCCACGGCCGCCGAGCAGGGCAACGAGATGCTGCTGATGACCGTGCTCGTGTGCATTGCCGTGGGCGCTCTGCAGGTCGGCATTTCGCTCATCCTCCGCAAGTGGGGCCGTCCATCCTGGACGCGCGTTCCGCGCCGGCACTCTTTGATCGCAACCAGCCTCGCCGCATTGGTGGCCCTGATAGCGCTCGTCGCGTTTGACGCCCCGGACCGAGCCGCTGACGGGTGGAGCGAATTTAAGCAGTCGAGCGGGCCGGGTGATGGAACCGGCCGGCTCGGCAGTGCTGCGGGCCAGAGTCGCTACCAGTTCTGGAGTTCGGCGGTGGAGGAGAACGCGACGAGGCCGTTGACCGGCACCGGATCCGGAACCTTCGAATACTGGTGGACTCGCAACGGCGGCCTTGCCGAGATCGTGCGCGACACGCACTCTCTTTACTTGCAGACGCTCGGCGAGTTGGGAATCGTCGGCCTTGCGCTGCTCGCTGCCTTCTTACTGATGATCCTGATCGGCGGCGGCCGCGAACTGCTGCGATCCATCCCAACCGAGCGGTCGCTGCTGGCCGCTGCACTGGCTGGCTGTGTTGCCTTCTGCCTTACCGCGGCCTTCGACTGGATGTGGCAGATCCCAGTGCTCGCCGTGGCCCTGCTGCTGCTTGCATCCGCTTTGGTGCGCGGGCCGCTCCCGAGGCCGGATGGCGCAGCGGGTATTCGGCTTCCCCAGCGGCTCGGCGTCGCTGTCCTCGCGATCGCCGCGATTGTTGCGATCGCAATCCCGCTCACCTCGGCGAGCTTCGTGCGCCAGAGCGAGGCGGACGCGCGCTCAGGCGATCTTGTCGGGGCGTTGAACGCGGCCGTTACGGCGCAGAACGTGCAGCCCCACGCGGCGACGCCACGACTCCAAGAGGCACTTGTGCGGGAGCGGTTGGGCGAATTCGGACTTGCGGCCGACGCAGCCCGTGCCGCGACTGTGAGGGAGTCGACCAACTGGCGTACCTGGTTCGTGCTGTCGCGCCTCGAGGCCGAGCGCGGGCGCGCCGGGCCGGCGGTGGCCGCCTATAGGCGCGCCAAGTCCTTGAACCCCAACTTCTCCCTTTTCGCCCGATGAGATACTTCCACGCCGACCTGTTGAAAGGGGTTCGATGAGTTTCCCCGGCCGTATCGTGATTTTTCTGTCGCTCGCTGCGCTGCCGCTTCTTGCCGTCGGCTGCGGCGAAACCGTGATCGACGACGTCAAGACCGAGGGCGCGATCGAACAGAACCTCGAGAACTCGCTGGGCAAGCAGGTCAGCAGCGTCGATTGCCCCTCCGGGGTCGAGGTCGAGGCCGGTGCGAGCTTCGATTGCGCGGTGGTCCTGGCCGGCGGAAAAGGCGAAACCGCGACGCTGAAAATCCTCAACGAGGACGCCGACGTGGAAGTAACCGACCTCAAGCCCGATAAGTAAAGTGCCGCGGATGAGCCAATCAATCGCGGCCGCCGCGCCGACCACGCACAAGCAGCTCCTCGACTGGGTCGGGGAGATCGCAGACCTGACCCAGCCCGACGCCGTCCACTGGTGCGACGGGTCCGCCGAGGAGTACGACGCCCTCGCGCAGGCGCTGATCGACGCCGGCACCTTCGAGCGCCTCTCCGACGCGAAGCGCCCCAACTCCTACCTGGCGCTCTCCGATCCCGGCGACGTCGCCCGCGTCGAGGACCGCACCTTCATCTGCTCCGAGGACGAGGCCGACGCCGGCCCGACCAACAACTGGAGCGATCCGGCGGCGATGCGCGAGAAGCTGCGCGGCCTTTTCAAGGGCTGCATGGCGGGCCGCACGATGTACGTGGTGCCCTTCTCGATGGGGCCGCTGGGCTCGCCGATCGCCCACATCGGCGTGCAGCTGACCGATTCGGCCTACGTCGCGACCAACATGCGGATCATGACCCGGATGGGCAAGGGCGCGCTCGACGTGCTCGGCGAGAGCGGCGAGTTCGTCCCCTGCGTGCACTCGGTCGGGATGCCGCTGGCCGAGGGCGAGGAGGACGTGCCGTGGCCCTGCAACGCCGACAACAAGTACATCGTCCACTACCCGGAGACGCGCGAGATCTGGTCCTACGGCTCCGGCTACGGCGGCAACGCCCTGCTCGGCAAGAAGTGCTTCGCGCTGCGGATCGCCTCGGCGATGGCCCGCGACGAGGGCTGGATGGCCGAGCACATGCTGATCCTCAAGCTGACCTCGCCCGCGGGCGAGGTCAAGTACGTCACCGGGGCCTTCCCCTCGGCCTGCGGCAAGACCAACCTGGCGATGCTGATCCCGACCCTGCCCGAGTGGAAGGTCGAGACCGTCGGCGACGACATCGCCTGGATGAAGTTCGGCGAGGACGGGCGCCTGCGCGCGGTCAACCCCGAGGCCGGCTTCTTCGGCGTCGCCCCCGGCACCGGCCACAAGACCAACCCCAACGCGATGGAGACGATCGAGCGCAACTCGATCTTCACCAACTGCGCCAGGACCGACGACGGCGACGTCTGGTGGGAGGGGATGACCGGAGAGCCGCCGGCCCACGCGATCGACTGGCACGGCGAGGACTGGACGCCCGGCTCCGAGCACCCGGCCGCCCATCCCAACGCCCGCTTCTCCACCCCGGCCGCGCAGTGCCCTGCGATCGCGCCCGAGTGGGAGGACCCGGCCGGGGTGCCGATCGACGCCTTCCTCTTCGGCGGCCGCCGGGCGACCACGGTGCCGTTGGTCCACGAGGCGTTCGACTGGGAGCACGGGGTCTTCCTCGGCGCGACGATGTCCTCGGAGAAGACCGCCGCGGCAGCCGGCAAGGTCGGCGAGCTGCGCTTCGACCCGATGGCGATGCTGCCCTTCTGCGGCTACAACATGGCCGACTACTTCGCCCACTGGCTGAAGCTGGGCGAGCGCGAGGGCGCCCAGCTGCCGAAGATCTTCTACGTCAACTGGTTCCGCAAAGACGCCGAGGGCAAGTTCATCTGGCCCGGCTTCGGCGAGAACAGCCGCGTCCTGGAGTGGGTCTTCCGCCGCTGCGACGGAACCGCCGAGGCGGTCGAGTCGCCGATCGGCCTGCTGCCCGCCGAGGGGGCCATCGAGACCGACGGCCTCGACCTCTCCGAGGAGCAGATGCGCGACCTGCTCGGTGTCGATCCCGAGCTCGTCAGGACGCAGCTGCCGCAGATCGAGGAGCACCTGGCCAAGTTCGGCGACAAGCTGCCGGCTGAGTTGACAGCTCAACTCGCGGCTCTCAAACAGCGCTTAAGCTGAAGCCTTCGACGCCCGGGAGAGTTCCGCCGTGTCGCTGAGCAGGGCGTCGAGCGGCTCGGGATCGAAATGCGTGCCGCGTCCGGCGCGGAGAATCTCGATCGCCTCCTCGACGCTGAACGCCGGCCTGTAGACGCGGTCGGAGATCAGCGCGTCGAAGACGTCGGCGACCGCCGCGATCCGGCCCTCGATGGGGATTTCGTCCCCGATCAGGCCGCCGGGGTAGCCGCTGCCGTCGACCTTCTCGTGATGGGTGAGGGCGATCTCCGCCGCCAGGTCGAGCAACTCCGATTCCGACCCGGAGAGGATGCTGAAGCCAATTTCCGTGTGCCGCTCCATCTCACTTTTCTCGTCTGGGGTGAGCGGGCCGGGCTTACGCAGGATGCTGTCCGAGATGCCGATCTTGCCGACGTCGTGCATCGGGCTCGCGATCCGCAGCAACTCGACGTGCTCGTCATCAAGGCCCAGCCGCGCTCCGATCGAGCCCGCCAGCTCGCCGATCCGCTCGATGTGGCCCCCGGTCTCGAGGTCGCGGGTCTCGACCGCCCGCGAGAGACGGTGGATCGTCTCCCGGCGCGAGCTCTCCAACTCGACCACGAGGCCGTGTAGTGCGGCGTTGGCCCGCTTCATCTCGCTGAGGTCCATGACGACCCCGGAGTAGCCGACGATCTCGCCGGCGGCGTCGCGCACCGGCATGTTGGTGGCAAGGGCCGGGAAGGTGTGGTCGCCGACGCCCTCCACGTCCAGCTCCCCCTCCCAGCCTTCGCCGGCGAGTAGCTTCGAGACCATCTCCGCGCGCTGCTCGCGTGATTGCTCGGGAAATCGTATGACCTCGTCCACGGTATGGCCGAGCGCCTGCTCGCGAGCGATGCCGAACATCTTTTCGGCCGTCCGGTTCCAGTGGGTGAGAATGCGGTTGGTGTCGGAGGCCATCACGGCCACGCCGACCTGGTCGAGCAGCTCGGCCTGTAGGCGCAGGGAAACCTCGTCGCGCTGGCGGTCGGTGATGTCCTGGGCGGCGCCGTAGACCCGGACGGGCTTCCCCGAGGCGTCGGTCTCGACCTGGGCGTGGCTCTGGATGACCTTCTCCGTGCCGTCGGGCAGGATCGCCCGATAGGTGTAGCGGCGGATGCTCTGCGACTCGAATCCCTTTTGCATGTCGGCCAGGTAGCCGGCCCGGTCGTCGGGATGAATCGACTCGATGAATTCGTCGAAGGTCGGGACCGGCTCGTCGGGGCCGAGCCCGGCGATGCGGCGCAGCTCAGGCGACCAGGAGGCGCGCTCCTCGCTCAGCTCCCATTCCCAGCTTCCGACGCTGGTCAGCGACTGGACCTCCTCGAGGCGACGCTTGCTCAGCTCAGCCCCTCGGCGCGCGGCATCGACCGCGGCGCGCGCGGCCGACTCAAGCTCCTCCCTGCTCTCCCCTGATCGAGCGATGTCCCATTATGGATCAAAACAGCGCTCCATACGTTCAGGGGTGCCTTGCGTGTTTGCAGCGGTTTTACAGCCCGTAGGCCTCGGCCAGCTCGGGGTCCTTCGCGGCGAGCATTTCGGCCAGCTCGACCATCACCTTGCACTGCTTCCAGGTGGCGTCGTCCTGCATCTTGCCGTCGATCATGTGTACGCCGCGGCCGTCGGGGATCGCCTCCAGCACCTTCTTGGCGAACTTGACCTCGTCCGGCGGTGGGCTGAAGACCTTCTTGGCGATCTCGATCTGGGCCGGGTGCAGCGACCAGGCGCCGACGCAGCCGAGCAGGAAGGCGGCGCGGAACTGCGTTTCGCAGCCGGCCGAGTCCTTGATGTCGCCGAAGGGGCCGTAGAAGGGCAGGATCCCGGTCGCCGCGCAGGCGTCGACCATGCGGGCGATCGAGTAGTGCCAGGGGTCCTGCTGGGCGGTCACCCGCTCGCCCGCCTCGGGGTTCTCGGGGTCGGCCGGGTCCTCCATCGAGCGGTAGCCGGGGTGGCCGCCGCCGACCCGGGTCGTCTTCATCCGCCGCGAGGCGGCGAGGTCGGCCGGGCCGAAGCTCATCCCCTGCATACGCGGGCTGGCAGCGGCGATCTCCTCGACGTTGACGACGCCCTGCGCGGTCTCGAGGATCGCGTGGATCAGGATCGGGCGGTCGAGGCCGGCTTTCGCCTCCAGCTGGGCGAGCAGCCGATCGACGTAGTGGATGTCCCAGGCGCCCTCGACCTTGGGCACCATCACGACCTCGAGCTTGTCGCCGATCTCGGTCACGAGGGTGGTGAGGTCGTCGAGCACCCAGGGGCTCTCCAGCGAGTTGACCCGGGTCCAGAGCGCGGTCTGGCCGAAGTCGGACTCGGTCGCGGCCTTGACCAGGCCCGCCCGCGCCGCCTCCTTGCGGTCGACCGGGATCGCGTCCTCGAGGTTGCCGAGCAGGATGTCGGTCTGCGCGGCGATCGCAGCGGCCTTGGCGACCATCTTCTCGTTTGAGAAGTCGAGGAAGTGAATCATCCGCGAGGGCGTCACGGGGATCTCGCGCAGCGGCTCCGGCGCGCCGATCGCCTGCGGCTGGAAGAAGTCTCTGGGGTTTCTCAAGCTGCTCCTCGGGTCGGGAAAGGTCGGCTGGAAATCTAGTCGACCGGGCCGGGCGCCGGCGCAGGGATTTGCGACCTGACGCCGTAGATATCGGGGATGGCCACCGATCTGACCGAGGGATCGCAGGACTGGTCGCTGCCGGAGGGCGCCAAGCCGCCGCTGCTCGGCGAGCTGGTCGAGCGGATCGACGAGGCGCTGGCGACCGCTCGCGCCTCCGAGGCTGCCGTGATGACCGTCGGCGCCGCCGCGCTCGACGCCGCCGAGCAGGCCAAGCGCGCCGCCGAGCTGGCCGAGCGGGCGAGCGCCGCAATCGCCGCCGCCCCGGTGACGACGCTCGGTTCCAGGGCCACGAACGGCGCCTCGGGGCCCGCAAACGGCACTCCCCAGGGACCCGCATCGGGACCAGGCCGGGAGGAGATGGGCGACTTCAACGCCCGCGCCGACCGCGTCGCCGAGCGTCTCCAGCGCCTGCAGCGCCTCCCGCTCTCCGCCTGACCGCGGCCCGCATCGGGCGCGCCGATATCCTTCGGCTCCCCTTCAGCGACCCCGACCGGAATCAGGAGCCATGGCCGTAGAGACCGCCGCTTACACGGAGCAGACCGACATCCAGCGCGACATCACCGAGATGGTGCGCCAGTTCGCCGACGAGCAGATCCTTCCCAACGCCGAGAAGTACGACCACGAGGACTCCTTCCCCGAGCCGATCGTCGAGCAGATGAAAGAGCTCGGCCTGTTCGGCGTGACGATCCCCGAGGAGTACGGCGGCATGGGGCTCGACCTGACCACCTACGCGATGATCGTCGAAGAGCTCTCGCGCGGCTGGATCTCGATCTCCGGCGTCGTCAACACCCACTTCATCGGCTCCTACCTGCTGATGAAGTTCGGGACCGACGAGCAGAAGGACCACTTCCTGCCGAAGATGGCGACCGGTGAGATCCGCGCCGCCTTCTCGCTCTCCGAGCCCGAGGTCGGCTCCGACGTGCAGGGGATCAAGTCCAGCGCCAAGCGCGGCGAGGACGGCAAGTGGGAGCTCAACGGGCAGAAGATGTGGGTCACGAACGGGCTCGGCTCCAGCGTCGTCTTCGTGCTGATGAAGACCGACCCCAAGGCCGAGCCGGCCTACAAGGGGATGACCTGCTTCATCACCGAGAAGGAGCCCTGGAAGGAAGTCAACGAGGGCGACTTCGCCGGGCTGACCGTGCCGCCCAAGATCAAGAAGATGGGCTACAAGGGGGTCGAGTCGACCGAGCTCGTCTACGACGGCTACCGCTGCCCGCCGGAGCGCGTGCTCGGCGGCGAGGAGGCCGGCGTCGGCCAGGGCTTCGTGCAGATGATGGACGCGCTCGAGGTCGGCCGGGTCAACGTCGCCGCCCGCGGCGTCGGCATCGCCCAGCGGGCGCTCGAGCTGGCGCTGCGCTACAGCCAGGAGCGCAAGACCTTCGGCAAGCCGATCGCCCAGCACCAGGCGATCCAGTTCAAGCTAGCCGACATGGCGACCAAGGTCGAGGCGGCCCGCCTCGTCACCCGCAAAGCCGCCCGGCTCAAGGACGCCGGCGAGCGCTCCGACCTCGAGGCCGGGATGGCCAAGCTGCTCGCCTCGGAGACCGGCAAGGAGTGCGTCGAGGAGTGCTTCCGCATCCACGGCGGCTACGGCTACTCGAAGGAGTACGAGATCGAGCGCCTCTACCGCGACGCGCCGCTGCTGCTGATCGGCGAGGGGACCTCGGAGATTCAGCGCATGGTGATCGGCAAGAAGCTCCTGCAGAGGCACAAGATCTAGTCGGATGGCATCCACCGCCGACGTAATCCGCACCGCGGTCGAGCGCTTCCAGGCGGAAGTGCCGGCGCTGCAGAAGCTGAAACTGGTCTTCGGCCTGGAGCTGAAAGGCCGCGGCGACATCCAGCTCTACCGGGTCGAGCTGCCCGGGCCGGTGATCAGCAAGGACCTGCGCCAGGACGAGCGCGTGCTGGTCCAGATCGACCGGGCGCAGTTCAACGAGCTGGCCGAGAAGGGGACGCTGAAGAGCTACCGCAAAGCGGCCGAGACGGGCCAGATCAAGGCGACCGGCGACTCCAACGTGAAAAAGCTCGTCGTCCAGGTGGTCGAGCGCCAGGAGCAGCGGGCGAAGCTGAAGAAAGCGCACTGAGTCAGGCTGGGCGGCAAAGGTAGTGCAGCCAGGGGTCGCTCCCCGCATCCTCGACCTCCACCCGCCGACCGCTCCCATCGTAGATCGCGATCGTCTCGAAGCCGGCTTCGCGTAGCTGCTCGAGCTGGTAGGAGGGATCCACGTAGTAGACACGCAGCTCGAAGCCGTGCGCTCCGTCGCGGACGATCATCCAGCCTCGCTGCCGCCCCGCATCGAGGTCGAGTTCCTTGTTCACCTTCCGTGCCCGCCGCAGGTGGCGGGCGTATCTCGCCCATGAATAGGCCGCGTGCAGGCTGGATCGGCGCTTGCCCCGTGGCCTCTGGGCCTTGAGTGGGAGCGCGTTCATCGAATGCGACGAGAAGAAGAAGTGCCCGTCCGGCTTCAGCACCCGCCGGAACTCGGTGAGGATCTTCAGTCGATCCTCGTGGCTGACGGAGTCCAACCCGTTGTAACTGAAGAGAATGAAGTCGAAGGAGCCCCCGAGTGGCGCCAGATCGCGCGCGTCGCCGACCGAAAGCTCGACCCGCCCATCGGAGTCGTCGAGCAGCCGCCGTGCCAGCTCGATCATTCGCGGGGAGTAGTCGATGCCCACGTAACGACCGGCCACTGCGGCGAACGTGTAGGCCGTCCGTCCGGTGCCGACGCCGACGTCAAGCATCTCGATTTTGGGCCAATGCTCGCCGAGCAGCGATAGAACCGCCTGCTCCGCAGGCATCAGCGACAGATCCGAGTAGATCTCTGCGTCTCGCTCGTAGACAGCCTGGTTCGTCTCCACGGAGCGGAGTGTAGAGGCGCGTCAGACGTCGCCGTGTCGTCAGCGGGTAGCATCCCGCGCCGTTCAACCAGAGGAGATCCGCAGACGATGAGCGAGCAGAAGTACGAATTGACCACCGATCAGGCCGAGCGCGAGGCATCGGGCGCCCATAGCTATGGCCGTTATCTGGAGGAGTTTGAGGTCGGCGCCGTCTACAAACACTGGCCGGCGAAGACCGTGACCGAGGCAGACGACCACCTTTTCTGCTTGGTCACGATGAACCATCATCCGCTCCACCTCAATGACGTCTACGCGAAGGACTCCCAGCAGGGCCGGAACGTTGTCGTCGGGCCACTTGTCTACTCGCTGGCCTTGGGGATGTCGGTCTCCGACGTGTCTGGCAAGGCGATCGCCAACCTGGCGACCGAAGAGCTCAGCCATCCCAACCCGGTCTTCCACGGCGACACGCTCTTCTGCGAGACCGAGGTGCTCGACGTCAAGCCGTCAAAATCGAAGCTCGACCGCGGCGTGGTCAAGGTCCACACGCGCGTGCTGAACCAAGACGGCATCCTCGTCGCCGAGTTCAAGCGCCTGGTGCTCGTGCCGCGACGCGAGCCTGGCGAGTAGCCGCTTCGTGAGAGACGTTCTCGTCCTCTGCTATCACGGGATCAGTGAGACCTGGCCTGCCGAGACGTCGGTGCGCCCGGCGGATTTCGAACACCAGCTCGCAAGCTTTGTCAAGCGGGGCTACCGTGGCGCCACCTTCTCCGAGGCGCTGACGGTTCCGCCGTCCGAGCGGACGCTTGTCGTCAGCTTCGACGACGCCCACCGCTCGGTGTTCGACGTGGCGGCCCCGATCATGTCCGAACTCGGATTGCCGGGGACTGTCTTCGTCCCGACCGGGTATGCAGGCTCCGAGGCTCCGATGGCGTGGGAAGGGTACGACGAATGGATGGCGACCGAGCATGAGGCCGAGCTGCGCTGCCTTGGCTGGGAGGAACTCCGCGATCTCGCCTCCAACGGCTGGGAGGTCGGTTCGCATACCCGTTCCCATCCCCGCCTCTCGAGCCTCAGCGAGGCGGAAATCGAGAATGAGTTGAGCGATTCGCGGCGCGAATGCGAGGAGGCGATGGGGATCAGCTGCACGTCCGTCGCCTATCCCTACAGCGATTACGACGACCGCGTCGTGAGGCTGGCCGGAGCGGCCGGGTACCGGTTTGGGGCAACGGTGCCGCGAGGCCCACGGGTCTCGCTTCCGCTCGAGTGGCCGCGGGTCGGCGTCTACCGTGGCGAGGGTGCCGCCCGGATCCGGGTGCGCGCTCGCTCTCGTCGTCTTCAGGCTTCCGGTTTGAGTCGCGCCGCAGGGGTATTTCGACGATGATTATGCGTGAAATCGCGAAGGCATGGGGGAGACCACGTCGAATGATCGATTCGTGAACGATCGAGAGGGACTGCTGGAGCAGGTGCTGCGAATCGTCCGGCGCCGGAAATGGGTCGTGCTGCAAGCGATAATCGCGGTGCCTCTACTCGCCTTCCTGTTTTCGATATCGCAACAGGACGAATACACGGCCGAGGCAACCCTCCTCTTCAGGCACCCGCCGGCGCTCGAAGAGACGTCCAGCGTCATCGATCCCACCCGCGAAGCGGCCACGACCGGGGAGCTGGTTGGTCTTCCGGGAATCGCTGAGCGTGCGGCCGGGGAGCTCGAGGATGTCCCGGCAGGGGAGATCCTCGCCAGCGTCACCGTCACCCCGAGCGCCGAAGCAGATACCGCGACCATCGAAGCGACCACGCCCTCCCCGGAGCGTTCCGCGGCGATCGCCAACGCCTATGGCAACGCCTACATCGACTTCCGCCGGCGCGCCGATCGCGCCCAGGTTCAGGACGCGATTGATCTCGCGGAAAGCAGCCTGCAGGAGCTCACCCCGCCTGACGAAGCCGGCGCGGAGGGCGACGCCCTCAATGAACAGCTCGACAAACTGCGGTTGATCCAGGCGCTGCAGACCGGTGGTGCTGAGCTTGTCCAAGAGGCCTCCCCGCCATCGAGCCCATCCTCGCCAAAGCCCTTGAGGAACACGGTCATCGGGTTGGTGCTGGGCATTCTGCTCGGCTTTGCGCTCGCCGCCCTCTTAGAGCGCATCGATCGTCGCATACGTACCAGCGAAGAGATGGAAAATCTCTACGGCCTGCCCGTTTTGGCGCGCATCCCCCGCAGTCCCCTGCTTGGCGGTAAACGTGCGCGCACGCTCGGCACCCGGACCCCCGAGGGCGAGGCATTCCGGGTGCTGCGCACCAACCTGCGCTTCTTCGATGTGGATCGTGAGATGAAATCGATCCTTATCGTCAGCCCGGAGGAGGGGGATGGGAAGTCCACCGTCGCACAGGGCCTCGCCACGACGATGGCGGAAATGGGCGACGACGTCGTGCTGGTCGAAACGGACCTGCGCAAAGGCGGGGCATTTCGCCAGGTGGACGGCAGCCCCGTCAAAGGGCTATCCAACGTACTCGCCGGCACCCCACTCGAGTCAGTGGTGATGAAGGTCGACGTGCCCCTCCCGAATAGCGACGAGTCGCGAGCCCTCGCTGTGCTCCCCAGTGGGCCGGCGCCACCGAATCCGTCCGAGCTGCTCGAGGGCGATCGTATGCGTTCCGTTTTCGACGAGCTGGCCGCGAGCTTTCACTTCGTGATTCTGGACAGTCCGGCACTCGGGGCGGTCAGCGATGCCCTCGCCCTGGTCCCGGGCGCCTCGCAGATAGTCGTCGTAGGCGGGCTCGGCAAGACCACGCGCGAGGCGGCGCGTGCACTGATGAAGCAGTTCTCTCTCCTCAACCGACAGCCGATCGGAGTCATAGTCAATTTCGCGGAGCCAGAACGTGCCAAGTATTCGCACTATTACCGGTCTGACCTGGCCGGTGGCGAATCGTCCAGCTGACTACCTGAAAGTCAGCGCCTTCGCAGCCGGGGTGCTTCTGGTAGAGGCAGTCCTGGCTCGAGGCGCCGCTGCGCCGCAACTCTCGAAATTCATCCTCCTCTTTCTGGCTGTCGTGGGCATTGCCTTCGTCTTCCGCTTCCCGCTGGCGACGGCGCTGGCGCTGCTCGCGCTGTCGGACTTCCTCTTCCACCCGACCTTCTTCGCCCTCTCGGTCGGCGCGCTGGACGTCCGTCCACACGAGGTCGCTCTGGGAGCCCTGCTTCTCGTCGCCTTGGTCCGGCCGGAGAGCAGAACCTGGGGCGGCGTCACGGGGACGGCGCTTGCGATATTCCTGCTGGCAATCGCGGTCTCGGGGGCGCTTGCGGTCGTAGGTGACGCGGCACCGCTCACCGATGTCTTCAACTGGGCAAGGCCGCTCGGGCTGCTCACGTTCTTCTATGTAGTTGTGCGCCTCTTCCCCAATCCCCGGCAGCGGGGATTGCTGCTTGTCGGAGCGGCCGTGCTGGCGGCCGCGACCGGTGTCGTCGCCCTGATGATCTCCCTCGGGGCAGGCTTCGGCGATTCGCTGCAGGAAGCAGGGGGCAACACGGTCCGCGAGCAGGAAGGGGCGGGCTCGATCGACCGTGTCCGCCTAGCCGGCCTGTCGCTCGGCTACGCGCTCTTTTGGTACGCCGCCGTCAAGCTGGTCTCCGCGCGCGGATTGAGGCGTTTGGGATGGGCTGCGGTGCTCGGCGGCATCTCGCTCGACATCGTCGTCAGCTTCAACCGCAACATGTGGTTCGGCCTGGCGATCGGATTCGGTTTGATGACGGCCATGGGCGGGGCGCTGGTGCGAAGCCGGCTGGTTGCGGCGTTGGCGGTTGGGGTTGCCGGAATTGCCCTCTTCGTCGTCTTCGGCAGTTCGGCGGCAAACAACCAGGTTGTCACTCCGGTGGTTCAGCGCGGCGCGACGATTCTCAATCCAAAAGAGGTGGCCGGGGAGTCCTCGTTCGAGGAACGGGAGCAGGAGACCAGGGTCGCCTGGAGGACGGCACGCGAGAATCCTCTGTTTGGAGTTGGCGCAGGGGCTCCATTCGGCATCCTCACGACCCATCAGATTGGGCCGCACAGCTTCGAACGAACGCCGCGGCTGTTCCTGCACAACCAGTACCTCTACCTGCTCCTGATCGCCGGCATCCCCGGCCTGCTCGCCTTCCTGGTCTTTCTCGGGGTGCCGCTCGCCCGCTCCTTCCGTCGCACGCCCGCGGATCCCGCAATTGCGGCCTGCGGGGTGGCGATCGCGATGATCATGATCAGCTCGGTGGTCGCGATCTACTTTACGGTCGAGGACATGACCGCGGTGCTCGGGTTGCTGACCGGCGTGCTGGTCGCTGATGCCGAGGGCCGCGCATCGCTTGGCGAGGACTCGGGGTTGCTGACGTGAGCGACACGGGCGGCGACGGCTTGCGTGTGGTTCTCGCCTGCGACTTCTTCCTACGCTACACCGCCATGTTGGCGGGAGGCCTGTCGCGGGCGGGAAGCAATGTGGTGCTTATGAGCAGAGATCACGATTTCGAGTTCGGTGGAGAAACCGGAGCTGGGCGCGACTTCGTGCACCGTGCTGCTGGGAGTGGGGTTGAGCATCGTATGCTCCCCGGCCGCGTGCGATCACCACGTGGGTGGAAGCACGCCCTCCGATTGCGGCAGGAGACGCAAGGCTTCGCCCCCGATGTTGTCCACCTCCAAGAGTCGATTGGCAACGACGTGCGCCTCCTTCTTGCGACCGATGTTCGACCCGGCCGTTTCGCGCTGACGATCCACGATCCGGTCCGCCATCCCGGTGACAGATCGTCCTGGGCGATCGGCCAGGCAAACCGCGCCCTCGTGCGTTTCGCCGGCCTGATCTTTGTTCATGGCGAGGCGCTGCGAGAGGAACTGGTCAGGTTGTTTGCGCCGCCGGCACCGATCGTCGTGGTCCCCCACGGGGTCGATGCCGCGCGGGTCTCTCCGATCCCGGACCGTCCTTCGATCCTCTTCTTCGGGCGACTCTCCCACTACAAGGGGCTCGACATCTTGCTGGATGCCATGGAGGACGTGTGGCGAGAGCTTCCGGCTACCACCTTGACAATCGCCGGGGCGGGCGAAATCGAGGACCACCCGGCGTTCTCGGACCAGAGGGTCGAGCTTCGCCGTGAACATATCCCCGATGCCGCCGTCTCGCGGCTGATTGACGGAGCCGGCTGCGTCGCGCTGCCGTACAGGCAGGCCAGTCAGAGCGGGGTCGGGGCGCTGGCAAAGGCCCATGGGCGGCCCCTCGTGGTATCTGCGGTCGGCGGTCTGCCCGAGCTCATCTCCGACGGCTCCGGTTTGCTTGTCCCTCCCGAAGATTCCTCGGCGCTCGCCCAAGCCCTCGTCGCCGTGCTGGCGGACGGCGACCTGGCCGGCCGGCTTGGGGCGGCCGGCGCGCGGACGGCAACCCGCGACAGCAGCTGGGACGCGGTCGCAGCACGGACGCTTGCCGCCTATCGCGAACACCTCCTGGCGGCGCGATGAGGCTACGCGGCGAGGGCCAGCGAGGAGGGCGGCTCCCGGCCCGTTGCGGCGGCCTCGAAGAGTGCGGAGTAGCGCTGCGCCATGGTCGCCGAGTCGAACGCCGTCGCTCGCCTCTTGGCCGACTTGCCAAGCCGCGCACGGAGGTCGTCATGCTCGAGCAGGCGCACGACGGCACCGGCGAAGCCCCCGTCGTCTGCTACGGCCACGCAGATCCCGGCATCGCCGAGGACCTCTCGAACATCGCCAACGTCCGTGGCCACTACCGGTACGCCGAGGGCCATCGCCTCGAGGACCGTCATCGGCATCGCGTCGGCCAGCGAGGAAAGCAGCATCAGATCAGCGAGCGCGAGCAGGGCCGGCACGTCATCGCGCTCCCCGAGGAAATGGGTCCAGCCGCCGGCGCCGAGCTCCTCGACGTGAGCTTCGACCATGGGCCTGGTCGGTCCGTCTCCGACGAAAACCAACTCCACCTCGGACACCCGCTCTCTGACCCGGGCCATCGCCTCGAGCGCGCCGAGCTGGTTCTTCTCGGCGCGGAAGACGGCCACCTGCATCGCGACGGGCGCGCCATCCGGCAGGCCCAACTGTTCCCTCGTGAGACCGTGCCCGGCCGCCCGAGAGAGATCCTCGACCGGAACGCCGTTGGGTATATGGACGATCTTGCCGGGAGCGACTCCCTCGCGCCGCAGGACAGGGCGCTGCGCTTCGCTGCATGCCACCGTGGCATACGTGAAGCGATCGAGGAGCCGGTTATGGCGCGAGATCCAGGCGGCCCGTGGCGCTCCTCCCGCCGCGACTTGGCTCGCGCGATCGGTTGCGTGATCGGCGACGATCACGGGACGCCGCGCCAGGATCGCGGCGACTCTGCCCCAAAGGCTGGCGTCCCACATCGTGCAGTGCACGACGTCGGCGCGGCGCGCCAGGCGAGCCAGGCGGGGAATCGCCGCGATGCGGCCGAGCCGTGTGCTTGTCTGCAGGGAGATCAACTCGACCCCACTGGATTCCAGCGCCGTCGGATCGATCGTCGAGTTATGCACGCAACAGATCGTGACCTCATGCCCGAGCTCGGCGAGGCTCCTGGCAAGGTGAGCTAGTTGTACCTCCGCTCCCCCGGATGGCGAGAGATGGTTGATGACGAGCAGCAGCCTGAGTGCGCGTGGATCCACGGCGCCAGCATAGATAGAGCACCGACCGGCTAGGCGACACGATGCTCTTCAAGAACACCGTTGCGCAATCTGGGAGCCTCCTACTTGGCTACCTGTTCAGCTTCCTGCTGGCGCCGATCATGATTTCGCGCCTTGGGCTCGACAAGTTCGGGATCTGGGCGGTAACGGGGGCCGTGGCCACCTATGCAGGCCTGCTCGACCTCGGTATCGGCCGGTCGCTTGCCCGCTTCGTCGCCGTCTTCGACGCCGAGGGCAACGAGCAGAAGATCCGCCAATGTCTCGGCCTCGGCTTGCTTGCCGTGACGACGGTCGGCGCTGGCGCGGCGGTTGCGGCGGCCCTTGCCGCACCGTTGCTGAGCGACCAGCTCGGGGTGCTCGCGACCGATGAAATGCGGATCGTCGCCCTTGCCGCGGTCGGGATCTGGACTCTGAACGGCTATGAGGACGTGCTGAGCGTGATCGGGATCGGCAAGCGTCAGATGGTGCCCCCCAATGTCTCCAGCGCGATCAGCGTCAGCCTCAACTTCGCCTTCAGTGTCGCGGCGCTGGCGATGAGCACCAGCTTGGTCGTCTACGCGCTCGCCAACGTCGCCGCCGGGGTGGTCGCTCTCGTTCCGGCGTTCTTCGCGATGCGCTACCTCTGGGCGGCCCCCTACGCAGCGCTGCCGAGTCGGGCCCTGCTCAAGGAGGTGCTTGCGTTCAGCGTCAAGAACCAGATCGGCTGGATCGCCGATCTGGTCAACTTCCAGACCGACAAAATCATCATCGCGCTTGTCGTCGACGTGCGTGCAGCAGCTGTATACGAGATCGCTTCGCGGGTGGTGATGGCGGTTCGCAGCGCGGCGATTCTCACTGTGTCGGCGCTGATTCCGACCGCCGCGGCGCGGATCGTCGCCGAGGGGAGGCAGGTGATCGGTGAGATGTATCGCCGCTACATGCTGCGCAGCTGCTCCATTTCCTTCCCACTCTTCATGCTCGCCTCGGTCAGCGCGCCCTTCCTGCTCGTCGCCTGGCTCGGTCGAGCGCCGGGAGACTCGGAGTTGCTGGTCCCCTTCCTGACGCTGGCCTTCATGGCGAACATAACGACGGGCGTGGGCTCGACGATCGCGATCGGAGCGGGGCACCCGGGAATGGTCTCGCTCAACTCGGTGATGGTCGCAGCGCTCAACATCGTCTTTACGCTCGCCCTGGCGCCGTTCTTCGGCGTCTGGGGCGTGGTCGGCGGCACCTTCCTCGCCCTGCTGGTCGGCAGCTTGCGTTTCACCGAGCGGTTCTTGAAGCTCTTCGGTTTGCCCTTGCGCGACTTTCTTGCCGGAGTCTTGCCGACTGGAGCGCTCGCCGTCGGCGTTGCCCTGCCATTTGCTCTGTTGGCGATCCTCGTCGGTGAGCCGTCTGGGCGCCTGCCCGCGACGCTCCTGCTCGCCTTCACGACCGGCGCATACGGCCTCGTCTACTGGATCGCGGCAAGCCACCTGGACTACCTGCCTGAGAAGCTTCGATTTCCGGGCTTGCGGCGGGCCCGCTCGATCGGGAGTCCTCGATGAAGCCGAGAATCAGCGTGATCACCGCGACCTATCAGCGCGCGGCGGAATTGCCAAGGCTTTACGAGAGTCTCTTGGCGCAGACTTGTGGGGATTTCGAGTGGATCCTGATCGATGACGGATCCTCCGATGGAACCGGCGAGCTTGTGCGTGACTGGCTACCTGAGGCTCCTTTTCCACTCGACTACAGCTGGCAGGAGAACGAGGGCAAGCACGCAGCCGTGAACCGTGCGGTCCAGCGGGCCCGGGGAGAGTATTGCGCCTTGATCGACTCCGACGACTGGTACCTGCCCGGAGCGCTCGAGCGGATGGTTGCCCACTGGGAGGCGATCCCGGCACGGCAGCGTGAGGATTTCGCCAACGTCGAGGGATTGCGGGTCGACGCCGGCGGCGAGCTGGTCGGAGACCGGTTCCCAGCTGACGTCTTCGATTCGAACGCCTTCGAGTTGGAGGCGTTGCACGGAGTGCGTGGCGACACGATCGGCATGTACCGGCGCGATGTCATGTGCAGCTATCCATTCCCGGAGGATCTCGGCTGGCACGTGACCCCGGCGATTGTCTGGAACCGGATTGCTGCCCGTTACTCCTCCCGGTTCGTCAATGAGGTCTGGGCTGGAACCGGTTACGAGGCGGGCGGGCTGAGCACCCGCGAGACGGAGTTGCGGCTGCGATTCCCCGAGGCGCAGCTGCTCTACTGGTCGGAGTTCGCAGCGATGCGCCGTCCGATGCGCCGTCGGGCGAGGTTGCGCGCCAATGTCAACTGCATCCGCTACTCGCTGTTGACCGGCGTCGGCCTGAGATTCGGGATCGACGCCTCGCCGACGCGTAGCTGGGCGCTTCTCGCCACGCCGCTTGCCGTGCCGCTCTACCTGCGCGATCGAGCTCGCCTGCACCGTTTTGCCGCGGAGGTGGTTTAGATGGATGCCGTGCGCGCGGCGGGAGGGCCGGCCTCCCTCGATTCCGATCTGGTCGAGCGCTGGCGCGCTCTTGCCGAGTTGCGCGAAAACCCATTTCTGACGCCCGAGTGGTACGCGGCGTGGCTCGCTGCACACCCGGACGAGGATCCGTTTGTGCTCCTCTGGCAGCCGGGGGGGGAGTTGCGCGGGGTGCTCCCCCTGGTCGCGACGCGCGAGCGGGCGGTGCGCGTGCTGCGCTTCGCCGGTGCGCGGCGCGCCGATTGGCTCGGACCCGCCTGCCGCCCGGAGGACGAGGCGGCGATGGCGGCCGCCTGTGTGGAGGTTCTGCTGCAGCAGCGGAGCGCCTGGCATCTGTTCCGCCTCGATCGAGTCGATCTGGCTGGTGCATGGCCGGAGGCGCTCTGGAGCAGCGAGGCACCGAAGGGAGTCGCCCCGGGCCGTTCGCGCCGGACCGACGTCCTTCCCTTCATCCGCTTTGGAGATGGCGGTTACGAGGCATACCTCGCGGACCGCAGCCGCAATTTCCGCAGTCAGCTCGGTCGCCGCCGCCGCAAGCTTGAGCGAGAGCATGGGCTGCGCTTCAGGCTGACTGCGGAGCCGGAGCGGCTCGCTGCGGATTTCGAGATTTTCCGCGCCCTCCACGAAGAGCGCTGGCGGGATCGCGGCGGGTCCTCTTCGGGAGACGAGGATGTCATGCGCTTCCAGCGTGGGTTCGCCGCCGCGGCCCTCGAGCGCGGTTGGCTGCGCCTCTGGATCGCCGAAGCCGATGGCGTGCCGGCAGCCGCCTGGTACGGCTGGCGGATCGGCGGACGTTACTGCTACGCCCTCTCAGGATTGAGTGAGCGCTTTGAGCCGCTCGCCCTGGGCACCGTGTTGCTTGCCCACACGATCGAGCAGGCTGCTGTTGAGGGCGCGACCGTCTACGACATGATGTGGGGCGACGAGGATTACAAGCGGCGCTTCGAGACCGGCCGGCGTGAGGCCGCCACTTGGGTGGTCGGCAGGCGTCGGCACCCCGTCGCACTCGCCGCTTCCGCAAGGTCGGCAGTGGAGATGAAGCTGAGGCGGGCGCATGACCGCTGAGAGCCTCGGCGTCGTCGTGCTCGCCTACGGAGGTGGGGATCAGCATGCCCCTCTGGTCGAGGCGCTTCTGGGCGAGGACATCCCCCCGTCGTCGGTGCTGATCGTTCACAACCCGGCGCAGCGCGGCGAACCGGCGCCTCAGCCCATCGGAGGGTGCCAGGTCCTTCAAGCGCAGCGCAACCTCGGTTATGCGGGCGGGATGAATCTCGGTATCGAGCGAATGCGCCGGCGTCGAGTCGATCTGGTCCTGCTGCTGACCCACGATGCGCGGCTGCGCCCGGGTGCCACGCAGATGCTCCTGGAGGCCGCCGTCCGCCTGCCCGGATATGGAGTTGTCGCTCCGGCGCTCGTCCTGGCCGGAAGCGAGACGCCGTTCTCCTTCGGTGGGTTTACGCGGGCGACCGGGACCAATGGCCACGTCCGCGAGCGCCCGACGCCGACGGCGGAGGGCGTATTCGACTGCGACTGGGTAGACGGTGGGACGATGCTCATACGGATGCCGGTGCTCGATCGGGTCGGGGGATTCGACGAGCGCTTCTGGGGATATTGCGAGGAGGCCGAGTTCTGCCTGCGCGTGCGCCGCGCCGGCTCTGGCGTCGGCGTCGTTCTCGACGCGGTTGCCGAGCAGGCGCCGGGGGGCGCCAAGCGCCCCGGCGCCTGGGCGTACCTGCTGACCCGCAACGGGACCGAGTATGCCCGGCGGGCGGTTGGGCTGCGAGCTGTGTTCGTCGTCACCTTGCGCACCGCATGGTTGGTTGCGTTTGAGCTTCTTCGCGCTCTGGTCAGGATCACGAGGCTGCGGCCCGGTGGGGCGGCTGAGCCTCTGGCGGTAGCGGTGGGTACGGCGCGGGGGAGCTTGGATTACTTCCGGGGGCACTGGGGACCGCCCCCAGCCGACCTTCCGGGAATGGGCGATCTTCACAATGCCTGAACGACCCCGCGTTCTACACATGGGGCCCGATCCGATGATCGGTGGCGGCATGGCGGCGGCCTTGCGGGCCCTGCTCGAGTCTCCGCTTGGCGAGCGCTACGAGCTCGAGGTCGCTCCTACCTACCGTGGGGCCGAGCCGCTCGGCAGGTTTTTCATCTACTGCAGCGCACTTGCCCATCTGATCGGTTGGAGCCTGCGCGGGCGGGGGCGGATCGTCCATGTCCACGCCACGGTCCGCGGCAGCATGTACCGCAAGGCAGTCTGTGTGCTCGCCGCCAAGGCGCTACGGCGCCGAGTGGTTCTGCAGGTCCACTCCGGGGCCGGCGACATCGCCGATTTTCGCGCCGGTCGGGGTCGGCTCAGCCTCGCCCTCTTCCGCGCGGCTTTCCGTGCGGCCGACGCCGTGCTGGCAGTCTCGGCCAAGAGCGCCGACGCCCTCGCCTGCGCCTATCGGATGGAGCCTCCCGCCGTGGTGCCCAACGCGGCTCCGACGGTGGCCGCCTTCGAACGGCCGCCGGCTGTGGACGGAGAGCTGCGGGTCGCCTATCTGGGTGGTTTTGCCAACCCGGCAAAGGGCGGGGACGTGATGCTCGCTGCGCTCGAGCGGGCGCTTCCGGTCGCTCCCGACCTTGAGGTGACGATGGCCGGGCCCGGCGATCTGCCCCCGGCCGGCGCCGAGCTTGCTCGCGAGCATCCGCGGCTCTGCTGGGCCGGTTGGCTCGAGGCTCCCGAGCGGAATGAGCTGTTGCGAACTGCCCAGGTCCTGGTCATGCCGTCGCGCTCGGAGGGTTCGCCGATGGCGCTGCTCGAGGCGATGGCGTTCGGGCTGGCGCCCGTGGCGACCGAGGTCGGCGGGATTCCGGAGCTGGTCGTTGACGGGGAGGAGGGGCTGTTGGTTCCCTCTGAGGACCCCACTGCGCTCGCCGATGCACTCGGTGGCCTCATCCGGGACCCGGCGCGGGTCGAGCGGCTGGGAGTGGCTGCGCGGCGGCGGGCCGAGCGACTCGACGCGGTGGAGGTCGCGGGCCGCCTCGACGCTCTCTACGCCCGGTTGCTTTGAGCGCCCCGTCCGAGCAAGGCTGCTCGAACCTGTTGGGGGAGCGAGGGGTCAGTGGCCTCCCTACGGTCCGTTCGTGCCGGCGCTGTGCCTACAAGCTCACTCAGCTTCGCAGTGTCCCAGACGGCGATCGCGGCCCCGCGCTCCGCCAGCGCCCGGGTCAGTTCCGCCTGGTGTTCGTCGACGTGCTCGCCGAGCTCGTGGCGCCGTGGCGCCACAAGCGGAACGTGGCCCTCCCGACGGGCGCAGAGGATGCTGCCGACGCCCGCGTGGGTGATCACGACATCTGCCTCGCGAAAGCACGCGACCATCTCGTCGAAGCGCATGTAGGGGGCCGCGCGGGCGACGCCGGCCGGCGCCTTTCCAGGTCCGTATTGAACGGTCAGCTCGGCGCCGTCGAAGCTGCCGAGTGCATCGAGTAGCCGCTGGAAGGGTTGGTGGTGGGTCCCGACGGTGACGAAGATCACAACACCGACCCCGCGTACTCGGCCCGGCGCAGCTGCTGTGCCGCCGCTGGCCACTGAGCGAAGAAGCGGTCCGCGAGAGGGTAGACGAGCCGGCCGGTCAGCGAGATCGACTCGGTCCTCGTGACGCTCTCGACGTAGATCAGCCTGATCCGCAAGAGCTTTCCGATCAAGAAGAAAGGGACCGCGACGCCGGCTCCGGTGGAGAGGATCGCTTCGGGGCGCTGCCTGCGCAGCAGGCGCCAGGCAAGCGCGAGGTTGCGAAGCAGGTTCTTGACACTGCGGTTGGTCGGACCGCGTGCGAGGGTCACCTGCTCATCCTCGAGCAACACGCCGACGTCGGCGCCCGGCAGCGTGACCCAGGCTCGCTCCGCATCGTGCCAGGCAGGCTTCAGCGCCAGCATCTGCTGCAGATGGCCACCGGGCGAGCAGACGAGAAGAACGTTCATCGCAGGCACTGTATTGCGCCCGACGGCCTAGACTGTGGCGCCGTGCGAGCTCGCCTGCTGCGCAACCGCTCCGGCCGAGCCGGCTTTCTCTGCTACCACTCGATCGCTCCGCAGGGCCCGCGGTATCTGACCGTCTCGGCAGAGCTCTTCGAGCGCCAGCTCGACCTGTTGCGCCGCCGCGGGTTGCAGGGTGGGAGCCTCTCCTCCCTGACCGCCATCAGCGGAGGGGGCCGGATCGATCCGACGATCTTCCTCACCTTCGACGACGGCTTCCGAGACAACTACGAGACGGCGCTGCCCCTGCTGCGCACCTACGGCTTCAGCGCCTTCGTCTTCGTCCTGCCGCCACTGGTCGACGGCGGTGCTGATCTGCTCTGGCCCGAGGTGGCGGCCGAGTGCGCACGCTACAGCGAGACGATGCGCTCGGTCACGTGGGCGATGCTGGAGGAGATGAAGGAGGGCGGTTTCGAGGTCGGCAGCCACGGCCTTACGCACGCCCACCTCTCGCGGCTCGGCCCGGAGGCGCTGCGCGACGAGCTCTCGGACTCGCGTACGCGTATCGCCGACCGGCTCGGCAGCTGCGACACGCTTGCCTATCCCTTCGGCGACTGGAACGAGGATGTTGCGAGCGCGGCAGGCGAGTGCGGCTACCGATTTGCCTTCAGCCTGCCCACCCGGTCAGGGCAGCGCGCCGCCACGCCCCATTCGATCCCCCGGATCAACGTCGATTACCGCGACGACGCCACCCGCTTCTCCGCCAAGCTGTCGCCGGTCGGCAAGCGGATCCTCCTCTCGCCGGCGGTCGCCGCATTGCGGCGCGGTCCGCGTCGGCTTCGGGGCTAGTCTGCTGCGGCCGCAAATCCCGGCGCCGCCAGCCACTCAACATCGTCGGTGGCGGCGAAGTATGCGCACGGCGATCCACCGAACACCCAGATTTTCCCGTCGGCCACCGCGGCGGCATGACCGTGGCGCGGCAACCGCATGTCGTCCAGGCGCTTCCATTTATCGGGGTCGCGAGGATCCCATTTTTGCACCGCACCGGTAACCGTGCCGGCGCCGTCGTTGCCCCCCCCGATCACGAGCACCGAGCCCTCGCTCGTAACGGCGGCGGGGCCCCCGGTGGGAACCCGCAGCGGCGGCAGGCGTTCCCAGCGGCGGCGTTTGACGTCGTAACGGCTTGCATCGCGGACGGCGAAGGAACGCGAGGTCCGGCCACCCAACACGTAGAGGTGGCCGTCAAGCGAGACAGCGCCGACATGCTCGCGTCGATCGGGCATATCCACAAGGCGCGACCATCGCTGCGTCTTGAAATCAAAGGCGAAGGTGTGCGAACTCGGCACGGTGTCGCGCGCTCCGCCGGCGGCGATCAGCCGGTCACCGACGACTGCTGCCGCCATAGCGCTGCGTGGCTCGGGCATGTCGGGCAACCGTGTCCAGCGGTCGCGGTCGGGCTCGTATCGGTAGAAGGTTTTGCGGGTCGCCCGATCGAGGTTGCGTCCGTAGCCGCCGAGGACGTAGAGGTCGTGGTCATAGCCGACGAGGCCGATGTGGTTGAGTGGCTGCGGCATCGGGGCCAGCTCAATGTAGGTTTCCGCATCGGGTGCGAAGCGGAGAACCCTGTCGCTCGAATCGAGCAGGAGGTCCCCGTCAGGGCGTTCAGTGATCCCCGTGGTGCCTCCGACGATGTAGACGTCGCCATCGAGCGTCGTGGCTCGCGGCTCGTCCAGGTCGAAGGGAAGGCTGGGCCCGGCTTGCCAGGGCGAAGAGACATTCGTGGTCGGCCTGCAACCCTTGGTTTCAAGGCCGAGCGCTTCCCTGAACTCGTACTCGACACCGGTGTCGGTAAGAGCGCCCAGCGGGAGCAGGATCACGATCGCAGCGACCAGCCCGATTGGCAGTATCTGCCAACCCCGCATCAGCTGCCGACGTGGGCTGGGGCAAGGAAGTCGGTAAGGCGATCCACGTCGATTCCAGCGGGGCGAAGGGCTCGCAGCAGGCGCTCCGCAACCGCCTTCCAGGTGAAAAGCTGCGAACGCTCGAAGGCACGCTCGCCGAGCCGGCGTGCGTAGCCGGGCTCGGAGAGCGCCACCATGGCTGTCGTCAGGGCATCTTCATCGTTCGGGTCGACGACGATCCCGCCGTTGCCGACAGCATCGGGGGCGCCACCGACGGTGGTGCCGATGCTCGCCAGGCCGGCAGCGCCGGCATCGAGGTAAGCGATGCCGAACGGCTCATAAGCGGACGGCATCACGAAGCAGGTCGCGTTGTGTATGAGTTCCCGGTACTTGTGCTGTGCGTCGGCAGAATCGAGGGGCAGCTCGCCGTGCCCGGTCACGCCGTCGGCGTCGACGTGGGGATGCCCGCCGACCAGATCCAGGGTTGCCGTCGGGTACCGCTGTTTCACCGCGTCGAACGATTTGACCACGGCGTCGCCGCGCTTGCGCTTCCAGTCGGCGCCGACGAAGAGGAAGCGCGGGACGCTCCAGTCGCGCTCGACACGATCCGGCTCGGCGTTGCGACCGAAGCCGACGACATGAATCTTGTCGGCGGGTATGCCGTAGTCATCGCGTACCGATGCGGCCGCCCAGTGACTTCCGACGCAGCAGGCACGGCTGTGCCGGTAGATCGACCTCTGACGCTTGAGCCAGCGCCGCCGGGGCCGCTCCCCGACAGACTCGTACGCGTCGCCGGGCAAGCTGATCGCTTGGGCGAGCGTCATGTCCTCGAAGGTGACCGTGGGGAGCTCGACCGAAACCGCATAACCGCTGCCGATCGTAACCGCCCCGTCGAGAGGCCCTGCCTTGCGCAGCGCTCGGTTTGCAGCCGCGCTGCAGGCGGCGGCATAGGCGCGGCTTCCCGCCTGGTCTGCCCATGACATGCCGAAGAGGCGGGCGGCCTTGCCGGCGCCCGGGAAGAGGGCTCCTACCGGTAGGGCCTCGCACCCGGCGGCCTCCAGCCCCCGCAGTAGGCTCGCGGGCACACCAGACCAGGTCCTGGGGTCGGCCGGATCGCCCTGTTGGACAACGGCTATACGGGCCAGAAGGGGATCGCCGGTCGCTGCCACCCGCCGAATCATTACCTATCGCCCGTGGGAACGACTCAGCTTGGCGCGACGACGCTCAGGTTGCGCCCCAGCCGGGCCGCGTCGAGGCGAATCTCGGCGGTGCCGGGAATGCTGCCGCCGTTGCGGTAGAGGCCGTTCTTGATGTAGGCGTAGCTGTGGCCGGGAACGATCATGCTGACCCCGCTGCGAGCGTCCACCAGCTGCCCATCGAGGAAGACCTCGTAGAAGCCGGCGTCTGTGCTGGAAGCGCGGAAGTGGATGACGACGTCGTGCCAGGCCTGCTCGCTGAGGGGAGCGAGGAAGCGATCGCCGTCCATTGCCTCGCCACTCGACCAGAGGCCACGTCCGCCGCCGCTCCCTTCGTCGCCCTCGTAGTCCCAGAGCTGCAGGCCGAAGGCGGGGCTGCCTTCGCCATCGCTCTTGAATTGCATGATCAGGTTGTGGGCGCCCGGCTGGCCGTAGACCATCGACTGCACGTTGATCGAGAAGGCGTAGTAGTACTCGTCGCCCTCGCGGAATTCGATCATCCCGCTGGTACTGCCGCCGCCGTTGCCGCCGAGGATCAGCTCGGAGCGGTCCTGAGAGCCGCTCAGCGCCACGTTGCTCGACCTGACGCCGCTGCGCACGATGTCGTCGCTGATGCCGGGCACCGCCTCGCCGACCCCCGCCGTATTCCAGTTCTGCAGTCCCCGCTCGAACCCGGCGTCGAGTAGGGCGCCGTTTCTCCGCTGCGGCCGAGGGCGGGTGACCGCTGCGTTGCTGGCGAGCCCGATCCGCTGGTGCGTCTGTGGGAGATGGCGTTTCCCGGCCGTCTCGGACCTGTGCACTTGACTGGTCGCTGCGGAGGCGGGGGCGTCCAGTGAGAGCGTCAGCGCCAAGACGAGCCAGGTTGCGATCGTAGCCAGGAACCGGAAGGTGCGATCTGTTGACGTGGTTGCCACATAGGTTCGCTCGGTTGTCCGGCATCGTTCCGCCAGCGTGTCAAGTGGTGGCTGGACGCATGTACTAGGCCAGGTTTGTGGCCTGGGATGGGGATTGCGTCAGCTGATCGCGACGGAGGCGAGGCTGCGCCCCAATTGCGCCGCATCGAAACGGACGTCGGAAGTGCCGGGGATGTTGCCGCCGTTGCGGTAGAGGCCGTTCTTGATGTAGGCGTAGGTTCGGTCGGGGCGGATCATGCTGATGCCGCTGCGCGAGTCGACGAGCTTGCCGTCGAGGAAGATCTCGTAGAAGCCGGTGGCCGTTCTCGAGGCCTTGAAGTGGATCACGACGTCGTGCCAGGCCTGCTCGCCGAGGGGGGCGAGAAAGCGGTCGCCGCCCATCGAACCGCCGTGTGACCAGAGCCCCCGGCCGCCGTCGTTGCCGTTGTCGCCCTCGTAGTCCCAGAGCTGCAGGCCGAAGGCGGGGCTGCCTTCGCCATCGCTCTTGAACTGCATGATCAGATTGTGGGCGCCGGGACGGCCATAGACCATTGACCTTACGTTCACGGAGAAGCCGTAGTAGTACTCGTCGCCCTCTCGAATGCGGACCGTGTCCGTCGTATCGCCGGTCCCCGTGCCGCCGAGGATCAGCTCGGATCGACTCTGCGATCCGATCAGGGCGACCTTGCCGGCTTGCGAGCCGCTGCGCACGATGTCGCTGACGACAGTCGGCACTACTTCGCCGACACCGGCGATGTTCCAGCCAAGCAGCCCGCTCTCGAAGTCCGCGGTGAGCAGGGGAGCATCGGGGGGGTCCGGCGAGAGACCGGGCTCGGGCTCCGGCTGCGGAGCGGGTTCGGGCGAGGACTCGGGCTCTGGCTCCGGCGCTGGTTCGGGGGCCGGCGCTGGTTCGGGGGCGGGTGCCGGCTTGTCCTTCTTGCCGCCGCCGCGGCTCTTGTCGGTCGAGCGGCTCGACACGTAGAGCACATGCGCCGCCCGGACGATGCGGCCGCCACGCCGGCGCACCTTTACGGCCAGCCTGTGTCGACCCTTGCTGAGGGTGGCGGTGTGAAGGTAGCCCCTGCGCTTGAACTTCCGGCCCGAGGTGCGCTCCACCCAGCGGCGCTTGCCGTCGACGAAGAACGCGACTCGCGTCGCGCCGCCCGAGACCTTGGTTGCGTAGCGCACGGTGGGATCGGCTGCCACCGCGTTCGGGGCGACGATTGCCAGGCCGCGGGGTGCGCCATGGGCCTGCGGCGGACCGGCGGCGAGAGCGAGTGCGGCCAGCAGGGCGCCGGCGAAGGCGGCGAGGACCCTGCTGTGGGTGGGGGTGTCGGCGAGGTCCTTCACGGAGAGCTCGTCGTCGCCCGTCCGTCTTACGGCAAGCCGGTTGGCCCATCTCTGGACGGATGTCCGCTCAGGCCACAGCGGATGCGGGGATTCCGCAGGTTCCCTTGCGGCTTCAGCGCGCAGGCGGCGCGGCTACTACGTACGCAAGGGGAAGGTCGATCTGGCTGCGGCCGCGCTCAGTATGCGCCGCGCCCCGACATGACCGCCGGCAGCGTGGCGAGCAGGATCTCGACGTCGCGTGCAAGCGACCAGCCGGCGACGTACTGGTAGTCGAAGCGGACCATCTCCTGGAAGGGGCTCTGCGAACGACCGTAGATCTGCCACGGGCCGGTCAGGCCCGGGCGTAGCTCGAGCCCGGCGCAGGTGCCAGTGCTCGTCGAGGGCGGCGGTCTCGGGGAAGATCAGCGGGCGGGGGCCGACGAGGCTCATCTCGCCCTTGAGGACGTTGAACAGCTGCGGCAACTCGTCGATCGAGTAGCGGCGCAGGAAGCGGCCGACCGGGGTGACGCGAGGGTCGCGGCGGATCTTGAACATGACGCCGTCGGAGGCCTCGTTGAGCGTCTCGACCTCGGCCTTCCGATCGTCGGCGTCGACATACATCGAGCGGAACTTGACCAAGGCGAAGCTGCTGCCCCGTCGTCCCGCTCGCAGTTGACGGAAGAAGACCGGCCCACGAGACTCGAGCTTGATTGCGATCGCGGCGGCGATCATCACGGGGCTGAAGAGCCCCAGCAGGGCAAGCGAGCCGAAGACGTCGAGGGCCCGCTTGGCGGCAACCGAGGTCGGGGTCAGATTCTGGGCGCCGATCGAGAGCAGCGGCAGGCCGCCGACCTGATCGAGCGCGCGCACGCCGTCGAGGAACTCGAAGAGCCGCGGAACGACGTCGATCGCGACGCCGGCGTCGCGGCAGGCACGGATCGACTCGAGCAGCTGCTCGTGGCTGGCGCGGGTGAAGGCGATGATCACGCGATCCACGTCCTGTGCCTCGACGATCGTGTCGAGATCGTCGAAACGGCCCAGCCAGGGCAGGTCCGGCGTGCCCACGTCGTGCACTTCGTCGTCGACGATGCCGACCGGGACGAGGCCGAACTGGGCGTTGTTGTGGAGCTTCTTGACGACGTCTCCGGCGACCACTCCCGATCCGAGGATCAGCGTCCGCTGGCGAAGGTCGGGGGCGCGATGCAGGCCGGCGCGGACGACGGTGCGGGCGATCGGGGCGAAGGCGCCGATCCCGACGACCGTGAGGAAGGTCAGCGCGACCATCTGGCCGACCGGCAGCGCCGAGGCGATTCCGAAGAGCGGCCAGGTGATCAGCAATATGGCGACGAAGGCGCGGGGGACCTCGCTCACCGAGGAGGCCCAGGTCGCAAGCTGATCGCCGCGGTAGAGGCCGATACTGAATGCGGCCAGGGGCCAGAGCGCGGTTACGCAGACGACGTAGGCGAGCACCGTCCAGGAGGAGAGACCTAGGATCGCCACCGCGATCGCCGCGGCGGCGCAAGCCGCGAGCGCGTCACCGGCGAAGAGCATCCGTGCCAGCACCGCCCCACGCCGCCTGGCGCGGTGCGTGCTGTCGTGCGGCGCGCTGCTGGGTGCTTCGTTCGCCTCCGGGGCGGAGCGAGGTGGCGCGTGGGTTGCGGTTGAACTCTCCATCTGGGCTAAGAAAGGGTGTCGGGTCGGGCAGGGGTTGCGGGCATTGCGTTCAGAAAACGAGAGTGACTTCGGGCGGTCTCTTTGTCGACTCCGGCTTGGGCAGGCGGAAGGTCGAATGAGGGCCTAGCTAGAAAATAGAGGTTAAGCGACGAAATCTCCATTGCTGTGAACACATCGACAACAATTGTGCCGCGCCCAAGCCGGCAATCGCTCTTGCAGTGCTAACTTCGAGGACCCTCCCGAACGAATATTCGAAGTTTTCCTGGAGAACCTGGCCTGGAGCCCAAATTTGGCTCAGTGCGCCTCGTCCGAGGCGTGCGCCGGGGGGCGTGGCTCAGGCTGAAGGCCAGCGGCTCGCTACGTCCACAGGGCGGCGAGAGGCCAAGCCTCCAGCTGTTCGCCGAAGGGAAGGCGCTGGGCGCCCGGGTAGAGCACCACGCCCCGGACGAAGCGCTCCTTGCCGAGTCGGTCGCGCAGGGTCGCCAGGTGCTTGAAGTCATCGCCGCGCACCGTCGCCGAGGCCTTTACCTCCACGCCGGCGACGCGGCCGTCGGCTCCTTCCACGACGAAGTCGACCTCGGCCCCGGCCGCGGTTCGCATGTGAAGCAGCGACGCCCGCGTTCGCGCCGCGGTGGCCTGCTTCGCCAGCTCCATCCCCACGAAGCACTCCAGAACGACGCCCAGGAGGGAATCATCCTCCTCCAGGCGTCGCCGATCGGCACGCAGGAGGTGCGCCAGCAGGGCGGAGTCGGCAAGCAGGAGCTTCGGCGCTTTGGTGATCTGCTTGACGCGGTTCGTGTGCCAGGCCGGCAGAGGGCGGACCAGGAAGACATGCTCCAGCAGGGTCAGGTAGCGATCGAGCGAGGTTCGGGGTATGCCGACCGAGCTGCTCACCTCGGTCTTGTTGAGCGGCGCACGGACGCGGGAGGCGAGGGAGGCGAGCACCGCCGGGACCTGCGCGAGGCGCTCGATGTTCGCAAGGTCGCGAAGGTCGCGTTGAACGATCGCCGTCAGGTAGGAGGCGAGCCACTCCTCGCGCCGGTCGGCCCCGCGGGCCACCGCCTCGGGAAAGCCACCGCGCACGATGCGTTCAATCAGATCCTCGCGCGACGTCTGCGGCGCGGCGGGGGGCGAGGAGGCGCCGTCCAAGAGCAGATCGATGGTCCCGCCGCCCCCGCCCTCGATCTCGGCCTGCGAGAACGGCCACAGCGTGTGGACCTCGACCCGTCCCGCGAGCGACTCGGACACGGTCGGCAGGAGCATCACTTGGGCGGAGCCGGTGAGGATGAAGCGGCCGGGGTGGCGTTCGCGGTCGATCGCCGCCTTGATCGGGAGCAGCAACTCGGGCGCCCGCTGGAGCTCGTCGATAACGATCGGGCCGTCAGTGCTCCCGATGAACTCGACCGGATCGCGGCGAGCTGCTTCGAGAGTGCGCAGATCGTCGAGGCTGAGGTAGTGGGCGGGATGCGGCCCGGCGGCGAGACTTTGCACAAGCGTGCTCTTACCGGCCTGACGAGGGCCGACCAGCATCACCGCCGGCGTATCGTCGAGGGCGGCAAGGAACTTGGGGGTTATGGCACGCTCGATGGTCCGCATGGATCGTCCTCTGTCTGGTCATTATATGACCACTTGGTGGTCGATTTATGACACACGGATGATGCCAGATCCATCAATGATCGGCGGATCTGCGCCAGGACTGCAAAGGCATCGCGCGAAGTCAGTGCGCCTCGTCCGAGGCGTGCGCCGGGGGGCGTGACTCCTCCGCCAGCGAGGTGATCTCGAGCTGGCCGTGGGCGGCGCCTTCGAGCACCTCGGTCGCCTCCTCCGCCGAGCGGGCGTAGAGCTCGACCAGCATGTGGACGACAATCCGCTCCTCGTCGTGCTTGTGGAAGCGCACGTGGGCGAAGAACTCGCGCACGCCGGCCTCGCCGAAGGCGCCGTAGGCGAGCAGCTCGGCGGCTTCCGGGCCGGCGCAGCTCTCGATCCGGTCCTGGTCGACGGTGACCGTGCAGGAGGCGACCCAGGGGGTGCCGGCGACCATCCGCTCCCAGCGGTCCTCGATCGGCACGACGCGGTCGTCCTGGAAGGTCAGGTGGGGCTGGTCGTGCATGCAGTCGAGGCACTGCACGGCCGATTCCTGCACTTCGTCGATCCCTTCGGCCGGGATGCCGGTCTCGGGGTCGATCTTGCGGATCGCGTCGTAGTGCAGCTGGATCTCGAGGTTCTGGGACCAGCAGCGGTAGCAACGCAGCCAGGCCGAGCGGTCCCCGTTGAGCTCGCTCATAGCTGCATTGTGGCGCTCCGCCGCGCTCGGCGCTACGCGAGGGATACGCTCGGGCCGTGTCGACCCCCCCGCTGACCGTGCGCCTGCGCCTCGCCCTCTCGTTGCTGGGCGACGCCCTGCGGATGATCGGCCGGGTGCCGTCGGCGCGCGAGCGGCTGCGCATGGCGGCGCTGACTGGACGCTCCTTCCTGCGCGTCGCCTCGCGCCAGCCGGGTCTGGCGGGGAAGCTGATCCCCTCGCCGCGGCCGCGCGACTACGAGCTGCGGCCCGAGGCCGGTATACCGCCGCTGCTGCTGCGCTCCAACGACCTCGTCTGCATGGAGGTGTTCGGCGGTCGCCCCTACGCGCTCGGAGGTGCACCCGCCGCGCGGCGTCGAGCGCGCCTACGAGCTGCTCGCGGCCGGCGGCTTCGAGCCGCTTCCGCTGCCGCGCGGGCGCGCCTGGGAGCAGATCGTGTTCGCCGCCCGCCTCACCACTTCTCGCCGACCTCCCGCTCCTCCTCCTGCGACGGATGGACGATCCCGGTCGGGATCGACCAGCCCTCGCGGCGGCCGAGCGCGGTGACGAGGATCACGTAGAGCACCTCGAAGACGGTGAAGACGCCGCGTACGACGATCGCGATCAGCGAGCCGACCGCGAAGCTGTTGCCCGGCACCGCGACCGCCACAGCCCAGGCGAAGGCGGCGTCGCGGATGCCCAGCCCGGCCGGGAAGACGACCGCGATCAGGGCGGCGATGTAGCCGACGGCCTGGGCCGAGCCGACCGTGAGCAGCTCGCTGAGCGGGATCGCGCTGACCGAGCGGGCGATGCAGTAGACGCCGATTGAGACGACCCCCCAGTTGAGCGCGTAGAAGGCGAGCATCGCGATCACCCCGTGCAGGGGCACGACGGCGGGCAGCGGGTCACGGCCGAAGGCGCCGAGGAGGCGATCGGCGAGCGGCCGGAAGACGGACGGGCTGAGCAGCACGATCAGCGCCGGGATCACGGCCAGGACCAGCCAGCGCAGCGGCTCCCCCTCCAGGTCGGGATGGCTGATGAAGAAGTAGGCGGCGACGGCGACGGCCGCGGTGGCGGAGAGCGCCTGCTCGTAGACGATGCTGGCGATCGTGATCCGGCGCGGCACGCCGGCCCGCTCGGAGAGCAGCACCCGGCCGAGCACGTAGAGGATGCTGCCCGGCACGTAGCGGGCCAGCATCGGCTGGCCCCAGGCGACCTGGGCGCGGCCAAAGCCGATCCGGTAGCCGAGGAAGCGCAGGATCAGATCCCAACTGAAGGCGCTGAGCGCAAAGAAGGCGGGCAGGACGAGGAAGGCCGGAAGCAGCCACTGCAGGTCGAAATGGACGCCCTTGTCTTTGATTTCCGACCACTGGCTGACGACGGTGAGGACGAGAAAGCCGAAGACGAGGATCGCGATCCCGAGCTGGATGCCGATCCGCACCCGCTTGCTGCGCGGCGGCCCCGAACCGATACGGGCGGCCCGGGCGCCGATCCGGTGCAGGACTGGTGGCCGCTCGCTCACGGCGCGCTCAGGCTGTGGCGGCTGTGGCGCGGCGCTCGACCAGGTCGGCGATCTCGGCCATGATCCTGTTGATGTCGAAGTCCTTCGGCGTGTAGACGCCGTCGACGCCGGCCGCGCGGAGGCGCTCGGCGTCGGCCGGGGGGATGATGCCGCCGGCGACGACCGGGGCCTCGACGCCCTCCTCACGTAGCCTGCGTACGACCTCGGGGACGAGCTCCAGGTGCGACCCGGAGAGGATCGAGAGGCCGACCACGTCGACGTCCTCCTGCAGGGCCGACTCGGCGATCTCCTCGGGGGTCAGGCGGATGCCCTGGTAGATCACCTCCATGCCGGCGTCGCGGGCGCGCAGGGCGATCTGCTCGGAGCCGTTGGAGTGGCCGTCGAGGCCGGGCTTGCCGACGAGGATCTTGATCCGGTGGCCGATCCGCTCGGAGACCTCGTCGACGCGGGCGCGGATCGCCGCCAGCTCGTCCGGGTGGCCGGGCGGCGCGGCGCCGTCGACCCCGGTCGGGGCGCGGTAGGCGCCGAAGGCGTCGCGCAGCACCGCCGACCACTCGCCGGTCGTGGCGCCCGCCTTGGCGGCGGCGATCGTCGCCGGCATCACGTTGGCGCTCTCGTCGGCGGCGACGCGGCCGAGCTCTTCCAGCGCCGCCCGCACGGCGTTCTCGTCGCGCTCGGCCCGCCAGGCCTGCAGGGCCTCGACCCGTTCGCGCTCGACCTCGGGGTCGGGGGTGAGGATGCCGCCGTCGGCGCCCGCCGTCAGCGGCGAGTCCTCGCTCTCGGTGAAGCTGTTCTGGCCGACGACCAGCTGCTCGCCGCTCTCGATCCGGGCGACCCGCTCGCGGTGCGACTCGACCAGGCGCGACTTCATGTAGGGGACCGCGGCGACCGCGCCGCCGTGGCTGTCGACCACGGCCATCTCGGCCCGGGCGCCCTCGCTCAGCTCGTCGACCAGGCCGTCCATCACGACCGAGCCCTCGAACAGGTCGGGGTACTCGAGCAGGTCGGTCTCGTTGGCCAGCACCTGCTGGATGCGCAGGCTCCACTGCTGGTCCCAGGGGCGCGGCAGGCCCATCGCCTCGTTCCAGGCGGGCAGCTGGATCGCCCGGGCGCGGGCGTCGCGGCTCAGCGTCACCGCCAGCGCCTCGAGCACGATCCGCTGGATGTTGTTCTCCGGCTGGGCCTCGGTCAGGCCGAGCGAGTTGACCTGCACGCCGTAGCGGAAGCGCAGCATCTTCTCGTCGCTGACACCGTAGCGCTCGCGGCCGATCTCGTTCCAGAGCCGGCCCATCGTGCGCAGCTTGGCGATCTCCTCGACCAGGCGGATGCCGGCGTTGACGAAGAAGGAGATGCGCCCGAAGACCTTCGCGAAGTCCTCCTCGGCGACCTGGCCGCGCGCCTTCACTTCGTCGAGCACAGCGATCCCGGTGGAGAGCGCGTAGGCGATCTCCTGGACCGGCGTCGCGCCGGCCTCCTGCAGGTGATAGCTGCAGATGTTGGTCGGGTTCCAGCTCGGCACCTCGTTGACGGTGAAGGCGACCATGTCGGCGATCAACCGCATCGAGGGCTCCGGCGGGAAGGCGTAGGTGCCGCGTGAGAGGTACTCCTTGATGATGTCGTTCTGGGTCGTCCCGGTCAGCTGCTCGCGGCCGACGCCGTTCTGCTCGGCGACGGTGACGTAGAGGCCGAGCAGCCAGGCGGCGGTGGCGTTGATCGTCATCGAGGTGTTCATCGCGTCGAGCGGGATGGCGTCGAAGAGCTGCTCCATGTCGCCCTTGTGGGCGATCGAGACGCCGACCTTGCCGACCTCGCCGCGGGCGAGCACGTGGTCGGGGTCGTAGCCGGTCTGGGTCGGCAGGTCGAAGGCGACCGAGAGGCCGGTCTGGCCCTTGGCGAGGTTGCCCCTGTAGAGCTCGTTGGAGCGGCGGGCGTCGGAGTGGCCCGCGTAGGTGCGCATCACCCACGGTCGGTCGCGCTCGGGGAGTCGGTGCTCGGACATCGCCACCAATGTTATTTGCCCAGGCGGGAAATACGGCGTTCATCGGTCACGCTGCGCATCTTTTCCCCGAGGCTGTGTTTAGGCTGCGGAGCGATGAGACTGCGAATACCCGCCATCCCGATCGCCGCGCTGGCCGTGGCGCTGACCCTGGCCGCGAGCGCAAGCGCCGCGGTGGTCGGCGTCTACCGCAACAGCATGGAGTCGACCGGCCTGCGCGCCCAGGTCGTCAAGCTCGACGGCGAGCGCTGCGCCCGCGGCGGCTCGAACAGCGCCTTCCGCATCTTCGTCGGCAAAGCGACCCGCGAATGCGCCTACCGCACCCCGGTGATCGGCCGCGACCTCGAAGTGGCGGCGACCGGGCGGCTGCTCGAGGGAACCCCGAAAGCGGTCCAGCGCAAGGCCTTCCTGACGCTCAACCTGCGCGCCGGCGGCGCCGGGGCCCGCTACCAGCTCGCCGTCTTCCCGCTGCAGCGCAAGGCGCAGCTGCGCCGGATCGGGACCGACGGCCGGATCGAGTACATGCAGGTCGAGCGCGGCATCCGCGCGAACGGCCTCAACCAGGCGAACCAGCTGCGCCTGCGCGCCTTCAACGTCACCGGCGGCCCCGACAAGGGCAGCTGCCGCATCCTTGCCTTCGTCGGCCGCCAGCTTGTCGCCGACGTCTCCGACCGGGCCGCCGGCGAGCTGCAGGGACGCAGCTCCGGCTTCGGGCTCGGCGCGGTCGGCAACGCCAAGGGCGCGATGGGCAGCTTCGACGACGTAGTAGTACGGGTCCCGAGTCCCTTCTAGCGCGAGTCTGCGCATAATGGCGGCGATGTCGACGACGATCGAGAAGCCGCGCGAGGCTGGGCCCGATTCCGGTTTGGGCGGCGCCTGGCGGGTGATCGTGCGCAACGACAACCACAACACCTTCGACCACGTCGCCGAGACCCTGGCCCGGGTCCTGCCCGGGACCGATGTCGCGCGCGGCTATGAGATCGCCGAGACGATCCACAACAGCGGCCAGGCGATCGTCTGGAGCGGCGCGCGCGAGCCCGCCGAGCACTACTGGGAGCTGCTCAGCGCCGCCGGGTTGACCCTGGCGCCGCTCGAGCGGGGCTGAGCGAGCGCCGCCCTACTCGGCGGCGACGAGCGTGTGCCAGGCGGGCAGGATCGGGATGTCGTGCATGTCGATGACCGCCGCCCGGGCGGCCTCGATCTCGTCTGAGAACCAGTAGCGCTCGAAGTCGCCGCGGCTCTCCCAGATCGAGGTCTGCTGGAAGGCCAGCGGGTCGTCGATCGAGCGGATCAGCGACCAGCTCTTGGCGCCGAAGGCCGGCATCCGCGCCGCCGCCGGTTCCCAGAGGTCGAGCCAGCGATCCGCCCGGAAGGGGGCGACGTGCCAGTCGAGCGTGCATACCTCGGCCATCTCTACGCTCCCACCTCGGCCCGGATCGCGCCGGCGCCGTCTTCGTTCTTGCCGTCGTCCTCGGACTCGGCCCCGACCAGGATCGAGATCTTGCCGAGGTGCTTGTTTTCGTGCAGCAGCTGGTGCGCCTCGGGGACGCCCTCGAAGCCCATCGTCTGCCAGAGGACCGGCCGCACCTTGCCCTCGGCCATCAGCTGGTTGGCGCGCATGCACTCGTAGGCGTTGGCGAAGTGCGAGCCGATGATCTGCTTCTGGCGCATCCACAGGTAGCGCACGTCGAAGTCGAGCTGGAAGCCCGAGGTGGCGCCGCAGATGACGACTTTGCCGAATGGCTTGACGACGAAGACCGAGGTCGGGAAGGTCGCCTGGCCGACGTGCTCGAAGACGATGTCGGGGGCGTCGCCGAGCAGCTCCTTGACCCGCTTGGCGAAGCCGCGCGAGGCCTTGAAGCGCGCCTTGTCGGCGGCCTTGTCGGCGAGGTTCTCCGGCGTGCGCATCATCTCGCCGAACTCGCCCCGGTTGATGTAGTCGACGGCGCCGAGCTGCTTGACCAGCTCGCCCTTCTCGTCGGAGGAGACGACGCCGATCGCGTTGGCGCCGGCCGCCTTGCAGAGCTGCACGGCGAAGACGCCGAGGCCGCCCGCGGCGCCCCAGATCAAGACGTTGTGGCCGGGCTGCAGCTTGCACTGGTCGATCAGCATCCGGTAGGCGGTGAAGTAGGTCAGCCCGTAGGAGGAGGACTCGGCCCAGGAGAGGTTCTGGGGGCGGGGGAGGAGCTGCTGCGCCTGCACCCTGGTGAACTGGGCGAAGGAGCCCCAGGTCGTCTCATAGCCCCAGATCTGCTGGCTCGGCGCGGCGAGCGGGTCGAGCCCGTGCACCTCGACGTCCTCGTAGGAGGCCTGGTTGCAGTGGACGACGACCTCGTCGCCCGGCTTCCAGCGGGTGACGCCCTCGCCGACCTTCCAGACGACGCCGGAGGCGTCGGAGCCGCCGATGTGGTGGCCGTACTCGGGGTGATCGCCGTAGGGGAAGACGGAGACCGGCTCGCCCAGCGCCGCCCAGACGTTGTTGAAGTTGACCCCGGCGGCCATCACCCGCACGATCACCTCGAAGGCGCCCGGCTCGGGCACCTCGATCTGCTCGAGCTGGAAGGCGTCGTTCGGCTCGCCCTGGCGCTCCTCGCGGATCACCCAGGCGGCCATCGTCTCCGGCAGGGTTCCGGGCTCCACATCCAACTTCGCGACTGCGCTCGTGTCGACGGCCAAACCGGCTCCTTCGGGGTCGTTTACGACGGGGCGGCAATCCTAGATGAGACCCCGACTACGTTGCGTGTGAGCTTTGGGTCGCATGGGAGACCAAAGCTCACACGCATCCGGCCAGGCGCCTGGCCGGATGGGGCTCGGGCTCGGGCCGCTATGCGGCCTCAGCCTCGGATTCCTCGGCTGCGGGCCGCTTCTCGGCAAGCCGCTCTGCATGCTTGCGAGCCTTGGCAGGGTCGAGCTCTCGGACTTCGGCCTCGAGCTCCTTCGGGACTTTCTCGGCGGCTCGGGCGGCCGGATCGAGGACGTCGCGCCCGATCAGTCCGTTGGGGCCGAACGCTGCGACGACGCTGGACAGCGACTCGCCAAGGCTGTTGTAGCGCTTGGCCACCGTTGCCATGCGGTCGAGTAGGTCGATGCACGCGGCGAACATCCGGTCAGCGTGTTGGGGCGTGAACAGCTCGCCGATCCGCTCGCCCCAACCCTCCTCGCGATGTACCTCCGCAAGGGCGTTTGCCATCTCGAAGAGACCGTCAGCCGGGAGAATTCCAACATCGTGCTCTGCGGCGTATTCGGCGATCTTCGGATCTGCCGTGCGCACCAGCTCCAGCGTCTGCCAGTCGGGGACGATTACGAGCACGTGCCGAATGGATACGTCGCGGGAGCCCCGGTATTCGCGCCCGCTCACGTCCTTGATGTGTGAGCGCAGCGAGTCCCTCAGCTTGCGGAGAGCAAACTCGCGCGCCTCTTCTCCCCCCTCATCCAAAACCTCGCCCAGAAGGCGGACCCAGGGGAACTTGGCGTCGAGTGCGACTCCTTGCGAGTTCGGCAGCAAAAGGTAGACATCGATAACGCCGTCCTTTTGCCCGCGCGCCGAATCAATCGCGACACGCTTCTGCGTCTCGAAGTGAACGCTGTCTCTAAGCCCCATCTGCCGCAGGGCGGCGACAAGCCACTCCTCGCTCAACTGCCCACGTTGCTTCGGATTGGCCCAGCGACCCACCAGGCCATCGACCCGCTCGACAACTCGGTCGCTTTTTTCCCGAACGCCGGCCAAAATTTCACCGACCTTAGAGTCACGCGCGTCCTCGCGGGCCTTGTATTGGACGAATGCGGACTCGACCTCTTTCAGCTTCTCGCCAAACTCTCGGAGGTCATCACGTTCGCTCTTCGCGTTTGCCGTTTCCTCCTCGGCTCGGTGGCTCGCCTCGGCAAGGCGGGCATTCGATTCGCGCGTGCGAAGTAGTAGCCAGCCGACACCGATCAGTGCGATCACAAGGATCGCCAGCAATACAGCACTCATATTCATTCCTTTCCGGCGCTTTCCCCGCCGTACGCCAAGTCCCATGAGGATCGGCGAGAGCGCGGTGCACTATCTGGGTATATGCCTCGACGGAGGCCGTACCAGAATGAGGAATGCCCCGGACGGAAGGCCAAAGGGGCTTTTAGCGAGCCCTAAAAGCAGACGACCCGCCGGAGCGGGTCGGTGCTGCAGATGCGGGAACCACCCCGCGCGCGACTGATAACCACCGTGAGATTAGCACGGTAGATCGCGCCAGCACTCGACTTTCGCTCCGATCTGAGATCTGCGGAGGGTGCCGGACTCGAACCGGATCCCGTTGGTAAGACGGGACGCAGTGGTTATCAATCACGCACAGACGCCCGTCTGCTTCGACCCTCCATGCGAGCTATTCTAGCTGACAGACAAGCAACTGCGCTTTGACGTCAAGGCAGCAGGACGTCGTTCTCAGACGAGCTGCGGTACGGGCCGACGACCAGGCGGGCCGGCTTGACGCCGGGCATGTCGGCGGCGCTTACCCGGTAGACGCCGGTCGGCAGGATCGCCTGCAGGCTGACGTTGGCGTTGCGGTAGAGCGGCTGCGAGCTGAGGTCCTTGCCGGGGCCGCGCACCTGCAGCCGCGAGTCGACGTCGGTCAGGTTGGTGGCGACGAGGACTACGTTGAGCGGCGCCTTCGAGCGCACCGTCGGCTGGCTCACGTTCTGGTTCTGCGGCAGCTGCTGGGTCGGTTCCGGACCGATCGCGATCCGCCGCGGCTGCACGGAGATCGCATCGGCGCTGATCGCGACGCTGACCCGGGTCGGCGGCTGCGGGCGCGGGTCGTTGACGTGGGTCTCGGCGCCGCAGCCGGCGCCGAGCAGCGCCAGCGCGCCGACCCCGCAGGCCAGCACGGCCGCGGTCGTGCGCGGGACCGCGAAGGGTCGCCTGCCTCGCCGTACACCCATGCCGCGGAATCTAGCCGAACGGCAGGTCGACTACGCGAGCCGTAACGCCATCTTCACCTACGGCGAGCTCGGCGCCGGGCTCGGCCTCGCGGCGGACGATCGCCAGCGCGATCGGCCCGCGGGCGGGGGAGACGCAGGCGCCGCCGACCCTGCCGACCTCCTTGTCGCCCAGCCGCAGGCTCGTCCCGGGGGCTGCCGCGGCGCTCAGCTCGAGCCCGCGCAGGTGGCGGTTGGGGCGGCCCCTGTAGTGCAGCCGGGCGACCGGCTCCTGGCCGATGTAGCAGCCCTTGGTGAAACTGACCGCGCGCTCGACGATGCCGGCCTCGGCGGGCATCGTCTCGCCGCTCATCTCGGCGCCGAAGCGCGGCCGGCCGGCCTCGATGCGGACGATCTCCACCGCCTCCGGCCCGACCTCGGCGGCGCCGGCGGTGAGCAGTGCATCGTGCAGGCGCGCCGCCTCGCCGGCCTTGGCGATCAGGTCGATGCCGCCGTCGACGCCGACGGCGAGGCACTCGACGCCGCCGACCGTCGCCGCCTCGCAAGCGTGCTCCGGCAGCGCCGCCGTGGCCGCGATCTCGACGCTGCGCGGGCCGATCAGGGAGAGGATCGCGCGCTCCCCGCTGACGTCGGCGACCGCCGCCTCGCGGCCGATCTTGTACGTCTCGAGGTGCTTGCGCGCCGCCGCCAGGGCGCCCGGCTCGGTGTCGATCCAGAACTCATCGGCCGAAGTGCGCAGCACCCGCATGTCGGCCTGCAGGTGGCCCTTGCGGTCGAGCAGGGCGGCGTAGAGGCCCTCGCCGGGCGCCAGCGCCTCGACGTCGTTGGTCAGCTGCCCCTGCAGGTACTCGGCCGCCTCGCCGCCGCTGACGATCAGCTTGCCGCGCTCGGAGCGGTCGAGCAGGCCGCATTCCTCGCGCAGCTGCCGGTACTGGCCGTCGAGCTCGATCGCCGCGGAGGGGGAGGAGGGCACCGCCTCATGGTAACCGCCCGGGAAGTTGTTCACGGCTGGATTGGAAAAAGTTGGTGTCAGCCAACAATCTCCTGTATGGTGCTCAACATGCAGATGACCGTTCGGACTTCACCAGCGCCCGGCGAGGAGACCGCGCCCGGCCACGCGCTCGGCACCGAGGCCGCCGCCGAGGACTACCTGAAGGCGATCTACTCGCTCGAGCAGCGCGGCGACGAGAGCGTCACGACGACGCGGCTCGCGCAGCGGCTCGAGGTGACGCTGCCGGCCGCCTCGGCGATGGCGAAGCGGCTGGCCGAGCGCGGCCTCGCCTCCCACGAGCCCTACCGGGGCGTGACGCTGACCGAGCCCGGGCGGCGCCTGGCGCTCGAGGTGATGCGCCATCACCGCCTGATCGAGACCTTTCTGGCCGACGAGCTGGGGATGCCCTGGGACCGCGTCCACGCCGAAGCCGACGTGCTCGAGCACGTCATCTCCGAGGAACTCGAGGGGCTGATCGCGAGCAAGCTGGGCAATCCGCGCCGCGACCCGCACGGCGACCCGATCCCGAGCGCGGAGCTGGAGATCGTCGAGGACGACCTCTCCAGCCTCGCCGAGGTCGAGGTCGGCAGCCGCGGCGTCTTCGTCCGCGTCTCCGACTCCGACCCGGGGATGCTGCGCTACCTGGCCGAGCGCGGCATTGCGCCCGGCGACCGGCTCGAGGTGGTCGAACGCCAGCCCTTCGGCGGCCCGGTCTTCGCCAGGATCGGCAGCGAGGTCCACCCGCTCGGCGGTGAGCTGGCGACGGCGATCCGGGTCGAGCTGGAGGACGGGGGGAAGTGAGCCCGGCCCGCTCGGCGCCGCTGCTCGCCCTCGCGGTCGTTCTCGCGCTCGCCGTCGCGGGCTGCGCCGGCAAGGGCGGCGCCAGCGACGGCTTCGACGGCGGCGGTGCCGCGCTGCGGGTGGCGACGACGACCAACTTCATCACCGACTCGGTCGCCGAGGTCGGCGGCTCGAGGGTCGACGTCGTCGGGCTGATGGGCCCCGGCGTCGACCCGCACCTCTACCGCGCCAGCGCCGGCGACGTGACGACGCTGCGCGACGCCGACGTCGTCTTCTACGGCGGCCTGCTGCTCGAGGCGAAGATGGAAGAGGTGCTCGAGGAGATCGGCGAGGAGCGGCCGGCGATCGCGGTCACCGCCGACGTCCCGCGCGGCGAGCTGCTCGAGGCGCCGAGCGGCGCCCCCGCCGGCGAGGAGTACGACCCGCATGTCTGGTTCGACGTGGCGCTCTGGATGCGCGCCGTGGAAACGATCCGCGACGGGCTCGTCGCCGCCGATCCGCAGGGCGCCGCCGAGTACCGCCGCAACGCGCGCCGCTACCTGGCCGAGCTGCGCCGCCTCGACGGCTGGGTGCGGGGGCGGCTGGCGACGATCCCCGCCCGCCGCCGGGTGCTGGTCACCTCGCACGACGCCTTCCGCTACCTCGGCCAGGCCTACGACGTCGACGTCGCCGCGATCCAGGGCATCTCGACCGCCGACGAGGCGACCACCGACGACATCGAGCGGATCGCGGCGCTGATCGCGGCGCGCGGCGTGCGGGCGGTCTTCGTCGAGTCGAGCGTGCCGCCGCAGACGATCGAGGCGGTGCTCGCGGCGGCGGCGCAGCGCGGCGCGCGGGCGCGGATCGGTGGCGAGCTGTTCTCCGACGCCGCCGGCCAGCCGGGCACCGCGGAGGGGACCTACGCCGGCATGGTCGAAGCCAACGTCGAGCACCTGGTCGAGGGCCTGCGGTGAGTGCCGAGGCCCGCCACCCGGCCCTCGCCGTGCGCCGGATGACCGTCTCCTACGGCTCGCGGCCGGCGCTCTGGGACGTCGACGCGACCTTTCCCGAGGGCGCCCTCTCGGCGATCGTCGGTCCCAACGGGGCCGGCAAGTCGACCCTGCTCAAGGCGGTCGTCGGCCTCGCCCCCAGCGACGCCGGCCAGGCGCTGATCGAGGGCCATCCCGCCCGCGCGGCGCTCGACCAGGTCGCTTACGTGCCGCAGCGCGACGCGATCGACTGGGACTTCCCGATCGGCGTCCGCGAAGTCGTCGAGATGGGCCGCTACCGGGCCGCCGGCTGGCTGCGCCGGATCCCCCGCGCCGATCGCGCGATCGTCGCCGAGGCGCTCGACCGGGTCGGCATGACGCCCTTCGCCGAGCGCCAGATCGGCGCCCTCTCGGGCGGCCAGCGCCAGCGCGTCTTCATCGCCCGGGCGCTCGCCCAGCGGGCGCCGCTGATGCTGCTCGACGAGCCGTTCGCCGGCGTTGACGCCCGCACCGAGGCCTCGCTGCTGGGGCTGCTGGGCGAGCTCGGCCGCGAGGGCGCCTCGATCGTCGTCGTCCACCACGACATCGGCAGGGTGCGCGCCCACTTCGACTGGGCGCTGCTGCTCAACGTCCGGACGATCGCCTGCGGCCCGGTCGCCGAGTCGCTCAGCCCGGCGCAGCTCAGCCGCGCCTACGGGGTCAGCCGCGAGGCGGCGGCGGAGGTCGGGGCGTGGCCTGGCTGATCGACCTGCTGCCGCTCAGCTACACCAACTCGGTGGTGCTGATCGGCGCGGTGATCCTCGGCGTCGCCGCCGGCGTGCTGGGCGCCTTCGCGGTCTTCCGCGAGCGCAGCCTGGTCGGCGACGCGCTCGCCCACGCGACCCTGCCCGGCGTCTGCGTCGCCTTCCTCGCCAGCGGCGCCAAGGACGCCTCGACCCTGGCGATCGGCGCCGCCGCGGCGGGCCTGCTGGCGGCGGTCATGATCGTCGCGATCGAGCGCACCGGCCGGATCAGGCCCGACGCGGCGATCGGCGTCGTCCTCTCCGGCTTCTTCTCGCTCGGGATCGTCCTGCTCACCTACCTGGGCAACTACGGCAGCGCCAACCAGGCCGGCCTCGACAGCTACCTGTTCGGCCAGGCCGCCGGGCTGCTCGAGCGCGACCTGGTCACGATGGCGAGCCTCTGCGCCGTCTCGCTGGCCGCCGTCGCGCTCGCCTTCCGGCCGCTCAAGGCGACCCTCTTCGACCCCTCCTTCGCCGGCTCGGTGGGCCTGCCGGTGCGCGTCCTCGAGCTGGCGATGACGGCGCTGCTCGTCGTCGCGATCGTGATCGGCGTGCGCACGGTCGGCGCGATCCTGATGGTCGCGATGCTGATCGTCCCCGCCGTCGTCGCCCGCCAGCTCAGCGACCGGCTGGCGACCCTGCTGCCGATCGCAGCCCTGGTCGGCGCCGCGGTCGGGGCGACGGGAGCGCTGCTCTCCGAGTCGAGCGGCCTGCCGACCGGCCCCGTGATCGTCCTCGCCGGGTTCGTCGCGACGCTCGCGGCGGTCCTCTTCGCACCCCGCCGCGGGGTCGCCTGGCGGGCACGGCAGGCGCTGCGCGAGCGCCGCCGCGCCGGCGCCGAGGGGGTCCTGATCGACCTCGAGACCTCGCTCCACGCCGGCCCGCCGCCGACCGCGGAGGAGCTGGTGCTGGGCAGCGGCCGGGCGCCGTCCTCGGTCCGCCGTGCCCTGCGCGACCTCGACCGGGCCGGGATGCTCGAGCGCGACGGCGAGCGGATCTTCCTCTCCGAGTCGGGCGCGGCCGCCGCCCACGCGCTGCTGGCGCGGCGCGACCTCTGGGGGGCCTGGCTCGAGCACGGCTGGCGCCTCGACCTGCCCGACGCGCGCGAGCCGGACCCCAGCGACCTGCGCGCCAGCCTCGGCGACGAGGCGGCCGACGAGCTGACCCGGCTCGCCGCCGCGGCGCCGCAACCGGGGGCGGAGGAATGAGCGACGACCTCTCGATCGTGCTCACCGCCGGCCTGGTGGCGAGCGCCTGCGGGCTGCTCGGCCCGTTCCTGATCCTGCGCCGCCAGGCACTGCTCTCCGACGCCGTCTCGCACGCCGTCCTGCCCGGCATCGTGCTCGTCTTCGTCCTCTTCGGGACGCGGGCGCCGCTGCCGGTGATCGCCGGCGCCGCCGTCTTCGCCGTCATCTGCGTGCTCGCGATCGAGGCGCTGCGCGGCACCGGGCTGCTCAAGGCCGACGCGGCGATCGCGCTCGTCTTCCCGGTCCTCTTCGCGCTCGGCGTGATCGGGATCAGCAGCTTCGCCTCCGGCGCCCACCTCGATCTCGACTCGACGATCTACGGCGAGATCGCCTTCACCCCGTTTCGCACCTGGGACGTGCTCGGGGTCGAGCTGGCCCGTTCGATCCCGCTGCTCGCCGCGGTCGGGCTGGCCAACGCGCTGCTGCTGGCGCTGCTCTGGAAGGAGCTCAAGGTGACGACCTTCGACCCCGAGTACGCGCGGGTCAGCGGTTTCTCGCCGCTGCTCGTCTCCCGCCTGCTGCTGATCGCGGTCGCCGTCACCGCCGTGACCGCCTTCGAGTCGGTCGGCGCGATCCTCGTCGTCACGATGCTGATCGTCCCCGCGGCGACCGCCTACCTGCTGGTCGGCCGGCTGCCGGCCCTGATCGCGCTGACCCTGGCGATCGGCTGGCTCAGCGCCGTCGCCGGCCACGCCTCGGCGGTCGCGCTCGACGCCTCGATCGCCGGCGCGATGGGCCTGGTCGCGACCTGCTGCTTCTTCGTCGCGTTGCTGCTCTCGCCCCGCCACGGCCTGCTCGCGGTGGCGCTGAGCAGGGCGCGCGGCCGGCGCGCGGCGGCGCGGCGGCTGGGCGATCCGGCGGCGGCGCCAAGGTAGGCTCCCGGGAGTGTCCCTGGCCGACGACTTCCAGCAGGTGCTCGACTCGCTGCCGCCCGACTGGACCGACCTCGAGGTCGATCTGCGGATCGAGGACGAGAGCCTCTACGTCGATACGGCGGTGGCGCTGAGCCAGGTCAACGCCCAGCCCTACTCGCAAGCCGATTGGCACTGGCGGCTGCTCGTCGCGCACGGCTTCGGCCACGCGGCGGCGGCGCAGAGCGTCGCCGGGGTGCTGGCGAAGCTCGACGCCGAAGGGGTGCGCGGCGAGATGCAGGTCCGCGAGGTGCGCGAGGGGCGCTCCGAGGTCGTGCAGATGTGGGGCCGGCCGGAGAGCGTCCGCGAGGAGTTCCGCCAGCGCCGTTCGATCTAGTGGCCCGCGTGGTCGCTGTCGCGGCGGACCTGCTGCTCGGCAGCAAGGTCGAGGCGATGCTGGGCGCCGCCGGGCACGAGGTGACTCTGGCGCCGGAGCTCGCCGAGGCGCCCCTGGACGGAGCCGAGCTGATCGTCGCCGACCTCGACGGGGCGGACCCGGAGGCGCTGGCCGCGCTCGGCGTCCCGGTGCTCGGCTACTACTCGCACGTCGAGGTCGAGACCAAGCGGGCCGCCGACGCCGCCGGCATCGACCTGGCCGTGCCGCGCTCGCGGATGGCGCGGGAACTGCCGCAGCTCGTCGAGGGCCTGCTCGGCTCCCCCTAGTCGCCCTGCCCGGGTTGCCCGAGCAGGAAGGCGTCCTGCACGTCCAGCGGTTGCTCGAGCAGGCCGTAATCGAGGTCCCAGGCCACCCACTCCTCGAGCACCTCCCGATCGAAGCGGGCCGGGCGGAGGTCGGGCCGCAGGACGCGCAGCTGCGCCGCCTGGTCGGCCCGGTCGAGCGAGGGGACGGCGGCGAGCAGGGCGTCCAGCGCCGCAGCCGGGCGCTCGTAGGCGAGCTCGTAGCCGCGGCTGGTCGCGGCGACGATCGCCTCGACCAGCTCCGGGTCGCGCTCGACCGTCTCGCGCGCCGCGCCGAGGACCAGCTCGGGGTAGGGCGGGGCGCCGAAGCGGTCGACCTTGAAGACGCGGGTCGGGACCCCCCGCCGGCGCAGCGCGATGCCCTCGGAGTTCCAGAACGCGGTCACGGCGTCGACCTTGCCGGCGGCCAGCGTGGCGACCGCGTTGAAGCCGATCGTGACCCGCCCGACCTTGGCGGGCTCGCCGCCGTCGGCGCTCACCTCGGAGTCGACCAGCGCTTCGTCGGAGGGCAGGCCGGTGACGCCGACGGTGCCGCCCTCGAGGTCGCGCGGGCGCCGCACCGGGCCGTCGCGGCGGGAAATGATCGCCGCCAGCGGGCGCTGCACGATCGGCATCGCGCCGACCACGTCGAGGCCGCGCTCGCGGGCGATTCCGAGGTCGTGGATGTCGAGCACCGCGAAGTCGGTGCGACCCGCCGCGAGCAGCTTCGGCGCGTCGGTCGAGTCGCCCGGCTGGCGGATCTCCAGCTCGATCCCGGCCTCGCGGTAGAAGCCCTGGCGCTGCGCCGCGTAGATCCCAGAGTGGGCCGCGTTGGGGACGAAATCGAGCACGAGCGTCACGCCTTTCGGCGCGCCCGGTTCCGCGCCGTCCCCGCCGCAACCGGCCGCGCCGGCGAGCAGCAGGACGGCCGCCAGCAGCGCGGCAGCTCGTCTCATTCGACGAGGAAAACTATTCGATCCCCATTCCGGTTACACTCCCGCCCCGAAACGGACTTTGGGAACCGGGAACTAGAGGAGGCGTAACTAGTGCAGCAACGAGGAATCGCGGCATATCTCGCCGAGCTGATCGGCACTTTCCTGCTGGTGTTCTTCATCGTCAGCGTGGTGGTGCTTTTCGTCGCCACCGGCAATCAGGCCCAGTTCGGCTCGGACTTCGCCGTCGTCGGCCTCGTTCACGCCTTCCTGCTGTTCGGGCTGATCGTGATGTTCGGCGTCGTCAGCGGCGGCCATTTCAACCCCGCCGTCACCCTGGCCGCCGCCGCGATCAAGCGGATCGCCCCGATCGACGCGGTGATCTACATGCTCGCCCAGCTCTCCGGCGGCGTGCTCGGCGCGCTGCTCGCCAAGGGCCTGCTGGTCGACGAGGGTAGGGCGACGAATTACGCCGCCGCCCAGGTCAGCGGCCTGCTCGGCGGCAACCTGCAGGGCATGATCATCGAGGGGATCGGCACCTTCTGCCTCGTCCTCGTGATCCTCGCCGCGGTCTACTCGGCGAAGAGCGTCAAGGACTGGGCGCCGCTGGCGATCGGCACCACGCTCGGCTTCATCGTCATGGTCGGCGGCCCGCTCACCGGCGGCGCCTTCAACCCGGCCCGCTGGTTCGGCCCCGCCCTGGTCAGCGGCGAGTGGGGCGCCGTCTGGCCCTACCTGCTCGGCCCGATCGTCGGCGCGCTGCTGGCCGCCGCGGTCTACAAGTTCGTGCTCGAGCCCGGCGGAGCCGCGCCGACCGAACCGCCGGAGCGGGTCAAGCCGCCCCTCGCGCCGAAGCCCGGCGCCGGCAGCGCCGCCTGAGCGGCAGCATCCTCTAGCCGCGACGCCGCCGGGCCGTCCAGGCCCGGCGGCGGCATGCTTGCAGTAGCTTGGGCGGCGTGCGCCGGATCACCTTCTCGCGGAACTACACGCTCTCCCTCTCCCGCACCTGCCAGTGCTACTGCAAGTACTGCGCCTTCGCGACCCGCAAAGCCCATATCCACGCTCCCGAGCAGGTCGAGCGGCAGCTCGACGAGGCGGCGCGGCGCAACGCCAAGGAGCTCTTGGTGCTCACGGGGGAGCGGCCCGAGGTCAACCCGGCGGTCGCGGCGAAGCTCGCCGGGTGGGGCCACGACGACTTCACCTCCTACGTCGTCTGGAGCTGCGAACGCGCGCTCGAGCGCGGCATCCTGCCGCACACGAACATCGGCGTGCTCAGCCATGAGGATCTGGCTCGGCTGCGCGAGGTGACGGCCTCGCAGGGGCTGATGCTGGAGTCGGCCTCGGAGCGCCTGATGGACACGGTCCACGCCGGCTCTCCGACCAAGCACCCGGCCAAGCGGCTGGCGACGATCGAGGCCGCGGGCGAGCTGAGGATCCCCTTTACCAGCGGGATCCTCGTTGGCATCGGAGAGACCGGGGATGAGCAGGTCGAATCCCTGGAAGCTCTCGCCGACCTCCACCGCGAGTACGGCCACCTGCAGGAGATCATCCTGCAGAACTTCGTGCCGCATCCGCGTTACTACGGCGAGGAGGTGGCGGATATCGCGGATGCGGCTTCGCGTGAGAGGTGGGGGGGCGATGGGGGTGTCCCTCCGCTTGCTGGGTTTTTCGCCGGGGACGCTGGGCTCCCGTCCGAGGGCGTGGTTGGGGCGAAAAACAGGACGCCGCTGCGCGGAGGGACACCCCCATCACCCCCTGCGCAGCTTGAAGCCCCTGAGTGGGCAAGTCCGGTCTCCGTCGAGGACATCAAGCGGTTGATTCGGGAGTGCAAACGGTTGATGCCGGATGTGGGCGTGCAGGTGCCGCCGAATCTTTCCGATAGCTGGGCGGAGCTGGTGGAGGCTGGGGCGACCGATCTGGGTGGGCTTTCGGCGAACGGGGACCACATTTCGCCCGAGGAGCCGTTTCCGAGCCCGCACCAGGTGAGGAAGGAGCTGGCGCCGCGTGGCTATGCCCTGACCGAGCGTCTCTGCGTCTATCCGCAATACATGGACGTGGAGTGGATGGAGCAGGGGGTGCTTGACGTGATCAAGCTGAAGTACTGGAGCTTCATTCCGCGTCGGGGGTCGGGGCGGCGCGGTGGGGAGGCGATCGACTCGAAGCTGGCGCCGCTCGCGATCGAGAAGGGGCGGGATGGGGTCGAGCTGAGCGAGGATGAGCTGACGGCGCTGTTCGCCGAGACTCGGCCCGGGGTGATCGAGGAGATGCGGGTCGCGGCCGATGAGCTGCGCCGGGAGCTGGCGGGGGAGACCGCGACCTTCGTCGTCAACCGCAACATCAACTTCACCAACATCTGCGTCGTCGGCTGCGCCTTCTGCGGCTTCGGCCAGGGCAGGCGCTCGCCCGACGCCTACGAGGTCTCCGAGGAGGAGTTCGCGGCGCGGATCGGCGAGGCGGTCGAGTTCGGCGCCACCGAGATCTGCATGCAGGGCGGCATCCACCCCGACCTGACCCTGGAGGAGTACGGCAGGTGGCTGCGCCTGGCCAAGGACGTGGCGCCGCAGCTGCACCTGCACGCCTACTCGCCGATGGAGGTCGACTACATGTGCGAGCGCTCCGGCAAGCCGCCGGGCGAGGTCTTCGAGTACCTGCTCGAGTGCGGGCTCGGCTCGACCCCCGGCACCGCCGCCGAGGTGCTCGACGACGGCGTCCGCCAGCGGATCTCGCCCAACAAGCTGCCGGCCGACCGCTGGGTCGAGATCGTCGAAGCCTCCCACCGCGCCGGGCTGCGCTCGACCTCGACGGTGATGTTCGGCCACATCGAGGAGCCGCGCGAGCTGGCCCGCCACATGCGGGTCGTGCGGGCGCTGCAGGAGCGCACCGGCGGGATCACCGAGTTCGTGCCGCTCAGCTTCATCCCCTTCAACACGATGCTCGGCCGCACCCACGGCATCGAGGAGATCTCGGCCGCGGAGAACCTCAAGCACACCGCCGCCTTCCGGCTCGCGCTCGGCCGGACGATCCCCAACCTGCAGGCGAGCTGGGTGAAGATGGGCCTCGAGGCGGCGACCGAGGCGCTGCGCTGGGGCGTCAACGACCTCGGCGGCACGCTGATGGAGGAGAACATCTCCCGCATGGCCGGCTCCCAGCACGGCGTGCGGCTCGAGCCCGAGCAGCTGATCGAGGCCGCCCGCGCCGCCGGCCGCGAGCCGGCCCAGCGCACGACGCTCTACGAGGTCGTCGAGTCATATCCAGCTTCCGCTGTGCCGTAGCCCCGTATAGGAGGGGAAAGGAACAGCGGAACCTGGTTTTCAGCGGAAGAGGTCCTCGCCGGGGGGGCGACGCAGGGCCGCGGCGCCGGGGCCGTCGGCGGGGGTGACGTGGCGGTCGAGGCCGCGGACGATCGCCGCCGGGACGCGGCTCGCCTTGTCGCGGACCAGGTCGGCCGCCGCCGCGGCCTGGTCGGCCACGGCGATCAGGGTCGCCTCGAGCTGCCGGCCCTCGGCGTCGGCGCGGCCGCGCCAGTCGTCGAGCGGGTCGATGCCGGCGCAGCCGATCGCGACCTCGGCCTGGCCGAGGCGCCAGGCGCGGCCGAAGCTGTCGGAGACGATCACGGCCGGCGCGGCGCCGGCACCCTCCGGCTCCTCCGAGCCACGGGCAGGGGTGAACTGGAACTCGCTGCGGATCCGCCGCGCCGAGGCATCGGGGTCCTCGGGCAGCAGTGAGGCCGTATCCGGCTCGGGCAGGTTGGAGGTGTCGATGCCGGCGTTGGCGCAGACGAAGCCGTGCCCGGTTTCGACGATCAGCACGCCGCGCTCGGCGCGCAGCACGGCGCGGCTCTCAGCGAGGATCAGCTCGACCAGCGCCGGTTCCTTGTCGAGCTCGGCGGCGAGGCGACGCGCTTCGGGGCCGGGCGTCACCTCGGCGAGGCGGCGGATCCGGCCCTCGACCTTGGACACGACCTTTTGGGAGACGACGACGACGTCGCCGTCGCGCAGCTCGGCCCGTGCCGCGATCTCGGCCCCGATCTCGTCGCCGGGGCCGAACTCGGGCAGGCCCGCGACGGCCAGCACCTCGACCCCGCCCGTTCCGGTGTGCCTTTTGTCTCTCATGCGGACATAAGGCACACCGGAAGCGGGTGGGCGGGGGTCATATGCCGAGCGCCTTGGCGGTGCGGCGGCCGCGCTTTGAACCTTCGGCAAGCGCGCGGGTCAGCGCGACGACGTCGGCCGGGGTGTCGAGGTCGAGCCCGAGCGAGTCGAGCCGCTCGACCGCGTGGGGCACGCCGGCCTCGCGGGCGGCGGCGACGTGGCGGGCGCAGCTGCCCTCGCCGAAGGCGGGCCGGATAGCGCCGGGCGGCGCCAGGGCGAGCGCATTGGTGCCGGTGCCGTGGCGGTCGGGGACGATCGCGACGAAATCCCCCGGCATGCCGGTGAGCAGGCTGTCAAGCTGCTTCGGGTCGAGCAGCGGGCAGTCGCCGGGGAGGAGGACGACGCACTCGGCGCCCTCGGCTTCGGCCCGGGCGATTCCGGCCAGCGCGGCGCCGCAATGGCCACCGTCGTCCGGGTCAGGGATCGTCGTCGCGCCGGCCGCGGCCGCGAGCTCGGCGGCGCGGGGCTCGGCGCTGACGACGATGGTCGCGTCGATCGAGCGCGCCGCGGCGATCGCCTCGAGGACGTCGGCGAGCATCGCCGCGACCAGCGTTTCGCGCCGCTCGTCGTCGATTCCGGCCGCGAGCCGCTGCTTCGCCGCGGCGAAGCGCTTCACGGGGAGGATCGCGGTCGCCTTCACCGACGCGACCGCACCGCGCCGCTCACCCTTGCCGCGCCGCGGCTAGCTCGGCGGCGTAATCGAGCACGATCCGCGCCAGCCTGGCGCGGCCGGCGGCGCCCTCCATCAGGGTCGGCACGGCGAGGGTCGGGATCTCCTCCGGCGGCGGGTCGGGATCGCCCTCGTCGACGACCATCGCGTCGATCAGGCCGCTGTACAGGGATGCGACTCCGGCCGCGGTCGACGGCCGGCCGACGGCGGACATGAAGCGCTCGGTCGGCCCCTTGACGACCGCGCCGGCGACGAAGGGGCTGACCGCGATCGTCGGGGCGCCCGCGGCGGCGATCGCCTCGCGCATGCCCGGCAGGGCTAGGATCGGGCCGATGCTGATCACCGGGTTCGAGGGGCCGATCACGATCGCCTCGGCGGCGGCGATCGCCGCCAGCGCCTCGGCGGTCGGCTCGGCCGCGGCGATTCCCTCCAGCTCGACGCCCTGCACCTCGACGGCGCCGCCGTCGACGATCAGGTACTCCTGCAGGGCGCGCCGCCCGGCCGCGGTCAGCACCTTGGTCCGCACCGGCGCCTCGCACATCGGCAGCACCCGCGCGGCGACGCCGAGCCCGCGGGCGATCTGCGCCTGGGCGTCGGTCTGGCGGCCGCCCTCGTCGAGGAACCGGCGGCGGTAGAGGCAGGCCGCGAGGTCGCGGTCGGAGAGGCTGAACCAGTCCGGCGCGCCGAGCCGGGCGAGGCGCTCGAAGACCGTGAAGCTGTCGTCGCGGATGCCCCAGCCGCGCTCGGCGTCGATTTCGTCGCTCAGCCAGTAGGTGACGAGGTCGGGGTCGGGGGAGACGTGGACGCCGAGGATCTCGATGTCGTCGGCGGTGTTGGCGATCACGCTCAGCTCGGCGCCGATCTCCTCCTGCAGGCCGGCGCCGAGCTTGGCGCCGCCGGTGCCGCCGGCGAGCAGCGCGACCCTCACGGCGCCGCCCTCACTGCCAGTGGTCGCCGTCGGGCAGTCCCGTGAGCTGGATCCCGGCGTGGGTCTTGTAGCGGACGTTGATCGAGATCAGCAGCGGCGTCAGCTGCTCGACGATCCGCGCCGTCTCCAGCGGCCCGGCGTTGACCGCGCGCAGTCCCGGGATCAGCTCGATCAGGCGGGCGACGCGCGCCTTGTCGGCCTTGCGGTCGCCGCAGATCGGCACGTCCTCGCCGAGCTCGACCGCGGGGTCGGCGAGGCTGGGGGCGCCGACCGTGTGCAGGGCGGCGACCACGGTGACGCCCTCGGGGACCATCTCCTGCGCCTGCTGGGCGGCCGAGCCCTGCCAGACGCCCAGCGTGCGGGTCGCCTTGCCGCTCACCGCGGCGGCGAGCGGCACCGTGCAGTCGACCAGGATCTGCCCCGGCCGCAGCGTCCCGCGCAGGTTGTTGAGGTTCTCCGACTGGGCGCGGAAGGGGACGGTGAGGAAGACGACCTCGGCGCGCTGCGCCGCCTCCTCGTTGAGCAGCCCCTCGACCGCGGCGCCGGGCACGGCCTCGCGCAGCTTCGCGGCCGCCTGCTCGGCGCGCTCGGCCGAGCGCGAGCCGAGCACGACCGGGCGCCCGGCCCGCGCCCAGCGCAGCGCCAGGCCGGCGCCGAGGGCGCCGGTCCCACCGACGATCGGGATCGGTTCGAGCTCGCTCAAGACCCGCGGAGTCTATGCTCACCCGCCTATGCGACTGGAGGGACGCAAGGCGCTGGTCACCGGCGGGGCCAAGGGGATCGGCGCCGCGACGGCAGCGCGGCTCGCCGCCGAGGGCGCCGAGGTCTGGGTCGGCGACATCGACTCCGCCGGCGCCGAGCGGGTCGCGGCCGAGGTCAACGGCCACGCTCTGGAGCTCGACGTGACCGAGCTCGACTCGGCCCGGGCGGCGATCGAGCAGATCGGCACGCTCGACATCCTCGTCAACAACGCCGGCATCGACGAGTTCGGCTTCTTCACCTACACCAGCCCCGAGCAGTGGCAGCGGGTGCTCGCGGTCAACCTCGGCGGCGTGCTCAACTGCACCCACGCGGCGCTGCCGGCGATGCAGGCGGCGGGTTACGGGCGGATCGTCAGTATCTCCTCGGAGGCCGGCCGGGTCGGCTCGAAGGGCTCGGCCGTCTACTCGGCGGCCAAGGGCGGGATCGTCGCCTTCATGAAGGCGATCGCCCGCGAGAACGCCCGCTACGGGATCACCGCCAACTCGATCGCGCCCGGCCCGATCGAGACGCCGCTGCTGATGGGCGCCAAGGAGTTCGGCGAGATCGGCGAGAAGGTGATCGAGACGATGAAAGAGGCGACGCAGATGAAGCGCCTCGGCCAGCCCGACGAGGTCGCCGCCGCGGTCGCCTTCCTCGCCTCCGACGACGCCACCTACGTGACCGGTGAGACCCTCGGCGTCAGCGGCGGCCTCGGGATGGTCTGAGCCGCGCGTATCCGACATTGACCCCACTCTGGTGTGGTCAATCTCCGATACGCCTAATCTCCCGCCATGGTCGAGTTGCCCACCAGTGTGCTGATCCGCGAGGTCGGGCCCCGCGACGGCTTTCAGAACGAGCCGGAGACGATCGCGACCGCCGACAAGGTGCGGCTGATCGACTTGCTCTCGGCGAGCGGGCTGGGGCGGATCGAGGTGACCTCGTTCGTGCGGCCGGACGTGATCCCGCAGCTCGCCGACGCCGAGCAGGTGCTGAGCGCCGTGCAGCGCCGCGACGGCGTCTCCTTCTCGGTCCTGATCCCGAACGAGCGCGGTCTCGAGCGGGCGCTGGCGCAGCGCGACCGCTTCGACGAGATCAACGTCTTCGTCTCCGCCTCGGAGACCCACAACCGCAGCAACGTCAATCGCTCGATCGAGCAGTCGCTGGCCGGGCTGGAACGGACGCTGGCGACGGCCCGCGAGGTCGGGCTGCGCTGCGAGGGCGTCATCTCGACCTCCTTCGGCTGTCCGTACGAGGGCGAGGTCCCGGCCGAGCGCGTCTTCGCGATCGCTGAGCGGCTCGCCGCCGCGGGCTGCGAGGAGGTCGGCTTCGGCGACACGACCGGGATGGCCAACCCGCGCCAGGTCGGCGAGTTCTTCGCCGCCGCGGGCGAGCGCCTCGGCGGCGTCGAGCTGACCGCCCACTTCCACAACACCCGCGGCCAGGGGCTGGCCAACCTGCTGGCGGCGCTGCAGCAGGGCGTCGACTCCTTCGAGTCGAGCTTCGGCGAGCTCGGCGGTTGCCCGGTGCCGCCGGGGGCGACCGGCAACGTCGCCAGCGAGGACGTCGTCTCGATGCTGGCCGAGATGGGGATCGAGACCGGGATCGACCTGCCGCGCCTGATCGAGGCCTCGCGCGCCGCCCAGGAGGTGCTCGGCCGGCCGCTCGGCGCCCACGTCCTCACCGCCGGGCCGGTCGAGTGGTCCGGCGGCCAGGCGGCGGAATAGTCTGCCGGGCGTGAGCGAGTTCGCCAAGGCACTGGAGGCGGCGCTGGCCGGGGGGCCGCAGCGCCACCATGAGAAGACCGCCGAGCAGGGCAAGCTGCCGGTCCGCGAGCGGGTCGAGCGCCTGGTCGACGCGGGCTCCTTCGCCGAGGAAGCGCTGCTCGCCAACTGGAACGAGGAGGGGCTGGGCGCCGACGGTGTCGTCACCGGCCTGGCCACGATCGACGGGCGGCGGGTCGCGCTGATGGCCAACGACCCGACCGTCAAGGCGGGCTCATGGGGGTCGAAGACGGTCGAGAAGATCCTCCGCATCCAGGAGCGGGCGCTGAGCCTGCAGCTGCCGATGGTCTACCTGGTCGACTCGGCCGGGGCGCGGATCACCGACCAGGTGCAGATGTTCCCCGGCCGCCGCGGCGCCGGGCGGATCTTCCACAACGAGGTGCGGCTCTCCGGCCAGGTGCCGCAGGTCTGCCTGCTGTTCGGCCCGAGCGCCGCCGGCGGCGCCTACATCCCGGCCTTCTGCGACGTCGTGATCATGCGCGAGGGCAACGCCTCGATGTACCTGGGGTCGCCGCGGATGGCCGAGATGGTGATCGGCGAGACGGTGACCCTGGAGCAGATGGGCGGCGCGAAGATGCACACCGGCGTCTCCGGCTGCGGCCACTTCCTGGTCAAGAGCGACGCGGAGGCGATCGAGCTCGCCCAGCGCTACCTCTCCTACATGCCGGCCAACTGGCGCGAGGCGCCGCTTGCGGCCGCGCCGGCGGCGCCGGCCTCCGCGGCGGCGATCGAGGCGATCGTGCCGGCCGACGAGAACCAGCCCTTCGACATGCGCGAGGTGCTCGACACCCTGCTCGACGCCGACTCGTTCCTCGAAGTCCACAAGCGCTGGGCGAAAGAGCTGATCGTCGGCTACGGCCGGCTCGACGGGCGCGTCGTCGGCGTCGTCGCCAACCAGCCGCGCCAGAAGGGCGGCGTGCTCTTCGTCGACTCGGCCGACAAGGCGGCGCGCTTCATCCAGACCTGCAACGCCTTCAACGTGCCGCTGCTCTTCCTCGCCGACGTGCCCGGCTTCATGATCGGCGCCGCGGTCGAGCGCCAGGGGATCATCCGCCACGGCGCGAAGATGATCAGCGCCGTCTCCGAAGCAACCGTGCCCAAGCTCAGCGTCATAGTCCGCAAGGCCTACGGCGCCGGCCTCTACGCGATGGCCGGCCCGGCCTTCGAGCCCGACTGCTGCATCGCCCTGCCCAGCGCCTCGATCGCCGTGATGGGTCCGGAGGCGGCGATCAACGCCGTCTTCTACAACCAGATCCAGAAGATCGAGGACGAGGCGGAGCGGGCCGCGTTCGTCGAGCGCAAACGCGAGGAGTACGCGGCCGACATCGACATCCTCCACCTCGCCTCGGAGCTGGTCGTCGACGCCGTCGTCCAGCCCGAGGATCTGCGCGCCGAGTTGGTCCGCCGCTTTGCCGCCGCAGCGGGCAAGGATCGGCGCTTCGCCGAGCGCCGCAACCCGGTGACGCCCGCCTAGAGGGAGGCGGCGAGGTCGACGAAGTAATCGAGCGCGGCCGGGTTGGCGAGCGAGTCGCGGCTCGCCGCCTTGGCCGGGTCGGTGCCCATCAGGATCCGCTTGACCGGCACCTCGAGCACCTTGCCGCTGAGCGTGCGCGGCACTTCGGCGATCGCGAAGACCTCGTCGGGGACGTGCCGCGGCGAGCAGTGCTCGCGGACCCGGCGGGCGATCTCGCGACGCAGCCCGTCGTCCAGCCCGGCGCCCTCGCGGAGGACGACGAAGAGCGGCATCCAGCCCTCGGTGCCGGGCCGGGGGACGTCGACGACGAGGGCATCGACGATCGTGTCGATGCCGAGCACGGCGCGGTAGATCTCGCTCGTCCCCATGCGGATCCCGGAGCGGTTGATGGTCGAGTCGGAGCGGCCGTAGATGACCGCGGTGCCGCGCGAGGTGATCTCGATCCAGTCGCCGTGGCGCCAGACGCCGGGGTAGTGCTCGAAGTAGCTGGCCCGGTAGCGGCTGCCGTCGGGATCGCCCCAGAAGCGGACCGGCATCGAGGGCATCGGCTCGGTGACGACGAGCTCGCCGACCTCGTCGATCAGCGGCTTGCCGTCCTCGTCCCAGGCCTCGATCGCGGCGCCCAGCGCCCGCGCCTGCAGCTCGCCGCGGTAGACCGGCAGCAGCGGCGTGCCGCCGACGAAGGCGGTGCAGAGGTCGGTGCCGCCGCTGGTCGAGAAGAGCCAGGTGTCGGCGCCGAGCTGGTCGTAGACCCAGTCGAAGCCCTCGGGGGAGAGCGGCGAGCCGGTCGAGCCGACCGCCCCGAGGCGGCTCAGGTCGCGGCCCGCCGCCGGCTCGACCCCGGCCTTCATGCAGGCGGCGATGTAGGAGGCGCTGGTGCCGAACATGGTCACGCCGGCCCGCGCGGCGAGGTCCCAGAGCACGCTCATGTCGGGGTGGCCGGGGCTGCCGTCGTAGAGCACGATCGCGGCCCGGGTGAGCAGGCCGGAGACGAGGAAGTTCCACATCATCCAGCCGGTCGTCGTGAACCAGAAGAGGCGGTCGCCGGGGTGCGCGTCGACGTGCAGGTTGAGCTTCTTCAGGTGCTCGAGCAGGATGCCGCCCTGTCCCTGCACGATCGCCTTCGGCAGGCCGGTCGTGCCGGAGGAGTAGAGGACCCAGAGCGGGTGCTCGAAGGGGACGCGCTCGAAGCGCAGCTCGGCGCCCTCGCCGGCGGCGAGGAGATCGTCCCAGCGGCCGGCGTCGCGCAGCGCGGCGAGGTCCGGCTCGGGGTCGAGGTAGGGGAGGACGACGGTGCGCTCGAGGCTCGGCATCGCCGCCTGCAGCTCGGCGAGCACGTCGCGGCGGTCGAAGTCCTTGCCGCCGTAGCGGTAGCCGTCGACCGCGAAGAGCACCTTGGGCTCGATCTGGGCGAAGCGGTCGATCACGCTGGCCGGGCCGAAGTCGGGCGAGCAGCTCGACCAGACGGCGCCGATCGAGGCGGCGGCGAGGAAGGCGACGATCGCCTCGGGGATGTTGGGCATGTAGGCGACGACGCGGTCTCCGGGCCCGACCCCGAGCCCGCGCAGGGCTGCGGCGACGGCGGCGACCTGGGCGCGCAGCTCGGCCCAGCTCAGCTCCGACAGCTCGCGCCGCTCGGAGGCGTGCAGGATCGCGACCTCGGCGTCGTCCTTGCCGGCGAAGACGTGCTCGGCGTAGTTGAGGCGGCTGCCGGCGAACCACTCGGCGCCGGGCATCGCGCGGCTGCCGAGCACGCGGTCGTAGCCGCCGTCGGCCTGCACCCCGAAGAAGTCCCAGATCGAGGCCCAGAAGCCCTCCAGGTCCTCGACCGACCAGCGCCAGAGCTCGTCGTAGCCGTCGAGCTCGATCCCGCGCTCGGCCGCGAGCCAGCCGATGTACTCGCTCATCCGCGACCGCTCGACCAGCTCGGCCGGTGGCTCCCAGAGCTTCTCCGGCGGCGCCGTGCTCACCCGGCGGCGGGGGAGGCTGTGGCGGCGACCCTCGCCTGCTCGCGCGCGAGCTCGTGCGGATCGTGGGCGCAGAGCAGGGTCAGCTCGTCGCCGTGGCGGGCGGCGAGCTCGCGCAGCCGCTCCTGGTTGGCCTTGCGGGCCTTGTTGTCGGAGGCGGTCAGGTTCTGGAAGAAGCGCATGACCGGCGGGCAGCTGGGCGGCGTGCTCAACTCGCCGTGGTTGAAGTAGGCGTCGCCGCAGTGCAGCAGCCAGCGGCCGCCGCTGCGCAGCGCGACCCCGGTGTGGCCGAGCGAGTGGCCGGGCAGCGGGATCAGCAGCAGCTCGGCGTCGATCCCGGGGAGGATGCGGATCCCCTCGAAGCCGAACCAGTCGTCGCCGCCGTCCCCGTGCCTGACCCAGCGCGGCTCGTGCTTCCAGTGGGCGCCGCCGATGTAGCGGGTCCTTTCGCGGAGGGTCGGGTGGAGCGCGGCGTCGAGCTCCGCCGCGAGCACGTGGACCTCGGCGGCGGGGAAGTCGGGCAGGCCGCCGGCGTGGTCGAGGTCGAGGTGGGTGGTGACGATCTGGCGCACGTCGTCGGCGGCGAAGCCGAGCGCTTCGAGCTGGCGCAGCGCGGTCGTCTCCTCGCGCGGGCGCGGGCTCATCGCCAGGCGAAAGGCGCCGCCGAGCTGGCCGGGGTTGCGGGCGTCCTCGAGGCCGAAGCCGGTGTCGACCAGGACCAGCCCGTCACCGCTCTCGATCGCCAGGCAGTGACAGACGACCTCGGCCCGGTCGCGGATCCCGCCGTCGCCGTTGATCAAGCGCCGCCCGTGAGGGCAGAGCGAGCCGCAGTTGAGGTGGTGGACCCGCATCCCGCGCCGCAGTCTAGTGGCGAACCGCCGGGGGTGGTCGAGGTTTGAGTCGGTATGCGGTTCAAACCTCGACCACGCTCGCGGTCTATCGTTCGCCCGGCGCCGGAGTGGCGGAATGGCATACGCAATTGATTCAAAATCAATCGCCCCTAGCGGGCATGTGGGTTCGACTCCCACCTCCGGCATCGAAGTGGCGCGGCGCTCAGGCGGGCTGCGGGCGCAGCGCCCTCAGGCGGGCTGCGGGGCGTCCGGGCTCGGCGGGGCGCCGGCGCCGTAGTCCTCGCCGGAGCCGAGCGGGCGCTCCTCCTCGACGTGCCAATCCTGGCTGAAGCCGTAGAAGCAGGCGACGACGAGGACGATCTGGAGCAGCGCGAGGATCACCACCAGCAGGCCGATCAGCGAGGCCGGGATCAGCGCCTCCTCGAAGCCCGCCTTGTCGCGGGCGAACCAGCTGTCCGCGCCGACGGCGCAGAGGATCGCCAGGATCGTCGAGAGCGAGGCGGCGACGGGGAGGATGCCACGACTCCAGCGCGAGACGAGATAGGCGAAGAAGGCGTAGAGCAGCGCGAAGATCATGCAGAGGACGCCCATAGCGCCGCCGCCGCTGAGCAGCGAGAAGCCGGCGATCGTCACCAGGCCCGCGATCACGGCCGTTGCGAGCATCAGAAATGCGACCACGAACTTGGTCGTGATCACATCGGCCTTCTCCCGATTCGGGTGCCAGAGCTCGTACCCCGGCGTTACCTCTCCTACCGCCACAGCGACGATCATAGAATCTATGCGCGACGATGTGGCATTGGCTGCTCGTTAAGCAGTCAAAAGGTGATTCGCGCGGGCGTGGCGGAATTTGGTATACGCGCCAGGTTTAGGTCCTGGTGGGCTTCGGCCCGTGGGGGTTCAAGTCCCTCCGCCCGCATAGAATCGATTCCCTCGGGGCAGTGGCCCAACTGGCTAAGGCACCGGTCTCCAAAACCGGCGATTCCAGGTTCGAGTCCTGGCTGCCCCGCTGATCGCGACCCGCTCGGGCGCGCCGCCGGTCAGGTCGTCTCCTAATCGTCGGGGTCGCTGCGCGGCTCCAGCTGGATCTCTTGCTCCGCCCGCGGGTGGCCCTCGCCGATCTCGAGGCTGCGCTCGATCTCGGCGTTGAGCTGGTGGCCGAAGAGGATCGCCAGGTTGCTGATCCAGAACCAGACCAGCAGGGCGACGAGGCCGCCGAGGGTGCCGTAGGTCTTGTCGTAGGAGCCGAAGTTGGCGACGTAGAAGGCGAAGGCCGCCGAGGCGATCGCCCAGACGACGATTGCCACCAGGCTGCCGGGCGTGACCCACCTGAAGCCGCGCAGCTTCGCGTTCGGCGAGGCGTAGTAGAGGACGCTGACCATGAGCAGGAAGATCGCCACCATCGCCGGCCACTTGGCGATGTTCCAGATGCTGACCGCGGTGCTGCTGAGCCCGATCGGCTCGGCGACCGCCTCGACCACCGGCCCGGTCATGACCAGGGCCAGGGCGAGGAACGCCATCAGCAGGATCATCGTCAGCGTCACCGCGATCTGCAGCGGGCGCAGCTGCCAGAACGGCCGCCCCTCCGGCGTCTCGTAGATCACGTTCGAGGCGCGGATGAAGGCGCCGACGTAAACCGAGGCCGACCAGAGCGCCACGGCCAGGCCGGCGATCAGGGTGAAGCCCGCCGCGCCCCGGTTGGAGGCGACCGATTCGATTGGGCCGGAGAAGGTCTCGGCGGCCGACTGCGGCCCGATTTCGGTGATGATGTCGGTCAGCGTCGAGGTCGTGCTTTTCGGGTCGCCGACCAATCCGATCACGGAGACCATCGCGATCAGCGCCGGAAAGAGGGAGAGCAGGCCGTAGTAGGTGAGCGCGGCGGCCCAGTCGGAGAGGTTGTCCTCCATGAACTCGGTCGCGGTGCGCTTCAGCGTGGCGCGGAGACCGGTGCCGGGTTGGCTCGCTTCGGGCATCGCAGTTTTCTACCCGGACGATGAAGAACGACACCCTCGGCCGAGGTCATGCGCCATCGCCCGCTCGGCCGCCAGGGCCTGAGAAGATCCGGGCGTGTCCGAGGAGGAGCAAAGCGGGGGAGGGGAGCGCGACGATCTCGCCGAGCTGCGGCGCCGCGAGGAGCTGACCCGCGATGCGGCTCGAATCGAGGCGGTGCGCCGCCGACACGACGCCGGCGGACGCACCGCGCGCGAAAACATCGACGACCTCGTCGAGCCTGGCTCGTTCGTCGAGTACGGCCGCTTCGCGATCGCCGCGCAGCGCGGACGGCGCGAGCTCGAGGAGCTGATCGCCCGCACCCCCGCCGACGGCCTGGTGGGCGGCACGGCGCGGGTCAACGGCGACCTCTTCGGCGATCGCGCCGCCTGCGCGGTCCTCTCCTACGACTACACCGTGCTGGCCGGCACCCAGGGCGCCCTCGGCCACCGCAAGAAGGACCGCCTCTTCGAGCTGATCGAGCGGATGCAACTGCCGGCGGTGCTCTTTGCCGAGGGCGGTGGTGGCAGGCCGGGCGACACCGACTATCCCGTCGTCTCGGCTCTCGACACCCGCGCCTTCGCGCTCTGGGCACGGCTATCCGGCCGGGTGCCGCGGATCGCGGTGGTCGCCGGGCGCTGCTTCGCCGGCAACGCCGTGCTCGCCGGCTGCTCGGACCTGATCGTCGCCACCGAGAACATCTCGCTCGGCATGGGCGGCCCGGCGATGATCGAGGGCGGCGGGCTGGGCAAGGTCGACCCCGACGACGTCGGCCCGCTGGCGATGCAGGAGCGCAACGGGGTGGTCGACTTGGCGGTCGCCGGCGAGGCGGAGGCGGTCGCCGCCACCAAGCGCCTGCTTGCCTACTTTCAGGGAGCCACCGCGCCCGGTCCCGAACCCGACCAGGCGGCGCTGCGCGAGATCGTCCCCGAGCGCGAGCGGCGCGCCTACGCGGTCGCGCCCGTGATCGAGACGCTCGCCGACACCGGCTCGGTCACCTTCCTGCGCGAGCGCTTCGCGCCGGAGATGGTTACCGCGCTGGGGCGGATCGAGGGCCGCCCGCTCGGCTTCATCGCCAACGACAGCCGCCATACCGCCGGCGCGATCACCAGCGACGCCTCCGACAAGGCGGCTCGCTTCCTGCAGCTGTGCGATTCGTTCGGGCTGCCGGTCGTCTCGCTGATCGACACGCCCGGCTTCATGGTCGGCCCCGAGGTCGAGGCGACCGGCCTCGTGCGCCACGCCTCGCGACTGCTGATCGGCGGTGCGGCCCTGCGCGTGCCATTGATCGCGGTGATCCTGCGCCGCGGCTACGGCCTCGGCGCCCAGGCGATGGCCGGCGGCAGCCTGCATGAGCCGTTGCTGACCGTCGCCTGGCCGATGGCCCACCTCGGGCCGATGGGGCTCGAGGGCGCGGTGAAGCTGGCGCTGCGCAAGGAGCTGGAGGCGATCGAGGACGACGGCGAGCGCGAGCAGCGGGTGCGCGACCTGACCGCCCAGGCCGAGCGCAACGCCAAGGCGCTCAACGCCGCCACCCTGTTCGAGCTCGACGACGTGATCGACCCGGCCGAGACGCGCTCGCTGATCGCCTCGACCCTGGCTGCCGCCTCGTCCGCGGCACAGCCCGAGCGCAGCCGGCGCTTCGTCGACGCCTGGTAGGAAGAAGAGCGGCGGACGGGAATCGAACCCGCGTCATCAGCTTGGAAGGCTGAGGCTCTACCGTTGAGCTACCGCCGCGTGCGCGAGCCGTCTCCCGCGAGCGACCCGCGTCGCCACGACAGTTTGCCGGAATCCGTCAGAATGCGGATCAGCCACGGGGAGTGGCGCAGTCTGGTAGCGCACTCGGCTGGGGGCCGAGCGGTCGCAGGTTCAAATCCTGTCTCCCCGATTTGAGGTCGCAATTTGCGACCTCAAATCCCTGGCACCTTTTGCTCACTGGGGGAGAGTTGCTTTGCCCATGCCGAGAAAGACTCGAAAGCCCAGGAGTGCCCTCAGCCCAATCGGCGAGTCGGTGGCCGACTCAGCTCGAAGGCTGGCGCGTGAGAGCGAGGAGAGATAACCAGCGAGCGCGGTCCATCGTGATCGCGGATCTCCCGATCCTTGGTCACGAGATTCAGGCCGTGCTCGATTGCGGTGGCGTAGATCAATCGGTCGGCGGGATCGCCTGCGAAGCGTTCCAGGCCTCGCCGGTGGAGAACAGGGCCTTCTCCTCCACCGCGGTCATCGCCACGCCCTCGAACGAGCCTTCAAGAGAGAGCGCGCCAGATGCCGGTGCGAGTCGGGCGACTGGACGGCCGTCCCTGGTGATCTCGATCTCCTCGCCGGCTGCGGCGTCGTCAGGGAAAAGCGCAGGATCGTGGCCTTCGCCTCGGTGGTGGTCATTCTTCTTGGCCATATGGCCAGCGTAGCGGCCAGTTGGCCTGAGCAACGAGCTTCCGAGTGAATGGCCTAGTCGAGCAGCCGGCCGGGCTCTACCTCGACCGCCCTGGCAAGCCGTTCCAGCGTGGATATCTTCGGATCGCGCTTGCCACCCTCGATCCGGCTGACCTCCGTGGAGTGGACCCCGCTCCGTTCCGCAACCTGTTCCTGCGTCAGCCCGAGCCGCTCACGCGCCTGGCGCAGATTGGTTCCCAGGGCACTCACCTTGCAATCGTCTGTGCTCGGGACTAGAACCTCCATAGTAAACTTCACAAGTATGCTTGTGGCTTCCTGCGCCCCTTCATGCCGCCGATCGACAACGGCCAGAAATGGGGCCGACTCCAGCCCCCGGCGCAAGCGGGTCGAAGTCGACCCCAATATGTGCGTGGTCTAGCCGTGCTTCGCGATGCGCAGGGTCGGACTGACCAGCGCGATTGGCGTGATCTGCATTTGCTTTCACCCCCTCTGTGTAGCGGGCTCCGGCGCGTTGCCGGAAGAGGAGTTATGCTAAGGAATTTTCAAAGTATCGCGGGAAAGCCTGGCGCGTCCTATAGTTTTCGCCGCTTTTGCCCGTATGCTCTGCCCGGTCTGAATGTCGTGAAACTCACAGAGTCAGGAGAACGAAGCCAATGATGGCCAAGCTAAAAAAAGCCGCCAACGACCTTCGAAAGAGAAATATCGAGGACGCTGTCTCTTACGCTCTGGGTCATGGGATACGGGTCGACATCCTGTGCTACCTCAACGAAGGACCTCGTAGCCCAAGCGAACTCGCGCGGTTGATGAGCCTTCCCCCGAGCAAAATCGAACATCACATCAAGGAGCTGATGGCCTCCAACTCCATTGAGCTGGCATATATCGAGGAGGGTGCCGGAAACACCAAGGAGCACTTCTATCGGGCGGTTGAAATCCCGTTCTTCACCGACCAGGAAATGAGCGTCATGTCATTCGAGGAGCGACAGGAAATCTATGGGTTGATCTTGCAGGCAAGCGGTGCCGAGGGATTGGCCGCTTTCCGAGCCGGAAAGGTAAGCAACGACCCGCTGGCGTGCATGGCGTGGCGGTGGTTCAATCTGGACAGCCAGGGTCGCAAGGACCTCAGGGACGAGAATGCTCGTGCATGGGACCGCATGATGGAGATTGAGGCTGAATCGGCCAACCGACGTGCGAACACTGGGGAGGAGGGAGTATCGGTTGTTGTTTCACTGCTCGCCCACGAACGTTGTAGGAATCCCGCGAGAGATCCAGCTCGAAGTCAAGTAGGGCTACCCAGCGACGGGGGAGCCTAGCGTTAGACGGGAATCCGTGACGCCATGTAAAAACATGACGGCGGATAAATACGATTCGACAATTTGGTACAGACTTTCTCGTTCCCATCTGTAACTGTTCACTACTCAATACAGAACCGAGCGTTCGGCGGGCTATGTGGACGATCGGCCGGGGTTAAACCCGCGGGTGGCGCTCGTGCTCCTCCTGCGTCCCGGGTGGACGGAAAGGCGAAAGATGTCTAAGAGAAGGTCGAACAACGGCAAGCCGGGCTCACACTTGGATGCGCTTGTGGATCCGCTCCTGGCCAAAGGACTGGGTCATGTCCTGCGACAGCACATTCTGTTGGCCACGGTTCACGCTGAGGTCAGTCCGAGCGAACTGTCGAAGGCGCTAGGCGAGGGGCTGGGCCAGATCAGCTACCACGTCAAAGTCCTACGCGACGACTGCGACGGGTTGATCGAAGAGACGCGCACGGAGCCGCGCCGGGGGGCGGTTGAGCATTACTACCGCGCCAGCGCGAAAACCTTGCTCCCGGCGAAAGCATGGCGTCGACTCAAGAAAGGATTTCGCGCCGTGGTCGGGGCGGGACAGGCCAGCGACCTGTTCAACGACCTGGCCGGAGCTTTGAAGGCCGGCAAGCTGCAGGGCGATCAGGACCAGATCGTGCGCACCCCACTCGTCCTCGACACGATAGGCAAGCGCAACGTGAATGCGATTGCGTTGCGGGTTGCCAAGGAAGTTGAGGGGGAGCAGCAGAAGGCGTGAAGCGCATGGCGAAAGCCAACGGCAACGGCGACGAGGTAGTTGCATACACGTTCGCGCTGTTGGCTTTCGAAACCGCCCGGGAGCCCGCCGACCTACCCGCCAGGAAGGGGGCCGCGGAAGGGTGAGGCAAAGCCATGTCCCAAGGCAAGACCCCACCGAAATACAGCCTCCCGATCATCGTGGAGCCGACACAGGCAGCGCTCCGTGCCGTCGCGCTGCTGACCTAATACGGGGCGCCTACCGCGTTGGCCCAGCTGCGGTCGACGTGGAGGTTGCCGTTCTCGTCGGTCTCGACGATCACCACGGTCGCCGGTTGGCGGTTGCCGTTCTTGGCGTCGATCGTCACCGATCCGGTCCAGCCCTGCCAGTCCTCGACCCCGTTGAGGGCTTTGGTCAGCTCGCCGGCGGCGATTCCGTCCGCCTGCTCGGCGCCGTCGGCGAGGAAGTTCACCGAGTCGTAGGTGTAGGGGCTCCAGGTGCCCGGGGCCTCACCGAACTCGTCTTCGTAGGCGCTGACCCTGGCGGCGGTGCCGGAGAAGTCCTCGGGCGCCGGCACGCCGACGACCGGGCAGGCGCGCGCGGCGGCGACCCCGGCGGTTTCGACGAAGCCGGTGTCGTAGGAGGCGTAGTCGGCGATGCACTGCGACTCGATCCCGTCCTGTTGCATCTGCTTGGCGATCAGGCCGCCCTCGGGGAAGTAGACGGCGGCGTAGATCACGTCCGGCCGGTCGGCGGCGAGCTCGTCGACGACGTCGGCGTAGGACTTCTTGCCGGGCTCGATCCGCTTGTAGGCGGTCACCTCGACGCCGTCTTCTTCGAGCGAGCCTTTCAGCGCTTCGGAGACCGAGACCGTGTAGTTCTGCGTCGGGTCATAGGCGATCGCGACCGATTCCGCGCCCTGCCACTCGGTCAGCGCCTGCGAGGCGACCGGAGCGATCTGGTAGCTCATCGGCTGCAGGGTGAATCCGAGCCCGTTGGTCGAGGAGTCGGAGGTCAGCCTGACCGGCGTCAGGCCGGCCTCGACGTAGAGCGGCAGGGTTTCGATGCCGACCCCGGAGTTGTAGGGGCCGACGATGCCGTCGAGCCCCTCGTCGATCGCCGCCTTGGCGGCTTCGACCCCGGTCGCCGGGTCGCCGGCGTCGTCGATCGGCACGACCTCGACCTGCCGGCCGAGAATCCCGCCGTTCTCGTTGAGCTGCGTCGCCGCCAGTTCGGCGCCTTTCAGCATCCCGTCGCCGAGCACCGAGAGTTCGCCGGAGAGCGGCGCCTCGAGCCCGAGCCGGAACTCGTCCGCGGAGCTGTCGTCGTCTGAGCCGGACCCGCCGCAGCCGGCGACGAGGAGGGCGAGGGCAAGGGCGGTGGCGATGCCGAGCTTTGATTTCATCTTGCGACCCTCTCACGAGCGGCGGTCGGAGGCGGGCGCTAGGGTCTCCGCGTGGAAGCGGCGAGCTGCTTCGAGGCACATGAGGTCGACCTGCACGGCCACCGCGCGATCTATCGCGTCGCCGGCAGCGGGCCGACCGTCGTGCTGATCCACGGCATGGTCAACTCCTCGCGCCACTGGCAGGACGTGGCGGAGCGGCTGGCCGGCTCCCACCGGGTGGTCGCCCCCGACCTGCTCGGTCACGGCGACTCGGCGACGCCGCGCGGCGACTACTCGCTCGGCGCCCACGCCGCCGGCATCCGCGACCTGCTGACGACGATCGGGGTCGAGCGGGCGACGATCGTCGGCCACTCGCTCGGCGGCGGCGTGGCGATGCAGTTCTTCTACCAGTTCCCGCAGCGGACCGAGCGGCTCGTGCTCGTCTCCAGCGGCGGCCTCGGGCGCGAGGTCAGCCCGCTGTTGCGCGGCGCCGCCCTGCCCGGTGCCTCGGCCCTGCTCGGCCTCGCCGCGCACCGCCGCCTGGTCGACGCGATCGACGCCGCCGGCGGCAGGCTGCGCTCGCGCGGCAACAACGCCAAGGGCGTCTACCTGGAGGCGGTCGCACGGGCGCTGCGCCCGCTGCAGGAGCCCGGCTCGCGGCGCGCCTTCGTGCAGACCCTGCGCGCCGTGATCGACGTCCACGGCCAGCACATCAGCGCCACCGACCGGCTCTACCTGCTCGGCGACATGGCGACGCTGATCGTCTGGGGCGAGCGCGACCGCACGATCCCGATCGAGCACGGCCGCGCCGCCCACGAGGCGATCCCGCACTGCCGCTTCGAGACGCTGCCGCGCGCCGCCCACTTCCCCCACCTGGAAGACCCGGAGGGCCTCGCCACCGTGCTCGCCGACTTCCTCGCGACGACCGCGCCGGTGCGCATCGACGACGGCGAATGGGCCGCGGTGATCGCCCAGCAGGCGAAGCGCCGCCTGCGCGCCGTCGCCTGAGGCTCGAATCCCCGACGTATACTCGCGACGATGGCCGACGGCCCCGATCCGCAGGCGCTCCCGCCCGGCGACGGGGCCGGCGGGAGGTCGCTGCCGCTCTCGGTGAGGTTGCTCGGCGCCGGCGTGCGCAGCGCCCGCTCGGTCGGCAAGGCCGCCGGGATCGACCGCGCGGTCGAGTCCGCCACCGAGGAGGCGATCGTCGCCGCGATCGAGAGCGAGGCGGTCGAGCGCGCCCTGGTGCGGGTGCTGCAGGGGCCGCTGGTCGAGGAAGCCGTCAACGGGGCGCTCGAGAGCGAGACGCTGAAGCGCTCGCTGGTCGACGCGCTCGACAGCGAGATGGTCGACGAGGTCTGGCGGCGAATGCTGGCCAGCGAGGAGACCCAGCGGCTGGTCGAGCGGATCGCCGAGGCGCCGGAGATCCGCGCCGCGATCAGCGCCCAGAGCGTCGGCTTCATCGAGGACATCGGCCACACGATCGGCGACACGACGCGCCGCCTCGACGGCGTCGTCGAGGAGGTCGCGAGGCGGATCGTCTTCCGCAAGCGCCGCGACGAGCCGACCGAACGGGCCGGGGCGGTGACCCGGGTCCTCGCCTTCGGCCTCGACCTGCTGATCGTCAACCTCGGCTTCTCCGGCCTGGCCGCGATCGCGGCGCTGATCGGCTCCTTCTTCTCCGGGACCGGCAACGGGCTCTCCGGCCCGGCGCTGGCCCTCGGCGGCGCCCTCTGGGTCGTCCTCGCCGGCGTCTACATGGTGGTCTTCTGGTCGCTCGCCGGTCAGACGCCGGGCATGCGCTTCTTCGGGATCAGGCTGGGGACCCAGACCCGCGGCCTGACGCCGCGCAGGTCGCTGCGCCGCCTGGCCGGCCTCTTCCTCGCCGCGATCCCGTTCGGGCTCGGCTTCCTCGGCATCCTCTTCGACGAGCGGCGGCGCGGCTGGCAGGACCGCCTCGCCGGCGTCGACGTCCTCTATGAGGGTCGCGAGCCGATCGCCGCGCCCTGGTCGAGGCTCGACGTCGCCGAGCCGCTTGGCGTCGCCGGGCCCGGAACGGCGAAGACCCCGGATGACCGGGGCCTTCGTCCGCATCGGGTTTCGGGGTAGCCGCCGCGCGGCTGCGCCCGCTGCAGCAGCTAGGAGACCGGGTTGCCTTCCGGGCCCTCGGACAGCTTGTAGACGATGATGATCGCGAGGGCGAAGATCGCCAGCGACCAGAACGGGTAGGCGGGCAGCGCCAGCAGCGCGCCGATCGCGTTCAGCGAGGCGACGAAGATGCCGAACCAGCGGCCGAATTCGCCTCCCGAGAAGAGCGAGAAGGCGGCGACGAGCTCGAGCACGCCGACGATCAGGTGGATCCATCCCCAGGTGTTGAGCCCGCTGAGGATGAAGGTGGCGTTTTCGGTGAAAAACTTCGAATCGCCGATCGCGGCGATGCCGTAGATGATGTTGAGCACCCCGGCGACCAGCAGCAGGACACCGGCGAACACCCACCAACCGCTGATCAGACTGTCGTCGTTCATGGCGAACCTTTCGGTGAGGAGGGGCGATAGGGAGAAATGCACAGAGCAGCTTCTGCCTCGGCCATGTGTTTCCTGCAACGAGTGACCGTCCGGCCAATAACGCGTGCAGAAGTCGTCGATCTGGCACCATTGCGCCGATGAGTCGCGCTATGGGATCTCTGGCGCGACCGATGCTCTGCTTCGCGGCCGCGCTGGCGGCGTTCGTCGGGGCCGCCGCTTCCGCCGCGACGGCCGCGCCGCCGCCGATCCACGAGCTCAAGTCCTCGCCGCCGGCGGGCAAGCAGTTACGCGTCTCCGGTCACCCGCCGGCGCCGCGCTTCCGCCGCGCACCCGGCGCCGGCGCCAGCAGCGTCCGCGTGCTCAACGTCGCGGCGGAAGGCACCCGCAGCAACGGCAAGATCATCGCCACCGACCCGCGCAAGGGCTCCTACAGCTGCTCGGGCACGGCGCTGAACACGCCCAGCCGCTCGATCGTGCTCACCGCCGGCCACTGCGTGATCGAAAACGGCAGCAAGGCCCGGCGGATCACCTTCGTCCCCGCCTACGAGCACGGCATCCGGCCATACGGCAGCTTCGACGTCGAGGCGGCCTACGTGATGCCGCAGTGGCGGCGCAGCGGCAACCCCGCCTTCGACGTCGCCGCGCTGCGGGTCAAGCCGAACAGGCTGGGCAGGCTGACCGACGTGGTCGGGGCGCGCGGCTACGCGACCTCGAAATCGCGGCTCGCCGCGTTCCAGATCTTCGGCTACCCGGCGGCGCGGGCCGGCGGCGAGGAGCTGCGCAGCTGCCGCGCCCACGGGCTCGGCTTCGACCGCCTCACCGCGTCCTTTCCCGGCCCGCCGACGATGCCCGCCTCCTGCGACATGGCCGCCGGCTCCAGCGGCGGCGGCTGGCTCTTCGACGGCGAGTACATCAGCGGCGTCACCAGCTACAGCTACCAGGGCCGTTCGACCCAGCTCTTCTCGCCCTACTTCGGGCCCGAGGTGGGCAGCTTCCTGCGCCGCCTGCCATGATCACGCGGTGAGCGTCGATGCGGTGAGAACGCCGGAGGAGAGCCTGCAGGGGCTGCCCGACTTCCCCTTCGAGTCGAGCTACCGCGAGGTCGACGGGCTGCGGCTCGCCTTCCTCGACGAGGGGGAGGGGAAGCCGGTTGTCTTCTTTCACGGCGAGCCGACCTGGTCTTTCCTCTGGCGCAAGGTGATCCCGCCGGTGCGCGACGCCGGCTACCGCTGCATCGCCCCCGACTACGCCGGCTTCGGCCGCTCCGACAAGCCGACCGACCTCGACTGGTACACGTACGACCGCCACGTCGAGCTGATCGCAACGCTGCTCGAGCAGCTCGACGTGCGCGACGCGACCGCCGTCGTCCACGATTGGGGCGGGCCGATCGGGCTGCGGCTCGCGGTCGAGCACCCGGACCGCTTCTCGCGCCTGGTGATCATGGAGAGCGGGCCGTTCACCGGGCGCGAACAGCGCAGCGAGGCCTGGCTCAAATTCCGCGAGTTCGTCGAGGCGACCGAGGATCTGCCGGTCGGCTTCCTGGTCCGCGGCGGCTGCCACAACGACCCAGGCGACGATGTGATCGCCGCCTACGACGCGCCGTTCCCCGACCCCGCTTCGAAGGCGGGCGCGCGGGCATTCCCGCTGATCCTACCGCTGTCCCCCGAGGCGCCCGGGGCGGCCGAGGGGCAGCGTGTGTTCGAAGCGCTTGCCGTCGACGACCGGCCGGGCCTGGTGCTCTGGGCGGACTCGGACCCGATCCTGCCCTTCAAGCTGGGCGAAGCGGTCGCGTCGGCGTTCGACTATGCCGCGCCGACGCAGATCGCCAACGCCGGCCACTTCCTCCAGGAGGACGCCGGCGAGGAGATCGGCCGGATCATCGCCGAGTGGCTCTGAGGAGTCGCCTGGACGCCCGATTCGATTTCCGCACCCGCGGATGACGCGCCTGGCGCTGCGCTGGATCGGCACCCACGACCTTGCGCGTAGCGCTGCTACGCGCTGCGGCCGCGTGTACCGCCCAGCTTGGCCAGTCGCGCCCCCGCGTGCACGCAAAATCACACCGGTCATCCAGACGACTCGGTCTTCTTTTTCAGTTCGCTTTGCGTGTATTCGCCCAACAACTTCACCCGATTTGGGGGTCCCTCGTCCTCCAGCCAGGTGATCGTTCCCGGCCAGTAGGGCCCCGGTGGAGTGCCAGGTCGATGGAAGGCTGAGGCGAAAACCCAGCTTCCCGTGTTGTGGAGATGCCCTCTGCCGGACAGGCTCCACGCTTCCTCATGGTCTTCAGGTCCCGCTCGGTGGGTGTGGCCGGTGATCGTGTGGGCGGCCCGCAGGCCGAGGCGCCGCGCCAGCTCGGTGGCGGCGGCGATGCCGCTGCGGGAGATCGAGCCGGAGTTGAGGCGGGGGTCGAAGTTGGCGCGGAGGAGCCGGTTGATGCCCCAGACGCTGGCCGGTACGCCGGCGCCGACGGCCGCTCGCAGGGCGGCGCGGCGGACCCCGCCGCCCTTGCCGTTGCGGCTGGAGATCGTCCGCCAGGCGCGCTCGGAAGGCCGACTGGCGCGCCGCGCGAGGCCGCCTTGGGCGAGGCCGAAGCTGAGGCTGTAGACGGGTCGCAGGACGCGCTCGTAGCTGCCCGGATCGGTGCGCTCAGGCAACGGCCCGAGGGCGCGCATCGCGGCCGCCGCGGCGATGCACTCGAGCCGCGGCAGGGTCATGTGGCAGTCCATGTAGTGGCCGTGGGTTGCGTAGACGTCGTCGCGCAGCCAGATCCCCGGATAGGCGATCTCCAGCTCGGCGCCGCCGAGCCAGGCGGCGATCCGCTCCGGCGCCTCGCCGGCGGGCGCGCCGCGCTGCTCGAGCTTCAGCGGCCCCCCCGCCAGCGCCACCCGCTCGAGCAACGGCTCGGCCAGCCGGTGGTCGTGGTTGCCGGGGACGAGGACGATCGGCTTGCCGGCCATCGCCTCGCCGAGCTCTTCGAAGAAGGGTCGGGCGCCGGCCAGCACCGTGGCGAGCGGCAGCTCGCGCAGCTCGATCACGTCGCCGAGCAGGATCAGCCTGTCGGCGTCGCCGAGCCGCTCCAGCAGGGCCTGGCGGATTCCGACATCGCGCAGCAGGTCCTCGCCGAAGGCGCTGCCAAGATGCAGATCGGAGACGATCGCAGTTCGCATGGGAAGAACTTAACGACCCGCCGGGCAACCTCAGCGCTTCGGCCCGACGAACTCGTCGCAACGGTTCGCCTGGCTATGCACAGATGCCCAACTGCGATGCGGGTGAGAGGAGTCGAACCTCCACGTCCCGAAGGACACGAGCACCTGAAGCTCGCGCGTCTGCCATTCCGCCACACCCGCGTGACATGCCAATTTAACGGTTGGCGGACTTTCGAGTGGCTAGATCCATGAGACGAACATAGGTTCGTAATCTAGCTCGGCCACCGGACGCAACCACGAGACAACGCCGCCGCCCACTCTCGCTAAACTGCCGCCCACGCGCCGCTATCGTCTAGGGGACTAGGACGCCGGATTCTCAGTCCGGAAACCGGGGTTCGAATCCCCGTAGCGGTA
>JBBDJH010000017.1:0-12412 GCA_040879985.1 Solirubrobacterales bacterium
CCGCACGTCCGGTGGTGTGGGAGGGGCGGGGGTAAGCCCCGCCCCTACCCGATTTAGCCGCGGCTTTGGGTTTTTTCGGCTTCGGCGGCAGCGGCGCGAGGGTGCCGACGTTGTATTCGGTGTACTGGAGGAAGTTGGGGCGGCGGACCTTGAGGCGCAGGGTGTTGACCGTGCGCGGGTAGAGGCGCGGGTCGTAGGGGTTCTGGCCGGGGCCGAAGCCGGTGTAGTAGACGAACATCCGCACCCGCTTGCGCTTCGCCGTCCAGGCGACGAGCTGTTTGACGAAGCGCGGCTCGTCCTCGCCGTAGACCGCCCACTCGGCGATCGCGAACGGCTTGCGACGCCAGAACCTGCCGCGGAAGAAGCGGTTGAGGTCCTTCCAGACGGGATACTGCGAGTAGAAGTCGGTGCCGACCCAGTCGACCCAGCGGCTGCCCGGCCAGTAGTTGCCGGGGAAGTTGCCCTTGACCCGCGGCGAGCCGCCCGGCAGCGGGCTCCAGAGCATCGCGATCGGCGCTTCCGGCAGGACCGGCGGCGGCGGCCCTTTGCTGCGCCGCACCGGCGGCAGGCCGATTTCGGCGAGCGTCGCGTTGACCTGCGCGAGCGTCGCGTTGCCGCGCACGATCGTCGCGATCCGGCGGAAGGCCTGCTTGTACCAGCCGGTCGTATGTTCGCCGCCTTTCTGGCTGCCGTCGCAGTTGACCGCCGACCAGAGGTTGAGGCAGCGGTTGGGCTCGCCGAGCGGGCGGATGTAGCCGAGCACGCCGCGGGTGGCGAAGAAGTTGTTGAGCTGCAGCAGGTAGTCGTCGCCTTCACCGAGGGCGATCTGGCGAGGCGTGATGATCTCGGCAAGGGTCTGGTCGTCGGCGGTCGAGATGTGCAGGATCGGCCGCGTCTGCGTCTCGCGCCAGCGTTCGTAGGCCTTGTTGAGGCTGTTGCCCCAGGGGTGGAAGGTCTCCAGAATCGCCGGGTGCTTGTTGAGCAGGCCGGCGAATTCGTTGAACTCCTCGACGTTGCCGCGGTCGCTGACGCCGAAGAAGACGCTCGGCGCCGGCGGCACCAGGGTGCGCGCGGACGCCTGGCCCGCGCCGAGCGCGGCGATCGTGGCGCCGGCGATCGCGAGGACCGCCGCCTGCCTAATCCTCTGCCAGTACATCGCCCATCCTTCTCGGCTCCACGCCCAGGTCCTCCGCGTCTGCGCTGCCGCGCTCGCTCGTCATCGGTACCTCCATCAGCTCTGCCTCCTCCCAGGTAGCGAACACGGCCTCGCCGAAAACGGAGCGGAGGCCGATCAATCCAGCGCGGACCAGGGGGAGGGGCAGGTGGACGATCGGGCGGGGCCGCCCCGCGACGCGGCTGACCAGGTCCGACATCTCGTCGTAGCTGAGCGTCTCCGGGCCGGCCAGCTCGTAGCGGTCGCGGGCATCGGGCCCGTCGCGGTCCAGGGCGGCGACCACGCAGCGGGCGGCGTCGGCGGCCCAGATCGGCTGGAAGCGGGCCTGCCCGGGGCCGGAGACGGGCAGGATCGGCAGGAAGGAGAAGCGGCGCAGCAGCGTCACCCAGGGATCGCTGCGGTCGTAGACGATCGAGGGCGCGAAGACGGTGGTCTGCAGCGGCGAGGAGGCGATCGCCCGCTCGGCCAGCCACTTGGCGCGAAAGAAGCGGGTGCGCTGGGCCGCGGCGGCGTCGAGGGCGCTGAAGAAGGCGAAGCGCTCCACCCCGCTGCGCTCGGCGCCGCGCAGCAGCCGCACCGTCGCCAGCCCGTTCAGCTCCTCGATCCGGTGCGGCGGCTGGTCGCGGATCGTCGCCGCCAGGTGGATCACGCCGTCGACCCCGCGCAGCGCCTGCCGGACCAGGTAGGGATCCGACATCTCGCCGAGGTCGCCGAGGGCGATCTGCACGTCGACCCGGTGCGCGCCCAGCCGCCGCGGCTCGCGCACCAGGCAGCGCACGTCCTCGCCCCGCTCGAGCAGCAGCGGCAGCAGCCGTGAACCGATGCTTCCCGTTGCCCCCGTCAGCAGCAGCATGGTTGAACCCTAAAGACCCTGCGTCGCGACACGCGCCCATGCAATCCCTAAAATGTCCGCTCGCGCTTGGCAGGGGCCCCGGTTCCGGCCAGGCAAGGCAAAGTCGACCCAGGAGAAAGCTTCGAATGACCTACGTCATCGCCGAGCCGTGCATCGGCACCAAGGACAACTCGTGTGTCGAGGTGTGTCCGGTGGACTGCATCCACCCGACCCCGGACGAGCCCGACTACGACTCGGTCGAGATGCTCTACATCGACCCCGACGAGTGCATCGACTGCGATGCCTGCGTCGAGGCCTGCCCGGTCGACGCCTGCTTCGCCGAGGACCAGCTCCCGGCCGAGTGGGCGAAATACGCCGAGATCAACGCCGAGTACTACAAGAGCAAGAGCGCCGCGTAGGGCGGCCGCTCAGCCCTGAACTACCGGCAGCGGGATGCCGCCTACCGGCGGCGCTTCGGCCGGGGCCGGGGTCGCCTGCAGCACCGGCAGCTCCTGCGGGGTCGCCGCGACGATGCCGCGGGCGGCCTGGCGGATCGCCTGCGAGGCGGGTGAGTCGGGCTCGGCGGTGACCAGCGGGGTGCCGTTGTCGGCGTGCTCGCGCAGTGCCTCGGAGAGCGGCACCTTGCCGAGCAGGGGGATGTCGAGCTCGTCGGCGAGCAGCTGGCCACCGCCCTCGCCGAAGATCGTCAGGCGCTCGCCGTCGGGAGTGGTGAAGCCGGACATGTTCTCGATCGCGCCGAGCAGCTCAAGGTCGAACTTGGCGGCCATGTCGGCGGCCCGTTTGGCTACCGTCTGCGCCGCCGGCTGCGGCGTGGTGACGAGCGCGAACTTGGCCTGGGGAAGCAGCTGGGAGAGGGTCATCGCGACGTCGCCGGTCCCCGGCGGCAGGTCGAGCAGCAGGTACTCCAGCTCGCCCCAGGCGACGTCCTCGAGGAACTGCTGGATCGCCTTGTGCAGCATCGGGCCGCGCCAGACGACCGCCGAGTTCTCCTCGACGAAGAAGCCGATCGACATCACCTTGACGCCGCTCGGCGAGTCCAGCGGCAGGATCTTGCGCTCGCCGTTGACCTCCGGCTTGCGGTTGACGCCGAGCATGCGCGGGATCGAGTAGCCGTAGACGTCGCAGTCGAGCGCGCCGGCGGCGTGGCCTTCGGCGGTCAGCGCCGCGGCCAGGTTGGCGGTCATCGTCGACTTGCCGACGCCGCCCTTGCCCGAGGCGACGCAGATCACGTTCTTGACCTGGGCCAGGGCGCCCGCCGGCAGCTTGCTCCGCCCCAGCGTCTGCTGCAGGTCGCCTTTCTCCTCGTCGGAGAGGACGTCGAAGCCGACCGCGACCGAGCTGACGCCGTCGAGCTGGGAGACCTGCTGGGCGACGGCCTGTTCGAAGTGGGAGCGGATCGGGCAGCCGGCGGTGGTCAGCGAGACGACCACCTCGACCCGGCCGTCGTCCTTGACCTCGATCGAGCGGACCATGCCGAGCTCGACGATCGAGCGGCGCAGCTCCGGGTCGATCACGGCGCGCAGCTTCTCGGTGATCTGGTCCTGGCTCGGCAGCGGCATCGCGTTCATTCTCGCAAAGCGCGGCGGCGAGCACGGCTCGCCGAGCGGCGGCTCGCGCCCGGACATCCGTCCGCGGGGGGGAGAGAACGCGGTGCTGTGCCCTTGGTCCTCCATCTGCAAGTCGATCGGAGGAGGGGCGATGTCGGGAACGCGTGTGGGGATCGGTCGGGGGTTGGCGCTGGCGGCCTGCCTGGCGCTGGCGCTGGTGCTGCTGGTGGCGCAGGAGGCGAACGCCGGCAAATACAACGTCGCGCAGTGCGGCTGGCATGTCGACGCCAACGCCGATTGGGCCGACACGACCGGCGGGGCGAAGTTCCGCCCCGATGCCTGGTGCGTGACGCCTCCCGGCGCCGACCCGTTCGACGGCGCCCACGTGAAGAGCTTCACCCGCAACGCGGGGACCGTCTCCGGCAACCGCTTCGCCCGCTGGCGCTGGTCGGCGCCGCCGACGACCGGGATCACGCGCGTCGCCGGCACCTGGTGGCAGGCGCTCCACGACGGCATGCAGCAACGGCTCGGCACGGTCGACTACGGCGGCGGCTTCGTGCCGTTCGCCACTGCCGCCTCGACCAACGTGTCGCTGCGCAACTTCGCCGCCGGCTTCCCGCCGCAGGCCGCCTTCGAGGACCGCCTGCTCTGCGCCCGCGCCGAGAGCAAATGGTGCAGCCTCGCGCCCACCTCGTGGTCCTCGCTGCGCGCCCTGACCCTCACGATCCAGGACGAGACGCCCCCGGGAGCGTCGATCAGCGGCGACCTGACCGCCTCCGGCTGGCGCCGCGGCGCGCAGAGCGTCGGGTTCTCGGGCAGCGACGCCGGGGCGGGCGTCCACTTCGGCGAGACGACGATCGACGGCGCCCGGGTCGCCTTCACCGAGTACATCTGCGCGAAAGCCCAGATCGGCGGCGAGTGGCGGGGGACGCGGATGCAGCCCTGCCTGCCTCTCGTCGGCGGTGCTGCGACAGTGGCGACGACCAGCTTCAGCGACGGCCCCCACAGCCTCGGCCACTGCGCGACCGACTTCGCCGGCAACGTCGCCTGCGTGCCACCGCGCACGGTCCTGATCGACAACAACCCGCCGGCGCACCCGCGCCAGCTCACCCTCGCCGGCGGCGAGGGCTGGCGGCGGATCGACAACTTCGACTTCTCCTGGAGCAATCCCGACCAGGGGCCGGCCAGCCCGATCGGCGGCGCCTACTGGCGGATCACCGGCCCGGCCGGCTACGACAGCGGCGTCAAGCTGGCGGCGGGTCGCAACGTCGCCTCGCTGCTCGACCGCACCGTCCCCCAGCCCGGCGTCTACAGCTTCCGCATCTGGCTGCGCGACGAGGCGGGCAACTCCACCTCCTCCTCGGCGGTCGAGCGGACGCTGCGGCTCGACGACGTGCCGCCGGGGGTCGCCTTCGAGCCGGTCGCGGACCCGACCGCCGCGGAGCTGCCCGCGGTCGTCAGCGCGGAAGTGAGCGACGATCATTCGGGGCCGGCCGGGGGGTCGATCGAGTACCGGCGGCTCAACGCCGAGAGCTGGCTCGATCTGCCGACCAAGCTGCGGGCGGGCGAGAAGGCCGGGACGGCGCGCCTGCTCGGCTCGGTGCCGCAGAGCCTCGGCCCCGGCACCTACGTCTTCCGCGCCGGCGCGCAGGACGGCGCCGGCAACAGCGCCGTGACCACGCGCCGCGTCGACGGCACCGAGATGGCGCTGCGCAAGGTTCCGCCGCCGGTCGGGCCGAGCCGCCCGGCGGGTGGTCAGGCCGAGGGGCCGCGGGGAGCTGCGGCCGCGGCCCGGGCGAAGACCCGCCTGTTCGCCAAGCTGCGCTGGCGAAGGCGCAGCGGTCCGCGCGTCACCGTGCCCTTCGGCGCCGGGGCGGCGCTCTCCGGCCGCCTGCTCAACGCCGACGGCGCCGGGTTGGCCGGGCGGCGCCTGCGGGTCGTCTCGCGGCCCTCGCGCGGCGCCCTGACGCGGCGCCGGGTCGAGACGGTCAGGACGGGGCGTCGCGGCGGCTTCAAGCTGGCCCTGCGGCCGGGGCCCTCGCGCCGCATCACCGTCGTCTACCGCGGTGACGCCAACCTCGCCGCCGCCCGCCGGCCCGCCCTGGCGCTGCGCGTGCGCGGCGCCGCGACGCTCAGCGTCACGCCGCGGACCGTGCGCACCGGCCAGTCGGTACGGCTGCGCGGCCGGGTCCGCGATCGCGGCGCGCCGCTGCCGCGCCGCGGCAAGCTGGTCGCGATCCAGTACTACGAGAACGAGGCGCGCCTCTGGCGGCCCGTGCTCGTCACCCGCAGCGACCACAGCGGCCGTTTCCGCGCCCGCTACCGCTTCCGCTACATCACCGGCACGGCGCGGATCCGGCTGCGCGCGGTGGCCCTCGCCGAGGAGCGCTGGCCCTACGCGCAGGGCGGCTCGCGCCCCGTCACGGTGCGCGTGAGAGGACCGGTAGGGTGAGCCGCCATGTCACAGGCAACGCTGCACACCAATGCCGGGGAGATCGTGTTCGAACTGCACGACTCCGACGCCCCGAAGACGGTCGAGAACTTCCGCAAGCTCGCCGCCGACGGCTTCTACGACGGGCTGATCTTCCACCGGATCATTCCCGACTTCATGATCCAGGGCGGCTGCCCCGAGGGCAGCGGGCGCGGCGGCCCCGGCTACACGTTCGAGGACGAGATCAACGAGCACAAGATCGTCCGCGGGGCGCTGGCGATGGCCAACGCCGGTCCCGACACCAACGGCTCGCAGTTCTTCATCGTCACCACCGAGGCGGCGCCCTGGCTGGACGGCAAGCACACCGTCTTCGGCACCGTCACCGCGGGGATGGACACCGTCGACGCGATCGAGAAGACCGAGACCGACGGCTCCGACCGCCCGCTCGAGGAGCGCAAGATCGAGCGGGTCGAGCTCTCCGAGTAGTACGCGTACTAGCCCTGGCTCTGCTCGGCGGCCCCGTCCTTGGGCCGTCGTCGCAGCAGTCCCTGACCCGGTCGCCAGAGGCTGACCAGGCCGGCGACCAAGGTGACGAGGAAGACCTGGCCGAGCATCATCTCGAGGCCGGCAACCATGCGGCCGGCCTGCCCGGCTGGGACGAGGTTGCCGTAGCCGGTGGTGGTCAGGGTCGTGTAGCTGAAGAAGAGGAAGTCGCTGCCCCTGGCCGCCGTCTCGGGGCCGAAGAAGCCGCCGTGTTCGATCCGGTCGATCAGGCTGTAGGCCCAGGTGAAGAGGATGCCGAGGGCGGCGTAGACGCTGATCGCGCCGAGGATCGTGCGGGAGGAGACGTTTTCCGCGCTGACGACCCGCCGCAGCACCGCCGCCATCGCCACCGCCAGCAGCCCGATCTCGATGAAGTTGGCGGCACTGAGCCAGTGGCGCCCGCCGGAGATCGCCGAGACCAGGGCGAGCAGGACCGCCAGCAGGGCGAGCCAGACCGCTCGCCGGACGAAGACCGGTTTGGCCTGGGCGCTGCTCAGGGCGACAATCGAGGTCGCGCCGGTCACGGCGACCAGCAGCGCCGCCGACCAGCCGTCGTTCGAGAGCACCGAGGCGAGCATGTAGGTCGCCAGGACCAGCGCCAGCACCAGCCCGAAGTCGTCACTCGCACGCTGCGCACGCTGCCGCCACCGCTCAAGGTTCATCCCCGCTAGTTCGGCCACCGCAAAGGCGATCCTGCCGGATCACCAGCAGCTTGACCAGGGCGCTCGTATCGAAGTAGACGCTCAGCGCCGTCCCTCGGAGACGTACTCGGCTGCGGCTTTTCCGCTTCCGCGTCCCTTGACCGGCTTCGGAACGTGGCGCGTCCCGTTGCCCGGCCTGACTTCGCCTCGGGCGATCATCGCCGCCAGGTGCGGCGGCGTCTCCGTAGAGACGATCCGGGCCACCGCCTTGCCCCGCCGGGTGACCGTGACCGATTCACCGGCCTCAACCCGGTCGATGATCTTGCTGGTGTCGTTCTTCAACTCCCGTATCCCGACCGTCTCACTCATGTGGCTACATTGACGCCCCAGGTAGCTGCAAGTCAAGCATTACGGCCCGAGGCGTGGCCGAGGGCGAAGGGGATGCCCTCTTCGGCCAGCTTGATGACCTCCGCGTAGGAGTCGCCGGCGGCCCGATCGAGACGTGGATCGTCTCGGCGGTAAGCGCCCGGTCAATGGCCTCCGCTGCGACTTGCGAGCGCCCTGCGAGCGTGTCCTTGAGCAGCCAGAGCAGCACATGCGTATCGGCGAGGACGGCGGCCACGGAGAGATCTACTCAGCCTTGCCGCGCAGAGCCTCTTGGCGAGCTGCCTTGATGTCGGCGATCTCAATCGTCGGCAGCTTGTCGGCGAGCGCGCCGGTGGGCCGAGGTCGATCGTGCGCTGGGCGCTTCTAGATGACCTTCGCCATGCCCCAAGAGTATCGGGTGGCATTCGGAGTCAGGCGCCCTTGAGCTCGCCCTCTGTGCTGAGGCGGTAGGAACTCTTCACGACACCCCGCACGCGATCCTCGTTTACACATTGCAGAACCTGCAGCCTAGCCAGGCGGCGTACGTGGTAGGCGATGTGCGTGAGTTGCTGCTCAGCGCCGAAAATGTGGCCGAGATCCGAGCATGAAACTGGCCTGTCGATCCATTCGAGCGCCTCGACGATCTCGACCTGCAGCGGGTGCAGGAGGTGGGCCGAGAGATGTCCCCACCAGCGGTCTCGTGATCGACTGGCCCCTCTGCTCATGAGTCATCCCTCCGATGATCGATTGCGCGCACTTGTCGCTCTGGAGTGAGCAGCACCGGGACCGCGGCGCACTCACGCCACGGCCCCGGGGGAATCTCCGCCCGCCCGCTTCGCTGGGAGGCACTGAGCAGGCCGGGCTTCTTCCCTGTCGTGTACATCGGAGCGATTCTCTACGCCAAGTGCGCTGCTGTCTATACACAATATTCGAGAGAAGTTGCGTGAAGTGCTCAGAATTCGCTAGCCGAATCTGCGGTCGTCCTTGCGAACGACGGAAGTTCGGCACGCGGCCGGTTCCCCTTGTGGAGAACCAACCGGCCGCAGGCCCCGTCCAGACCGGACGATTGGCTGCGGACTGGATTGCGGGTCAGGCCCCGCGCTAAGACAAATCTCTTACCCGAGCTTGACTACCCGCTCGGCACGAAACACGGAGTCCACGCGGCTGATCTTCATTCCTCTCCACCTCCTTGGTCGGTTGTCCCTTCGACGATGAAATCCGACCAGAAAATAGTGGAGAAAGTTTCAGCAATGAGCGAAAATGTAGCCAAAAACGTGCGTTTACTCTGAAATTCCGCTATACAACCCTGGTCGTATCCCAATAAGCCAGCATGGAGCAGGCGCGAAAACGAGGAGATCACCGTGGCAAGAAAAGGCAAGGGCGACAGCAAGCGGCGGAAGGAAAAGGCGGAGAAGTCCGCGGAGCGGATCGTCTCCCACGTAGCCAACCACCCGATTCGATTGGACGCGTACCTGACCACCTTCGAAGCGCTTGCAAGTCCCAATGAGGTGGCAAAGCTGCTTAAAAAACCACTTGCGAGCGCGAGCTTCCACATCACCGAACTGAAAAAAGCGGGTGTGATTGAGCTTATGAAGACCGTGCCGCGTAGGGGGGCTGTGGAGCACTTTTATCGGGCGGTCAAACCGCCCGAGATTGGTACCGAGGAATGGGAGAAGATGCCGAGATCGGCACGCCGCAGAGTTCTGACGATCGGCGTTAGCGTGGTCGTGGCCGACATTCTTTCGGCGCTGCGCCACAGAAAACTCGAAAGCGATGACCGGATGTATCTCGTTTGGATGCCGATGAGGCTCAATGCCAAGGGCAAGCAGGCGATGGACGAGCTACAGGCGGAGATGCTGGAGCGCATGAAGGCGATCAGCGGGGACTTCGCGGCTGACGAAAACGATGCTGAAGTCCCAACCCGAGTTGCCGTGTCGCTCTGGTTCGAGCGCGGCCAGGGGGGCATCCGCAGGCCACGGGACATCCCAGGCCTCGAAAACTTGGAGTAGTGCATGTGGGCAGCGGTTGTCGCTGAGAGGGCAGCAGGCTGAGCGAGAGACTGATGGGTGCCGTCCCGTACCACCCTCGTACCACCGTCTTGCACCGGGACAGCCGGATTCAGCCGGATCGGTCCGGACGAGGTTGGGGCCAACAAGAGGCCTCGCAAACCGCTCTGGCAAGCCAGATTCGGCTCGGTGAGCGGAGGGGGTGGGATTCGAACCCACGAGACACCCGAGGGCATCTAACGGCTTTCAAGGCCAGGAATTAGGTCCAGCGTTTGGCTTGCTAGAGCCGTTGTTCGTCTTGGGGTGCCAGTCCGGGTGCCAGCCGCTGCATTCCAGGCGTCAGGACTGCTCGGGAATCAGCGCGAAGCCCTCCTTGTCGGCCGCCTCGCTCAGTTCGTTGTCCCAGCACATGAAGACAACTTCCTCGCCTTCGGCGAAGGCGAGGGCACCGGCAAGGTGGACGGCATCGTATGCCCGCAGCGCGTGGTCGCGGGCTGTCTTGGCCGCGACTTCGATCAGCGTATCCGTCACCTCGCGAACGTAGAGAGTCGCCCAGATCACATCCAGTTCGTCTAGGGCGGCTCGATATTTGGCAGGAGAGAGTCGCTTGCCCTTTCGCATTCGAGTCAGCGCTGAAGTGGCCTCGACATAGGCGACAGCAGTCGTACGCGAGCCGTTGGCGTCGGCGTAAGCGGAGCGGGCCAGATCGCTGTCCGGCTCATCGACCAGCAACTTGACCAGGGCGCTCGTATCGAAATAGACGCTCAGCGCCGTCCCTCGGAGACGTATTCGGCCGCGGTTTTACCCTCGCCACTCGCCTTGACCGGCTTGGGAATGTGGCGGACTCCGTTGCCGGGCCGGACCTCGCCTCGCGCGATCATCGCCGCCAGGTGCGGCGGCGTCTCCGTCGAGACGATCCGCGCAACCGGCTTGCCGCGCCGAGTGACCGTGATCGGCTCACCGGCCTCGACCCGGTCGATGATCTGGCTGGTCCCGTTCTTCAACTCGCGTATTCCGACCGTCTCGCTCATGTGGCTACATTGTAGTTCTAGAGAGCTACAAGTCAAGGTGCTTCAAAGCAGCCTTGCCAAGGCCAACACCCGGCTTGAAATCGAGCTTGAAGACCAACGCATCGGGCAACAGCTTGGCGACGCGCTTCTGCTCGTCGGCTGAGAAAGCCGAGACCGCAAGCCGCTGTTTAGGTGAAAGGTTCTGCAGACGATCAACGAGCATCCGATCATGGAGTGAGTGACCGAGCACAAGAACGTTCGGCGTCTCGGTAACGGCGAGATCAAACTCACGCCACAATTCAGCGACAATAGCGTTCGCAACTGGCTCCTTCTGTGGATCGGGGTAGAGAACCACCGGCGTTCCGCGATTAGGGTCGTGTCCATCTTCAGCGTTCTCCAGAACCACGTCGCCGTCCCGCTCGTACCACCCCACGGCTCCATGGAGGTGAAGGACGGGGGTATCCGTTCCAGCGCCGTCAACCAAGTTGCCGGGCTTGAAAAGCTGGCGGCGGGGCGGCTCTCCTGCAAAGCCGTTGCGCACCCTCCGACCCATCCTGAGAAGGGCCGATTCGGCCGAACGGTCGTAGTTGGTCGTGGCGAGGACAACGCTCGGGTCGCCTAGCTGGGAGAGCAAGGTTTCGTATGCAATGGTGGCCTTCTCATCATCGACGGCGGCGTGGCTGAACTGCTTGTACAGGGTTTCGTCTAGGGCCCCCTTGAAGGCCTTTAGTCGTCTCCTGGTGGCATCGCGCGCCTTCACGACGGGGGGTTTGATCTGAGGGCCCTCTTTGCCGAGATCCTCGAACTTCTCCTCTAAATGACGCACCCGCTCCCATTCAAGCAACTCGCCCAGAGCTTGCTCGAAATCGGGTCCGTTCAAATCAGGGTCGAGATTGCATGCGGAGGCCAGGCCGCGCTCGCGGTTATTCAGTGCCGCGCACAGTGACGCAGCCCAATGGGCCATTAGCGGCAATTGTGAGTCGTCGACTCCAAGGTTGCGGCTTGCGCCCGCGCCGGTGATCAAAAGCAGCTTCAAGGCGGACACATCATATGAACTGTCGGGGGTGGCCCGACCCCCTGAATTCGGTCCCGCCTGCCCAACCCTCAGGAAGTATCGGACTCGGCACGTAGATAACTCCCCAACATTGACGCGACCTCGGCCTCGGTGCCCGGCATCAGGTGTCCGTACAGGTCGAAGGTCACGTTGATTGACGAGTGACCCATGAAGGCGGAGATTGCCTTGGCGTTCGCTCCGGCTGCGATCAGGTAGCTGGCGTAGCTGTGTCGCGCTTGGTGGAGCCGTAGCCTGCCGCTCAGCCCGGCTTCCTCCCAGGCGGAGTCGGCCCGGTGGTACAAGGCTGCGGAGTTGAACGGCCCGCCCCTGGCGAGTCCGAAGACCAATTCATCCGCCGCAGGCTTGCCGAGTAGCTCCCGGTGATTTCGGAGCAGCTCGCGCAATGGATGGGGCATCGGCGTGATCCGTCGAGAAGTGCGGGTCTTCGGTTCAATTGGCCCCGCCTTTGGGTCCCACGATTCCTCCACCCGGATCGTCCCGGCCTCGAAATCGACTGCGCGCCAGCGAAGCGCTCGCAGCTCGCCGTACCGCAGGCCCGCGTACAGCGCGGTCGCCCAGATCGGTTTGTCGCCGACAGGTAGAGGCTCAAGCAACCTGGCGGCGTCGGCCGCCGCGACGATCTCAACCTCATCGGGTCGGGGGGCGGGCAGTTCCAGGTCCCGCGTCGGGTTCACCGACAGCCCGCTGCGCGCCCGGGCGCGACGGTAGATCTGAACCGCCCCGGCTTCGATGGAGACCAAATCCCCTGAGAGGATGAGGTCATGTC
>JBBDJH010000018.1:0-67527 GCA_040879985.1 Solirubrobacterales bacterium
ACACCCGACACCTCCGTGTCTAATTGGGTGTCCGGTCGGAACCGGGTGCGGGGGACCTTGAGCAGTTGACCACGCTCAGGACTGACTTGGAGCTTTTCAGCTCCTTTCTCAACGAGCGCTTCTCCAACAAGCGCGTCGTCCTCAGCCAGAGCGTGGGCATCGCGGTCGAACTCGACTCCGGCGAGGTGATCAAGCCCCGCGACCTCTCCTCGGGTGAGCAGCAGCTCCTGGCCCTCGCATTTGAACTGCTCTTCGAAAGCTCCCAGGAAACGGTGGTGCTGCTCGATGAGCCAGAGCTCTCCCTGCACGTTGCCTGGCTCCAGGGCCTCCTCGGCGCCTTCAACGAGATCGGCGACAGCCGCGGCCTGCAGTTTCTGATCGCCACCCACTCGCCTAGCGTTCTGCGTGGCCACCAGGCGCGTGAGCGGTCGCTCGACATCGCCGGCCTGAGTTGAGCCTCGCTGACCAGCTCACCCCTTCGAACTTGGCGGAGGAGCTCGGCCTGCATGTGCGGCGGATGCGCGGTATCACTGGCCTTGAGGTGGTGCCGATGCTGGTCGTGGAGGGAGAGGGCGACGATCAGGCGATGGGGCCGGTCTGCTCGTACGGCTCCGGGCAGGTTTTCATCGCTGGCTCGCGCATGTTGGTTGAGCAGCTGCTTAGCCATCTGAAGGCAAATCCCGTCGCGGGTTGCGAGTGCGTTTTTCTCGTTGACTGCGACGGCCGGGGCAAGACTGAGCACCTCGCTGCCGAGTCCGCTCTGGTGGTTACGGGGAGCTGCGATATGGAGGCCGATATGGTCAGACTCGGGGTTGCAAGGCGGGTGGCAGAGCGCTTCCTCCCCGACCGCGCCGCCGCCGAGCAGCTCGTCGCCAATGCCTGTGAGGCGGCGATGCCGCTCTCAATTATCCGCCGCGCCGCCCATGCCGCAGGCGTCTCCATGAAGGTCGGCGGGCTGCGCCAGCTGCGGATCGCCGATTTGGCGGACGAGGACTACTTCTCCGGCGTTCCGGTAGCACCGACAGCGATCGTTCCCGCTCTCGCCGGCCTCCTTGGCTGGAGGGCCGCCGAGCGCGAGGCAGTAGAGGCCGGGCTCGACTCGGTCTCGGCCGAGTTCTCGGCGACCTGCATGGGCAAGGACGCGCTTGACGTCCTCCATACGCGGCTGCGCGAGGAGGGCACGGGTGACGTGCGCGGTTGGAACCGCGACCACTTCCACCGCGAGGTTTTCGCCGCGCTCGAGCGCGGCGATCTCGACGACTGGGAGGTAGGACGGCGGCTCGCCGCCTGGCAGCAGGCGCTAGGTTGCATAATCCTCGCCGACTGAGACTGAACTCAGCCAGCTGCTGCCTATAGCGGGACTCCAGGCAGCTATCGATTGCTTTCCTGGTATCGGCCAGTGCTTCCGCCTTGGTACGACAGACCAGGCGTCAAGGTTTGAGTCTTTATCACCATGGCCATCAGAAACGGCCAAATGCAGGGGCGTTGCATCCCGCCTCCCGCGTGAAGATGACCGACGACGCCGGTTCGCCCGCGGCTTCTAGGCAGGGATCGCGGGGTCACGCCTGAGCAGAGCGCAGGTCGTGAACCTCGCAGGGCAGCTTCTCAGTCAAACTGACGATCTCGGGGTCGCCGGTCCATAGCACCGCATTCAGTCGATCCGCCGTGGCCACGCAGAAGGCGTCGGCGTAGGAGAGGCCGCCGCCCGCCTTGATCTTGGCGGCGGCGAGAACAAGGGGCCAATCTGCCTCGACCACCGTGCTGCGCTTGCGGATCGTGTCGATCTCCGTCGCCGCGGCATCTTCGCCGCGCTCGCGAATCCGTATGTAGAGCGTCTCGCCGAGGTTGATCGCCGAGATCGCGGCACCCCTCGCGATCCACTCTTCCTCGACTCGCTCGCCCGCCGGCTCGTCCCTCAGAAGTGCCACGAGAGCCCAGCTGTCAAGGACGACCAACGCCCCACCTCTGTGCCTTTCGCTCCTCCAGTTCGCGCTCCTTGCGCCGCTCCTCCTCCAGAGCGGCGGTGCCGCCTCCGGGGGTGTCCGCCCAGGCTCCCCGCAGGGCCTTGATGTCCCGTGCGCGCTTCTCGGGGTCGTCGGCGACGCGACGAACCCGGACGTCCTTGCCATCGGGCTCGAAAGTCACCTCGTCGCCGGGCTCGATCCCGATCTCGTCACGGATCGCCTTTGGGATCACGACTTGGCCTTTGATTCCCACCTTATGAGTCATACGCGGCAGTATAACGCGCGTCTGGGCGCTCAGCGCGGTAGGCGGGGGTCCTCGTCGTCGATCTCCTCGGCGGTCGAGTCGAAGTCGTAGTCGCGGCTGGGGGAATCGTCGCGGCCCGGGGTGCCGCCCAGGCCGCCCAGGCCGACTCCGGCTACGACGAAGCGCCGCCCGACGTAGGCGAGGACAAGGCGGCGGGCGATCGCGCGGGTCGGCGGGAGCAGGAGCAGCAGCCCGATGGCGTCGGTGATGAAGCCCGGCGTCAGCAGCAGCACGCCGCCGATCGTGATCATCAGCCCGTCGGCGACCTCGCGGCCGGGGAAGCGCCGCTCGGCGATCGCCCGGTTGAAGCGCTGCCAGGCGTCGCGACCCTGGTGGCGCAGCAGCGTCGCGCCGAGGATCGACATCGCCAACAGCAGCGCCAGGGTCGGCAGGATGCCGATCAGGCCGCCGACCTCGATGATCACCCAGAGCTCGAGGATCGGGACGAGGATGAACAGGCCGACGAGCAGAAGCACAGAGGCAGCCTAGCCTTTGACCGGTCTGCCTCAGACCGCGGCAGCCGCCGCCGCGGCCTCCTCCAGCTCCGCCAGCGACTCGTCGATGCCGGCGGCGATCGTTTCGACGTCCTCGATCGAGTCGTAATCGGCGAGCAGGCCGAAGCAGACGCGGCCGTTGTAGCTCATGATCGCCACCGCCAGCGCGTGGTTCTGGGGCAGGAAGGCGACCGGGAAGACCTCTTCCAGCTCGCGGCCGAGCACGTAGAGCGGCATCTGCGGGCCGGGTACGTTGGTGACGATCAGGTTGAAGAGGCGGGTCGAGAAGTTGATCCGCGCCGCCTGCGCCAGCAGGGTCGGCGGGGCGAAGTCGTTGAAGCGGGAGATCACTTCGGCGCCGAGCGCCTGCTTGGAGCGCTTCAGCCCCTCCATTTGCTCGCTGACGACGCGCAGCCGCCGCGCCGGGTCCTCGACGTAGACCGGCAGCGGCCCGCGCATCGCCGCCAGTTTGTTGCCCAGTTCGCCGCGCTCGTCGGCGGTGCGGATCGAGACCGGCACCAGGGCGCGCAGCTCAAGCCCCTCGGTGCGGATGCCGCGCGAGTGCAGCCATTTGCGCAGCGCGCCGGTGACCACGGCGAGGACGACGTCGTTGACCGTCCCGCCCAGGCTGTCCTTGATTCGTTTGAAGGTCGCCAGCTCCGAGCGCGCCCAGGTGAAGCGCCGGTGCGGCCCGATTTCCTGGTTGAGCGGCACGTCGGGGGCCGGGTCGGCGAACGCGCCGGCGATCTCGCCGACTCCCTCCAGGGCCTCGACCGCCCGCCGCGCGGCTGTCTCCGGATGGCGCACCGCCGCCACCGCCCGCTCGGCGAGCCGCAACGGCGCGACCGCCAGCTCGCCGGCGCCGCGCGTGATCAGGTCGGCCGTGCTCGGCGCCGCCTGCGGCTTCCAGCCGTCTTCGACCGGGGCCGGCTCGGTAATCGGCTCGAGGTCGAAGAGCACGGTCCCGATGTCGACCCCGGCGATCCCGTCGACCGCGGCGTGATGGGTCTTGGTCAGCAGGGCGAAGCGGTCGCGCTCGAGCCCCTGGACCAGCCACATCTCCCAGAGCGGCTTGGAGCGATCGAGCTGCTGCGAGAAGACGCGCGCGGCGAGCCGCTTCAGCTGCGCCTCGCCACCCGGATCGGGCAGCGCCGTGTGGCGGATGTGGTAGCTGAGGTTGAAGTTGACGTCGTCGGCCCAGAGCGGCCGTCCGGCCTCCAGCGGCGGCACGACGAGGCGCTGGCGGAAGCGCGGCACCTGGTCCAGCTTGCCGCGCACATGCTCGACCAGGTCGACGTAGCGCGGCGGCGGACCCGCGAAGATCAGGATGCCGCCGATGTGCATGTGGCTGGACGAGGTCTCGTTGGTGAGGAACGAGGCGTCGGTCGAGCTGAGGCGCTCGAGGTGGTCTCCGGCAGTGCTCATCCTGCAAGGCTAGCTGCGGCGGCTTGCGGGACCAAGCGCGGCAATGTGGGTCGCAAGTCCGCCACCGGTACCCTGGGGCCATGGCAACCACCGCAAGCGTCGCGTTGAAGCGCGTTCTGCTCGCCGCCCCGCGCGGTTACTGCGCCGGCGTCGACCGCGCCGTGCAGACGGTTGAGCGCGCGCTCGAGCACCACGGCGCGCCGATCTACGTGCGCAAAGAGATCGTCCACAACAAGCATGTGGTCGAGGAACTGTCCGAGCGCGGCGCGATCTTCGTCGAGGAGGAGGCCGAAGTGCCGGAGGGGGAGATGGTCGTCTTCTCCGCCCACGGCGTCGCCCCGGCCGTGCACGACAATGCCGCCGCCCGCAAGCTGCGCACGATCGACGCCACCTGTCCGCTCGTCACCAAGGTCCACGTCTCGGCGCGCCGTTTCGCCGCCGACGGCTACACGATCGTGATGATCGGCCACGAGGGCCACGAGGAGGTCGAAGGGACGACCGGCGAGGCGCCGGACAGCATCGTCCTGATCGAAACCGCCGACGAGGTCGCGGCGCTCGAGGTCCCGGATCCGGAGAAGGTCGCCTTCATCACCCAGACCACCCTCTCGGTCGACGAGACCGCGGAAGTGATCGCCGCCCTGCGGGCCAAGTTCCCGGCGATCGTCAGCTCCAAGTCCGACGACATCTGTTACGCGACGACCAACCGCCAGATCGCGGTCAAGCAGCTCGCCCGCGAGTGCGACCTGGTGCTCGTGATCGGCTCGACCAACTCGTCCAACTCCAACCGCCTGGTCGAGGTCGCGCGCGAACACGGCGCCGCCTCGCACCTGATCGACAATCACACCCAGGTGCGGGAGGAGTGGCTGCAGGGAGTCGAGACCGTCGGGATCACCTCGGGAGCCAGCGCCCCGGAGGAGCTGGTCGAGCGCCTGGTCGACTCCTTCCGCGAGCGCGGTGTCGAGGACGTCTCGGAGCTGCGCGTCGTCGACGAGGACGTGCGCTTCATGCTGCCGAAGAAGATCCGCGAAATCGCGGCCGCAGGCGCTTAGGGCATTCCCGCCGCGAAGCTGACCGACCGGATACGCAGCCCGGAAGAAGGCCGGAGGGTGAGCGTGTGGGACTCGTTCCGAGAGTGCTCGGCGAGGGCGTAGAGCGCCGCGCCATCGATCTCGATCCTGCCCGCGGGCTCGCCGTCGAGCTCGATCTCCACCTCGCCCTCCCCCTCGACCGTCGCGTGGGCGCCGCCTGCCTCGTAGGAGATCTCCAGCTCGCCGGTCGTCGACTCGCCCGGGAAGAGCTCCGCGGTGGGCGGCATTACCTTGGCGCCGGGGGCGTCGGTCGGGCGCAGCGGCGCCATCGGTTCGGGCAAAACCTGGAGCGCGTCCCCTTCGCGCAGCGCGGCCTGGATCGCCTCCTCGGTCGCCCGGTATTCGCCCTCCCCGAAGTGGGCCCAGGCGAGCGCCCCGCCGAGCTTCCAGAGGAACAGGCTGGGCCAGCCCTCGCAGCCGTAGGAATGCCAGAGGCGCCGCTCGGCGTCGATCGCGACCGGGAACTCGACCCCAAGCCGCTGCAGGCCGGCGGCCACGATCTCGCGCTCGGCGCCGAAGGGGAAGCGCGGCGCCTGCACGCCGATCGTCGTCAGCCCGTGCGGCTCGTAGCGGCGCGCCCACTCGTTGACGTAGGGGAGCGTGCGCACGCTGTTGAGCTGGGCGAAGTCGAAGAAGTGGACGAGCACGGGGCCTGCCGCGGTCGCGACCGGCATCGAGCGCGGCGCCTCGCCGACCCACTCGATCCCCTCGGGCAGGTCGGGCGCGGCGATCGTGTCCTGCTCCGGGCGCATCGCGCGAACGTTATCTTGGGCCGTCCAGCGGAGATCGCGCTCCGCACCGAAAAGGAGATCGCTCGATGACCCAGCCGACCAAAGCAATCGCCGTCCTGCTCGCGCTCGTCGCGAGCATCGCTTTGGCGGCATGCGGGAGCGGCGACGAGGCAACGACGGCCGAGACCGGCCCCGCCACGACGACGACTGAGAAAGCGCCCAGAAGCGGCTATGGCAAGACGGAGCCGAGCGTGCCGACGATCGCGATCCGCGACGGCGAGCCGGCCGGCGGCGTGAAGGAGCTCGAGTTCGAGGCCGGCGACCGGATTCGCTTCCGGGTCCGCTCGAACGTCGCCGACGAGGTCCATGTCCACGGCTACGACGTGACCGAGGAGGTCCCCGCCGGGGGCTCGGCCACGGTCTCCTTCCCGGCGGAGATCGAAGGGATCTTCGAGGTCGAGTCGCACGGCAGCGGCGCACAGATCGCGGAGCTGCGCGTCAACCCGTGAGCCTGCTGCCGTTCGCGCACGCGCTGGCCGCCCGGCAGGACCTGCCGATCCCGGCCTGGCTGTTCGCCTGGGGGGCGGCGATCGTCCTGATCGTCTCCTTCTTCGCGCTCTCGGTCAGCTGGCGCGAGCCGCGCTTCGAGAAGGACCGCTGGCGCCCCCTCGGGACGGGGCTCTCGCGGGCCCTGCTCGGCGCGCCCGTGCAGGTGTTCTGCGGCGCGATCGGCGTCTTCCTGCTCGGCCTCGCGATCTACGCCGGCCTGCGCGGCACCGAAGCGCCGGATCGCAACTTCGCCCTGACCTTCCTGTTCGTCACCTGCTGGCTCGGCTTTCCCCTCGTCAGCGTCGTCTTCGGCGACGTCTTCCGCCCCTTCAACCCCTGGCGGGCGGTCGGCCGCGTCGCCGGTGGCGCGTTCACCGCTCTCGCCGGCCGGCCGCCGGCCCACCTGCGCTACCCGGAGTGGCTGGGGCGCTGGCCCGCCGCGATCGGCCTCGTCGCGGTCGTCTGGCTGGAGATCGTCTACGGCGTCAGCGGCGGCGTCTCGGTCGGCCTCGCGCCGCACGCCGCGGGCGTCGCCGCGCTCGTCTACACCGCTTACACGCTGACGATGATGGCCCTCTTCGGGACCGAGCGGTGGTGCCGCAACGGCGAGGTCTTCTCGGTCTACTTCGGCATGTTCTCCCAGCTTGGCTGCTTCGCCGTCGAGGACGGCCGCCTGGGCCGGCGCCGGCCGCTCGCCGCGGCCGGCCGCTGGGCGAGCGTGCCCGGCTCGGCCGCGGTCGTGATCGCCTCGATCGCCACCACCAGTTTCGACGGCGCCTCCGAGGGAGCGTTCCTGAGCTCGCTCGAATGGACCTTCGAGCGCTTAACCGACGCCGGCTTCGGCCTCACCCTGGCGCTGCGCCTCACCGACACGATCTTCATCGCCCTCTGCCTTGCCGGGGTCGCCCTGATCTACCTGGTCGGCGTCTGGGGGATGTCGACCGTGAAGGGCGCCCCACCGCTGCGCAAGCTCTGGTCGGGCTTTGCCCACACGCTGATCCCGATCGCCTTCGCCTACCTGTTCGCCCACTACTTCAGCCTCTTCGTCTTTCAGGAGCAGGCCCAGTTCACCTACCTGCTCTCCGACCCGCTGGGCACCGGCACGACCGACCTCTTCGGCACCGCCAACAGACCATTCGATCTCGGCCTCTTCCAGATCGGCAAAGACGATGGAGGTATCGACTACACCGTCCTCAGCGCCAACGCGATCTGGTACGTCCAGGTCGGCTCGCTGGTGATCGGGCACGTCGTTGCGCTGACGCTGGCCCACGACCGCGCCACGGCCTACTGGGGCGACTACCGCGAGGCGGCCCGCTCGCAGTATTGGATGCTCGCCGTGATGGTCGCCTTCACCTGCTTTGGCCTCTACCTGCTCTCGGTAGCCAACGCGTAGAACTTAGGTTCCGCTGTTCCTTTCCCCTCTATGACAGGGGAAAGGAACAGCGGAACGGGATTCAGAGGATCTCGGCGAGGCGGCGCTCGAGCGCCGCTGAGATCTCATCGCGCACCGGGCCCTCGGCGAGGCGTTCGACCAGCGACTCGAGGAAGCCCTCGATGATCACCTGCTTGGCGGTCGCCGGGTCGAGCCCGCGCGAGGTCAGGTAGAAGAGCTGCTCGCGGTCGATCTGGGCGATCGCGGCGGCGTGGGTGCAGCGCACGTCGTCGGCTTCGATCTCGAGGCCGGGAATCGCGTCGGCGTGGGCCTCGGGGGAGAGCAGCAGGTTGCGGCTCTCCTGGAAGGCGTCGGTGCCCTGGGCACCGGGGTCGACGCGGATCATCCCCCGCCAGACGGCGGTCGCGCCGCCGGCGAGGACGCCGCGGAAGGCGAGGTCGGAAAAGGTGTTGGGGGCGGAGTGCTCCTGGGTCGTGTCGTAGTCGAGGTGCTGGCCCGGCGCCCCGGCATAGCCGCCGGTGACCCGCGCCTCGGCGCCGGGGCCGGCGAGGTTGGTCTCCATCCGCACCTTGCCGCGGGCCGAGCCGAAGCCGAGCGCGGTCCAGTCGAGCCGGCCGTCGCGCTCGACCTGCGCCCGCTGGCTGGAGAAGATCCAGGCCCGCTCGGAGATGTCCTGGGTGCTGACGTAGCGCAGCGTCGCGGCCTGGCCGACGTGCAGCTCGACGACCGAGTTCAGCAGCGCGTCGGTCGCGTCGCCGGCCGAGCCGCTGTGCTCCCAGACCTCGGCCTCGGCGCCCTCCTCAAGCACGATCAGGGTGCGCCAGGCGACCGCGACGCCGTCGTCGTCGAGCGGGACCTCGACGCGGATCGGCTGCTTGACCTTGACTCCGGTCGAGACGTGGACCAGGACGCCCTCGCCGTCGGCCGCCTCGTGACGGGCGACGAACGGGTCGTCGCCGGGGACCAGCGCGCCCAGCCTGCCCTCGACCAACTCCGGGTGGGACTCGATCGCCTCGGCCAGCGGCAGCACCGTCGCCCCGTCGACACTCGGCAGCTCGACCTCGACCGATCCGGGCTCGTAGGCATCGAGGTCGAGGTCGGAAAGATCGGTGAATTCCCACCCCTTCGTCTTTTGGTCCGGAAGAGGGGGGAGAGTAGGGGTGGTCATTGGCGTGGTCATGAAGGTTCCTGGCAAGGACGTGGACGGGGGACAGTGCTCTGCACGGCCCCCGGCCGCGGACGCCGTCCAGGGGCCTTCATGGGCCGCCAATCAGCCAATCGAGCCCTCCATCTGCAACTCGATCAGGCGGTTGAGCTCGACCGCGTACTCCATCGGCAGCTCCTTGGTGACCGGCTCGATGAAGCCGTTGACGATCATCTTCGAGGCCTCCTCCTCGTCGAGGCCGTGGCTCTGCAGGTAGAAGACCTGCTCGTCGCCGATTTTGGAGACGGTCGCCTCGTGGCCGACGTCGGCGTCGTTCTCGCCGATCCTGATCGTCGGGTAGGTGTCCGAGCGCGAGTCCTCATCGAGCAGCAGCGCGTCGCAGACGACCTTCGAGCGCGACTCGCTCGCCCCGTCGGCGACTTCGAGCAGGCCGCGGTAGGTGCTGCGGCCGCCGTCCTTGGAGATCGACTTGGAGAAGATCGAGGACGAGGTGCGCGGCGCCGCGTGGATGATCTTGCCGCCGGCGTCCTGGTGCTGGCCCTTGCCGGCGAAGGCGATCGAGAGGATCTCGCCGTGCGCTTCGGGGCCGAGCAGGTAGATCGACGGGTACTTCATCGTCAGTTTCGAGCCGAGGTTGCAGTCGACCCACTCCATCGTCGCCTTCTCCTCGGCGATCGCGCGCTTGGTGACCAGGTTGTAGACGTTCTGCGACCAGTTCTGCACGGTCGTGTAGCGCACCCGCGAGCTCGGTTTGGCGACGATCTCGACCACCGCCGAGTGCAGCGAGTCGCTCGAGTAGACCGGCGCCGTGCAGCCCTCGATGTAGTGGACGTCGGCGCCCTCCTCGCAGATGATCAGGGTGCGCTCGAACTGGCCCATGTTCTCGGTGTTGATCCGGAAGTAGGCCTGCAGCGGCATCTCGACCTTGACTCCGGCGGGCACGTAGACGAAAGAGCCACCCGACCAGACGGCCGAGTTGAGCGCCGCCAGTTTGTTGTCGTTGGCGGGGATCACCGTCGCCCAGTACTGGCGGACCAGGTCCTCGTGCTCGCGCAGCGCCGTGTCCATGTCGGTGAAGATCACGCCCTGGGCCTCGAGCTTCTCGTTGACCTGGTGATAGACGACCTCGGACTCGTACTGGGCGCCGACGCCGGAGAGGAATTTGCGCTCCGCCTCGGGGATGCCGAGCCGGTCGAAGGTGTTTTTGATGTCCTCCGGGACCTCACTCCAGTCGCGGCTGTTCTTGTCCGAGGCGCGGACGAAGTAGTGGATGTCGTCGAAGTCGATCTGGCCGAGGTTGCCGCCCCAGTTCGGCGTCGGGCGGGAGTAGAAGTGTTCGAGCGCCTTGAGGCGGAAGTCGCGCATCCACTGCGGCTCGTCCTTGTACTCGGAGATCGACTCGACCACCTCGCGCGAGAGGCCCTTCGGGGCCTTGTAGGCATAGCCGCTCTCAGGATCGTGGAAGCCGAACTTCTCCTTGTAGTCGGCGTTGATGCCGGCGAGCTCTTTTTTCTCTGCGACTGCCTCTGGCGTAGCCATCTCGATCAGACCTCCAAAACGATGGTGTCGTCCACGACGGCCGTCGTGTACGTCCGCACCGGAGCATAGGCGGGGAGGGTCTTCGGCCTGCCGCTGGTCAGGTCGAAGAGCGAGCCGTGGCGGGGGCACTCGACCGTGCAGGTCGCGGCGTCGAACTCGCCCTCGGCGAGCGGCCCGTCATCGTGCGAGCAGCGATCCTCGATCGCGTACAGCGTCCCGTCGCAGTTGAAGACCCCGATCTTCTCCTCTCCGTGCTCGACCAGGCGCATCGCGCCGGGCGGCAGCTCGGCAAGCGGGCAGACGGGGATTTGGGTTCCAGCGGTGTCGGACATGAGGGCGAGACGCTAGCCTCCGCGGATGCTTCGTGCGGGTTGAGACTTAATCCTACTTCTCCAGTCGGATTTTAGAGAAAGGCGACGACGGGCCGCACCGAACCGGCGTCTGAGCCCGAGCCGGGTCGCTCAGATTCCGTCCGCGGCCCGCTCCGCCGCCGGGTCGGCCGGCTCGACCGCGCCCTCGTCCTCCCATTCGGCCGGCTGGCCGAGCGAGGCGCTCTTGACCACCTTGAGGCCGAGCATCGCGCACTTCATCCGCGTCGCCGAGATCTCGATCCCGAGCAGCTCGAGCACCTCCTCCTTGGGCAGCGCCAGCAGCTCCTCGCGCGTCCTGCCGGCCAGCTCGTCGGTGAGCAGCGAGGTCGCAGCGGTCGAGATCGCGCAGCCCTGGCCCTCGAAGGCGACCTCCGCCACGCGGCCCTCGTCGTCGAGGCGGATCGTCACGCGCTGCTCGTCGCCGCAGAAGGGGTTGGTGTCCTCGAACTCGAGGTCGGGCTCCTCCAGGCGGCCGAAGTTGTGCGGCCGCTTGTAGTGCTCGAGGATCTGGTCGCGGTAGAGCTCGTCCATGCCCGTCGAGGCTAGCGGAGGGCCCACACCGCCGAAGACTCAGGGGGCGGCGCTTCCGGCGTCGTGGATCTGGATCCACCGTTCGAGCAGGGGGTCGACGATCAGTGGGCGACCGTCCACTCTGACCACCTCGCCTCCGGCGATCAGCCCCTTCTCACCGGATTGGGCCTGGCCCTTGCTCAGCTTGAATCTACGCAGGGTTCGCTGGTTGTAAAGGCTCTCTTCGCTGAGGGCCAAGGCCTTCAGGGTGCGGCGCTTGTTTGCCGTCGCCGCGATCGACGCCCACGTCCCCTCGAAGCGCTCCTTGGTCTCGCGGTCGACCTGCTTTAGGGCGATGTCGAGCGTCTCGAGCGTCGCGGTCCCGCGCCCTGGGGTCACCTCCCAAAGATGGTGGGAGAGCAGCATCGCGCGTTGCGGGTGACCGCGTGCGATCGTGAGCAGTGGGTCCAGCGCTTCGCCGCAGTCTTTGCCGCTCTTGCCGAAGTGGCCGGCGATGTAGTCGCCAAGGTCCAGCACGGCGAGTGGCTCTAAATAGACGGGCCTGGCCTGATCGAACAGCGGTCGACCGCGGTCGTTGAAGTACTCCTCCAGCAGCGCCTGTTCGGATCCCGAGAAAATGTAGCTGGCGGCGTCGCCGTGGTGCTGGATCTTGCTCCTCAGCAGGCCGTCGAGATCTCCTTCCGCTCGCAGGAAGTCTTGAAACTCATCGAAGACGACGATCGTTCGCTCGCCGGTCGTCTCAAGCACCCGCTTGGGGAGGTCCAGGAGGTCAGCGAGGCGTTGCATCGTGTCGGTCCCCCCGCCGTACTCCAACTCTCCCCCGACTCCCCCCGGCGTGGCTCTGAGGCGGCCCGTCCAGCTTCGGCGCATCCGGCCGAACATCTGTCCTAGGGTCCCTTTGAGCGCCGGTAGGTAGGCCTCCTCGATGCGGCGCGCTATCTCGGCGGGAGTGGTGGCGAGGAGGAAGTCGACGTAGATAGTGCGAAAGCCGACCGCCTGCGCCTGATCGCAGAGCTTCAACAAGACGCTGGTCTTGCCGTACCGACGCGGTGCCTGCAATCGCGTGTTGTGGGCGCCCTCGGCCAACTCCAACAGCTTTCTGACCACGTCCCTGCGGTCGATCAGCTCGCGAGGGGGGACCGGATCGTCATAGATAAAGGGATTGACAGCCACCCAGCCAGTATAGGCTATCTATACCAACCAGTATAGATTAACTTTACTAGCTAATCCTGGTCCTACAGATCGAAGACCCGCCGGGCGTCGTCGAGGCCCTCGACCAGGCGGTCGATCTCCTCGCGGGTGGTGTAGACGCCGAAGCTGGCGCGGGCGGTGGCCGCGACCCCGAGCCGCTCCATCAGCGGCTGGGCGCAGTGATGGCCGGCGCGGACGGCGACGCCGTGGCGGTCGAGGATCTCGGCGACGTCGTGCGCGTGGACCCCCTCGAGCTCGAAGGAGACCGGGCCGACCCGCTCGGCGCCACGCGGCGGGCCGAAGATGCGCAGGCCGGGCACGCCGCCGAGCCGCTCCAGCGCGTAGTCGGCGACCGAGCGCTCGTGGGCGAGCACGGCCGCCATGCCGAGGCCGTCGAGCCAGCGCAGCGCCGAGGCCATGCCGACCGCCTGGGCGATCGCCGGCGTGCCGGCCTCGAAGCGGGCAGGGGGGTCGGCGTAGGTCGTCCCCGCGGTCTGCACCTTGCGGATCATCGAGCCGCCGCCGAGGAAGGGCGGCATCGCGCGCAGCAGGTCGAGCCTCGCCCAGAGCGCGCCGATCCCGGTCGGCGCGTAGAGCTTGTGCCCGGTCAGGGCGTAGAAGTCGACGCCCAGCGCCGCCACGTCGACCGGCAACTTCGGCGCCGCCTGGGCGCCGTCCACCAGGACCAGGGCGCCGGCATCGTGGGCGAGGCGGGCGATCTCGGCGACCGGGTTCTCGGTGCCGAGCACGTTGGAGACGTGGGTGACCGCGACCAGCTTCGGGCCGCGCTCGAGCAGCGTCGCGTAGGCGTCGATGTCGAGCAGGCCGTCCTCGCCGACCGGCGCCCAGTCGATCGCGGCGCCGGCCCGCTCGGCGAGCTGCTGCCAGGGGACGATGTTGGAGTGGTGCTCCATCTCGGTCAGCACGATGCGGTCGCCGGCGCCGACGTTGGCGTCGCCCCAGGCCCGCGCGACGAGGTTGATCGCCTCGGTCGCGTTGCGGACGAAGATCACCTCGCGGCGGTCGGCGGCGCCGACGTGGTCGGCGACGGTCGCCCGCGCCCCCTCGTAGGCGGCCGTCGCCTCGGCCGAGAGGGTGTGCGAGCCGCGGTGGACGTTGGAGTGGTGGGCGCGCTCGTAGCGGTCCACGGCCTGGATCGAGGCGAGCACGCGCTGAGCGCTGGCGCCGCTGTCGAGGTAGGCGACCGGCTGCCCGTTGACCTCGCGCTGCAGCGCCGGGAAGGAGGCGCGGACCTTCGCGATCGGGAAGGCCGGCGTCGCCGCGGTGCTCGTCGCCGGCTCCATCGTCGCGAGGCTAGGCGGCGGCGCCCGCCTCGACCTCCTCGCCGATCCAGCCGTAGCCCTTCTCCTCGAGCTGCCCGACCAGCTCCGGCCCGCCTTCCTTGACGATCCGGCCTTTAAACATGACGTGGACCGAATCGGGCTTGACCATGTGCAGGATGCGCTGGTAGTGGGTGATGATCAGCACCCCCATCTCCGGCCCGGCGAAGGTGTTCACCCCGTCGGCGACGACCCGCAGCGCGTCGATGTCGAGGCCGGAATCGGTCTCGTCGAGGATCGCGATCTCGGGCTTCAGCAGCGCCAGCTGCAGCAGCTCCATGCGCTTCTTCTCGCCGCCGGAGAAACCGTCGTTGAGGTAGCGGCTGGAGAAGTCCTTGGGGATGTTGGCGAGCTGCATCGCCTCCTGGGCCGTCTTGGCGAACTCTTTGATCTTGATCTCGCCTTCGCCGCGCGCCTCGCGGCGGGCGTTGAGGATCATCCGCAGGTACTTGCTGACCGAGACGCCGGGAATCGCGACCGGGTATTGGAAGGCCATGAAGAGCCCGGCGCGCGAGCGCTCGTCGGGGTCGGCCTCGGTCATGTCCTCGCCCTTGAAGACGATCGAGCCCTCGGTCACCTGCAGCGACGGGTGGCCCATGATCGCGTTGGCGAGGGTCGACTTGCCGGAGCCGTTGGGCCCCATCAGGGCGTGGACCTTGCCCTTCTCGACGTCGAGGTCGAAGCCGCGCAGGATCTCTTTGCCTTCGGCGCTGACGTGCAGGTTGCGTATCTCCAACTCAGCCAATTTCGCTCCGTTCGTGGTTGCGGGGTTATGCGGCGCTGCCGACCGGCGTCTGTTCCGCGCCGGACGCGCCGCCGGAGAACTCGACCAGCTCGGCCAGCGTGGTGCCGGCGAGCGCCTTGGTGACGCCGCTCTGCACCCGGGTCCAGAGCAGCTTCGTCGCGCAGGCCCGGTCGCCGTCGCTCTCATGCGAGCAGAGCACCTTGCCCTCGGGAGTCTCGTGGAAGCACTCCATCGGCGCGATCTGCCCTTCCAGCGCCTCGACCACCTCGTCGAGGGTGATCGCCGCGGCCGGCTTGGCCAGCCGGTAGCCGCCGTGGGCGCCGCGGGTCGAGCTGACCAGCTCGGCGTTGCGCAGCTTGGCGACCAGGTGCTCGAGGTAGGAGAGCGGCAGCCGCTCCGCCTCGGCGACGGCGCTGAGTGAGACCGGGGCGGAGCCGGGCTGGCGGCCCAGCTCGACCATCAGGCGCACTCCGTACTCGGCTTTGGTCGAGAACAGCATCGGCCTAAATCCTACTGAAGCGGTCGGTTATGCGGACGCGGGCTCGCTCGCCTCGTCGTCGGAGACGGCCCGGCCGATCTCGACGTGGGCGCGGCTGTCGCTGCCGCGAATCAGCACGAGGGTGAGGACGAAGCCCAGCGCGGCGAACCCGGCGCCGCCGAGGAAGGCGGTCTGGAAGCCCTCGGTCAGGGCGGCCGGGTCGGGCTGCCCGCCGGACGGGGTCAGGTTGAACGCCCGCGAGGTGGCGATCGTCGAGAGCACGGCGAGCCCGAGCGCGCCGCCGATCTGCTGCGAGGTGTTGATCAGGCCGCTGGCAAGGCCGGCCTCGGTCTCGCGCACGCCGGAGACGGCGGCGATCGTCGTCGTCACGAAGGAGAAGCCGAGTCCGACGGCGGCGAGCAGCGAGGGCCCGAGGATGTCGGTCGTGAAGCCGCCGCCGACCGAGGCGCGGCTGAACCAGAGGAGCCCGGCGACGATGAAGAGCATCCCCGCGGCGAGCACCGGCTTGTAGCCGAGCTTGGTGACGAGCTGGGAGGCGATCGCGGCCGAGGCCATGATCGTCAGCGCCAGCGGCAGGTAGGAGAGGCCGGTCTTGATCGCGCTGTAGCCGAGCACCTGCTGCATGTAGAGAGAGATGAAGAAGAACATCGAGATCAGCGAGGCCCCGACCAGCAGGCCGACCACGTTGGCTCCGGTCAGGGTGCGGATGCGGAAGATCGAGAAGGGCACCAGCGGCTTGGCCGAGCGCAGCTCGATCGCGACGAAGGCGGCGAGCAGGACGGCGGAGAGGGCGAGCAGGCCGATCGTCCGGCCCGAGCCCCAGCCGGCCTCGGTGGCGTCGACGACGGCGTAGACGAGGATCGAGAGCGCCGCGGTGACGGTGACGGCGCCGGCGACGTCGAAGGCGCGGGTCTCGTGGTCGGCGCGGCTCTCGGCGATCAGCCTTGGCGCGAGGACGAGGGCGAGCAGGGCGACCGGCACGTTGACCCAGAGCACCCACTCCCAGCCGAGCCCGTCGGTGAGGATGCCGCCGAGCAGGACCCCCGCGGCGCCGCCCGAGCCGGCCACGGCGCCCCAGACCCCGAGCGCCCTGTTGCGCTCGGCGCCGTCGCCGAAGGTGGTGGTGACGATCGAGAGCGCCGCCGGCGAGATGATCGCCGCGCCGAGGCCCTGCGCCGCCCGCGCCGCGATCAGCTGCCCTTCGGTCGCGGCGAAGCCGGCTGCGAGCGAGGCGACCGCGACCAGCGCCAGGCCGGCCATGAAGACCCGTCGCCGCCCGAGCAGGTCGGCGGTGCGGCCGCCGAGCAGGAGGAAGCCGCCGAAGGTGAGCACGTAGGCGTTGACCACCCAGGGCAGGTTCTCCTGCGAGAAGTCGAGCGCCGTGCCGATCGAAGGCAGCGCCACGTTGACGATCGAGGCGTCGAGGACGACGACGAACTGGGCCGAGCAGAGCAGCACCAGGGCGAGCCAGCGTTTCTCCTTAAAATCCCGCGAGGCCGTCATGTCGTCACAGTAGTCACCTCATCTCGAACGAGTTGCGAAGCCTCGACGCCCTGCATCTGGCCTGCCCTCGGCTAGCGGCGCTACTCGCGACGCTACACTTCAAAACGCAAAACGATCGGAGCGATGCGATGAGCACCACCAAACAATCCAACCGGGGCGCGGCCATCCGGACGACGATCCTGCTGGCTTCCCTCGGCGGTCTTCTCGTCCTGATCGGCGCCTTGATCGGCGGCGCCCCGACGGCGGGCCTCTTCCTCGGCATCGCCCTGCTGATCAACCTCGGCTCCTACTTCTTCAGCGACAAGCTGGCGCTGAAGATGGCGCGGGCCAAGCCGATCGACGAGTCCGAAGCGCCGCGCCTCTACCAGATCATGCGCGAACTGACGACGCGCGCCGGGTTGCCGATGCCGCGCCTCTACATGATCCCGCAGGAGCAGCCCAACGCCTTCGCCACCGGCCGCAACCCGAAGAACGCCGCGGTCGCGGTCACCGCCGGGATCACCAAGCTGCTCTCCGAGGACGAGCTGCGCGGCGTGCTCGCCCACGAGCTCGCCCACATCCAGCACCGCGACATCCTGATCCAGACGATCGCCTCGGCGATCGGCGCCGCGATCACCTACCTCGCCTACATGATGCTCTGGTTCGGCGGCGACAACGACTCACCGCTCAGTCTCGTCGCCTCGCTGGCGATGGTCCTGCTGGCGCCGATCGCGGCGACGATCATCCAGCTCTCGATCTCGCGCCAGCGCGAGTACTCGGCCGACGCCGGCGGGGCCCAGATCTGCGGCAACCCGGAGTCGCTGGCCAGCGCCCTGCTGCGCCTCGAGCAGGGCGCGGCGGCGATGCCGATGCAGGTCAACCAGGCCTCCGAGCCGCTCTACATCGTCAAGCCGTTCGCGGCCAAGGGCATTGCCGGCCTCTTCTCGACCCACCCGCCGATCGAAGAGCGGGTCAAGCGCCTGCGCCAGATGCGCCCCAGCCTCGGCTAGGCGATTTGGCTCCCAGAACTCGAAAAGGCCGCCTCCGGGCGGCCTTTTCGTTGTCGCTATACTTTTTGAAGTGAAAGCGGATCGGAATTAGGGAGATTTACGAATGGCAACGCAGACCAAGCAGCAGATCGAGGAGATCGAGGCGTTCGAGGCGGCGCAGGAGATCGAGGCCGGCGACGTCGTCCTGATCGACACCCGCGAGCCGCACGAGTACCAGGAGGCCCACCTCGAGAACGGCAAGCTGGTGCCGCCGGGAGTGCTCGCCGACGAGATCGCCGCCGCGGCGCCCGACAAGTCGGCCCGCACGATCGTCTATTGCCGCAGCGGCAACCGCTCCTACAAGGCCGCCGAACAGCTCGCAGCGCTCGGCTACGAGGACGTCGCCTCGATGGCGGGCGGGATCGTCGCCTGGCAGGAGCAGGGGCTGCCGGTGGTCGCCGCCAGCGGCATGACCGCCGAGCAGCGCGACCGCTACTCGCGCCACACGCTGCTGCCCGAGGTCGGCGTCGACGGCCAGCTGAAGATGCTCAACGCGAAGGTGCTGTTGATCGGCGCCGGCGGGCTCGGCGCGCCGACGGCGCTCTACCTCGCCGCGGCCGGGATCGGCACCCTCGGCCTGGTCGACGACGACGTCGTCGACGCCTCCAACCTGCAGCGACAGGTGATCCACAACACCGAGCGGATCGGCACCCCGAAGACGCAGTCCGCGCGGCTGACGATCGAGGCGCTCAACCCCGACGTGAACGTGATCGAGCACAACCTGCGGATGACCTCGTCCAACATCGTCGAGCTGCTCAGCGAGTACGACGTGATCGTCGACGGCGCCGACAACTTCCCCACCCGCTACCTGCTCAACGATGCCTCGGTGCGGCTGCGCAAGCCGGTCGTCTCCGCCTCGATCCTCAGCTTCGACGGGCAGATCTCGACCTTCGTGCCCTTCGAGGGCCCCTGCTACCGCTGCCTCTACCCGACGCCGCCGCCGGCCGAGCTGGCGCCGAGCTGCTCGGCCAACGGCGTGCTCGGCGTGATGGCCGGGACGATGGGCCTGCTGCAGGCCAACGAGGTGCTCAAGCTCGTCTTGGGGATCGGCGAGCCGCTGATCGGCCGCCTGCTGCTCTTCGAGGCGCTCAGCACGAGGTTTACGGAGCTGAAGGTGCGGCGCGACCCGGGCTGCCCGATCTGCGGGCCCGACGCGCCCGAGGTCCCGGAGTCCGAGTTGGGCAAGTTCCCCGACTACGAGCTCTTCTGCGCCGGGTAGCCGGTAGATTTCCGCGCCATGGCAACCGTTCGCATCCCACCAGTGCTGCGCGCCCAGACCGGCGGCCAGACCGAGGTCGAGGCCGGCGGCGCCGACGTCGGCGAGGTGCTGCGGGCGCTGATCGCCGCGCACCCGGCGACCGAGCAGCAGCTCTTCGGCCCCGAGGGCGACCTCAACCGCTACGTCAACGTCTACCTCAACGACGAGGACGTGCGCGTACTCGACGGCCTGGACACGGGGGTCAAGGATGCGGATACCGTGATCATCATGCCCGCCATGGCCGGCGGTTGAGACAGCGATAGCGGCGCTTGAGGTTGTCCTCGGTCGGCCGGCTTTCCATGGCTATACTTTTTGAAGTAACGGGAGACCGAGATGGCAAGCGACCAGCTACTCAACCGACCCTGCGGGGGGCGCTACGGCGACATCGTCCAGTCGATCGGCAACACGCCACTGGTCGAGCTGCCTAAGTTCTCGCCGAAGCCCGGCGTCCACATCTTCGCCAAGCTCGAGGGCCGCAACCCGACCGGCTCGGTCAAGGACCGTGTCGCCAGGTCGATGATCGAGGCGGCCGAGGCCGAGGGGGCGATCGAGCCCGGGCAGACGATCCTCGAGCCGACCTCGGGCAACACCGGCATCTCGCTGGCGATGATCTGCCGCCGCAAGGGCTACGACCTCAAGGTCGTGATGCCCGACAACGTGACCAAAGAGCGCACCCAGCTGCTCGAGATGTACGGCGCGGAGATCGTCTACTCGGAGGGCGCCAAAGGCTCCAACGGGGCGGTCGAGGTGGCGCTCGAGATGGCCGAGGACTCGCGCTACTACATGCCCTACCAGTACGGCAACGAGGCCAACCCCCTCGCCCACTACAACGGCACCGCGGTCGAGATCCTCGAAGAGCTCGACGGGGTCGCCGCCTTCGTCGGCGGGCTCGGCACCGGCGGCACGCTGATGGGCAACGGGCGGCGGCTCAAGGAGCACGACCCCGAGACGCTGATCGTCGCCGCCGAGCCGATGCAGGGCGAGATGGTCCACGGCCTGCGCTCGCTCGACGACGGCTTCATCCCGCCGATCATCGACATCGACCTGCTCGACCGCAAGATCATGGTCTCCAACCGCGACGCGGTCGTCTGGACCCGCAAGCTGCTCGACCAGGAGGGCGTCTTCGCCGGCGTCTCCTCCGGCGCGATCGCCCGCATCGCCGTCCGCATCGGCGAGGAGCTCGATGGCGGCAACGTCGTCTTCCTGATCCCCGACGACGGCTGGAAGTACCTCTCCTCCGGCGTCTACACCCGCCCGATCGATGAGATAGAGAATCTAGATTCCACGGTCTGGTGGTAAATGAGGATCCCTCGGCAGCTGGTCGATGAGATCGTCGCCCATGCCCGGGGGGATCTGCCCAACGAGTGTTGCGGGATGGTCGGCGGTGGCGACGGTGCCGCGGCGACCGTGTACCGGGCGGAGAATGCCGAGGCGAGCCCGCTGCGCTACTCGATCGACGCCAGGGAGCAGTTTCGCCTGATGAAGGAGATCGAAGCGGCCGGGGAGGAGCTGGTGGCGATCTACCACTCGCACACGAAGAGCGCCGCGTACCCCTCGCAGACCGACGTCAACCTGGCCGGCTGGCCGGAAGCGGTCTACCTGATCGTCTCGCTGGCCGAACCGGACGCCCCCGATCTCAAGGGCTTCTGGATCAAGGACGGACAGATCTCGGAGGCCGAACTTGTCGTCGGGTAGCGGCAAGCTGGTCAAGGTCGCCTACGGCCAGAACCAGGCCGAGGCCGAGATGATCCAGGGCCTGCTCTCCGAGCACGGCATCCCGAGCATGCTCAAGCGCGCAGCGGGCTTTGACGTGCCCGACTTCCTCGCCGCCGGCCCGCGCCAGATCCTCGTCGCCGAGGAGGCCGCCGAGCAAGCACGCGAAGTGCTCGAGGGCACGCCGGGCGCGAGCTAGCCGGTTCCGGGGCGGGCTATTGCTCGCAGTTGGTCGCGCCAGGCCGCCTCGATTTCGCCGATCCTCGCGTCGAAGGCCGCTTCGAGGGTGGGGGTCGAGCCGCCGGGATGGATCTGCAGGGCGAGGCGGTCGCAGGCGTCCGCGCCGCGTTCGCTCTCGAGCAGATCGAAGATCGTGCCGCCGAGGATCACCGCGTCGCGGCGGGAGGGCGGGAAGGACGGCCCGCCGCTCTCGCGCAGGCGCCTGATCACCGCCGCCCGGTAGAGGCCGACCTGGCGGGCGAAGTACTGCGCGGCGCCCTCGACCAGCCAGGCCCAGCCGAGGTAGCGGAGGAAACGCCGCGGCGTCCATGACGGCGGCAGGTCCGGGTTGTTGGCGGCGATCACGAGCTGTGCGTAGAGGCGCTCGGCGGTTCCGCGCAGCGCTTCGAGCGAGTCGTCGCCCGCGGCGCGCCGCTCCATGTGCGGGTCGTTGAGCACGTGCAGCTCGGTTGCCATCGCCCAGCCGGCCAGGTAGCGCCGTCCGGCGGGCGCCGCCGACCAGCGCGCCGCCGGCAGGAACGGGTGGGCGAGGGAGAGCATCAGCGGGTTGCCGTGGACGACCACGGTGACTTCGCCGGGGACGGCCGCGAAGCGGTCCTCGAGGCGCAGCCGCAGTTCCTCCATCCGGTCCAGCGAACGCTCGGCGAAGGCGGTGTCGCCGCTGTCGTGGCGGGCCGTAAAGCTGAGCGAATGAGTCTCGACCCAAGGGATGGGCCGAGCCTACTAGGGCAGGCTCAGACCAGGACTGGTTCGGACGACGTGCAGACTGAGTGGATCTCCGAGCGGGCGCGGTCGAACTCCTCGTCGGCCATTACCGGGGTGCCCTCGAAGGGCAGCTCGCGGTCGATCTCGACCCAGGAGCGGCAGCCGTGGTACTCCTCGCGGACCCGGACCGTGACCGGCCGCGGGATGCGGTGGACCCGCAGCAGCAGGATGTGCAGCGGGTGACGCCGCTTCCAGTTGAGGCGCTTCTCGGCGTAGTCGGGGGTCCAGACGTAATAGGGCGAGAGGTCGTCGACGACGCGCGGGTTGTCGATCGTCAGGTGATCGGTCACCTCGGCCCAGCAGCGCAGCCGGACGCGGTCGGGCTGGGGGATGCCGCCGTCCTGGATCAGCGCCGCGGGGGGCGGTTCCTCGTCGGGCCAGACGCCCTCCTCGAGCGCGCGGCGCAGCTCGGGATGGTGCGACTCGCGGACCAGGTTGTTGCGCTGGTGGTCGAAGGTCGGATAGAGGAAGAAGCGCTCGTGGTCGAGCTCGAAGTTCTTGTTCTCCTCGCGGATGCCGCCCTTGCGCAGGGTAAGCAGCTGCTCGCCCTCGGCGAGAGCGCGCACCGTTACAGCCCATTCCTTTAATGCGATCGGCATATAGATTCGTACCTGAGAAGGTCGGTGATTCGTGAGACCGGGTGGTTGGCGCCTAAGACCCCTGTCCAGGCGAGAGCCCCGCCCAAGGCAGTGCAGTCTAGAGCAGCGCGGCCGAATCGCCAAATTAAAATGTCGTTCAGCCGGACATCGGTCCGAAAGCGCCGCCCCCCGGGGTCTCGATCCGCAGCCTGTCGCCGGCCCGCAGGCGGCCCTCGCTCTTGCCGGGCAGCGGTTCTCCGTTGAGCGAGTCGGCGCCCGTCTGTCCGTCGCCGCCGCCCTCGCGGCCGCGCGGCGGGTGGCGGCGCCGCTCGCCGATCAGGGTGTAGCGCATCGGCGCCAGCGCTTCGATCTCGCGGACGATCCCCTCGCCGCCAGGCCGCGCCCCGTCGCCGCCGCTGCCGCGGCGCAGCGCCAGCTCGCGCACGCGCAGCGGGAACTCGCTCTCCAGCGCCTCGACCGGGGTGTTGAGCGTGTTCGACATCGCCACGTGGATCGCCGACGGGCCGGCGGCATCGGGGCAGCCTCCCTGGCCGCCGCCGAGCGTCTCGTAGTAGGTGAAGCCCTCGCCGGCGAGGGTCAGGTTGTTCATCGTGCCCTGGCCCTGGGCGGGCGCCGGCCGGGCCCCGGCCAGGGCGGCGATCGTCAGGTCGGCGACGCGGCTCGAGGTCTCGACGTTGCCGGCCGCGACGGCCGCCGGGAAGCGGGCGTTGAGCAGGCAGCCTTCGGGGGCGATCACCTCGATCGGCCGGTAGGCGCCGGCCGAGGGTGGGGCGTCGGGGTCGGTCAGCGCCCGCACGGCGAAGAAGGCCGCCGACTTGGTCACCGAGAGGGGGCAGTTGAGGTTGCCGTCGATCTGGGCGTCGGTGCCGCTGAAGTCGAGCACCAGCCGGTCCCCGTGGATCGTCGCTTGGAGCCGCAGGGCGACGTCGCGCGGTTCGCCGTCGCCGTCGTCCTCGAGGACATCCGAGGCGCCGTAGGTCCCGTCGGGCAGCGCCGCGAGGGCGGCCCGGGTGCGGCGCTCCGCGTAGGCGAGGATCGCCGCCATTCCGGACCGCAGGCGTTCGCGGCCGTGGCGCTCGGCCAGCTCGCCGAGGCGCAGCTCGCCGATCCGGTTGGCCGCGGCCTGGGCGCGCAGATCGGCGAGGCGCTGGCGGGGTGAGCGCATCCGCGCCGCGAGCCGCTCGAGCTCGCCCGGCTCGACCCTGGTCGGCGGGATCACGACCCCCTCCTCCTCGAGCGTCCGCGACCGCGCGGGCATGCCGGCCGGGCTGGGGCCGCCGATGTCGGCGTGGTGGGCGCGGCAGGCGGCAAAGCCGAGTAGCTCGCCGGCGGCGAAGACCGGCGAGATCAGGGTCACGTCGGGCAGGTGGGTGCCGCCGCGGTAGGGGTCGTTGAGGATCCAGGCGTCGCCGGCGCGGTGCTCCTCGTCGAGCACGGCGGCGACCGCATCCGGCATCGAACCGAGGTGGACGGGAATGTGCTCGGCCTGCATGACCAGCTCGCCCGCGGCGTCGAAGAGCGCCGTCGAGCAGTCGCGGCGCTCCTTGATGTTGGCCGAGTAGGCGGAGCGGATCAAGGTCGCGCCCATCTCGTCGCAAACGGCGCGCAGGCCGCCGATCATCACCTGCAGGTCGACCGGGTCGAGTCCCGTCATCGTCCCCGCCCTGCCTCGATCGTGCCGGCCCCGTCGACCTCGGCGTTCCATCCCGGCGGGACGACGAAGGTCGCCTCGGGCAGCTCGAAGACGACCGGGCCGGCGGCGCTGAGCCCGGCCGGGGGCTCGCCGCGCAGCACCGGCGTCTCCAGCCAGGCGCCGTCGAAGCGCACCGGGCGTTTGCCCTCGCGCAGGCGACCCGTCGGGGCCGCGGCGGGACGGGGCCGCGGGCCTGGCGCCACCAGGGCGAGGCGGATGTGGACGAGGACAACCTCGCCCTCGGGATCGCGGTGGCCGTAGCGCCGCTCGTGCGCCCCCTCGAAGCGCGCCGCGAGCTCGGCCGGGTCGGGGCGGGTCGTTCCCGGGACCGGCAGCTCGAAGGCCTGGCCGGCGTAGCGCATCTCGTAGACCACCTCGGTCTCGCTGCCCTCCGTGTCGCCGTCGATCCGGGCGGCCAGCTCGTCGACCTCGGCGGCGATCCGCGCCGCGCTGAGCTCGGCGCCGCTCAGCATCACCGTGCGGGTGGTGTCGCGGCGGCGGTCGGAGGCGCAGAGGCCGAGGGCCGAGAGGACGCCGCCGGCGCGCGGGCAGAGGATGCGCTCGATGCCGAGCTCGGCGGCGATCGCCGCCGCGTGCATCGGTCCGGCGCCGCCGAAGGGCAGCAGGGCGAAGCGGCGCGGGTCGACGCCGCGCTCGACCGTGACCACGCGCAGCGCCCGCACCATCTCCTGGTCGGCGACCCGCACGATCCCCTCCGCGGTCTCCAGGGCGCCGAGGCCGAGCGACTCGGCCAGCACATCGATCGCGGCGCCGGCCGCGTCGCGGTCGAGCCCGACGCCGCCGGCCAGGGTCGAGTCGGCGGCGAGCCTGCCGAGCAGCAGGTTCGCGTCGGTGACCGTCGGCTCGGTTCCGCCGCGTCCGTAGCAGGCGGGCCCCGGCTCGGCGCCCGCCGAGCGCGGCCCGACCCGCAGCGCCCCGCCGGGGTCGCGCCAGCCGATCGAACCGCCGCCGGCGCCGACGGTGTGCACGTCGACCATCGGCAGCTGGATCGTGCGGCCGCCGATCCGGCGCGAGTCGGTTCGCCTGACGTCGCCCCCCTCGACCACGCAGACGTCGCAGGAGGTGCCGCCCATGTCGAGGCCGAGGGCGTTGCCGCCGGCGCCGATCCGGGCGATCAGCCCGGCGCCGACAGCGCCGCCGGCCGGACCGGAGAGGACGCTCCAGGCCCCGGCCTTCGCCGCCCGGCCGGCGTCCGCGACGCCGCCGGAGGACTGCATGACGAGCGGGGGCGGCAGCCCGGCGTTCGACGCGGCGCCGCCGAGCCGGTCCAGGTAGCGACCGAGCAGCGGCGAAAGGTAGGCGTCGATCGTCGTCGTCGAGCAGCGCTCGTACTCGCGGAAGCGGGGCAGGACCTCGTGCGAGGCCGAGACGTGGACGCCGGGCAGGCGGCTGCCCAGATGCTCGGCGATCGCCCGCTCGTGGCTGGGATCGAGGTAGGAGAAGAGCAGGCAGATCGCGACCGACTCGGCGCCGCTCGCGGCGATCAGCGCCGCGAGGCGCTCGGCCTCGCCGCCGGCCAGCGGCTCGACCACGCCCTCCGGCCCGACCCGCTCGGCCGCCTCGAAGCGCAGCGCGGGCTCGACCAGCGGCGCCGGCTTGGGACTGCAGAGCCGGTAGAGGTCAGGGCGGTCCTGGCGGCCGATCTCGAGCAGGTCGGCGAAGCCCGCGGTGGCGATCAGGGCGGTGCGCGCACCGCGTTCCTCGAGCAGCGCGTTGGTGCCGACGGTCATCCCGTGGGCGAAGGATTCGACCGCGGCGGGCTCGGCGCCCGCTCGTCGCAGCACCTGCTCGACCGCGGCGATCACCGCCACCGACTGGTCCTCCGGCGTGGTCGGCAGCTTCGCGGTGTGCAGCGTCTCGCCGTCGAAGAGCACGGCGTCGGTGAAGGTGCCGCCGACGTCGACTCCCAGCAGCACCTATCTCCATTCCTCGCGGCGGGTTGCGCCGTCAGCGCCGAGCACGATGTGGATGCCGTCGAGCGCCGGGTCGAGGTCGGGGCGATCGGCGCGCAGGTGGCCGCCGCGCGACTCGGCCCGCTCCAGAGCGCAGGTCGCGATCGCCGCGGCGAGCGGGTAGGGGTCGGCGCGGAGCTCGTGCAGTTGCTGCTCGGTGCGCAGCGGACCGGCCAGCCGCCAGATTGCGTCCCGGGTCGCCTCGGTCGGCGCTCGGAAGCGCCGGCCGGAGGGCGCCGGGCGATCGCTCGCCGCCGTCTCCGCGAGGGCGGCGCGGGCCGTTCGGCCGGCGAAGACGAAGCACTCGCTGAGCGAGTTGGAGGCGAGGCGGTTGGCGCCGTGCAGGCCGGTGCAGGAGCACTCGCCGACCGCGTACAGGCCCGGCAGCGAGGAGCGGCCGTCGAGGTCGACCGCGACCCCGCCCATCGTGTAGTGGGCGGCCGGGGCGACCGGGACCGGCTCGGCGCCGGGGTCGAGCCCGGCCTCGCGCAGCGACTCGAAGACGTTGGGGAAGTGGCTGGGGTCGACCTCGCGCAGATCGAGCTGGACGCTGCCGCCGCCGTCGGCCTCGATCCGGTCGAGGATCGCCGCGGTGACCGCGTCGCGGGGAGCCAGCTCATCGGTGAAGCGGCGTCCGCCGGCGTCGAGCAGGGCCGCCCCCTCGCCGCGGACGGCCTCGGTGATCAGCCGGCCGTCGAAGCGGCTGTTCGGCAGGGCCAGCGCGGTCGGGTGGAACTGGCAGAACTCGAGGTCGGCCAGATCGGCGCCCGCTGCGGCGGCGAGGACCGGTCCGGCGCCGATCGCCCCCCGGGGATTGGTCGTGCGGCGCCAGAGCGCCGCGGCGCCGCCGGTTGCCAGCACCGTTGCCGCGGCGCCGATCGGCCCGGCCTCGGTCAGCAGCCCGTGACAGCGCTCGCCGTCGCTCCACAGCGCCACCGCCGAGGTCTTCTCGCGGACGGCGATGCGCGGCTCGGCGGCGACCATCGCCGCCAGCTTCGAGGTGATCTCGTGCCCGGTCTGGCTGCCGCCGGCGTGGACGATGCGGCGGCGCGTGTGGCCGCCCTCGAGGCCGAGCGCCAGCTCGCCGGCGTCGCCGGCGAGGTCGAACTCGACCCCGCGCCGGCGCAGCTCGCGCACCGCATCGGGCGCCTCCTCGACCAGCGTTCGCACCGCCGAGGGGCGGCAGAGGGTGCGTCCGGCGGCGATCGTGTCGGCGGCGTGTCGGGCCGGCGAGTCGCCGGGCTCGAGTGCGGCGGCGAGGCCGCCCTGGGCCCAGAAGCTGGCGCTGAGCGAGAGCGGAGTGCGCGAGACCAGGCAGACCGCCGCGCCCTGCTCCGCCGCGCGCAGCGCCGTCCAGAGCCCAGCTGCGCCGCCGCCGACGACGGCGACGTCGCACTCGGTCCGAATCGTTATCGGCTCGCCTCTCGGCGTAGCGCCTCGATCTGGCCGCGCAGCCAGGCAGCGGCGCCCTCGCGGGCACGCGCCTCGACGTCGGCGGTCGTGCCCTCGGCGGCGGCCGCCTTGCGCTGCGCCTCCTCGACGCGCTTCTCGGCCGCCTCGGTCTGGGCCTCGATCTCGGCCAGGCGGCTCTCGGCGGCGGCGATCGCCCGGTCCTTGGCGCCGCGTTCGCGTTGCAGCTCCTCGGCCTGCTCCCTGCGCAGCTTCTCGAGGCCCTCGGCGTGGGCCTGGCGCTCCTTCTCGAGGTCGGCTTCGAGCGCCCGGATCTCGGCGGTGGCACGCGCTTCGGCGGCCGTGGCGGACTCCGCCGCCTCGCTCAGCCGCCGCTCAGCCGCCTCGACCTGAGCGCCGAGGTCCTCGTTGCCGGGGTCGCGCTTTTCCTCGCTCACGTCGCTCAATCTATTACTTGGCGGGCCCCGTGGAGCGATCGCGATCGAGCAGGTCGTCGTAGGCGGCGAGCGTCCGTTCCGCCATCCGCGTGGCCGAGAGCGAGGCGGCTCGCGCAACGCCCTCGACCCGCGGGTCCGGGTCGGCGAGGTGGGGCTGCAGGGCGGCGCTCCAGACGTCGACGTCGAAGCGGGCGCAGAGCGTGCCCGCGATCCCGGCGAGCGCGAAGGGGGCGATCCCGACCGGGGTCGAGAGGACGGGGACGTCGCAGGCAAGCGCCTCGACGCAGGCGAGCCCGAAGCCCTCGTAATCGGAAGTGACGAGCACCGCGTTTGCGGCGTTGGCCCAGAGCGGCATCAGGTCCGGCTCGATCGAGCCCCCGGTCAGCAGCTCGGCGCCGCTGGCCGCCGCCAGCGCGGCGGCGCGGTCGGCGCGCTTCGCGGCGCGAGCCGGATCGGCGGGAAAAAGCAGGTAGCGGCCGTCGGGCGCGAGCCCGAGCTGCCGCCGCGCGTCGGCGCGGGGGAGCGGCCGGAAGCGGCCGAGGTCGGGCCCGCAGGGCAGGACGGCGGCGCTGGGCACGGGGGGGAGGCCCGCCCTGCCGTCCTCGGGTCCGTAGAGCGCCCGCGAGACGGCGGCGACGAGGTCGGCGCGCCAGGCGAGGCGCCGCGACAGCGGTCCGACCACGGGGTGGCGGACGTCGGTGCCGTGGAAGGTGACCGCGAGCGGCCGGGCGCCGGCGAGCCATGCCGACCAGGCCGTCAGCCCGTAGTGGACGTGGACGAGGTCGTAGGCCTGGCGGCGCAGCAGTCCGCGCAGGCGCAGGGCGGCGGGCAGGTAACGGCCGGCGCCGGGGGGGAAGCTGAACAGCTCGATCTCGGCGCCGAGCCGGCGCAGCTCGTCGACCTGATCGCGCACCCAGCGACCCCGCTGCGGCGCCGCGGCATCGGGGACGAAGTTGGTCACGACCAGCACCCGCATCGGCCGCTGAGCGTACCCGCAGCGGGGGCGACCACGAATCGGGTGGCGGCTGCGTCCTTGCGACGCTGGACGGTCAGGCTTTTTCTTGCGCGGACCCAATGGGCCTCAGAACATTGCCCACAGCACCAAACTCGGCTGGATCGTCGGCCGGCGTTGCCATAGGGGCTCTGCGGCAGCGCACGTGTCCGAGCGAGGCCACGATGATCGACTTGGTCGGCTCACCTGACTTGGCGCAGCGGTTAGTCGATTCTGCCTCGCACTCTTGAACTCGCCCCCAGTGCCTCGCCTGCTCGTTAGCTATGTCCTCGCGGCCCTGCGCATCGACGTGGAACCAACGCCAAGACAGCCAAACGCGGCGATCATCAGCCATCTTCCCCGCCCGGAGCGAAGCCAGCGACTCGGCCATGACCGCCTGGAGGATCACGCCAGCAAATGCCTGCCTCTCCTCGGGACGCAGCGCCTCGATCTCCTCGTCGGTGTAAAAGGGGATTTCGATCGCTCGGTAGTAATGCTGAATCACGTTGCCCACCCGCTTGGAGTAGGCCAGTTCGATCGAGCCCTCGCCCAGCAGTTCCCGGAGGTGGTGCTTGATCTTGTGCGGCTCCTCGCCGATCAACGCGGCCAGCTCGTAGCGGTTGTACTCGCTTCCGTTCAGGAGGCAGAGGATTTCAACCCGGTGCTGGTGCTTGAGCGCGTAGCCAACGGCCTCCTCGACCCCCCGCTTTCCCTGCCCCAGTCTGATTAGCGGTGGGGCACCTTCCCCCGAACCCACGAGCGGCATTCGCGGGGGTCCCGAGAAACGGAAGCGCTCAAATCCCAACGAGGTCACGATGATCGACTTGGTCGGCTCGCCTGACTTGGCACAGCGTCCAAGTGATTCGACCTCGATCTCTCGGACCCGCTCCCAGTGCCTCGCCTGGTCGTCTGCGATGTCGCCACGACCCTGGACATCGACGTTGAACCAGCGCCACGACAGCCAAACCCGTCGATCGTTGACCATCTTTTCCGCCCAAAGCGCCGCCATCGCCTCGGACATGACCCCCTCGAGGATCACGCCCGCGATTGCCTCTCTCGCCTCTGGCGGCATCGCCGCGGTCTCCTCACCGGTGTAGAAGGGGACCTTGACCGCTCGGTAGTAGTGCTCGAAGGTGTTGCGCACCGGTTTGACGTAAGCAAGCTCAATGGAGCCGTCTGCAAGCATTTCCTTGAGGTGGTGCGTGCTGTTCTTGCTCGCGGGAGCGCGGATCAGGCGCGCCAGTTCCTCTTGCGAGCGCGGCCCTTCGTTGAGGATCGTGCGGATTTCAGTCCTCGCTTGGTGCGTGACGGCGTAGGCGACAGCCGCCGCAACGTCCCGATTTCCCTGCCCCAATCTGATCGTCGTGTCCACCAAGGTAGGTGTGCTTCGCCCCCATTTGGATATTCAGGCGTGACAGAGCATAAGAGCCTACCCGGAGAAAAATCTACGGGCAGGGCGCTTTTTGGTCGATACTCCAATCTTTCTTAGCATCCCTTCCTTGCCCAGCGGGACAACCCGCCGAAAGACGAGGAAGGGAGGTGATTGCGGTGAAGATCGCGCAAATCGGTTGCGTCGTTCCGAGTATGCAGGTAATGAAGCACGGCTAGGACGCACGATGAAGGGGGCCGGTCGCGGCCTGCTTGCGTGGGGCCCGTGGCCGGCTCCCCCGTCTTTGTTTCGAGGCGGCATGGAGAGGACGGGAGTTTACGCAAAGACTTGTGAAGTTTCCTATGGTGGTTTCTGTCTCAAGCGCAGACGATCCCCGCCGTGACCCACTTCGGCACCAGACTACGGGAGGCGCGGGAACGCTTGGGCCTCACCCAGGAAGAGGTCGCACAGCGCAGCGGCGTCCATGTCACGGAGGTCAGCCGGATGGAGGCCGGGAAGCGCGATCCGAAAATCTCGACGCTGGAACGGCTTGCGAGGGCGGTCGAGGTCAAACCGGGCCAGCTCCTCGACTGACCGCGCCCGGTCGCCCTCCGCTGCCCGCTGCAATGGCCAGTAGTTACTAAGTAAATACTTAGTAACAGCTAAGACCTTGCCCGGGTTGTGAAACTTATCGAGAGGTCGGTAAGACTCGCCTCGTTTCAAGAAGTTGACATTTCTTATTTTAAATAGAACCGACCGCTTGAGAGAGCGGCAGAAGAAGGGACGAGAGAGATGCCAAGAGGTAAATCAAGCAATGGGAGCGGAGCTGAAGACGGGGCTCATCTGGCGGTCCTCGTGGACCCGCGACTCGTCAAGGCGCTGGATCACGTCCTGCGGCAGCACATCCTGCTCGCCACCGTCGCGGGAGAGGTCAGCCCTAACGAGCTGTCGAAGGCGCTCGATGAAGGCCTGAGCCAAGTCAGCTACCACGTCAAAGTCCTGCGCGACGACTGCGACGGGATGATCGAAGAGACGCGCACGGAGCCGCGCCGGGGGGCAGTCGAGCACTACTACCGAGCCAGCGCGAAAACCCTGTTCCCTGCGAAAGCATGGCGGCGGCTCAAGAAAGGGCTGCGCGCTGCGGTCGGCGCAGGCCAAGCGAGTGACCTGTTCAACGACCTGGCGGAGGCGTTGAAAGCGGGCAAGCTGCAAGGGACGCACGATCACCTCATCCGCACCCCGCTCATCCTCGACGCCGAGGGCGAGCGAAACCTCAAAGCAATCGCCGAGCGTGCGACCAAGGAAGTCGAAAACGAGCAGCGCGCGACTGCCAAGCGCATGGAGAAGGCCAACGGCGGCGGCAAGACGACTGGCTACACCTTCGCGCTTCTGGCATTTGAGGCGGCCTGGGAGCCCGCCGACCTGCACGCCCTGGTCGCGCAGCGGGCCGAGCGCGCGGCGAGCGCGTCGGCAAAAAGGGCAAACGGTGCTGGTCGAAATGGCAGCGGGAGCAAGAGAGGCGGCAGGCGCAAGGCGGGGAAGGCGGGGAAGTAAGCCGCGTCGATGACCAACGCTGACACCTCACCTAACTACGACGTGGCGAAAGTCGAAGCCGTCATCCTCGAAGTCGCCGCGGAACTGCATCCCGAACACCTATCGACCGGCGGGCTTCTACTGAAGATCATCAGCAATTCCGACGACGCCAGGGAGGTCGAGATAGGAGTACAGGCAGTCCGCAACCTCCGCGAGTTCGGGTTATTCGCCAACCGCGAGGACGAGATCGTGGAGCCGACACCGGCCGCGCTGCGCGCCTGCGCCCTTTTCACATAGCCGCCTCGTTTCGCGCCTGTCACAGACTTTTTACATTCCCGCCGCCAAATTGGCCCAATCAGGTCTAGATCCGTGCGCCGAGGCCGTCCAGCATCGAGGCAATTCGAAAAGGAGGCTTCGATGATCTACGCGTTGCTGGGCTACGTACAGGCCACGATCGAGTGGCGGCTGCGGGCGATCCGAGCCCTCGTCGGGGGCGAGCGCGGACAGGGCACGGTCGAGTACGTCGGCCTGATCCTGCTCGTCTCGCTGCTGATGGTCGGCATGGTCGCCGCGATGAAAGGGTTCAACGGCAAACAGGGCACCGAGTTGGCCGGGGTGATCGTCGACAAGATCAAGGAGGCGGTCGACAAGGTGGCGTTCAAATGAGAGTGGCGGAGGGGCGGCTCGCATTGCGGGCCGCCCCTCCTACGTCTTTGAATGTTATTGTCTCAGCATGAACCGCATTGCCGACTCCTTCCTCCGCTTTCTCTTGGTCGAGGCTCCTGGTCGGGGCCGCGCGTGTTCAAGCGTGGTGACTTTGGACGACGACGTGTATGGACCCGGAGGGCCAACCGCGCAACGCGTCCTGCCGGAGCCGTGAGAGACTCGCGCGATGCCAGCTTCGCGTAGCTACGACCGGGCGCCGGCCGACATCCGGCCGGTCGACATCGACCCCGGCTTCGTCGCCAGCGCCGACGGTTCGGCGCTGATCTCGATCGGCAAAACGCGCGTGATCTGCACCGCGTCCGTCCAGGAGTCGGTGCCGAGGTGGATGCAGGGCAAGGGCAAAGGCTGGGTCACGGCCGAGTACGCGATGCTGCCCGCTTCGACCGGCGGCCGCAAGGCGCGCGACGTCTCACGCGGCAAGCAGGACGGCCGCGGGGTCGAGATCCAGCGCCTGATCGGTCGCTCGCTGCGGGTCGTCGTCGATCCGCGGGCGCTCGGCGAGCGGACCGTCTACGTCGATTGCGACGTGCTCGAAGCCGACGGCGGCACCCGCTGCGCGGCGATCACCGGCGGCTACGTGGCGCTGCGCCTGGCGCTGCAGAAGCTGCTCGACGCGAAGAAGATCGAGTCGATGCCGTTGAACGGGTCGATCGCTGCGGTCAGCGTCGGCATGGTCAACGGCCGTGCCCTCTGCGACCTCGACTACGGCGAGGACTCCAACGCCGATGTCGACGCAAACGTGGTGATGACCGGCGACGGCGGCCTGGTCGAGGTGCAGGCGACGGCGGAGCGGACGCCGCTCTCGCGCGCCTCGCTCGACGAGCTGCTCGGCCTCGCCGAGCTGGGCATCTCGAGGCTGCGCCAGGTCCAGGAGCGGGTGGCCGGCGCCGGCGAGGCCACGTGACCGTTGATCTTCGCCAGCGGCAATAAGCACAAGCTGCGCGAGATGCGCGAACTGCTGCCCGCGGTCGAGCTCGAGCCGCTGCCGGAGGGCGTCGAGCTGCCCCCCGAGGACGGCGAGGGTTTCGCCGCGATCGCGCTGGAGAAGGCGCGGGCCGCGCACCGGGCGACCGGCAAGGCGACGATCGCCGACGACTCCGGGATCGGCGCCGTTGCCCTGGGCGGCCGCCCGGGGATCCACTCGGCCCGCTACGCCGGCGAGGGCGCGAGCGACGCGGAGAACCTCGAGAAGCTGCTGCGCGAGGTGGGCGCGGCCGGTGGCGAGCGGGGCGCCTATTACGCCTGCGCGCTGGCCCTGATCGAAGCCGACGGCACCGAGTACGTCTTCGAGGCGCGCTGCGACGGCCGGCTGATCGAGCGGGCGCGGGGCGAGGGTGGCTTCGGCTACGACCCCGCCTTCGTCCCCGACGCGACGGGGGCCGACGATAACCGCACCTACTCGGAGCTCAGCCAGGCGGAGAAGAACAAGATCAGCCATCGCGGCGCCGCCGCCCGCTTGCTCGCCCGCCATCTGGGCGACGCCGGGGTGGCGCCGGCGGGCCGATGATCCGCACCAAAAGCGGCGCGGCGGGGCTCTCGATCGCCTCCAACTCGTTGCTGATTGCGATCAAGCTCGCCGCCGGGGCGATCACCGGCTCGATCGCGATCATCACCGAGGCGATCCACTCGCTGATCGATCTCGTCGCCTCCGTCGTCGCCTTCGTCTCGGTGCGCAAGGCCGGTGAGCCGGCTGACGCCGAGCACCCCTACGGGCACGAGAAGGTGGAAAGCCTGGCGGCGGCGATCGAGGGAATGCTGATCCTGGTCGGGGCCGGGATCATCGTCTTCGAGGCGAGCCGCCGGCTGGTCGACGGCGCCGAGGTCCACTCGCTGGGAATCGGGATCGCGGTGATGGGGTTCTCGGTGGTCGCCAACCTGATCGTCTCGACCGTCCTCTACCGCAAGGCGAGGGAGCACGACTCGCCGGCGCTCGAGGGCGACGCCGCCCACCTGCGCACCGATGCGCTCACCTCCGCCGGCGTGCTCGTCGGCCTCGCGCTGGTCGAGCTGACCGGCGTCGTCGCCTTCGACTCGATCACGGCGCTGCTCGTCGCCGCGGCGATCGTCGTCGCCGGGCTGCGGATCATCCGCCGCTCCTCCGGGGTGCTGGTCGACGAGATCCTGCCCGACGAGGAGATGGACCGGATCGAGGCGGCGATCGCCGCCGCCCGCACCGCGGAGGTCGCCGGCTACCACAAGCTGCGCGCCCGCCGGGCCGGCAGCCGCCGCTACATCGACCTGCACGTCCAGTACCGCTCGGGGACCAGCCTCGAGCGTGCCCACGCGCTGGCCCACGCGATGCGCGACGAGATCGAGGCCGCGATCCGCCGCGCCGAGGTCCTGATCCACGTCGAGCCGGAGACCTCGTTCCGCGACCCCGAGCGGGACGACGGGCCGTTCCGGGCCGGTTAGGGGAATCAGGGGCTCGGCAGCAGATTTACCGCGGCAGCGAGGCCGACGGCGATCACCGTGACCGTGTAGCCGGTGTAGCCGCTGATCGCAAAGAGGATCGCGGCGACCGCGCAGACGGCGACGACGACGATCCAGGAGGCTCGGGCCAGGGACACGGGTCGGTATTTTGACCGAGATGTCCGACGGGCAAGCGAGCGGGGTGGTTTCGGGCGATGCCGCCGCGGGCGCGCTCGCCTACCTGACCGAGATGTCGGTCGACCTGCGCGGCGCCGCGATCCTTGGGCCGGATGGGACGGTGCTGGCCGCCAGCGGCCACCCCGAGCGCTGGCGCGAGGACGTCGCGGCGCTCTTCGCGGTCGCCGACGAAGCGGGTGGGGAGCCGGTCGAGCAGGTTCACATCGGCACCGAGCAGGGCGAGGTCTTCGCCCTGCGCCACGCCGGCCTGGCCGCGGTCGCGGTGACCGAGCGATTCGCCCTCGCCTCGCTGACCTTCTTCGACCTGCGCTCGCTGTTGCGCGACCTGGCGGCCGCCGATGACGCCTAAGCCCCACCGCGTCCTGCTCGACCGCGTCTCCGGCTACGCCGACGAGGCCGCCGCCTACATGCGCCGCCGCCGCGCCTCGCGGCGGCCCTTCGCCCGCCTCTACTACAGGGGCGGGCGGGCCGAGGACCACGCGGCCGACTCGCGCTCCGGGGGCGAGCTGTTCGTCGCCGCCGGGCGGCTGATCGAGGTCGCCGGCAAGCGGCCGAAGCCGTGAAGGGGGGAGGGGAGCTGCTCGACCCGGCGGTCGCCGAGCGGGTGATCGCCCGCGCCCTCGCCCATGGCGGCGAGTTCGCCGAGCTCTTCGTCGAACGGCGCAGCGGCCTCACCCTGGCGATCGACGAGTCGCGGATCGAGGCGGTGCAGTCCGGCGCCGAAGCGGGGGCGGGCGTGCGGGTGCTGAGCGGCGGCACGACCTACTTCGCACACGTCGACGGCCTCGACCCGGCGGATCTCGAACGGGCCGCAGGCGAGGCGGCGGCGGCGCTGCGCGGCGAGCGCGCCGAGCCGCGGGCGCTGCGGGCCGAGGCGACCGAGCCGCAGCCGATCGAGCGCCCGCCCGGCGAGGTTCCGGCGGCGCGCAAGGCGGAGCTGCTGCGCGAGCTGGACGAGCGGGCGCGGGCGGCCGGCGCCGAGATCGCCCAGGCGATGGCCTCCTACGGCGAGGCCCGGCGCGAGGTCGCCGTCGCCAACTCCGCCGGCCTGCTCAGCGGCGACGACCGCACCCGGGTGCGGCTCGGCGCCCAGGTCGTCGCCCGCCGCGGCGACCGGGTCGAGACCGGCGCCGAGACGCTCGGCGGCCACCGCGGCTTCGAGCTCTTCGACGGCGACCCGGCGGCGATCGCGGCGAGCGCCGCCGGCAAGGCGCTGACCCTGCTCGACGCCGGCCCGGCGCCGACCGGTTCGATGCCGGTCGTCGTCGGCGGCGGCTTCGGCGGCGTCCTCTTCCACGAGATGACCGGGCACGGGCTCGAGGCCGACCACGTGCAGAAGGGCGCCAGCGTCTACGCCGGCAAGCTCGGCGAGCCGGTCGCCCAGCCGCTGCTCACCGCGTACGACGACGGCCGCCTGCCGGGCGAGTGGGGCAGCGACGCGATCGACGACGAGGGCACGGCGACGCAGCAGACGCTGGTGATCGAGGACGGCCGCCTGGTCCGCTTCCTCCACGACCGGCAGAGCGCCGAACGGGAAGGCGTCGCCCCGACCGGCAACGGCCGCCGCGAGAGCTTCCGCCAGCTGCCGATCCCGCGCATGACCAACACGTTCATCGCTCCCGGCGAGGCCGAGCCGGAGGCGATCATCGGCGAGGTCGAGAAGGGCTTCTACGCCGTCTCCTTCGCCGGCGGACAGGTCGACCCGGCGACCGGCGACTTCGTCTTCGGCGTCAACGAGGGCTACCTGATCGAGGGCGGCAGGGTGACCCGGCCCTGCCGCGGCGCGACCCTGGTCGGCAACTGCCTGCAGGCCCTGGCGGCGATCGACGCGGTCGGCAACGACTTCTGGATGAAGACCGGGATCTGCGGCAAGGGCGGCCAGAAAGTCCCGGTCGGCACCGGCCAGGGCCACGTCCGGATCGCCGCGATGACGGTCGGCGGGACCGCGGCGTGAGCGGCCTCGCCGAGCGCGCCGCGGAGGCGGTCGAGCTGGCCGTCGCGGCCGGCGCCGGCGATGCCGAGGCCTACGCAAGCGAGGCGGAGAACCGCGAGGTCCGCGTCCACGGCGGCGCGGTCGAGAGCCTGACCGCGGCGACCCAGCGCGGGCTCGGCCTGCGCGTCTGGATCGGCGGCCGGGCCGGCTACGGCTTCGGCACCGACCTCTCGGCGCAGGGGGTGGCCGCGATCGCGGCGCGCGCGGTCGAGGCCGCCCGGGTCGCCGACGAGGACGAGTTCGCCGCCGCCCCGGCCGGCGGCGGGGAGGCGCCGCCGGACCTGGCGGGGTTGAGCGACCCTTCGCGCGCGCAGCGCTCGCCGGCCCAGATCGCCGACCTGGCCCTGGCCGTGGAGCGGTCCGCGCTCGAGGCCGACGGCAGGATCGCCGCGGTCGAGCAGGCGGTCTACTTCGACAGCGCCGAGCGGGTCGCGATCGCGGCCTCCTCGGCGGCCGGCGGCGAGTACGAGACGACCAGCTGCTACGCCTACCTGCAGGCGCTGGCCGACGGCGGCGACGGCCGCGAGACCGGGCTCGGCTTCGGCCTCGCCCGCGGCCCGGCGGGGCTCGACCCGGTGGCGATCGGTCGCGAGGGCGCCGCCCGCGCAACCGAGATGATCGGGTCCTCGAAGCCGGCCTCGCGCAGCTGCCCGGTGGTGCTCGACCCGACCGTCGCCGCCAGCTTCGTCGGCCTGCTCGGCAAAGCGGTCGGCGCCGACTCGGTGCAGCGCGGCCGCTCGCCGCTCGCCGAGCGGCTCGGCGACGAGGTGGCGGGCGAGGCCTTCGTGCTCTACGACGACGGCCTCGATCCCGCCGGCTTCGCGAGCGCGCCGATCGACGCCGAGGGGACGCCGCGCCGGCGCACGGCGCTGGTCGAGGGCGGCCGTCTGCGCGGCTTCCTCTACGACGCCTACACGGCGCGCCGCGGCGGCGCCGCGTCGACCGGCAACGCCGGCCGCTCCGGCTACCGCTCGCCGCCGGCGGTCTCAACCTCGAACCTGATCGTCGGCGCCGGCGCGGCGAGCTTCGGGCAGCTGCTCGGCGAGGCCGGCGACGGGGTTCTGATCACCGACGTCGCCGGCCTGCACTCGGGCGTCAACCCGGTCACCGGCGTCTTCTCGGTCGGCGCCTCGGGGCGGGCGATCAGGGCCGGCGAGCCGGCCGAGCCGCTGCGTGAGTTCACGATCGCCAGCGACCTGGTCTCGATGCTGCGGGCCGTGCGGGCGGCGGGATCGGAGCCTCGCTGGGTGCCCTTCGGCGGCTCGGTCAGCGCCCCGCCGCTGCTGATCGGCGAGATGACCGTAAGCGGCTCCTGAGCGCCGCTCGGGCGACAGGCACGCAGATACGCCGTGCCCGCTGTTAGATTGCCGCCGACTTCAACGACCGACGACGGAGGAGCTTCGACGTGACCAAGGCTGAGTTTCTGGACCAACTGGCGGCTGACGAGCGTGTGGGCAGCAAGAAAGCGGCGAGCGACGCGCTCGACGCGGTGCTCGAGACGATCACCGACACCCTGAGCGGTGGGGGCGAGGTCAGCTTCACCGGCTTCGGCAAATTCCACGTGGCCGAGCGCGGCCCGCGCCAGGGCGTCAACCCGCGCACCGGCGAAAGGATCACGATCCCGGGCGGCAAGGTGCCCCGCTTCTCCGCCGGCTCGGCGCTGAAGGCCAAGGTCAAGGGCTGAGCTCCAGAGCACCCGCCAGATTTCTCGCCGCCGCCGCCGTCCTCAGCGGCTTCGTCGTCGTGATCGTTGTGATCGCGGCGGCGCTCGGCGGCGGCGACGGCGGTGACGGCGACCGCCCCAGCGGCGGTTCGACCTCCGCCGGACAGGCGAAGGGCAAGAACGGCGCCCCGAGCCCGAAGGCCTACGAGGTGCAGAGCGGCGACACGCTGACCTCGATCGCCCGCGAGACCGGCGTGCCGGTCTCGCGCATCGTCAGGCTGAATCCCGGGGTCGACCCGCAGATCCTGATCGCGGGCGAAAAGCTGAAGCTGCGGTGAGGCGCCGCCTGCTCGCCGCGCTGCTCGGCGCGGCCCTGCTCGCGGCGGCGCCTGCCTCCGCCGCCGAGCCGCCGCGGCTCGAAGCGCGCGCCTGGGCCCTGATCGACGCCCGCTCGGGCGACGTCCTCGCCTCCCACGCGGGCTCGCGGCGCCTGCCGATCGCCAGCACGACGAAGTTGATGACCGCCTACGTCGCCCGGCGCGAGCTGCCGCTCGACAGGCTGGTCAGGGCCGCCCCCTATGCGGCGATCTACGGCGAGTCGCTGCTCGAACTGCGGCCCGGCGAGCCGGTCAGCGTGCGCGACCTGCTCAACGGCCTGATCCTCAGCAGCGGCAACGACGCCGCCTATGCCCTGGCCCTGGCCGTGGCCGGCTCGGAAGCGGCCTTCGTGCGCCAGATGAACCTGCGGGCGGCGGCGCTGGGCCTGGCCGACACCCACTACGCCAACCCGATCGGCCTCGACCAGGCGGGCAACTACTCGAGCGCGCTCGACCTGACCGCGCTGGCGCGACGCCTGCTGCGCGACCCGACGATGGCCGCGATCGCCGCCTCGCGCGGCGCCGTGCTGCATAGCCTGCGGCCGCCGCGGCGGATCGAGACGATCAACGACCTCCTGCTCGCGGAGCCCTGGGCGAGCGGGGTCAAGACCGGCCACACCCTCGATGCCGGCTACGTCCTCGTCGGCTCCGGCCGTCGCAACGGGGCCGAGCTGATCTCCGCCGTGCTCGGCACCGCGAGTGAGGCCGCGCGCGACGGTGAGACCGCCCGGCTGCTCGAGTACGGCTTCTCCAGGTACCGCAAGCGGGTGCCGGTCCGGGCCGGGCAGTCGCTCGCCGAGCCGTCGATCCGCTATGCCGGCGGCGAGCTGCCGCTGCGCGCCACGCGCACCGTCGCCGTCGGCCTGCGCCGCGGCCAGCGGCCCACCGTCCGCGTCAGGGCGCCCGAGCAGGTCGAGGGGCCGCTGCGCCGCGGCGCCGTGCTCGGCCGCGCGCTGGTCTTCGTCGACGGCCTGCGCGCGGCTGCGGTGCCGCTGCGGGCGGGCCGCGCCGTGCCCGCGGCGACCCGGTTGGAGCGGCTGCGCAGCTTCGTCGCCGACAACGCGCTCTGGCTCGTTTTGGCCCTGTCGGCCATACTGGTCGCAGCGACTGTACGGAGGCGCCAAAGGCGATGATTCTCACCGTAACCCTCAACGCCGCGATCGACCGCACGGTCGCGGTGCCCAATTTCCGCCTCGGCCGCCGTCACCGCGCGGTCGAGAGCCGCACGGTCGCCGGCGGCAAGGGGATCAACGTCGCCCGCGCCCTGCGCCTGCTGGGCCGGCCGGTGATCGCCGCCGGCTTCGCCGGCGGGCCGACCGGCAACCGCGTGCTGGAGCAGCTGCGCAACGAGGCAATCCTCACCGACTTCACCTGGATCGCCGGCGAGACGCGGATCAACATGGCCGTGGTCGACCCGACCTCCGGCGAGCAGACCGAGATCAACGAGCGCGGCCCGGCGGTCAGTCCGGAGGAGGTCGAGCGCCTGGTCGAGCGGCTGCGCTACCTCGCCGACGGGGCGAAGATCTGCGTGATCGCCGGCACGCTGCCGCCCGGCGCCGCGCCCGACCTCTACGCACGCCTGATCGGCGACCTGCGCGAGAGCGGCGTCACCTCGATCCTCGACGCCGAGGGCGAGCCGATGCTGGCCGGCCTGCGCGCCGGCGCCTCGGTCGTCACCCCCAACGAGCGCGAGGCCGAGGAGCTGGTCGGCCAGGAGTTCGCCGACCGCGAGGACTTCGTCCACGGGCTCTCCGAGCTGGTCCGCCTCGGCGCCGGCGAGGCGGCGATCACGCGGCCCGACGGCTGCGTCGCCGTGGTCGGCCGGGGCGCCGAGCGGCGCCTGCTCGAGGTCCGCACCAAGCCGCTCGAGCCGGTTTCCACGGTCGGCTCCGGCGACGCCTTCCTGGCCGGTTACGCCGCCGGCCTCTACGACGGCCGCGAGCCGGCCGACTGCCTCGCCTACGGCGTCGCCTGCGGCGCCGAGTCGACCCAGCACTTCGGCGCCGGCACCGTCGACCGCCGCCGGGTCGAGCGCCTGCTCGCCGAGGTCGAGGTGCGCGATCTGGAGGTCCCCGCGGAAGTGTAGGCTGGCTGTTCAAGGCCACCACTTCTCTGGAGGATCGATTTGGAGATCGATATCGGTCGAGGCAAGAAGGGGCGGCGCGCCTACGGTTTCGATGACATCGCGATCGTTCCGTCGCGCCGCACCCGCGATCCCGACGACATAGACATCAGCTGGGACCTCGGTCCCTACCGCTTCGAGCTGCCGCTCGTCGCCTCGGCGATGGACGGCGTGGTCAGTCCCGACACCGCCGTCCTGGTCAACGAGCTGGGCGGTCTCGGCGTGCTCAACCTCGAGGGGGTCTGGACCCGCTTCGAGAACGCCGAGGAGCAGCTCGAGAGGGTCGCCGCCGCGCCCAAGCACGAGGCGACCCGGATCATGCAGGAGATCTACACCGAGCCGGTCAAGCCGGAGCTGATCGGGCAGCGGATCGCCGAGATCAAGCAGCGCGGCGCCGTCGCCTGCGGCTCGCTGACCCCGCAGAAGGTCCGCGACAACTACGAGATCGCGGTCGAGGCCGGGATCGACATCCTCGTCATCCAGGGCACCGTGATCTCCGCCGAACACGTCTCGACCTCGGTCGAGCCGCTCAACCTGAAGGAGTTCATTGCCGAAGTGCCGGTGCCGACCGTGGTCGGCGGCTGCGCCTCCTACTCGACCGGCCTGCACCTGATGCGGACCGGAGCCGTCGGCGTCCTCGTCGGGGTCGGCCCGGGCGCCGCCTGCACGACCCGCGGCGTGCTCGGCATCGGCGTGCCGCAGGCGACCGCGATCGCCGACGTCGCCGCCGCCCGCGCCCAGCACATGCTGGAGACCGGCGAGTACGTCAACGTGATCGCCGACGGCGGCATGCGCACCGGCGGCGACGTCTCCAAGGCGATCGCCGTCGGCGCCGACGCGGTGATGGTCGGCTCGCCGCTGGCCCGCGCCAAGGAGGCGCCGGGTCGCGGCTTCCACTGGGGGATGGCGACCTTCCATCCCTCGCTGCCGCGCGGCACCCGCGTCTCGACCAAGCAGGACGGGACGATGGAGGAAATCCTGCTCGGCCCGGCCCAGGAGAACGACGGCACGTTCAACCTGATGGGGGCGCTGAAAACCTCGATGGCGACGACCGGCTACGAGGACATCCGCTCCTTCCAGCGGGCCGAGGTGATGGTCGCCCCGGCGCTGATGAGCGAGGGCAAGAAGCTGCAGAACGAGCAGTCGGTGGGGATGGGCTCCAACGGTCGCGCGGCGGTATCGGCCGGTGTTGGAGTCGCCGACGACTGAGGCCGGCGCTCCCACGGCGCCGGCCCAGACCTCCGAGGAGGTGCTCGTCCTCGACTTCGGCGGGCAGTACTCGCAGCTGATCGCGCGGCGGATCCGCGAATGCGGCGTTTTCGCCGAGCTGCTGCCGGCGACCGCTTCGCCCGAGGCGATCCGCGAGCGGGCGCCCAAGGCGCTGGTGCTCTCGGGCGGGCCGGCCTCCGTCTACGAGCCCGGAGCGCCCGCCTTCCCCACCGAGCTGCTCGAGCTGGAGATCCCGATGCTGGGCATCTGCTACGGCATGCAGGCGATGGTCCAGGCGCTGGGCGGGAAGGTCGAAGCGGCCGAGTCGGGCGAGTTCGGACGGGCCGATCTGACCCTGCGCAACCACGGCGGCCGCCTGCTGGGCGGGCTGCCGGAGGAGCAGAGCTGCTGGATGAGCCACCGCGACGCGGTCTTCGAGCCGCCGCCGGGCTTCGCGGCGCTGGCCTCGACCCCGGCCTCGCCGGTCGCCGCCTGCGAGGCGCCCGAGCGCGGCCTCTACGGGATCCAGTTCCACCCCGAGGTCGTCCACACCCCCTACGGGACGGAGGTCCTGACCCGCTTCCTGCGCGAGATCGCCGCCTGCGAGGAGCAGTGGTCGGCGCAGTCGGTGATCGCCGAGCAGGTCGATGCGATCCGCGCCCAGGTCGGCGCGGGCCGGGTGATCTGCGGCCTCTCCGGAGGGGTCGACTCGTCGGTTGCGGCGCTGCTCGTCCACAGGGCGATCGGGGCGCAGCTGACATGCGTCTTCGTCGATCACGGGCTGATGCGCCTGAACGAGGCCGAACAGGTCGTCGCGGCCTTCGAGCAGTTCGGCATCCCGCTGGTCCACGTCGAGGCCGAGCAGCGCTTCCTCTCGCGCCTCGCCGGGGTCGACGAGCCCGAGCGCAAGCGCAAGATCATCGGCGAGGAGTTCATCCGCGTCTTCGAGGAGGAGGCGGCGAAGCTCGAGGACGCCGCCTTCCTGGTCCAGGGCACGCTCTATTCCGACGTGATCGAGTCGGGCGGCAGCGACGCCGCCGCGACGATCAAGTCGCACCACAACGTCGGCGGCCTGCCCGAGGACCTCGAGTTCGAGCTGGTCGAGCCGCTGCGGATGCTGTTCAAGGACGAGGTGCGCGCGGTCGGCGCCGAGCTCGGCCTGCCCGAGCGGATGGTCTGGCGCCAGCCGTTCCCGGGGCCCGGCTTGGGGATCCGCATCGTCGGCGGCGAGGTCAACAGGGAGCGGCTCGACATCCTGCGCGCCGCCGACGCGATCCTGCAGGAAGAGATCCGCGCCGCCGAGCTCTACCGCCAGCTCTGGCAATCCTTCTGCGTGCTGCCGGTCGTGCGCTCGGTCGGCGTGCAGGGCGACGGGCGCACCTACGCCTACCCGATCGTGATCCGCGCCGTCACCTCCGACGACGCGATGACCGCCGACTGGGCCCGCCTGCCCTACGACCTGCTCGAGCGGGTCTCGAACCGGATCATCAACGAGATCGAGGACGTCAACCGCGTCGCGCTCGACATCTCCTCGAAGCCGCCGGCGACGATCGAGTGGGAGTGACGGCGGGCAGGCCCGACGGCCGCCGCGAGGCGCCGGCTCAGCTGTAGCTGTCCCAGATCTTGAGCAGCCGCAGCGGGTCGATCGGGCTGCCGCCCTCATACCAGCCGGGCGCCGTCCAGAGCTCAAAGTGCAGGTGGCAGGCGGTCGAGGAGCCGGTGCTGCCGACGGCGCCGATCGGCTCGCCGGTGCGGACCGCCATCCCCGCCTTCAGCGGCGATGGCTGGAGCAGGTGCATGTAGGCGGTGTCGTAGCCGGTCCCCTTGCCGTCGATGACGATGTAGTTGCCGGCGGCGCTCTGGTAGCCCGAGTAGCGGACGCGGCCGCCGCGGGCGGCCACCAGCGGGGTCCCGCACTTGGCCATCACGTCGTGGCCCTGGTGCGAGTGGCCGCTCCGACCGGCGCCGAAGCGGGCGCCCGAGCTGCCGTAGTCGTGGGGCCCGAGGACCGGGAAGGCGTATCCGTAGAGGGCGAAGCTGAGGCTGAGCGGCTCGGCGGCCGCCGAGGCGGCGCGGCGTCCGGGCCGGCGGACCGAGCGCTGCAGGGTCTGCCTGGCGACCCGGCCGCCGGACTGCGGCACGATCCGGAACGAGTAGCGGCCGTTGCGGGCCGGCTTGCCGCCGCCCGCCGTTCCGTCCCAGCGGATGCTGTCGGGCGTATCGGGGGCGACGTCGTTGCGGAAGAAGCTCCGCATCACTTCGCCGTTATCGGCGACGACGTCGATGCGCAGGTCGTTCGACGGCTGGTCGCTGCCGATTTCGTAACGCAGGCGGGGGCTGCGGACGCCGTAGTAGAACGACTTGCGGGGCCAGGTCTTGGCCGCGACCAGGCGCAGCGCCCCGGCCGTCGGGGCGGGGTCGGGGGAGCCGCTGCGGCTGGGCGGCGACGGGGGGCTGCCGCTCGGCGTCGGGGCGCCGCCGGTCAGCGCCGCGGCGGGCGCCGCGAAGCAGGCCAGGAAGGCAGTGATCGCGACTATCGATATCGATCCGCCAAGCCAAGGCCCGGCGCCGGCTCTGCTGCGTGCCACGTGCCCCCTCTTTCGTTCGCCTGCGGAGTTAGCTGTCGGGCTCGCGCTGAAAGAGATGCGCTACGGATCGATCTTCGTCCGATTCGCCCCTGGGACCTGCAAGAGTCCCTGCGGTTCCTCCGCTCCCGTCCGCGGTGCGGCCGGGATTCGGCTATTGCCGGGCGGCAGTATAGAGAGCACCCCGGCAGCACGGGGACCCGGCTCGGCGGCTATCATCCCGGAGCCGCTGGGGCCTCCCCGCGGCTTTTCTCTGATGAAGACCTACGTCGCAACCGCAAACGACCGCCAGCGAGACTGGCTGATCGTCGACGCCGAGGGCCAGACCCTGGGCCGTTTGGCGACGCGGATAGCCGACGCCCTGCGCGGCAAGCGCAAGCCCGAGTACACGCCGCACGTCGATACCGGCGACTTCGTCGTCGTCGTCAACGCCGAGAAGATCCGCGTCACCGGGAAAAAGATGGAGCAGAAGCGCTACTGGCGCCACAGCGGCTACCCGGGCGGGATCAAGTCCCGCAGCCTGGCCGAGATGCTCGACCGTCGCCCCGAGGAGGTGATCCGCAAGGCGGTGAAGGGGATGCTCCCCCGCAACCGCCTCGCCCGCAAGCAGCTGACCAAGCTCAAGGTCTACGCCGGGCCGGATCATCCGCACGTGGCGCAGAAACCACAGCCGATGGAGACCAAGTGATGGCCGACGAGCCGCAGCAGAACGACGAGACTTCGGAGGACCGGCAGGAGGCCGCGGAGGAGCAGCCGCAGGAGGAGCAGCAGCCCGAGGCGGCGGAGACGCCCGCCGAGAAGTCCGAGGTCGAGGACGAGCCGGTCGAGGCACCGAAGCCCGAGAAGAAGAAGGACGCGATTCCCGGCGCCGACCTGGAGCCGATCGCGGTCGAGCAGGACGAGCGGCCGCTGAGCGCCGAGGAGAAGGCGCGCCTCGAGGCCGAGGCCGAGGAGAAGGCACGGCGCGAAGCGGCGCTCACCGCCGACTCCGACGACGAGCAGCTCGCCAGCCGGGCGCCGGCCAAGATGGAGAGCGACTCGCGCTACCTGGCGACCGGCAAACGCAAGAACGCGATCGCCCGTGTGACCCTGCTGCCCGGCAGCGGCAAGATCGTCATCAACGGCCGCCCGATCGAGGAGTTCTTTCCCCGTCCGCTGCACCAGACGACCGCTGTCCAGCCGCTCGTGATCACCGGCTACGAGAACAGCGTCGACGTGCGGGTCCGTGTCCACGGCGGCGGCATCAGCGGCCAGGCCGGCGCCGTCCGCCACGGCATCGCCCGGGCGCTGACCGAGGTCGACTCCGAGCTGCGCGGCGAGCTCAAGCGGCGCGGCTTCCTGACCCGCGACGCGCGCGCCAAGGAGCGCCGCAAGGCCGGGCTGAAGAAGGCCCGTAAGCGTCCGCAGTTCTCGAAGCGCTGAGGCGGCTGCAAATCTGCGTCTGGGGGTGTCCTCAGTCGTCCGGATCGGGTCACGCACTGAAGTGCGCTCCCCTCACCGTCCTCCCTGCGTCCTACCCAGACTTGATTTTCGCTCGCCTCAGCACTTCGAATGACTAAGAGGAAATTCTTCGGGACGGATGGTGTTCGGGGCGAGGCTGGGAGGTTTCTGACGGCGGAGTTGGCTCTTTCGCTTGGTCGGGCGGCGACGATCTCGTTGGAGGCGGAGCGGCCGCAGGTGCTGATCGTGCGCGACACGCGCGAGTCGGGGCCGATGCTGGAAGCGGCGCTCGCCGCGGGAGTGGCCGAGGCCGGCGGCGACGCGCTGCTCGGCGGCGTCCTGCCGACCCCGGCCGCGGCGCTGCTCGTCCGCAAGCTCGGGCTCGATCTCGCCGCGGTCGTCTCCGCCTCCCACAACCCCTACCGGGACAACGGGATCAAGTTCTTCACCGGCAACGGGACGAAGCTCGACGACGGGGCCGAGGCGAGGATCGAGGCGCTGCTCGGCGAGGGTGGTCGAGGTTTGGACCGCATAGCGGCTCAAACCTCGACCACCCTGCCCGCGCCCGGCCAGGTGCGCGAGCTGAACGGGGGCGAAGCGGACTATCTGCGCGCCCTCGAGGCGGCCTTCCCGCTCGACCTCTCCGGGATCAGGGTCGCGCTCGACTGCGCCAACGGCGCCACCCATCGCGTCGCTCCGGCGATCTTCGAGCGGCTCGGCGCCGAGGTCGCGGCGATCGCGGTCGAGCCCGATGGCCGCAACATCAACGACGGCTGCGGCTCGACCGATCTCGACAACGTCGCCGCCCACGTCGCCGCCGTCGGCGCGACGATCGGCTTCGCCTTCGACGGCGACGGCGACCGTGTGCTGGCCGTCGACGGCGGCGGCCGCAGCCACGACGGCGACGAGCTGATCGCCCTGCTGGCGACCGGGATGGCCGGCCGGGGCGAGCTCGGCGGCGGCGTCGCCGTGACCGTGATGAGCAACTACGGCTTCCACCGGGCGATGGCGGAGGCGGGAATCGAGGTCGCCGTGACCAAGGTCGGCGACCGCTACGTGCTCGACGAGCTGCGCGAGCGCGAATGGAGCCTGGGCGGCGAGCAGTCCGGCCACATCATCGAGATGGGCTTTGCCGCGACCGGCGACGGCATCGCCGCGGCGCTGATGACGATGCGCGAGCTGGGCGGCCGCGACCTCGCCGCGGTCGCGGCGATGGAGAAGCTGCCGCAGACGCTGGTCAACGTCGAGGTCGCCGACCGCGAGGCGATCGCCGGCGCGGCGGCGGTCTGGGCGGCGGTCGAGCGCGAGGCCGCCGCACTCGAGGGACGCGGCCGCGTCCTCCTGCGTCCCTCCGGTACCGAGCCGCTGGTCCGCGTGATGGTCGAGGCGCCGAGCGCCGCGGAGGCCGAGGCGGTCTGCAAGCGCCTCACCGACCTGGTCCGCCACGAGCTGGCCTGAGTCGACTCACCGTCTACCCTTGACGGCCTTCTATGTGCGGAATCGTCGGATATGTCGGGGGTCGCCCCTGCCGCGACCTCCTGGTCGCCGGCCTGGAGAGGCTCGAGTACAGGGGGTATGACTCGGCCGGCGTCTCGGTGATCGAGGACGGGAAGATCGACAGCGTGCGCGCGGTCGGCAACCTCGCCAACCTGCGGACGGCGATGGACGCGCATGAGGGGGGCGGCGGCGTAGCCACCGCGGCGCCGCCGGCGACGACCGGGGTCGCCCACACCCGCTGGGCTACTCACGGCCGCGTCACCGAGGAGAACGCCCACCCCCACGGGGACTGTTCGGACCGGATCCACATCGTCCTCAACGGGATCGTCGAGAACCACGCGGCGCTGCGGCGCGAGCTGGCCGGGGAAGGGCACGGGTTCAGCTCCGAGACCGATGCCGAGATCGTCGCCCACCTGATCGAGCGCAGCTACGACGGCGACCTGACCGCGGCGGTGCGAGCGGCGTTCGCCGAGCTGCGCGGCCACTACGCCTTCGTCGCCATGCATGCCGACGAGCCCGGCCTGCTGGTCGCCGCCCGCAAGGAGTGCCCGCTGGTCGTCGGCGTGGGGGAGGGCGAGACCTTCCTCGCCTCGGCGATCCCCGCCTTCCTGGCCGAGACCCGCGAGACGGTCGCGATCGAAAACGACGAGGTCGTCACGATCGACGCGGACGGCGTGCGGATCCTCGACGCGGCGGGCAACGCGGTCGAACGCGGCGCCGAGCAGATCTCCTGGGACGCCGCGGTGGCGGAGAAGGACGGCTACGAAACCTTCATGCTGAAGGAGATCCACGAACAGCCCGAGGCGGTGGCCGAGACGATCGCCGACCGCCTGCCCGGCGACGACGGCGTCGACCTCGCCGAGCTCGAGCTCGAGGACGAGTTCCTGCGCGGCCTGACGCGGATCGTGATCGTCGCCTGCGGCACCTCCTACCACGCCGGCCTGGTCGGCCGCTACGCGATCGAAGAGTGGGCCCGGGTGCCGGTCGAGATGGACGTCGCCTCCGAGTACCGCTACCGCAACCCGGTGGTGCTGGAGAGCGACCTGGTGATCGGCATCACGCAGTCGGGGGAGACCGCCGACACGCTGGCGGCGATGCGGCTGGCGCGCGAGCGCGGCGCCAAAGTGCTGGCGCTGACCAACGTGATGGGCAGCCAGGCCACGCGCGACGCCGACTCCGTCCTCTACACCCGGGCCGGGCCGGAGGTCAGCGTCGCTGCGACCAAGACCTTCGTCGCGCAGGTGGCGGCGATGTACCTGCTCGGTCTGCGGCTCGCCGAGCTGCGCGGGACCCTGGCGCCGCAACGGCTCAGCGAGCTGGTCGCCGAGATGAAGTCGCTGCCGTCGAAGATCGAAGCGACTCTGACTTCCTGCGAGGAGCGTGTCCGCGCGGTCTCGGCGACCCACGCCGAGCAGCAGTTCTTCCTCTACCTCGGTCGCCACATCGGCCTTCCCGTCTGCCTCGAGGGAGCCCTGAAGCTGAAGGAGATCTCCTACGTGCCGACCGACGCCTACGCGGCCGGCGAGATGAAGCACGGCCCGATCGCCCTGCTCGACGAGTCGACGCCGGTCGTCTGCGTGGCGACCGTCAGCCCGATCCTCGACAAGGTGCTCTCCAACGTCGAAGAGGTGCGGGCGCGCGGCGCCGAGACGATCGCGATCGTCACCGCGGGAGACCGGCGGGCGGCGGAGGTCGCCGAGCAGACGATCGAGGTCGTCGCCAGCGACTGGATCCTGCAGCCGATCCTGGCGATCCTGCCGCTGCAGCTGCTCGCCTACGAGATCGCCCGCGCCCGCGGCCTCAACGTCGATCAGCCCCGCAACCTGGCCAAGACCGTCACGGTCGAGTGACGCGACGGATAGGATGCCGCCGGATGAAGTCCCGCTCCCTCTTCGCAGCGCTCGCGTTGGTCGCGGCGACCGCCTTCGCCGCCGGCTGCGGTGACGATTCCTCCGGCTCCAAGGTCGCCGAGCTGGCCCCGCCCGGCACGCCGATCTTCGCGGAAGCGGCGCTGCGGCCGAGCGGCGAGCTGAAGAGGAACACCGACGCGGCGGCGGCGAAGATCGCCGGCATCGGCAACCTCGGCGAGTTCATCGTCGCCGAGCTGGAAAGCTCGGCGCGGGACGACGGCGAACCAATCGACTTCGAGACCGAAATGGAGCCCTGGCTTGGCGAGCACGGCGCCGCCTTCTGGGACAGCGGCGAGACCGACGAATCGAACCTGATCGTCGAAACGACCGACGCCGGCGCGACGCAGGATTTCATCGACAACCAGGTCGAGCAGAGCAAAGACCCGTATGAGTCGAAGGCCTACGAGGGTGTCGACTACGTCTTCGGCGGCGAGGACCAGAGCGCCGTCGGGGTGGTCGGGGACTTTTTGGTCACGACCGAAGGCGAGCGCCGCTTCAAGCAGGCGGTCGACGCCGAGCGCAGCGGCGAATCGCTGGCCGGCGAAGACAGCTTCGCGGAGGCGATCTCGGCTGCATCCGAGGGCAGCCTCGTCGACGTCTACGTCGACATCGGCGAGCTGATCGACCAGTCCGGCGGGCAGATCGACCCGCAGGCCCGCCAGGTCCTGCGCAACGCCGGCATCGACCCCAGCGAAGCGACGGCGGTGGCCAGCGTCGTGCCGGGCTCCGACCAGATCACGGTCGAATTCAGCAGCGACCTGGCCGGCCAGGAAGCGCCGACCGGGGACGCCTCCGAGCTGCTCGGCTCGCTGCCCGGCAATGCCTTCGCCGGCTTTGCCGTGTCCGGCTTCGGCGACCAGGTCCGCGAAGCGGTCGACAGCCTCGACGAGGAAGGGATCCCCGACGCGGTGCCGCCGGGCCGGCTGAAAAAAGGCCTGAAAGAACTGGGCATCGACCTCGGGGCGCTGACCGGGTCGCTGCAGGACGCCGGGGCCTTCGCGATCGGCAACAGCGAGCGCAGCCTCGGCGGCGCCCTGGTGCTGACGACCGAGGGCTCGCAGGCGGTCGACGCGATCGCCAACATCGGCATGCTGCTGCGCCAGGTGAACGTCGCCGGCGTGACCGCGCTGCGCGGCGGGAACAGCGGCTTCTCGGTGCGCAGCGACGACCTCGGCGACAAGCCGCTCGTGGTCGCCGCCCGGGAGGGGCGGATCGCGATCGGCTACGGCCTGGCGCCGACCCTGGCGGGCCTGGCCAGCGGATCCGGCCAGGGCAAGACGCTCGCCGACAACCCCGCCTACGACGACGCCGTGGCGGCGCTCGGCGAGACCCCGATCGGCGGCTTCGCCAGCGGCCCGGCCGCGCTGCGCCTCGCCGACTCGCTGATCCCCAACTCGGACAGCGACTTCACCGAGGCGAAGAAATACCTGAAGAGCATCCGCTTCCTCGCCCTCGGTTCCGCCAGCCAGGAAGACCTCGCGACCGCACGGCTGATCGTCGGCCTGAAGTAGTTGGAGCCCTGGCTCGACCCGCTCTACGACGCCGGCGGGATGCGCGCGGTCGATCGCTGGGCGATCGAGGAGGTCGGGGTTTCCTCACTGGAGCTGATGGAGGCGGCCGGGCGGGCGGTGGCGGAGGCGGTCGGCAAGCTGGCGCCGGACGGGCCGGTGCGGGTCGTCTGCGGCAAGGGCAACAACGGCGGCGACGGCCTGGTCGCCGCGCGCTACCTGGCCGAGGCCGGCTTCGAGGTCGAGGCGCTGCTGCTCTGGCCGCCCGGGGAGCTCAGCGAGGACGCCGCGGCGAACTTGGAGCGCTTCCGCGGCGAGCATCTGGACGGCGACCTGGCGCCGCGGCTGGCCGGCTCGGGCGCGGTCGTCGACGCGATCTTCGGCACCGGCTTCGCTGGGGCGCCGCGCGAGCCGGCCCTGGCCGCGATCGACGCGATCGACGCCTGCGGCGCGCCGGTCGTCGCCTGCGACATCGCCTCCGGCGTCGACGCCTCCAGCGGCGAGGTCGGCGGTGCCGCGGTCGAGGCGGACGTCACGGTCAGCTTCCACGCCGCCAAGCTCGGCCACCGCGTCGCCCCCGGCAAGTGGCACAGCGGCGAGCTGCGGGTGGCGCCGATCGGAATCCCGGCCGGCGCCCCGGCCGGGCCGGCCGCCGGTGTCATCGATCCCGCCGTCCTGGAGCTGGCGCCGCGCCGCGGGGCGCGCTCGACCAAGTTCAGCTCCGGCCAGGTGACGATCGCCGGTGGCTCGCGCGGGCTGACCGGCGCCGTGCGGATGTCCTCCTTGGCGGCGATCCGGGCCGGCGCCGGTTACGCGACGGTCGCCGTGCCGGCCGACCTCGAGCCGATCTTCGAGCAGGGCCAGCCGGAGGTGATGTCGGTCGGCTGTCCGGGCGGCGACGGCTGCCTCGTCCCGGCCTCGGCCAAGTCGCTGCTGCGCGCCTTCGAGGGGGCCGCGGCCGGCGTGCTCGGCCCCGGGATGGGCCGCGACCCCGGCGCGGTCGAGCTCGCCCGCGAGGTGCTCGGCGCGATCGAGGCGCCGCTGGTCCTCGACGCCGACGGCCTCAACGCCTTCGCCGGCGAGCTCGGGAGGATCGCCGCGCGCGAAGCGCCGACGCTGCTCACCCCGCACGCGGGTGAGCTGGGGCGCCTGCTCGGCCGCCCCGCGGAGGAGGTCTCCGAGCACCGCCTCGCCGCCGCGCGCGAGGCGGCGGGCGCGGCCGCCGCGGTGGTCGTGCTGAAGGGCGACGACACGATCGTCACCGACGGCGAGCGAGTCGCCGTCAACGCCCTCGCCGCGCCGGCGCTCGCCACCGCCGGCAGCGGCGACGTGCTCTCCGGCATCGCCGCGGCGCTGCTCGCCCGCGGACTCGAGCCCTTCGCCGCCGCCTGCGCCGCGGTCCTCGCCCACGCCCGCGCCGGTCGCGACGCCGCCCGGCGCATCGGCGCCGCCGAGTCGGTGATCGCCACCGACACGATCGACTCGATCGCGGCGGGGATGTCCCCGCGCCGCCGGGTCGAATAATCTCGCCGGGATGAAGACCGCAGTCGAGATCATGGACAGCTCCGTTCCGACCGTCTCGCCCGACGCCGAGGCGCGCAGCGCGATCGAGCTGCTGGCGAAGACCGACAAGGGCGCGATCCCGGTGGTCGACGAGGAGCGCCGCGTTGTCGGCATCGTCAGCGAGTCCGATCTGATCCTCAGCGACGAGCAGTCCGACCTGCACCTCCCGCACTACCTCAACATCATGGGCGGCATCGTCTTCGTCGGCTCGATGAAGGGCTTCGAGGAGCGGCTCGACAAGGCCTTCGCGACCAAGGTCGCGGAGTTGATGAGCGCCGACCCCGTCGTCGTCCACGACTACTCGAGCGCCGAGACGGTGGCGCGGCGGATCGCCGACGAGCACCACAACCACCTTCCCGTGGTCGACGACGAGGGCCGCTTCCTCGGCATGGTCACGCGGGCCGACGCGCTGGCCGCGCTCGTCGAGGAGTAGAGAATGCGGGCGGTCGCCCGGATCGAGCTCGACGCGGTGCGCGACAACTGCGCGCGGCTGAAGGACGAGCTGGGGCCGGAGGCGGAGCTCTGCGCGGTGGTCAAGGCCGACGCTTACGGCCACGGCGACGCCGCCTGCGCCGAGGCGGCCCTGGCCGGCGGCGCCACCCGGCTGGCGGTCGCGACCGCGGCTGAGGCCCAGCGGATCGGCCGCCGCCTCGCCCACGTCCCGCTGCTGACGATGGGGGCGCTCGACGCCGAGGAGCTCGACACGGCGCTGCAGGCGGGCTCGGAGGTCGCCGTCTGGCGATCCGGCTTCCTCGCCCTCGTCGCCGAGCGGGCCCGCGCGCACGGCCGCCCGGCCCGCGTGCACGTCAAGTTCGACAGTGGCATGGGCAGGCTCGGCAACCCCGATCCGGGCGAGATCTTCAACCTGCTGCGCACCTGCGCCGCCAGCCCCGACCTCGAGCCGGCCGGCGTTTGGACCCATTTCGCCACCGCCGACGAGCCGGACTCCGACTTCTTCGACGAGCAGCTCGACCGCTTCGCCGCCGTCGCCGAGGCGGTCGGCGAGGAGTTTCCGCAGCTCACCGTCCACGCCGCCAACAGCGCCGCCGTCTTCCGCGACCGGCGCGCCCACTTCGACATGGCGCGCTGCGGCGTCGCGATCTACGGGCTCGACCCCTTTCAGGGCGACCCGGCGCAGCGCGGCCTGCGCCCGGCGCTCTCGCTGCGCTCCTACGTGGCCGACGTGAAGCCCTTCGAGCCCGGCGACAGCGCCGGATACGGGCAGACCTGGCGGGCGGAGCGGGCGACCCGCGTCGGCGTGCTGCCGCTCGGCTACGGCGACGGCGTCCGCCGCGGCCTCTCCAACAACGCCGAGGTGCTGGTCGGCGGCCGGCGCGTGCCGTTGGTCGGCACGGTCTCGATGGACAACGTGACCGTCGACCTCGGCCCCGAGTCCGCGATCGAGCCCGGCGCCGAGGCGGTGCTGATCGGCTCGCAGGGCGGCGAGACGATCCTCGCCGAGGAGATCGCCGGGCGGCTCGGCACGATCAACTACGAGGTCACCTGCGGGATCTCCGCCCGGGTCCCCAGGGTGGAGGGGTGACCCTCTCGGACCGCCTCGACGCCGCGCCGCTGATCGGCTTGGCGCGGCGGGCGCTGCCGGACGAGGCCGGCGCCTGGATCGTCGGCGGCGCCGTGCGCGACGCGATCCTCGGCCGCGAGGTGACCGACCTCGATCTCGCCGTCGGCGGCGACCCCGAGCGGGCGGCGCGGGCGTTGGCCCGCGCCGGCGACGGATACGCGTTCGAGCTCTCCTCCGAGTTCGCGACCTGGCGGGCGGCCGGCCGCGAGCGCGACTGGCAGGTCGACGCCACCGCGCTGCGCGGCGCGACGATCGAGGCCGATCTCGGCGCGCGCGACTTCACCGTCGGCGCGGTCGCGGTCCCGCTCGGCGGCGGCGAGCCGATCGACCCCTTCGGCGGCATCGACGACCTCGAGCGGCGGCGGCTGCGCGTCGTCGCCGCGGATGCCCTGCGTGCCGATCCGCTGCGGCTGCTGCGCGCGGCGCGCCTCGCGGCCGACCTCGGACTCGATCTCGAGCCCGGCACCGCCGCTCTCGTCCGCGCCGAGTCCCGGCTCGCCGCCGAGCCCGCCGGCGAGCGGCAGCTGGCCGAGCTGCGCCGCCTGATCGGCGGCCCCGACCCGTTGCGCGGCGTCGCCCTGCTCGACGAGCTCGGCCTCACCGCCGCGGTGCTGCCCGAGCTCGCCGCGCTGCGCGGGGTCGAGCAGGGCCCCAACCACCATCTCGACGTGTACGGGCACACCCTCGCCGTGCTGGAGCAGACGCTCGCGGTCGAGTCCGACCTGGAGCGGTTCGCCGGCGTCGAGCAGGCCGCCGCGACGCGGCAGCTGCTCGCCGAGCCGCTCGCCGACGAGATCAGCCACGGCACGGCGCTGCGCTTCGGCGCCCTCCTGCACGACATCGGCAAGCCGGCGACCAAGGGCGAGCGCGACGGCCACGTCACCTTCATCGGCCACGACAGCGCCGGCGCGGAGATCGTCGGCGGGATCTGCCGTCGCCTGCGCGCCAGCGGCCGGCTGACCCGCCACCTGCAGGCGTTGACCAGGCAGCATCTGCGGCTCGGCTTCATGGTCCACGAGGCGCCGCTGCCGCGCCGCCGGATCCACGATTATCTGCGGGCGACCCAGCCGGTTTCCGCCGACGTCACCCTGCTCACCGTCGCCGACCGGCTCTCCGCCCGCGGCAGCGGGCCTTTCGCCACCGAGGAGGCGATCGAGGCGCACCTCAGCCTCGCCCGGCAGATCCTGGCGGCGGCGCTCGAGTGGCGCCGCCACGGCCCGCCCGAGCCGCTGCTGCGCGGCGGCGAGCTGGCCGCCGAGCTGGGGATCGCCCCCGGGCCCGAGCTCGGCGATCTGCTCGCCGAGCTCGAGGCCGCCCAGTACGCGGGCGAGGTGAGCACGCGCGACGAGGCTTTGGAGCGGGCCCGCCGGTTGCGCGGCTGACCCGGGCGTCAGGTACGCTCCCCGCCGCATGGGCAAAGAGGAGAAGATCGAGATGGAGGGCGAGATCACCGAGGCCCTCCCCAACACGATGTTCCGGGTCAAACTCGACAACGACCACGAGGTCCTCGGCCACATCTCGGGCAAGATGCGCCGCCACTACATCCGCATCCTCCCCGGCGACCGCGTCAAGATCGAGCTTTCGCCATACGACCTCGATAGAGGTCGTATCACCTACCGCTACAAATAGGCCGCTCAGACTCCAGTCCTGCGCATGCCGCGCAGGGCCAGGCCGCCGAGGACTATCAGCAGGCCGGCGAGGGCGACGATGCCGGGCCAGGTGCCGGCCCAGGTGACGTCGCCGACGAAGCCCTGCCGCGCCGCTTCGACCACGTCGGTGATCGGGTTGATGCGGGCGATGTCGGCCAGCCAGGGTTGCAGCAGGGCCAGCGGCGCGTAGGCGGTCGTGGTCAGGATCAGCGTCATCATCCCCGCCTGCATCAGCGGCGCCGCCGACTGGCTCTTGAAGCGCAGCGCCAGCATCGATCCCCAGCAGGCGGCGACCGCCGCCGTCGCGGTGACCATCAGATAGGTGACGAGCAGGCCGTCAAGGCCCGGCCAGCCGGCGCCGAGCGGCAGCGCGATCGCCAGCACGAAGCTGGCCGGGATCAGCGCGCGGGTGCTGGCGGCGAGAACCGAGCCGGCGAGCAGCACCCAGCGCGGCGCCGGGGAGGCGAGCAGCCGGTCGAGCCAGCCCTGTTCGATGTCGCGGGCGAGGTTGACGCCGGCCGCCGCGCCGGTGAAGCCGGCGCCCTGCAGCATGCTGACCGGGACGATGAAGCTCTCGTAGGCGCCGGTTTCGAAGCCGCGCAGCTGGGTCAGGGCGCCGAAGACGCCGTTGAGGCCGAGGAAGAAGATCGTCGGCGCGAGCACGCCGGGTATCGCCGCCCCCGGCACGCGCAGCAGCTCGTTGCGTGCCCGCGACATCAGCGCGCCGATCGTCGCCAGGTTGGCGCGCCAGGCCGGAATCGCCGCGCTGACCGTCGCCGCCTCCATCAGCCGACCCGCAGACGGTGGCGCAGCGCCCGCGCGCTGAGCACGAGCCCGAGGATCGCGAGGCCGGCGATCGCCAGCAGCGCCGCCGCGGTGTGAGAGGCGTCGATCCCGGAGACGATCGGCTCGCGCACGCCTTCGGCGATGAAGCTGAGCGGGTTGTATTCGGCGATCGTCTTGGCCGGCTCGATCATCAACTCGACCGGAAAGAAGGCCGAGGAGAGGAAGAGGATCACGAGGACCAGGGGAAAGAGGCCCTGGACGACGCTGGCGTTGCCGGTGCGCAGGGCGATCGCGGCGCCGATCCCGCCGACCGCCGTCGCCGTCACGGTGACCATCGCGATCGCCAGCAGCGCGCCGGGCACGCCGGCCTCGACCTCGGCGCCGAAGATCAGCCCGAGCGCGAAGAACCAGAGGGCCGAGAGCAGCCCCAGGGCGGCGGTCCCCGCGAGGCGTCCGAGGACGATCGTGTAGCGGGCGATCGGCGCGGCGAAGAGGCGGTCGGTGAAGCCCATCTCGATGTCGACCGCGAGGGCGATCCCGCCGCTGTTGCCGGCCAGCATCAGCGACTGCATCATCGCCCCGGCGAGCATGAACTGGAGGAAGCTCTGCACCGGCGGGAAGCCGGGCAGGTCGACGGCGCCGCCGGCGCCGCCGGTCTGGATCGCCAGCAGCAGGGTCGGGAAGACGATGATCGGCGCCATCAGCTGCGGCCGGCGGAAGGTCTGCCGGATCGAGCGCATGCCGAGCGCCCGCACGACGCGCAGGTTGGTCGTCAGGGCGTTCACGCGGTTACAGCCTCCTCGCCGCCGCCGCCCTCCTCGCCCTCGTGCTCGAGGTGGTAGCCGGTCTTGGCGACAAACACGTCGTCGAGGCTGGGGTGGACGAGCTCCAGCGAGCCGACCGCGATGCCGGCCTCGTCGAGGGCCCGGACCACGCGCGGGATGTCGCCGGCCCCGTGCTCGACCTCGACCAGGACCGTCCTGCCGTCGACCGGCGGCAGCAGCGGGCCGATCCGGGCGCAGATCTCCTCCGCCGCGGCGATCGTGCCCTGCTCGAGCTGCAGGCGTATGTGGGGGTGGCCGATTTCGGCTTTGAGCGCCGCCGGCGTGCCCTCGGCGACGATCCTGCCGTTGTCGATGATGCCGACGTTGTCGGCGAGCTGGTCGGCCTCCTCGAGGTACTGCGTGGTCAGGAAGACCGTCGTGCCCTCGTCGTTGAGCGCCCGCACCTCCGCCCAGATCGTCTTGCGGCTGACCGGGTCGAGCCCGGTGGTCGGCTCGTCGAGGAAAAGCACGCGCGGCTCGTGGACCAGTGCCGCGGCGAGGTCGAGGCGGCGCTGCATCCCGCCCGAGTAGGTGCCTACCCGCCGGTCGGCGGCGGCGACCAGATCGACCCGCTCGAGCAGGTCGTCGGCGCGGCGCCGGCCCTCGGCGCCGGGCAGGCCCTGCAGCGTCGCCTGCAGGCGGATCAGCTCGCGGCCGGTCATCAGCGGGTCCAGCGCCGCTTCCTGCAGGGCGACGCCGATCGAGGCGCGCACCGCGCGGGCTTCGCCGATCACGTCGTGGCCGGCGACCGTCGCCCGGCCGCCGGTCGGCAGCAGCAGGGTGGTCAGCATCCGCACGGTGGTCGTCTTGCCGGCCCCGTTCGGGCCGAGGAAGCCGTAGATCTCGCCCTCGCCGACCTCGAGGTCGATCCCCTGCACCGCGAGCACCTCGTCGAAGGCGCGCTCCAGCCCGTCGACGGCGATCGCCGGACCCGCCATCTGGGTTAGGCCTCCGCCGGCGAGGACTGCGCCAGCGGCGGCAGCGCCTCGACCCAGCGGCGCCCGTTGGCGCGCTCCAGCGCCTCGGCCGCGTCGAGCAGCAGCTCGTCCCGGCCCCAAGCCGCCTGAAGTTGCAGTGCCAGCGGCAGTCCCTCGCCGCTCAGTCCGACCGGCACGCTGATCGAGGGGATCCCGGTCAGGTTCGCGAGCGCCGCGCCGCGCACGTTGGCCTGGTCGGCGGTGACCGTGCCGGAGGGCAGCTCGACCAGCGGCGCCTCGAGCGGCGGGGCGGGGGCGGGAATCGTCGGCCAGGCGATCGCGTCGATCTGGTCGAAGAGGTCGGCCAGGCGGCGGCGCATCATCGTTCGCACCCGGGTGGCCTGGACGGTCGCCGCGGCGGGGAGCAGCATCCGGTACTTGAGCGTGCCGCGGGCGATCGGGCTGAGGTCGGGGTGGAGGGCGTTGAGCTGCCCGGGCCGGGTGCCGCTCATGCTCTCCGAGTTGATGATCAGGATGCCGGCGACGGCGGCGGTTTCGAGGTCGGGCAGGGAGATCTCGCGAACCTCGCCGCCGGTCTGCCCGCGCAGCGCCTCGATCGCTCCCTCGCAGGCCTCCCGCACCTCGGGGGCGACGTCTTCGGAAACCGGGTCGCGGACGACGCCGATGCGCAGCCCGGCGGCCTCGCCGGCGGCCAGCTCCTCGCCGAAGAGGGCCGAGCCGAGCAGGCGGCAGTCGCCGGCGTCGGCGCAGAGCGGGCCGGAGACGATCATGTTCGTCACCGGCGCCATGTGGTGGCCCGCCATCGCGGCGCGGCCGAAGGTCGGCTTGAGGCCGGTCAGGCCGCAGTAGGCGGCGGGGAAGCGCACCGAGCCGAGCCCGTCGGCGCCGATCGCGCCGGCGACCAACCGTCCGGCGACCGAGGCGGCCGGCCCGCTGGAGGAGCCGCCCGGGCAGCGCTCGGTGTCCCAGGGGTTGCGGGCGGCGCCGTAGACGGAGACGTTGCCGGTGCTGCCCGCGCCGAGCTCGTGCATGTTGCCGACGCCGACGATCACCGCGCCGGCGTCGCGCAGGGCGCGGTATGGGCCGGACTCGCCGGGCGCGGTCGGCGCGCTCAGTTCGGCGGCGCCGAAGCGCTGCGCCCGCCAGGGCAGCGGCCACTCGTCCTTGATCACGATCGGCACGCCGTGCAGCGGGCCCGCGGGGGCGGCGGCGAGCATCTCGCGCGAGCGCTCCGGGAAGGTCTCGACCACGGCGTTGAGCGCCGGGTTGCGCTGTTCGATCCGGGCCAGCGCGGCGGCGAGCAGCTCAGCCGGATCCAGCTCGCCGGCGGCGATCGCCGCCGCCTGGGCGCGCAGGCCGAGGTCGAGCGGGTCGCCGCTCACCGCGGCGCCTTCGAGAGGTCCGGGCAGCGCTCCGGCTCGAGCCCCGCCGTATCGAAGGCGAGCAGCTCGACGATCGGCGGCCAGAGCAGCTGGTGGACGGCCCCGATCACCGCCAGGTCGACCTCGTCGGCCTCGATCCCGAGCGCGGCGAGCCCGGCGGGAATGAACTGCTCGGCTTGAGTCGCGCCCTCCATCTCGGCTGGCAACCCTACCTGGCCGCGATCGTGCAGTTGCGGCCGGAGGACCACGCCGAGCGGCGGCGAACGACAGAATCCCCTGCCGCAACCCTTGCCGCGGGCGGGGGTTGACGCTGGAGACCTTGGTGAGAGCAGCAGAAATCCAACCCCACCGGAGCCGCGCCCCGATCGCGCTGGGCTTCGCCTGCCTGCTTGCCCTGCTCGTCGCCGCCGCCTGGCCGGGGCCCGCCGACTCGGCGCCGCCGCGCGTCGTCGTGCTCGGCAAGACCGACTCGACCCCACGGCCATCCTGTCCGGGGAGAATCGTCAATAACGTCGAGGTCGTCCCCTGCCGGGTCGAGGGCCACGTGACCGGCTTCCAGGCGATTGCCGGCGGCGTCCCGCGGCCCTACGAGGTGCCCTTCGACGGCAAGATCGTCGCCTGGTCGATCACCCTGGCCCGCCCCTCCCGGGTGGACACCGACAAAATGACCGACGAGGTCGGCTTCTTCAACGAATTCCTCGGCAAGCCCTCGAAAGCGCGGATCGGCGTCCTGCGGCCGGTCGAGGGCTCGAAGCCGCCGCGCTTCACGCTGGTCCGGCAGAGCCCGCTGCAGGTCCTCAACCCCTACTTCGGCAGCACCCCGGTCTTCGCCCTCGACCACCCACTCAACGTCCTGCAGGGCCAGGTCGTCGCGCTGACGATCCCGACCTGGGCGCCGATGTTCGCCTTCAACGTCGACGACGACAACACCTGGCGCGGCAGCCGCCTGCCCAAACAGTGCTCCTCGAAGGAGGACATCCAGGGCGGCCACCCGCAGCAGGGCGTGCGCAAAACCAAGACCTACGGCTGCTACTACTCGAACGCGCGCCTGCTGTATACGGCGACGGTCGTGAAGAAACCCTAGAGCGCCGGCTGGCGCAGGCCGCAGTATGGGCAATCCGAGACGTCGAGGCCGATCAGCTGATCGCAGCGGCGGCAGGTGCGCAGGTTCTCCGGGCTGCGCGGCAGGGCCGAGGCGGAGGGGGCCAGCGGCAGCACCATCGCCACCGGAACCATCTCCTCGTCGGTCTCGCGGTCGAGGTAGACCGAGCCGGGCTCGGCATGGGCCAGGGCCTCGCGGCCCGAGGCCGGCGCCCGCATCCGGTAGAGCTGCTTCGAGTTCATGGCGGCGAAGACTAATAGGTTGCCCGGCAGCGATGCGCGTTCTGCTCTTCCACGGCTACATGCTGCGCGGCACCGGCAGCAACATCTACACGGCGAACCTCGCCCGCGCCCTGGCCGGCCTGGGCCACGAGGTGCACCTGCTCTGCCAGGACCGCCAGGTGCGGATCGACGGCGTCGAGATCCACAACCCCGAGATCGGCGGGCTGCTGCCGGTCTACGTCAAGGACCCCTACGAGGGCTTCGAAGTCAAGGCCTTTCCGGAGATGACGGACGGTGAGCTCGACCGCTACATCGAGGCCAATGTCGCGGCCGTGCGCTCGGTGGCCGAGAGCGTCGGCGGCTTCGACGCGGCGCTCGCCGGCCACCTGGTCATGGGCCCGGCGATCCTGGCTCGCGCCGGCATCGGCGACTTCGCCGCCAAGATCCACGGCTCGGCGCTCGAGTACACGGTCAAACCGCACCCGCGGTTCCTGCCCTTCGCCGAAGAGGGGGTGGAGGCGGCTTCCTGCGTCTTGGTCGGGTCGCGGCACACGGCCGAGTCGCTCTGGGCGGCGCTGCCGGGCGTTTCCGGCCTGCGGGAGAAGACGCGGTTGGGACCTCCCGGCGTTGACACGGAGCGCTTTCGACCGCGGGTCCTGTCGCGGGGTGGGCCACCCGGCTCCGCGCTGGGTTTTTCGCCAGAGGCGCCGGATGCCGTCCGAGGTCGTCAGGGGGGCGAAAAACAGGACGCCGCGCTGCGCCGGGTGGCCCACCCCGCGCCACCCGCGGGTGAAAGGGTTGTCTTCGTCGGAAAGTTGATCGTCTCTAAGGGAGTAGACCTGCTGCTGGCCGCGTGGCCCCTGGTGCGCTGCGAGCACCCGGATGCCCGCCTGCAGATTGCCGGTTACGGGGAGTACGAGGATGGGCTGCGTCGGTTGCTGGCAGCACTCGACACCGGTGACTTGGCGGATGCGCGCGAGGTCGCAAGGTTGGGGTGGGGGCTGGAGGGGGGATCGGCGGAGCCGTTGCCGATCCTCAGCGCCTTTCTGGCCGACCCGCCCGCGGGGTATGTCGAGGCGGCAAAGGGGATGGCGGCGTCGGTCGAGTTCATCGGCCGGCTCGAGCACGACGAGGTTGCCGAGCTGCTGCCGGGGGCGGAAGCCCTGGTCATGCCGAGCACCTTTCCGGAGGCATTTGGGATGGTCGCCGCCGAGGCGGCCGCCTGCGGGGTGCTGCCGGTGTCGGCTGGGCACTCGGGGATGCGCGAGGTGTCGCGGCAGCTGGCGCCGGCGCTGCCGCCCGGGGTCGCCGATCTGGTCTCGTTTCCGGTTGCGGCGGGGGCGGTTGAGGCGATCGCCGAGCGGCTGAATCGCTGGCTGGCGCTGCCCGGCAGCGAGCGCGAAGCGGCTCGCGGGGCGCTCGTCGAGACCGCCCGGCGGCTCTGGAGCTGGGAGGGCGTGGCCCGCGGCGTCAGCGCCGCTTCGCGGGGCGAGCTTGACCGTCTGCCGCATGCATAGAATGCGCCCCCGCCGATGATGGGCCGCCTCCCGATAGCGAAGATGCTCGCCGCCACCGTTGTCCTGACCGTGGTCATGTCGGCGGTGATGGTGCCGATCAATTGGGACGGCCAGCAGGCCTCCACGGCGGCGCCGAAGATCGACACGCTGCTCGACGCGATGATCATCCTCTCGTCCTTCGTCTTCGCCCTGGTGATGGTGATGCTCTTCTACGCCCTGTGGAAATTCAAAGCCAAGCCGGGGGACGAGTCCGACGGCGAGCCGATCCACGGCAACACCCGGCTCGAGATCGCCTGGACGCTGATCCCGACCGTGATCGTCCTCTTCGCCGCCGGTTACAGCTGGTCGGTGCTCAACGAGATCGAAGAGCCGACGGAGAACCCGATCGTCGTCGACGTCTTCTCGCAGCAGTTCGCCTGGAGCTTCGGCTACCCGGGCAAGGGCAACGCCTACTCGGAGGGTGAGCTGCGGGTGCCGCTGGGCCGCCAGGTGCACTTCAAGATGCATGCGCTCGACGTGATCCACTCCTTCTGGGTGCCCGAGTGGCGGATCAAGAAAGACAACGTGCCGGGGATCACGACGACCGCGATCGTCACCCCGGACAAGCCCGGCACCTACCAGCTGGTCTGCACCGAGCTCTGCGGCTTTGGCCACACGACGATGCGGGCGACCGTCGTGGTCGAGCCGCCGGCCGAGTTCCGCAAATGGGTCGCCGGGCTGAAAGAGACCATTCCGCCGCCCTACCTGGAGACGATCCGCCAGGACACCGAAACCGACCCGCGGCCCGTCGGTGCGGGCGGCGCCTAAAGGCATAATGGAGACGATCTGATGGCTGCCGCGATCAAGCAACCGGGATGGATTCGGGGCCTGCTCGGGACCGTGCTCGCCGCCGCCTTCGGCCTTGCCCTGGTCGTCGTCCTGCGCGAGGTCTCGGGCCTGCCGATCTGGCAGACCGAGCAGACCGGCTACCCGCACGTGGTCGTGCCGCTGGTGACCGCGCCGCTCGGTTTCCTCGCCGGCTTCGGCTGCTTCGACTACTGGCTGCGCTGGGCGGTCGGGATGCCCACGGTCCCCGACGACCATTCCCAGCACGGCGCGAAGAGCTGGAGGGACTACTTCCGCTTCAACACCGATCACAAGGTGATCGGCATCCAGTACATCGTCACGACCTTCTTCTTCTTCTTCCTCGCCGGCCTGCTGGCGATGGTGATCCGGGCCGAGCTGGCGCAGCCGGGCACGCAGATCGTCGACGCCGCGACCTTCAACGGGCTCTTCTCCACCCACGCGGTGCTGATGATCTTCGTCTTCGTCATCCCCGTCTTTGCCGGGCTCGCCAACTACGTGCTGCCGCTGATGATCGGCGCGCCCGACATGGCCTTCCCGCGGCTCAACGCGCTGAGCTTCTGGATGCTGCCGATCGCCGGCCTGCTCTTCGTCGGCAGCTACCTCGCCCCCGGTGGCGCCTTCGACGCCGGCTGGACCGGCTACGCGCCGCTCTCCACCGGCGCCCCGCTGGGCCAGTCGTTCTTCAACCTCGGCGTCCAGTTCGCCGGGGCCTCCTCGATCGCCACCGCGCTCAACTTCCTAGTCACGATCATCACTATGCGTGCGCCCGGAATGACCTTCTGGCGGATGCCGCTGCTCGTCTGGGCCAACCTCTCGACCTCGCTGCTGGTCGTCGCCGCGACGCCGTTCATCGCCGGCGCCCAGTTCATGGTCCTCTTCGACCGCGCCCTCGGCACCCAGTTCTTCCAGTTCGCCGCCGGCGGCGACGTGGTCAGCTACCAGCACATCTTCTGGTTCTACTCGCACCCTGCCGTCTACATCATGATGCTGCCCGGCTTCGGGATCATCTCCGAGGTGATCTCCACGCACGCCCGCAAACCGATCTTCGGTTACCGCCTGATGGCCCTGGCGCTGATCGGGATCGTCGTGCTCAGCTACTCGGTCTGGGCGCACCACATGTTCGTCGCCGGCATGTTCAGCTGGCTGCGCGTGCCGATGATGATCACCACGCTGCTGATCGCGGTGCCGACCGGGATCAAGATCTTCTCCTGGCTGGGCACGCTCTACTTCGGCAAGATCCACACCTACTCGACCGCGATGCTGTTCTCGCTGGCCTTCATCGTCACCTTCACGATCGGCGGGATCAGCGGCGTGATGCTCGGCATGGTGCCGATCGACATCCACGTCTCCGACACCTACTTCATCGTCGCCCACATCCACTTCGTCCTCTTCGGCGGCTCGGTCTTCACGATCTTCGCCGGCGTCTACCACTGGTTCCCGAAGATGACCGGCCGGATGTATGACGAGAAACTCGGCCGGGTCCACTTCTGGGGCACCGTCGTCGGCACCTGGGGAACGTTTATCCCGATGCACTGGGTGGGGATGGACGGGATGCCGCGCCGGGTCGCCGACTACGCCGAGCAGTTCGGCAACTGGAACCTGCTGATCAGCGTCTTCGCCTTCATGCTCGGCGCCGCCCAGCTCGTCTTCCTCTACAACATGGTGGTCAGCTGGAAGTACGGCCCCCGCGCCGGCGACAACCCCTGGCGGGCGAACACGATCGAGTGGCAGGTCTCCTCGCCGCCGCCGGTCTTCAACTTCGATGAGATCCCGCGGGTGGTCGGCGGGCCGTACGAGTTCGGCGTCCCGGGCGCTCGCCACGCGATCATGGCCGACGACGGGGCCGAGGTCGAGAAACCGGCGCCGGCCGTGGTGGGCTCCCCATGAGCGACGCCGCCCAGGCAAAGCCCCTGCTCGTTTTCCTCAACGAGGTGGCGGGCGGCCGCAAGCTCCTCAAGGCGGTCGCCGAGCGCGCCGGGAAGGCGCCCTTCGTCGCCGTCGCGGCGCCGCAGAACCAGCCCGCCGTCGGCCAGCTGATTGACGCCGGCGAGCTGCGCGACGCGGCTCGCGCCCGGGTCGAGGTGACGATGTCGATCCTCTCCGAGTACGGGGTCGACTCGGTCGGCGAGGTGATGGACCGGGATCCCGCCCTGGCGCTCGACGACGCGGTGCGCGCCCACGATCCCGGCGAGGTGCTGCTCTCCTGCCTCTATGAGACCCGCTTCGGCTTCGCCCGCAAGGACCTGGTCGAGTGGGCGCGGGCCCGCTTCGAGCCGGCGGTCGAGATCACCCACATCCCGGTGCGGATCGAAGACGACTCGATTCGCTGGGACGTGATCCACACGCTCGTCGTCGCCACCCAGACCGTCGCCACGCCGGATCTGGTCAAGCGCCTCAAGGAGCGCGCCGGCGGCCAGCCGCACCGCTACACGGTCATCTGCCCCCGCGCTGAGGACGTCTCCGAGGCGGAAATCGTCCGCGACCTCGCCTCGACCCTGGCCGAGCTCTACCGGGCCGACATCGACGCCACCGGCCAGCCGATGAGCCCCGATCCCTTCCACGCGGTGCAGAACGCGATCGAGCACTACCGGGTCGACGAGGTGCTGATCTCGACCTTCGCCGGCGAGGCCTCGCGCTGGCTCGACGAGGATCTGGTCGGGCGGACCCGCGAGATCACCGACAAGCAGGTCGAGCACCTCGAGGTCGGCCGGCCGGCCGAGGCGGTCGCCGCGGCCGTGGCCGGGGGAGAGGAGGAGGCCTGATGGAGAGCGCAACGGTCGCACTCGATCACGACGCTCACGAGGAGCACCACGGGCCGCCGGAGGCCAACCAGAGCTCGCGGATGGATCGTCAGACGCTCGGCATCCTGCTCTTCATCGTCTCCGAGGTGATGCTCTTCGGCGCCTTCTTTGCCGCCTACTTCTTCCTCCGCGTCGTCGTCGACCCGCCGTCCTGGCCGCCCGTGCCGTACGAGCTCCCGGTCGCGATCGCCGCGATCAACACGGCGATCCTGGTCTCCTCGAGCTTCACGATCCACTACGCGCTCGAGTCGATCCGCCGCGGCGACCGCAACGGCCTCAAGCTCGGCCTCGTGCTGACCTGGCTGCTCGGCGCGACCTTCCTCTTCATCCAGATGAACGAGTACGCCCACATCGGCTTCAGCGCCCGCGACCTCGCCTTCGGCTCGATCTTCTACGGCCTCACCGGCCTGCACGGCGCCCACGTCTTCGTCGGCCTGGCGCTGCTCAGCTTCGCCACGATCCGCGCCTTCCGCGGCCACTTCGGCCCCAAGGCCGAGGATCACCTAGGCGTCGAGGTGCCGGGCATCTACTGGCACTTCGTAGACGTGATGTGGATCATCGTCTTCGTCAGCGTCTACGTCCTCTGACGGCCGCGATAACCGGCGCATCTCGGGGTCCTCAGTCGGCTTGCTGCGGGCAGCGACGATGGTATGGAAGCGCTGCGCCCTCATCTCGTGCGGACCCCCTGCTCGAACCGGAGCGCGGAGTAGGCTGCCCGCGTCGCCCTCGGGCGGCGACGCCCCCGTAGCTCAGTGGATAGAGCACGCCCCTCACGAAGGCGAAGGCCGCAGGTTCGAATCCTGCCGGGGGTACTTGTGATGTGTCGCGACATCGGAGA
>JBBDJH010000019.1:0-11582 GCA_040879985.1 Solirubrobacterales bacterium
TGCCTCAGTCACAAACGGCCTACTCAAGATAATTCTGGACCCGGAATAACACGAATTATCCGGAGTTCCGGATAATCGATGACCATTGACAGCTAAGCGCTGGGGTAGAACCACCCCCAACGAGAGGTATCCCATGAATCAGCTACCCGAGCGAACCCGCTTGGCGACTCGCGCTGCGCGTTTCGCTAATCCCTCAATTAGGTCGCCGTTTTGAGTATCCGCCGGTTCGAGAGGGTCCCCCTCTTCTCTCGACGAGGGCGCCTGTGGCGACGGCAAGCTGGGCGACGACGACAAGGGCACCGGCTCCAGCCCCGGCCGCGAAGCCTGCCCGCAGCAAGCCAACGTAAAAGCTGGGCGAGCCGAGGCGGCGTTCAGTATCAGCGGAGCGGAAGCGGGCGGCTCCCTTTCCGTAGCGGTACTGCTGGCGCAGGAAGGAGCTTGCGGTGAGCCCGGGGCGGTGGACGACGACGGCGTCGGCGACGAAGTTGGGGGCGGCGTTGCGTGCGGCAGCTCTCGCCGCCCAGTCGCGGTCCTCGCCGGCCGCCAGTGGGAAGGACTCGTCGAAGGGGAGTTGTTCGAGCAGGGCGCGCGAGCAGGCGAGGTTGCAGGTGGGCGCGAAGCCGGGGGAGGGCGAGCCGGGGGAGGAGGCGGACTGCTGCAGGTGGTCGGCGATCGCTTGCCAGGCGCGGTCGGCCGGGCTCGCGTCCGGCGCCGTCACGGTTCGGCCGGCGGCGCTTCCCGCTGCGCCGGCGAGGATCGGCGCGGCGAGCGCTTGCGCCCAGCCGGGTTCGGGCTCGCAGTCGTCGTCGCTGAAGCAGACGACGTCGCCCGCCGCCGCCCGCGCCCCGGCGTTTCGCGCCGCCGCCGGCCCCTCTCCCTCGAGGCGGAGCAGCCGCGCGCCGGCCGCGGCGACGACCTCCGCCACCGCCGCCTCGGCCCGCGAGCCGTCGTCGACGACGACGACCTCGTGCGCGCCTGCCAGCGCCGCCAGGCAGCGCCGCAGTTTCTCCGGGCGGTCCCTGGTCGGCACGACGACCGAGACGCTCATAGGAGAATCTTCCCCTCGTTCATCTCATCGGCTCAGCAGCGCGCGCAGGCCCGCTTCGTCGAGGATCTCGGTCTCGAGCCGCTCCGCCTTGGCCAGCTTCGAGCCGGGGTTGCCGCCGGCGACCACGTAGTCGGTCTTCTTCGAAACGGAGTTGACCACCTTGCCGCCGGCCGCCTTGATCGCTGCGGCGGCCTGCTCGCGGGTCAGCTCCGGCAGCGTGCCGGTCAGGACCAGCGTCCGGCCGTCCAGCGGTCCGCCGGTGGCGCGCCGTTCGGAAGGGTCCCCCTCGAGGCGCAGGCCCTTTTCGCGCAGCTTCTCGACCAGCGCCCAGGTCGGCTCGTCGGCGAGCGACTCGGCGATCTGCACGGCCATGATCGGGCCGACCCCCTCGACCTCCTCGATCCGCTCCGGGTCCGCTTCGCGCAGGGCGTCGATCGAGCCGAAATGACCGGCCAGCGCCTCGGCGGTGACCGCGCCGACGCCGGGCAGCCCCAGCGCGTAGAGGACTCGTTTGAACGGTCGCTTGCGCGAGGCCTCGATCGCGGCGACCAGGTTGCGGGCCGATACCTCGCCGAGCCTCTCGAGGCCGGCCAGCCGTTCCTCGTCGAGCTCGTAGATATCGGCGACGTCCTCGATCAGGCCTTCCTCGAGGAAGCGCAGTGCCTGCTTCTCGCCCAAGCCGTCGATGTCCATCGTGCCACGGCTGACGAAGTGCTTGACGTGCTGGAAGGACTGGCCCGGACAGCCCTGCCTGTTGGGGCAGATCGAGAAGACGGCGTCCTCGGGCTTGACGGTCGGCGTGCCGCAGGCCGGGCACTTCTTCGGCGGCTTCGGTTTGCGCGCGCCCTTCTTGCGCCGCTGGCTGAGCGGCGCCACCACCTGCGGGATCACGTCGCCGGCCCGCATCACCACCACCTCGTCGCCGACCCGCACGTCCTTGCGCGCCAGGTCCTCCTCGTTGTGCAGGGTCGCGGTCGAGACGGTGACGCCGCCGACGTGGACCGGCTCGAGCATCGCGAAGGGCACCAGGTGACCGCTGCGGCCGACGTTCCAGATGACGTCGCGCAGCACCGTGGTCGCCGTCGTCGGCGCGAACTTCCAGGCGATCGCCCAGCGCGGCTCGCGGCCGGCGACGCCCAGCTGCCGCCACAGCGCCCGCTCGTCGATCTTGACGACGACCCCGTCGATCTCGTAGTCGAGCTGCTCGCGCCGCTCCTCCCACCAGCGGCAGCGCTTCACGGTCGAGTCGATTCCCCCGTGGTGGGCGGTGTCGGGGTTGACCTTGAAGCCGCGCCCGGCGAGCCACTCCAGCTCCTCGCCGTGGGTCGCCAGCTCGAGCCCGCGGACGGCGCCGATCCCGTAGCACCAGATCGAGAGCGGCCGTTCCGCGGCCAGCGCCGGGTCGAGCTGGCGGATCGAGCCGGCGGCCGAGTTGCGCGGGTTGGCGAAGGCCGGCTCGCCGGCCGCGGCGCGGCGCTCGTTGAGGGCTTTGAAGTCGGCGATCGGCAGGTAGACCTCGCCGCGCACCTCGACCAGCGGCGGCGCCCCCTCGATGCCCAGCGGGATCGCCCCGATCGTGCGCAGGTTGCGGGTCACGTCCTCGCCGACGCGGCCGTCGCCGCGGGTCGCGCCGCGGGTCAGCACGCCGTCCTCGTAGGTCAGCGAGATCGCCAGCCCGTCGATCTTCGGCTCGGTCGTGTAGCTGAACTCGGCGGCGCCGATGTCGAGCCGCTTGAGCTGGTTGCGCACCCGCGTCTCCCAGGCGCGCAGCTCATCCTCGCTGCGGGCGTTGGCGAGCGAGAGCATCGGCTCGGCGTGCTCGACCTGCTCGAAGCGCTGCAGCGGCGGCGCCCCGACCCGCTGGGTCGGCGAGTCGGGGGTGCTCAGGTCGGGGTGCTCGGCCTCGATCGCGCGCAGCTCGTCGAGCAGCTCGTCGTACTCGTCGTCGCCGATCGTCGGGTCGTCGAGGACGTAGTAGCGGTGGTTGTGCGTGGCGAGCCGGCGGCGCAGCTCCGCGGCCCGCTTCTCGGCGGAGGCGGCGCTCACACGGATGAGCGAGGGCCGGCCGCGAGCATCTCCTCGAAGCGCCAACCGCGCAGCCGCTCGAGGCCGCCGTGGTCGGTCAGGTCGAAGTGGATCGGGGTCACCGATATGCGCCCCTGGGCGACCGCGTTGAGGTCGGTGCCGGCTTCGTCGCGGTAGGAGGGCTCGAAGCCGTAGATCTCATAGTGGCGGCGTCCCTGCTCGTCCTCGGAGACGAGCTTCAGCTCGTCGTCGTAGAGCCGCTTGCCGAGCTTGGTGACCTCGACGCCGCCCGCCTCGCCGGCCGGGAAGTTGACGTTCACCAGGGTCTCGGGGGGCATCGGCTCCTCGATCAGGCGGCGGACGAGCTGGGCGGCGAAGGGAGCGGCGACGCCGAAGTCGAAGCGCCCGCTGACGTAGCCCATGCCGCCGCCGGAGGACTGCTGGGAGAGGGCGACGGCCGGGATACCGAGCACGATCCCCTCGAGCGCCGCCGCGACCGTCCCCGAGTAGGTGATGTCGTCACCCAGGTTGGCGCCGTGGTTGATCCCGGCGACGATCAGGTCGGGGCGCTCCCCACCGAGGCCGAGGTCGGCGAAGCGGACGCAGTCGACCGGCGTGCCGCCGGTCGCAAAACCGCGGTCGCCGTCGCCGAACTCGACCTCTTCGACCTTCAGCGGCGAGCGCGTCGTGATGCTGCGCGCCGTCGCGCTGCGGTTCGAATCGGGGGCGATCACCTCCAGCTCCACCCCGTCCAGCTCGCGCAGCGCCCGCCGCGCCGCCTGCAGCCCAGGCGCCGAGATCCCGTCGTCGTTGGTCAGCAGGACACGCATGGGAGCGATTCTAGGGAGGGCGAAGGAAGGCTCGCCGCCGCGGCTCGCCCGGCCGTCAGTAAGAGGCGACGAGCCCGGCGATCCTGTCCTGGGCGGCGCGGGCCGCGGTGGTGCTGTATATGCCGTTCATCAGGACCGAGAAGGCGATCGTCTTGTCGCTGCGGTTGAAGCAGTAGCCGGAGAGCGCGCTGACGCCGGTCAGGGTGCCGGTCTTGACGCGGCACCGACCCTCGGCTGCGCTGCCGCGGGTGCGCGTGGCGACGGTGCCGGTGCGGCCGGTCAGGGCGAGGCTCTGGATGAACGGGTCGGCGAGGCGCTCGGTGCGCATCGAGCGCAGCAACCGGACCACCTGCAGCGGCGAGGCGCGGTTGGTGCGGGTCAGGCCGGAGCCGTCGGCGGCCCGCACGCCGGATCCCCGGCCGCGGGCGAAGCGCTCCACCACGGCGCCCCCGGCGCCGGTGCTGCCGGCCCCGCCGAAGTGGGCCCCGACCAGCTTGAGCAGCATCTCGGCGTAGAAGTTGTTCGAGTAGACGTTGGTCGTCACGGCGAGCTGGGCGATCGTCGGCGAGCGGACCGTGGCGAGCGGCTCGGCGCCGGCGGGCGTTCCGGCGAGGGCGATGCCGGAGCGGACAGCGACCCCGCCCTTGCGCAGCGAGCCACCCAGCTTGGTGGCTGCGAGCAGGGCCGGGTCGGAGGCGAAGCCGCCGCCGTGGGAGGTGCTGTAGCCGGAGTTGAAGGAGAGGCCGGAGAGGGGGCCGATCCAGGGGCTGGTGGCGAAGCCGGAGTCGGGCACGCCGCGCAGCCGGTCGAACACGGAGTCGTCGGCGAGCAGTCTGCCGGTCACCTGCCGCACGCCGGTGCTCCGCAGCCCCCGCCGCAGGGCGAACAGGTTGGTGCCGATTCCGCCCCGGAAGCGGTTGAGGAAGGCCGGCGAGCCGAGCGCCGGGTCGCCGCCGCCCCTCAGGTAGAGATTGCCGCGCAGTATCCCGTCGCGGCCGGGCGCCCGCTCGGCCAGCAGCGTCGTCTCGATCCGGTAACGCGGACCGAGCCGCGCCAGCGCGGCCGCCGTCGTGAACAGCTTCATGTTCGAGGCGAGCGTCCGCGGCCGCCCGGCCGCCCGCGCGCAGAGAACCCTGCCGCTATCGGCATCGACCACGAGCAACCCACTCGCGCCGCCACCGCCACGCACCAACCGGTTCTTCATCTCCCCACAGCTCCTGCTCGCCCCCGCGGCAGCGGATGGCAGCAGCGCCAGCACGGCAAGGGCCGCGAGCAGAATCGCCACTCGTCTCATCCCAGATTCCAACACCGAAGTTAGACAAGGTAGCGGTGGTGACGTTCCGAGGGGGAGGGGTAGGGGGTGTCCCCGCGGCAGCGGCGTCCTCTTTTTCGCCCCGGCAGCCTGCGGGCGCCAGCTTCGAGAGTCCCCAGGCGAAAAACCCAGCAACGCGGGGACACCCCCTACCCCTCCCCGGCAACACGCCCGCCCTCTCTGGGATAATCCATGTTTATGGGCAAGGTCGTCGACATAGAGGCCCCGACCCGCCGCAAGCGCGGCAAGGGCCGCAAACGCCCGTCGAAGACGGCCCTGGTCCTCGGAGGCGGCGGTTTTACCGGCGGCGTCTACGAGATCGGCGCCCTGCGCGCGCTCGACCTGCTGGCGGTCAACAGCACGGTCAACAACTTTGACGTCTACGTCGGCACCAGCGCCGGCTCGTTCGTCGCGACGATGCTCGCCAACGGCGTCACCCCCGACGAAATGATGCAGGTGATCAACGAGCGCGAGCCCTCCGAGTTCGACGACCTCGACCTCAGCAAGGTGCTCAAATTCAACTACCTCGGCTTCCTCCAGAAGGCGGCGCTGCTGCCGCTGCGCACCGCCGAGCTGATGCGCCGCCTGGTTCAGATGGGCGACTTCTCGGCGATCGACATCGGCGTCGGCCTCGCCGAGGCGCTGCCCTCCGGCCTCTACTCGAACGCCGGCATCGCCGACTACGTCGAGCAGTCGCTCAGCGACGCCGGCCGGGTCAACGACTTCCGCCTGCTCGATCGCGAGCTCTATCTGACCGCGACCGACCTCGATACCTGCGAGCGCCTCGTCTTCGGCGAGCCGGGCTGGGACGACGTGCCGATCTCCAAGGCGATCGAGTGCTCGACCGCGCTACCCGTCGTCTACAAGCCGGTCGACCTGAAGGGCCGCCAGCTGGTCGACGGCGGCATCCGCTCGACCACCAACGTCGACATCGCGGTCGAGAAGGGCGCCAAGTTCATCGTCGTCGTCAACCCCCTGGTCCCCTACGTCAACGACTTCGAGCAGACGATCCCGACGGTCTTCGGCACCCGCGTGCGGCGGGTCGCCGACATGGGCCTGCCGGCGATCGCCAACCAGGCCTTCCGCCTGATCGCCCACGCCCGCCTGCAGCAGGCGGTCGAGATGTGGCAGGAGAAGTACCCCGGCGTCGACATCGTCCTGATCGAGCCCGAGCCCAACGACGAGCTGATGTTCGGCACGCCGATCATGGATTACTCGCGGCGGCTGACGATCGCCCGCCACGGCTTCGAGTCGGTAACCGCGGCGCTCGCCCAGGACTACGATCGCTTCAAGGAGATCGCCGAGCGCCACGGCCTGGAGATCTCCGAGCGCCGCGTCCGCCGCGCGGTCGAGCGCGAGAAGGAATCTCAGCCCGCGTAGAGCTGGTCGATCTCGCCCTGGTGCTTGTCGGCGACGACCGCGCGCTTGACCTTCATCGTCGGCGTCAGCTCGCCGTCTTCCTGGGTCAGGTCGCGGGGGAGGATGGCGATCTTCTTGACCTGCTCGACCCGGGCGAACTTCTCGTTGACCTTGGCCAGGTGCGCCTCGATCGCGGCGCGGATATCGCCGTTGGCGGCGAGCTGCTGCGGGTCCTCGGGCAGGCCGTGCTCCTTGGCGTAAGCGACCGTCTCCTCCGGGTCGAGCGTGACCAGCCCGACCAGGTAGGGGCGGCGGTCGCCGACGACGACGCACTGCGAGACCAGCGGGTGCTGCTTGATCTCGTTCTCGAGGTTGGCCGGGGTGATGTTCTTGCCGCCCGCGGTGATGATGATGTCCTTCTTGCGCCCGGTGATCGTGATGAAGCCGTCGGCGTCGATCGAGCCGAGGTCACCGGTGTGCAGCCAGCCGTCAACGATCGTCTCGCGGGTGGCCTCGTCGTTCTTGTAGTAGCCCTGGAAGACGTTGGGGCCCTTGACGAGGATCTCGTCGTCCGCGGCGATCTTCACCTCGCAGCCGGGGAAGGGCTTGCCGATCGTGCCGATCTTGAAGTCGTCGGGGGTGGAGATCGTCGCCGCGGTCGAGGTCTCGGTCATCCCCCAGCCCTCGAGCACGAGCACCCCGGCGGCGTCGAAGAAGTGCAGGATGTCGGGGTTGATCGGCGCCGCGCCGGAGACGGCGAGGCGCAGCCGCCCGCCGAACAGGCCGCGGATTTTCGAGAGCACTTTCTTGTCGGCGAACTCGTACTGCTTGCGCAGCAGGAAGCCCGGCCGGCGCCCCTCCCGTTCGGCCTTGCGCATCTTCACGCCGACCCGGATCGACCAGTCGAAGATCGCCTTTTTCAGGCCGCCCTCTTTCTCCATCGCGCTGGTCGCGGTCGTGTAGATCTTCTCGAAGATCCGCGGCACCGAGGGGAAGTAGGTCGGTTTCAGCTCGGCCATGTTGGGCATGATCTTCAGCGGATCGCGCTCCCAGAAGGCCAGGGTCGCGCCGAGGTCGAAGCTGCCGAGCTGGATCAGCAGGGCGAAGGAGTGGGCGAGGGGGAGGTAGAGGTAGGTGACGTCTTCGGGCTCGATGACGCTGGTCGAGTTGACCATGTCGAGCATCGCCCGGTAGTTGCCGTGCGAGATCACGCAGCCCTTCGGCGGGCCGGTCGTCCCCGAGGTGTAGATGAAGGTGCAGATGTCCTCCGGCGCGACCGCCGACCAGCGCTGCTCCCACTCGGCGGCGTCGCGGGCGCCGCCGCGGGCGCTCAGATCCTCGCGTGAGACGGCGTCCTCGCTGGAGCCGGTCATCCGCGCCACCGCCTCCAGCTTCGGCAGCCTGTCGCGGACCTTGCGGATCTTCTCGATCTGCTCGTCGTCCTCGACGACGACGACCTTGGAGTCGGAGTTCTCCAGCACGTACTGGCACTCCTCCGGCGAGTTGGTCTGGTAGATCGGCACGACGGTGGCGCCGATCGAGAGCGCCGCGAAGTCGAAGTAGGTCCACTCGGGCCGGGTGTTGGCGAGGATCGCGACCTTGTCGCCCTTGGCGACGCCGAGGTCGACCAGGCCGAGGGCCAGGTCGCGCACCGTCGCCTCGACATCGGCGAAGCTGCGCGTGACCCACTCGTCGCCGTCCTTGAACTGGATCGCCGGGGCGCTGCCGTAGAGCTGCGCCGCGCGCGGCAGCAGGTCCGCGAGCGTGGTCGATTGGGTTCCCCGTCCCTCCACGCGGGCAAGTCTAGTGAACTGTTTGCCGAGCGTTGCCCGGTGCCGCGATTCGCGCGCGGCGGCGTCCCGCGATAATGCAGCGGTGTCCGGGCGCGCCGCCACTCCGACCCCTCGGCGAGGCCGGCTCTGGGTGACGATCGTGCTCTCCCTCGCGCTTGCCGCGCTCGCCTACGTGATCGTCGACGTCTCGACCAAGGAGGCGGGCCGCGAAGTGGTCCGGCTCGACGGCATCGCCAGCGCCCAGCGGCTGTTCGGCGGGATTCCGCAGGAAGGGGAGCGGCTCGGCTCCGCCGACGCGCCGGTCTCGATCCAGGTCTTCAACGACCTCCAGTGCGGCAACTGCCGCGACGAGTTCCTGACCACGGTTCCGGCCCTGGTCGAAGACTACGTACGGCCCGGCGAGGCGAACCTGCTGATGCGCCACTACTCGGTCGCGGCGAACCCGCTGGAGCTCGGCTTCTTCGGCGCCGAGGCCGCGGCCGAGCAGGGCTACGGCTGGCAGTACACCTACCTCTTCTTCGTCAACCAGGGCGAGGCCGAGCGGTTCGGGGTCGGCGACCGGCTGATGAGCTCGCTGGCCAACTCGATCGGCGAGCTCGACGTCGAAGAGTGGCAGGCGACGCTGGACGAAAGGGGCGGCGCCGACGGCCCGATCGCCGAGCGACTCGAGGGCTACGAAGACCTCGGTCGAGGGCTCGGCATCCGCATCGGCCAGGCCGTGATCGTGAGCGGGCCGCGCGGCACCGAGACGTTGCAGGAGGGCGCCTCGCTCAGCGAGATAGAGCGGGCGATCGAAGCGGTGCGCTGACCCCGCGGACCAGTACCCGTACTAGCTGCCGTCCGGGACCGTGACCTCGTGCAGCCGGTGGGTGTCGACGTCGTAGACGAAACCGCGCACGGCGTCGCGGTGGGCGAGGAAGGGGGAGCGGCGGACGCGCAGGATCGACTGCCGTAGGTCGGCCTCGACGTCGCTGAAGGACTCGATCGCGAAGGCCGGCGCGACGCCGGTCGCCGCCTGCAGCTCGGCGCGGAAGCCGTCGTCGCTGAGCTTCTGCATGCCGCAGTCGGTGTGGTGGATCAGCATCGTCTCGCGGGTGCCGAGGCGGCGCTGGGAGACCGCGAGCGAGCGGATCACATCGTCGGTGATCACCCCACCCGCGTTGCGCAGGACGTGAGCCTCTCCGTCGCCGAGGCCGAGCGCCGCGAAGACGTCGAGGCGCGAGTCCATGCAGGTGACGATCGCCAGCCGGCGGCTGGGACGGACGTCGAGGTGCCCGGCCGGGAGCGAGTCGGCGAAGCGCCGGTTGTTCTCGATCAGGTCGTCGATCGCGTGAGCCTACATCCGCTGCCTCTACTCTCGATGCATGAAGGAGACGCTCGGCCCACCCCTGCGCGCGGCGGCGCTGGTCGCTTTCATCGTCGGGCTGGTGATGCTGCTGCTCAACCCGCCCTCGTTCGCGGGGGTCGGCGAGCTGCTGGCCCTGCTGGCGGGGATCGCCGCGGTTGTCCTGATCACCGCCTGGGTGACGGTGACGCTGCTCGGTGACGAGATGCCCGAGGGGGAGTTCCGCCGGATCGCCGACCGCAGCGAGGAGCTGGCCAAGTTGCCGCCGCCCGAGCAGCCGTTGAGCGAGTTCGACGAGCTGGTCGTCGCCGCGATCGACGATTTGCCCGAGGAGCTCCGCGAGGCGGTCGAGCAGATCCCCATCCTCGTTTCCCACCTCGGCCGCCAGCACCACGCCTACGGCCACTATATCGGCGACACCGTCGCGCGCGACGACTACCGCGACCACATCGTGATCTACCGCGACACGCTGGAAGGCGACTTCGGCCACGACCGCGAGCTGCTGCGGGCCCAGGTCGAGCGCACGGTCCGCCACGAGATCGCCCACCATCTCGGCTGGGACGAGCGCGGCGTCCGCGACCTCGGACTCTGACCCGCAGGCATAGCTCTATTCGTATAGACGATTATGCGTATAATCGTCTATACGTCTAATCATGATCTACGCGACCCCACCGATAACCCCGGCCCTGCGAAAGCAGCTCGACGAGCTGGCCGGGTTGCGCGCGGCATTGGGCGGCGAGGTCAAGACGCGCAGCCGCTGGATGGGCAGCCTCCGGCGGGAGGTCCGCGCCAGCTCGATCGAGAGCTCGACGTCGATCGAGGGGTTCAGCGTCTCAGCGGAGGAAGCTCTGGAATTGGCCAACGACGGGGACGTCAGCGACGGCGACGACGAGAATCGCCGCGCTGTCGCCGCCTACGCCCGGGCGATGGACCATGTCGGGACGATGAGCATCGACCCGTCCTTCCGGTGGGTCGACAGAGTGATCCTCGACCTGCATTTCGACGCCTGCTGCTTCCAGCGCGACAAGGACCCCGGCCTCTGGCGCACCGGGCCGATCGGCGTCACCGCTTCCGACAGCTCGCTCGAGTACGAGGGTCCGGACGGCGGGCGGGTGGTCGAGCTGATGGGCGAGGTGGTCGAGTGGTTGGCGACCGGAGACCCCCAGGTCGATGTGGTCGTCAGAGCGGCGATGGCCCACCTCCACGTCGTCTCCGTCCACCCGTTCCGAGACGGCAATGGCCGTGTTTCGCGGATCGTCCAGTCGCTTGTGCTCGCCCGCGAGGGGCTCGCGGCGCCGGAGTTCTTCTCGATCGAGGAGTACCTCGGCAGCCACACCCGGGAGTACTACGCCGCATTGCGCGGGGCCCAGGCAGGGAGCTACCGACCGGACCGCGACGCGAGCGGATGGGTCTCCTTCTGCGTCGTCGCCCACCTCGCCCAGGCACGGCAGCGCCTGGCGCAGATCAAGAGCGCCGCTGCGCGTTGGGCTTCCCTGGAAGCGCTGGTCGAAGCCCGCGACTGGCCGGACCGGCTGATAATCGCCCTCGAGCAGAGCCTTGCGGATGGCACCGACCGCAGCAGATACGGGGAGGAGGCCGACATCTCGCCGGCCACCGCGAGCGCCGACTTCAGGCGCCTCCTCGACGCGCGGCTGGTAGAGCAACGCGGACGTGGCAGAAACACCAGCTACGTCGCAAGCGAGCGCCTGCGAGAGGCACTCAACGAGGCTTCAGATCCTCGTCGTCCTCGCGGATCCTGAAGCCAACCGGCTCGAACATGAAGTCCGCAGCGATAGGCAAAAATATCGGGGCGCCCGGATTTGAACCGGGGACCTCACCGACCCGAACGGTGCGCGCTACCAGGCTGCGC
>JBBDJH010000020.1:0-65073 GCA_040879985.1 Solirubrobacterales bacterium
TCGGTGTCTCCTATGTCTTGACACAGGTGTCGCCTATGTCCTGGAACCGGACACCGCCGGGGGCATCTTTCCACTCGCTCCACTTGAGGGGCGGAAATTGCTTCGTGTAGGAGTCCAGAAATGCCGAGGCCGCCTTTCGGCGGCCCCGCGCCCTGCTGACGAAACAGCAGGGGGATTGGCTTCAGTATACGGATCGATACGCGGGGGCCACAAGTCTCACCACGTCTCGGGTTTGACCAACCGGGCGCCCTTCGGAGAGACGATCTGATCGGGGAACTGGCACTCCGCGACGTCGCGGGCGGAGAGGCGGATGAAGCTGGCGTCGGCCGGCAGGGGATCCGGGGAGAGCGCGGCGCTGCGGTGCTTGCTGTGCAGCACCGGGTTGACCACGGTCACGTGCAGACCCAGCTCTTCGCGGACAACCCGGATCGGCATCTTGAGGTCGCCGTCGTTGGAGATCACTGCGGCGGACTCATAGCGCCGATTGAATCCGTCGAGGAGAAGGCGCGTCGCGAGGTTGACATCGGTTCCCTTCTCCTCGTAGGTGAGGACGGCTCGCCTGGGCTCCTCGTCGGGGGCGGCGTCAACCAGATTGCCCCGGACCCGCTTCGAGATGTAGCGGCCGAGGAAGATCTCCAGGTTGGGGATCGTCTGTAAGGCGCGGTGGTAGAGGCGCTGACGATCCTGAGCGCCGGGATCCTCGGGATCTCGCTTGATGTTGGCGGTGAAGTAGCCGATTTCGGCGATCTCGTCATTGGGCAGCAGCCGCTGCGCAAGCGCCAGGGGGTTCAGCCAGCGCCGTCCCGGCGCTCGGCACGCCCCATAGTAGAGGTTGAACCCGTCGATGTAGACAATCGTGCGCAAGCGTCCAACTTAGCCGTTGCTGCGGCTGGGCGACTGATCGTCGCGCGCTGGTCTGTCGGCCTCAGAGGCCGCGCTACCGTGGCCAGAAACCGGGTCAGCCTCGATCCGCGCTATCTGGTTCGCCTTCTGCCCCGCCGGGGGCATCGCTCTTCAGTGGCGGAAGTGGCGGTGCCTGGTGAAGAGCATCGGGATGCCGGCGCCCTCGCAGGCCTCGATCACCTCGGCGTCGCGCTTCGAGCCGCCGGGCTGGATCACCGCGGCCGAGCCGGCGTCGATCGCCGCCTGGGGGCCGTCGGCGAAGGGGAAGAAGGCGTCGGAGGCGACGGCGGAGCCGGCCAGCAGGGCGGCGGCCTCCTCGCCGCGGGCGTCGCGGCACTTCTCGACCGCGAGCCGGACCGAGTCGACGCGGCTCATCTGGCCGGCGCCGATGCCCAGCGTCGCGCCCCCCTTGGCGATCACGATCGCGTTGGAACGGACGTGGCGCACCACCGTCCAGGCGAAGAGCAGGTCCTCCCACTGCACCTCGCTCGGCTCGGTCTTCGTCACCGCCTCGATGATCTGGCGCGGCTCGGGGTCGCCGTCGCGGTCCTGGATCAGCAGGCCGCCGCGGACCCGCTTGACGTCGCGTTCGGCGGGGTCCCCCTGGCGCCGCTCCTCGTCGCAGAGGATGCGGATCGCCTCCTTCTGCTGCAGCACCTCAAGCGCGCCGTCCTCGTACTCCGGCGCCAGCAGCACCTCGACGAAGTTCTCGTGCAGCGCCTCGGCCAGCGCCACGCTGACCGGCCGGTTGATCGCGATCACGCTGCCGTAGGCGGAGACCGGGTCGCAGGCGAGCGCCTTGCGGTAGGCGTCGAGCGCGTCCTCGCCGACCGCGACCCCGCAGGGGTTGTTGTGCTTGACGATCGTGCAGGCCGGCGGCCCGAAGTCGTCGTTCAGCCGCCGCGCCGAGTCGAGGTCGAGCACGTTGTTGAAGGAAAGCGCCTTGCCGTGCAGCTTCGCCACCCCGGAGAGGATGTGGCTGCGCACCCCCGCCTCCGAGTAGAGCGCCGCCCGCTGGTGCGGGTTCTCCCCGTAGGCGAGGTCGAGCTCCTTCTCGTAGGAGACCGTCAGGTGCTCGGGGAAGTCCTCGTAGGAGGTCGAGAACCAGCGGCTGATCGCGGCGTCGTAGCGGGCCGTCTGGGCGAAGGCCTCGTTGGCGAGCCAGTGGCTGGTCGAGGCGGAGAGCTCGCCGCCGGACTCCTCCAGCTCGGCGCTGACCGCGTCGTAGGACTCGGGCTTGACGATCACCGCGACGCCCTCGTGGTTCTTGGCGGCGGCGCGGATCATCGTCGGCCCGCCGATGTCGATGTTCTCGACCGCCACCTGCGGGTCGACCTCGTGGGCGGCGACGGTCTGCTCGAAGGGGTAGAGGTTGACGCAGACCAGGTCGATCGGCTCGATCCCCTCGCGCTCCAGCGTCGCCATGTGCTCCGCGTCCGAGCGCCGCGCCAGCAGCGCCGCGTGCAGGCGCGGGTGCAGCGTCTTCACCCGGCCGCCGAGGATCTCCTCCTGGCCGGTGAACTCGGCGACGTCGGTGACCTCGAGGCCGGCCTCGCGCAGCGCGCTCGCCGTCCCCCCCGTGGAGAGGATCTCGACTCCGAGCGCGGCCAGCGACTTGGCGAACTCGGCCACCCCGGTCTTGTCGGAGACCGAGACCAGGGCCCGGCGCACCCGGATCGCGCCGTCCTCGACGGCTGCGGCAGGGCTGTTGGCGGGAGCCTCACTCATCGGCGATGACGACCCGCGGGCCGTCGGCATCGATCCTAACCATGCCCTTCGCGATCATGCGGATCGCCTCCGGGTAGAGCTCGTGCTCGACCGCGTGGATCGCCGCTTCCAGCTCGGCCCGGTCGCGACCGGCGGGCACCGGCACCTCGCGCTGCACGATCGCCGGCCCGGTGTCGACGCCCTCGTCGACGAAGTGGACCGTCACCCCGGTCGTCTCTGCCCCCGCCGCCAGCGCCTGGCCGATCGCGTCGAGGCCGGGGAAGGCGGGCAGCAGCGCCGGGTGGATGTTGACCACGCGGTCGCGGAAGCGCGCGACGAAGGCGGGGGAGAGCAGCTGCATGTACCCGGCCAGGGCGACCAGGTCGGCGCCGCGCGCCTCGATCCACTCGGCCATCGCCACGTCGCGCGCCTCGCGGCCGGCGTACCCGTTGCGGGCGAAGACCGCAGTCTCGACCCCGGCCGCCCGCGCCCGCTCCAGCGCCCGCGCCCCGGGCTTGTCGGATCCCACCCCGGCGACCTCGACCCCGTCGCGCCCGTGCAGCGTGTCGAGGATCGCCTGCAGGTTGGTGCCATTCCCCGACGCCAACACCACGAGTCGAAAGGCGGACATCAACCGCCGGCGGGAACCACGGCGACGTCTTCCAAGGCGAATTTGCCGTTCGCGTCTTCGGGATCGCCGAGCGGGTAGCGGCCCGTGAAGCAGGCGTCGCAGTGGTCCTCGGGCGGCGTCCCGACCGCCTCGTAGACGCCCTCCAGCGAGAGGTAGGCGAGCGAGTCGGCGCCGAGCTCGTCGGCGATCTCCTCGATTGTCCGCTCGTGGGCGATCATCTCCTCGCGGGTCGACATGTCGACGCCGTAGTGGCAGGGGTAGCGGATCGGCGGCGCCGAGATCCGCAGGTGGACCTCGCTGGCGCCGGCGTCGCGCAGCATGCCGACGATCTGCCGCGTCGTGTTGCCGCGCACGATCGAGTCGTCGACGACGACGATCCGCTGCCCGGAGACGATCTCCGGCAGGGGGTTGAACTTGAGCCGCAGGCCGCGCTTGCGCAGCTCCTGGTCGGGCTGGATGAAGGTGCGGGCGACGTAGCGGTTCTTGATCAGCCCGTCGTCGCGCGGCAGCCCGGAGGCGCGCGCGAACCCGGCCGCGGCCGGGTTGCCGGAGTCCGGCACCGAGATCACCAGGTCGGCCTCGACCGGCGCCTGGCGCCAGAGCGCCTCGCCCATCCGGCCGCGCACCTGCTGCAGCACCTTGCCCTCGAGCCGGCTGTCGGGACGCGAGAAGTAGATGTGCTCGAAGACGCAGTGGGCGGGGCGGCCGGCCTTGACCACCTGGCGGGTCTCCAGCCCGCGCTCGGTCAGCGAGACCATCTCGCCGGGGTGCACTTCGCGCAGCAGCTCGGCGCCGACGATGTCGAAGGCGCAGCTCTCCGAGGCGACGACGAAGCGGTCGCCCAGCCGCCCCAGCGAGAGCGGCCGCACGCCGTGCGGGTCGCGGAAGGCGACGATCGCGTGCTTGGTCATCGCCACGGTCGAGTAGGCGCCCTGCAGCCGCGGCATCACCGCGGCGACCGCGTCCTCGACGAACCTGCCGTCGTTGGAGGAGATCAGCGCGGCGATGATCTCCGAGTCGGAGCTGCCGCGGAAGGCGATCCCCGCCTCCTTCAGCTCGCCCCAGAGCTCGACCGCGTTGGTCAGGTTGCCGTTGTGGGCCAGCGCCAGCTCGCGGCCGTCGTCGCGCCAGACCGGCTGCGCGTTCTCCCAGGAGCCGCCGCCGGTGGTCGAGTAGCGCACGTGGCCGATCGCCATGTCGCCCTCCAGCGCCCGCAGCTTCTCCTCGTCGAAGACCTGGGAGACGAGGCCGGAGTCGCGCATCGTCGTGATGTGGCCGCCCTCGCAGGTGGCGATCCCGGCCGACTCCTGGCCCCGGTGCTGCAGCGCGTAGAGGCCGAAGTAGGCGAGCCGGGCGACGTCGCGGCCGGGTGCGTATATGCCGAACACGCCGCATTCCTCGCGCGGCGCATCGCGTTCTATCTGCTGCCCCTGGGGCGGAGTCAAAGCCCGTGTTCCTCGCGTTGGAAAAGGACGTGACGCGCAGGCAGACTGCCTACTCCGGCAGGGTAGCAGCGGGCGGGGACCCGCCTGCGCGCTCGCCCCGCGCCAGGCTCTCGCCGCTCTGCGGGTCGAAGAGGTGCAGCTTCGCGGTGTCCGCCCACAGCTTCGCCCCTTCGCGACGCTTGATCTTGCTCGCCGGGTCGAGCCGGGCGACGATCTGCTCCTGGCCTTCCCGCGGTTCAGGCGTGCCCGTCTCCTCCAAGCGGTCGGCGATCACGTCGGCGAGCTGGTCGGACTCGACCGCCGGCGACTCGACGTGGAAGTAGGCGTAGAGGTCGGAGCCGAGCGACTCGACCAGGTCGATCTCGGCCTCGAAGACGATGCCGCGCTCGCCGGCCAGATCGCCGACCAGCTCGGCGTCCTCGAAGCTCTCCGGCCGCAGCCCGGCGACGACCGGGCCGTCCTCGCCGCGCTGGACCTCGTCGCCCAGCTCGGCCTCGCCGATCGGCAGCTTCACCTTGCCGCCTTCGATCTCGGCCGGCATGAAGTTCATCGCCGGCGAGCCGATGAAGCCGGCGACGAAGAGGTTGAGCGGGTCTTCGTACAGTTCCGCCGGGGTGCCGACCTGCTGCAGCGCCCCGCCCCGCATCACCGCTACCCGGTCGCCGAGGGTCATCGCCTCGGTCTGGTCGTGGGTGACGTAGACCGTCGTCGTCTCCAGCTTCGACTGCAGTTTCGCCACCTCGGTGCGCATCTGCACGCGCAGCTTCGCGTCGAGGTTGGAGAGCGGCTCGTCCATCAGGAAGGCCTTCGGGTCGCGCACGATCGCCCGCCCCATCGCGACCCGCTGGCGCTGCCCGCCGGAGAGGTTGGCGGGACGGCGATCGAGGTGCTGGGTCAGGTCGAGCGTCTTCGCCGCGTCCTCGACCTTGCGGTCGATCTCCTCCTTCTCGGCCCCGGCCAGCTTCAGCGCGAAGCCCATGTTCTCGCGCACCGTCATGTGCGGGTAGAGCGCGTAGTTCTGGAAGACCATCGCGATGTCGCGGTCCTTCGGCGCGCGCTCGTTGACCACCTCGCCGCCGATCTTCACCTCGCCGCCGGAGATGTCCTCGAGCCCGGCGATCATCCGCAGCGCGGTCGACTTGCCGCAGCCCGAGGGCCCGACGAGGATCATGAACTCGCCGTCGCCGATCTCCAGGTCCATCTCCTTGACGGCTTCGAAGCCGTCGCCGAAGACCTTGCTTACTCCATCGAGGGTTATCTCTGCCATTGGTAGCTCCTTATCCCTTCACCGCCCCGGCGGTCAGGCCGGAGACGATTCGGCGCTGGAAGAACAGGACGAAGATGATGATCGGCACGGTCACGACGACGGCCGCGGCGGCGATGCTGCCGGTCGGCTGGGTGAAGGACGACTCGCCGGTGAAGAAGGCAAGCGCCGCCGGCACCGTGCGCGACGCGTCGGAGGAGGTCAGCGAGATCGCAAAGAGGAAGTCGTTCCAGGCGAAGATGAAGACGAGGATCGCCGCCGTGAACATGCCCGGCGCCGCCAGCGGCACGATCACCTTGCGGAAGGCCTGGAAGGGGGTGGCGCCGTCGACCTGCGCGGCCTGCTCCAGCTCCCAGGGGATCTCGCGGAAGAAGGCGACGAGGACGTAGATCGCCAGCGGCAGCGAGAAGGTCAGGTAGGGGATGATCAGCCCCGGATAGGTGTCGTAGAGGCCGATCGCCCGCCACATGTCGAACAGCGGCCCGACCGTGGAGATCGGCGGGAACATCGCGATCGCCAGCGCCCCGGCGAGGATCAGCCGCTTGCCGGGGAATTCGAGCCGGGCGATCGCATAGGCGGCGAAGGAGGCGAAGGTGATCGCGATCACCGTCGTGCTCAGCGCGATCAGGATCGAGTTGATCAGCGGTTTGATGAAGGGGCTGTCGCCGATGCCGCCTTCGAAGAGGCTCTTGTAGTTGTCGAAGGAGATCTCGCTGGGCAGGAAGCGGCCGTCGGCGACCGCGTCGGTCGGCTTCAGCGAGAGCGAGATCAGCCAGAGCACCGGGATCAGCGCGACCACCAGCACCGCCAGGATGGCGATGCTCCACAGCGCGTACTCGCGGGTTCCGCGGCGCATCAGCTTCCCGGCCTCCCTTCCTCGACCCGGGTCCCGAGCCCCTTCACAAAGAGGAAGGCGATCGCCAGCACGCAGAGGAAGATCAGCACCGAGACGGCCGAGCCGAGGCCCAGGTTGAGCCGCGAGATCAGCTGGTTGAAGCCGAGGATCGAGACCGATTCGGTGTCCTGCGCACCGGCGGTCATGATGAAGATCGTGTCGAAGACGCGGAAGGCGTCGAGGGTGCGGAAGAGCAGCGCGACGAGGATCGCCGGCTTCATCAGCGGCAGGGTGATGCGGGTGAAGCGCTGCCAGGCCGTCGCCCCGTCGACCCGCGCCGCCTCATACAGCTGGCCGTCGATCGTCACCAGCCCGGCCAGCAGTAGCAGCGCCATGAACGGCGTCGTCTTCCAGACCTCGGCCATGATCACCACGGCGAAGGAGCTGAAGCGACCGCCGAACCAGTCCATGTCCTCGGCGATCAGCGGCAGGTTGTTGACGAAGCCGGTTTCCGGCGCGAAGGCGAACTGCCAGGCGAAGGCGGCGACCACGGTGATGATCCCGTAGGGGATCAGGACCGAGGTGCGGACGACACCGCGCCCGAATATCGCCCGGTACATCACGAGCGCGATCGCCATCCCGAGGACGAGCTCGATCGCGACCGAGGTGACCATCACGAAGACGGTGTTGAAGAGGTCGGTCCACCAGAGGTCGGAGCTGAGCACGGAGGCGTAGTTGTCGAGCCCGACGAAGCCGCCCTCCTCGGGGAAGCGCAGGTCGATCTGCTGCATCGAGAGGACAACCGCGTAGCCGATCGGGTAGGCGGTCACCGCCAGCATCGCGATCACCGCCGGTGCGCAGAGCAGCCAGGCCAGCCGGTTCTCGGAGCGCGTCCGGTCGCTGCCGGGGGCGGCGGCTGGTGCGCTCGCCTCCATCACAGCAGCCCTTCTCGCTTGACCGCGTCTTCGAGGTTCGACCTCAGTTCCTCGTAGACCGAGCCGGCGTCCTTGGGATCGATCTTGTCCGGTGGGTGCAGCGAGCGCTGCACCGCGAGGCTGACGTCCTGGTAGGCGGGGCTGGTCGGCCGCGGCCCCGACTCTTCGATCGATTTCTTGATCAGTTCAGCGAAGCCGGGGAAGGCTTCGGTGACGACCTCGTTCGAGTAGAGGGTCGAGCGCGACGGCGGCAGCCCGTCGAGTTCGGTCGCGGTCAGCTGGCTCTCGCCGTTGGCGAGGCAGGCGGCGGCGTCGAAGGCGACATCCTTGTTCTTCGAGAAGGAACTGACCGCGAGATTGAAGCCGCCCAGCGGCGGTTTGCTCGGTCGCCCGGCGTCGACCCGGGGGAAGCGCGCGTAGCCCATTTTTTTGCCGATCTCCGGCGCTTCGGCCTGGGCGCTGGCGTAGGCGAAGGTGTAGTTGGTCATGAAGGCCGATTCGCCGCCCTCGAAGGCGAGCCGGGCGCTGTCCTCATCGGAGGTCGAGAGGCTCGGCGGGGCGGCGGAGGAGTTCGCCAGCCTGCCCATCACCTCGAGCGCCTTGACGGTCGGCCCCTCGCTCAGCGCGACCGTCTCCGGGCCGGAGAGGATCGGCGTGCCGGCGCTTTCGATCAGCGCGTTGGCCCAAACCATGAAGCCCTCGTAGCGGTTGGCCTGCACCTGGATCGTGCCGGCGTTGCCGCGGCCCAGTTTCTCGGCCTGGTCGATCATCTCGTCCCAGGTCCGCGGCGGCTTCGGCACCAGGTCTTTGCGATACCAGAGCAGCTGCGTGTTGGTGTTGAACGGGACGGCGTAGAGGTCATCCTCGAAGGAGGCCGTCTCGATCACGCTGGGGAAGACGCCGGCGGTCGCCTCGCGTTTGCGTTTCCCAGTCCACGGCTCGACCCAGCCCGCGTTGGCGAACTCGCCGGTCCAGATCACGTCCATGCCGACGATGTCGATCGAGGGGTCGTCGGCGCCGAGCCGCCGGACCAGCTGTTCGCGCTGCTGGCTGGCGTCGGTCGGCAGGAACTCCGGCTCGACCGTGTAGCGGCCGCCGGATTCCTGCGAGCAGCGTTTCGAGACCTCCTCGATCGTGCCGCCCGGCTGGATCGCGACGAACCAGCTCAGCTGGCGCGCGCCGGCCTCGGAGTCCTCGCCGCAGGCGCTGAGCCCGGCCACCGCCAGGGCCGCGGCCACGAGGCAGGCGGCCAGCCTGGTCGCTGCTCGGGGTGTCAAGTTCTTTCCTCCATCGTCCATCCCCCCGCAGCGGAGGGTGCACCGATGGGGATGCCCGGATCGGTCGCGTCTCAAACAGACGAGACGGTTGGCGACTTGGTCGGTATATATGCGACTAAGTCGCCAGGGAGGCGAGGCGCTCGCCGAGGGAGCGCCAGGCGCGCTCGGCCTCGGCCAGGGGCACGGTGAGGCTGCGGTCGCCGGCGGCGATCTCGATCGCCTCGCCGCCGACCCTGCCGAGCGGCAGGACGGCGACGCCGTCGCCGGCGAGGCTCTCCAGCTTCTCCCGCTCGCCGCTGATCAGGAAGCCGCCGGGGCCTTCGCCGAAGAGGGCCTCCTCGGGCGAGCAGCCGCGCTCGCGCAGGTGCTGCAGGTCGACCTCGCAGCCGAGCCCGGCGCCGATCGCCGCCTCGGCGAGGGCGCAGGCGAGGCCGCCGTCGCTGACGTCGTGGGCCGAGGCGAGCTTGCCGGCGCGGACCGCGGCGCAGACCGCGGCGCAGGCGGCGGCGACCGCGGCGACGTCGGGCTGGGGGAGGCCGGCACCGAGCTCGCCACGCAGCTTGGCCAGCTCCGAGCCGGCCAGCGTCGGTTCGAACGGGCCGAGCAGGGCGATCGCGTCGCCCGCCGTGGCGAAGGCGCTCGGCGCGGCGAGGAGCGGGTCGGGCAGCTCGCCGACCATGCCGACCACCGGGGTCGGGTAGATCGGTCCCTCCGGCCCCTCGTTGTAGAGCGAGACGTTGCCGCCGACGACCGGCACGCCGAGCGCCTCGCAGGCGTCGGCGAGGCCCTGGACCGAGCGGTCGAGTTGCCAGGCCGTGGCCGGCTTCTCCGGGTTGCCGAAGTTGAGGCAGTTGGTCAGCCCGAGCGGCTCGGCGCCGGCGCAGGCGAGGTTCTGGGTGCACTCGAGCACCGCCTCGACCGTGCCGGCGTAGGGGTCGCAGGCGACCCGCCGGCCGTTGCCGTCGATCGAGACGGCGATCGCCGCGTCGGCCTCGGGGATCGCCAGCACCGCCGCGTCGGCGCTCTCCGGCCGTCGCGCCGTGCGCGAGCCGACGATCGAGTCGTACTGCTCGAAGGCCCAGCGCTTCGAGGCGACGCTGGGCGCGCCGAGCAGGGCGAGCAGCGTCTCGGCCGCCGTCGCGCTCGCGCCGAGCGTCGCTCGGTTGCCGTAGATCCAGCCCCCCGGCTCGGCCGGCTCGAGGTCGTACAGCGGGCAGCCGTCGACCAGCGCCTCGACCGGCATCTCGCCGACGACCTCGCCGTCGCGCAGCACCCGGACCAGGCCGCTGTCGGCGATCGCGCCGATCTCCGCCCCGCCGGTCTGCCATTTCTCGCAGACCGCCAGCACCTCGTCGACCCGGCCGGGCTCGACCACGGCGAGCATCCGCTCCTGCGACTCCGAGACCATGATCTCGAAGGGCTCCATGTCGGCCTCGCGCAGCGGCACCCGCGCCACGTCGATATCGATCCCGACCCCGCCCGCCGCGGCCATCTCGCTGGCCGAGGAGGTCAGCCCGGCGGCGCCGAGGTCCTGCAACGAGACGAGCAGGCCCTTGCCGAGCAGCTCCAGGCAGCACTCGAGCACCCTCGACTCCTCGAACGGGTCGCCGATCTGCACCGTCGGCCGCTTCGCCTCGTCCCCGTCGCCGAGCTCGGCCGAGGCGAGCACCGAGGCGCCGCCGATCCCGTCGCGCCCGGTCGAGGCGCCGATCAGCACGACCGCGTTGCCGACCCCGGCGGCTGCGGCGCGCACCATCTCGTCCCGCTTCGCGATCCCGACGCACATCGCGTTGACCAGGCAGTTGTGCTCGTAGGGGGCCTCGAAGTAGATCTCGCCGCCGACCGTCGGCACGCCGATGCTGTTGCCGTAGTGGCCGATGCCGCGCACCGCGCCGTCGAGCAGGTGGCGCGAGCGCAGCGAGTCGAGCTCGCCGAAGCGCAGCGAGTCGAGGATCGCGATCGGCCGCGCGCCGAGCGCGAAGACGTCGCGGAGGATGCCGCCGACCCCGGTCGCCGCCCCCTGGAACGGCTCGACCGCGCTGGGGTGGTTGTGCGACTCGACCTTAAAGGCGATCGCGTGGGCCTCGCCGATGCTGACCGCGCCGGCGTTCTCGCCCGGGCCCATCACCACCCGCTCGCCCTCGGTCGGCAGCCGCCGCAGCAGCTTGCGCGAGTGCTTGTAGGCGCAGTGCTCGGACCAGAGCAGGCTGAACATCGCCAGCTCGACCCGGTTCGGCTCGCGGCCGAGCTGCGCGACGATCAGGTCGAACTCGGCGTCGGTGAGGCCGAGCTCGCGGTGCGGGGAGGAGGCGGCCGGCGCGTTCACGCGCGCGCTCCGGCGACCGCGTCGAACACCCTCAGCCCGTCGGTCGATCCCGTCATCGCGTCGACCGCGTGCTCGGGGTGGGGCATCAGGCCGAGCACGTTGCCGGCCTCGTTGCGGACGCCGGCGATGTCGCGGGCCGAGCCGTTCGGGTTCTGCCCGGGCGCGTAGCGAAACGCCACCTGCCCGTTCGCCTCGATCGCGTCGAGCATCTCGTCCGGCGCCCAGTAGCGCCCTTCGCCGTGCTTGGCGGGGATCGAGAGTGCCTCGTCTGGTCGATCGCAGCTTTTTCCCCCCTCTGACCCGGAAAAAGCTGCGATGAGATCGACCTGGCGGCAGACGAAGCGCAGGTTCTCGTTGACGAGCAGGGCGCCGGGGAGGAGGTCCGCTTCGCAGAGCACCTGGAAGCCGTTGCAGATGCCCAGCACCGGGCCGCCCCGGCCGGCGAACTCCGCCACGGCCTCCATCGCCGGTGAGAAGCGGGCGATCGCGCCGGCCCGCAGGTAGTCGCCGTAGGAGAAGCCGCCGGGGACGACGACCGCGTCGATCCCGCCCAGGTCGCGCTCTTCGTGCCAGATCAGCCGCGCCTCGCCGCCGGCCAGCTCGCAGGCGTGCAGGGCGTCCCGCTCGTCGCAGGAGCCGGGGAACTGAAGCACCCCCCAGACCATCAGGCGCCGTCGATGCTCTCGATCTCGAAGTCCTCGATCAGCGGATTGGCGAGCAGCTTCTCGCAGAGCGCCGGGAGCTGCGCCGGGTCGTCCGCCTCCAGCTCGACCAGCCGCCCGACCCGCACGTGCCCGACGCCCTCGAAGCCGAGCGCCGGCAGCGCCCGCTCGACCGCCTTGCCCTGCGGGTCGAGGATCCCCTCCTTGGGCCGGATCAGGACCCGGGCGCGCACGGCGCCCACTAGAAGGAGCGCTCCGTGATCCGCTCGTAGGCCTCGACGTACTTGGCCCGCGTCTGCTCGATCACGTCGGCCGGCAGCTCCGGCGCCGGCGGCTTGCGGTCCCAGCCGCTCTGCGTCGCCCAGTCGCGCACGAACTGCTTGTCGAAGGACGGCGGCGTTCTACCGGGCTCGTACCGGTCGGCCGGCCAGAAGCGCGACGAGTCCGGGGTGAGGACCTCGTCGGCGAGGACGACCTCGGCCCCGGCGTGGCGTCCGAACTCGAACTTGGTGTCGGCGAGGACGATGCCGCGCTCGGCCGCGTGCTCGGCGCCGCGCGAGTAGACCTCGATCGAGATCCGCCGCAGCTCCTCCAGCAGCGCCCGGTCGCCGACGATCTCGGCCGCCCGCTCGAAGTCGACGTTCTCGTCGTGGTCGCCGATCTCGGCCTTGGTCGCCGGGGTGAAGATCGGCTCCGGCAGCTTGTCGGACTCCTGCAGACCGCCCGGCAGCTCGATCCCGCAGACCGCGCCGCTCTCCTTGTATTCCTTCCAGCCCGAGCCGGAGAGGTAGCCGCGCACAACGCACTCGACCGGGTACATCTCCAGCCGCCGCACCCGCATCGCCCGTTCGGCGACCTCTTCGGGCACGTCGGCGGAGAGGAAGTGGTTGGGGACGATGTCGCCGGTCAGCTCGAACCAGAATTCGGAGATCCGGTTGAGCACCTTGCCCTTGTCGGTGACCGGCGTCGGCATCACCACGTCGTAGATCGAGATCCGGTCCGAGGCGACCATCAAGAGGTCGTCCTCCCACTCGTAGATCTCGCGCACCTTGCCCGAGGAGTGAAGCTTCAGATCTGAGACGGCTGGGGACATGGAGGCCGATGCTAGCTGGCTCGGAGGCGGGGTGGGGAGGGACACCCCGACCCCTCCTACTCCGACGTCTGCGATCCTGTTCTCAGATGCTTCCGCCGGAACCTGAGAGTTCGCCGCTGGTGCAGACGCTTAGGTGGAGCTTCAGGCCTTTGCCCTTTATGCAGGAGTGTCGGGAGAAGTACGGCGATAGCTTCAGTGTCAAGTTCCTCAGCTTCGAGCGGCCGATGGTGATGATCTCCGACCCGGCGGCGATCAAGGCGCTTTACACGGAGCGGTCGCATGGGTTGCCGCCGGGGCGGGAAGTGGTTCTCACTCCCATTGTGGGTCCCCACTCGGTCCTGGTCACCGAGGGCGCCGACCACCTCGCCCATCGCAAGCTGATGCTGCCCGCCTTCCACGGCGAGCGGATGCGCTCCTACGCGCCGATCGTCAGCGAGATCGTCGACGCCGAGATCGACTCCTGGCCGCTCGGCGAGGAGTTCGCGATCCACCCGCGGATGCAGGCGATGACCCTGGAGGCGATCCTGCGCGTCGTCTTCGGCGTCGCCGAGGGCCCCCGGCTGGAGCGGCTGCGCGTCCTCCTGACCAAGGTGCTCGAGGAAACCGCCTCGCCCTTCACCCAGCTGATCGGCCTCGCCGGGCGCCGCTTCGGCGGCCGTGGGCCGTGGGCCAAATTCGAGGCCCAGCTCAAGGCGGTCGACGAGCTGCTCTATGCGGAGATCGCCGAACGCCGCGCCGAGGGCGACTTCGAGGACCGCGACGACATCCTCTCGATCCTGATGCAGGCCCGTTTCGAGGACGGCGCGGAGATGGGCGACGAGGACCTGCGCGACCAGCTGATGACGCTGCTGCTCGCCGGCCACGAGACGACCGCCACGGCGCTCGCCTGGACCTTCGACCTGCTGCTGCGCCACCCGCGCGAGCTGGCCCGCCTGCGCGATTCGCTCGAGGCCGGCGAGGAGGACTACCTGCGGGCGACGATCTCCGAGTCGCTGCGCCTGCGGCCGGTCGTGCCGCTGGCCGGTCGCCGCCTCGCCGTGGATCTCGAGGCCGACGGCCTCACCCTGCCCGCCGGCACCGACGTCACGCCGGCGATCTGGCTCGCCCACACCCGCGCCGACGCCTATCCCGAGCCGTTCGCCTTCCGCCCCGAGCGCTTCCTCGACGAGCAGCCCGACAGCTACGCCTGGATTCCCTTCGGCGGCGGCATCCGCCGCTGCCTCGGCGCCGCCTTCGCCGAGTTCGAGATGCGGATCGTCCTGCGCGAGGTGCTGACCCGCTGCGAGCTGCACAAGGCCAGCCCGCGGCCGGAGAAGATCGGCCGCCGCAACATCACCCTCTCACCGAAGCACGGCACGCCGGTGATCCTCACCGCGCGCCACCCCGCCCGCGAGGGCGAGTTGCTCGCCGCCTAGCGCGACGCCGGGTGCTCGCGCGCCCAGGCGGCGATCGCGCCCGACCCGGAGACGACCTCGCCGTCGTCGAGGACGAGGATCGGCACCTCGTTGGTGCCGCTCAGCTTCTTCACCTCGGCCCGGTCGCCGGCGCGGCTGCCCCAGGTCCAGAACGCCATCCGGTAGCCGCCGACCGTGCGCAGCTCGTAGCTGTACCCGGCTGCGTCGAGGGCCTTGGCCGCTTTGGCGCAGGGATGCGCAAACGCCGGCCCGGTCTTCTTCTGTCCGCAGGTGTAGAGGATCACGGCCGCGAACCGTACAGCGGAAGCTCAGCGCAGCGCTTCGAGGCGCTCGAAGATCGTCGGGATGTGGCCCAGGTAGGCGTCGTAGTCGAAGACGGCGTCGAGGTCGAGGTCCGGGGCCGCCCCGGCGAGCAGCTCGCGGAAGTGAGTGCCCGTGTCCCAGGCGCGCTGGGCGTTCTCCTGGACGACGCGGTAGGCGTCGTCGCGGGTCAGGCCGGACTCGACCAGGGCGGTCAGGGCGCGCTGGCTGAACAGGGCGCCGTGGGTCAGCTCGAGGTTCTCGCGCATGCGATCGGCGCGGATCGTCATTTCGGCCGCGACGCCGGTGGCGAGGCCGAGCATGTAGTCGAGCCCGATCGTCGCGTCGGGCAGGATCACCCGCTCGGCGCCGGAGTGGGAGATGTCGCGCTCGTGCCAGAGGGCGACGTTCTCCAGCCCGGTCTGGGCGTAGCCGCGCAGCACCCGGGCGAGGCCGGTGATCCGCTCGGTGCGGATCGGGTTGCGCTTGTGCGGCATCGCCGAGGAGCCCTTCTGGCCGGCGCCGAACGGCTCCTCGACCTCGCGCACCTCGGTCCGTTGCAGGTTGCGCACCTCGGTCGCGAAGCGCTCCAGCCCGGCGCCGGCGATCGCGATCCGCGAGGTCAGCACCGCGTGGCGGTCGCGCGGCACGACCTGGGTGGCGACGTCCTCGCGCTGCAGTCCGAGCCGCTCCATCACCCGCGCCTCGACCGCCGGCGGCACCGAGGCGTAGGTGCCGACCGCGCCGGAGAGCTTGCCGAAGCGCAGCTGCTCGAAGGCGTCGGTGAGGCGGAAGAGGTTGCGGTCGGCCTCGAAGGCGAACCCGGCCAGCCGCAGCCCGAAGGTCGTCGGCTCGGCGTGGACGCCGTGGGTGCGGCCGACGCAGAGCGTGTCGCGCTGCTCCAGCGCCCGCTCGATCAGCGCGTCGCGGTAGGCGCGCGCCGCGGCGAGCAGGATCTCGCCCGCCTGGCGCAGCTGCAGCGCCAGCGCCGTGTCGAGCACGTCGGAGGAGGTCAGGCCGTAGTGGATCCAGCGCCCGTGCTCGCCGACCGATTGGGCGACGACGTCGACGAAGGCGGCGACGTCGTGGTCGGTCACTCTCTCGCGCTCGGCCACCGCCGCGACCGTGAAGGCGGCCTTGGCGCGCGCCGCCTCCGCCGCCTCGGCCGGGACGACGCCCTGCTCGGCCCAGGCCTCCGTGGCCGCCAGCTCGACCTCCAGCCAGCACTCCAGCTTGCGCTGCTGCGACCAGACCTCGCCGATCTCCTTGCGGGTGTAGCGGGGGATCACGCGTTGATGATTCTCACCGCGAGCAACCCCGCGTTCTTCGCACCGTCGACCGCGACGCAGGCGACCGGCACCCCGGGCGGCATCTGCACCGCCGAGAGCAGCGCGTCGAGCCCGCCGAGGCTCTTGCCGAGGATCGGCACGCCGATCACCGGCAGGTCGGTGTGGGCGGCGGCGACGCCGGGCAGCGCCGCCGACATCCCCGCCCCGGCGATGATCGCCCGCAGGCCGCGCATCCGGGCGCTGTGGCAGTACTCGCGGACCAGCTCGGGATCGCGGTGGGCGCTCATCACCCGCACCTCGTAGCGGATGCCGGCCTCCTGCAGGGCCGTCCCGGCGGGCTGCATCTTGGCCTTGTCGTTCTTCGAGCCCATGATGATTCCGACATGGGGCGCGTCGACCTCGATCTCCTCGAAGGCTTTCTCGACCGCCGGCATCGTGGTCGCTCCGGTCGGTTGCGGCTCCTCTGAGATCTCGCTCATCTCTTCCTCTCTCGGTTCTGGGCTGGTCACGTCAACTGGGTACCCGCTCGACCGCGCGGGCGGCGATGTCGGTGCGGATCTGCATTCCCTCGAAGGAGATCCGACCGGCGGCATCGTATGCCCGATCGCGTGCCGCCGCCGCGCTCGCGCCGGTCGCGGTGACGTTGAGCACGCGACCGCCGGCGGTGACGATCTCGCCGCCGCGCTCGGCCGTGCCGGCGTGGGTCAGCTCGGCCAGCTCCGCCGCGGCGGCGAGACCGTGGATCGTGTCGCCCTGCGAGGCGGACTCGGGGTAGCCGGCCGAGGCCAGGACCAGGGTCACCGCCCAGTCCTCGCCGAACTCCGCCTCGATCCCCGCGAGGCCGCCCGGCTCGCGCGCCGCCAGGCAGAGCTCGACCAGGTCGGAGCGCAGCCGCGGCAGCACCGCCTGCGTCTCGGGGTCGCCGAAGCGGGTGTTGAACTCGAGCACCCTGGCGCCCTCCGGGCCGACCATCAGGCCGGCGTAGAGGACGCCGTGGAAGGGCGTGCCGCGGGCCGCCATCGCCGCGACCACCGGGCGGTGGACGGCCGCGACGATCTCCTCGACCTCGGCCGGGCCGAAGCCCGGCACCGGCGAGTAGCTGCCCATCCCGCCCGTGTTCGGCCCCTCGTCGTTGTCGAAGATCCGCTTGTAGTCCTGGGCCGGCGCCAGCGGCACGACGTTCTCGCCGTCGCATAGCGCCAGCAGCGAGAGCTCTTCGCCGGCGAGGAACTCCTCGAGCACGACGGGCGTCTCACCGAAGCGCCGCTCGCCGAAGAAGACCTCTACCGCCGCGCGCGCCTCGGCCTCGTCGGCGCAGACGATCACGCCCTTGCCAGCGGCCAGGCCGTCGGCCTTGAGCACCGCCGGATAGGAGGCGGAGGCGAGCTGCGCGAGCGCCTCCTCGCGGCTGCGCAGGAGGACGTGGGCGGCGGTCGGCACGCCCGCCTCGCGCATCATCTCCTTGGCGAACGCCTTCGAGCCCTCCAGCTCGGCCGCCGCGGCGCTCGGCCCGAAGGCGGCGATCCCGGCCTGCTCCAGCGCATCGACGACCCCAGCGACCAACGCCGCCTCGGGCCCGACGACGACGAGGTCGACGCCGCGCTCGCGCGCCGCGGCGACGATTCCCGCGACATCCCCGGCGTCGACCCCCGGCAGGCACTCCGCGTCGGCAGCTATGCCGGCGTTGCCGGGCGCGCAGAGCAGCTCCGGCGCCCGCGGCGAGCGCGCCAGCGCCCGCACGATCGCGTGCTCGCGCCCACCGCCGCCTACGACCAGGACCCTCAACCGTCGCCCCTCAGCGCTAGAGCGAGTCGGAGAGCACGTCGGCCGGCATCGCGGCCAGCGTCTGGCTGGTCATCGTGCCGCGCGAGCCCAGCTCGACCGAGACCTTGGCCATCGTCGCGTCGTCGGGCGCCTCGACGATCGTGACGAAGTCGTACTGCCCCAGCGTCGCGTACTGGGCCTGCACTTTCGCCCCGATCTGTTCGACCTCCTTGTTCACCTCGGAGACCCGCCCGGGGTTGTTCTTCAGCGTTCGCACGCCCTCCGGCGTCAGGTTGGTCAGCATTACGTAAGTCGGCATCGCCATCTCCTTCGTCGCACTATCTGACGGGAATCGAGCCTACGCTACGCGAGGCTAAGCGTCGTATGCCGCGTGGATGTGATCGCAGTGGTCGGCGCGGGCGAAGGCCGGTCCCGGGCCGTCGACGTCGAAGCAGTAGATCAGCTCGGTCGGCATCGCCGGCGCGGGCAGCTGCGAGAGGGTTATCGCCAGCTCGGCGCAGGGCGAGGTCGGGGCCGTGTCGGTGCAGGAGACGCCGTCGACCGCCGCGATGTCCATGCCGCGGCCGTAGTAGTGGTTGGAGACGCCGCCCGCCGCCGTGTACATCGAGTGGTCGGAGCGCAGCGAGGAAATCGTGATCTGGTGCGACTGGGTGATCGCGCCGAGCAGGCCGACGATGCGCGGGTCGATCGCGCCGCTCTCGAGGTCCTGCTTCTGCAGCTCGTTGGTGAAGGTGAGGTTCTCCCACTTGATCGGCGCCAGCACCGCGTTGGGCAGCGACAGCGCCCACTCGACCGTGCTCGTCTCGCACTTGCCTTCGATCCGGTCGGCCTCGACGAGGACTGCCTCGACGTACCACTTGGCGTGGTTGTGCTCGAACAGGCCGGCGCGCAGGCCGCCCTGCGACCAGATCATCCGCGCCAGCGTCGCGGCGGAGTCGGCGGGGTCCTGGCGGCGGATGCGGCCGTCGCCGTCGCCGTCGACCGCGTAGCGCTTCCACTCCGCGCCGACCAGGCCGAGCGCGCCGTGCTTGCGCAGCTGCGCTTTCGACATCCCCTTGCCGAAGTTCGACTCGAGCCGGGCGACGGCGGCCAGCGCCCAGACGCCGCGGCGGCCGAGGTCGTAGCGGGCGGCGGCTCCCTCGAAGGCGTTGAGGTAGACGGCCGGCACCTTTTTGCGCCAGGGCTTCGCCGCCTCGCAGTCCAGCACCTTCAGCTTCGGCGCTTCGAAGAGCCCGGGGGCGGCGCCGTTGAGCTGCCCGTAGCACTGCGCGTTGGCGAGCACCTCGGCGACGTACCAGTCGGCGTGGTTGTAGGCGAAGACGGCGGTGTACCAGTCGCCCGGCGCACCCGAGGCCTGCAGGTAGTTGGCGGCGGAGTGGATCGCGTCCTCGGGGTCGTAGGGGTCCCTGACCCCGTCGCCGTTGGCGTCGACCCCGTAGGCGGCCCAGGTCGGCGGCATGAACTGCATCCAGCCGAGCGCGCCGGCCGAGGAGACGTTGAGGTTGGTGCCGAAGGCGGTCTCGATGCCGTTGATCGCGGCGAGCACGCTGGGGCCCTGCGGGCCGAGCCCGTAGGCGGCGGCGGCGCGCTGGTAGATCGGCACCAGGGTCGCCGGCACCCCGGAGGGCGCGCAGCTGGAGCCGGGCAGGAGGGGGACGGAGAAGGATGGCGGCACCGGCGGGACCGCGCTCGCCCCTTCTTCGGGTTCCGTCGCCTGCGCTCGCGGCTTCGGCTCGGGCTTCGCGTCGATTCCGCCGCCGTTGCCCTGCTTCGGCTTGGGCGAGGGTGCTGGGGACGGGGACGGTGGCGCCGCCAGCGTGTCGCCGCGCTGCACCGAGGGCTGCGGGGCGGGGGCCTCGGTCTGGCTCGCGGCGGGCTCTTCGCTCGGCGGCGCCACCGGCTCGGCCGGTTCCGCGCCGAGCGCGGCCGGCGCGGCCAGCGCCAACACCAGCATGGCCAGCGCGAAGACTCCCTTCAGGTGCACCATCAGCCCCTCACGTCGGTCACCAGCCAGGCGCCCCTCTTCTTGCTCAGCTCGAGCCGCAGCTCGCTGGTCAGCCCGACCCGCAGCAGCGAGGCGCTGACCGTGTAGGCCTTACCGGCTCGCGGGCCGGCGACGAGGTTGAGGACGCGCGCCTTCGGCACCTTGCCCTCGCTGGGCTGGCGCGGCGGCCGCTCGCCCAGCGCCGCGGCCAGCTGCGGCGTCGCGGTCTCGCCGAAGACGGTCCGCGCCCGCGCCGGCCGCTCGCCGATCTCATAGAAGACGAACGCCTCGGAGAAGCGGCGCGCGACCTTCATCGCCGCCGGCCCGGCGGGAACCGGCTTCTTGCTCGAGCTCGTCGCCGCGGCGCCGGCGTCGCCTTCCGGCTGGGCGGCGGCGCCGCTGTCCGGCGCCGCCCCGTCCGAGCCTTCGGTTGGGGCTGCGGCTTCGTCGCCGGCGTTGTCAGCGCTCGGCGCCACCCCGACGCCCTTGCCGACGCTGAAGTCGGGCGGGACGCCCCGCAGCACCGGGCCGCTGGGCTCCTCGGCCTGCGCTCGGGGCTCGGGGGTCGCGAGCGCGACCCGGGCCGGCGCGGCGGCGCGCTCGGGCGGCTGCTCGTCGTCGCCCGGGAGCAGCAAGGCTCCAGCCAGAACCGCGATGCCGGCAATCGCCGCCAGCGCCCCGGCGCCGGCGCTGCGGGCGGCCGGTGCGCGACCGGCGAAGCGCTCCTGCAGAGGCCAGAGCAGGCCGCGCTCCAGCGCCCAGGCGGCCCGTTCGAAGGGCCAGCGGGCAAGGTCGGCGACAGCGATCAGGAAGCGCTTGCCGCGCCCCCGTGGATCGCCGTTGATGTGCCGTTCTCTCAACATCTGTTTGAAGCCCACACAAGCTTACGTCGGAATCGACTCGCCGTTCCTAAAGTCCCGCTAGCTGGATTGCCTATCCCAACAACCGTTCCGCCACTGCTTAGCAGCGTTTCCTCAGCCCTGTCTAAAGGGCGGCGGCCGGCGCGGCGGCCTTCGCGAAGCTCAGCTCGCCGTCGACGGCGTCGATCCGCACGCTGTCGCCCTCGACGAACTCGCCCTCGAGGATCTTCAGGGCCAGCTTGTCGACCAGCTGCTTCTGGATCGTCCGCTTCAGCGGCCGGGCGCCGTAGGTCGGGTCGTAGCCGAGGTTGCCGAGCAGGGTGCGGGCACCCTCGCTCAACTCGACCTCGATGCCGCGCTCGCGCACGCGGCCGACCAGCTGCTCGACCTGCAGCTCGACGATCCGGCCGATGTCGGCCTTGGAGAGGCGGTGGAAGATCACCGTGTCGTCGATCCGGTTGAGGAACTCCGGCTTGAAGGTCGCGACCAGCACCTCCTCGATCTGCTCGCGGATCCTCTCGTCGACCGACTCGGCGACGATCCGGTCGCTGCCGACATTGGAGGTCATGATCAGCACCGTGTTGGTGAAGCTGACCGTGCGGCCCTGGCCGTCGGTGAGCCGCCCGTCGTCCATGATCTGCAGCAGGGTGTTGAAGACGTCGGGGTGGGCCTTCTCGATCTCGTCGAGCAGCACCACCGCGTAGGGCCGCCGCCGCACCGCCTCGGTCAGCTGGCCGCCCTCCTCGTAGCCGACGTAGCCGGGCGGGGCGCCGACCAGCCGCGCCACCGTGTGCTTCTCCATGTACTCGGACATGTCGAGGCGGACGATCGCCTGCTCGGAGTCGAACATCAACTCGGTCAGCGCCTTCGCCAGCTCGGTCTTGCCGACCCCGGTCGGGCCGAGGAAGAGGAAGGAGCCGATCGGCCGGTCGGGGTCGGAGAGGCCGGCGCGCGAGCGGCGCAGCGCGTTGGAGACCGCGGCGATCGCCTCGTCCTGGCCGACCACCCGCTCGTGCAGGCGCTCCTCCATCTTGATCAGCTTCTCGACCTCGCCCTCGATCAGGCGGCTGACCGGGATCCCGGTCCATTTGGCGACGACCTGGGCGACGTCCTCCTCGGTGACCTCTTTCGAGGTGAGGATCTCGCCACCGCTGGCGTGCAACTCCTCCAGGCGCGCCTCCTGCTCGGCTACCGTCTTCTCCAGGTCTGGGATCTGGCCGAACTTCAGTTCGGCGGCGCGCTCCAGGTCGGTCTCCCGTTCGGCTCGCTCGACCTCGCGCCTCGCCTCCTCGAGCTGTGCCTTGGCGTCCTTGATCGCCTCCAGGGGCTCCTTCTCGTTCTGCCAGCGCGTGCGCAGCTCAGCCGCCTCCTCGCTCAGGTCGGCGAGGTTGGCTTCGAGCGCCTCCAGCCGCGCCTTCGAGGCCTCGTCCTTCTCCTTCTTCAGCGCTTCGCGCTCGATCTCCAGCTGCTTGACGCGCCGCTGCACCTCGTCGATCTCGGTCGGCACCGAGTCGAGCTCGATCTTCAGCCGCGAGGCCGCCTCGTCGATCAGGTCGATCGCCTTGTCGGGCAGGAAGCGGTCGGCGATGTAGCGCTCCGAGAGGGTGGCCGCGGCGACCACCGCCGAGTCGGAGATGTCGACCCCGTGGTGCTCCTCGTAGCGCGGCTTCAGCCCGCGCAGGATCGCGATCGTGTCGTTGATGTCGGGCTCGCCGACGAGCACCGGCTGGAAGCGCCGCTCCAGCGCCGCGTCCTTCTCGATGTGCTTGCGGTACTCGTCGAGCGTGGTCGCGCCGACGGCGCGCAGCTCGCCGCGGGCCAGCATCGGCTTCAGCAGGTTGGCGGCGTCGACCGCGCCCTCGGCCGCACCGGCGCCGACGATCGTGTGCAGCTCGTCGAGGAAGAGGACGATCTGGCCCTCCGCGTCCTGCACCTCGGAGAGCACCGCTTTGAGGCGCTCCTCGAACTCGCCCCTGTATTTGGAGCCGGCCAGCAGCGAGCCGATGTCGAGCGCGATCACGCGCCGGTCGCGCAGGCTCTCCGGCACGTCGCCGGCGACGATCCGCCGCGCCAGCCCCTCGACGATCGCGGTCTTGCCGACGCCGGGGTCGCCGATCAGCACCGGGTTGTTCTTGGTGCGGCGGGAGAGGACCTGGATCACGCGGCGGATCTCCTCGTCGCGGCCGATCACCGGGTCGAGCTTGCCGGCCTCGGCCTCGGCGGTCAGGTCGCGGCCGAATTTCTCCAGCGCCTGCGCGGTGGCCTCCGGTTCGGGGGAGGTGACGCGGTGCGGCCGCACCTCGCCGATCGCTTTCTCGAGCGCCGCGGGGTCGGGCAGCAGCTCGGCCAGGCCCGAGCCCGAGTCGGTCATCGCCAGCAGGATGTGGTCGGTCGAGATGTAGTCGTCGCCGAGCTTGCCCATCTCGCGCTCGGCCCCCTGCAGCACGGCGAGGAAAGCCGAGGAGGGGCGGACCTCGGGCTGCTCGGCGCCGCTCAGCTTCGGCAGCGCTTCGACCGCCTCGTTGGCGCCCGTGCCGACCGCCGCCGGGTCGGCGCCGGTCTTGCGCAGGATCGGCGCCACCAGGCCGTCCTCCTGCTGGACCAGGGCGAGCAGCAGGTGGGCCGGGGCGACCTCGGTGTTGCGCCGCGTCGCCGCCAGCTGCTGCGCGGCGGCGACCGCTTCCTGGGACTTGACGGTGAACCGGTCGGGCTGCATCAGGTTCCTTCCCTCGATATTCGCCGTTCGAGCTCGGCCGCGTGGTGGCGCATGCGCTCCAGCTTGGCCTTCATCCGCGCAACTTCGGCTTCCATCTCGAGGACGATTTCGACCCCGGACAGGTTGAGCCCGGTCGAGGTGAGGCGCTGGATGTGGCGCAGGCGCTCGACGTCGCGCTGCGAGTAGAGGCGCGTGTTCTTCGCCGAGCGCTGCGGCTCGATCAGGCCGCGCGCCTCGTACACGCGCAGCGTCTGCGGGTGCATCTCGGCGAGCTCGGCGGCGACCGAGATCATGAACACGCCCTGCTCGTCGTCGACCGATATCTCGATCCGCTCGCGCCGCACGGTCACAGCCCACCACCCCCGTTCCGCTGTTCCTTACCGGCGCATAGCAGGGGAAAGGAACAGTGGAAGGTCATTTGGCGCTGGCCTTTCGCAGCAGGTCGGCGCGGGGGTCGGCGCCGTTGAGCGCCTCGGCCAGCTCGTCGACCGCCTTGCGCTGCTCCTCGGTCAGCTCCTTCGGGAGCTCGATCTCTAGCCGGTAGCGGATGTCGCCGCGGCCCTTGCCGCGCGGCTTCGGCGCCCCTTCGCCGCGCAGGCGCTGGATCGTGCCGTGCCTGGTTCCGGGCGGCACCTTGACCTTCTTCGTCCCGTCGAGGGTCGGCACCTCGATCGTCGCGCCGCGCAGCGCCTCGGTGACGCTGATCGGCACCGTCACCTCGAGGTTGCCGCCGTCGAGCCGCCGGAAGACCGGCGAGGGGGAGACCCGCGTGACCACGTAGAGGTCGCCGGGGGGGCCGCCTTCGGGCCCCGGCTCGCCCTTGCCGGCGAGGCGGATCCGCGCGCCGTTTCGGACCCCGGCGGGGATCTTCGCCTTGTAGCGCTTGCCCCCCGCCCCGGGCACGGCCACCTCGGCGCCGTTGAGCGCCTGCTTGAAGCCGAGCTGCACTTCCGTTTCGAGGTCGCGACCGGGCTGCGGCGGGAAGCCACGCCGCCCGCTCGCGCCGCCCCCGCCGCCGCCGAACATCGAGGAGAGCAGGTCGCCGATGTCGACGAAGCCGCCGCTGCCGGCCGGGCCGGCGGTGAACGGGTTGCGCCCGGCTTCGGCGCCGCCGAAGGCGCCGTGCATGCCGCCGCTGTCGTACTGCTCGCGCTTCTCGGGGTCGGAGAGCGTGTCGTAGGCGCCCTGCACCTGCTTGAACTTCTCCTCGGCCGCGGCATCGTCGGGATTGCGGTCCGGGTGGTACTTGCGGGCCAGCTTGCGGTAGGCCTTCTTGATCTCGTCGTCGGACGCCTTCTTGGCGACGCCCAAGACCTTGTAGAGATCCTCAGCCAAGAGCGTCCCTTACTCCGCCACCACGACCCGGGCGGGCCGGATCAGCTGCTCGCCCAGGCGGTAGCCCTTTTGCATCGTCTCGACGACGACGCCCGACTCGACCCCGTCGGCCGGCTGCGCCGAAAGCGCCTCGTGCAGGTTGGGGTCGAACTTCTCCCCCTTGGGATCGACGGCCTCGATTCCGTGCCTGCTCAGCGCCTCGCGCAGCGAGCGGAAGACGAGCAGCACGCCATGTGCCAGCCCATCGTCCGAGTCCCCCTCGGGATCGAGGCCGGCGGCCTGCAACGCCCGCTCCAAGTCATCGAGCACCGGCAAAACGTCCCGCAGCACTTCAGCTTTTCCCCTACCAGTGGCGGCAAGCACATCAGCGCTCATCCGCTTGCGGTAGTTCTCGAAATCCGCTTTCGTCCGCTTGGCGAGGTCCAGGTAGTCGTCCCGCTCCTTCAGCAGCGCATCGAGGTCCTGCTCGACCTGCTCATCTCCCGTGGGTGGCGTGGTGGAGGGGGTTTCCGGCCGGGTGAGGCCGGATTCCCCCTCCGCCGCGACAGGACCCGCGGGCCGGGACTCGTCGGTCCCTTGCTCGTCCCGCTCCTCGGGCCTCACGATTTCTCGTCGCCCTCATCGACCACCTCGGCGTCGACGACTTCCTCCTCGTCGCCGGAGGCCTCGCCGTCGGCCGCGGCACCGTCGCCGGAGGCCGCCGCCTCCTCCTGGGCCGCCGCGTAGATCTGCTCCGACACTTTGGTCATCGCCGCGGTCAGCGCCTCGGCCTTGGCGTCGATCTCCTCTTTGCTCTCGGACTCGAGCGCCTCGCGCACGCCCTTGATCGCGGCCTCGATCTCCTCCTTGTTCTCCGCCTTGAGTTTGTCGCCCAGCTCCTCGACCTGTTTCTCGGACTGGTAGGCGAGGCTCTCGGCCAGGTTGCGCGCCTCCGCCAGCTCGCGCTGCACGCGGTCCTCGTCGGCGTGCGACTCGGCGTCGGAGACCATCCCCTGGATCTCCTCCTCGGAGAGGCCGGAGCCGGATTTGATCTCGATTTTCTGCTCTTTCTCGGTCCCCAGGTCCTTTGCGGTGACGTGGATGATCCCGTTGGGGTCGATGTCGAAGGTGACCTCGATCTGCGGCAGGCCGCGCGGCGCCGGGGGGATCCCGGTCAGCTGGAACTTGCCCAGGCTCTTGTTGCCGCTGGCCATCTCGCGCTCGCCCTGCAGGACGTGGATCTCGACCGAGGGCTGGTTGTCGTCGGCGGTCGAGAAGGTCTCCGACTTCTTCGTCGGGATCGTCGTGTTGCGCTCGATCAGCTTCGTCATCACGCCGCCTTTGGTCTCGATCCCGAGGGTCAGCGGGGTGACGTCGAGCAGCAGCACGTCCTTGACGTCGCCGGCCAGCACGCCGGCCTGGATCGCGGCGCCGACGGCGACCACCTCATCCGGGTTGACGCCCTGGTGGGGGTCCTTGCCGGTCAGCTCCTTGACCCGCTCGCGCACCGCCGGCATCCGGGTCATGCCGCCGACCAGGACGACGTGGTCGATCGTCGTGCCGGAGTCGTCCAGGGCGCGCTTGACCGGGCCGACGATGCGCTCGAGCAGCTCGCCGGTCAGCTCGTTCAGCTTCGAGCGGCTGAGCTTCATGTCGAGGTGCTTCGGCTGACCCTCGACCGCGGTGATGAAGGGCAGGTTGATCTGCGTCTCCTGCGCCGAGGAGAGCTCGATCTTCGCCTTCTCGGCCGCCTCGTAGAGCCGCTGCAGCGAGTTCTTGTCGGCGGCCAGGTCTACCCCCTGGTCCTTCTTGAACTCGGCGACCAGCCACTCGACGATCGCCTTGTCCCAGTTGTCGCCGCCGAGGTGGTTGTCGCCGGCGGTCGCCTTCACTTCGAAGACGCCGTCGCCGATTTCGAGCACCGAGACGTCGAAGGTGCCGCCGCCGAGGTCGAAGACGAGGATCGTGTGGTCGGCCTCCTCCTTCTCCAGCCCGTAGGCGAGCGAGGCCGCGGTCGGCTCGTTGATGATCCGCTTGACGTCGAGCCCGGCGATCTTGCCGGCGTCCTTGGTCGCCTGGCGCTGGTCGTCGTTGAAGTAGGCGGGGACGGTGATCACGGCGCTGTCGACCGCTTCGCCGAGCTTCGCTTCGGCGTCGGTCTTCAGCTTCTGCAGGATCATCGCGCTGATCTCCGGCGGGCTGTACTGCTTGCCGCGCGCGTCGACGCGGACGTCGCCGTTGGGGCCGGCCTCGACCGCGTAGGGGACGATCGTCTCCTCCTCTTTTACTTCGGCCTCCTTGCGGCCCATGAAGCGCTTGATCGAGAAGATCGTGTTCTCGGGGTTCATCACGGCTTGGCGTTTGGCGACGGTGCCGACGAGGCGGTCGCCGGAGTCGGCGAAGGCGACGACCGACGGGGTCGTGCGCCCGCCCTCGGCGTTCTCGAGGACGGTCGGCTCGCCGCCCTCCATCACGGCGACACAGGAGTTGGTCGTGCCCAGGTCGATTCCGATCGTCTTTGCCACTTCGTGCATACCTCCAGGTCCAGGGGTTTGTGTCAACTGGTTTGAGAGCCGCCGTGCGGACTCTGAAAATCTAAGTGGCAGTGTGGCAGATCCCGCAAGGGAGTTCAAGTCGCTGGCGTATATTGGTTTCGCAGGCTGTGCAGCGGGCACACGAGAGGCGCCTCTACCAATCCATGGATTTAGGAGGAATGCCTTGAGCTACGCCCATCAATCCGCACGCCGGTCGGTCATCGCGCTGGCCGCCACGGCACTCGTCTTCGCCCTCTTACCCGCCCTGGCAGCCGCCGGCGGCAAGGGCAACGGCCACTCGAAGCATCATGCCGTCCACCACCAGTCTGTCGCCAAGCACCACCAGGGCAAGTCCCATGGGAAGCCCGGCAAGCACCACGGCAAGTCGCATGGCAAGCACCACGGCCACCACGGCGAGCCCGGCCACCACCACGGCAACAAGGGCCGCGGCAAGGCCTTCGACACGATGACCCGCAACCTCTATCTCGGCGCCAACCTGACGCCGGCGATCGGCGCGCCCAGCCTCGAAGCCCTGGCCGCGGCCAACGGGCAGATCCTGCGCGAAGTGACGCACAACGACTTCCCGACCCGGGCCGAGGGCCTGGCCGAGGAGATCATCGAGCACAAGCCCGACCTCGTCGGCCTGCAGGAGGTCGCGCTGTGGCGCACCGCGCCGCCGAGCGCCTTCGTGCTGCAGACCGGCCCGAGCGCGGAAACCGTCCGCTACGACTACCTGGCCGAACTGCTCGCCGAGCTCAACGACGGCAAAAAACGCTACGAAGTCGTCGTCGTCCAGACCGAGTTTGACCTCGAGGCCCCCGCCGACGAGAACGGGGTCGCCGGGGACGGCATCGCCGCCCAGGGGATCCCCAACGCGGAGATCAACGGCCGGTTGACGATGCGCGACGTGATCCTCGCCCGGCACGGCGCCGGCGTGCGGACCTGGAACGCGCAGGGGGCGAACTTCAACACCCTGTTGGAAATTCCGATCCTGGGCACGCCGCTGCCGATCGCGCGCGGTTGGACCGCGACCGACGCCAAGGTCCGCGGCAGCCATCCGTTCCGTTTCGTCAACACCCACCTGGAGGCGTTTCAGCCGCTGATCCGTCAGGCCCAGGCGGCTGAGCTGGTCGCGCCGGGCGGCCCGGCGACGAGCGATCGGCCCGTCGTCCTCGTCGGCGACCTCAACTCCGACGACGACACCGTCGAAGGGGCGGACCGGCTCGCCTACGAACTGCTGCTGGCCAACGGCATGGTCAACCGCAGCACCGACGAACCGCTCAGCTGCTGCCTCAACGCGAGCCTGCTGGGCGAGTTCGACGGCGGCAGCGTCGCCGATTTCGACCACCAGGTCGACCACATACTGACCCGCGACCCGAGCAAGGTATTGCTGCGCGAGTCGCTGGTGACCGGCCTGTTCCCGGTCAACGGGTTCTGGAACTCAGACCACGCCGGAGTATTTAGTGCCCTGAGGTTTCGCACGCATTAACCAGCTCAAATAAAGGTCATCCCGGTAGGGGAACCCCTAACCGGGATGGCCGCCATTACCCCTCGCCCGCGGTGCGGGCGACGAATTCGGCGACCTCTTCGGCCTGTTCGCCGCTGATTATTCCGCCCGGCATCAGGCCCGGGGTCGTGGTGCTGTCGACACCCTCTTCGATCGCGTTGAGGACGCGCCCTTCGGTCGCTTCGATCGTCTCCTCCGCGGTCGGGCCTTCCGGCTTGCCGTTGGGGGCGAGCAGTTCGTCCAGGTCGGGCGCGAAGTTGCCGTCGGTGCCCGCCGCGTAGAGCGTGTGGCAGTTGCCGCAGTTGGTCTCGAAGAGGCTCTTGCCCTGCTGCAGGTCGGCCGGCACCGAGGCCGCGGTCGCGTCGTCGCCATCCGCGCGGAAGGCGAGCCAGGGGATCAGGACCGCCAGGAGGATGACCAGCAGACCGAAGACGATGAAGGTCTTCTTGCTCATTTGCGCTCGGCACGGTACCAGGGGCAGTTGCGACGTAGCGCGCACTCGCCGCAGCGCGGTTTCGGGCGGCAGAGCTCGCGCCCGTGGCGGATCAGGTTCATGTGCAGCTCGTAGGCGTCGGCGGGGTCGACGATCGCCAGCATCTCGTCGTGGGCGCGCTCGAACGAGGCCTTCGCCGGGAACAGCCCGAGGCGGCCGCCGACGCGGTGGACGTGGACGTCGACCGGGATCTCCGGGATGCCCCAGGTGAAGATCAGCACGCAGGCCGCGGTTTTGCGCCCGACGCCGGGCAGCGCGAGCAGGAACTCAAGCGACTCCTCGCGCGGCGCCGCCTCGGTCCAGTCGAGGTCGGGGGGCTCGCCGAGCCGCTCCAGGATCGCCTGGATCCGCGGCGCCTTCTGCCGCGCCAGTCCGCCGGGCCGGATCGCCTCCTCCAGCTCCTCGAGCGGCGCGTCCCGCACCGCCTCCCAGCTCGGGTAGCGTTCGCGCAGCTGCCCGAATGAGCGGTCGCGGTTGCGGTCATTGGTGTGCTGAGAGAGCACCGTCTTGACCAGCTCCGCGATCGGCTGCCGATGCGGCGCCGCCTGCGGCCGCCCGTACATCTCCCGCAAGCGATCTCGTATCGCCCGCACACGCGCCCTACGCGGCCTCGTCCAGGTCATCGCCGGGACCCTAGCCCGCTTCTCTCGCCGTTAACGCCACGATTACAATTGCCAGATGTCTCGCGCCTTTGCCGCAGTCACGGCGAAATTGCCCCAGGGCTGGGGCGACCTGGGCAGGCAGATCGGCCTGCTCGTCCTCGTCGACCTCGCCTACGAGACCGTGCGCGGCATGGCCGACGGCCAGCGCGCCGTCGCCTTCGCCAACGGCCAGGCGATCATCGACGCCGAGCGCGCCACCCACACCTTCTTCGAGCCCAGCATGCAAGCGTTCTTCATCCAGGCGCAGTGGCTGGTCGACTTCGCCAACCAGGTCTACATGAACAGCCAGTTCGCGGTCGTCGTCGCCTTCTTCTTCTGGGTCTACTTCTTCCACAACGACGCCTTCTACTTCGTCCGCAACATGTTCATCGTCTCGATGGGCCTGGCCCTGCTCGGCTACGCCCTGTTCGCCACTGCGCCACCGCGCTTCTACCCCGAGTACGGCTTCGTCGACACGATCAACGACTTCTCCAGCGTCAACCACGACTCCGGCCTGGCGAAAGCCTTCATCAACCCCTACGCGGCGGTGCCCAGCATGCACTGCGCCTTCGCCGTGCTGGTCGGGATCAGCGCCGCCCGCCTCGTCCGCAACCGCCCGGCCAAGGTCTTCTGGGCCTGCTGGCCGCTGCTGATCGCCTGGGTCGTGATCGTCACCGGCAACCACTACTGGGTCGACATCGCCCTCGGCTGGGCCGTCGCCGCGGTCGCCGCTCTGGTCGCCCAGCGGCTGCTCGCCCGCGCCCGCCCCGAGGCCTGGGCCTGGCGAGCGCGGTCCTCACCCCAGGAAGCCGAGGCATAGACTCAGCGCAATGGATTCGCCGGCGCCCCCGAGTGCCCCGAGCAGCCGCCGCAACGGGCGCCAGGCCCGCAACGGGCAGGAGCTCCGCGCCTACGCGCGCGACCGCCTGATCGAGTCGCGCCTGACCCCGAACGCGATCTCGGTCGCCGGCCTGATCGGCAACCTGGTCGCCGCCGGCCTGGTCACGCAGCGCCTCTTCTTCCTCGCCGGCGTCGCCTTCATCCTCGGCTCGGTGATGGACACGCTCGACGGCCGCTACTCGCGGATGTCGGGCAAGGGGACGCTCTTCGGCGCCTTCCTCGACTCGACCCTGGACCGGATCGAGGAGGGGGTCGTGCTCGCCGCGGTGGCCGGCTACTTCGCCGCGACCGGCGACGATTTCGCCGCCGCGATGTGCGTCGTCGCCGTGCTCGGCTCGCTGATGGTCTCCTATACGCGCGCCCGCGCCGAGGCGCTCGGGGTCGAGTGCAAAGTCGGCCTGGCGACGCGGCCCGTCCGGGTAGTCATACTTTCGGTCGGCTTGGTCTTCGCCAAGGGTGCCGGGCTCGGCGACTTCGAGCTGCTGGCCCCGGCGGTCTACCTGATCGCGGTGCTGACCATCGTCACCACGATCCAACGCGTATGGCACGTCCGCAACGAGCTATCGAACCAGTCCCCGGGGCCACCCGAGCTGTAACCAGCGCAAGCGGCGGGTTACTGTGCCCGTCAGCCAGACCGAGGAAGGAATCTAGAACTTCATGAGCGAGACCAACGGAGCCAGCGGCAACGGCGCCGCCGCCGCGGACGAGAAGGTCCGCGTCGCGATCGTCGGCGTCGGCAACTGCGCCAACTCCTTCATCCAGGGTGTCCAGTACTACAAGGACGCCGACCCCGCCGAGGAAGTGCCGGGCCTGATGCACGTCGACCTCGGCGGCTACCACGTCCGCGACGTCGAGTTCGTCGCCGCCTTCGACATCGATTCCGAGAAGGTCGGCAAGGACCTCTCGGAGGCGATCTGGTCGGGCCAGAACGACACGATCAAGTTCGCCGACGTGCCCGAGATGGGGATCACGGTCGAGCGCGGGATGACCCACGACGGCCTCGGCAAGTACCTCAAGGAGAAGATCACGAAAGCGCCGGGCGAAACGGCCGACGTGGTCGGGATCCTCAAGGAGACAAAGGCGGACGTGCTGGTCTGCTACCTGCCGGTCGGCTCCGAGGAGGCGACCAAGTGGTACGTCGAGCAGGCGCTCAAGGCAGGCGTCGGCTTCGTCAACTGCCTGCCCGTCTTCATCGCCCGCGAGGACTACTGGGACAAGCGCTTCAAGGAGGCCGGCCTGCCGATCATCGGCGATGACATCAAGTCCCAGGTCGGGGCGACGATCGTCCACCGCCAGCTCGCCCGCCTCTTTCACGACCGCGGCGTGCGCGTCGAGCGCACCTCGCAGCTCAACGTCGGCGGCAACATGGACTTCTACAACATGCTCGAGCGCGAGCGGCTCGACTCGAAGAAGATCTCGAAGACCAACGCGGTCACCTCGATCATGGGCCACGAGCTGCCGGCCGAGGACGTCCACGTCGGCCCCTCCGACTACGTCGCCTGGCTGACCGACCGCAAGTGGGCGCACATCCGGCTCGAGGGCAAAGCCTTCGGCGACGTGCCGCTCAACGTCGAGCTCAAGCTCGAGGTCTGGGACTCGCCCAACTCGGCCGGGGTCGTGATCGACGCCGTAAGACTCATAAAGTTGGCGCTGGACAACGGCATCGCCGGCCAGCTCGACGGGCCGTCCAGCTACCTGATGAAGTCGCCGCACAGCCAGCGCCCGGACGACGAAGCGCGCGAGCAGACCGAAGAGTTCATCGCCAAGAACGCACGGGGCAAGAACCCGGCCGTTGTCGGCTCCTGAGCGACTTTCGATAGCGCAGGTCTCGCCTCACCGGCGGGGCACTTCCAACCGGGTCAACGAGTTCGTCCGCGGCGTCTCCGAGGCGCTCGAGCGGCGCGGCCACGAGCTGCTGCGGATCGGCAGCGGCGACCCGGTCAAGCGCCTGCTCGCGGCCGCCCCGCCGGACATCGTCCACGTCCACGAGCCGTTCGCGCCGAGCGTTGCCTCGGCCGCCCTGCGCCACTCCTACTCGCTCAACGTCGCCAGCTTCCACAAACCGGGCGAGCGGCTGCTCTCGACCCAGGTGGCGCGGCCGCTGGTCGAGGTCTTCTTCGGCCGCCTCGACGCCCGCACCGTCGCCGCGCCGGCGACCGGGGAGCTGCTCGAGCGCTACTTCCCCGGCTCCTACCAGCTGGTCGAGCCGGCCGGTGAGGGCCGCGACTGGGACGCGGTCGCGGCCGAGCTGGAAGCGATCTACCGCCGCCTGCTCGCCCGCCGCCACGATCCCGTCGGCGACGCCGAGGTGCGCAAGCGGATCGCCGCTCGGCCGCTGATTGAGGTCGACCTGCACATGCACACCGACCACTCGCCGGACTGCGCGACGCCGGTCGGGGTGCTGCTCGAGACGGCCCGCGACCGCGGCCTCGGCGCGATCGCGATCACCGACCACAACGAGGTCTCCGGTGCGCTCGAGGCGCGGCGGATCGCCGCCGAGATCGGCGGCATCGAGGTGATCGTCGCCGAGGAGGTGAAGACGGCCGAGCAGGGCGAGGTGATCGGCCTCTTCCTCGAGGAGAAGATCCCGCCCGGGATGACGATGGCGGAGACGATCGCCGCGATCCGCGCGCAGGGCGGCCTCGTCTACGTCCCGCACCCCTTCGACCGCTTCCACTCGGTGCCCGACTACGAGCACCTGCTCGACATCGTCGAGCAGATCGACATCCTCGAGGTCTTCAACCCGCGCGTCGCGCTGACCGCCTTCAACGAGGAGGCCGAGCGCTTCGCCCGCAAGTACCGGATCGTCTCCGGCGCCGGCTCCGACAGCCACGTCGCCCAGGGGCTGGGCAGCGTGCGGGTGCGGATCCACGACTTCGACGGGCCGGCCGAGTTCCTCGAGGCGATGCGCGACGCCGACATCACCCGCAAGCACAAGAACCTCGTCTACGTGCAGGCGCTGAAGCTGCTGCAGACGGCGGGCCGTCCGAAGGCGCCGAAACGCAGCGTCGCCGACGCCAAACCGGTGCGGGGCGGCCAGCGGCGGCGCAAACGGCGCGCGCCGGGGGGCGCCGCCGGCGGCAAGAGCTGATGCAGAAGGGCGGCGCGAAAGGAGCCGCGCCCGCCCCGTCAAAGAGATCGCCGAGCGTGCCCGCGACCGACGACGAGATCAGAGAGAAGTATCTTGAGCGCGCGATCCGCGAGCTCAACCAGCTGACCCACGAGCTGCAGGAGTGCCCGCACTGCCCGCGCGGCAAGCTGATGCCGGTGCTCGGTTCGGGCCACCCGCAGGCCGACGTCTTCATGATCAAGCACGCCCCCGGCGTCGCCGAGATCGAAGAGGGGGTCGCCTTCTACGGCCGCCCCGGCAACGCGCTGATGAAAAGCTTCAAGCGGCTGGGGATCGACCCGCTGGTCGTCTACGGCACGCTCTGCGTCAAGTGCCCGATCGCCGAGCCCGACCTGGCCGCCGAGCAGTGCGTGCGGCGGATCGTCGAGGAGCTGGCGATCGTGCAGCCGAAGATCGTCATCGTGATGGGCGAGCCGGCGCTGCGCGTGCTCAACAAGCTCGAGATCCCGCTGTCACGCCCGGTCGAGCCCCGCGAGGGCGAGATCCAGGCCTTCACCCCGACGATCGACGCCCTCTACACGCCGGACATCGACGAGTCGCTCGACGAAGAGGGCGCCAAGCAACGCTTCTGGCGCTCCTTCAAGACGCTGGGCACCTGGTACGAGGACCTCCCACCGTATTGACGGGCACCGCTTGCGGACGCACTCGCGACGACGCGCCTGAGCGGCGCATTACGCCACCCACCTCCTCACGAATGGCGCCGCCATTCGCTCGTCGGCGTGTGTCGTACTGCTTGCTCAGTCACGCCCTCGCGCGCACGCCCGCTGCACGGCGACCGTCAATCCGGTGCCGCAGCAGATGCAACAGTCCCCATGGCCTCCACATTGGCTGAGGCCAAGCCGCGGACGACGATCGTGTCGAGGGCCGTGTAGGCGGCGAGGTGCTTGCGGGCTGTGTCGGCGTCCGCGGCGGCCACGCCCACCGTGCCCTCGGGCTCGGCCAGCCGGTCGAAGTGGTTGCGGTAGCCGGCGTGCAGGTCGCGGTAGAAGGACTCCTCCTTGGCGAGGCGCGCGGCGGCGTCGTCGCCGACGGCGGTGCGGACGTAGCCGAAGACGGGCGGGCACTCGCGGTCCGCCTGCTCGGCGCCGGCCTCGACCTGCCCGCGGGCGCGGGCGGCGAACTCCGGGGTCATCCAGTTGAAGAAGGCGCCGTCGAACTCGGCCCCGGCCAGGGCGCACATCTTCGGCCCCATCGCGGCGAGCACGAGGCGGGCGCCGGGCAGCGCCTCGCGCAGCTCCGGCAGCGCCTCGCGCATCCGCGTCAGCGGCTTCTTCGAGAAGCCCGCGCCGACGCCGAGCCAGAGCTGCGCCTTGTCGATCCCGAGCCGCTCGATGTCGGCGGCGATCTCAGCCGACGGCGTACGGTCGAGGGCGATCACGGCGACGCCGAGCTCGAGCTCCGGCGCCGCGGCGGCGAACTCGGCCAGCGTCTCCAGCCCCTTGGCGCCGGGATGGTCGTTGGACCAGACCGAGCCGTAGCCGAGCTCGGCGCAGCGCAGCGCCAGCGGCCGTGCCACCTCCGGGTCGAGCCCCGCTGCGACTCCGAATCCCCGCGTCCCCCTCATCAAGCGCCTCCTCCTCCGCTACCGCGTCCGGGGGCGGCTTTGTCGAAGAGGGCCACGCACTCGATGTGGGGGGTCTGGGGGAACATGTCGACCGGCTTGACGCGGCGCAGGGTATAGCCCGCCTCGACCAGTTGGGCGGCGTTCGGCGCCAGCGTCGTCGGGTTGCAGGAGACGTAGACGATCCGCTTCGCTTCGCACTCGAGCACCCGGCGGACGATCTTCTGCGAGAGGCCGGGGCGGGGCGGGTCGAGCAGGACGACGTCTGGCTTGCCCGCCTGCTCGATCAGCGGCCGCACGCCGGTGCGGGCGCTGCCGGCGACGAAGTGGGCGTTGCCGATGCCATTGCGCTCGGCGTTGCGCTCGGCATCGGCGATCGCCTCGGCGACGATCTCCAGCCCCCAGACCTCGCCCGCCCGGGCCGCCATCGTCAGGCCGATCGTGCCGATCCCGCAGTAGAGGTCGAAGACGCGCTCGCCGCCGCTCAGCCCGGCGTACTCGGCGGCGGCGCCGTAGAGCCGCTCGGCCATCTCGGTGTTGGTCTGGAAGAAGGCGTTGTGGGACATCTCGAACTCGAGCCCGCAGAGCTGCTCGCGCAGCATCTCCTCGCCGAGCGCGCCTGTCGGCCCGTCGCTGCCGCCCGCGCCGGGGTCGACCACGGTGTGCAGGTCGACCGGGGGCTTGGGGAAGCGCTTCGCTGTCGTCACCAGGCGGGTCTGGATCTGGCCGCTGCGCCGGCCCTCGCGCACGACCAGGTTGCAGAGCGTGCCCGTGCCGGCCTGGCGGTCGTAGGGCTCGACGGTTTCCTCGCGAGCCCATTCGCGGACCTCGTTGCGGGCCGCGTTGCCGCGCTCGGAGGCGAGCCGGCAGTCGTCGATGCCGACGACGAGGTCCCAGCGGCCGCTGGCGTGGAAGCCGAGCGCGGCCCCATCGTCGCCCGGGCCGAAGGAGTATTCGAGCTTGTTGCGGTAGCGCCACTGTTCCAGCCCCGGCTCGATCTCCTCCAGCTCGAAGCCGTCGAGGCCGCCGATCCGGCGCAGCGCCTCGTCGACCTGGCGGCGCTTCTCGATCAGCTGCTGCTCGTAGGCGAGGCCTTGCCAGGGCGCCCCCGGGCAGGGCTCGCCCTCGTGCAGGCAGAGGCTCGCGACACGGTCGGCGCCGGGGCGCAGCAGCTCGACCGTGCGCGCCTCGGCGAAGCGCTTCTTCGGCTTGGTGACCTCGGCCCGCACCAGGTCGCCCGGCAGCCCGCCGGAGACGAAGACGACGTAGCCGCCGTGCCGGGCGACGCCCCGCCCGCCGAAGGCGAGCGAGTCGACCTCGAGCTCGAGCGACTCGCCGCGCCGTGGGCGCGCCGCCGCCGGCTCGGGGCGCGCTTCTTGCCCTATGGACATGAAAAGCGCCCCGCCGCCGCTAGGGGAGTTTCCTGCGCGCGTGCCGCGCCGCCTGGGTGGCCTGTTTGCGCACCGGCGCGGTCCGCCCGCCGACCTCTTTGCGCGCCTGTTTGACCAGCCGTTCGAGCTCTTTCAGCATGCCGTCGGTCTGACGGCGACCGCGGTTGATCATGTCGGAGACCATCTTTTCGGCGTCGCCGCGGGTCATCCGGCCGCGCTTGACCGCGTCGTCGACGACATCCTGCAGGCGGTCGCGGCTCAGGGTGACGCTCTGTTCGAGGCTCTCGCGAAACTGCTCGACGCTCTTGTCGAGCCCGCTGACGTTGCCGCTGCGCGCAGTCGATTTTTTCGCCGCTTTCGGTTTTGCTTTCGCTTTGCCTTTGGCTTTCGATTTCGTCGCGGCCGGTTTGCGAGCGGGCGCTTTTTTGGCGCGCGTACCGGCTTTGGTCTTTTTCGTCGCTTTGCCGGACGACTGTTTTTTCGCGGCCATTCTCAGTTGCCTCCTGTGTCGCTCTTTGCTCGGCGTCGAGCCGGTACTTACCCGCGTTATGCGCGGGAAAGCGCAGGGTCGATTACCGGACTATCTCACTACCGTCCGCAGAGGGTCGCGAAACGGGCCTCCACCGGGGCATGGTCGGAGAGGCGCAGGGCGCGGCCGTCCTCGTTCAGCTCGCGCCGCTCGGGTGGCCACTGGCGCGGCGGCGCGACCGTCTCCAGCCCCCGCGCCAGCAGGTGATCGATCGCGCCTGGGGAGGTCGGGGCGGTGAGGCCGAAGCGCTCGCGCAGCTCGGCGAAGACGGCGGGGCTCTCCCGCGGGCGCAGGTTGAGGTCGCCGCCGAAGAGCAGCGGCGCCTCACCGGCCCACTCGTCGGCTGCGACCGCGGCGCGCAGCACGTCCTCGGCGGCCAGTTCGGGCCGGTTCGCGGAGGCGTGCAGGTTGGCGACGCAGAGGCCGTCGCCGTCGACTCCGCCGATGCGCGTCAACGCCATCGCCCGCCGCTCGAGCGGGCCGCTGTGGATCGCCAGCTCGCGCCGCTCGGCGATCCCGGATCGGCGGACCAGGGTCAGGTTCGAGCCGCCCTCGCCGGAGGCGATCAGATCGGGGTTGAGGCGGGCGGCGAGGGCGCGCAGCGGCGCCAGCGAGTTGCGCGAGGTCAGCGCTCCGTGCGGCTCGGCCCCGCAGGCCGCCGCGAGCGGCTGCCACCAGCGCGGCGGGCACTCCTGCAGCAGCGCGACGTCCCACTCGGCGCCGGCCAGCAGTTGCGCGAACTCGGCGAGCAGGTCGCGGTTGACCTGGACGTGGGTGGCGTTGCGCTCGGTCCGGCGCAGCAGGCGCGAGCGCCAGGTGAACAGGGCGGGATCAGGCGGGTGGTCGCGCCCGTGGAAGAGGTTCCAGGAGATTGCCGTGAACTGCACGGCCCGTAGTATCCGCCGCTTGGCAAAGCGCGACTTCATCACCGGCGAGGAGTTCGGGGCCTTCGAGCTCGCGCAACTGCTCGAGCTCGCCGCTGAGCTGAAAGCCGACCGGCGCGGGGACACCGATGGAGGGCTCGCCGGACGCAGCGTCGCGCTCGTCTTCGAGAAGCCCTCGACCCGGACGCGGATCTCCTTCGAGGTCGGCGTCGCCGAGCTCGGCGCGACGCCGATCGTGCTGCGCGGCGACGAAATGCAGCTCTCCCGCGGCGAGTCGCCCGGCGATACCGGCCGGGTTCTCTCGCGCTACCTCGACGCGATCGTGATCCGCTCCGGCTCGCACGAGGCGGTCGCCGAGCTGGCCGCCGAGGCCGAGGTGCCGGTCGTCAACGCGCTCACCCCGGAGCACCATCCCTGCCAGGCGCTTGCCGATCTGCTCACCCTGCGCGAGCGCCGCGGCGACCTGCACGGTCTGCGGCTCGCCTACGTCGGCGACGGCAACAACGTCGCCCGCTCGCTGGCGGTCGCCTGCGAGCTCGCCGGGGTCGAGCTGACCGTCGCCGCGCCGCATGGCTACCAGCTGGAGGAGGGCCACGGCGCCAAGCTCACCGACGACCCGCGCCTCGCCGTCTCCGGCGCCGACGCGATCTACACCGACGTCTGGGTCAGCATGGGCGACGAGGAGGAGGCCGAGCGCCGCCGCGCCGACCTGGCCCCGTTCCGCATCGACGCCGACCTGCTCGGCGCGGCGAAGGAGGGGGCCGTCGTCCTGCACTGCCTGCCCGCCCACCCCGGCGAGGAGATCGCCGCCGACGTCCTCTACGGCCCGCGCTCGGCCGTCTGGGACCAGGCCGAGAACCGCCTCCACACGCAGAAGGCGCTGCTGCGTACGCTGCTCGGCGAGTAGTCATGTACCCGGAGATCAACCTCGGCCCGCTGACGTTGCAGAGCTTCGGCCTGATGTTCGCGCTCGCCTTCCTGGCCGCCGGTTGGCTGATCTGGAGGCGCCTGGGGGAGATCGGCAAGCCGGTCGACTGGGCCTACGAGATCGGCTTCTCCGCGCTGATCGGCGGCGTCGTCGGCTCGCGCCTCTACTTCGTCGTGCAGAACTACGACGACGTCAAGGGCGACCTGCTCGGCAACCTCCTCGGCGGCTCGGGGCTGGTCTGGTACGGCGGCGCGATCGGCGGCGCGATCGCCGTCCTGCTCTGGGCCGCCTACCGCGGCTTCCTGCGCCTGGCGCTGCTCGACCTGGCGGCGCCGGCGCTCGCGCTCGGCTACGCGGTCGGGCGGATCGGCTGCCAGCTCTCCGGCGACGGCGACTACGGCCGCGCCTGGGACGGGCCCTGGGCGATGTCCTACCCCGACGGCACCGTGCCGACCACGGAAGACGTCCACCCGACGCCGGTCTACGAGGCGCTGGCGATGGGCTTCGGCGCCTGGCTGCTCTGGCAGCTGCGCAACCGCTTCCGCGCCGGGGCGCTGTTCGCGCTCTACCTCGTCTACGCCGGCGGCGAGCGCTTCCTGGTCGAGTTCGTCAGGCGCAACAGCGAGGTCGCGCTGGGGCTTACCGCCGCTCAGCTGGAGAGCCTTGCAATGATGGTCGCCGGCATCGTCTGGCTGGGCGTGGTGAGGCAGCGGTACGGGGGCCTGGGCCGCCAGACCGCTGGTAATGTTGCGCAAAATACTTAGAGTGAACGAGGAGGAGAGCCGAGTGGACGCAGTGGAGACCGGCAGCGGGGGTGGCGCGGACGCCGCGACCGTCGGCGCGCTGCTCGAAGGCGCGACCGAGACGATCGCGGCGGCGGGCTGCGAGGAGCCGCGCGCCGACGCCGAGGCGCTTGTTGCCAACGCGCTCGGGATCAGCGTCGAGGACCTTTCCCGCGACGGCGTGGGGGAGGTCACGCCGCAGGTCGTGGCGACGATCGAGGCGACCGTCGCGCGCCGTGCCGAACACGAGCCGCTCGCCTACGTGCTCGGCCGCGCCCCCTTTCGCGGGCTCGAGATCGCGGTCGACCCGCGCGTGCTCTGGCCGCGGCCAGAGACCGAGCTGCTGGTCCAGGTCGGCGTCGAACTGCCCGAGGGGGCCCGCGTCCACGAGGTCGGCACCGGCTCGGGCGCGATCGCCCTGGCGCTGATCTCCGAGCGCCCCGACCTGCGGGTCACCGCCTCCGACCTCTCGCTGGAGGCGGCCGAAGCCGCCCGCGAGAACGCCGAGCGGCTCGGCCTCGAGCTCGACGTCAGCGTCGCCGAGGGGCTGCCCGAGGGGCTCGAAGACGTCGACCTGGTGATCGCCAACCTTCCCTACGTCACCGACGAGACGATCGACCAGCGCTCGCCGGAGATCAAGCGCGAGCCGCGCGTCGCCGTCACCGGCGACTGCGGCGCCGACGGGCTCGGCGTGATCCGCGGCCTGATCGAGGAAACGCCGAGCGGCTGGAAGCTGGCGATGGAGCACGACACCCACCACGGCCCGACGATGCGGGAGATGCTGGGCGACGCGATTACCATGCGCGACTACATGGGTGGTGAGCGGGTAACCGTCGGCGTCGCGCCGTGAGCGCAGGCTCTTGAGCGCGCCGGAGCGTCTGGAGAAGGTCGAGCGGCTGCGGTCCGAAGGGATCGACCCGTACCCCTTCTCGTTTCCGGACCGCGACCGGATCGAGGCGATCCAGGCCGCGCACGACCCCGCCGAGCTGGGCGAGGGCGAGCACGGCGAGTTCTCCTACCGCGTCGCCGGCCGGGTGACCGGGCAGCGCGGCCACGGCAAGACGACCTTCTTCGACGTCCGCGACGTCTCCGGCACGATCCAGGCCTACGCCCGGGTCGACGCGCTCGGCGAAGCGGCGTTCAAGCGGATCGAAGACCTCGACATCGGCGATCTGGTCGGGGTCGAGGGCGACCTCTACGTGACCAAGCGCGGCCAGCTGGCGCTCGCCGTGCGCGAGTGCGTGCTGCTCGCCAAGGCGCTGCGCGACCCGCCCGACCTCTTCCACGGCATCTCCGACCCCGAGGTCCGCTACCGCCAGCGCGAGCTCGACCTGATGGCGAACGAGCGCTCGCGTGAGGTTTTCGCGATGCGGGCCAAGGTCGTCGCGGCGATCCGCGACCACCTCAACGAACGCCACTACGTCGAGCTGGAAACGCCGGTCCTGCAGCGGATGACCGGCGGCGCCGCGGCGCGTCCCTTCAAAACCCACCACAGGGCGCTCGACCGCCACCTCTACCTGCGGATCGCCACCGAGCTGTATCTGAAGCGGGCGATCGTCGGCGGCTTCGAGAACGTCTACGAGCTCGGCAAGTTCTTCCGCAACGAGGGCATGTCGCCGCAGCACAACCCGGAGTTCACGATGCTCGAGTGGTTCGTCAGCGGGGTCGACTACCACGGCGTGATGGACGTCGCCGAGGGGATCGTCTCCGACGTCGCCGAACGGGTGCTGGGGACGACCAAGGTCGAGCGCGACGGCGAGACGATCGACCTGAAGCCGCCCTGGCCGCGGCTGCGCCTGCAGGATCTGCTCGAGGAAGAGACCGGGGTCGACATCACCAAGGCGAGCCGCGACGAGCTGGCCGAGATCGCCGGCGAGGACGCCGAGCCCGACGACGACTGGGCGGCGCTGGTCGACACCCTGCAGGGCAAGCTGATCGAGCCGAAGCTGATCCAGCCGGCCTTCATCATCGACCTGCCGCTGGCGATCTGGCCGCTGGTCAAGCCGGTGCCCGAGCACCCGCAGCAGCTCGCGGCGGCCTTCGACGGGATCGTCGCCGGGATGGAGATCACCGGCGGCGGCACCGACGTCAACGACCCGATCGAACAGCGTCGCCACTTCGTCGAACAGCGCGAACGGCAGGAGTCGGGGGCGGAGGAGACGCCGCACGAGCACGACGAGGAGTTCGTGCGGGCGCTCGAATACGGAATGCTGACGGCGAGCGGCTCCGGCCTCGGCGTCGACCGCCTGATGATGATCCTCAGCGGCGCCAAGACCCTGCGCGACGTGATCCTCTTCCCGTCGATGCGCGAGGCGGCGGGGGAGGGGCAGAGCGAGAGCGGCTAGCGCTCGATCTGGACGAGCGGCTCGGGCTCGTGCTCGACCTGCAGCGTGGTGTGGTGGATCTCGAACTCGCGCTTGAGCAGCTCCGACAGCTCGAGCCGGGCGCGGTGGCAGTCGGCGTCGCGCTTGACGATCACGTGGGCGGAGAGGGCGGGGAACTCGGAGGTGACCTCCCAGACGTGCAGGTCGTGGACCTCGACCACGCCCGGCTGCGCGGCCATCGTGCGGCCGATCCGGTCGGGGTCGATGCCCTTCGGCGAGGCCTCGAGGAAGATCCTGCCGGAGTCGCGCAGCAGTCCGTAGGCGGAGCGCAGCATCAGGCCGGCGACCAACAGCGAGGCGATCGAGTCGGCCCGGTCGAAGCCGGTCAGCAGGATCGCCGCGGCGGCGACGGCGGTGCCGATGAAGGCGAAGAGGTCGGTGAGGATGTGCTGGAAGGCGCCCTCGACGTTGAGGCTCTGGCGGTTGGCGCTGGCGAGGACGGCGGTGGCGGCGAGGTTGACGACGATTCCGGCCAGGGCGACGATGAGGACGAGCGCCCCGTCGACTCCCGGTGGGTCGAAGAGGCGGCGCACGCCCTCGATCGCGATGATCGCGGCGAGGACGAGCAGGGTGATCCCGTTGACCTGGGCGGCGAGGATCTCGACCCGTTTGAGGCCGAAGGTCATCCGGCCCTTGGCGGGGCGTTCGCTGAGCCGCAGGGCGACCAGGGCCAGCGCGATCGCCGCCGCGTCGGTGAGCATGTGGGCGGCGTCGGAGAGCAGCGCCAGCGAGTTGGCGGCGATCCCCGCGACCACCTCGGCGGCCATGAAGGCGAGGATCAGGGCGAGCGCGATGCGCAGCTTGGTGCGGTCGGCGGAGGCCGAGACGCCGTGGCTGTGACCGGCGTGCGAGTGGCTCATCGTCCCGCCATCGTTACAGGCGCGGCCGGGTTAGAAGATCGAGCGCAGGGCGCCGCCGTCGAGCGGGATGACGGTGCCGGTGAGGTAGGCGGCGCGCTCGGAGCAGAGGAAGGCGACGAGGTCGCCGTACTCCTCGGGCTGCCCGAGCCGGCCGGCGGGCACGTCCTCGCGGGCGCCCGCTTCGGCGCCGGCGAGCGAGCCGGAGGAGTCGGCGAGGCGGTCGGTGGCGAAGAGCCCGGTGGCGACGGTGTTGACCGTGATCCCGTCGCCGGCCACGTCGGTGGCGAGCGTCTTGAGGAAGCCGACAGCGGCCATGCGGTTGGCGTTGGAGAGGTTGAGCGCCGGGATCGGCTCGCGGGTCGAGCTGGAGCCGACGTTGACGATCCGTCCCCAGCCGCGCTCGCGCATCCCCGGCACGACGGCGCCGGCGAGCACCCGCGGCGCCAGCACGAGCGAGCGATAGGCCGTGTTCCACTCGTCGAGGTCCTGGTCGAGGGCGCCGCCGAACGGCGGCCCGCCGCTGTTGAGGACGAGCACCTCGACCGGCCCGAGCGCCGCCTCGACCTCGCCCGGCAGCTCGGCCAGGCGGTCGAGGTCGTCGGTGTCGGCGACCAAGGGGACGACCTCGGGCGCCCCGTCCTTGCCGTCCCCTTCGCTGGCCGTCGCGATCTCCTCGGCCGCCGCCTCGATCGACTCCCGCGTGCGGCTGGCGATCGCGACCCGCGCCCCTTCACGGGCGAGCACGGTGGCGATCCCCCGCCCGATCCCGCGGCTGGCCGCCATCACCAGCGCGACCCGCCCCTCCAGGCCTAGCTCCACGATGCCCCCGCGCCCGGCCCGGGCCTCCGACGGCAATGCTCGAACCAGTTCACGCCGATAAAGTTAGCGGGCGGGGCGCCCGTAGCTCAGTGGTCAACGGTCCCTTCACGGGGACCAAAGAGCGCCGGTCTTTCAAGCCGGAGGTCGCGAGTTCGATTCTCGTCGGGCGCATGGAGAGTCTCGCTGGCGCAACGCTGGCTGCAGATCCGTGTGCCTCGGTCAGAAAGGTATTAGCTGAGGTCGATAGGTTCTCCGTCTCCGGCAAGGGACGGATCGGCTGAGACGGGGCGCAGGGTGGGACGGGATGAACGCAAACGAAATCGTGCGGGACGCATGGCGGGAGTTGCCGCCTGGAGATCGCAACCTCCTGGAAGCGATCGGTGCCGACCAGTGGGAGGTCTGCGGGCGGGCACTCGGGACGTATGCGGATGATCTGCTTCGGTCGGCGGATCGTGGCTCGTTGCCAGCAGCCGAGATCGTCCGTGCGAACACCGCCCTGGCCGTCTGGGTTCCCCAGCTGCGAGTGGTCTTGATCAACGGGGGCCACCCGGCGTTTGACGGGCTGGACGGCCCCACGCTCACATACGACCTTTCCAGGATCGCCTGGCACGAGTGGGGCCACGCGCTTTCGCTCGATAGGGCTGAGCAGAGGGATATCGCTGCCGGCGAGCACTACCTGGACCTGCTGCCTGAAGCTCTAACGAAAATCGTCCGACGGGCTGGCTACCGTCGTCGGGAGTACACCCATGAGGTCATCGCTGAGGTCTATTCGATGCTGATGGCACGGCGACGCTTCGGGCAAACCGGACGACCTCCTTGGCTACACGCGGAGGTCTACGAACTCGTGAGGAGGGTAGCGGGATGGAACCAATGAAATTGCCGGCCGGATATCTCCTGCCCGAGGGCACGACGATGAAGGACATTCGCCGGCTCGACCTTGAACTGCTGGCTAGCGAGGGCATCGAGGTCGAGGGGCTGCCTGCCAAGGACAGCGATGAGGGCAGTGACCCGAAGGAGCAGTAGCCGCGGACACGCTGTCGATTCGCCGGCTAACTGACCTTCGGTCGAAACGACCGCCCCGGACAAGTCGCATCCCGGTCTCGTAATTGCCGCAGTCTGGCTCCCCAAGCCAACGGCTCTCGTCCTTTCAAGCCGGAGGTCGCGAGTTCGATTCTCGTCGGGCGCATGGAGAGTTTCGCTGGCGCAACGCTGGCTGCAGATCGGCGTACCTCGGTCCCACGCTTAAACACCGGTTATTGTCTCTTTTTGGTTCTTAACTAGGAGAACTTGTGCGAGAGACAGTTTATGGCCGACGCTAACCTGGACTTTTTGAACGAGCCGGAGGTCTTTCGGCCGAGCGACGCTGCTGCCGCCAGTCGCGCCCTGCGACGTGGCGAGCTTCGCCGCGTGGCTCGCGGGCTCTACACCTGGAACCTCGACGAGCCGATCGAGCGTCTGGTGCGCCGGCGCTGGCTGGACGTCGCGGCACTGTCCTTCCCCGGGGCTGTGCTTGTCGACCGCTCGGCGGTCGAAGCCCGGCCGGCCGCGGATGGCTCGGTATTTCTCGACTCCGGTCCCAAGCCCGCCCATCCAACGGCGGTTCGTTTGCCGGGCCTGACGCTGAAGCCCCGCTCGGGTCCGGGCCCGATCGAGGGCGACATGCAGTTCGGCCCTCTCCACCGCAGCGGTGAGGCCCGGACCGCCCTGGAGAACATGCGCCCCTCGCGGGCGCGCGGCGGCGTCGCGAGGACCCTCTCCTCCGCCGAGCTCGAGCAGTGGCTGGAGAGAATTGCCCGCAACCGCGGGGAGCCCGAGCTGCTGCGAATCAGAGACGAGGCCCGGAAGCTGGCGAGACCGCTCTCCGCCGAGGCGGAGCAGGGCCGCCTCGACGAGCTGATCGCTGCCTTGCTCGGGACGGGCGACTCCCGACTGGCCACCGGTCCGGGTCGGGCAAGGGGACGGCGTCAGCCCTTCGATGCGGCGCGGGTCGGGCTCTTCGAGACCCTCCACGGGGCACTGGCCGGTCACGTCGCAGCTGTGCGCCCCGAGCCCCCCGACACGGAGCGCATTTTCGCTTTCTTCGAGGCCTACTTCTCGAATTTCATTGAGGGCACCGAGTTCGCGGTCGACGAGGCCGAGGAGATCGTCTTCTCTGGCGTCATCCCCGACGACCGGCCCGAGGACGCGCACGACATCCTTGGCACCTTCGGCGTCGTCACCGATCCGGTTCTGCGCGAGCGGATACCAACCGATGCAGGGGATCTCGCCGAGCTTCTCCGGCTCCTCAACCGGCGCATCCTCGAGCAGCGCCCCGACAAGGCGCCGGGGCAATGGAAGCAGCGGGACAATCGGGCGGGCGGGACGAGCTTCGTCCCCCATGAGCTCGTCCTCGGCACGCTGCAGGAGGCGTGGCGCTTCTACGAGACCCTGCCGGCAGGGTTCCCGCGGGCCGTTTTCGCGATGTTCGCCGTAAGCGAGATTCACCCCTTTGCCGATGGCAACGGCCGCGTCTGCCGCACCCTCATGAACGCCGAGCTCAGCGCCGCCGGCCAGTGCAGGGCCGCCATCCCACTCTGCTTCCGCAGTGACTACCTGGACGCTCTGCGCGCGATGAGCCGCCAGGCCAACCCCGAGCCCCTGCTGCGTATGACCGACCGAGCCCAACGCTGGGCCTCCCTGGTCGACTGGTCAACGATGCCTCGCGCCATAACCCAGCTCAACAGCACCAACGCCCTGATCGCCCCCGACGAGGCCGAGGAACGCGGCCTGATCCTGCGGGACCCGCCTACGTGACGCCCCCTCTCACCGACACGGGAATGAGGCTTGGGGAGGCGCTGCCCCGCGCTCAGTCAGGTGCGATACGGGCTCGCCGCTCCGCGTTCGTTGGCGCCAGTGGCCGCGGCAGGCGGGCGCATAGGGCTGCGAAGAGGGCGATCGCTACCAGCGCCCCCAGCCAGTGCAGGCCGAGGAGGACGAAGAGGAGGCTGGGGATGCCGGCCAGCAGGGCGTTGAGCAGAACGGGGGTCTCGGGGAGGCCGACGATTCGGGCGCTGAGCCAGGCGCAGGCCAGCCAGGCGAGCGGGCCGGTCAGCCAGCCCCAGGTCTCGAAGAAGTTGTGCGAGAAGATCAGCCCGAGCAGCAGCGAGAGCAGGGCCACCGCGACGGCTTGCACGAGGGCGACGCGCCAGAGAATTGCCGAATCCACGGCGCAAGTCTCTCAGGGCCGGGGCCGCATGCGTGCCGGGCCTGGCCCTCACCGACGGGTGAGCGCCAGAATCTCGTCGGTGCTGAGGCTTCCCTCGCCGAGTCCGACCATCGCCTCGACCTGCTGTCCGGCCCGCTCAGCGCCCGTGACAAGCCTCGCGCCTTTGCGGTCCAGCTCGAAGCGCACCTCGCTCCCGGCGTGAATCCGGAGTGCCTCGCGCACCGCTGCGGGATGGTCACCTGTCCCTTCTGGGTCACCTTCATCTCGGTAAGGATGACAAGTAATACCGCACTCTCCGGCCGCGGCCCACCGGTCGGCGCCCTCCACCGAAGACGTGGTGATCGTGCTGCAGGTCCGCCAGGGCGAGGGCGAGGGCTGACTTGCCCTTCGCCGCCACAGAACCCGCGGCGGCGGGCGCTTCGAGGCGGATTACCTCTTCCGCCGAACCGCCAGCCCGACGACCTACGAAATGCGCGCCCAGGTGCGCGCACCCCGAGGTTCTACACCGCGATTTCGGACCGGCTGCAAACCGCTCTGTAGAACCGAAGTCCCCACTTAGACAGGCGTGTATACCACTCGCGTACTTGACATACACATCTGCGTTCCCTATTGTGCCCAACACGCCGGTACCCAAAGAGCGACGCTCACGTAGGGACGGGCACCGCACCACCGCAGGGAAAGCAGGGACCGAGCCGCGGGAACGGCTCAGAGCCAAGGGAGAGGTATCGCAGTGAAACGGGACCAACGGGACAGCACCGACCTTCCGCAGGGCCACCTCGCGGGCCCCGAACCGGCTGCCGCCTGCCCTCCCTGGCCGACGGCGCCATGGAGCCGCCTCATCCCCCTGTTCGAGGCCGCCTCCGACACGCAACGGTGCGAGCGGCCCGGCCCCTCCGGCGCCCTTGTCCCGGCCGGGGTTCGGCCCCGGGCCGCTCGCCGCCGCTTCACCGGCTCTGCCCAGACCCCCTCGCTAAGGCAGGGCGCAGCGACCCCTTGCGGGTTGACGGCGACCGCGGCTGACAATCGCCAGCGGTCGGCAGGCGACGCATTTCGCCCTGGCGACGTACACGCCGCTGTAGGCGCTTCGCGCAACGGCAGCCCCTCACGGACGACCGCTGTGGCCTCGTCCCTCGACCACCTTCACCCAGGACTTTCCACAACCCAGCCTTCGCCTCTGGCGGCTGCCGGGGCACCCACTAGCCGGGAAGCCCCGGCAGCAATCAACATCAATCGACCGGCATGGGACGCCGGTCGCAAGGAGGAGAACTAACTCATGCTCTCGCGTCTACGCAGACACTTCGGCACCGCCGGCCTGATGGTCGCCGTTGTCGCACTCGTTGCCGCCCTCGGCGGCAGCGCCATCGCCGAGACGGCCACCGACTCCGGCAAGCGCAACAACCGCGCCAAGAAGAAGGGCAACAACGCCGGCCTCAACGCCAAGCAGAAGAAGCAGGTGCGGATCATCTCCGTCGCGATGGCCAAGCGCTTCGCCACCGCCGGCCCGCAGGGCCCGCAGGGTGTTCCGGGGCTGCCGGGTCCCGCCGGTCCGAAGGGCGACAAGGGCGATGCCGGCGCTCCCGGGCTGCAGGGTCCGACCGGCCCTGAAGGTTCCGCAGGCGCAACCGGCCCCGCCGGTCCCGAGGGCGGCTTCGACTTCGGAACGCTACCCAGCGAAGCGACGCTGACCGGATCGTGGTCGGCCGACGCCAACGGCATCTTCAGCGCTATCTCGTTCGCGGTGCCGCTCGCGGAAGAGCTGGGTGCGTCGGCGGTCAAGTATGTCCCGGCTGAAGGCTCTGAGCCACTCTGCACGGGAGTCGGTGGCACCTCCGAAGAGCCGGCCGCGGCGCCCGGCGCACTATGCGTCTACGAGACGATCAACAGCGCCGCTTCCCCTCCGGCGATCGTGCAGTCGGGCACGCTCGATCCGGAAACGTTCATCAAAGTCGGCGCGGACGTGAGTGGAGCGGTGCTCGTCTTCGCAGGCAGTTCGCCGCCGGAAGGCGCATTCGGCACCTGGGCGGTAACGGCCCCCTAGCCGAGGATCATCGTGCCGCTAAGTCCACACACGGTTCTTGCAGGATTACGCCGCGGCGGCCTTGCCGTCGCGGCGTGCGGCCTGTTGTGGATCGCCCCCGCCGCGCAGGCCGACTACTCAGTCGACCGGTTCATCGGCGAGGGGCAGTTCAACAACCCGGCTGGGGTCGCTGTCGACGAGAACACGGGCCAGATCTACATGACGGATGGTCCGAACGTGAAGACGCGGGTGGTGCGCCTCGGCGCCGACGGCAAGTTTGAAGTCGCTTGGGGACGCGGGGTCCTCACCGGCGGCACCGATGCGGAGATCTGCACTGCCTCCCAGGTGCCTTGCGGGTTTGGCTCGCGCGGAAACGCCGAGGGCGCCTTCTCGAATGCCTGGTCGTTGGCACTTAATTCAGACACGAGACGGCTATACGTCGCCGACGGTGGACTCAACGCGCGGGTGCAGGAGTTCTCGGTCGAGGACAACGGCACGCCCGGCGATCCCAGCGACGATCTACCCCTATTCGTTCGAACCTGGGGCTGGGGGGTCGACGACGGCTCCGCTGAATTCCAAATATGCACCTCCGCTTGCGGTGGCGGGCTTGGCGGTGGCTTCCGTGAAAAAAGCGACGGCATCGGCCAGCTGAGCGGAAATTTGCGGGATGTCGCGGTCAGCCCCGTCGACGGGGACATCTTCGTCGCCGACTCGGGCAACCGACGCGTCTCGCGCTTCAACTCGGATGGCACGCCGGATGCCACGCCGGTGATCGGCTCGGCGGCGAGGTTCGGCAGTTTCATGCCGGGAGCGATCGCGGTCGACTCGCAGGGGATCCTCTATGTGGCCGATCGAGAGAGCGACGGTGAGATTGAGCGCTACGACGCGAGCGGTGTCCATGGCGCCGAGGGGTTCATGAGCCCGATCGCGGCGCCGCCGCTGCTGGCCGGCACCGCCCAGGTCACGACGGGCGGGCTGGCGGTGCAGCGCGATCCCGACGGCGCCGGCCCCGAGGTCGACCGCCTCTTCGTCTATCGCATGCCGAACTCAGGTACTGACGAAAGCGCCCAGACGGCTGTGGTCCAGCAGCTCGACTCGCCGGGCGAGCCGACCCCGCCGGGCACCGACGCCGGCCCGCACGCGGAAGGAGTCTTCGAGACGGAACCCGGTCGCGGCATCGCCTACAACCCGACCAGCGACCGCCTCTACGTGGCGATCGGCACCACGGGTTCGAACGGAGTGACCGGCGGTGAAGCCGGCCCCGGCCTCTACATCCTCGACGCCGACGGCACGCCGGAAGAAGTCCACGCCGGTCCGCCGAGCGCAAGCGAAGTCGGCCCTCACTCGGTCGAGCTGAGCGCGACGGTCGACCCGGTCGAAGGCCGCGCCCGCTACTGGTTCGAGCACCGCAAGGCCGGCGAGGAAACCTGGCAGGCGACGCCGCTGCGAGCGGTCGATGGCGCCGGGCCCCAGCCGGTCGCCGAGGAGGTCGGGGGCCTGGAGGCCAACAGCACCTACGAAGTGCGGCTGCAGGCGCGCAAGGTGCTGGGCCCCAACGACCTGATCGCCGACAGCTCGGCGGCGGTGGCGATCCAAACGGTTGCGATCCCGCCCACCGTCACGACGGGTCCGACGCATTCGTTCAGCGACGCGAGCGCCTGGCTGACCGCCGAGATCAACCCCGAGGGCTCGGCGACCACCTACTTCTTCGAGTACGGCACCGACACGAGCTACGGCAGCTCGACGCCACAGGCGTCGGCCGGCGGCGCCGGCACCCCCTCGACCTTCCTCTCACATGTCGAGGGCCTGCAGCCCGACACCACCTACCACTACCGGGTGGTGACCAGCAACCCGGAGGGCACCAGCCTCGGCGAGGACCGCAGCCTCACCACCCGCCCCGCCCACCGGTTCGCCGACCGCGCCTACGAGCAGGTCAGCCCGGTGCAGAAGTTCGACCTCGACATCGCCCAGACCTTCACCTGGGAGGGCGGCCCCGCCGACGCGCGGCCGGTGTCGGCCGACGGCGACGCGACGACGTTCAAAGCGCAGCAGGCGCTGGGCGACCAGGACTGGGGCGGCCACGCCAGCAGCGGCGACTACCTGGCGCGGCGCACCGCGAGCGGCTGGGTGACCGAGTCGCTGCGCCCGCGGCCAGCGAACACCTTCCAGCTGAGCTATTGGGCGGCAATCCTCAGCTGGCCAAACCTGAGCCGGGTCCTGCTGAACAGCTTCGAACCATTGACCGACCCACCGCAGGAGGGGACCCTGCACTTCTATGAGAGCGGCAGCGGCGCGATCGAGACGATCGGGGTCTCCGACTTCCCCGCTCCGGTGCCGATCGCCTCCGCCGAGCTCGGCAGCGTCGTCTTCGACCACACCGACGTGCTGGCCGCGGGTGCGCCGGCAGGCGTCTTCAAGGCCTACGAGTACCGTGGGGGGGCGATCCGCCTGGTCAGCCTCCAGCCGGCGAGCGGGGCGCCCTTCGGGACGGCGGCGCGGATCGCCGGGGGCGCCAACAGCAAGCTGCTGAGCGCGGTCTCCCCCGACGGCAGCCACGTCTTCTTCGAGACGCCGAGCGGCCAGAACGCGCCCACCGAGCTCTACCGCCGAACGAACGGCGTGGAGACGGTGCACGTCTCGCCCTCCCAGCGCAGCCCGGCCGATCCCGAAGGAGCGAAGGCCAAGGCCTTCCTCGGCGCCAGCGCCGATGGGGGCACCGTCTTCTTCTCGAGCGCCGAGCTGCTCACCGACGAAGCCAACACCGGCCCCAGCCGCGAAGGAAGCGAGCTATACCGCTACGAGATCGGCTCCGATGAGCTGCGGGCGATCTCGGCGGAGACCAACACCGCGGCCGGCGCCAGGGTGCAGGGAGTGCTCGGCTTCTCCGATGACGGGAAGGTCGTCTACTACGTCGCCCTGGGCGAGGTGGTGGCCGGCGAGGCGACGCCGGGCAAGCGCAACGTCTACCGCTGGGAGGACGACGGCTCGGCCGAGGGGCAGACGCGCTTCGTGGCGACCCTGGCTGACAGCAGTGCCTGCGACGGATGGATGCGCCCACAGGACGCCTGCGCCTACAGCACCGACGAGCCGCAGCGCACCGCCCGCGTCTCCGCCGACGGCCGCGTCGCCGCCTTCCAGTCGAGCGCCGCGCCGACCGGCTACCGCAACAACGCCCACAACCAGGTCTACATCTACGAGGCCGACGCCCACGGCGGGCAGGGGGCGCTGAGCTGCGCCTCCTGCCGGCCCGACGGCTCGCCGGCCCAGGGGGCGGCAAGGCTGCCGCGCAGCGGCCCGCTGGCCGGCAACCGCCTGGCGGCGCTGCTCTCGAGCGACGGGCGGCGCCTCTTCTTCAACAGCGCCGACCGCCTGCTGGCGGGCGACGAGAACGACAAGGTCGACGTCTACCTCTGGGAGGCGGGCGAGCTGCGGCTGATCTCGACCGGCAAAGGCCCATCCGATCAGACCTTCTCGGGCGCCGATCCCGCCGGGGAGAGCGCCTTCTTCGTCACCCGCGAGCACCTGGTCGGCCAGGACGGCGACGAACTGCTCGACCTCTACGTCGCCCGGATCGGCGGCGGCATCGCCGCCCAGTGGCCCAGCTCCCCGGGCGAGGGCTGCGTGGGCGAGGAGTGCAAGGGAGCGCCTGCCGCGGCGCCGCCGGCGCTCGCCCCCGCCACCCCCTACTTCTCGGGCCCCGGCAACCCGGTCCAGGCGCGCAGCTGCCGCCCCGCGGCGCGACGCGCCAACCGCGTCGCGCGACGGGCAAAGCGCTCCCTGCGCCAGGCCAAGCGCACGGCGCGGAGTCGGGTCAGCCCCGTGCAGGCGCGGCGGGCAAAGCGGCGCGCCGTCGAGCTGCGCCGCCGCGCGGTCAAGCTGGGTCGCAAGGCGCGCCGCTGCCGGGCGCAGAGCCGGGGGGCGAGCCGATGAGGGCACTTTGCCGCATCGCGCTGCTCGCCGCCCTGTGCCTGGCGCTCACCGCCGGCGCCGCGCAAGCGGCGGTGCAGTGGCACTCGCAGACCTGGATCAGGTCCACCCATCTGGTCCCCGGCCAGCCGGGCAACCTCGACGTCACGGTCGCCAACGTCGGCGACACCGCCTCCTCCACGGCCTCCAACACGGTGATGGAAATCGAGCTGCCGCCCGGGGTCAGTCGCAGCGGCGGGATCTACGAACAGGAGCCCTGGACCTGCTTTGGCGCCACCACGGTGACCTGCATCTCGAAAACCGAGACCCGCCCCTACGCCACGCCGACCCAGACCTCGGTCGTCTTCGCGGCCAGCCTCGAGCTGGCGGTAAGTCCCGGCGCCTCGGGCCCGGGAATCCTGCGCACCCGGGTCTCCGGCGGCGGCGCGCCGGCGGCCTCCCTGGAGGAGCGCCCGGTGAGCTTCGCCCCGGCGCCGCTGGGGCTGGGCTTCGCGCCGGGCACCCTCAGCGCCGGCATGCTCGACGCCGGCGGGCAGGACTACACCCAGGCCGGCGGCCACGGCCACGAGGCAGCCACCGCCTTCGAGCTCAACCTGGACGGCGGCGCCTTCAACTCCGGCCAGCCGGTGGTCGCCGGCGGGCGCCCCAAGGACATCGTCGTCGACCTGCCGCCGGGCTTCGTCGGCGACCCGACCGCGGTCACCCAGTGCCCGCACTCGGCGTGGCGCGAAAACGAGCCCGGCTGCCCGCCGGAGTCCCAGGTCGGCGTCGCCTACGCCTTCACCCCGGCCGTGCCCGACTTCCAGCTCTCCGCCGTCTACAACATGGTGCCGCCCAAGAACCGCCCCGCCCAGCTCGCCTTTCGCAGCCCCGGCGGCAAAGTGGTGATCGACCCCCACGTGCGCCCCGACGGCAGCATCTCCGCCCGGGTGCGCCAGATCACCGAGGCGGGAGACCTGTGGGCCAGCAAGGTGGTGCTGTGGGGGGTGCCGGCCGACGCCTCCCACGACCAGCAGCGCTGCATGGACCTAAACCAGACGGTCTGGCGCTGCGTGGGCTATGACTCGGAAGGAAACGAACGGCTCCGCCACCAGCCCAGCTCCTCGCTGGAACCGCGGCGCCCCTTCCTCACCAACCCCACCCGCTGCGCGGGCCCGGCGCCGCGCAGCAGCTTCCGGATCGCCTCCTGGGCCAACCCGGCAGCCGACATAAACGACCCCTCAGATCCCGCCTGGGCCAGTGCGACGGTGGTCCACCCCGCGCTCAGCGGCTGTGAGGCGCTCGAGTTCTCACCGACCCTCACCGCCCGGCCGACCACCAACCGCGCCGAATCCCCCAGCGGCCTCGACGTGCGCCTCGGCATCCCCCAAAACCAGGATCCCGACGGCCTCGCCACCGCCCACCTCAAGGACACCACCGTCACCCTGCCGGAGGGGCTGACGCTCAACCCGGCCGCCGCCAACGGGCTCGCGGCCTGCTCGGGCGCCGAGATCGGCCTGCAAAGCCCGGCGGGCACCGTGCCGCCGCGCTTTGACGAAGCCCAGCCGCGCTGCCCGGCCGCCGCCAAGCTCGCCGACGCGAAGGTGACGACGCCGCTGCTGGCCGACCCGCTCTCAGGCGAGGTCTACCTCGCCGCCCAGGGCGATAACCCCTTCGCCTCCACCTATGCCCTCTACATCGTCATCCGCGGCCCGGGAATCCTGGTCAAGCTGGCCGGCAAGACCTCACCCGACCCGGCCAGCGGGCGGCTCACCGCCAGCTTCGAGCAGAACCCCCAGCTGCCCTTCTCCGAGCTCGAGCTCGACTTCTTCGGCGGCCCGCGGGGACCGCTGGCGACCCCGCCCACCTGCGGCACCCACACCACCGCCTCAAGGCTCACCCCCTGGTCGGCGCCCTTCAGCGGCCCGCCCGCCGCCTCGACCGACGCCTGGCAGATCGCCGCCGGGCCCGGCGGCGGGCACTGCGCGGGCTCCGACGCCGAGCTGCCCTTCGCCCCCCAGCTGGAGGCCGGCACGCTGGCGCCGCTGGCCGGCGCCCACTCGCCCTTCGCGCTGCGTCTGCGCCGCGCCGACGGCCAGCGCGAGATCGAGGGCCTGCGGGTCGCCCTGCCGTCGGGCCTGGTCGGCTCGCTGTCCGGGGTCCCCGCCTGCCCGGAGCCCTCCCTGGCCAAGTTCGCCGGCCGCGCCAACACCCCGCCGGGTACGGCGGCGAGCGAGATCGCCACCCCCTCCTGCCCGCCGGCCAGCGCGCTAGGGCGCGTCGTGATCGGCGCCGGCGCCGGCCCCGCGCCGCTGCACCTCAGCGGCCAGGCCTACCTGGCCGGCCCCTACAAGGGCGCGCCGCTGAGCCTGGCGGCGATCGTGCCCGCCAAGGCCGGCCCCTTCGACCTCGGCGCGGTGATGGTCAGAAGCGCCCTGCATGTCGACCCGAGAACCGCCCAGATCACCGCGATCAGCGACCCGATCCCCAGCGTGATCGAGGGCACCCCGGTGAAGCTGCGCGACCTGCGCCTCCTCTTGGACCGCCCCGGCTTCATGCTCAACCCGACCAGCTGCGAGCCGATGCAGATCGCCGCCGGCGTCAGCGGCGCCGGCGGCGCGGTGGCGCAGCTGGCCAACCGCTTCCAGGTGGCCGAATGCGCCGCCCTGGGCTTCAAGCCCCGCGTCGCCCTGCGCCTGCTGGGCCCGACCGAGCGCGGCGCCAACCCGCGCCTGCGCGCCGTCGTGCGCCCCCGCTCTGGCGATGCCAACATCGCCCGCACCGTCGTGCGGATGCCGCGCTCGGCCTTCCTCGACCAGAGCCACATCCGCACGATCTGCACCCGGGTGCAGTTTGCCGCCGACGCATGCCCCCCCGGCTCGGTCTACGGGCGGGCCATCGCCCGCACGCCGCTGCTCGACGAGCCGCTCGCCGGCAACGTCTACCTGCGCTCCTCCGATAACAAACTTCCCGACCTAGTCGCCGACCTCAGGGGCCCCGCCTACCGCCCGATCCGGGTCGAGCTCGTCGGCCGCACCGACTCGGTCAAGGGAGCGCTGCGCAGCAGCTTCGACGTCGTCCCCGACGCCCCGGTCTCCTTCTTCCGCCTCGACCTGCTGGGCGGCAAGCGGGGGCTGATCGAGAACTCCCGCAACCTCTGCAGCGGCGCCCAGAAGGCCGGCCTCAACCTGCAAGCCCACAACAGCCGCCGCCTGCGCAAGGCGCAGCGGATCGCCGTGCCGCGCTGCAAGCGCCAGCGACGCGCCAAGAAGCGGCAGGCGGCGAAGGGCAAGCGGGCGGCACAGCGGCGGGCGGCTGGGAAGAGGGGCTAGCCGGTGACGGGCGGGCTTCGCCTCGGCGCCGCGCGCGGCGCAGGATCGCCGCTCGCCGCGCTGCTCGGCTGCCTGGCGGCCCTTGGCGCCGGAGCGCCGACGGCTGAGGCCGCCGGAGCGCCGGAGATCGGTCAGGTGTGGGCCTCGAAAGTCCAGTCGTCGTCGGCTCGCCTCCATGCCGAGATCAACCCCAACGCGTCGGCGACCGGATACCACGTCACCTACATAACCGAGCCCGCCTACCAGTCCAACCTGGCGGCGGGAGCAGACGGCTTCGCCGGCGCGAAGCGCCTGCCGGCCGTCGGCGACTCGCCGATCGGCTCCGGCAGCGAGCCGATCGCCGTCCTGCGCCCCGTCTCGGGCCTCTCGGCCGGGTCTGCCTACCGCTACCGGTTCGTCGCCCAAAACGCGGATGGCCAGGCGGTCGGTCCGGTGCTGCGCTTCGTCACCTTCGCTCAGCCCGACGGCGCGCCCGACAGCTGCCCCAACGCGACCGCGCGTCGGCAGACCGGCGCCGTCGACGCCGGTCTGCTCGACTGCCGCGCCTACGAGCTGGTCTCGCCGGTGGACAAGAACGGCGGAAGGGTGGATCCCCCTGGCAGTTTGTCTCATGGCGGTGTGCTGCAGGCAGCGTCGGGCGGCGGCGCGATCACGTACGGCTCGGCTGCTTCCTTCGGCGCCGGTGCCCAGGGCGCGCCGGGCGCCAGCCAGTACATCGCGCGCCGCACGTCCGGCGGCTGGTCGACCGAGAACATCACGGTCGCGATCTTCTCCGGCTCCTTCTGGGACAGCAGCGAGGGCGTGCCGTACCGTCTCTTCTCGCCCGACCTCGCCCGCGGACTGCTGCTGAGCGGCCGTCACTGCCGTGGCGAGGAGACGGACTGTCCAGTCCCGAACCCGCCGCTGCAGGGCGCCGACGCACCGGCGGGCTACCAGAACTACTACCTGCGCGAGAGTGCCGGTCCCAGCTTCGAGGCGCTGCTCGGCTCGGCCGACATCGCCGGCCTCGGCCTCGATCCCACCGGCTTCTCGCTCTCCTTCGCCGGCGGCTCACCCGACCTTCGCCACGTCATCCTCTCCACCTGCGCGGCGCTCACCGCGGATGCGACCGAGGCGCCGGGCGGCGAAGGCTGCGACCCGGCCGATCCGAATCTCTACATCTGGTCGGGAGCGGGCCTGACCCTGGTCAATCTGCTTCCGGGGGACGAACAGGGCAGCCCCGGGGCGGTGCTTGCGGCTTCGGCCGGCGCCGTCTCAGCCGGCGGCACGCGCGTGTACTGGAGCGACCTCGCCAGCGGCAACCTCTACCTGCGCTCTACCGGAGCGACCACGCAGGTCGACGCGGCGGTCGGGGGCGGCGGCAGCTTCGAGACCGCCAGCGCCGACGGCTCGGTGGCCTTCTTCACCAAGGGCGGCCACCTTCACCGCTATCGGGCGGCGACCGCCACCAGCACCGACCTCACCCCTGCGGGCGGTGTCGAGGGTGTGCTCGGCGCCTCCGGGGACGGTGGCCGCGTCTACTACGCGACCGGCGACGGGCTCTTCCTATGGGACGGCGGGACCAGCAGGCAGGTTGCCGCCGCGGCGGGTGCCGCCAACTACCCGCCCGCCAGTGGAGCGGCTCGGGTGAGCGCCGACGGCCGGCTGCTGCTCTTCCTCTCCGATCAGAGCCTCACCGGCTATGACAACGCGGAGCTGACGACGGGGTCGCCCACCACCCAGCTGTTCCTCTACGACGACTCGGGCGCCGGCACGCTCACCTGCCTGTCGTGCAATCCGACCAACGGGCGACCGATCGGCTCGTCCTCGATCCCCGGCGCGGTCGCGAACGGCATCGGGGCGGCGGCTACCCTGGCCTACAAGCCACGCGCCTTGGCGAGCGACGGCAGGCGGGTCTTCTTCGACTCCGAAGATGCGCTCGTGCTCACCGACACCAACAGCGCCCCCGACGTATACCAGTGGCAGGCCAAGGGCACGGGCAGCTGCACGAGAGCGGACGGCTGCGTCGCCCTGCTCTCCAGCGGCCGCTCCGCCGGCGGCGCCACACTCGTCGACGTCTCGGCAGACGGAGCCGACGCCTTCTTCCTCACCCTGGGCTCATTGGTGGACGTGGACCCGGGCGCCATGGACCTCTACGATGCCCGTGCGGGGGGCGGTTTCCCCCGACAGCCGGCGCCCATACCGTGCATCGGCGATTCCTGCCAGAGCCTGCCGCCCGAGCCGCACGACCCGGCCATCGGCAGCCTGATCGCCGGCCGCGGAAACCCCGAGGTTCGCTACCGGGGCGCGACCCGCAATTGCCGGCAGATGACGCGGCGCGCGGTCGGGGTCCGCCGCCGCGCGATCCGCACCAAGCGCCGAGCTCGCCGAGCTGCCAGCCCGCGGCAGGCACGGCGCCTGCGCAGCCAGGCAGCGAAGCTGCAGAGGCGTATCCGCGTCACCCGGCGTGCCGCGAAGCGCTGCCGCGCCGCAAACCGAAGGGCGGCGCGATGAGGGGCGCGGTGGTCGCGATCCTCGCGCTGCTGGCCTTGGCCCTCTCGGCCGCGTCGGCGCCGGCCGCCGTGCCGACGGTCGGCGCGCCGAGCGCGACGAATATCCAAGGGGTGTCGGCGCTGCTCACCGGCGTCGTCAATCCCGAGGGCCTTCCAACCAGCTACCGCTTCCAGTACGTCGCCGAGGCCGACTTTCAGGAAAGCGGCTTCGGCCGTGCGAGGACCACCCCCCTCACCTCCGCCGGCTCGAGCTCGGCCGACCAGCCGGCCCGCGTGGCGATCTCCGGACTGACCCCGAGCACCGCCTATCGGTTCCGTCTGCTGGCGACCAACGGCGACGGCAGCGCCAGCGCCGAGAGCGCGTTTGCCACCACCGAGGGCTTCGGCTTCCTCCCCGGAGGGGGTGGTTTCGCCGTGGACGCTCGCGCCGACGGCGGCGCCCCGGCCACCATGGCCGCCTCCCATCCCTACCAGCTCGGTTTCGAGATCGGGCTGAACCAAGGCGGCGAGTTCGAGGGGCAGCCCGGCGTCTCCTTCCCGGACGGGGACATCCGCGATCTGCGGATCGACATGCCGGCCGGGCTGATGGTCAACCCGGCGGTCGTCGCCCGCTGCAGCCCGGCGCTGTTCCAGACGCCCCGCTCTTCGCCATACGAGGAAAGCCGCTCGGGCGAGAGCTGCCCCGGCGCGGCGCAGGTCGGCACGGTGGAGGTCGCGACCAGCCTTGGCGGCGGCGAGACCCGGCGCTTCGGCGTCTTCAACGTCGAGCCCGCGCCGGGCGTCGGCGCCCAGCTGGGATTCGCGCCATACGGAGCGCCGATCGTGCTCGACATCCACGTCCGCGAAGTCGCCCCGGGGTCCTACGCGCTGACCCTCGAGGCCGATGACGTGCCTCAGCGCCTCGACATCAGCCGCATCCACTTGGTGCTCTGGGGCACTCCCTGGGCCGCCTCCCACGACGGCGAACGCGGCAACTGCCTGAGCGAGCTCGAGTCGAGCTTTCCCTGGGCCAAGTGCTCGGTGGGCCCGCCGGTCTCGCACCGGCCGCTCGCCTACCTGACCATGCCCGCCGGCTGCGCCGGGCAGCTCGCCTTCCAGGCCCGAGCCACCGCCTGGCAGCAGGCCGGCGGAGTGTCGCGGCAGGCGCTGAACCGCGACTCCGAGGGGATGCCGGCCGGTATCGAGGGCTGCGATAGCGAGCACTTCCAACCGCGGCCCACGGCCGAGCTGAGCAGCAAGCGCGCCTCTTCTCCCACCGGTCTCACCGTCCGCTTGGGAGTCGACCACGAGGGGCTGGTCGATCCGGCGCGGCGCGCCGCCGCGCCACCCAGGAAGGCAGTTATCGGGCTCCCCTCGGGTGTGACCGTCAACCCGTCGGTGGGCGCCGGTCTGGGTGCCTGCGCACCGGACCGGTACGCGGCGGAGACTGCCTTCAACCCGCAGGGAGCGGGCTGTCCCAACGACTCCAAGATCGGCGTCTTCCGTGTTCGGTCGCCGCTCTTCGAGGACGCCTTCGAGGGAGCGGTCTACCTCGCCCGGCCGGACGAGCCGACCACGACCAGGCCCGGCGCCGAGAATCCCTTCGACTCCCTGATCGCCGTCTACCTCGTCGCGAAGCTGCCGCAGCGGGGGGTCCTCATCCGGGTCGCCGGCGAGATCGTCCCCGAACCGGCGACGGGCACGCTCACGGCCACCTTCGATGACCTGCCGCAGCTTCCGTATACGGATCTGGAGGTCAGCACGCGCCCCGGACAGCGCTCCTTCCTGGTCAACCCGCCATTTTGCGGAGAGGCCACCACGAGGTTCGAGCTGACGTCGTGGACGGGGTCCGGAAGGGCGCTGGCTTCCAGCAGCTCTCCCGTCCAGAGCGGCATCGACGGCGGCCCCTGCCCGTCGGGGGCCGCGCCGCCGTTTGACCCGGGCGCCGTCGCTGGGGCAGTCAACTCCAACGTCGGCTCCTACACCCCCTACTTCATCCGGCTGTCGCGCAAGGACACCGAACAGGAGATCACCTCCTACTCGCTCGTCCTGCCGCGCGGAATCACCGGCAAGCTCGCCGGCATCCCCTTCTGTCCGGACGCGGCGATCGCCGCTGCGCGCAGCAATCGCGGTTACGCGGAGACGGCAAGGCCCTCCTGCCCCGCGGCCAGCCAGGTGGGCCGCACGGTCACCGGCTACGGGATCGGCGCGGCGCTGAGCTACGCGCCAGGCCAGGTCTACCTCGCCGGCCCCTACAAGGGCCGGCCGCTCTCCCTGGTGACGATCAATGCGGCGACGGTGGGGCCCTTCGACCTCGGCACGATCGTCATCCGCTCCGCCTTCGAGGTCGACCCGCGCACCGCCCAGCTGCGGATCGACTCCAGCGTCTCGGATCCGATTCCCCACATCATCGAGGGGGTACCGCTGCGCCTGCGCGAGGTCCGCGTCCACATGGACCGCCCGCAGTTCACCCGCAATCCCACCAGCTGCGCGGCCTCGCAGATGCTCTCGACCCTGACCGGTTCCGGCGGCCGGCTCGGCGATCCGAGCGACGACACGAGTGCCACGGTGTCGAACCACTTCCAGCTGCTCAATTGCCTCAACCTCGGTTTCCGCCCACGGCTGGGCCTGCGGCTGCGCGGGGGCGTGCGGCGAGGGGATTATCCTTCCCTGCGAGCGACGTTTGCCTCTCGTGGCCCGCGCGATGCCAACCTCAAGGACATCACGGTCACCATGCCGCGCTCGCTGTTCGTCGCCCAGAACCACATCCGCGGAATCTGCACGCGCCCCCAGTTCGAGGCCGAGCGCTGCCCGCGCAACTCGATTTACGGGCGCGCCGTCGCCCACACGCCTCTGCTCGACCAGCCGCTACACGGCCCCGTCTTCCTGCGCTCCTCAACCAACCCGCTCCCCGACCTCGTCGCCTCGCTGCGCAGCGGAGAGGTGCGCATCATCCTGGAAGGGAGGATCGGCCCATCGCGCCGCGGCGGCGTGCGCGCCTCCTTCAAAGAGCTTCCCGACGCCGCGATCGATCGCTTCGTGATGATCCTCAGGGGGGGCAAGCGGGGGCTGCTGGTCAACTCGACGAATATCTGCAAGGCGCCGCCGAAGGCGAGCGTGAAAGCGCTGGGTCAGAACAACCGCGGCGCGGTGTTCACCTCCAGGCTGCGCGGCCAGTGCAAGACGTTTCGCCAGCGCAAGCGGGCGGCGCAGCGGCGGGCACGCGCCCGCTCCCGCCAGCCGGCAGCCAAGCGCCGCGGCCGGGCCAAGCGACACGCGGCAATTTCGGCTGCAACGAGCACGAGGAGGAGGCCATGATCGAGCACGTCGGGTCGGCACGGCGGATGAGGCGGCTCGCCTGCGCGGGAGCGGCTCTGTGCGCGGTCATGCTCGTGCCGTGGATCTCCGCCGGTGCGCATGCCGCGGCCCCCGAGCCGGATTTCGTGCTGGTCGAAACCGAAACTCCACCCCATGGGCGCTTCGAAGGCCCCTGCGGAGTCGCCGTGGCGAGCGGAGAAACCAACCACTTCTACGTCTCCGACTACTACCATGACACCGTCAAGGTATTCGGCGCCGCGCCGGGTTTCATAACGCGTACCTCGAGCATCGATCCGCTCAGCGGTCCCTGCGCGTTGGCGGTTGCGGCGGATGGCTCGATCTACGTCAACAGCTACCACCGCCATGTGGAGAAGTTCACCCCATCGTCTTTTCCCACGATCCCGAGCACGACGTTCGCCTCGGCGGGCATATTCGATTCGTCGTACCCCACCGGAGTCGCCGTCGATGAAGTGACCGGGCATGTCTACGTCAACGCCCGCACCTACGTGGCGGTCTACGACTCCAGCGGCGCGCCAGTGCTGGACGAAGGTGAGCCGCTTCGAATCGGGGAGGGCAGCTTGGGCGACGGCTATGGCGTCGCGGTGTCTGGCTTTGCCGGCACCCAGGGCCGCCTCTACGTTCCCGACGCTGCCGACCGCACCGTCAAGGTCTATGACCCGGCGATCGATACCGAAGACCCGGTGGCGACGATCACCGGTGGTGGCACGCCCGGGGGAGGGTTCGTCTCACTGCGAGACTCCGCGGTCGCCGTCGACCGGGCGAGTGGCGAGATCTACGTGCTCGACAACCTGCAGCCTGAGCACAGCGAGCGCCCGGAAGGCGTCGTCTATGTCTTCTGGCCCGACAACGCACTCCGCGGCCGGCTGAAGTTCAACGTGATCCATGGCAGGCCGTCGGGTCTCGCGGTCGACAACTCGACCCGTGCATCCCAGGGCCGCGTCTACGTCACCTCCGGCAATACGGACCTCGGTTCCGTCTACGCCTACCCGCCTAAATCGGCGACCAGCGAATCCGTGCCGGCCGTAACGTCCGTTTCGGTACAAAGAAGCGGCAGCGGCAGCGGCTCGGTCCTCTCCCGGCCGACCGGGCTCCAGTGCGCCGCCGAGTGCAAAGGCGACTTCGTCGCGGGGGCGACCGTCTCCCTGCAGGGCTCGCCGGACGGAAATTCCCGGTTCGCCGGATGGTCGGGCGGGGGCTGCTCTGGAACCAGTGACTGTGTGATCGAGGCGGGGGAGGGCAGCTCCGTCACGGCGAAGTTCACGGCGCTGCCCACGGCCTCGTCGCCCAGCCCCAGCAGGCCTAAACCGGCCGGCGGTGCCGGCACGCCTGTGGCCGGCATCTCGGAGATCGCTCAGCGGGGAAAGTTGCGAGTCACCGCTACCGGAAAGATCTCGCCGCGTTCGCTGCCGCGGAGAAGGCTTGCGCCGATCGCTGTCTCCGTCGGCGGCAAGATCTCCACCACCGACGGCAGCCCGCCGCCCCAGCTGAGGACCTTCCGGATCGAGCTGAACCGCCACGGGCGGCTGAATATCACCGGCCTCCCAACCTGTCCCTACAACCGGATCCAGCCGGCATCCAGCCGCCGCGCTCTCTCCGCCTGCCGACCGGCTCTGGTCGGTCAAGGCCGCTTCACGGCCGACATCTCCCTCTCCGGCCAGGAGCCCTACCCGACCAAGGGACGCCTATTCGTCTTCAACGGCCACCGCAAGGGCAAGCCCGTTCTGCTCGGTCACATCTTCTCGCGCCGCCCGTTCGCGACCTCCTTCGTCATCGTCTTCAAGGTGCAAGAGCGCCGCCGCGGCAGGTACGGCACCGTGCTGACGGCCTCGCTGCCCAGGGCGCTTGGCAACTGGGGCAACCTGACCGGGATCGAGATGACACTCTCGCGCCGGTTCAACCATCGCGGTGTCCGGCGCAGCTACCTCAGCGCCGGCTGTCCGGCGCCGAACGGGTTCCCGGGCGCGATCTTTCCCTTCGCGCGGGCCTCGTTCACCTTTGCAGGTGCCAAGCGCCTTGCGGTGAGCATGACCGAGCGCTGCACGGTGAGGCGGTGATGCGGCTGCGGTTGGTCATGTCGACGGGCTCGACCGGTAGACAGATCTGAGGTCGAGCGGTTGCATCCCGCTAGACTGTGACGTACATAGAGCATACGTAGCTGTATATCAAGTTGTCTGCTAGGCACCGCAACAGCCGGCCGGTAAACGGGTTGCTTCGCCGCCAGCTTCTCCCACAGCTCCAGCGAGCCGCTCTACTTCTTTTCGCTGCCCGGCTCGACGACGGCGCGATCCAGCTCTGCGGCACCACGTCAGCTCGGGCAGAAGAGCTACTTCGGCCTCCCATCCAGGGTGCCGGCGACGAAGACCGGCAAATCGTCGCCGCCGGGGCAAGATAGTTGCTCCCCTGTCGTTGGAGTCCCGCATGCCCGTAGAGTGTCCCGAGAGATGACCAGGCCGAGGAGAAGGTTCATCACCCGCTGTTCGCCCCGCCTCTACATGCGGACGACCTCCGGCCGGGAGGACGAGTACCGCCGTGAGCTCCTGGTGGGGGGCGAAGGGGCGGGCGATCGAGGTCGGCGGCTGCGACCGTCGTGTCCTCAAAGATCTCGCCCCAGCTAATTGGGCTTGGCACAGGTTCGGAAGCTCGGAAGGATCGAGATTGCAGCGCACGAGGGTTCGTGGGCTGGCGTTCTTCTGGGTGATCATCCTCTCGGTGAAGAACG
>JBBDJH010000021.1:0-68024 GCA_040879985.1 Solirubrobacterales bacterium
ACTCAAGATAATTCTGGACCCGGAATAACATCGATTATCCGGAACTCCGGATAATCGATGATCCTTGACACGGGTGACACGCACAAGCAGCGGGCCGCCACCGACACCCTACTGTCGGCCAAGTCCTCTAACCAAAACCGGCTGTTCGGCAGCGACTGCAAAAACATTGTCTCGTACCGGCTCCCTGACGTGGCGCTTGTCGCCAGCCCGACCTACGGTGGCCGAGACGTATCGCACGTCATCCGGGAGAACGCCGAGCACCAAAAACCGATGCAAGTATGGCTTCGCCTTGGTGGGAGGCTTGAAAGTTCCCAGCACAACACCTTTCGAGCGCGCCAATCGCTTCTGGGTGCAGGAAATGGACCCGAACTCGGCTTGGATTAGGCACATCTGCTTCCCGGTAAGGAAGATCCAGATCCGCCCCGCTTTGGTTCTCGCCAACTGAGTGTTGACCAGCGTGTCTCTTTCCGACGCTTGCCGTAATCGGGCAATGTGGCGTACGAGGGCCGGCGACATGCGCTCTGAGGGAGTCCGCAGCACCTCGAACGCGACCGCGATGCTCTTCTCATCCTGTCGGTGCGGGGAGAGGCGCAGAGTGTCGCAGCCAGCAAGAAGAAGGCCGATGCAGCAGATAGAGATAAGCTTCAGAAGAGCTTTCATGATCATTACGAGCATCTATGATTGGCGTAGGGTCGCTCTAATGCGACCCTACGCTTTACGCCTAAGGTTGCAGCGCAACTCCATGGACCACGGATGAACCAGGTGCATTGACGTTGATCCCTGGTTCCCATTGGGATACCGGTGCTACGCCGCTGTAGACGCCAACGGTGGGGCCGGACGAACAAGCATTGCCGTTGCTACCCCAGCCCCCAGTGCGCCACCACACACAAACGGAGCGTTCATCACCCCACCCGTAGGTCTGGTAAAGCGTCCGCTGCGCTCCTACACATGCACCGTAATTACTGAGAGTTTGATTATTACAATAGGGACTCGTGGCTGCATGGGCCGTCGGAGGTCCGAAAGACCAGATCAAGGCAAACACACTGAGCCCCGCCGCGACCGCTAGCCAAAGTCGTGCCTTTACGGTAACCGCGTAATGCATAGCTACTCCTTTCGTAAACCGGGAAACGCAGCTTCTGCCCGCTCCCCGGATGGACGCACGTATATGTACGTCGTTTTCCCTAACGACGTAGTCGTGTCATAAATCGACGGATTAGTCGATCATTTTGGCCAAAAGTACTACCTGGCTCTGACCGCCAAACGTCACAGCCACATCTTCGGGGTCAACGGCTGGGCCCTGACCACCATCTTGAGCGCGTTGGCCAGCAGGGCGGCCGTCTCGGTCGCGTCGCTCAATCGCCGGACGATCTTGCGGCGAAGCGTCAAGACAGCGCGGCAGAAGACCTGCCGTCTCTAGGCTTGTCGGGGCCGTACGCTCGCGGATGAACGGTTAGACCGACTTCAGGGTTGGGCCAGCGGGGCTATTCGCCCTGTTCGAAGGTCTGCTGGTAGACCGTTGCCGGGCCGCTACCGTAGATCGGCTCAAAGGGGGCTTGGGGGCTGCAGCCTGGTGCGGGGATCGTGGCCGAACTGTCCTGTTCGGCGAAAGCGTACTTTTTCAGGCGTGCGAAGAAGTCGGCTGCTTTCTCGACGTCACCGCCCGTCCTCTCGTTGAAGGCTGGGTCGTTGGGAGTGTCGGGGTCGAGGCTGGCGGTAATTCCCGACCCGCACTGATAAGTGTGGAAGTTGAGCAGGCCCCTGGCGAGGCGGCTCGCCGAGCCCGGGCGACTGTAGGCACTATTGCGGTTGTTCGTCAGCCGGGTCGGGTAGGTAGCGAGCGATTCCGGCCCAAATGGTCCCAGCGCCCGCAGGTAGTGGATCTGTTTGCCGGTGGTGGACAGCCGGACCGCGTTCGTCGCTGCAGCCACATTCCCCATCGCCCCCGTCAACTCACGTTTATAGAGGTCGAGACCGGTGACGAGCGGGTTGAGATTACGGAGAAAGGGGTCGACGGCGCGCAACAGGACCGGAAAGTCGCTGCGCAGGAACCGGCGCAATGAGCCGAGACCGTTCGGCGCCCGGTCGATCACGGTTTCCAGCCCTTCGAAGAGGCCTTTAGCCTGCGGCGCCAGGCGCGAGAAGGCGATCAGGGTCGGCGAGAGCTCTTCGGCGGCGGGGACGAGCTGGCGGAAAAGCGGGTCGGCGTTGACGGCGAACTCTTTGAGCCGGTTGAAGGTCAGCCGCTGCTCGTCCTCAAAAGTCGGGAAGGCGCGGAAGAGGGCTTCGATGTCGCGGTTGCGCGCCGCCGTGGTGCTGAAGACGGCGTTCGAGTTGCGAATCAGGCTGGCAAGCTGGCCCTCGCGGCCGCGCAGCGCGCGGAAGGTCGTGGCGCCGTTGCTGAACAGCTGTTTGACCGCGAGGCGCTGCGTGTCGAGCAGGCGGAAGATGCGGTCGAATTCGCTGAAGAACGGTTCGAACTCGGCCAGGGCGTTGGAGAAGGACTGGCCCTGCCCCGAAATCGCGACCGCGCCTTCCTGCATCCACTCCTGGAAGTCGGCCCGGGTGCGCTCGTCGAAGGTGCGGAAGATCTCGTCCAGCTGGACCGATTCGGCCACGTTGGCCCGCGCCAGCGTGTCGCCGTCGTGCAGCTGCGGCCCCTGGGTGTCGCCCGGGCTGAGTTCGACGTAGGTCTCGCCGAGCAGCGTCTTGGTGCGCAGGATGGCGCGCGTGCCGCGCGGGATCGGCGCGTACTTGTCGTCGATGTAGACCGTCGCCTGCGCCTGCTTGCCGTCCGGCGACTGCTCGATCGTCTGCACTTTGCCGACCGAGACGCCGGAGATCCGCACGTCGGACTGCTGGGCCAGCTGAGTCGCCTCGCGGAACGGCACCTTCAGTTCATAGGTCTTCGCTTTGAACGGCGTCGGCCCGCCGAAGGTGATCCAGAGGAAGAGCAGGATGCCGAAACAGGACAGGGCGAAGCCGGCGATGACGAGGAGTTGCGCGGGGCTGGGGGCTTGCTTGTTCATTCCGGCCCGCAGCTGATTCCGGGGTTTCCTGGATCTTCGGGGATCGGCGGCAGTTCCGTCGGCGAGGGCAGCCGCGTGCCCTGTAGGACAGTCCTCAGGTAGGGCTTCAAGGAGGTGAGGTTGTAGGCAAGGAACGAACCGGTGCAGGAGGTCATCACAGATCCTCGCAACAACGGTCCACCCGCATCCGTCAGGTTGAAGCCGGCATTCAGATTGTGGTTGAGCCAGGGCAGGTAGAAGAGGAAGCTCTCTTGTTTCCCTTTCGGGTTGTAGGCGAGCGTGTTGAGGAAGCTGTTGAGCGAGCCGAGCGAGCTGCCGAAGTTGCTGACCGAGGTGTCGAGGTCGGAGGCGCCTTCGTTGAGGTGGGTGAGCACCGGCCTGACCTGGCGCGTGAAGGGCCGGATCTGATCGCGGATCGGGACCCTGGTCTGCCTGAACAACCGCTCGTTGGCCTTGAAGGCGGGAACGGAGGCCTGCGCCTGCGGGATCAACCCGGTCAGGGCTGGACGCGCCGCGGTCGAGAAGCGCTCCGAGCTTGCCAGTGCCGAGCGCAGCGCGGTCAGCGTCGAGGGGAACTCGGTCAGCGTCTCCTGGATCGCCTGCTGCTGGTTGGCGAAGTTGCCGAGCGCGTCTTTGGAGGAGGTGACGAAGCGTTCCAGCGCCGCGTCGCGGCGGCCGAGCTCGGTCGTCAGCAGGCCGAAGTCGTGGATCACCCTGGCCAGGGCGACGCGGCGCTGGGCGACGGCGCGGTTGAGGTCGGCGATGTTGTGGGCGAAGGGCTGCAGGCGGCGGAAGGCGCCGGAGAGCTGGCGACCGCGGCCGCCGATCCCCTGGGCGCCGCCGGCGACGAGCAGCTGCAGATACTGCTGCGTGTCGGAATCGAGGCTGGAGAGGAAGGCCTCGAACTGGACGCTCGGTTCGGTGTTGGCGAGCGGGAAGCTGTGACCGTCCTCGACGTGCTCGCGGCCGTCGCCGGGATCGATCTCCACGGTCATGTCGTTGAGGTTGGTTTTCGGCCGCAGCAACAGGTCGGCGTTGGGGTGGATCAGCTTCAGGTACTCGGGGTCGACGTCGAGGCCGACCACGGCGCGGCCGTCGTCGAGCTCGACCGAGGAGATCTTGCCGACCTGGATGCCGGCGATCACGACCGCCTGGCCCTGGCCGGGCGTGACCGCCTGGGCGTTGCTGAACTCGGCCGTGAGGTGGGCGAAGTCTTCGCCGACGAACGGCGCCCATGAGGGCAGCGAGGCTTTCTGCTGGGTGAATATCCAGAGCGTCATCGTGATCCCGAGCAGGGCGAGAACGACGATCGCGATCGAGTCTTTGCCGCGCCCGCGCGACTGGCGCGAGAGCGAGGCGCGGAAGTGGCGCCAGCGGCTCACGTTCGGGTCTCTCTCAGTCATGGGCTCACCGGGGTCAGGCTCGGGGCGCCGACCTGGCCGAGCGGGCCGTTGACATCGGGCGCCGGTTGGGTCTGGCAGCGCACGTCGGGTTTCTTCGGCGGCCGGCCGCCGAGCTGCGGCTGCACGCCGAGCGGCGCTTCGACCGTGTGCCCCCAGAGGTCTTTATCGACGCTGAACTGGCTGTCTGGGTTCGGCTGCCTGACGAGCGTGCCTCCGCCACCGGCCTGCACGCGCAGGTATGGACCGTTGCCGTCGAAGTTCTGGGTGATACCGGCGAAGTCGGCGAGGTAGTAGAAGAACTCTCGGTAGTTGGGGCCGGTGGCGAAGCGGTCTTCGATCGTCTGGTTGCCGGTCGGGGCGAAGACCTTGGTCGTGCAGAGGCTGATCCGGTTGATCTGCGGGATCGTGTTTGCCTTGCCCGCCTGCGCGGCGCCGGCCAGGCCGGGGGTCGATTCGCGCAGCAGCCTGGCGACGCCGCCGCCCTCTCTGCCGGACAGCAACGGCCGCGCCTGCGCCAGCCACGGCCTGCCGGCGGCGATCAGCGCCGGCAGCTCGGCAACCGCGGGGCGGAACTCGATCGCCCAGGCGCGCAGCGGCGGCAACGAGCTGTTCAGGGCGGCGAGCGAGCCGCGGCCGGTCTGCAGGGTCGGCGCGAGCCGCTCGATCGTCGTCGCGAGGTTCTCCGACTGGGCGGCGAGGGCGCCGGTGAAGGTGTCGAAGTTGACGATCAGGCCCTCCAGGTCGGCCTCGCGCCGGGCGAGCGCGCCGAAGGCGCGGCCGGCTCCGGCGACGAGGCGCGAGAGGTCGCCGGGGCTGGTGCCGAGGAAGGCGTTGGTCACCTGGGCGCTGTAGCGGCCGGCCGGACCGCCGTAGAGGAGGGCGCCGTTGAGCCCTTCGGCGCCGGTCTTGCCTTTCACCTCGGGCTGCTGGGTCCTGTCTTCGGCCGCGCTCGGCTCGTGCGTCAGCGCCGTCCCGAAGCTCTGCAGGAGGCGGCTGAGGTCGGCGCGGACGGGCGACTGCAGCGCCGTGAAGACCTCGTCGAGCTGGACCGAGGTCGACGTGCGGCTGACCGGGATCGTCCCGCCGCTGTCCATCTCGGCCGCGCTGGGGCTGCCCGGGTCGAGGTCGACGAAGAAGTTTCCCTCGAGGAAGATCCGCGGCCGGATCTGGGCGAAGGCGTCGTCGTGGATCGGCCGGCCGCTGTCGGCGACGGTGAACTCGATCTCGGTGTGATTGCCGTCGCGGCCGACCTCGATCACTTTGCCGACGTCGACCCCGGCGATCCGGATCGGCGAGTTGACCGAGATGTTGACTCCGTTGGAGAAGGTGGCGTTGAGCGTATAGCCGTAGCCGGTGAAGGGGATGTGTTTGGTGAAGGCAAGGTAGGGGCCGAAGGTGAAGATGAGGATGAAGACCAGCGCGATCATCGCGTTGCTCGGCCGCCACTTGATGCGGCTGTCGGTCGCCCCGGCCCGCGTGTCTCTCTCCGGCAGGCGTCCCATTATTCCTCGTTGGTGGTGGTCGTGCCCCAGAGCTCGGGGGCCTGTCCGATTACGGTTTTACCCCTGACGTAGCGCTCATTGCCCGCTTCGCAGACACCGTCCTGCCCGGTCCGGGGATAGGGATTGAAGTGGAGGAAGTTCTTTGGTTCCGGACCGCTGGCCGGCGCTGAAGCGGGGCGACCCTCCGAGTTGGGCCCGGCGGCCGGCTCAAAGGCAAGCGCGCCGAGCCAATTGCCGGCCTCGTTGCTTTCGCTGAAGGCGTCGGCCAGGTTGCCGAAGGCCAGCGTCAGGTAATTGCAGGTGACCTGCGCCGGGGCGATGTACGTGATCGCCGGGTCGAGCACGTTGTTGAGGTCGGTCAACAGGTCGAGGCCGTTGAAGACGCCCGGCTCGCTCTGGAAGTCGAGCAGCGCTTCCGCGGTCGGGTTGAGCTGCCCGAACAGGACCGGCGAGCGGTTGAGCGCCGGGATGCCGGCCCGCAGGGCGGCGTTGATCGTCGGCGAGGTCCTGCCCAGGGCGCGCGCGCCCGGCTCGAGGGCGGCGAAGAAGCGACCGCTGCTGCGGAAGAAGGGGCGCAGGGCCGGCAGGTCGGCGGTGACCGAGTCGAGCGTCGGCGGCCCTTTGACGATCGTTTCCTGGATGTACGGCCGCGAGACGCGGGCGAAGGCGGCGAAGGTGCGGTCGAGGGCGACAAACATGCTCGCCTGCTGCTCGGCGACCGGGGCGACCGTCGCCGAGAGGGCCGACAGCGCTGCCCAGAAGCCGCCGAAGTTGGTGCCCGGCGCGACCAGAGTGCGCAGCACCGGCTGGCCGTTTTCGGCGAGGCTGCGGAGCGCGCTGAAGGCGGCGTTGAGCTGCGGTCCCCGCCCCGCGAAGGCGTTGCCGAAGCCGGCGTTGTTGCGCTGAATCGCGGTCCGCGTCGGCTCGTCGAAGGTGTCGAAGAACTCGTCGATGTCGACCGGTTCGGGCCGCGCCGCGCTGACTGGGATCGTCGCCCCGGCCTTCAGGTTCTCGGCGGAGTCGCCGGGGACGATCTGCAGGTACTTCAGGCCGAGCGGCGATTTGGGCCGGATGATCATCGTCGAGTCGGCCGGGATCGGTTCGGCGCTCTTGTCGAGCTTGAGGTCGAGTTCGGCGACGACCCCCCCGTCGTCGAGCTGGACGGGCTGGACACTGCGGATCACGCCGACCCGCGAGCCGCCGATCCGCACCTCGTTGCCTTTGACCAGCGCGTCGGCGTTGGGCACCCGCGCTTTGAGGTCGTAGGTGGGGACGAAGGGCAGGCCGTTGTTGGCGTTGTAGGCGAGGAAGACGGCGACGATCACGATCAGCACCGTGACCGCGCCGACGATCACCGGGCTGCTCGCGACTCCCTGTATGCCGCTGCGATTTCTCATGGTCCGAGCAGGTAGTCGAGCAGGGCGCGTTGCGGAGCTGCGGACTGCGCGGCCGCGCCGAGCCGCTCGCCCTCACCGATCCCCGGGGATCGAGGGGCAGGGGCAGACTTTGCCGGACCGGGGGGAGCGGCGAGCGGCGTGACCGGCCCGAGGCCGGTGGAGGTACCACCCGTCTGAGCACCCAGTTCGTTCTGCATGCGCTGGTACAACCTGACCGCACTGGCGGCTGAGGCGGTCGACCTTGCATTCGGACCGTTGAAGTTCGCGACGCAACCGCTTCGCGGTTCAGCGATCCAGTAGTCGATGCAATCGCTGAGCGCCACGTTGTTGCGGCCGAAGTGGCCGTACTGATCGAATTCGTTGGTTGCGGCGGTGCTGTTGTAGATCAGGTCGGCGAGGCTGTCGAAGCCGCCGGTCTCGACGGCGCTGCCGAGAAACGCCGCCAGTTCGGTGGTCGGGTCGGCCCCGCTGCGGGCGAGATCGCGGGTCTTCCTGACCACCGGGTCGGCGGCGCGGATCTTCGGCCCGGCGAGCTCGCCGCTGGCGCCGAGCGACTTCAGCGAGACGGTCGAGGCGGCCGAGAAGGGGGTCAGCGCCCGGGTCGCCTGGGTCAGCGACGGGGCCGCTTTGCCGAGCGCCTGGACGACGGGGGTGCCCGCCTCGGAGAAGAATTCGAAGCTGGCCATCGTCTGGCGCAGCTCGCGCAGGAAGGCGGGCAGCTTGCGCAGCGACGCTTCCAGCGCCGCGCCCTCTTCGGCGCTGGCCTCGGCGGCGGCGCCGGCGTTGGAGAAGAAGCCGGCGACGCTGCGCCGCTCGCGCGCCAGCGGGGCGAGAATCTGCTCGGAGTCGGCGGAGAGCTGGGCGAGTTGGTCGCGCTGGTCGCTGAGGATCTTGAAGACGCGGCCGGCGTCGCGCAGGACCGGGTTGGAGCGCTTGACGATCTCCTCGATGTCCTCGCCGCGCCCCGCCAGGCCGGCGCCGAGTTCGTTGAGGATCAGGCGGAAGCGCTGCGCGTAGGTCAGCTCGTTGATGTTGTTGATCAGGTCCGGATCGACGCTGGCGCTGTTGTTCTCGACCGGCAGCAGGTACTGGCCGGCGCCCGGCTCGCCCTCGGGAATCTGCTTGAGCGGCGGCGCCGGCTCGGAGCCGGGCGCGCGCGGCAGGGTCGGGCGGCAGTCGACGAACTTCTCGCCGATCAGCGACTGCGGGCGGATGTGGCAGCTCGCGTCGGCGCGGAAGTCCTGGAAGCCCGGGTCTTCGATCCGCATCGCGATCACGGCCTTGCCCGGGATCGCCTCCGGCTCGCCGTCCTCGTAGCTCGCCGTCTCGCCCGGCATCGTCACGTCGACCGAGTCGATCCCGCCGACGGTGGCGCCGGCGATGCGCACTTCCTCGCCGGCGACCATGAAGCCGCCGCTGTCGAAGATCCCGCGGACGACGTAGCCTTCGTCCTCGCCGTCGCGGAAGAGCAGCGCGACGACCACGACGATCGCGGCCACCACGCCGAGGACGATCAGCGGCTTCCTCACGGCGAGTCCCCCGGGTCGCACTCGGCCCGGCTCACGCCCGAGCCGGCGAAGGGCGGATCGGTGAACGGGCTGGAGCCGTCGGGCGCGTCCTGCGTCGCGCCGCCGGGACAGGGCCGCCGCGAGTCGGCCGAGCTGCCGAACGGGTCGTACTGTTCGCTCGGCGAGATCGGCTCCAACACCCCGCTGCCTTCATCGCGTTTGAACATGTTGAGGGCGAACTGGACACGCGCATAGTGGCCGTTCGCGTCGTAGTAGCCGGTGATCTGGCCGAGTTTGCCGAAGCCGTTGAAGATGTCCGGCGTGTAGCTGCGGGCGAAGTTAAGCGTCGGCTGGAAATCTTCGATCGCCCGTTCGGAGTGCGGGAAGGCGCGTGAGGCGCGCCGCTGCACGCCGGGCAGGAAGCCGAGCGCTTCGGCGGTGTCGTTGGCGAAGCCCTGCTTGCGGGCGCTGAGCCGGAAGTCCCTGAAGACCGGCACCGCTTTGGCGAGCACCGGCCCGAGTTCGGCCAGGAACGGCGCCAGGTCCTTGGTCGCCGGCTTAGCCGTTTCGACCAGCGGGTCGAGGTCGTCGAGCGCCGCGCGCAGGTTGACGAAGGTCGTGTTGGACTGCCGCATGAACGGCGGCAGCAGGCGCAGCGTCTGGTCGAACGCTTCGTTCTGGCCGGCGATCGCGCCGAAGGCGGCGTTGGCGTTGGAGACCGCGCTGGAGAGCTCGTTGCCGCGCTGGGCGACGGCGGTGGCCAGCTTGCTGGAGCTGACGACGAAGCGCTCGAGCAGGTTCTGGTCGGCGTTCAACTCACCGAGGAAGGCGCCGCTCCGGTTCAGCGCCGGTCCGAAGTACTTGAAGGTCTCGTTGGCCTCCTCGCCGCGGTCGCGGAACTGGTCCGCGTTGCCCTGGATGAACTGGCCGAGCGCGCGCCGCACCGGGGTCGGGAAGGTGTTGATGAACTTGTCGAGGTCGACCTCGGTCGTGGTCGAGCCGAGGCCGAGCCTCGCCCCGTCGTCGAGCTCCGGGTTGCTGTTCGGCCCGGGGCTGACCGAGACGTAATGGTTGGCGACGCCGGAGAGCGAGGTGGCGCGGATCACCGCCGTCGTGCCCTGGTGCAGCTGCTGTTCGATGCTGATCTCGATCTCGGCCAGGTTGTCGTCGGTGAGGTCGATGCTCTCGACCGAGCCGACCGGCTGGCCACCGATCAGCACCTGGTTGTCGGGGACGAGCTGGGCGGCGTTCTGAAAGACGAGCTTGTACGTGTGGCCGCCGCTGCCGCCGAAGAGGAGGAAGGCGAGGGCGATGACGACGATCGCCAGGGCCACGATCGCGGCGATTCGGGCGGGGGCGACCCCCCGGGCTTTTGCCGGGCTTTTCTCCTCGCCTAAGGAATTAGCAGCCACGGATCGTCGCTTGCGGTTCCCCCGCCTCCATACAGAGGAACAAAGCCGCCAAATCGTATCCGAGCGACCAGCTGCCACGCTTGCGGGCCTGCCTGGCTTAACTGGAAGTCAACGCATCGCATCGGCTGCCGGCGGCGGCGCTCAGACGTCGATCCGCGGCATAACCCGCTCGAGCGGGCGCGGCAGCCACCAGACCCGGTCGCCGAGCAGCAGCATCAGCGCCGGCAGCAGGACGATGCGGACCACCGTGGCGTCGAGCAGCACAGCCACGGTGAGCCCGACGCCGAGCTGGCTGACGGTCGCGATCGGCGCCCCGGCGAAGGCGATGAAGACGGCCATCATGATCGCCGCCGCGCCGGTGATCACCCGCGCCGTCCGTTGCAGCCCGAACTCGATCGCGGCGGCGTTGTCGCCCTCGCGGTCGTAGTGCTCCCGCATCCGCACCAGGAGGAAGACCGCGTAGTCGATCGAGAGGCCGAAGACGACGCCGAAGATCGCCGTCGCCCCGACCGCGTCGACGTAGCTGCGGCCGCCCAGGGGCCAGTCCTCGGGCAGGTTGAAGAGCAGCGTGAGGACGCCGAAGGCGACCGCGACCGTGGCCAGGTTGAGGCCGACCGCGATCGCCGCCAGCGGCAGCGCGCGGAGGATCAGGACGAGGACGAGGAAGGTGGCGAGGGTGATCGCCGCGACCACGTAGGGAATCCGCTCGCGGGTGACGCTGCTGTAGTCGTTGAGCTGGGCCGGCCCGCCGGCGACGCCGGTCTCGAGATCGGCTTCCCGGGCGAGCGCGCCGGCCTCGGCGCGGAGCCGCTTGTCGAGCGCGATCGAGCCCGGCGAGTTGAAGGTGAAGCGCGGGATCACCAGGATCGCCGCCGCCTGGCCGCCGCCGTTGAGGTCGATCGCTTCGGCGGCCCGCTCGCGGGTCGGCGGCCGGGCGCCGTCGAGGGCGGAGAGGACGAAGTAGCCGGAGTCGAAGAGGCCCGGGGTGCCGCGGCGCAGCTGGCGGGCGCGGCGTTGCAGCGATGCGTCGCTGCTGACCACCTGGACCGTGGCGCGGCGCAGGCCGGTCTGCAGCGGCTCGGAGGCACTGTAGCCGCGGGCCAGGTTCTCCTCCAGCGCCGTGGCGCCGTCGCGCAGCTGCGCGATCCCGCCGGCCAGCGCGGTGGCGCCGGCGCCGAGCTGCGCGACGCCGTCCTCGAGGCCCTCCGCGGCCCGGGCCAGCCGGGCCGAGCCGTGGGCGAGCCGTTTGCCGCCGCCCTCGAGTTTGCGCAGCCCGTCGTTGAGCCGCGTGGCGCCTTTGCTCATCCGCTTCAGCAGAAAGATTCCCGAAGCCAGCCAGTCGCTCACCTGCTTCGCTTCGCCGGCGTCTTCGAGCAGCCGCGCCTGCAAGGCGGACAGTTCCGCCGGCAGCCCGGCGTAGTCCGGCGCGTAGGCGCCGCCGCCGGCCGGGTCGGTGCCGCTGACCGCCGCGAGGGCGCGCCGCACCGCCGCCAGCGTCGCCGCGTATTCGGGGTCGGCTCTGCCCGCCGTCATCGCTTCCAACCCGGCGAGCGCCGCGCGCAGCTGCGCATCGGCGTCCGCGGCCGGGGCCTGCAGGCGGGGGACGACCTGGCTGGCCTCTTCGTTGAGCGATCTGCGCAGGTTGCGCGAGCGGTTCAGCGCGTTGCGGCGCAGGTTCGTGGGCAGGCTCTGCAGGGCGAACTTGAGGTTGAGCGAGGCCAGCGTGGCGCGGTGCTGGGCGCCGGCCAGGCGGCGGGTCCCGTCGGCGAAGGTCCGCAGGGCGCCGACCGCTCGCTCGCTGCCGCTGCCCGCCTGGGCGAGGCCCGAGGCGAGCAGCTCGGCCCCCTCCTCGGCCCGACCCGATCCCCGTGCCAGCAGGCCGGCGCCGTAACTCGCCCGCGAGACCCCGTCACGCAGCTGGGCCACCCCCGAGGCGGCGCGGCCGAGGTTGCGCCCCAGCCGGCCGAACTGGGCCAGCGGCCCGCTCTGGCCACCGGCCAGCAGGGCGCCGGTCTGGCGCAGCGGCCTGACCGCCTCGGAGACCTCGGCCGGCCCGATCACCGCCTGCACCCCGGGCAGCTCCGCGATCCGCTGCTGCCAGCGGCTCAGCGCCTCGAGGCGGCGCGGCTCGGTGACCGTGCCCCCCTTGGCGACGGCGACGACCACGAAGGGGGCGTCGTAGCCAGACCCGATCGCCCGCTCGATCAGTTCGAAGTCCTCGCGGATCGGGTTGTCGTGGGCCAGCTGGGTCTGGCTCGGCGGTCCGGTCTTCAGTCCCACCGCCGGCGCCGCGAGGGCGAGCACGATCGCGCCGATCGCCAGCGCAACCGGCACCGGCCGGCGCAGCGCGGCGGCGACAAAGGCCATCAGCAGCGAGCGCTCGGCGTCCGGCTCGCGGCCGATCCGCCAGCGGTCGACGTTGGGGCCGAGCAGGACCAGCACGGCGGGCCCGGCGACGACCGCGACGATGACGCTGAGCGCGACGACGAGCACCAGGGTCGCCGCCAGCGAGCCGAGCAGCGAGCCGGGGACGATGAAGAACGCGACCAGCATCGAGAGCATCAGCGTGCTGCCGGCGAAGATCGTCGTGCGGCCGGCCGTGTGGCGGGTCAGCCGCGCCGCCTCCGCCGGTGTGGCGCCGGCGGCGAGCTCTTCTCGGAAGCGCGAGACCATCAGCAACGCGTAGTCGACCCCCAGGGCCAGCCCCATCATCGTGCAGACGGTGAGCGCGAAGGCGTCGACGCTGAACCACTCGGTCACGATCGCGAGCAGGCCGCGCGAGCAGATCACCGTGACCGCGCCGAAGGCGAGCGGAATCGCCGCGGCGATCGGCGATCGGAAGACGAGCAGCAGGACGATCAGCAGGATCGGCAGGGCGATCAGCTCGCCGCGGTGGGTGGCGGCGATCGAGTCCTCCTGGATCGCCCGCGAGAGCGTCGCGTAGCCGGTCTGGGTCGAGCGCACCGGCGGCCGGATCTGAGTCGCGAGGGTGTCGTTCAGCTCCGCCACCGTCTCGTTGACCGCCTCGTCGATGCCGACGTGGAAGTCGGCGATCACGATCGCCTCGCGGGGGCTGGGCCGCAGCCGCTGCACGGCGCCCAGGTCCCACGGCGAGAGCGTCGTCACCGCCGGGTCGCGGCGCAGGGTGCGGACCAGCCGCGGGCCCTGGCGGTCGAGCGCCTTGGCCGGGCCGCGCAGGAGGATCACGAACGGGGCGCTGTCGCCGAAGTGCTCGCGCAGCATCCCGTTGGCGCGCGAGGACGAGGTGCCGGGAATCTCGAGGCTGGTCGGGCTGAGCTTGTCCTCGATGCCGACGCCGAGAGCCCCCAGCCCGACGAGCACGATCAGCGACGCCGCCAGCACGCGGCGCGGGTGGCCCCCCCGATCCCTGCTCCTCCTCGACCGCACCGTGCTAGTTTGGCGGTCGGGGACTATGGAGGGGGCTGAGGATGCGGAAGACTCTGTTAAGGACGCTGGTCGCGGTTGTCGCGGTCTCGCTGCTTGGGGCCGGCACGGCGCAGGCGATCAAGCTGCGGATCGGCAACATCATCGTGATCGCCAACGGCGGCTTCACGCCGACGACGCTGCCGAAGCGCGAGAACGCGCCGATCAAGCTCTACGGCAGCGCCCAGTTCAAGACGGCCGACCGCACCCGGCCCTCGCCGCTGCGCAGACTTGCGATCGAATTCGACAAGCACGGCGCGGTCGAGACCCGCGGCCTGCCGAAATGCACGAAAGCGAAGCTGGTCGCTACGAACGTGAAGACGGCGCGCAGGAACTGCCGCGGCTCGATCGTCGGCAAGGGCTTCGGCACGGCCCTGGTCGTCCTGCCCGAACAGCGCGGCATCAAGGCCTCCTCGCCGCTGACCCTGTTCAACGGCCCGCGGGTGAACGGCAACCCGTCGGTGCTCGGCCACGCCCATCTCGACTATCCGGCGCCGACCACCTACGTGATCCTGATCGAGATCCAGAAGATCAGCAACGGCCGCTACGGCTTCAAGACCGTCGCCGACTTCCCGCGGATCGCCAACGACTACGGCTCGCCGCTCTCCGGCCGGCTGACGATCGGGCGCGAATGGATGCACAAGGGCAAGCGGCTCAGCTTCGCCAGCGCCCACTGCGCCGACGGCAGGCTGCAGGCCAGGGCCGAGTTCAGCTTCAAGGACGGCAGCTTCGTCCAGGGCACCGTTTTCAGGCCCTGCAAGGTGCGCAAGTAGCCAGGCCGCACGCCCGCCGCTACCCTGATGGGTAAGGGGGTTTCAAGGAGCGATGACGAAAAAGCGGCTAATCGGGATCGGGTTGCTGGGTGCCGCCTGCCTGGTCCCGGTCGTGGGCTCGGCCGGAGCCGCCACGGTCAGGGTCGGGACGCTGGTTCTGCAGGCCGACGGGGGATTTCAGCCGCGGGCGCTGCCGCAGCACAGCTACGCGCCGATCCGCTTCCGGGGCCACGGTGACATCAAGACCACCGACGGCTCGGTGCCGCCGGCGCTGCGACACGTGAAGGTCGAATTCGACCGCGACGGGCGGCTGGCCACCGCGGGGCTGCCGACCTGCGCGCCGAGCCGGATCGAGTCGACGACCGTCAAGCAGGCGCGCAAGCGCTGCCGCGGCGCGATCGTCGGCAGCGGCCACGTCCGCGCCATCCTCGCCTTCGGCGCGGTGCGCCTGCGGGTGCGCTCGCCGCTGACCCTGTTCAACGGCCCGCGCCAGGACGGCGACATCACCGTGATCGGCCACGCGCAGACGAACGTCCCGGTCTTCCAGAGCTACGTCGTCGTCGCCCCGATCGAACGCCGCCGCGGCACCTACGGCTACCGGACCAGCTTCGACGTGCCGGAGATCGCCGGCGGCGTCGGGGCGCTGACCCACGTCAGCGCCAAAATCGGCCGCCGCTACGAATTCCGCGGCGCCCGGCGCAGCTACGTCTCCGCCCGCTGCTCCGACTACATCCTGCAGACCCAGGGCTACTTCTCCTTCGCCGACGGCAACGTCATCTACGGCAGCGTCTTCAAGTCCTGCACGATGCGCCGCTGAGGCGGTTCCGCGGAACCGCCGCCGAGCCGCGCGCCCAGGCTTCCTATACTTGCCGACCGCGGGCCGTTAGCTCAGTTGGTAGAGCAGGAGACTCTTAATCTCAAGGTCGTAGGTTCGATCCCTACACGGCCCATCAGACCACTACTGGCCGCCGAGGCCGCCGAGCGGGTTCTGCAGCTGTTCTTTCGCCGCTTCGCTCTGCACTTTCGCCAGCTGCTGCTTCTGTTTGGCGAACTGTTTGCCGCGTTTGCGGTATTCGGCCATCTGTTCTTCGATGCTTTTCGCTTCCGCTTTCGAGGGCGTCAGCGCGGCGGCCCGCTTGGTCGTCCTGTCGCCGGCGTCGAATTCGCTGTTGAAGTACTCGTAGATCGCCAGGGTGCTGAGCGAGCCGAGGTTGGGCCGCTCCTGCGCCGCGATCCGCTGCGCCTTGGTCGCCCGGGCGACGTTTTCCTGCGCGTCGAGCAGGCTGGTCGACGATTCCGCCAGGCGGAAGAAGGTCCCGGCGACCAGCTGGGCCGCCGTCGGGTTCGGTTCGTCGGCCTGCTTCAGGTAGCGGCTCCAGCTCTGCGAGGCGGCTTCGAAGTCTTCGCGGGCCTCGCTGCTGACCGTCGGGGTTTCGCCTTCCGCGACAAGTTCGATCTGCGAGTTGCCGGCCGAGATCTGGGCCCGCGTCAGTTCGAGCAGCAGCTGCTCGTTCTCGGGGTCGGCCGCGAGCCGCCCTTCGAGCCGCTCGACCCGTTCGTCGAGCACCTTGGTCGCGTTCGCGGTGTTCGAGTCGCCGATGAGTTCGGCGATGTTGACCGGGCCGACGACGAGGAAGAGGCTGCCGCCCATCAGCAGGGCGAGGACCGCATAGACGACGCGGATCACGTTCTTGCGCCGACCCCGCGTGTCGAAGAGCATCCGTCGCTCGCCGTTCTCTGCCATCGCTGCCTATCTCTCCTGCGTCGAGGGTTTGCCGATGCCTCCCGCCGCCCTCGGCCTGCCGAAGGCGCGTGCCAGCAAGATACTCAACTCGTACAAAGCAAGCAAAGGCACCATCTCGAGCAGCATCGTGATCGGGTCGACTCCGGGCAGGGCGGCGGCGAGAACGGCGATCGCCAGGTAGGCGTAGCGGCGGTTGGCGCTGAACTGCTCGACGCGGACGATGCCCATCCGGGTGACCGCGAGGATCGCCAGCGGCATCTGGAAGATCAGCCCGCCGGCGAGCATCGTCGTCGAGAAGAAGCTGTAGTAGTCGCGGGCGCGGACCTGGACGTTGAACTGGCTGTCGTTGAAGCCGAGCAGGAAGTTGACCGCGGCGGGCAGCACGATGAAGTAGGCGAAGGCGACGCCGGCGAGGAAGAGCAGCGGGGCGATCAGCAGGATCGGCAGCGCGACCCGCCGCTCGCTGTCGCTGAAGGCAGGCAGCACGTAGGCGTAGACCTGGTAGAGGACCACCGGCAGGGAGAGCAGGATCGCGCCGTAGGCCGCGACCGTCAGCGTCGTCGTGAACGGCTCGGCGACGCCGAAGGTGAGCAGCTCCTTGTGGGCGCTCGGCAGCGGCCCGGAGGCGATCTCGAGCAGCAGGTGGTTCTGCCAGAAGCAGAGCGCCAGGGCGACGCCGAAGGCGGCGGCGCAGACGATCACCCGCGTGCGCAGCTCGTCGAGGTGCTCGACCAGGCTGAGGCGGTCTTCGTGGGCGACCGGCCTGACGCGGCGGGACATCCCGTCCCGGCCTACGGTCGCTTCTGGGCGACCGGCTCCTCGGCTGCGGATGCGGCCTGGCTCCTCCTGCCGTCCTCGATCTCGGCGGGGGGCGCGGGCGGCTCGTCCTCGTCATCAGCGCTGTCGCCGCTGACCGAGCCGCGGAACTCGCGGATGCCCCGGCCCAGCGAGCGACCCAGCTCCGGCAGGCGCTTCGGCCCGAAGACGATCAGGGCGATGATCAGGACGATGACTATCTCAAGGGGACCGACGTTTCCGAACATCGGCCCATGGTAACGGGCGCGCAGTGCGGTCGGACCACACCGAATCGCCGTTTCGCGTGTTCGGTGGTCAGAGCATGAAAAACGCGAGCCGCACAGAGACGAAGCCCCAGACCGGCCTCCACGTCTGCCCCAAGTGCGACTCGCGCCTGGTCCAGCCGACTCGCTGGGAGCAGACCGCCAAGCGGGGGCACTGGCGCCTCTGGCGGCGCTGCCCGGAATGCGAGTGGCGCAGCGACGGGATCCACGGCGAAGCGGAGATCGACGCCTTCGACGAGGCGCTCGACGATGGCGCCGAGGCGCTCGCGGCGGAGCTGCAATCGCTCGAACGGGAGAGCATGCGGGCGATCGTCGAGACCTTCTCGACCGCGCTGGCCGAGGACCTGATCACCGCCGACGACTTTAGGTGCTAGACGCCGAAAACCAAGCAGGTCGGGGGACGCAGGGAGGATCGGTGAGGGAGCGCACACTAGTGCGTGACCGAACCGACCGGACCGAGGACCCCGAGATGCGCCGGTTTGCAGGCGTCTAGTCAGGCGTAGCGTTGGACTACGCCATCGGCGACCAGGTCGAGCAGCTTGCGCCGTTCGGCGTCGAAGCCGGCTCGGGCCAGCCGACGCTTGGCTTCGGCGACCATCTCCAGGGCGCGGGCGCGTACCTCACGCAGCGCCCCCGTCGCCGCGATCCGGTCGCACAGCGCCGCGGCGGCCGCAGCGTCGAGCGAGCGCAGGTCGACCCGGCGGATCTCGGGGTCGCGCTCGGCGGCGAGGATCAGCGGCAGCGTCACGGTGCCGTCGAGCAGATCCGTGCCCCGCGCCTTGCCGGTCCGCTCCGGCGGGCCGGCGATGTCGAGCACGTCATCGAGCAGCTGGAAGGCGAGGCCGATCGCGGTGCCGAAGCCGCCCAAGGCCTCCTCGTCGCGGCCGAGCAGGCAGGCGCATTCGAACAGGGTGCCGGTCTTGAGCCGGCAGCGCTCCAGGTAGCGCTGCTCGCCGATCGAGCTGTCGTAGGCATCGTGGCGCTGGACCAGCTCGCCGCGGGCCAGCGCCACCGAGGCGCCGGCAAGCAGCTCGATCGCGCGCCGATCCTGCGCCGTGGCGAGCAGCGCGAAGGCGCGCGAGAAAAGCAGGTCGCCGAGCGCCGTGGCGCGCTCGCGGCCCGCCGTGGCGGCGACCGTCGGCCGGCCGCGGCGCAGCGGCGCGGCGTCGAGCACGTCGTCGTGGACCAGCGTCGCCATGTGGATCAGCTCGATTGCGGCCGCCGCGCGGACCGCCGCGTCGTCCCCCTCCTCGCCGGCGCAGAGCAGGACGAGCATCGGCCGCAGGCGCTTGCCGCCGGCCTCCAGGGTCTGCGCCGCGTCGCCGGCCAGAGCCTCGCCGTGGCCCCCCACCTGCTCGCGCAGAAGCTGCTCGACCCGCCCCAGCCGCGCCGGCAGCCAGCGGCTCGAGGCATCGAGCACCGCGGTGACCGGAGGGGGAACGGCGGAGTGGCGGGTCACTCCGACGCGACGCCGCTGTGGATCGCGACGATTCCGCCGGCGAGAACGGTCCAGCGGATCCGCGTCAGGCCTGCGGCGTCCATTTTCTCCGCCAAGCGCCGCGGACTTGGAAAACTGCGCACGGATTCAGGCAGGTAGCTGTAAGCGGCCGAGTCGCTGCCGAAGTGGCCGAGCAACGGAACAATGCGGTCAAACCAGAGGGAGTAGAAAGTGGAGAGGGGCGGCCGTGTCGGTTGAGTGATCTCCAGAATGACGAGCCGCCCACCCGGCCGCAACACCCTACGCATCTCAACCAGGCCCCGGTCCAGATCCGCGAGATTGCGTACCGCGAAACCGACCGCGACCGCATCGAAACGCCCGTCGTCGTAAGGCAGGCTGAGCGCATCCGCCCACTCGAACCTGACGGACGCGCCCCTATCGGCGGCCTTCTCCCGTGCCAGATCCAGCATCGGCTCCGAAAAATCGCAGCCGACGACGTGGCCGCCGGGAAGAACCCGCTGGGCGAGCTCTAAAGACAGATCCCCGGTGCCGCAGCAGGCATCCAGCACCGCGGCACCCGGTTTCAGTTCGGCACGATCGGCCGCACGCTCGCGCCAGCTGTGGTGCAACCCGGCGGTCATCACCGAATTAAGGAGGTCATAGCGACCGGCGACACGATCGAACATGCCTTGAACCTGCTGTGCGAAATCAGCAGACTCTCGCGAAGGCTGGGGCCGGGTGTCAGGATTCATGTGCGTGGCTGGCGCGCGCCGGACCAAGCGGGGCGAGGACGCAGGGAGGCTGAATAGCAGCGCTATTCAGCCGACTGAGGACGCTGCACCGCGCAGTGTCCGCCGCCGCCAGACGCGTGCAGGAATTCTGACACACGGTCCCGGCCTTCGCCCTAGTCGAGCGATGCCAGGAAGTCGGCCAGCTCGTCGAGCTTCCTGGGAGGCAGGTCCCTGAAGGAGGGCATGATGCCCGGGCCGATTTCGACCGAGCGCAGGATCGCCGCCCGCGGGACCTGGCTGGCGATGTGGGTGAGGTCCGGGCCGGGGCCGTGGTTGCCGTTCTTGCCGAGCTGGTGGCAGGCCAGGCAGCCGGCGCCGGCGACGACCTCCTTGCCGGCCTCGTAACGCGGCGCGACGTCCATTTCGATCTCGGTCGGCGAGCCGGCCGTGGCGCCGAGGAAGGTCAGGTAGGCCATCGCGACGATCGTCAGCACGCCGGCGGTGGTGGCGATCGGGCGGCGCGCCGGGTTGCGCTCCGGGCCGCGGTCGTAGAAGGGCAGCAGGAGCAGCAGGACCATGCAGATCGTCGGGATGCCGATCGTCGCGATCGGGACCAGCTCCGGCGGTTTGATCACGCGCAGGACCTCGAAGAGGAAGAAGAAGTACCACTCGGGGCGCGGCACGTAGGTGGTCGAGGTCGGGTCGGCCTTCGGCCCCTGCTCGGCGCCGAGCACGATCGACATCACGATGATCACTCCGACCACCAGCAGCGCCATCGTCGAGTCCTTCATCACCGCGTAGGGGAAGAAGGGCTTGCCCTTCTTCTTGAGCAGCTCGTACTCCTCGAGGTAGGCCTGTTTGTCGCGCGCCTTCATCCAGCGTCCACCGATGAGGTCGGCTTGGCCGCCTTGGGCCGCTCCGCGCGCACCCACGGCGGTGCGGTCGTGCCGAGCTTGACGACGAGGTAGAGGTGGGCGCCGATCAGGGCGATCAGGGCGCCCGGGATGAGCAGCATGTGGATCGCGTAGAAGCGGGCGAGCGTCGTCGCCCCCAGCTCCGGGCCGGCGCGCAGGAAGTCGCTCAGGTAGGGGCCGACGACCGGGCCGGTGCCGTTGATGTTGATGCCGACGATCGAGGCCCAGAAGGAGCGCTGGTCGAAGGGCAGCAGGTAGCCGGTGAAGGCCATCGTCATCGTCAAGATCAGCAGCACGACCCCGATCACCCAGTTGAGCTCGCGCGGGTACTTGTAGGCGCCGAAGAAGAAGGTGCGCCCCATGTGCAGGAAGATCAGGATCACCATCACGCTGGATCCCCATTTGTGCATGCCGTGCACGAAAGCGCCGAGGAAGACCTCGTTGTTGATGTGGGAGATCGAGGCGTAGGCCTGGGTGACCGAGGGCGTGTAGAACATCGCCAGGAAGACCCCGGTGACCGCCTGGACGATGAAGGCGAAGAGCGTCGCCGAGCCGAGCGTGTAGTACCAGTTGGTCCCCTTCGGCACCTTGCGGAAGAGCATTCCGGTGAGGAAGCCGGTCGCGGCGGTGCGCTGGTCGACCCAGGCGAGCACGTCGACCGGCGCCTCCTTGGCGCGCTCGCCGAGCCGCGCGGCGTCGGAGGGCCGCTGCGGCGGCGCCGTCTTGAGGTCGGCCGGGGCGGCGCCCTTGGCGCCGTTGCCCTCGCCGGGCTTGGCCGGTTTACGCAACGGAGCTGGGATCAGCGAGTCGAGCTTCATCTAGGCATCAACCACTCGGCGGCGGGAAGGTGGACGGGCGGGGCGGGTAGAGGTACTCCCAGATGCCGCCGGTGAACTCGCCCGGATCGCGGGCGCGCACCGGCTTGAGCTGCGAGGTGACGCTGTAGCGGGGGCCGAGCTCGACCTGCCCGTTGCGGATCCTCGTCTGGAACTGGTCGAGCGGCCGCACCGGTGGGCCGCCGATGACTTTGCCGACGAAGTCGTAGACGCCGCCGTGGCAGGGGCAGATGAAGTTGCCCGCCGCCTCGACGAAGCGCACCGGGCAACCGAGGTGGACGCAGCGGTTGGAGACGGCGATCATCTGCTGCGGATCCTCGCCGAGCTGCTTCGAGCCCCTGCGCACGTAGGCGGTCGTCTTGCCGACGTCGCCGATCCCCTCGGTCTCGGTAAAGACGACCTGGCGGTAGGTGTCCGCGACGAAGTCGCCGACCGGGCCGACCGCCTCCCAGCGCTCCTTGCCGCGGTGGAAGATCGGCGCCACCGCGAAGCCGACGGCGGGCAGGACGATCGCCGCGCCGGCGACGCCGCCGAGCGCCTGCGAGGCGACCGTGAAGGCGCGGCGGCGAGTCATCGACTCGCCCTCGAAGTAGCCGGGAGGGTCGGGCTTCGCCCGCTCCGCCGGGCTCGCGCCCTCGGTCCCGTTTCGCTTGTTTGCCTCGTCAGCCAATCTGTGCCCCACTCGACAGGGTCGCGCAGTTTATTCCCTCGGCGGCGCGACCGAAGTCGCGAGGGTCCGGGCCTGCCCGCGGGCTGGGCTTTTGTGTACAGAAGGTTAACGAGCCGCACAGTCTGGGTGGGCGGGCTGGTATAAGCACCAGGCGTGTCTATTCGCCGTCGGGAGGAGAGGCGGTTGCCGCTCTCGTTGCGGCGGCCAAGGGCCGTGCTGGCCGCAGCACTGGCGATCATCGCCGTGCTCGCCGTGCTCGGCTTCGGGGTCAAGGACGACCTGCGCCCGGTCTCGATCGGCATCGCCGGCACCGAGTCGGACCGTGCCGGCGAGCTGGTCGAGGAGCACTTCGGCGAGACCGCCCCCTTCGCGATCCTGCTGCAGGGGCCGCCGCGGGAGCTGGACCGCCAGGGGCCCGCGCTGATCGAGGCGCTGCGCGAGGACCCGACCGTCTCGACGATCTCGCCGTGGGACCGGGGCAGCGTCGAGCGCCTGCGACCGGGGCCGCGCGAGGCGCTGATCCTGGCCGACTTTCACGTCGACTCCGAGCAGGCGGTCGAGGAGACCGTCCCCTACCTCGAACGGACGCTCGAGCGGCAGATCTCGCCGCCGGTACGCGCCACCCAGTCGGGCTTCGCCAGCCTGCTGCGGGCGCTTCAGCACGAGACGGTCGAGTCGACCGAGCGGGCCGAGCTGATCGCGATCCCCTTCCTGCTGCTCGTCCTCCTGCTCGTCTTCCGCTCGCCGGTCGCCGCGGCGATCCCGCTCGCCTTCGGCGCGGTGACGGTGATCTCCTCGCGTGGCGTGCTGGCGATCGCCAGCAACTGGATCGCGATCGACGGCTTCGCGCTGACCGTCTGCTCGATGATGGGGCTCGCCCTCGGGGTCGACTACGCGCTGCTGATGGTCTCGCGCTTCCGCGAGGAGCTGCTCGCCGGGGCGGCGCCGCTGGAGGCCGCGCGGATGACCCGGCGCACCGCCGGGCGCACCACCGTCTTCGCCGGCTCGACCCTCTTCCTGGCGATGATCGCGCTGCTCTTCGTGATGCCCGGCACGCTGCTGATCTCGCTGGCAGGCACCGCGATCCTGGTCACCGCGATCAGCGTCCTCGTCGCCGCCCTGGCCGGCCCCGCGCTGCTGGTCCTCACCGGGCACAACGTCAACCGCTGGCGGATCGGCGGCGCCGGCGACGGCGCCGGGCTGATGACCCTGGTCCGCGGCGCGCTCAGCCGGCCGCTGCTGGCGACGCTGCTGATCGGCGGCCTGGTGATGCTGCTTGCCGCACCGGTGCTGGCGCTGAAAACCGGCCCGCCCTCCGCCGAGCAGCTTCCCGAGGACAACACCGCCCGCCAGGATGCGGAGTTGATCGCGGCGACGACCGGCCCCGGCTGGGAAGCGCCCTTCGTGCTCGTCGCGGTTTCCGAGCAGGGGCCGATCGCGGGGCCCCGCAAGCTCGCCACGCTGAGCCGCTGGCAGCAGCGCATCGCCGCCGACCCGGGCGTGCAGGCGGTGATCGGGCCGGCGCGGATCCGGCCCGAGGCGCAGCGCCTGCGCGAGGGCGGCAACGATCTGCTCGCCGAACGCGGCGAGGCGTCGCCGCGCGAACTGCAGAAACTCGGCGACCGCCTCGGCGGCGCCACCGACGCCGTCGCCCAGCTGCGCGAGGGCATCTCCAAAGCGAGCTACGGCGCCGGTCTGCTCGCGACCGGCTCGGGCCGGGCCGGCGAGGGCGCGGCGCAGCTCGAAGCGGGGATCGCCAAAGCGGCGGCCGGGGCCGAACAAGCGATCGCCGCGCTCGACCGGCTCGCCGCCGGTTCGGAGCGGATCACCGCCGGGCAGCAGGAAGCCCAGCTCGGGGCGCTCTCGCTGAAAGGCGACTCGAACGCGCTGCTGAGCCGGGTGCGCGACCGGGCGCTGGAGGACGCGCGCAGCCTGCGCGCCAACCTGGCGCGGCGCGCGACGGCCGACCCGACCCTCGCCACCGAGCTGCGCGAAGCCGAACGGCTGGTGCAGACCCTGGCGATCGCCCGCAACGACGCCCAGCGGGTCAACGGCCTCGCCGAGCAGCTCCACCGCGGCGAGGTCAGGCTGACCGAAGGCAACCGCAAACTGCAGGACGGGATCGAGCAGCTGGCCGCGGGGGCCGGCGACCTGCCGGGGGGGCTCGGGCAGCTCCGCGACGGCGCCGCCCAACTGGTCGGTGGGCTCGGTCAGCTGCGCGGCGGGGCCGACACGCTCGAACAGCGCCTCAGCGAAGGCTTCCAACGCTCGCAGCCGCTGCAGCGGGGGCTGCGCCGCGCCAACGTCGAGGTCAGCGTCAGCGCCGAGCGCGCCGGCCGCAAACTCGACCGATTACGACGCTCCTCACCCGGCATCTTCGATTCCGGCTACTTCGTCCTCTCCGCCCTGCAGGGCGCGCCCGCGGAGGAGCGCGGCCGGGTCGACCGGGTCGTCGACCTCGACCACGGCGGCCAGGCGGCGCAGATGGTCGTGATCCCCCGCTATACCTTCAACACGCCCGGCTCGCGGGCGCTGAACGCGCGCCTCAAAGACGACGCCGCGGGCCTGGCGGCGGCGAGCGGCACGACCACCGGCGTCAGCGGCGGCGCCGCGCAGCTGATCGACTACACCGACACGATCTCCGAGCGGATCCCGCTGATGGTCGCGGTGATCACGATCGCCACCTTCCTGATCCTCGTCGTCGTCCTGCGAGCGCTGCTGCTCGCGGCGATCGCGGTCGCGCTCAACCTGATCACGGTCGCGGTCGCCTTCGGCGTCCTCACCCTGCTCTTCGACGTGCCCGACGGCTGGCCGCTCGGCGGCCACAGCTACGTCGACGCGATCGGCGCCGCGGGGATCTTCGGGATCGTCTTCGGCCTCTCGATCGACTATGCCGTCTTCCTGCTGATGCGGATGCGCGAGCACTACGAGAACAACACCTCCAACGAGGAGGCGATCGTCTTCGGGCTGGAAAAGACGGCGCGGGTGATCACCGGCGCCGCGGCGATCATGATGGCGGTCTTCGTCGCCTTCGCCGGCGCGCCGATCGCGACGATCAGCCAGCTCGGCGTCGGGCTCGCGGTCGCCGTGCTGCTCGATGCGACGGTGATCCGCATCGTCCTGCTGCCGGCGCTGATGCTGCTGCTCGGCGACCGGGTCTGGTGGCTGCCGCGACCGTTGGAGAGAATCCTGCCCGAGATCGATCTTCACGGCTCGCGGGCGGGTTAGTAGTAGAGACAGTCTCGGAACTGGTGTATTTTTTGTCGCCGGGGTCGAGGACAGGGGAGCCGGGCGGGCAATCGGCCCGCGGCGGCAGATCAGCGCAAACAGGAGGGTCGAACCGGTGGGAAGCTCAGCAAGATCGTCGTTGTTGCCCAAATTCGTCTTGGCGGCCGCCCTGGCGCTGCTGGTGGCGGCTCCCGCCGCAACGGCCGCGGAAGGCGAACTGACCCGCGACCAGTACGTCGCCAAGCTGGAGCCGATCTGCAAGGCGAACTCGAACGCCAACGCGCGCATCCTCAAGGGCGTCAAAGGCCAGGTCAAGAAGGGCAAGCTGGTCCCCGCCGGCAAGCGCTTCATCCGCGCCGCGGGCGCGCTCGGCAGGTCGACCAGGCAGATGGCCAAGGTGTCCCGCCCGGCCGCCGACGCGGCGAAGCTGGGCAAGTGGTTCGGCTACCTGAAGAGCGAGAAGCGCTTCCTGCAACTGATCGGCAAGGCGCTCAAGACGGGCAACAAGTTCAAGGCGCAGAAGCTGGCCGTGAAGCTCAACCGCAACAACAACCAGGCCAACAACACGGTGATCAGCTTCGGCTTCGACGAGTGCCGGATCGACTCCTCGAGGTTCGTCTAGCTTGCGGACAAGCGGCCTGATCGCGCTGGCGCTGATCGCCGCGCTGGCGGTGGCGAGCGCCGCCCAGGCCGAGAAGGAAATCGAGGGCAACCTGGTCGTCTCCTTCGACGGCGGGATCAAGCCGCGGGCGCTGCCGCGCGTCGGGACGGCGCCCGTCGCCGTGACGATCGACAGCAGCTTCGCCACCACCGACGGCAGCGAGCCGCTGCCGCAGCTGCGCCAGATCGCGATCGGGATCAACAAGGGCGGCAGGATCTTCGACCGCGGCCTGCCGACCTGCCAGGTGCGCAGGATCCAGCCGTCGACGATCGCGGCGGCGCGGCGGATCTGCGGCGGCGCGATCGTCGGCAGCGGCAACGTGCGGCTGCGGGTCGAACTCGCCAACCAGGCGCCCTTCACCTTCAGCGGGCCGATGCTCGTCTTCCACGCCAAGCGCTCCGGCGGCAGCCGCCGCATGCTCGCCCAGGTCTACGGCAGGAGGCCCCCGTCGGCCTTCGTGCTGCCCTTCAGGATCGTCGAGAAGGGCGGCACCTTCGGCACGCTGATCAAGACGACGTTGCCGAAGGCGGCCCGCCAGTGGGCCTACGTCACCCACTTCGAGATGAAGCTGCGGCGCGTCTACACCTACAAAGGTCGCAGGCACAGCTACATCAGCGCCGGCTGCGCCGCGCCGGCGGGGTTCCCCGGCGCGGTCTACCCGTTTGCGCGGGCGAAGTTCGGGTTCGCCGGGGGGACGCGGGTTACGACGACGCTGGTTCGGGACTGCACGGTTAGGTGATCCGGGACCATCCCGGTAGGGGTTCCACTTAACTTTTTCTGAAGACAGTTGTTGGCTGTCCGCTGATGTCGGCGCAGAAAAAGTACAAGACGTTCCACCCCTACCGGGATGGTCCCTTGCCGATCAGCAGTTCGGCATCGGTCCAGCGACCTGGCAACTCATCCCGTCGGTCTTCGGTGTGGAGCTGGGCCGACGAGCTGATCAGATCAGCCAGGACGAGCACCGCCTCGGTATCGCCCATCGCGGCCAAGCGCTCGATGCCGAGGGCGTAGAGGTAGTCGCCAGCGAGGAGGCCGAGGTCCTCGTCGTGACCGCTGAGCAGGCGCGATTCCTCGTAGTGGAGCAGGTAGCCCTCGCGGACGGACTCGACTATGGACGCGTACTCGTCTGGGAGGTCGGTCTCGCGCTCGGGAGGCGGTGCGACTACGTGCGGGGAGATTGGACTGGTCTCGGCGCGCAGCTGTTGGGCCAGAGCTTCCAAAGGTCCGCTCATGGCAGCGCCTCGTCGAGCGATTCGGCGGCAGCTTCCAGGGTGCGCTCGATCGACTTCTCGTCGTGGGCGAGCGAGACGAACCAGGCCTCGAATTGGGATGGGGGTGGGTAGATGCCGCGGTCGAGCATCGCGCGGCAGAAGCGGGCGTGGGCCTCGCGGTCGCAGGCAGCGGCGGCGGCGAAGTCGGCGGGTGGCTGCGGGCTGAAGAAGAGCGTCAGCAGGCCCGGCGCCGAGACGACCTGGAGCGGCCTGCCGGCGGCGAGCTCGGTCAGGCCGGTCGCCAGCTTCTCGGTCAGCTCGGCCAGCCTTCCGTAAGCGGCGTCGTCGAGCCGGCGCAGGGTGGCAAGCCCAGCTGCCATCGCCAGCGGGTTGCCCGAGAGCGTCCCCGCCTGGTAGACGTCGCCCGCCGGGGCGATGCGCTCCATCGTCTCGCGCGGCCCGCCGAATGCGGCGGCGGGCAGGCCTCCGCCGAGCACCTTGCCGAGCACGGTCAGGTCGGGCTCGACCGCGTAGAGCTGCTGGGCGCCGCCGGCGGCGAGGCGGAAGCCGCTGATCGTCTCGTCGAAGACGAGCAGGGCGCCGGCCTCGCGAGTCGCCTCGCGGAGGAACTCGAGGAAGCCGGCAGCGGGCGGGACGACGCCCATGTTGGCCGGCAGCGGCTCGGCGAGCAGGGCGGCGACCGGGTGCTCCGAGAGCGCCCGCGAAACGGCCGCGCGGTCGTTCCAGGGCACGACCACGGTGCCGGCGGCCTGCGCCGCGGTGACGCCGGGGCTGGCCGGGATCGCCAGCGTCGCCAGGCCCGAGCCGGCCTCGGCGAGCAGACCGTCGGAGTGGCCGTGGTAGGCGCCGGCGAACTTGACGACGACCTCGCTCCCGGTCACGGCGCGGGCGAGGCGGACGGCGCCCATCGCCGCCTCGGTGCCGGAGCTGGTCATGCGCAGCATCTCGACCGAGGGGACGCGGCTCGCGACCTGCTCGGCCAGCTCGACCTCGGCCTCCGTCGCCGCGCCGTAGCTGGTCCCCCGCTCCGCGGCCGCACACACCGCGGCGACCACATCGGAGTCGGCGTGGCCGAGGATCAGCGGGCCCCAGGAGCAAACCCAGTCGACGTAGCGATTGCCGTCGACGTCGACCAGCTCACAGCCCTCGCCGCGGGCGACGAAGACCGGCTCCCGCCCGATTTGCCGCATAGCCCGCACGGGGCTGTTTACCCCACCCGGAAGTACCTTCACCGCTCGTCGGTACAGCTCGGAAGACATCGGACGCTTTAAGTGCCTGTCCCGGTAGGGGCGGAACGTCTTGTACTTTTTCCGCTGCGCGTCGGACGGACAGCCAGGGACTGTCTTCGGAAAAAGTTAAGTGGAGTCCCTACCGGGACAGGCACTACGAGCGCTCCGCTTCCCACCGGGCGTAGTCGTCGGTGAAGTAATGGAGGCGAATCTTCTTGTACTCGGTCGAGGAGTAGAGCGTGGCGCGGTCGTCGGGCCCGATCCCGCACTCGACGGCGATCGAGTCGAGGATCGCGTCGCACTCCTGCTTGGAGCGGCCGTGGGCCATCGTGAAGACGCTGTAAGGCCAGTCGGCGTAGGTCGGCCGCTCGTAGCAGTGGGAGATGCCGCGGAAGGAAGCCATCCGCCTGCCGGTCTCGAGGATCTCCTCCTCGGGCACCTTCCAGACCCCCATGCCGTTGGCCGAGAAACCGGCGCGGCGGTGGAAGAGGATCGCCGCGACGCGGCGCAGCAGCTTGCGGTCGACCATCGTCCCCAGCCGCTCGAGCAGTTCCTCGGTCGAGATCCCCAGCTCGGCCGCCGCCGCGTCGTAGGGCCGCTCGACCGCCTCCATCGGTCCCTGCATGGCCGTGATCGTGGCGATGTCGTCCGCGTCGTAGGGCTGGCGTCCGAGCTCGCGGGGCGGCGTCGCCTCGACCGCCGAGGCGAGCGCTTCGGTGCCCTTCTCCATCTCCAGGTTCATGTTGATCTTGAACAGGGTCAGGGTCGGTAGCTGGCGCATCGACTCGGCCCCGGTCTCCTCGATCAGCGCCGCCAGGGTGCCGGCCATGCCGAGCTCCGAGTCGGGCGGCACGGCGATCGTGAACCAGAGGTTGAAGTCGTGCGTGCGCAGGTAGTTGTGCGAAACGCCGGGATGGGCGTTGACCGCGGCGGCGGCGCGCTGCGGCTGCTCGGCGTCGACTTTGGCGGCGACCAGCATCGACTCGTAACCGAGCGCGCGGGTGTCGAAGATCGGCGTGATCTCGCGGATGATCCGCTCGTCGAGCAGGCGCCGGGTGCGGGCGAGCACGTCGTCGAGCTCGAGCTCCGCCTCGGAGGCGACCAGGGCGAAGGGCTCGGGGTCGAGCGGGAAGCTCGACTGGAGCAGGTTCATCAGCCGCTTGTCGGTCTCGTCGAGCGGGATCGCCGCCCCGTCCTTGCGGGAGCGCGCCTTCGACTGTGGGACCTTCACTGGAGCCAAGCCGCGGCCTCCTTCGCGTAGTAGGTGACGATCGCGTCGGCGCCGGCGCGACGGATCGAGGTCAGTGTCTCGAGCACCGCGGCGCGCTCGTCGATCCAGCCGTTGGCGGCGGCCGCCTTCAGCATCGAGTACTCGCCGGAGACATGGTAGGCGGCGAGCGGCGCGCCGGTCTCCTGCTTGACCCGCCGCACGACGTCGAGGTAGGGCGTCGCCGGCTTGACGATCAGCATGTCGGCGCCCTCGTCGAGGTCGAGCTGCGCCTCGCGCACCGCCTCGGCGGCGTTGGCGGGGTCGAGCTGGTAGCCGCGCCGGTCGCCCGACTCCGGGGTCGACGCGGCGGCGTCGCGGAAGGGCCCGTAGAAGGCCGAGGCGTACTTCGCGCTGTAGGCGACGATCGGGGTGCCGGCGTGGCCCTCCTCGTCGAGCTGGTGGCGGATCGTGCCGACCCTGCCGTCCATCATGTCGCTCGGCGCGACCGCGTCGGCGCCGGCCTCGGCGTGGGAGATCGCGGTTTTCGCCAGCAGCTCGATCGTCACGTCGTTGTCGACCTCGCCGTCGCGGACGAAGCCGCAGTGGCCGTGCGAGGTGTACGCGCAGAGGCAGACGTCGGTGATCACGGTCAGCTCGGGATCGGCCTCCTTCAGCGCCCGCACCGCCATCTGCACGACGCCCTCGTCGTCGTAGGCGCTCGAGCCGGTCTCGTCCTTGCTCGCCGGCAGGCCGAAGAGCAGCACCGCGCCGATCCCGGCGGCGGCGATCTCGGTCGCCTCGGCGACCAGCTCGGAGATCGAGAAGCGTTCGATGCCGGGCATCGACTCGACCTCCTCGCGGACGCCCTCGCCGGCGACGACGAAGAGCGGCTGGATCAGGTCGGACGCCGACAACTCGGTCTCACGGACCAGGCCGCGCAGGGCCTCGGTGCGCCGCAGGCGCCGCATGCGGGTGCTTGGAAACTGCATTGACGCGAGTTTACGGGAGGGTCCCAGTAGCTTTCCCCGCGTGGAGGCACGGGGGTTGGTCAAGAGCTATGGGAAGCAGAGTGCGCTGCGGGGGGTCGACTTTGCCGCTGGGCCGGGGGAGCTGGTGGGGGTCATCGGGCCTAATGGGGCTGGGAAGACGACGTTGCTTTCGATCCTTGCCGGGACGCTGCAGCCGGACGGGGGGTCGGTCGACTCGGCGAACGGGGATGTGGGCTGGGTGCCGCAGCAGGCCGGTCTCTATCGGCGCTTGACCGTGGAGGAGAACCTGTTGCTGTTTGCGCGGCTGGAGAAGTACGGGGAGCCGCGGGTCGCGGTCGAGGAGATGCTCGAGCTGACCGGCCTTGCCGAGCGGCGCGGTGAGCTGGTGGCGCGGCTGTCCGGCGGCAACCAGCAGCGGATCAACATCGCGATCGGGCTGCTGGCGCGGCCGGCGACGCTGCTGCTCGACGAGCCCAGCGTCGGGCTCGACCCGCGCCAGCGGGCGCGGCTGTGGGAGTTCGTCTCCGGGCTCGCCGGACGGGGGACGGCGGTGGTCTTCTCCACCCACGACATCCAGGAGGCGGAGCGCTACGGGCAGCGGCTGCTCGTCCTCGCCGACGGCGAGAGCCTCTTCGACGGGTCCGCCGCGGAGCTGCGCGAGGCGGTCAGCGGCGAGGCCCCGGAGGCCGCCGGCAGCGACTTCGAGACCGCCTTCCTCGCCTTTCTCCAGCACCGGGGGCACTGACCGGTGCGCTGGCTGCTGCTCAAGGACCTGCAGATCCTGCGCCGCTCGCCGTTGCAGGCGGCACTGCTGATCGCCTACCCGGTGCTGATCGCGCTGCTGATCGGCTTCGCGATCTCGCGCGACCCCGGCAACCCCCGGGTCGCCTTCCTCAACGAGGTCCCCGACGGCGCCCGGGTCGCCGCCGGCGACGGCAGGTTGCCCGCGGTCGGCGCCGAGGGACGGATCTGCAAACGGGTCGAGTGCGTCGAGGTCGCCGACCGCGCCGAGGCCGAGCAGAAGGTCCGCGACGGCGAAGTGCTCGCCGCGCTGATCCTGCCCGCCGACCTGATCGACCGGCTCAACTCGCTCTCGACCCTGAACCCGGAAACGCCCGAAGTCGAGGTGATCGTCAACGAGGAGGACCCGCTCAAGGCGCGTGTCGTCGACGACCGGATCACGGCGCTGCTCGCCGAGGCCAACCTCTTGATCGCCCGGCAGATCGCCAAGGAGGGCGGCCGCTACCTCGACCTGATCGTCGCCGGCGGCGACTTCGAGGTGCTCGGCCAGCCGGTCGAGATACTCGGCCTGCAGGCGGTCGCCGCGATCCTGCAATCGCTGCGCCCGGCGGTGCCGGAGTCGCAGCGGGCCGAGCTCGACCGGGCGCTCCGCTTCGCCACCCTGGCCCGCGACAACCTCGACGTCGCCGCGCCGCTGATCGACCGGCTGGCGCAGCCGATCGCGGTCGACAAACAATCGATCAGCGCGCCGACGCCGGCGCTCGACGTGTTCGCGATCGCGGTCGCGGCGACGCTGACGCTGGCCTTCGTCACCCTGCTCCTCGTCGCCGGCTCGCTGGCGCTGGAGCGCGAGGAGAACACCTTCGCCCGGCTGACCGGCGGGCTCGTCTCACGCTCCGCCCTGCTCGCCGAGAAGATCGGGCTCGGGGTCGCGGTGGGTCTGGTGGTGACCCTGCTGATGCTGGCCGGGGTGCAGCTCTTCGTCGCGCTCGAGTGGAGCCGCTTCGGGCTCTGGCTGGTCGCGATCCTCGCCGGCGCCGGAGCCCTGGCGGCGGCCGGGGCGGCGCTCGGCGCGACCGCGCGCGACGTCCGCGCCGTCTCTCTGCTCGCCTTCATGATCGCGCTGCCGGTGGCGCTGCTCTCGCTGGTCCCCTCCGGCGCGGTGGGCAGCGGCCTCTACGACGCGATCCGCGTCCTCACCGCGCTCTTCCCCTTCAAGCCGGCCCTGCAGGCGATCACCGCCGCGCTCGACTCGAGCGGCCCGGGCATCGGTGGGCCGCTCGCGCACCTGGCGATCCTGATCGCCGCCTACACCGCGCTCGCCCGCCTCGCGCTGCGCCGCTTCGCGACGGTCTGAGCCAGAATCGCAGCCCGACGGGACCGTGGTCGAGGTTTGAACCGCTATGCGACCCAAACCTCGACCACGGTCCGGGTAGGGTCCCCCCATGCGGGTTCTCTTCATCGGCGACGTCGTCGGCAAACCGGGCAGGCGCGGCCTCGAGGCGGCGATGCCGGGGTTACGCGAGCGCCACCGGCCCGACCTGACGATCGTCAACGGCGAGAACTCGGCGGGTGGGATGGGGATCACGGAGAAGACCGCCAAGGCGCTGTTCGGCGCCGGTTGCGACGTGATCACCACCGGCAACCACGTCTACCGCCACCGCGAGGCCTACGAGTTCCTCGACCGTGCCGAGCGGGTGATCCGCCCGGCCAACTACCCGCACGCCAACCCCGGCAAGGGTCACGTCGTGGTCGAGGCGGGCGGGATGCGGGTCGGCGTGATCAACCTCAGCGGCGCGATCGGGCTGCACGTGGCGCGGCTGCCCTTCCACGAGGTCGACGCGATCCTCGAGCGGATCGAGGCCGACTGCGTGGTCGTCGACTTCCACGCCGAAGTGAGCAGCGAGAAGGTCGCCATCGGCTGGCACCTCGACGGCCGCGTCGCCGCGGTCTTCGGAACCCACACCCACGTTCCCACCGCCGACGCCCGCGTCCTGCCCGGCGGCACGGCCCACATCTCCGACGTCGGCATGACCGGCTCGCGGACCAGCGTGCTCGGGGTCAAGCCGGCGCAGGTGCTCGAGGGGATGAAGACTCAGATGCCGGTCAAGTTCGAGACTGCTGAGGACGATGTTTGGGTTATGGGGGCGGTGGTCGAGATAAATTCGGCGGGGCTGGCAAACTCGATCGAGCAGATCATGGTTCCGGCTCCTCCTGGCTGACCCTGGCGGTCCGGGAGGACAGCCCCAGAGGTGCCTAGGTTCGCTCGGCTTCGCTTCGCTCACTATTTTGGACCGCTTCGCGGTTTTGATCACTCTGCGGAGCCGCTTCGCGAGGCACCCTGGGACTGTCCTCCCGGACCTCTTGTCGACCAGTTCGCGGCGACGACGAGAAAGCCACGAGCAGCAGTGGGTAGAACCAGACTATGTAGAGGTAGAACCAGTGTTGGGCGGTTAGCTGGAGCATGATGAGCAGAGCCGCGCCCAGGGCGGCTACTTGCTGTAGGGACTTCTTGCGGGGTCGGACTGCGAAAGCGAAAGCCATGAGGATCGTGGCTGCTAGGAGTGCGGTGCGGAGGGGTCCTAGGCCGGGGAGCTGGCCCCAGATGCTGAAGGGGGAGTCGCGGTCGGACTGGTAGGCGATCGTGCGGTCGTAGACGGTTTGCAGGCCCGGGTCGATCGCGGGCCAGAGCATCAGCAGGGCGATCGTTGCGGTGAAGGCGAGGGTGAAGGTCGCGATCGCGCGTCTCGGCGCGGTCGCGCGGTGGGGCGCAGCGGACTCGCCGAACTGGGTCTGCTCGTCGTGCCCGCGCCCGCCGGGTCGGTAGGTCGCCAGCATCGGCGCCAGCAGCAGCGGGGCGAACTTGGTCAGGCTCGCGAGCGCGGCGAGGGCGCCGCGGGTTGCCGGACGGGCGAGGGTTAGGAGGACGGCCAGCAGCAGTGCGCCGACCAGGGTGTCGTTGGAGTTCGACTCGAGGGCGAAGGCGGTGTAGGGGTAGGCGGCCCAGCCGAAGGCGAGGGTCGCGGCGAGCACCCGGCCCGCGGGACCTGGGCGGATGCGCAACCCGAGCCAGATCAGCAGCGCGAAAGCCAGCAGGTCGAAGAAGACCGCGGCGCCGTGGGCGGCGGGCAGGTCGTCCCAGCTTCCCTGCCAGGGCCAGACCAGCTCGAAGGGGACGTAGGCGAGGTAGTTGACCGGGCCGTAGGTGTCCCCCTGTGAGACGTCGGCCGGGAAGTTGTCGTAGAGCGGTTCGGCGTGCGAGACCCGGTCGGCGCCCACCACCCCGGCGTAGCCGACGTCGATCGCTCCCGAGTCGCTGATGTTGAGCCCGACCCGGAAGCCGATCAGGAAGAGCGCCGCGACGAGCAGCCAGGCGGCCGGCCAGACCGGTCGGATCCCCGCACCCCTGCCGCGCAGCCCGATCCACAACGCCCGCCCCAGCAGGTAGAGCAGCGCCGGGTACTGCAACGGCACCGACACTCCGATCTCCCCGCGGTTGAAGAAGTAGTGCGAGACGCCGAAGCCGAGCAGCACCAGCAGGTCCAGCGTCGCCAGCCGCCAGGGCCGGCGCCAATCGACCAGCCCGATCAGGAACAGCGCGCACAGCGGCAGGAACACGTAGGGCGCATTCAGCTTGTGCCCGAACGACCCCTCGTACCCCCGCGCCATCTTCCACAGCACCTGGTGCCCGGTCCACGACTCGCGCACCTCGCCGCTGGCCGGATCGACGACGACCAGCGCCACCTGCTCGTTGTCGGCATCGAAGTAGGCGACCTCCCAGCGACCCTCGACCATCGAGGCGCTGTGCGTAAGCCCCTCGTTCTTCTCCCGCTGATCGACCACCTTCGCATCCCGCGCGGCAACCTCAACCGCCTCATCCCGCTCAAGCTCGCCCCGTTCGAGCTCCCCCCCTCCCGTCGATGCCTGCCCCGCTGCAGGCACGAGCACCGCGGCAAGGACGGCAGCGAGAAGAGCGGTTAGGAGCGAGTGGCCGCGGGGGGCGGTCCTGGAGTGCCTCGCGAAGCGGCTCCGCAGAGTTGTTCTGACCGCGAAGCGGTCCAATCTCGTGCGCGAAGCGCACATAGGCACCTCCAGGACCGACCGCCGCGGCCACTCCGTCATCAATCAATCCCGAAGTGATCGAGGATGACGGGGACGACATCGCGCAGGGCCCACTGGGGGCGTTGCGTTGGGTTCTCAGGGCCGCAACCGACGAAGAGCAGGGGGCCGAGCGAGTCGCCGGCGCGCAGCGAGCCGTGGCTGCCGCCGCCGGCATGGCTGACGCCGCCCCAGTCGACCGCCTCGTAGCCGGGGGCGAGGGAGACGATGAAGTCGCCGGCCGAGGGCGCGTTCAGCGCCGCGAAGACGCGGGCGAGAGCGTCCGGGAACTCGGCGCTCTGAAATACGCCGTCCTCGCTCGAGGCCTCGAGCACGCCGAGCTCGCCGTCGACGTCCCAACGGCCGCCGCGCAGGTCGGTGAGCCGGTCGCCGGGACGGAAGCGCAGCTGCTCGCCACGACGGCCGATCGCGGCCGAGCCGCCCTCGAGCCGGCAGACGAGCTCGATCCCTTCGGTCTCTTCCAGGCGGCGCCGCAGCTGCTCCCGATCGGCCCGTTCGCCCTCCCCGGGCAGCAGGTAGATGTGGGCGGCGCGGCTGGTCGGGCTGACCGCCAGCTGGGCCAGCTCGGGCCGGTCGTCGGAGGGCGCCAGCACGGTCCACTCGCGGCCGAGCAGCTCGGCCAGCGGCAGGCCGCGGTCGACCGGCGTCTGGGCGTGGTCGGCGAGCAGGATCAGGGCGTGCTCGGCGAGGAACCGGTCCATCCCTCCCCCCGCCTCGACCAGCTTGGCGAAGCAGTGGTCGGCCTTGGCGATCGACTCGACGCTCGCCTCCGGGCCGTGGCGGTGCGAGTAGTTGTCGTTGTCCGGCAGCGAGAAGAGCAGGAAGTCGTAATCGCCGCCCCGCTCGAGCTCGGCGGCGACGCAGCCCGAGTAGCCGTCGCGGCTGCCGGGGATCGAGGTCGACTTGCAGGGCACCTCGCGACTGGCGTAGAGGTCGCCGTAGAAGAGCTCGGCCGGGCCCCAGGTGTGGTGGCGGAACTTGAGCCGGGTCGTCTCGACGGCGCGGCGCAGCAGGCCCTCGAGCGAGACCTCGTGCCGGTGGCGACCGCGATAGATCAGGAACGGCGTGCAGGCGGTGCGCAGGCCGGCGTCGTCGAGCCGCTCGAAGAGGGTCTCGACCGCGGGGCTGAGGTGGGCGAGGTTCATGTTGTAGACGAGGTCGTAGAGGGCGCGGAAGACCCCAACGGTGCGGGTCGCCTCGAGCGAGGAGCCGTACTCGACGTAGCGCTGCTCGAGCCGGTGGAACCAGTTCATGCCGCTGATCCAATGGCGGTCGGCGGCGACGCCGGTAACCATCTCGGCACTGGCGACCGGCGTCACCGAGGGGAAGCTGGAGACGCAGTCGGGAATCAGCACGCCGCGCTCGATCAGCTCGCCGAAGGCCGGCGCGCGCTGCTCGCGCACGGCGCGTTCGAGCATGTCGGTGCGCAGCGAGTCGACGTAGGTGAGGACGAGCTTTTTGGCAGGCATGCCGCCGCGAATGATGAAGCCCGCCGGTCGCCGGGTTAACGCAGGACCCGCAGCCCGGCGTGCTTGCGCTGGGCGCGGCGGTGGCGGGAAACGCCGAGCCAGGCCAGGGCGGCGGCGGCCGGCAGGGTCACAACCGGCAGCAACAGCGCCGCCGCGACGACGATCAGGGCGACGAGCGAGACGAGGAAGCCGAGCGCGCCGGCGCGGCCGCCGTCGCGCCTGCTCGCGCCGCTGACCAGGTCGCTGATCACGACGCAGCCGAGCATCGCGCCGAGCGCGCAGAAGGCGGCGCCGAGCAGGCCGCTGAGCTCGGCGGCGCCGGCCAGCAGATATCCCGCGACGAGGCCGATCACGGCGGCGAGCACGGTCATCCGGCCGCGCGCCGATCCGCGCGTGCCGGTCGTCCCGGCCAGCATCCCGATCGCGATGCCGATGCCGAGCTCGAGCCCGGTGCCTGCAAGAAAGCTCACGGCGAAAACCTACACTCCAGGGATGGAAGAGACGCCGCAGCGGCGCCGGGCCCACACCCGCAGCAGCGACCTGGAGCGCTACGCGGGCCTGTTCGCGGCGCGGACCGGGGTGATGCGCTCCTCGGCGATGCGCGACCTGATGGCGGTCACCGCGCGGCCCGAGGTGATCTCGCTGGCCGGCGGCCTGCCCGACACGTCGACCTTCCCGGCCGGGACCTTCGCGGCGCAGATGACCCGGATCGCCCAGGAGTCGACCGCCGAGGCGCTGCAGTACGGGCCGACCGAGGGCTTCGCCGAGACGGTCGACTGCATCCTCGAGGTGATGGGCGCCGAGGGCATGCTGCCCGACCCCGACGACGTGATCGTCACCACCGGCGGCCAGCAGGCGATCGACCTGATCTGCAAGACGCTGGTCGACCCGGGCGACGTGGTTGTCTGCGAGGCGCCGACCTACCCCGGCGCGGTGCCGGTCTTCTGCAGCTACCAGGCGGAGACGATCCAGATCGACTGCGACGGGGACGGGATGCGGATCGACGAGCTGGAAGCGGTGCTGGCGCGGCTCGACGGCGAATCGCGGCGGCCGAAATTCGTCTACTCGGTGCCGAGCTTCCAGAACCCGGCCGGGGTGACGATGTCGCTCGAGCGCCGGCGCCGCCTGGTCGAGCTGGCGCGGCAGCGCGAGCTGCTCGTCGTCGAGGACAACCCCTACGGCCTGCTGCGCTTCGGCGGCGAGCCGCTGCCGCCGCTCTACCAGCTCGACGGCGGCGACTTCGTGCTCTACGTCGGCACCTTCTCGAAGATCCTCTCGCCCGGCATCCGGCTCGGCTGGGCGGTCGCGCCGCCGCCGGTGATGGAGAAGATCGTGCTCGGCAAGCAGGCCTCCGACCTCTGCACCTCGACCCTGACCCAGCACTTCGTCCGCGAGTACTTCTCCGAACGGAACTGGCAGGGCTACATCGCCGACCTGGTCGAGCTCTACCGCGGCCGGCGCGACACGATGGTCGCGGCGCTGCACGAGCACTTCCCGGCACAGGCGACCTGGACCGAGCCCGAAGGCGGGCTGTTCATCTGGGCGACCCTGCCGGAGTACATCGACACCAGCGACCTGCTCGCCAAGGCGCTGCGCAAGGACGTCGCCTTCGTCCCCGGCCAGGCCGCCTACGTCGACGAGAGCAGGGGCCGCAACTCGATGCGGCTCAACTTCTCCGGGGTGAACGACGAGGAGATCCGCGAGGGCGTGCGGCGGATCGGCGAGGCGATCGGCGAGCAGGTCGAGCTCTACGGCGCCTTGACAGGCGAGGGGGAGGCGGCGGCGCCCAGGGAGGAGCCCGAGCCGCGGCCCGCCGGGGACGTCCTCCCCTTCCGCAAGTCCGGCGAGGGGGCGGCGTGAAGGTCGCCGTCCTCAAGGGCGGCCGGTCGCTGGAGCGCGGCGTCTCGCTGCGCTCGGGTGCGCGGGTCGAGGACGCGCTCGGGCGACTCGGCCACGAGGTGGTCCCGATCGACGCCGGCACCGACCTGGTCAAGCGGCTGACAGCCGCGCGGCCCGAGGTCGCCTTCGTCGCCATGCACGGGCTGGGCGGCGAGGACGGCACCGTGCAGGAGCTGCTCGAGATCCTCGCCATCCCCTTCACCGGCCCGCCGGTCGCGGCCTGCGCGCGCTGCATGGACAAGGTCCTCGCCAAGAACGACCTGCGCGCCGCCGGCGTCCCCACCCCCGACTGGTTCGCCTTCAACGAGACGGCCTTCCGCGAGCTCGGCGCCGCCGACGCGCTCAGCGGGCTCGAGGAGCGGCTCGGCTTCCCGCTCGTGGTCAAGCCGAGCCGCGGCGGCTCGGCGCTGGGGGTGAAGTTCGCGGCGAGCTGGTTCGAGGTGCCCGAGGCGCTGGTCTCCGCCTTCAGCTACGACAACCGGGTGCTGCTCGAGCGCTTCGTCGAGGGGCGCGAGCTGGCGGTCAGCGTGCTCGGCGGCGAGCCGCTGCCGGTTGTCGAGGCGATCCCGAGCGGTGGCGACCGCTACGACTTCGAAGCGCGCTACGAGATCGGCCGCACCGATTTCATCTGCCCGGCCGAGCTCGACGAGCAGGAGGCCGCGGCGGTGACGGGCGCGGCCCTGGGCGCCTACGAGGCGCTCGGCTGCCGCGGCTTCTCCCGGGTCGACCTGATCCTCGCCGCCGACGGGCCGCAGGTGCTCGAGGTCAACGCGATCCCGGGCCTGACCGACACCAGCCTGCTCCCCCAGGCCGCCGAGGCGGCGGGGATGTCCTTCGAGGAGTTGATCGAGAAAATCTTGGGGCTTGCAGTAGGCGAGCGAAAACCAAGCAGGTCGGGGGACGCAGGGAGCATGGCGAGGGGAGCGCACTAGTTAGTGCGTGACCCGAGCCAGGCGACCGAGGACCCCGAGATGCGCCGGTTTGCAGCCGCCTACTGGCCTTCGGCGAAGTCGTCGGGGGTTACCTCGTCCAGGAACTCTTTGAACTTGTCAACGACCTCCTCGGTGTCCTCGACCTCGTGCTCGAACTCGATCGCCGACTCCTCGATCACGTCCTCGGCGGCGAAGATCGGGGCGGAGACGCGGACCGCGAGCGCGAGCGCGTCGGAGGGGCGCGAATCGATCTCGACCTCGGCGCCGTCGATCGCGATCGTGATCGAGGCATAGAAGGTGTTGTCGCGCAGCTCGGTGACGGAGACGCGCTCGCATTTGGCGCCGAACTGCTCGATCAGGCCGGAGAGCAGGTCGTGGGTCATCGGCCGCGGGGTCGCGGCGCCCTGCAGCTTCATCAGGATCGCCGCCGCCTCCGGATGCCCGATCCAGATCGGCAGGAACCGATTGCCCTCAACCGTCTTCAGCAAGACGATCGGCTGCTTGCCGACCATGTCGAAACTGACCCCGTAGATCTGCATCTGCTGCAAGTTTCGCTCCGCGCCGAGGTGGACGCCCATTATAGGTAAGGGTCCCGGCAGGCGCTGACGCCAGGGCGTCGCTCGGGCGGAGCGTGGCCCTGACCGGAGAGTTCGGCCAAGCTTAACAAACTGCTCTGTTTATCATCGACATAAATGCGCTAGGGTGGCTCGCAGGTTGAAGGGAGGCAACTCGCTAGCACTCGGCACCGTTCTGCTTGCAGTGTTACTGCAGTTGTCGCCGATGTCGACAACTTGGGCAGGGGAAATGACGCGTGGTTCGTACGTCGAAGAGGTGGAGCCGATTTGCAAAGCGGTCACCCTTGCCAACCGCTCCATCTTCCGCGGGACCGAGCAGATGATCCGCAACGGCAAGCTGCGCAAGGCCGCCCCGCGGTTTCCCCGCGCGGCCACCGCCGTCGACCGCGCGATCCGGCGGATGCAGGCGGTGCCGCGACCACCGCGCGACCGGCAGCGGCTGGCGAGGTGGCTGCGACAGGGCCGCAGCGGTAGCGCGCTACTGCGCAAGGTCGGCGTCACTCTGAAGAAGAACAGACGCGGACCGCTCCAGGGCATGGCCGAGGAGCTGCTGCTGAGGACCAAACGGGTCAATGCGACGGTGGTCGGCTTCGATTTCGAGTACTGCCGACTGAACCCGTCCCGGTTCACCTAGCGAGCGATGTCCCGCCCGTCGCTATCGCGTGCGGTTGTCGTGGCTGCGCTGGCCGGCCTGGCGATGAGCCCGGCCGTGCGCGCCGAGGTTACGGCTACCGACGACGCGATCATCACCTTCAACAGCAGCGTCTTTCCGAAGGTTCTTCCCCGCGATGGGACCGCCCCGGTCGGGATCAGCATCGAAGGTCGCGTGCGGCCGAAGAAGAACCGTGACCCGGCGGCGCTGAGGCTGATCGAGCTGGAAATCCACAAGGCGGCGAAACTCTTCCGGGCGCGGATACCACAGTGCTCGATCGCCAAGATCTATCCGGCCAGCACGAAAAGGGCGCTGGCCGCGTGCGGCAGGTCGCGGATCGGCTACGGGCGGATCCGCGCCGAGGCGAGCTTCCCCGGCCGCGACCGGCTCAACTTCGACGGTCGTGTCCTGCTCTTCAACGGCCGCCTCGCCAACGGTCGTCCCGCCATTCTGATGCACGTCTTCAACGAGCAGCCGCCCTCCTCGTACGTGTTCCCGTTTGCGATCGCCAAGCGACGCGGCGAATACGGGACGGTCCTGACCGCCAGCACGGCGATCGGGCGCTGGTCGAGGATCACCGCGTTCAAGCTGGTCGTTCGCAAAACCTTCCGCCACAAGGGCCGGCAGCGCGGCTACTTCAATGCCAGCTGCCCTGCGCCAGAGGGGTTCCGCGGGGGCATCTCGCCTGTCGTGCGGGCGCGGCTGAGCTTTGCCGACAACACGGCCAGCGTGATCCCGGTCTTCGGCGCCTGCAGGGTGGCCTCGTGAGGTGGATGCCGCTGCTCGCCGCCGCGCTGTTTCTGGTGAGCGCGGATCTCGCGGCCGCCTGCCCCAACGAAGCGAGCCGGATTGCGCAGGGCTCGCAGCACCTGCCCGACTGCCGGGCCTACGAGCTGGTGACGCCGGGAGAGCGGATCGAGCAAAACACAAAGCCCGCCCGCGCATCCGTCAACGGCGATGCGGTCACCTACTACTCGACGCTGGCCGGATCGGAGGCCGAGACGAGCAGCTACTTTCACCTCTCCCGTCGTCAGCCCACGGGGTGGACAGCCCAGAGCGTCGGCCCCCAGGTCGAGATCGGTGCGATCCACGAACATACGTGCGAACAGAACGTGTTTTTTTCCCCGAACCTCGGTAAACACACCTATGAACACGACTGGTACGACCCGGAGCAACCGGCGCTCTGCAAACGCAGCGACGACCTCGTCCCGGGCGAACCGCACCCGCAGCGCAACGTCTTGCTGTTCGATACGAAGGGCGGCGCTCCCCAGCTCATCAACGTGGCATCCGACTCGGTGGATACGGAAAGCCTGGACCCCGCGAACGCGAAGTTCCAGGACGCCTCGGACGACTTCTCTCGCATCGTGTTCAGCACCGAGGCGCGGCTGACCGCGGACGCGCCGACAGGGCGCAACTTCTACATATGGGAAGACGGCGCCGTCCGGCTGATCACCATCCTCGCCGACGGCGAACCGACAACCGGCGAGCTCGTTGAAGCGGCTGGGCACCGCGGCAGCTCGGGGATAATGCCGGGGAGCGGCCTGGCGCCGGTGACCGGCGCTCTCTCGGCTGACGGCAGCCGCGTCCTCTTCTACGCGGAGGACGGCCTCTACCTGCGCGAACGACCGACCGAGGCGCAGAGCGCGATCGGCGGCGGCGAGTGCACAGAAGCCCAGCGTGCATGCACGGTCCAGGTCGACGCATCGCAGGGACCGGGCCCGGATGGGGGCGGCGTCTTCTGGCGGGCCAGTGCGGATGGCGGCACGATTTTCTTCACGTCTGACCGGAAGCTCACCGAGGACTCAACGGCCGAACCTGGAAAGCCGGACCTGTACCGCTATGTGGTCGGCACGGGCCAGCTGACGGACCTCACGGCCGATCCGGACGGCGCCGCCGATGTCAGGGGCGTCAGCGACGCGGCAACGGACGGCAGCTCAATCTATTTTGTCGCCAACGGCGTCCTCGCCCCCGGCGCCACCCCGGGGAACTGCACGGGACCGGTCGAAGCGGGACAGACGTGCAATCTCTATGTCGTCGGCGACGGGCCGGTGTCCTTCATCGCGAGCCTCTTGCGGGAGGATCGGGATGTTTGGCAAGGAGGGAACGAACCGACCGAACGGCGCAAGCAAAGCACCGTCCGGGCCAGCGCCTCGGCGAACGGCAAGTTCCTGGCCTTCAGCTCACAGCGAAGCCTGACCGGCTACGACAACCGCCAAATCACCTCGGACGCACCGACCCGGCAGATCTTCCTCTTCCAGGTCGACGGTGAAGGCGGCGGCGGTCAACTCGGCTGTGTCTCGTGCATCCCCGATGGCACGCGACCGGCCGACTCGTCGCTGTCGCTTCTGCTCGCCGGGAACTACGGCCCGGGTCCTCACAGCGGCAACGCCAGCTGGAAGGTCCGCCATGTCTTGAATGACGGCCGGGTCCTCTTCGACAGCCTGGATCCGCTGCTACCAGAAGACGTCAACGGGGTGCGCGATGTCTACCAGTATGGAGCTGGTCAGCTCAGCCTGATCTCGACAGGAGAGCATGGCGGCGAGACCCGATTCCTCGCTGCGAGCCCCAGCGGCTCCGACGTGTTCTTCAGGACCGGCCAAGCGCTGGTCCCCTCGGACACCGACAACGAAGCCTTCAGCCTTTACGACGCTCGGGTCGGCGGCGGCTTCGCGGAAGGAGCGGCTCCGGCTCCGCCCTGCAACGAGGAAACGTGCCGCGGCCTCGAAGTGCTGCCGCCGCTGCTCGCGCTTCCCGGCAGCGCCGAGCTTCGCGCTAGCCAAGCGCCGACGACAAACCGCGCAAAGCGGCGGCGCTGCAACCAGCTGCGCCGCCGGCAAGCCCGACGCCGTTGCCGTCAGGCGAAGACCCGTGGCAAGCGGGCGCGACGTTGCAAGCGAGCCGGCAGTGGCGGCAAGGCCCGCCACTGCCGGCGTGGCAAGCGCCTACAGAGGATTCGGCACCGCAGAGCTGTCTCGCCGATTGGGGGCGGGGAACGATGAGCGGCCATCGCACCACCGGTTGGGGTCTGGGGGCGTTGATTTCGCTGGCCATCCTGCTGGTACTTGGCGTGGCGCCGGTGTCGGCGAAGATCGCGCACGTGCACGAGGGATCGGTCGACCTGCCTGACGCGGGTAGCCTCGACTTCCTTTTAAGCGCGACCGTCGACAATGCCGACGGTCCGAGCAGCGGCAGCCTGTACGTCGCCCAGTTCAGCTTCGAAACCGGTGCATCGCGAGTTGTCAAGTTCGACGACGACGGGGGGTTTGTTGCGGAGTTTCGAGGCGCGGACAGCCCGGCGGGAGCTTTCGGCTTTCTTTCACCAGACTCCGAAGAAGACTCGGGGATCGCCGTCGACTCCTCCGCAGGCCCAAACAAAGGCGACGTCTATGTGGCGGACGCAGCCAACCAAGTCATCGACCGGTTCGACGAAGACGGTCAGTACATCTGTCAGATCACGGGCTCGAGCACAGCGTCGGCGAGTGAGTGCAACGGGGCGGCCGGCAGTCAGACACCGGCCGGCGCACTCGCTCCGCGCGGCCTCGACGTCGATCACGCCACGGGTGTGGTGTACGTCGCCGATGCCGAGGCAAATGCGATACTGAAGTTCAGCCCTGACGGCGCGTACTTGGGGCAGATTGCGGACCCCCAGATCACCGCGCCGAGCTCGGTCGCTCTCGACTCGACCGGCGCCCTCTACGTCGTCAACAGCGGCGCGTTGGCGGACGAAGAGCCGAACGACGTAGCGAAGTTCGACTCGGCCGGCGAGTTCGTCGAGGTGATAGACGATGCCGAACCGATCCGCATCGCGATCGACCCGTCCGACGATCACGTTCTGGTTGCACAGTCCGGAGGTTCGGAAGACCTCTACACTCGGATTGTCCGGTACAATTCGGCAGGTGTGCAAGTTGGTGTTCCGTTCGGACTGAGCGAGGAACTGTTCCTATCGGCCGTCGCAGTGAACAAAGACAGCGGCAGGGTATACGCGACTAACACTAGGATCTTCACCGCTCCCCCCACTGTTGAAGTCTATAGCCCACCAATCGTCATACCGGATGTTGAGACGGGCAGCCCGGTAGACGTCGGCGAGGACGCGGCGACCCTGGCCGGCCACGTGCACCCCGCCGGCGGAGGGGAGGTCACATCGTGCGGAATCGAATATGTGGCCGCCGCGGATTACGACGAGAGTGCCCCGAATCCGTACGACGCCGGCCCGCCACCCGTGGACTGCGAACAGGCGCTTCCCTACGGGGAACCGACCGACGTATCGGCTCATGTCTCCGGCCTGTCGCCGTCGATCACCTATCGCTACCGCGTGGCGGCGGAAAACGCGGCCGGTATCCCGAGCTACGGCGAGGATCGGGTATTCAGCACGGCGGGCCCCCCCACCGTGGATGACCAGTCGACGGGCGACATCGGACGCTACGGGGCAACCCTTAAAGCCAAGGTCAATCCACACGGCTTCGCGACGGCGTTCCGCTTCGAGTACGTCGACGAGCAGAGTTACGCCGAGGACGGTGGCTTTTCGAGCGCCGCCGTCAGGTCGAGCGAGCTCTCGGAGATCGGTTCCGGGCTGACGCCGCTGGCCGTCAATCAGGGAATCGGAAGCCTCATGGTCGGTACGACGTACCGCTACCGGACGATCGCGGTCAGCGAAAGGGGGCTGGCGACCGGCGCCGAGCAGTCCTTCACGACCCTGCCCGTTGCGCGGATCGAGGACCAATGGGCTTACGCAAGGCTCAAGAGCGCCTTTGTCGAAACACGGATCAACCCACTGGGCCTCGCCACCCAGTGCCACGTCGAGTACGTAGAGGAGGAGCAGTTCGAAGCGGCCGGCTTCGAGGGCGCGGAGGTAACGGCCTGCGCGCAGCACCCGGGCGCGGCCTCCTCCAGCAGCGTCGCCAAGGCGGAGCTCGCCGGTCTGCGCGGCGGCGCCCGCTACCGCTACCGCTTCGTCGCGACGAACCAAAGCGGCGTGGAAACGGCGGCGAATCGTGCGTTCTCTACATTCGGCATCGAGAATTTCACGGTGGAAGCTCTCGACGACGAAGGCCAGCCTCACCGGCAGGCCGGCGGACACCCCTTCGAAACTGTGACTCGATACAACTTCACTCATAACTTCGTGCCGTCGAGGGACGGCACGGCCGGCAGCCTGACGGCATTCGTCAAGGAGTTCCTCATCGATCACCCTCCGGGACGGATCGGGAGCACGACCGCGGTTCCCCGCTGCAAGGGCTATCAGGTCGAGGAAAACCGCTGCAGTGGCGACAGCCAGGTCGGCGTGGTAACGGTCGAAGTGTTCGACGAGGGGAGCTCGACGCGCTTAACGCGGATCAGGGAGATCTATGCGGTCGTACCCCCCGAGGGAGTGAGCGGGCGCAACTCGACGCGCGGGCCCGCCACGGCGACCGATTCGCGCATCCGCACGGGCGACGATTACGGGATCACGTCGGGCAGCTTCAACCTCAGCGAGGAAGCCCGCGTGATCGGTGCCGAAGCCCACTACTGGGGGGTGCCGGCCGACCCCAGGCACGACAGCAAGCGGCGCTGCCCCGGCATAGGCTTCGGCTGCTCGGCGACGGTGCCGCCGAAGGCGCTGCTGAGGAACCCCACGTCGTGTGGCGATCCGCTGCCATGGGAGGCGCGTGCGAGCACCTGGGCCTGGCCGGATGAGTTCGTGACCGCGCGCACCGAGACCCCGGCGATGATCGGCTGCGAGAACGTCGAGTTCGACCCCGAGATCGAGTGGCGGCCGACCACCACGGTGGCGGACTCGCCGGCCGGGCTGCGGACGCGGATCCACATCCCGCAGAACGACGATCCGTACGGCATCGACGTCGGCGACCTGAAGACCGGCGTGACGACTTCGGCCAAGGGGCTGATCATCAACCCGGCGGCCGCCAACGGCCTGCGCGGCTGCTCGCCGGCGCAGATCGATATGGACGGCAGCGACCCTGCTCGCTGCCCTGACGCGTCCAAGCTCGGCGTCGTCGAGATCGAGACGCCGATGTTCGACCACCCGCTGCGCGGCGGGATCTTCCTCGCGACGCCCCACGACAACCAGTTCGACTCGATGTTCGCGATCTACCTCGCGATCGACGACCCGGAGACCGGCGTGGTGGTGAAGATCGCCGGCGAAGTGAAGCCAAGCGAGCAGGACGGCCAGGTGACGGCGACGTTCGTCGACAACCCCCAGCTGCCGATCGAAGACTTCAAGCTCGCCTTCTTCGGTGGCCCGCGAGCCGTGATGAGGACGCCGATCGCATGCGGAACGTACCGGACCGACTCGGTCCTGACGCCGTGGTCGGCGCCGGGCTCGGGCCCACCGGCAACCCCTTCCGACAGCTTCCGGATCGACGCGATGCCGCACGGCGGTCCGTGCGTGAGCCGCGAAGCCGACGCGCCCAACCAGCCGGGCTTCCGCGCCGGAACCCTCAGCCCGGTGGCCGGCGCATACACGCCGTTCGTCGTCTATGCGGACCGAGCCGACGGCACGCAGCAAATCGCCGACATGAAGGTGTTTCCGCCACCCGGCCTGATGGGCAGGCTGGCCGGCATCCCCTACTGCGGCGACGCCGAAATCGCGCTGGCGGAAGCGCGGCCGGGCAGAGCGGAGCAGGCCAGCCCGTCGTGCCCAGCGGGGTCCAGGGTCGGCGGCGTCACCGTGGGGATCGGCTCCGGCCCGACGCCCTACTACGTCGAGGGCCACGCCTACATGGCGGCTCCCTACAGGGGGGCGCCGGTCTCGCTGGCGGTCGTCGTCCCAGCCGTGGCCGGGCCGTTCGACCTCGGCGTCGTCGTCGTCCGCAGTGCGCTGGCGATCGACTTCAAAACCGGTCAGATCGATGTCCGCAGCGACCCGGTGCCGACGATCATCGGCGGCGTGGCCCTCAACGTGCGATCGATCGCCGTTCGGGTGGACCGTCCCAACTTCGTCAGGAACCCGACCAGCTGCAAGCCGACGTCGGTAAACGGCGCCTTGATGTCGCTGCCGGGGCAGACGGTCGCCGTCAGCAGCCCCTTCCAGATACGCGGCTGCAAGCGACTGTCGTTCCGGCCGAGCCTCAAGCTGCGACTGCTGGGCAAGCCCAAGCGCGGAGCGCACCCGAGGCTGCGCGCGGTGCTGAGGATGCCCGCGGACGGAGCCAACATCTCCCGGGTCGCGGTGCGGCTGCCCGCCTCGCAGTTCTTCGACGGCAGCCACATGCGTGGCATATGCACCGAAGAGCAGTTCGCGTCCCGGGCCTGTCCCGCGGACTCCGTATACGGTCACGTGAAAGCCTGGACTCCGCTGCTCGACGAACCCCTCAAGGGTCCCGTCTACGTCCGCTCCAGGAGCGAGGGGCTGCCCGGCCTGGTCGCGGAACTGGACGGGCAGTTCCGCTTCGCCCTCGACGGCCGCGTGACCGCGCCGGGCGGGAAAATCCGCGCCAACATCACCGGCCTGCCGGATGCGCCGGTGACCAAAGTGGTCTTGACGATGCGGGGCGGCAAGCAGGGGTTGCTGCAGAACTCGGTCAACGTCTGCAGGTACCGCCAGCGGGCGCAGGTCGAATTCGAAGGCCACAACAGCAAGCTGGCCAAACTGCGCCCGATGCTGAGAGGCCAGTGCGGCAAGCGGCAGAAGCTAGCCGCCCTCGAGCCGCGGCAGGCGCTTGTCCAGCCCGGCCGGTAGCCACCAGACAACGGGGCCGATCAGCTTCATCGTCGCGGGTAACAGGACGAGCCGGATCAGCGTCGCGTCGAGCACCACGGCGGCCATCAAGGCCACCCCCAGCTGCGCCACCGCATCAAGCGGCGACATCGCGAAGGCGCTGAAGACGACGACCATGACCGTCGCCGCGCCGGTGATCACCCCGGCGGTCCGCTCCAGCCCATCGCCGATCGCCAGGTTGTGGTCGCCGCTGCGCTCCCAACTCTCCCGCATCCGCATCAGCAGAAAGACCGCGTAGTCGATCGAGAGGCCGAAGACGACGCCGAATATCGCAGCCACCCCGATCGGGGCGATATCGCCGCTGGCGGCGAACGGCAACCCCTCGGGCGAGTAGGAAAGCAGCTTTAGGATCCCGAATGCCGCACCGACGGTCAGCAGGTTGAGCACGACCGCCAGGATCGCGAGGGGCAGGGCGCGGAGGATGACGACCATCGCCAGGAAGGTGATCGCCGTGATCAGCAGCATCAGTGGGATCAGCCGGTCGCCGGTCGCTCGCGTGTAATCGCTGGTCTGGGCGACGTTGCCGGTCACCGCGACCTCGGTGCCGGTCTTCGCGGCGAAGCCGGCCGCCTTGCGCCGCAGCCGGTCCGCGAGTGCGATCGTCTGCTGTTGGTGAGGAGGATGGCGGGAGACGACGAGCAGCTTGGCCGCCTGACCGCCGCCGTCCAGGGCGAACAGCTGCCCCGCCCGCGTTCGTTGGCCCGCCGGCGCGCCGTCGAGCAGCGAGAGGACGAAATAGCCCGAGCCGAAGAAGCCCGGCGACTGTCGCGAGAGGTCGCGACGCCCCGAGGTCACTTTTGCGGTCACTGCCTGCGCGCCGTCGACGAGTGGCCCGGTCCGGTGGAAGGCGCGGGACAGCCCCTCGGCAAGCCTGGAGTTGCCCTCCGTAAGCCGCGAGAGGCCGTTCGCGAGCAGCTGGGCGCCGTCGTCGAGTCGCGCCAGGCCGCCGCCGAGGCGATCGGCGCCGTCGACGATCTGCTCCGCTCCCGTCGCCAGCCTGCTGCTGCCGCCCTCCAGCCGCTTTGTGCCCTCGTAGAGGCGCTGGGTCAGCTTCCCCATCGAGTCCAGGCCTTCCTCGACCCCCTCCAGCCGGGTGTGGAGACGGCTCGCCCCCGTGGCGCTGTGCTCGAGTTCCGCCGCGACGCCGGCCAGTTCCGCGGCGAGGCCGTCGTAGTGCGGCGCGTACCGCGCCGCGGTGCTCGGATTGGCGCCGGTCGCGGCGCTCAGCGCCGCTTCGATCGCGCTCACCATCGAGGGATAGCGTGGATCCTGCGCGCCGATACCCATGCCTTGGGCGTCTCGCCAGGCGGCCTCCAGGTTCTCGACGACCGCCGCTGCGGCGCCCTGCGAGGCGGCGGCCCTGCGTTTCGCCTCGCGCAGCTGCTCGACGAGCGCCGCCGAGCGCGGCACGGCGTAACCGCCGACGTCGGAGCGAAGTTCGCCTGCCGCGAACCTCAACACCGAGGCGCCGAAGAGCGCGCTGCGCTCCCCGTCGGCGAGTCGCTGGGCGCCGGCGTTGAACCGCCGCAGGGCATTCTTCGCGGCGCCCGCGCCCGAGGAGGCGCGGGCGAGGCCGTCGGCGAGGAGCTGGGCGCCGCCCTCGGCGCGACCGCTGCCGGCGGCGAGAGCGTGGGAGCCATAGCTGGCCCGTCCCAGGCCTTGGCGCAGCCGCGCGAGGCCGTCGTCCGCCCTCGCGAGGTTCGTCGCCAGCCTGGCCACCCGACGGTCGGGGCCGTCTCCGTGCAGAAGGCTCTGTCCGGTGCGCCGCAGGGGCCCGACCCGCTTGTTCAACGGCGCCGGGCCGATCACCGCCTCTACGTCGGGATCGTCGGCGAGCCTGCGCTGCCAGCGGCTCAGCGCGGCGAGCCGGCGTGGCTCGGTCATCGGCCCGTCCTCGCTCGCCACAACCACCGTAAGGGGGGCGATCCAACCGCCGCCGATCGCGGCATCGATCGCCTCGACCGTCATGCGGGTGGGATGGTCGCTGGGCAGCTGATCGACGGTCGCCGGGCCGACCGCGAGCGAGGCGGCCGGCAGCGCGACCAGCACCAGCAGCAGGCTGCTGAGCAGCGCCGCGACGTACGGCCGGCGCAGGGCGGCCCGGCTGGCGGCCAGCCACCGTGTGGTCCCCGCGCCGCGACCTCCGATCAACCAGCGATCGATGTTGCCGCCGAGCACGACGAGGATCGCCGGGGCGACGACCCAGGTTCCCACCAGGGCGAGCGCTATGACGGTCACCACCGCTATGCAGATCGACACCAACTGCATGCCGGGGACCAGGAAGGCGGCTGCGACGATCGAGAGGAAGAGGGTCGCTCCGGCGAACACCGTGGTCCTGCCTGCCGTCATCCGCGTCACCGTGGCGGCCTCCGCCGGATCGGCGCCGGAGCGGATCTCCTCGCGGAAGCGCGAGACGACGAGCAGCGCGTAATCGATGCCCAGCGCCAGGCCGATCATCGCGGCCATGCTCAGCGAGAAGCCCGTGAAGTCAACGTAGCTGCCGAGGACATCCAGTACGCCGCGTGCCGCGATCACCGTGGTGGCGCCAAGTGCCAGTGGTACGAGGGCGGCAACGGGCGACCGAAAGACGAACAGAAGCACGGCGAGGAGCAGGGGAAGGACAATGATCTCACCACGACGGGTGATCGCCACCGACTCGTTCTGGAGTGCCTTCGCCACGGTGGCAGGCCCAGCCGTGCGTGCGATCACCGGAGGTGAGATATTCGCGGCGAGCAGCCGCTGGAGGTGCGGGACAGTGCGATCGATCGCCTCGTCCAGCGGGACGTGAGAATCGACCAGGACCAAGGCGGTGCGGCCGTTCGGCCTGAACTCCGCCAGGTTGAACCCGCTGTCCCATGGAGACACGGCCGTGATCGTTGCGTCGCGTCGCAGCGCGCGAGTCAAGTGAGACCCCTGCCGGTCGAGCCGCTTGGGCGGCCCTTCGAGCAGGACCGCAAACGGCGCCGACTCGCCGAAATGCTGGCGCAGCAGCTCGTCTCCGCGCGCCGACTCCGAACCGGGCACATTCAGGGTCGACGGCTTGAGCCGCTCTTCGACGTCGAACCCCAATCCCCCCAGTACCAAGAGCACCGCGAGTGCGGCCACGAGTACGGGCCACGGGCGTCGCACGCCGAGTGGGCGACGGTCAGTGCTCCCCGGTACAGATCCCTTGCCCCTCAGGTCGGCAACATTACCAACGTGCTACTTCAGTCAGTGGGTAAAACGGCCCGCTATTACGTACATCAGGTTACGCGTGAAGACTGACACCGTACCGGAGTCTCACTGTGTGTAGAACGGAATCAGAACTTACCCTTATCCGTACGGGAACGAACAGTAAGGGCGGGCCGACTCGCGGCATGGGCGAGGCACGCAGACGCAGTGGGCGATCCTGGATTCGAACCAGGGACCTCGTCCTTATCAGAGACGCGCTCTAACCAACTGAGCTAATCGCCCGAGCCGAGCCGATGATAGCGACCCGCGGCCGGCCTCCGCGGGCGTGTCATCGCCGCCCGGGGCCCAGCCGGCGGGCCAGGGCGAGGGCCTCGTCGAGGTCGGCGAGGCGGATCTCGATCGCCACCTCCCCCCCGCGCGGGCGCAGCTTGACCTCGTGGCCGAGCGCCGTCTCGAGCCGGTCGGCCGCCTCGCGCAGCGCCGCGGCCTGCTCGGCGTCGAGCGCCGGCTTGCGGCTCTCCCCCGCCTTTGGCTGGCCAGCCAGCTTGACCCGGTTCTCCGTTTCGCGCACCGACCAGCCGCCCCGGGCGGCGTCGCGGCCGAGGCGGCGGCGGACGTCGTTGCCCGGGGCGCCAAGCAGGGCGCGGCCGTGGCCCTCGCTGAGATCGCCGGACTCGAGCAGCTCCAGCGTCTCGTCGGGGAGGTCGAGCAGGCGGATCAGGTTCGACACGGCGGGGCGGCTGCGGCCGATCCGGCGGGCGAGGTCCTCTTTGGAGAGGCCGAGGTCCTCGACCAGGGCGGCGCAGGCGCGCGCCTCCTCGACCGGGTTGAGGTCCTCGCGAACCATGTTCTCGATCAGCGCGACCTGCAGCCGCTCGGCATGCTCGGAATCGCGGACAACCGCCGGCACCTTCTCCAGCCCCGCCTGCTGGGCGGCGCGCCAGCGCCGCTCGCCGGCGATCAGCTCGTAGCTGCCGTCGGGCAGAGGGCGGACGAGCAGCGGCTGCACGACGCCGCTGGTCTCGATCGAGGCGGCGAGGCCGGCGAGCGCCTCGGGGTCGAAGTTGGTCCGCGGCTGTTTCGGGTTCGGCTTGATCAACCCGACCGGCAGCTCGCGCAGGTCGCCGACGGCCTCGGCGGGGGCGCTCTCGGGCAGGATCGCGGCGAGGCCGCGGCCCATGCCGCGCTTCGCCTTGCCGCCGCCCTTCTTGGCGGTGCTAGCCACGGCCGGCGAGCTCCTCGGCCAGCGCCTGGTAGGCGGTGGCGCCGCGCGAGGCGGGGGCGTGCTCGGTCACCGGCAGGCCGTAGCTGGGCGCCTCGGCGACCCTGACGCTGCGCGGTATGACCGTCTCGAAGACCATCTCGGGGAAATGCTCGCGCAGCTCCCGCTCCACGTCCTGGGCGAGTCGCGTGCGCTCGTCATGCATAGTGATCAGCAGGCCCGACACGTTCAGCGCCGGGTTGAGCTCACGGCGGATCATCGCAAGCGTGTCGAGGAACTGGACCAGGCCCTCCAGCGCCAGGTACTCGGCCTGGACCGGCACGATCACGCGGTCGGCGGCGACCAGGGCGTTGACGCTGACCGGGCCCAGCGAGGGCGGGCAGTCGAGGACCGTGCAGGCGAAGCGCTCGCGCAACGGCCCGAGCCGTTCGCGCAGCCGCGTCTCCGAGCCCTCGAGGCGGGGAAGCTCGACCGCGGCGCCGGCGAGGTCGCGGTTGGCGGGGACGAGCCAGAGGTTGTCGGGCCCGGCCGGCCGGGCCGCCTCGGCCACGGATACGTCGCCGATCAGGCAGTCGTAGGAGGAGGGATGGGCGTCGCGGTCGCCTCCCAGGGCGACCGTCGCGTTGCACTGCGGGTCGAGGTCGACCAGCAGGGTCTGCGCCCCGGCGGCGGCCATGCAGGCGGTCAGGTTCACCGCGGTGGTCGTCTTGCCGACGCCGCCCTTCTGGTTGGAGATTGCGTAGACGAGGCCCATTGGGGGCAGGTTATTCGGGTTTGGTTCGGGCGGGGTCGGGGGTCATTCCAGGAGGTGCCTATGTTCGCTGCGCTTCGCTTCGCTCACGAATTTGGTGCGGCTTCGCCGCTGGAATCACTCGCCGGTGCGCCGCTTCGCGAGGCACTCCTGGAATGACCCCCGACCCCTAACCACGCGCAGGCCTGCGGGGGGGAGCTGGCGAACCTTCGACGTCTATCCCGGTTGGGGGCGTGCCGCTGGACGGTTCGGGGCCGAGCGGCGCGGTCGGCTATTAGCCTCGCGGGCGCTTCTTGGCCATTCCCGCGCGGCGCGGGAGGTCCGGGGGGGTTGGACCGGTCTTACGAAGGACGTGGAGGTGGCGGTGCTTGCTGCCGGCGCGGTCGCCTACGTCGAGGATCCGTTCGGGGGCCATCGCCAGCTGGGCGGCTGCGCGGTCCAGCTGCTGCTCCTCGTCCTCGTCGCGTTTGCCCTTCCAGGCTACGAGTATCCCGCCTTCTTTGAGTAGGGGCGAGGCAAGCTCGGCGAGGGTCGAGAGTCGGCCGACGGCGCGGGCGGTTACGGCTTCGTAGGAGTCGCGGCGATCGCCGGCGGCGAGATCCTCGGAGCGGGCGTTGCGGACGGTCGCGTTGGCGATCCCGGCGCTCTCGATCGCCCGCTGGATGAACTCGCACTTGCGACCGACCGACTCGATCAGGTCGACCCTGGCAGCGGGCAGCGCCACGGCCAGCACCAGGCCGGGAAACCCAGCCCCAGAGCCAAGATCGGCAATCCGCCGAGCTTTTGCCAGCTTTCCCACCTCGAGCCCGGTGAGGCTGTCGGCCACATGCACCCGCCAGGCGTCGGGCGGCGCGGTCACAGAGCTGACCGACGCCCGCTCTTCCCCCAAAAGCTCAAGGACCCGCGTGATCGCCGCCCTTTGCTGCGCATCGAGAGGGTCCCCGGGTAGGGCCGGAACGTCTTGTACTTTTTCGCCACCAGCCATCGTCTACAACGCAAACCCAGTTTCGAAAAAGTTAAGTGAAGGCCCTACCCGGGGACCCTTCCTACTCCGAGACCAAAGGAGCGACGACCACGCACCGCCGCGGCTCGTCGCCTTCGCTGTAGGTCTCGACCCCGGAGCGCTCTTTGAGGTGTTCGTGGACGACACGGCGTTCCTGGGCGCTCATCGGGTCCATCTCGACCGTGACGTTGCTGTCCAGCGCCTGCTCCGCGGCGCGGTCGGCGCGCGAGGTCAACACCTCACGGCGTCGCTCACGGTAGCCGGAGGCGTCGAGCACGACCCGCTTGCGGTCGCGCAGCCCGCGGAAGGCGGCCTGGAAGCAGAGCAGCTGCAGCGCATCGATCGTCTGGCCGCGTTTGCCGATCAGCAGCCCGTAGTCGTCCTCGCCGCTGACCACAGCCTCGATCCGGTCGTCGTCCTCGCGAATCTCGACCTCACCGTCAAGGTCAAGCTCATCGAGAACCCCCTCGACAAGCTCCCGAACCCGCTCAGCAGGCTCCTCAGGCCATTTGGTCGCATCGCTCACAGCCCGCACCCTATCCCCTCAGCTCAGCGAGAGATCTCGAGCTTCGTCCCTTTTCAGCTCAGCAAGCGACGGCAGGGCTCCCAAGTGGGGGAGGGCTCCTGCGGAAGTGCCTTGCGAAGCGGCTCCTGGCGGGTGATCCCGGGCGGCGAAGCCGCTCTCACATAGTGAGCGGAGCGTCAGCGGAGCGTCAGCGGAGCGAACCTAGGCAGCTTCCGCAGGAACCCTCCCCCACTTGGGGTCGAGCTGCCTAGCGCCGCCGCTTCTTCTTTTTGGGTGGTTTAGGCGGAGGCTTAGCCGCCGCAACCTGCTCGGGCGTAGCCACCTCAGGGGCCGGGATCAGCTTCTGGATCGTGTACTGCTGGCCGATCGTCCAGACGTTGGTCGTTATCCAGTAGAGCACCAGGCCCGCCGGGAAGGTGATCACGAAGGGGACGAAGATGAAGGGCAGGACGAGCATCAGCATGCGTTGGTTTTTGTCGGCCGTCACCGCCATCACCAGGCCGGAGACGAGCTGCGTGCCGACGTAGAGGATCAGCAGGGCGATCAGTTCGCCGCCGGCCGCCTTCGCGGTCAGGTCGCTGATGAAGAGGAAGGACGCTTCGCTGCCGCACTGGCCCGCCTCGCAGCCGATGTCGTCGGGAAGCTCGTTTTTGAGCAGGTAGAAGAGGGTGATGAAGATCGGCAGCTGGGCGAGCAGCGGGATGCAGGAGGCAAAGGGGTTGACTTTGTTCTCCTGGTAGAAGCGCATCATCTCCTGCTGCATGCGCTTCTGGTCGTTCTTGTACTTCTCTTTGAGTTCCTTGAGCTGCGGCTGCAGCGCCTGCAGCGCCCGCATCCCTTTCAGCGATTTGTAGGTCAGCGGGATCAGCAGCGCCCGGGTGACGACGGTGAGGGCGATGATCGACATCCCCCAGCTGAGCCCGACATCGTCGTGGAAGAACTTGAGCACCGAGTTGGCGACGTCGATCAACGGCTGCAGGACGTTGGCGAGCGGGATCATCAGTGGGCTCCGTGGTGGCGGTGGTACTCGGCCGGGTCGACGGGGCCGACCCGCAGCGTGAAGCGGTCGGGAACCGGGTCGAAGCCCCCGTGGCTGAAGGGATTGCAGCGCAGCAGGCGCCAGCAGGCGAGCAGGGAGCCGCGGATGAGGCCAAAGCGCCGTACCGAGTCCGCGGCATAGGCCGAGCAGGTCGGCTCATAGCGGCAGCGCCGCGGCATCGCGGGCGAAATCCAGCGCTGGTAGACGGCGATCGGCGCCAGTAGGAGGCGTTTCACGTGGAACGCTCCCCGCCGCCGGCCTGCGCGAACGCCTCTTCGAGGCTCGCCCTGACCCCGTCGGTCCCTTCCCTCTCGATCAGGTCGCCGATCTCGGCCCTGGCGACGATCACGAAGTCGTGCCGCGCGGGGAGCCGGTCGGCGATGCTCCAGAAGGCCTCGCGCAGCGTTCGCTTGACCTTGTTGCGGTCGACGGCGCCGCCGACCTTGCGGCTCACCGAGACGCCGAGCCGGACGTCGCGGTCCTCCTCGTCCGTGCGGGGGAAGCGGTAGAGGACCAGGTAGCGCGTCGCGTGGGAGGAGCCGTCGCGGTAGACCCGGTCGAACTCGCGGCTCCGCGAGAGCCGGCGCCGCTTCGCCGCCATCACTCGAACCCCACTACGGCCAGGGTCATCCCGGCGTGAGGCGTTTGCGGCCTTTGGCGCGTCGCCGCTTCAGGATCGCGCGCCCGCCGCGCGTGCTCATCCTTGCCCGGAACCCGTGGGTCTTGGCGCGCTTGCGCTTCTTCGGCTGGTAGGTGCGCTTCATTGGCCGTCGCAGTATACGGACGCGTCCGCGTCGCGGGAGGAAGAGGCCGCGCGGCGGCCAGGAATCTTTCCTCGGCATTTGCGGGCCGCCGCGGGTCGGTCCCGGCGGGCGCCGCTATGGTCGCTCGTTCGTGCCTGACGACCCGGCTGGACAGAACCTCGACGCCCTCTGGGGCGAGATCCGGCAACGCCTGCGGGCCGCCGTCCCGGACTCGACCTTCAAGATCTGGCTGGAGCCGCTGCGCGCCGTCGGCGGCCAGGGCGCCACCCTCTACCTGGCGGCGCCCGAGGGAATCCAGACCTGGGTCGAGCGGCGCTACTCCTCGCTGCTGCGCGAAGCGCTCGAGGGTGCCGGCTCCCCCTTCACCGAGATCGCCTTCTCCGCCCCCGGCGAGCAGGCGGCGCGCGCGGCCGTCGGCGCTCCCGCGGTCGAGCTCAACCCCAACTACAGCTTCGACCGCTTCGTGATCGGCGCGGGCAACCGGGTCGCCCATGCCGCCGCCCTGGCCGTCGCCGAGACGCCCTCGGAGGCCTACAACCCGCTCTTCCTCCACGGTCCGCCCGGCCTCGGCAAGACGCACCTGCTCGGCGCGATCGCCAACTACCTGCGCAGCAACGCGCCCGGCCTCAGCGTCCGCTACACGACCGCCGAGGGCTTCACCAACGAGTTCGTCGGCGCCCTGCGCTCCAGTGGGGCGGAGCAGTTCAAGCGCCGCTACCGCGACCTCGACGTGCTGCTCGTCGACGACATCCAGTTTTTGCAGGGCAAGCAGCACACCGAAGAGGAGTTCTTCCACACCTTCAACGCGCTCTACGAGGGCGGCAGCCAGCTGGTCCTCTCCGCCGACCGGCTGCCGAGCGAGCTCTCGACCCTCGAGGCGCGGCTGCGCGACCGCTTCGAGTGGGGGCTGACGATCCCGGTCGAGCCCCCCGATCTCGCCACCCGCCTCACCGTCGTCCAAAGGCTCGCCCGCGAGGCCGGCCTCGGCGAGGGCCATCGCGATGCGCTCGCCGAGCTCGCCGAGCGCATCGACGCCAACATCCGCCGCCTCCACGGCGCCCTGACGAAGGTGATCGCCCACGCCTCGCTGACCGCCAAGCCGCTCAGCCCCGAGTTGATCGCCGAGCTGATCCCCAACCGAACCGCGCCGGACGGGCCGACCACGATCGAGGCGATCCAGCAGAGCGTCGCCGCGGCCTTCGGCATCTCCCGCGCCGAGCTGGTCGGCAGCAGCCGCGCCGCGACCCCGCTCCGTGCCCGCCAGGTGGCGATCCTGCTCACCCGCGAGGCGACCGACCTCTCGCTCCCCCAGATCGGCCGCCTCTACGGCGGCCGCGATCATTCGACCATCCTCAACGCCCTGCGCCGGGTCGAGGCGACGCTGGGCGCCGACGCCGACCTCGCCCGCCAGGTCGGCGAGCTGCGCTCCGCTATCCACAGCCCCCGGCCCGGCTCCGCCTGACCGCCGATGGCGCTGCAAGAATCGGGCCTTTCCCCAGCCGCCTCCACAGCCTGAAAATCCCATGACCATGCCGATTTCCTATCGTCCTGGCTGTTTCCACAAGCACTAACCCAACTCAAGAGGACATCAGTCATTTGAAGCTGACCACCAAACGCGACGAGCTTGTCTCACAGCTTTCGATCGTTTCGCGCGCCGTTTCGACCCGCGCCGCGACGCAGGCTCTATCCGGAATCATGCTCAACGCCGGCACCGACGGCGTGACGCTCGCCGCGACCGACGGCGAGATGGGGCTGCGCACGGCGCTCGCCGCCGACGTGGCCGCTCCCGGCACGGCGCTGCTGCCCGGTCGCCTGCTCGCCGAGCTCGCCCGCTCGCTCGGCGATGCCGACGTCGAGATCGAGCTGCGCGAGGCCGAGCGCGACGTCGAGATCCGCAGCGGCGGCTCCAGCTTCCACCTCCGTGTTCTCCCCGCCGAGGATTTCCCGAACCTGCCCGAGCAGGGAGCGGAGCCGCTGAAGATCCCCGCGCCGGCGCTCGCCGCGACGGTCGACCTGGTCGCCCCGGCCGCCTCGCGCGACGACATGCGCCCGGTCTTGACCGGGGTCCTGGTCAGCGCCTCGGGCGAGGAGATGACGATGGTCGCCACCGACTCCTACCGGCTCGCGGTCAAGCGCACCGAGTTGGAGGGCGCGATCGGCGGCGAGCTCGAGGCCAACATCCCGGCCAAGGCGCTGCGCGAGCTGGGACGACTGGTCGGCGGCGGCGAGGTCGAGGAGGTCACGGTCAGCCTGCTGCCCAACCAGGCGGTTTTCCAGGCAGGGGGGATCCTCCTCAACACGAGGCTGATCGACGGCCAGTTCCCCAACTTTCGACAGCTCCTGCCGGAGTCCTACGAGCACGACGTGCGGATGCCGCGGCCGGAATTCCTCGAGGTCGTGCGGCGGGTCAGCCAGCTGGCGCAGCGCAACGCGCCGCTGCGGCTCTCCTTTTCGCCGGGCGAGCTCAAGGTCTCGGCCTCGACCCCCGATGTCGGCGACGCCGAAGAGACGATGCCGGCGGCATTCGAGGGCGAGCCGCTGGAGATCGGCTTCAACCCGGAGTTCCTCCGCGACGGCATCGACAGCGTTGGTGGCGACGAGATCGTGCTGCGGCTGATCTCGCCGCTGCGCCCCGGGCTCCTGCAGCCGGTCGACAACGAAGACTTCCGCTACCTGGTGATGCCGATCCGCCTCAACGTCTGAGCGGGCGAGCGGGTGCGGGTCAGCGCCGTCGAAGCGAGGCCGCTGCGCAGCCTGAGCGACGTGCGGGTCGAGCTCGGCGAGGGGATCGTCAGCCTGATCGGACCCAACGGCGCCGGCAAGACCAACCTGCTCGAGGCCCTCTACTTCGCCCTCACCGGGCGCTCCTTCCGCACCTCCGACCGGCGTGAGCTGATCCCCTTCGGCGGCCAGTTCGCCCGCGCCGAGGCGGTCGTGCGCGACGGCGACGGGATCGAGCGCCGCCTGCTCGCCTCGGTCAGCCGGGCGGAGGGCAGGCGCCACCTGCTCGACGGCAACGCTGCCGAGCCCGCCGAGCTGGCCCGGCAGCGGCCTCCGGTCGCCGTCTTCTCGCCGGACCGCCTGGCGCTGGTCAAGGGCCCGCCGGCCGAGCGCCGCGCCCACCTCGACCGCTACGTCGCCGCCCGCTGGCCCTCGCGCTCGGGCTTGCGGCAGCGCTACGGCCAGGCCCTGGCGCAGCGCAACGCGCTGCTCGCCAGGCTGGCGCGCGGCCAGGGGGGCGGCGACCTGGCGGTCTGGGACGCGGCGCTGGCCGAGTCGGCCGAGGCGCTGATCGAGGCCCGGGCCGAGGCAACCGCGGAGCTGGCCCCGCCGTTCGCCGCCGCCGCCGCCGATCTCGGCCTGGCCGGCGGCGGCACGATCGAGTACGCGCCCCGCGCCAGTGGCTCGGCGGCCGAGATCCGCGCCGGCTTGGCCGAGCGCCGCGACGCCGATCTGCGCCTCGGCCGCAGCTCATGGGGGCCGCACCTGGACGAGCTGACGTTCCTCGCCGCCGGCAGGTCCCTGCGCCGCTACGGGTCGCAGGGCCAGCAGCGGGCGGCGCTGCTGGCCCTGCTCTTCGCCGAGCGCGAGGCGCTGCTCGCCGCCCACCGGGTGGCGCCGCTGCTGCTGCTCGACGACGTGATGAGCGAGCTCGACCCGGAGCGCCGCGCCTTGCTGGTCGGGCGCCTCGCCGGCGGCGGGCAAGCCCTGATCACGGCCGCGTCCGAGGAGTCGGTGCCGGCCGGGGCGCTGGAGCGGACCCTGCGGGCGCCCTTCGAGACCCCCCGTTCGGCCGCCGCATGAGCCGCCGCCGCGTCCCCCGCCCGGCCTCCTCGGCGTTCCGCGCCGCGCGTCAGCAGGCCGCCCCGAAGACCCGTCTCGCCGCCGTGCAGTCGGTCTGGGACGAGGTCGTCGGCGAGCGGGTGGCGGCGGTGGCGCAGCCGGTCTCCGAGCGCGGCGGGACGGTGACGATCGCCTGCTCGGACCCGGTCTGGGTCGAGGAGTTGGACCTGATGCAGGAGCAATTCGGCCGCGCCCTGCGCGAGCGGCTCGGCGATGCCGCGCCGGTGAGCTTGCGCTTCCGTGTCAAAGACGCCTGAGATTCGTCACAGTTGTCCGTCATTTGCAGGTATTTCTTAATTCGGCGCCGGGCGTTCCAGGGGCCCGGACTGGTATCCTTATGTCAACTCGACTTCTACCCCGGCCGGGCGCCCCGAGCGCGCCAGGCGGCCGGGGTTTTCTGTGAGACGCGGAAGGGACCTGTTGGCTAAGACGAACCAGAACGCCGCTGGGAGCAAGGCGAAAAAAGAGGACTCCTACGGCGCCAAGGACATCACCGTCCTCGAGGGCCTGGAAGCGGTTCGCAAGCGGCCCGGCATGTACATCGGCTCGACCGGCCCGCGCGGCCTCCACCATCTCGTCTACGAGGTCGTCGACAACTCGGTCGACGAGGCGATCGCCGGGCACTGCAGCTCGGTCCGCGTCGCCCTCCATCCCGACGACAGCTGCACGGTCACGGATGACGGCCGCGGCATCCCGGTCGAAGAACTGAAGAAGGAGAAACGGCCGGCGGCCGAGGTCGTGCTGACGACGCTGCACGCCGGCGGCAAGTTCGGCGACGGCGGCGGCTACAAAGTCTCCGGCGGCCTGCACGGCGTCGGCGTCTCCGTCGTCAACGCGCTGTCGGAGAAGCTGCACCTCGAGATCAGCCGCGCCGGGCGCGTCTGGAGCCAGGACTACGTGCGCGGCAAGCCGCAGGGCCCGCTCAGCGAGGGCGCCGAGACGGACCGGACCGGCACCACGTTGACCTTCCAGCCCGACGCCGAAGTCTTCGAGGAGGTCGAGTTCGACTTCCAGACCCTGGCCGAGCGCCTGCGCGAGACCGCCTTCCTCACCCGCGGCCTGAAGATCGAGCTGATCGACGAGCGCGGCCAGACCAACAGCGTCACCTTCCAGTACGAGGGCGGGATCGAGGACTTCGTCCGCCACCTCAACGAGAACAAGGACACGCTGCACGCGAAGACGATCTTCTTCGAGGGCGAGGAGGACGAGGGCCAGGTCGAGGTGGCGATGCAGTGGAACAACTCCTACCAGGAGTCGATCTTCAGCTTCGCCAACAACATCAACACCCACGAGGGCGGCTCGCACCTCTCCGGCTTCCGCTCGGCACTGACCCGGACCCTCAACGCCTACGCGCGCAGCAAGGGCCTGCTCAAGGAGAAGGACGGCAACCTCGGCGGCGAGGACGTGCGCGAGGGGCTGACCGCGGTGATCTCGGTCAAGCTGCACGACCCGCAGTTCGAGGGCCAGACCAAGACCAAACTCGGCAACCCGCCGATCCGCGGCCTGGTCGAGGAGACGGTCAACCGCAAGCTGGCCGAGTTCTTCGAGGAGAACCCGAGCGAGGCGCGGCGGATCATCACCAAGGCGATCGACGCCTCACGCGCCCGCGACGCCGCCCGCAAAGCACGCGACCTGACCCGCCGCAAGTCGGCGCTGGAGAACTCGACCCTGCCGGGCAAGCTCGCCGACTGCACGGTCAAGGACCCGCGCGACGCGGAGATCTTCGTGGTCGAGGGCGATTCCGCCGGCGGCTCGGCGAAGCAGGCGCGCGACCGCTCGACCCAGGCGGTGCTGCCGCTGCGCGGCAAGATCATCAACGTCGAGAAGAACCGGATCGACAAGGTCCTCGCCAACACCGAGGTGCAGGCGCTGATCACGGCGATCGGCACGGGCGTCCACGACGAGTTCAACCTCGAGGACGCCCGCTACCACAAAATCGTCATGGCGACCGACGCTGACGTCGACGGCGCCCACATCCGCACCCTCGTCCTCACCTTCCTCTACCGGCAGATGCCCGAGCTGATCGACGCCGGCTACGTCTACATCGCCAAACCGCCGCTCTACCGGGTCAAACAGGGCAACCAGGAGACCTACCTGGAGCGCGAGTCCGAACTCGAAGAGCTGCTGCTGCGCGACAAGCTCGAGCAGGTCGAGGTCGTCGACGCCACCGGCAAGGCGACGACGCTGAGCAAGAGCCGCTGGCAGAGCTACACGCGGCGGGCGAAAGAGTACGAGGGCTGGGGCTCCTCGCTGCAGGCGGAGTTCGGCCACGACACCGTCCGCTTCCTCGAGGAGTCGAGCCTGCTCGACGAAGAGGTGGCGACGGTCGCCGACGCGCGCAAGCTGCTCAGCGCGCCGGCGGGCGAGGGCGAGCCGTTCGACACCGAGATCGTCACCGACTCCGACGAGGGGCTCGTGGTCAAGGCGCTCGAACGCAAGAGCGGCCTGGCCCGCACCCACCGCCTGCCCGGCCGGCTCTTCGAGCATTACGACTACCGCAAGTTCGCCGCAGTGCACACGGCCCTGCTCGGCCAGGTCGGCCGGCCACCCTTCGAGGTGCGATTCGGCGGCCGTACCGCGGAGGCGCTCTCCTTCGAGGCGCTGCGTCCCGCCGTGATCGAGCTGGCCCGCCACGGTGTGCAGCTGACCCGCTTCAAGGGGCTCGGCGAGATGAACGCCGACCAGCTGCGCGAGACGACGATGGACCCCGCCAGCCGCACGCTGGCCCGGGTCACCCTCGACGACGCGACCGCGGCCGATCAGATCTTCTCGATGCTGATGGGCGACCAGGTCGGCCCGCGCCGCGAATTCATCGAGTCCAACGCAAAAGACGTCAAGTTCCTCGATGTGTAGGGAGGATTGCTGATGGCGCTGGAGGCCCTGACCGGACGGATCGAGGAGCGCGAGCTCGAGAAGGAGATGCGCTCCTCCTACCTCGATTACGCGATGAGCGTGATCGTCGGCCGGGCGCTGCCCGACGTTCGCGACGGCCTCAAGCCGGTGCATCGCCGCGTGCTCTACGCGATGCACGACATCGGCCTGCAGCCGACCCGCTCCTACCGCAAGTGCGCCTTCATCGTCGGTGAGGTGATGGGCAAGTACCACCCGCACGGCGACTCGGCGATCTACGACACCCTGGTGCGGATGGCGCAGGAGTTCTCGCTGCGCTACACGCTGGTCGACGGCCAGGGCAACTTCGGCTCGATCGACGACGACCCGGCCGCCGCGATGAGATACACCGAGGCGCGGCTCGGGCGGTTGGCGACGGAGCTGCTGCGTGACATCGACGCCGACACGGTCGACTTCGGCCCCAACTACGACGAATCGACCCAGGAGCCGTTGATCCTGCCGGCCCGGTTCCCGAACCTGCTGGTCAACGGGGCGTCGGGGATCGCCGTCGGGATGGCGACCAACATCCCGCCGCACAACCTGCGCGAGGTCTCGGCCGCGGTCGCCGCCTACATCGACGAACCCTCGATCGATCTCGCCGGGCTGATGGAGCACATCAAGGGGCCCGACTTCCCCGGCGGCGGGATCATGAGCCTGGAGGGGATCCGCGACGCCTACGCCTCGGGCCGCGGCTCGGTCAAGGTGCGCGCCCGCGCCCACGTCGAGCCGCTCAAGGGCGGCAAGGACGCGATCGTCGTCACCGAGCTGCCCTTCATGGTCAAGAAGGGCGGCGAAAACGGCCTGATCACGAAGATCGCCGACCTCGTCCGCGACAAGAAACTGGACGGCATCTCCGACCTGCGCGACGAGTCCGACCGCTCCGGCATGCGGCTCGTGATCGAGCTCAAGCGCGGCGGCCACCCGGCCAAGGTCGTGCTCAACAACCTCTACAAGAAAACCGGCATGCAGACCAGCTTCGGGATCAACATGGTCGCCCTGGTCGACGGCGTGCCGCGCACCCTGGGGTTGCTCGAGCTGGTCCACCACTACGTCCAGCACCAGCGCGAGGTCGTCACCCGCCGCACCCAGTACGAACTGCGCCGCGCCGAGGCCCGCGCCCACATCCTCGAGGGGCTGCTGATCGCGCTCGACAACCTCGACGCGGTGATCAAACTGATCCGCGCCTCGCCCGACCCCGACGCCGCCCGCGACGGGCTGATCGAGAAGTTCGAACTCTCGCGCGAGCAGGCGCAGGCGATCCTCGACATGCGTCTGCAGCGACTGACCGCGCTCGAGGCCGACAAAGTACGCGCCGAGCACGCCGACCTGATCGAGCGGATCGGCGAGCTGCGCGCGATCCTCGGCGACGAGGCCAGGGTGCTCGGCCTGGTCAAGGAGGAGCTGGCCGAGATCGTCGCCTCCTACGGCGACGAGCGGCGCACCGAAATCGCCCACTTCGAGGGCGCGGTCGGGATCGAGGACATGATCGCCGACCAGCAGATGGTGATCTCCCTGACCGCCTCGGACTACGTCAAGCGGCTGCCGCTCGCCACCTACCGCCAGCAGCGCCGCGGCGGCGTCGGCGTGATGGGGATGAACCTCAAAGAGGACGACTACATCGCCCACCTGCACATCTGCTCGAGCCACGACTACCTGCTCTTCTTCACCAACCGGGGCAAGGTCTACCGGCTCAAGGTCTACGAGCTGCCCGAGGGCTCGCGCACGGCCAAAGGCAGCGCCCTGGTCAACCTGCTGCCGCTGCGCGAAGGCGAGCGGGTGATGGCGGTGATCCCGACCCGCGACTTCAAAGAGAACAAGTACCTGGCCTTCGCGACGGCCAAGGGGATGATCAAGAAAACCGAGTTCCTCGCCTATAACACGCCGATCCGCGCCGACGGGATCATCGCGATCAAGATCCGCGACGGCGACGAGCTGGTCCAGGTGCGGCTGACCTCGGGCGAGGACGATCTGCTGATGGTTTCCAAGTCCGGTCACGCCTCGCGCTTCTCCGAGGACGCCGCCCGGCCGATGGGCCGCGACACCTCCGGCGTCAAAGGGATGAACGTCAAAGCCAAGGTCAACGGGGTCGAGAACCGGGTCCTGGCGATGGACGTCGCCCGCGACGACACCGAGCTCTTCGTCGTCACCGAGAACGGCTACGGCAAGCGCACCTCGATCGCCGAGTACCCGGTCAAGGGGCGCGGCACGAAAGGCGTCCTCACTGCCCGGCTGACCGAGAAGAAGGGCGGCCTGGCCGGCGCCCTGATCGTCCGCGAGCACCAGGACCTCCTGTTCATCTCCCAGCACGGCATGGTCCAGCGCACCGGTGCCAGCGGCATCTCGCTGATGGGCCGCTCGACGCAGGGGGTGCGGGTGATGAACATCAAGGACGAGGACCGCGTCAGCGCCGTCGCCCTCGTGGTCGAGTCAAGCGACGAGTCCTCGAACGAGCCCCAAGAGGAGCTCGGCTCGGCGACGTAGGCGGGGTTGGACCGGACGGGAGCGGTCCCGGCGGAGCCGAGGTTCGCAGCTGAGAGGCGGCGTCGGCCCCGCTGGAGCCGGTGTGCGCTTCGCGCACGAATTTGGTGCCGCTTCGCGGCTGAGAACAACTCTGCGGAGCCGCTTCGCGAGGCTCCATCGAGGCCGACGCCGCCTCTCCCTCCGCGGGGCCTGCGTAGAATTCGCGAGCAAGATGGCACGTGTGCTGGTCTTGAATGCAACCTATGAGCCGATCAACGTCTGCACGTTGAGACGGGCTGCTGTGCTCTTGTTGAAGGAGAAGGCGGAGCTGCTGGAGCGGCGCGAGGGGGCGATTCACTCCGAGCACATGACGATGGAGCGACCCGACGTGATCCGCCTGGTCAGCTACGTGCGGGTGCCGCGCGAGGCGCACCGGCGCAAGATCACCCGCCGGGCGGTGCTCGCCCGCGACAGCTGGACCTGCCAGTACTGCGGCTCGACCAAGTCGGGGCTGACCGTCGACCACGTGATCCCGCGCAGCCGCGGGGGCAAGTCGGTCTGGGGCAACATCGTCGCCGCCTGCGCCACCTGCAACCGCCGCAAGGGCAACCGCCTCCCCCACGAGATCCAGATGCACCCGCAGAAGTCGCCAAAGGCTCCAGGTCCCAGCATCTTCATCCAGGTCGCCAGCCCCAAGATCCCGCCTGCTTGGCAGCAGTACCTACCGGCAGCTGCCTGATTCAGCCACGAGAACCGGGGGTCTGATGAGCCTTGCCTGCGACGACTGGGAGGGGTGGGAGGGCCCCGCTGGAGCCTCGCGAAGCGGCCACGGCTGAGTGATTCTGGGCCGCGAAGCGGCACATCATCGGTGAGCGGAGCGCCAGCGAAGCGAACATAGGCTCCAGCGGGGCCCTCCCACCCCTCCCAGCTTCAGCCGATCGGGTATGAGCCCAGGATCCGCACGCTCTCGGCCTTGGCCCGCAGCGCCTCCAGCGCCTCGGCGACCGGCTCGTCGCTTACCGCCCCTTCGAGGTCGCAGAAGAACATGTAGCGGCCGAGGCCGCGGCGCAGGGGGCGCGACTCGATCCGGCTCAGGTTGACGCCGCGGCTGGAGAACTCGTGCAGCGCCTCGACGAGTGCGCCGGGGTGGTCGGCGCCGAGCTCGGAGAAGACAAGCGACGTCCGCCAGGGCCCGTCGCCGGCCGGCTCGGCGCCGGCGGGAGCGATCCAGACGAAGCGGGTGACGTTGTCGGCCTCGTCCTCGATCCCCTCGCGCAGGACCGCGCAGCCGTAGCGCTCGGCAGCGGCGCGGGCGCCGATCGCCGCCCAGGGCCGCACCGACTCGCCGACCATGCGCACCGCCTCGGCCGTGCTGCTGACGCTGCGCCGTTCGACCCCGGGCAGGTTCTCGCGCAGGAAGCCGGCGCACTGGGCGAGCGGCTGGGGGTGGGAGAGGATCGCCGCAACCTGCTCCAGCCCGACCCCCTCGCGGGCGATCAGGTGCGCGTGCACCCGAAAGTCGTGCTCGCCGACGATCGTCACCGCCTCGGTCTCGAAGGCCAGCGTGTCCAGCGTGCTGCGCACCGACCCCTCGATCGAGTTCTCGAACGGGACCAGCGCCCGCTCCGCCTCGCCCCGCTCCACAGCCACGATCGCGTCGTGCACCGTAGAAGTCCGCAACGCCTCGATCTCCACCCCCTCCGCCACAGCCTCCCGCAACGCGTCTTCCGTAAAGGTCCCCGCCGGCCCAAGAAACGAAATCTTCATCTGGCAACAAGCGGGTGGCGGGACGGCCGTCTCGGCCCCTCCAGCAGCGAAGCCGATGACCGGGC
>JBBDJH010000021.1:68124-96579 GCA_040879985.1 Solirubrobacterales bacterium
ACCGGGCCTATTCGAACACGACCGTGTAGGAAGCGACGTTGTTCTCCGCCACTTCCTCGCCCGGCACCGGCTCCGCTTCGACTTCCAGCGCCGCTTCGCCCTGCGGCGTCGGGGTCAGCGGGATCGTCACCGTTTCTTCCGCGCCGGCTTCGATGCTGCTGATCTCCCCTTGCAGCGTTTTGCCGTTCACGGTGACCGAGACGGTCACCCCGTTCTCGGTCGATTCGCCCTGGTTCTGCACGGTCACTTCGACTTCGGGAGTTTCTTCGACGAGCACCGAGGTGGTCCCTTCCGGCGTCAGGTCGGTGCCGTTGACGCTGGTCCCGATCAGACCCAGACCGTGTACGCCGGGAGTCGCCGTCCCGCTGGCGCCGCTGACCGAGCCGAGCGCCTCGCCGACGGCGCTTTCGTCGAGCCACTGGGTGGGATCGGGGACGAAGATGCTTTTCGGCACATCCTCGCCTTCGATCCCGTCGCCGGCGAGAACGGCGTTGATTTCGGGCCGCACGATCGTCGCGTAGAGGACATCGCTCGCCATCAGCTTCGCCATCTGGTTGGCGATCGCCGCGGTCGCTTTCTCGGAGCCGGCATCGCCCAGGGCGGTGCTCATTTTTTCGGCGATCACGGACATCGCGCTGCCGCGCAGCTCGTAGACGAGTTCCAGCGTCTGCTGCGCGTCGGCCATGTCGCCGGGCGCGTCGAGCGCGTCGACCCGCGAGGCGTAGTTGTCCATCGCGCTGCGGTCGGCGCTGACCTGGTCGACGAAGTCGGTGACCGAGATGTCGCCCGGGTTGGAGAGCTTGTCGAAGAAGGATTTGCTCGTCTGATCGGTCTCTTCGACGAGCTGGGTGACGTTGCCGGCGTAATCGCTCAGCGCCCGCGACTGGCGCGCGTCGAGGCAGCCGCGCACGCCGAGCACCAGCAGGATCAGGACCAGCAGGCCGGCGCCGAGCGCCAGCCCCCGCCGCAGCAGGATCTGTTGCCGTTCGGGACGGCGTGGGGGGCGGCGACGCCCCGGCCCGGATGCCAGCGAATCCTCCAAGAAGCAGGGAGTATGTCGCAGGAGGAAGCGGAATTGCGGCGAAGTCGAAGGAGCTTTGGTCGGATCCCTCGTCCTCAACCGCTTCCTGATCGAGCGCCGCATCGGCAGCGGCGGCTTCGGCGTCGTCTACGAGGCCTGGGACGGGCGGCTCGAGCGCACCGTCGCGGTCAAGGCGATCGAGGCCCGCGGCGACGCCGGAAAGCGGGTGCTGCGCGAGGCCCAGGCGGCGGCGCGGCTCAACCATCCCGGCATCGTCACCCTCTACGAGATCGGCGAGGAGGACGGCAACGCCCTGCTCGTCACCGAGCTGGTCGAGGGCGCGACCCTGGCCGGGCTGAGTCGCGAAGCGGCGCTCAGCGATCGCGAGATCGGCGAGATCGGCGCCGACCTCTGCGAGGCCCTCGACCACGCCCACTCGCGCGGCGTCGTCCACCGCGACATCAAGCCGCAGAACGTGCTCGTCGCCGGCGAAGGGGAGTTCCGCGCCAAGCTGATGGACTTCGGCGTCGCCCGCCTCGCCGACGGCGCTTCCCTGACCGCTCCCGGCGACGTCGTCGGCACGCTCGCCTACATGGCGCCGGAGCAGGCCGAGGGCCGCACGGCCGGCCCCGAGGCCGACGTCTACTCGCTCGCCCTGACCCTCTACGAGTGCTGGGCCGGCGAGAACCCCAACCGGCGGGCGACCCCGGCCGCGACGGCGCGGGCGATCGGCGGCCGGCCGCGACCGCTGCGGCGCCTCCGCCCGGACCTGCCGCGCGAGCTCAGCGCCACGCTCGACGCGGCCCTGCAGCGCCGCCCCTCGCGCCGCCCGCAACTCGAGCAGCTCGGCGCCGCGATCGAGGATTCGCTCGACCTGCTCGCCGAGGATCTCCCCGCGACCAACGCCGGCCTGCGGCTGCGCGCCGGCGCCCTGGTCGCCGCCGGCGTGCTCGGGGCCTGGCTCGCGACCGGCCACGGGGCCTTTCTGCCCTAGACCTCTAGGATTTCCCGATCAGCGTCCTACGCAGCCTCGAGAGTCGGATCGAAGGCCTCGTCGAGGGGGTCTTCAGCCGCGCCTTCAGCTCGGAGGTGCAGCCGGTCGAGCTGGCCCGCAAGCTGGCCAAGGAGATGGACTCGCACAAGACCGCCGGCGTCGCCCGCGTCTACGTCCCCAACGAGTACACCGTCTACCTCTCGAGCAAGGACCGCGCCCGGCTCGAGGGCTACGAGCGCTCGCTCGAGCAGGAGCTCTCCGGATACCTGCTCGAGCACGCGCGGCGGCGCAGCTACGACCTGCTGACCCGCCCGACCGTCTCCTTCGAGACCGACGAGCGGCTGCGCCTCGGCGAGTTCGGGATCCAGCCGCGGATGGTCAAGCCCCCCGCCCGCGAGGGCGAGCCGCCGCGCCAGGGCGAGGAGGGCCACACGATGGTCTACTCGGCGGTCAGCGACGCGGCGCCGCGCGAGGCGCCCGCGCCGCCGTCGCACCGGGCCGCGCCGCAGCCCCGCGGCGTCGTCACGCTTGACGACCGCCGCTACGTCCTCGACTCCGCCCGCTCGACCGTCGGCCGCTCGCGCGACGCCGACTGCGTCGTCCGCGACGCCAACGTCTCCCGCCACCACGCCGAGCTGCGCCGCTCGCCGAACGGCGAGTGGACGATCGCCGACCTCGGCTCGACCAACGGGATCAAGGTCAACGGCCGCCGGGTCGGCTCGACCCGGCTCAAATCCGGCGACGAGGTCGCCCTGGGAACGACGACCTTCAGGTTCGATATCGAGCAATGACGCAGTCCAGCGGCGATCTGGGCCCGTCATTAGGGTGCTGGCGTGGACTATGACCCGATCGCCGTCGCCTTGAAGTTCGGCTTCCTCGCCGTCCTCTACCTGTTCCTGCTCTGGATCGCGCGCAGCGCGCTGAAGGACCTGCGCGGCACCGTCGCCCCGGCGCCGGACGCGACCGGCTTCCACCCCGTGCCCTCCTACGAGGCCGCCGCGGGCGGCGGCGACGCCTGGTTGGTGGCGCTGCGCGGCGGCGGGCTGAGCGAGGGGGAGCGCTTCGACCTGATCGGCGGCCTCTCGATCGGCCGCTCGCAGGAGGCCGACGTGCGGATCGACGACCGCTACGCCTCCGGCCTGCACGCGAGGATCTTCTCGCGCGAGGGACGAGCCTACGTCGAAGACATGAGCTCGACCAACGGCACGCTGCTCAACGACGCCGCCCTGCACGGCGAGGCCGAGCTGATCGACGGCGACGTGGTGCGGATCGGCGACACCGAGTTCAGGTTCGAGGCGGGGGGCTGACGATGCTGCGCGTCGACGACCAGGCCTTCCGCACCGACACCGGGCGGCAGCGCAGCGAGAACGAGGATTCGCTCTTCGTCCGCGCGCCGATCTTCGTCGTCGCCGACGGCATGGGTGGCGCCCAGGCCGGCGAGGTCGCCTCGAAAACCGCGGCCGACGCCTTCGACCGCGACCTCCCCGAGGGTCCCCCCGAGCACTTCCTGCGCGAGACGATCGAGGCCGCCAACCGGCGCATCCACGAGCTCGCCCGCGCCGACCCGTCGAAGGCCGGGATGGGAACGACGATCACCGCGGCGATCGTCGCGGCGCAGAGCGAAGAGGTCAGCATCGGCCATGTCGGCGACAGCCGCGCCTACCGGCTGCGCCGCGGCAAGCTCGAGCGGCTCACCCGCGACCACTCGCTGGTCGAGGAGATGCGCCGCAAGGGGCAGATCACCGACGCCCAGGCGGAGGACCACCCGCAGCGCTCGATCATCACCCGCGCGCTCGGCCCCGAGCCCGAGGTCGAGGTCGACCTGCAGACCGTGCCGGCGGCCCCCGGCGATGTCTTCCTGCTCTGCTCGGACGGGCTGACGACGATGGTCGGCGAGGAGCGCATCGCCGCTGTGCTCACCGCGACGACCTCGATGCGCGAGGCGGTGCGGACCCTGGTCGACGAGGCCAACGGCGCCGGCGGCCGCGACAACATCACCGCGCTCGCCTTCCGCCTCGGCGACGCCGCGGCCCCGCACGGCGAGGCGCCCGAGCAGGCGACCCTGGTCGGCGCCGCCGCGGAGGAAGCCGGCCTGACCGCGACCGAGGTGCGCCGCCGCGCCGCCGGCGAGGCCGCCCGCGAGCGCCGCGAGCAGCTCGCCGCCAAGCCGCGTCGCCGCCGCCTGCGCCAGGCGGCGAAGCTGCTAGCCGTCATCGCCCTGCTCGCCGCGGTCGCCTTCGGCGCCTGGTACGGCAACCGCCAGGTCTGGTTCCTCGGCAGCGACGAGAGCGGCCGCGTCTCGCTCTACCGCGGCCTGCCCTACGAGCTCCCCTTCGGCGTCGAGCTCTACCGCGAGCACTACGCGAGCCCGGTTCAGACCGTTGCCCTGCCGCCGAAGCGCCGCGACGCCGTCAGCGGCCACGCGATCCGCTCGCGCGAGGACGCCGTCTCGCTGGTCGAAGACATCGAACGCAGCCAGGGAGTTCCTTGAGCAGCGCCAGAAACCGGGAGCTCGTCGCCCTCGTCCCGGTCGCCCTGCTGCTCAGCGCCGGCTTCGCCGCGGTCTTCGCCCAGGAGAACGACCGGCTCGGCGACGCCAGCCTGGTCTACGGCGCCTACTTCCTCGCCGTCTGCCTCGCCACCCACGTCTACCTGCGCCTGCGCCTCGCCAGCGCCGACCCCTACCTGTTCCCGCTGGCCGCGCTGCTCACCGCTTTCGGGCTGGTGATGATCTACCGGATCGACGCCGACCTCGCCCGCGACCAGGCCAACTGGTTCGTCCTCGGCCTGGTCCTCTTCGCGCTGACGGTCCATTTCCTCCGCGACTACGACGTGCTCGAGCGCTACCGCTACACGATCGCCGGCGCCGCCCTGCTGCTGCTGCTGGCGCCGCGCCTGCCGGGGATCGGCCAGCAGGTCAACGGCGCCTACCTCGGGGTGAAGGTCGGCCCGCTCGCCTTCCAGCCCGCCGAGTTCGCGAAGATCGGCATCGTCGTCTTCCTCGCCAGCTACCTGCGCGAGCATCGCGAGGTGCTGATCGTCGGCGCCCGGCGGGTGCTCGGCGTCACCCTGCCGCCGCTCAAGCACCTCGGCCCGCTGCTCGTCGTCTGGGGCGCCTCGATGTTCATGCTCGTCTTCATCCGCGACCTGGGCAGCTCGCTGATGTTCTTCGCCGCCTTCCTCGCCCTGCTCTACGTGGCGACGGGCCGCTTCTCCTTCGTCGTCATCGGCATCGGCCTGTTCCTGGTCGGCGCCTGGTTCTTCGCCTCGACCGTTCCCCACGTCAGCGACCGGATCGAGGTCTGGCTCGACCCCTACCAGAACCCCGCCACGAGCGGCTACCAGATCCTCCAGTCGATCTTCGCCCAGGCCGACGGCGGCCTCTTCGGCAAGGGCTTCGGCCAGGCGCTGATCGCGATCCCCGGCACCGACAACGCGCTGCTGCCGGCGGCGCAGACCGACACGATCTACGCGCTGATCGTCAACGAGGCCGGCCTCTTCGGCGCCAGCGGGCTGGTCCTCGCCTACCTGCTGTTCGCGGCGCGCGGCTTCAAGATCGCCCTGCTTGCCGACGACGGCTTCTCGAAGCTGCTCGCGACCGGCCTCACCGCCGTCTTCGCCTTCCAGGCCTTCGTGATCATCGGCGGCGTCACCCGGGTGATCCCGCTGACCGGCGTCACCCTGCCCTTCGTCAGCTACGGCGGCAGCTCGATCGTCGCCAACTTCGTCCTCCTGGCGCTGCTGCTGCTGATCTCCGACCGCGCCCGCCGCGAGGCGACGGCGCCGCGCGGGGCCTTCGCCGGCGGGGGGGCTTGAGGCGATGAACCGGCAGATCGTCCAGCTCTTCGGCCTGACCGTCGCCCTCTTCGCCGTCCTGATCGTCTTCACCTCGTGGTGGTCGGTCTTCGACGCGGAGGCGCTGAAGGGCAAGCGGGCCAACACCCGCCCGTTGCTGGAGCAGCAGCAGATCGAGCGCGGCCGCATTCTCGCCGCCGACGGCACCGTGCTCGCCCGCTCGGTCGCCAAGGGCCGCGGCGAGGCGCGCCGCTACGTGCGTCGCTACCCGCAAGGGGCGCTCTTCGGCCACCCGATCGGCTACAGCTTCGTCCGCGAGGGCGACAGCGAGTTCGAGAAGTTCCACAACGACGAGCTGGTCGGCGAGGGCTCGGAGTTCGGCTCGATCCTCGACGCGCTGCGCGGCGGCGAGCAGGAGGGCAACGACATCGTCACCAACATCGACGCCGAGGCGCAGCGGGTCGCGCTGGCCGGCCTCGAAGCGGCCGGCTTCGGCGCCGTGGTCGCGATCGAGCCGAGCTCGGGGCGGGTGCGGGTGATGGCCTCCAACCCGCCCTATGACCCCAACCGGGTGCCGAGCGAACTGACCGAGTTGAACCAGAACGTGCTCGAAACGCCGCTGCTCGACCGCGCCAGCCAGGGCCGCTACCCGCCGGGCTCGACCTTCAAGGTCGTGACCGCCGCCGCCGGGCTCGACAGCGGCGCGATCACGCCCGAAACGACGATCGACGCCCCCGGCACGATCGACGTCCAGGGCCAGCCGGTCTCCAACAGCGGCGGCCAGAGCTTCGGCCCGATCGCGCTCGACACGGCGCTGACCAACTCGGTCAACACCTGGTTCGCGCAGCTCGGCGAACAGATCGGCGCCGAGACGATGTTCGAGTACATGGACGCCTTCGGCTTCGGCTCGACCCCGGCGATCGACCTGCCCTCCGATCAGGTCGAGACCAGCGGGATCTTCGAGGACGACGAGCTGCTCGGCCCGGGCGACCCGATCGACGTCGCCCGCGTCGCCTTCGGCCAGGAGCGGCTGCTGGCGACGCCGCTGCAGATGGCCGAGGTCGCCGCAGCGATCGCCAACGGCGGCAGCCTGATGCGGCCGCAGATCTGGAGCCGCGTGGTCGATCCCGACGGCCGCGTCACCGAGCGGCTCGACCCGGCCCAGTACAGCCGGCCGATCGACTCGGAGACCGCGGCCGAGCTGACCGCGGCGATGGAAGGCGTCGTCGCGGAAGGCACCGGGACCCCGGCGGCGATCCCCGGCATCGCCGTCGCCGGCAAGACCGGCACCGCGGAAACCCCGTTCAACGAGAGCTGCGGCGGCGGCAGCGGCGAGAACCAGGCCTGGTTCATCGGCTTCGCGCCCGCCGAGGACCCGCAGATCGCGATCGCCGCCTCGATCGAGTGCACCACTGCCTTCGGCAGCGAAGTCGCGGCGCCGATCTTCCGCGAAGTCGCCGAAACCGTGATCGACAACGAAGGGAGCTGACAGTGTCGCCTGAAGTCGGCGAGGGAAGCACAATCGACGGCCGCTACCGGCTGCTGCGCAGGATCGGCTCCGGCGGGATGGCGGACGTCTGGCTGGCCGAGGACCCGCACCTGCAGCGCCGCGTCGCGCTCAAGGTCCTGCACCGCCGCTTCGCCCAGGACCGCGAGTTCGTCGAGCGCTTCCGCCGCGAGGCCGAGGCCGCCGCCGGCCTCTCGCATCCCAACATCGTCGCCGTCTACGACCGCGGCGACGTCGACGGCACCTACTACATCGCGATGCAGCTGCTCGAGGGCCGCTCGCTGAAGGAGCTGATCGACCAGGGGCTGACAGCGGAGCAGTCGGCCGGCTTGATCCGCCAGGTGCTCGAGGCGGCCGGCTTCGCCCACCGCAACGGCGTCGTCCACCGCGACCTGAAGCCGCAGAACGTCATTGTCGATGACGAGGGCAAGGCGACGGTGACCGACTTCGGCATCGCCCGCGCCGGCGCCTCGGAGATCACCCAGGCCGGCTCGGTGATGGGCACGCCGCATTACCTCTCGCCCGAGCAGGCCCAGGGCCAGGCGGTGACCGCGGTCTCCGACCTCTACTCGGTCGGGGTGATCCTCTACGAGGCGCTCGCCGGGCAGGTGCCCTTCGAGGCCGAGTCGGCGGTGGCGATCGCGATGAAGCAGGTCTCGCACACACCGCAGCGGCCGAGCTCGCTCAACCCGGCGGTCTCGCCGGCCCTCGACGCGGTGGTGATGCGGGCCCTGGAAAAGGACCCCGGCCAGCGCTTCCAGAGCGCCGAGGCGTTCATCGCCGCGCTCGACGCGGCGCTGCGCGACCCGGCCGCCGTGGGCGGGGGGACGGCCGCCTTCGCGGCGTTGCCGCCGCCCGTCGTCGGGCCCGACGACGCGCTCGCCGCCGAGGCCGACCCGGACGAGGAGCGCCGCAAGCGCCGCCGCCTCTGGATCGCGCTGGCCGTCGCCGCGGTGCTGATCGGCGCCCTGCTCGGCTTTGCGCTGACCCGCGACACCGAGACCGAGGTTCCCGGCGTGACCGGCAACCAGCTCGGCGTGGCGATCTCGCTGCTCGAACAGAACGGCTTCAAGGTCGGCGACGTCGACCGCGTGCAGCGCCAGGTCGCCGCCAACACGGTGCTCGAGCAGGACCCGCCGTCCGGGACGGCCTCGCTCGAGTGCGCCGTGCTCAGCTTCTTCTGCTCGAAGCCGAAGGTGGGGCTGACCGTCAGCGCCGGCCCGGGCAGCGCCGCGGTGCCGGGTGGGCTGGCCGGGATGAGCGAGGAAGAGGCGAGCGAACGGGTCGAACAGGCGGGCTTCGTCGTCCAGGTCGTCAGGGCCAACTCCGCCCAGGTCGAGTCCGGCCTGGTGATCCGTTCGCAGCCGTCGGGGGGGACGACCGCGACCCGCGGCTCGACCGTCTTGCTCACCGTCTCCAAAGGTCAGAGGCTGGCCAAGGTGCCGGTCCTGGTCGGCACGCAGCGCTCGGTCGCGGTGCAGCAGATCCGCGGCCGCGGCTTCAGCCCCAGCGTCGAAGAGGAAGAAAGCCCGAGGCCGGCGGGCGAGGTGATCCGCCAGGCGCCGAGCGCCGGCTCCGAGCTGCCGGCCGGCTCGGCGGTCTCGATCGTCGTCTCCAGCGGCGAACGGCAGGCGCGGGTGCCGAACGTGATCGGCAACGAAAGGCGGCAGGCCGTCGAAACGCTGCGCGAAGCCGGCCTCGACCCGTCGGTCTCCGAAGAGGAAACCGAAGTCCCGGCGCAGGTCGGCCGGGTTACCGACCAGTTCCCGCCGCCAGGCGCCGAAGTCGAGCCCGGCTCGGCGGTCACGGTGACGGTCGGCAAACGGGCGGCGGAAAGCGAAGCGGAAGCGGAATGAAGGTCGCGGTCCTCTGCGGCGGGCGCTCCTCCGAGCACGACGTCTCGCTGCGCTCCGGCGAGGCGGTGGCGCGCGGGCTCGAGGCGGCCGGCCACGAGGCGCTGCCGGTGACGATCGGCCGCGACGGCGGCTGGAGCTACCGCGGCGCCCCGGTCGAGCTGCTGCCGGCCGCCGGGCTGTTCGGCGCCGACGCGGCCTTCCCCGCCCTGCACGGGCCCTTCGGCGAGGACGGCAGCGTGCAGGGTGTGCTCGAGTGGCTCGACCTGCCCTACGTCGGCTCCGACGTGCTCGCCTCGGCGATCTGCATGGACAAGCTGACCCTGAAGCGCCTCTTCGCCCAGGCCGGCCTGCCGCAGGTCGACTTCGTCGCCGCCGGGCAACCCGGCTGGCGCGAGCGCTGCGCGGCGCTGGGGCTGCCGCTGTGGGTCAAGCCCTCGCGGCTCGGCTCCAGCGTCGGGATCAGCAGGGTCGAGAGCCTCGGCGAGGAGCTCGACGCCGCGGTCGACCTCGCCCTGCGCCACGACCCGCGCGTGATCGTCGAGGCCCACGCGCCGGGCCGCGAGATCGAGTGCTCGCTACTCGGCAACGAGCGGGTCGAGACTTCGCTGCCGGGTGAGGTCGTCGCCGACGGTGAGTGGTACGACTACGAGACCAAGTACCGGCAGGGCGGCATGGAGCTGGTCGTGCCGGCCGAGATCCCGGACGAGACCGCGACCGCGCTGCGCGAGCTCGCGGCCACCGCCTTCGAGATCGGCGGCTGCGCCGGCCTCGCCCGCTGCGACTTCTTCCTCGAAGCCGACGGCCGCCTGCTCGTCAACGAGATCAACACGATGCCCGGCTTCACCGAGACCAGCGTCTACGCGAAGCTCTGGGAGGCCACCGGCCTCGCCTACCCGGACCTCTGCGACCGCCTGGTCAAGCTGGCGATCGAGCGCCACACCCAGGCCCGCTCACACGAGTTCTGACCCGCGGCCGCGGGTCAGCCCAGCAGGACTATGTCGGTTATCTCTACCTGGTAGCGGCCGGGTTGCTCGCCGGTTGGCATTCTGTGTGCGCGTATCTACTCGTGCAACGGACATACATGGCTATCCTGCCCATGTGGGCGCAATTCAAAAGCTGGCTGAAGAGTTGAACGCGGATGAGCGCACGCTGCGCCGTGCGGTGACGCAGAACACGATCCGCTGCCGACGGCCGGGCCCTCGGCGGATCCGATTGGCCCCGGGCGAGTCGCAATACCTGCGGGGTCACTGGCAGCTTCTGGCCAACCTTCGTCAAGCGCTGCGCACCCAGCGCGGCATCCGACTCGCGGTGCTCTACGGCTCCGTGGCACGCGGAGACGAGGACGCCGGCTCCGACCTGGACCTTCTCGTCGACCTGGCCGACGACACGTCGCTGACGCCTTTTCGGCTGGCAACGCATCTGGGTGGCGCCGCCGGGCGTGAGGTCGACATTGCCCACCTCGACAGGGTTCAAAAGAACGCTCCGCTCCTCCTCGCCCGCGTGTTGGACGAGGGGAGGGTGATCGTCGACCGAGACGGCATCTGGCAGGATCTCTACGAGCGCCGTCGAGCCATCCGGGCCCGTGGGCAGCGCTCATACCGGCGACAGGTGGATGAAGCCGCACATGCGATCGCGGAGTTGACCGCATGACCCGCGAGCTCAAAACCCAGATCGGCCCCAAGGCCCGGCAGGCGGAGGAAGCCAGGTTGTCGCGTCTCTGCAAGTCCATCCATAAGCACAAGGCTGGCTTGGACTTCGCGGTCGAGGAGAGCTTCGGAGGCGAACTCGAGGGCGAGGCATGGCGTGCGGCATTCGAGTCCTCCGAGCCCCACGACACGATCCGGACCATGGCCGTGACCGGCAGCTACTCGGCGATAGTCAACGCCAGTGTCGAGATACTCAAGGCCGCCGCCGGCAACCGGTTGATCGGCCTCTTGCCGCACCGCCGCCCCCACGCCGGTCAGGTGTTCGCATCGGTCCGTATCGACGGAGGCCTAACCGAGGAGCAGGCCGCCCTGCTGGACGAGCTCTACATACTGGAGGGCCGACTCGAGCACGCCTCCCCGGATGTGGACGCCGAGGAAGTCCGCGATCACGTCGAACGCCTCCGCACCGAGCTTCCAGCCTTGATCGAAAGCCTCCACACCTGGCTCAAGTCGTACGGCATCACGTTGGGTGGGAGCCCGCCAACGCACTGAACCGGCGATTTGGGCGCTGTGTGCACAGACAAAGCCCGCACAACCGCTTTCACGCGGAAGCGGAAGTCAAGACCACGGTCTAGGCCTAAGTTGAGTGCCCACGCTGCGCTCAGCGGCCACGAAGCGCTTTGGTTGCAAGTGCGTCCGCTTCGGTATTCCATTTCCGCGGGATCCACGAAACCCTGTGGTTGGGAAACTCCTTGAGCAGGGAGCGAGCTTCCGCATGCAGGGGTCTGATCTGCTCCTTGCCAACCTTCGCGCGGCCGTTTACCTGGTCGACCACGAGCTCGGAGTCAAGGAACACCCGGATTCGTTGGACTTTGTATCTGCGGGCGAGCTCGAGTCCTGCGATCAGAGCCCGATACTCAGCAACGGTGTTGATGGCGGGTCCGATCGGCCTGGAGATCTCCTCAACTAGGCCACCGTCGGGATCCCTGAGGACGACTCCGATCGCACCTTGAGCTGGATTGTCGCCGGTCCCGGTGCCGGAACCGTCTGCCTTCAGGAGATAGTTGCGCTTCGACGGCTCCGGATGGTCGCGTTCGTGCGTTTCGGCCGCCAGCATAAAGGCAAGCTATCTCACGCCAAAGCGCGCACCGAACGGATGCCTGCGTTCGCTGCCGCTTCGCGCAGGCTGCGGCAGAGTCGTACTCAGGGCTGCACCTCGGTTTCACATTCTGCGGCCGACGGGGTGTCGCGCATCAGCCAGGTTTCTGCCTCCTCCACAATTGGCACTACAAGATTTCCCCGGTGAAGGTGGAACCCCATCTGGAGGGCTTCGAAGATTGCGGAGTCGTCACGGGGGCCAGCCGTGGAGGCCCGATCGGCGATCGCGCGTGCTTTCGCCGCGTCCGACTCGCACCCAACCCTTTCGAGCGCATCGGCTACTCGTCGCATGCCTTCACCGAAGCCGCGTGGCAACGCCTCGATCGTGTCCTCCGTTATCGCCGAGTCCATTTTGCTCAGCTCTCCGATGAGCTGCTCGATTCCATCCTGTCCCTGGATCACGAATATGGCGACGATGAAGTCGGTGACGTACCGGTGCAAGATCTCTCCAACCGCCCGATCACCTTGGCTGCCTTGAGGACTGATCATGAAGACCCTCAAGGTTTCGAGTTGACGCCTCAATAGATCGGCGATCTCGACGCGGCTCTCCGCCTCGCTTTGGGCGCGACTGGCTGCGGCGAGCGAGAACTGATGAATCGTCTCGGCGAGTTCCTGCGACGCCCAATGGGAGCTGTGCCGGGGGTTTGGATCGTCGGTTACATCCTCAGTACGGCGCAGGAGACTCAGGCATGAATGCGTGAGTCGCCAGGTCCATTTGCTCAGGTCCTCTAATTCAGGACCCTCGCTCGCCCAGACAATGTGGGACGCTTCTTGGAGGCTCATTTTGTTGGGAGCGGGGACGATGCCGAATACAGGCTCCAACCCAGAGGCTTGGAGGAGACTGGGGAAACGAGGCAGATCGTCAACGGTGTCGACGAGGGCGTCACTCGCGCCGGCGAATGCGTGCCGGTCCGATCCGGGGTCCGCCAGCGCGACGGCCGCGAGTATTCGCACTGCCTCCTGCCAACACGGTCCCGCCAGATGAACCAGTCCACCTTTCGTCGCCATCAATGCATAGCGGAGGAGTGCTTTCTGGGTGCCGATTCCCATCCAGGGGTCCCCAATCTGGCAGTAGGCGGCGCCAATATCACCGAGAACTCGGGAGCAATGAGCGGCGTCGGCGGAATCCGGGTCAGCAATGCGACGCTTGAGCATGTGCTCCAGCCGGTACTGAATGGCGTGCAGAGGACCAGTGTCGGCCCCGCTACCGAATATGCGCGAAAGGTCCGCAGCAAACTGGCGGGCGGCCACGGCCATTGCGATCTCCTTCATTCCGGTGATCAGATGCTGAGAGAAGAGGCGCCCGGAAGGCGCTCCTGAAACAGCGTGTAGGTCTTCCGATTTTTCCCCGAATGCGTTCACGACCGCGTCTTCTTGTTCGAGTGCACCCGCCTGAGAGACGTACTCCTTCACAAGGCGGACACTTGCATCGTGGGCGCGGATTGCGAGATCCCAACTTCCTTCATGCACGCTTCGTTGGGTCAGAAGCACGAACTGGAATAGGACCCCACGAACACCTTCTTGAGCGGGAGGTACCGGGTAGAGTTCGAGTCTCTTCCTGAACACCGGTGACGTCTGTCGTCGGATGGCCTTCGCGGCGCGATGCTGCTCTTGATCGAGGATCTTGATGACCTTCGGAAGTTGTTGCTTGAGGCGGGCTTCCAACTGATTGCCCGGATCGGAGAGGTAGACCAAGCGCCGCGCTATTAGTGCCGTCAAGGCAAGCCCCGCGCCCGTCAAGAGGATGCTTCCCCCTTCTTCTGCCCTTTCGGGGCGGACCCAGCCGAGCCACAAGAGCAGTAGCGAAAGAAGGGCGACCATCGCTAGACCGCTCCAAACGAGAGTATCGCGGGCGACCCATCCGCTATCCCAACCGAGCTTTTGCCCTGCCGTCAACGGTCCGTTCAGGAGGCTGAGCAAGATAACCACGAACACCAGGCTCGCGCCTTGGGTGTAAACGAGGCCGCTCGTTTCTTTCCCTCCACCAGGGGGCCAATGAGCGACCATGACTAGGAGCCATCCCGCGATGAGAAGCGTTATTAGGACGATGAGCGTGAGTTGCCCGCGGCCGGGCAGGCGCCGTTGGAGGGCGCTCCATTGCCGGCGCACTCCAGCGAGTCGCCTCGGTGATGCGTCGAGTTCCAATGCCTCCTGTCGGATCTGTCGGAGCATCTGGCCGTGAAGCTGTTCTGGGGTCCACGCCATCGGCGTAACGCTAGCTGGGGAGGCGGCAGGTGCAGCTCACCACGAGCACGCGGGCAACATAAGGGCGGGATCGAAATGCAGAGCGTCCCGTCTCGTCAGCCAATCGTCTTCGCTAGCGGCTTCGCCCTCTGATGGGCGCACCGCGTGGCGCCGGAACCATGTTTGGCTCGTGGCGCCATCGCGTGTAGCTGGGCGCGGTGGCGCTGAAGCGATGATTAGGTGGTTGCGTCTAGCCGCTCCCCTTCCCAAACTCCTGCTCTGCGCGAAGAGAAGCACTGCGCAGGCCGAAGCCCCGCCCTCGCCTGAGCCCGCCGTTATCGAGCGTGCAGGAGTCCGGGCCGCAGAAGGACAGCTGAACCTGTGCCTTAGCGGCTGACTGCAGGCGTTAGTTTGGAGATGTGATCGCGGTTCTCGACACCAACGCGCTGCACAGCGATGTCTTCGCGACCGGCCCCACTGTGCAGACTTTCCTTGCCGCAGCCGACAACGGCCAGTGTGAGGTTTGGATCCCATCGGTCGTTATCGAGGAGCTGGTCCGCCAGTTTCCGGAGCGCCTGAGCAAGCTGATCGACGAGAAGAAGACGACCAGCCGATATGAGACGAGGTCGTTCGGCCCCGAGGCGCTGGATCTTGGCGACGGCCAAGATCCAGCGAGCTTCTACCGAGAACAACTGTCGAGGAATCTCGACCGTAAGTCGGTGAAGATCGTCGGGCCGCCCAAAAGAACGGGCATGATCGCTGAGTGGATCGCCCAGCGTCGGAAACCGATTCCGAACGACGGCCGCGGCGCTGTGGACACTCAGATCTGGCTGACGGCGATCGAGGCCGGCGAAGAGGACGAGACGATCCTGATCGCCAAGAACCCCAAGGACTTCGCCGACCCAGACGACCCTGCCGAGTTCCACCCGGTCCTGAAGGCGGACCTGGAGCGCTTCGAGATTGAGGACGATGGCATCGCCCTGTGTCCGACGATTCGTGACTTCCTGCAACGTCACGTTGAGCCGAGCGATGAGGCCCTTGCTCAGGGCCGAGCCCTGCTCTCTGACGACCGGCGTCGAGCGGCGCTGATGGCCGAGATCGAGTCGGCGATTCCTTGGTTCGCCCTCGAGCCGCGCGGGGAGGGGTGGTTCCAGGTGTTTGGCGATATCGATGTCGATAATGCCTCTCTCGTCGCCTTCGACCCAGAGTTCCTGAACATCGTCCGCGCCGATGCCGCGCCGAAGGGAAACCATGTGATCCTCGAGGCATACGGGACCGCCAGCCTCGACCTCGGCCTCTTCAAGTACGAAGCCGCAGTACTTCCTGACGATAGCCCGATATCGATCGAGGAGTTCGATCTCAACGAGTCGATGTCGGCCGCCAGCGCCGAGCTGAGGGCGGCACTGATCGTCGACGTCTTGCTTGACGATGCAGCGCCGGCAGTCTCGGTCGAAGACGTCGAGCCGATCGGCAATGACGCAGTCTTTACCCTGTTGGAGAGTTGGGCCGAGGAGAATCCGGAGGCATGCCTTGCCTTGGTCGCGGGTGGCTTTGACGTCTCCGGCACCCAAATCGCCACCACGGCAAATCCGGTCGACGTCGAGAAGTTCGATTTCCGCGACGGCGTGCTTTTGGCCCGCGCGGATTTCGGCGTGGACTACGACAATCCGGTCGACGCGGACGACGAGCACATGTCCGCCAACAACGTCACTGAGGCCACCTTCGACGTAAAGATCTTTTCGCCCGATTTCGAACGGGGAACACTCGGCGAGATCATGCTCGCCGAGGCCGTCTTCCCCGATTAGGCTCCCAGCCGACACGCCTGAGCAGCGGGCGGGAATCCGCGGGTTCTCGATTGTGACCAAGCCTCTGCGGCCAAGTTTGGCGGATGTCGTAGTCGTGCTTCGGTGCTTTCCACCTAGAGTGGGTTGTGCGCTCAGCGCTTTTGCTTAGCGCGACGGGGGTCATTGAGTTCCTCAGAAGAGTGTCTCCGTCGGGTCTGCGAACCGCAGATGCCCGAGATCGACGTAGGCATCATTCGGTGAAGAGAGGCACGCCGTCGAGCATGCTTTTCGCGGCGCTCGGCTTCAGGGCGAAGGCCGAGGTCATCTGCGCCGCCTCGTCCGCCGGGACCTCGCGAATCCACCTTCGCGGCTTGATCTGGCCAACGCGAGCGATGAGCTTCTGCGCCGGCGAAGCGTGCGAGGCAGCAAGGCCGGTCACCGTGACGCCGATGCCGATCGGCACGGCGGCACCTCCCGTCAAGACGATCGCTCCCGCGATCGACAACGCGGCAAAGGTGACGTCAACCCCGGACTGGAGTTTCTTCGTCCGCTTCTGCCCGAACGTTTTCGCCAGGGTCTGCGAGTAGTCGCGCGCCAGGTCCTTCAAGTCGTCGTGGCGGATGCTCTCGTCGCCCGCGAAGTACCTGGCAACCGCCCTCAGATACGTGCGCTTGGCGCGATTGGCCTCGCTTGCTGGGCTCGCTGCCAGTGCCAACGCATCCCATTGCCCGGCGATGCCCTTTAGCGCCGACTTGAGATCCGGCATGAAGACCGTCACCGGAGGCCGGGCCTCCGCAGACGGCTGGACTTCGTCGAGGTCGAGCTCGGACAGAAACCTCGGCAGCCGCGTCTGCACGCTGGTCGGGTTCTGGTCGTCGGCCAAGGCGCATCCCCAGGCGTACTGATGAGCCTCGTTTGCGCCTGCCATCAACTCTCCGGAGACGGCGCAAGAAAGCTTCCCCGCGCTGCACAACAAGCGGGCGGTGTCCTCCCAGGCGGTCCGCGAGCGCACGTCATCGCCCAGCGTGTCGACGAACAATTCGACCTGCGGTCGGAACTTCGAAGTGCTATCCAGCAGCCCTTCGAGGACCGTCGACCCCATCTTGCCGTAGACGTAATCGGTCCGATGCTTTGGCCAGGCGCGGAACCAGTCGAAGAAGCCGGAGTTGAGCTCCTCCGACCAGGCCGTGAGCACGGGCAAGAAGTCTTCTTGATAACGGGCGTCATCGACCAGTTGCTCGGCAGAGGCGATGTTCTGATCTGCCATCACCTCTGCCAGCCGATCGAGCGCGCCGCCGTTACGGGAGAGAATCCGCACGAAGCGACATTCGACCAGCGACCTGAACGGGCTGGCCTCGGGGCGCATGATTGCTTCGCGCACGGCCTCGTTCATCAGTAGGTGGCCGTCGTTGATGAACAGTGGGTCACCGGCGACCAGGGTGAAGACCAAGTGTTCGTTCAACTGGTCGAGCGTCTCGATCGGACGACCGTCGCGATTGCGAATCGCGAAGTCGTCGAGCAGCCCACAGTACGCGCGTCTCTCATTCATTTAAGTACCCGGAAGTAGGACCGCGCTTGGAACATGGTCATGTCATCGGAGGCAGCCAGCTGGCTCGTGTTGCTTGAGAGACCTAAGCCTTTCATAGCCCGCTACGAATACGTGCCCCCGGGGCAGTGAGCGGCCGTGAGGGGTGCAGAGCGGCGGGTAGACCGACTTCATTCTGGCCGGTGTGCATGATTGCCCTGTCTTGGACTCGGCGGTGAGTTGCGGGCTTCAAGCACTGCGGCGAGACCCACATCCAAGAGGCCCCCCGAGCATCGAAGCCGTTGAATGCGGAGCAACCTGAAGATGTTCTCCGCTTCCTGGGATACCCGGCGGCCCCATTTACGATCACGACCGAGGGTTTCCACTTCTTTCCTGACCCGTTCTTTCGCCAGGCTGAGCAGACGGCTGGGCACCTGTTCAGCTTCCGCTCGGTAGAGGCGTTCCTTGGCTTCACTTTCAGCCCTTGCATCGGCACTTCTCTGGATTGCGTTCGCCCTATATTCACTCAAGGTGCGCCTGAAGGCCGCCGCGGTTCCTCGGTTCCGTGTTCGCAGGAGCGTGCTTCCTGCTGCGCTAGCGAGTGTGCAGCTCCAACCGCTTGAACGACGACAACGACGGTGACCCCTGTGACGGCCAAGAGGATGGTGATCGACCCCCTCAATACCAGCGGGTATCGCTTGGGCATTCGGCTGCGCAGCGCCGACAGCCAGGGCAACCAAACGGACAGGATCACGGCGACTAGGCCGCCCGCAACGCAAGCGGCCACGAACCCGACGGCCGAAGCGCTTATGGGGCCGTTAACGGTCCCGCTGATTGAGACCAACTCCCCGAGAACAGCGAGAGCTCCGATTGCGGGGATCAGGAAAGCGAAGTACAAGGTGCGTCGATGACTGTCGTTGGCTTGGGGGCCATTTCGCTCCGCAACCACCCCGCTGAACACAAGGATCGGAATTAGCGTGGCAGCGATTTCGAAGAATGCGAGCTGTCCCCCGTGGAAGTTATGAAGCAACACAGGGCGGTGCTTTCACGGAAGCGCCCCGCCGCCGTTGCTTCGTGCGACGGGCAGCACGGACCCCGTGCCCCTCCGTGCGCGAGCGTTGTGGGGCGTAGGTCGGCGCATTAGCCTTGCCGCATGCCCAAGGCTGTGATGAACGGGATCCGGCTCTACTACGAGGAGCACGGCGACGGGGAGCCGATCGCCTGCATACACGGAGGCGGAAGCTCCGCCGTTGTGTGGGGCGACGCGGTTGAGGAACTGGCGCGACTCGGTCGCGTGATCTCCTATGACCGGCGCGGGTGCGCTCGCAGCGAGCGGCCAGACCCTTACGAGCGCACCACTGTGACCGAGCAGGCAGACGACGCAGCCGCCCTGCTCGATGCCCTCGAGGCCGCGCCGGCGGTGGTCATGGGCCGCAGCTACGGAGGGGCGGTGGCGGTCGACCTCGCGCTTCGCTATCCGGACAAAGTCCGTGCGCTGGTCCTGCTCGAGGGTGACGCCCTCGGCCTCTCGCCCGCGGGATTGGAGTGGACGAAGGACCTGGCTGCGAGCATGCGTGAGGTCGCTGCCCGGGACGGCGTCGACGCCGTCTACGAGGCGCTGATCGACGAGGTCATGGGTCAGGGAGTCTGGGACTCCTTCCCGGAAGAGATTCGGCGCGTGCTGACGCAGAACGCGCCGGCGCTCCTGGCGGAGCTCCACTACGTCGACGAGCCGATGCCCGACGCCGCCGCATTCGCCACGATCGAGGTGCCCGCCCTGCTGGTGGCGGGCTCTGACTCACCGCCCGAGCAGCGCGATATGACCGAGAGAATGGCCGAGGCGCTGCCCAGCGCCCGCTTGGTGCGGATCGGCGGCGGTCATCTGATCGACCCTGCGGGGGCCGAGGTGCTCGCCTTCGTCGGGGAAGTGCTCGAGGCCGGATAGCCACCGATCGCGCTCGCGCCTCCCAGCCCGCTGCAGCGGTGAGGTCGACACTGCTCCCTTGCGCGAAGAGCGGCGATGGGCCGCACCAGCGGTCTGACGTGGCCCTGTTGCGCTCGTAGCTGTACGCCATGGTGAATCAAGGCCATCGCATTTGATTACCAACTCCGGTTACCAGTAGCTACCTTGCTTTCACTCTGCTTCGCGCGAGAGGCGGGATTCGTCTGCGCCTCGACCGTGTCCTCCCACGGTGTCCCCGCGCTGCAGCGAAAGGCGCCGAGTGGGGGTAGATCGCCTGCCGCGAGGGCCCTGATCAGGACCCCGTCGGACTTCACCTAACGTCGGGAATGCCGTCCGGGATCGAGAGCGTCGGCGGCCTCCTCCTCGCTCATCCCGGAAACGACCTTCTGGAGGTGTTCCTTGACGGTCATAACGGCATTTCACCGAGACGAGGCGCGGGGTCTGGGCATCTGCTCAAGCCAATTGAGGCTCGGTCAGCCCAGCAGGGCTATATCGGTTATCTCGACCTGGTAGCGGCCGGGTTGCTCGCGGGATTCGGTGGCTTGGGTGAACCAGAGCAGGAAGTAGGTCGAGGGTTGGGGGACCCTGAGGGCGATCTCGGCGACTTCGCCGGCTTCGCTCACTTCGCCGACCGGTTCGCCCCAGCCGGACAGATCCGAGGGCGGGCCGGCGGGAGCGGCGTAGACCTGGGCGTCCCAACCGGGGTTGGGGCTGCGCACGATCATCCGCGCCGGCCTCGACGGCGAGGCCGCGGTGACGTAGATCCCGACGCCGGGGTTGGGGCCCGTCTTGGTGCCTTCGAAGGCTTCGTCGTCGTAGTGCTCGGTCTCCCAGGCGGTGCCGGTCGGGTCGCCGTCGGCGGCCAGTTCGACCGTGCTGCCGGTCTCCTCGCCGTCGCCCTGCGGGTCGTAGTCGGTCGCGGCGACGATCGCGACGTTGCCGCCTTTGCCTTGGTTGGCGCCGCCGCCGCCGATCCCGCTCGAGATCAGCTGCACGGCGAGCAGCGCGCCGCCGCCGACGAGCAGCAGCAGCCCGATCGCCGCCCAGGACCAGCGCGCCCGGCCGGAGAGCTTGCGCCGCGGCGCCGGCACGGCGTCGAGCACGCTGGTCGCCTCGCCGGTCGTCGAGCCCGCCCGCGCCGCCTCGACCTCGAGCGCGGTCTCGAGGTCGTCGACCATCTCGGCGACCGACTGGTAGCGCTCGTCCGGGTTCTTCGCCGTCGCCCGCTCGACCACCAGCGCCGCCGCCGCCGAGACTTCGGGCCGCCGCCGCTGCACGTCGGGCAGCTCCTCGTTGACGTGTTTCATCGCCACGCCGACCTGGCTCTCGGCGTGGAAGGGGACCTGCCCGATCAGCATCTCGTAGAGCACGACGCCGAGCGAGTAGAGGTCGGAGCGCGGGTCGACCCCCTTGCCCATCGCCTGCTCGGGGGCGACGTAGTCGGTCGTGCCGAGCACCCGGCCGGTGGCGGTGACGCCGTCCTGTTCGAGCTGCCGCGAGATCCCGAAGTCGGTCAGCTTGGCCCGGCCCTCCTCGTCGATCAGCACGTTCTGCGGCTTGATGTCGCGGTGGACCATGTTGCGCGCGTGGGCGACGCTGAGCCCGCGGGCGACCTCGATCGCGTAGGCGATCGCCTCCTGCGTGTCGAGCGCGCCGACCCGGCCGATGCGCTGCTTCAGCGTCTCGCCCTTGACGTATTCGAAGACGATGTAGGGGTGGCCGCCGTCCTCGCCGGCGTCGATCACCGCGACGACGTTGGGGTGGGTCAGCTTGGCGACCGCGCGCGCCTCCTGGCGGAAGCGCTGCAACTGGTCCTCCTGCTCGGACATCTCGCGGTGCATGACCTTGACCGCGACCGGCCGGTCGAGCGTCTCGTCGCTGGCCAGGTAGACGGTCGACATGCCGCCGCTGCCCAGCTTCGCCTCCAGCCGGTAGCGGCCGGAGAGAACGGTTCCGATCATCGAGCTGGAGGGGCGAGTGCTCATCTAGTCGCAGCTATTGTCGAACACGCGGCCGATGGTGGGTCTCTACCACGCCGCCAGCAGCTCATCGGGGCCGAAGCTTGCAGCCAGGTCGAGGCCGTCCTCGAAGCCGCTGCGGCTGACGGCGACGAGCTTGGCGCCCGCGCCGCCGGGCACGTGGGGGCGGCTCGTTTCCAGCTCCTCGAGGTCGGCGCCCGAAAAGCGTCCGCGCTCGCGCCACTTGACCGAGCCGACGAAGCCGATGCGAGTGGGCTCGACACGGTCGCCGCCGACCAGATCGACCTCGATCGAGTGGTCGCGCCGCCACCAGGCGCCGACATAGCGCGAGTCCCCGACCTGCCCACCGATGGCGGGGTCGATGATCAGGCGCTCGAGTGCGCTGCGCACCAACGGCTCGACGGCTCGGCCGCGGTAGGCGGCCCAGTCTCGCTCGATTCGTGCGACGACCAGGTCGGACATACCGCGGGAGAGCTCGTCCAGATGGGGGCCGACGAAACGCAGCCAGAAGCGCAGGTACGGGTCGGCAACGGTGTACTTGGCGGCCTTCCTGCCAGGTGGCACAGCGTAAGGGAGCCCCTTGGCCACCAGCCCCTTCTTCTCGATCAGCACGTCGAGCGCGGCGGTGAGCGTGTTGCCTTTCACGCCGCTGCGTGTCTCGATCCGGTTGTAGGCGGTCTCGCCATGCCCGATCGCCTCGAGCACCCGCTCCGCCCGCAACGTACGCTCGAACTCCGAGGCAAGTATCCGCAGTGCGGTGGTGACGAACGGAGTCTGGTCGTCGGCGAGCGCCTTGCGGAGGAAGGCGATGGTCCCGGCGCTTGCCGGCCACATGGGCGCGAGCTGTGGGAAGCCACCGAGGATCAGGTAGCGATCGATGGCGGCGGCGGCGTCGGGTGCCGAGTTAATCTCCGCCACCTCAGCCGGGTTGAGTGGAGCCACCCGCATCTCCCTGGTCGGCCTGCCAAAGAGCGGCGAACGCTCCTCGACCATGGTTTCCATCATTCGCACGTCGGAGCCGACGCATATGAGCAGGATCGGCGCCCGCTCCAGCATCCGGTCCCAAGCCATCTGGAGGTCCGCCGTGAAGCCGGGGTCGAGCTCAGCCAGATACGGAAGCTCGTCGATCACGAGAATCGCCGGCCGGGCCGGATCGATCCCCCGGATCGCTGCCTTGATCGCGCTGGGCCAGGATGGGTAGGCGATGCCCTCGAAGGCATCGGCGGCAGGCAGGCTCGACCCGGCTAGCGCTTTCGCGAAGGCGGAGAGCGCCTCCGCGTGCTCCCTGCGCGGCGCCTGGTAGAAGGCGTATGGCGCATTGGCGCGGTTGCAGAACTCCTGCACGAGGCGGGACTTGCCGACCCGACGCCGCCCACGAAGCCACACGAAGCGCCCCTCGCCGGTCTCCTTGACGTCATCCAGCTCGCTGAGCAGAGCCTCGAGCTCATGCTGTCTGCCGGTGAATGCCACGGACGAGACTATACCAAACTAGAGTCTAGTCAACTAGACTCTAGTCAACTAGAGTTAGCTGCCAGCGCTGGTGGCCTGTCCGATCCTCTTCGCCCCCGGATAGTGGGAGCGCAGTGCCTCTACCGCCGCCGCCTCGTCCTCGGCCGCGACGACGCAGCAGAAGCCGCAGCCCATGTTGAAGACCTCGCGCATCTCCGCGTCGGGCACGCCGGTGCGCTCCTCGATCAGCGCAAAGATCGGCGGTACCGGCAGCGGGTCGTCGATCTCGTAGCCGACGTCTGCGGCGAGCCGGTCGAGGTTGCCGAGGCCGCCGGAGGTGATGTGGGCGAGGCCGCGCACGTCGACCGCGGAGCGCAGCAGCTCGAGCACCGGCTTGACGTAGATCTCGGTCGGCTCGAGCAGGACGTCGCCGAGCGGCCGGCCGAGCCGCCCTTCCGGGTCGGCGTCGAGCGGCAGGCCGTCGAGCGCCGCGCGGGCCAGGGTGTAGCCGTTGGAGTGGATGCCGGAGGAGGGCAGGCCGACGATCGCGTCGCCGGGCCGCACGGCCGAGCCGTCGACGATCGCGTCCAGCGCCACGGTGCCGAAGCAGGCCCCGGCGATGTCGAAGCCGCGCACCATGTCGCCGAGCTGGGCCAGCTCGCCGCCGGGGATCTCGATCCCGGCCAGCTCGGCGCCGCGCGCCAGGCCGACCCCGATCTGCTCGCAGACCGCCGGGTCGGCGCGCTCGATCGCGATGTAGTCGAGCATCGCCAGCGGCTCGGCGCCGACGCAGATCACGTCGTTGACGTTCATCGCCACGCAGTCGATCCCGACCGTGTCGAAACGGCCGAGCTGCTCGGCGACCAGCAGCTTGGTGCCGACGCCGTCGGTGGAGAGCGCGATCCCGAGCCGCTCGTCGAGCTTGATCACGCTCGCGTAGTGGCCGGGCAGCGGCACCTGCCGCGACGGGCGGCCCAGCTCGATCGCGCCCAGCGCCCGCACCAGCCCGGCGACGGCGGAATCCGCCGCCCCCTGGTCGACCCCGGCCTGCGAGTAGGCGTCCGCGTCGCTCATGCGGGCGATTCTTTCAGGCGCCGCTACCGACGCAGTTTGAGGAGCACCGCAAGCGCGAGGGCCGCCCGGTACGCCGCGTACGGCCAGAGCGCCTTGTCGCGCTCGACCAGGTGGATCAGGCGCTGCGAGGCGAGGGTCGAGGCGAAGGAGGCGGCGACGCCGATCGCCATCGAGCGGCGCAGCTGCGGCGAGGCGCCGCGGCGGCGCAGGCGGCCCCCCTTGAGCAGGGTCGCGCCGACGATGATCGGCAGCGCGATCGTGCGCGAGAGCAGGTTGGCCTGATCGCGCGAGAAGCCCCGCCAGCGCGCCGCCGCCAGGGTGATGCCGTTGCGCGAGACGCCGGGGGCGAGGGCCGCGGCCTGGGCGACGCCCAGCGCCAGCCCGTCCGCCACCGTCGCCTCTCCCTGGCCGCGCCGCTGCGGCCTGCTGTCGGCGACGAGCATCGCCGCGGCGCCGGCCAGCAGTCCGATCGCCGTCGCCTTCGGGCCGCCCAGCCGCTGCTCGATCGGTCGCTCCAGCGTGTAGCCGACGACCGCCGCGGGCAGGAAGGAGAGGCCGAGCAGCAGCCCACGCCGGCCGTCGAAGCCGCGCAGCTCGGCGAGGATCGTCTCGCGCTGGCCGATCAGCAGGGCCAGCGCCGCGCCGCCGTGCAGCGCCACCTCGAAGCTCTTGCGCACCTCCGGGTCGAGCCGCTCCCAGTCCCATCCCGCCAGCCAGGGAACGAGCACGAGGTGGGCGGAGGAGGAGACCGGCAGCAGCTCGGCGGGGCCCTGGACGATCCCCAGCGCGATCGAGTGGGCAGCCGGGATCGGTGGGCTGGCGAGCGGGAGCATGCGCGAAGCGGAGATACTAGGGCGCGGCTCGCACACCATCTAAACTCGCCCGGTCTTGATGCGCTGGTTGAACCACCCCGTCTACCGCAATCGGGTGCTCCAGGTGGCTGCCGACGCGGTCCTGGTCGCGCTCGCCTTCTACCTGGCGTTCCGGCTGCGCTTCCTCGACGAAGAATTGCCGAGCCGCTACGAGACGCTCTTCCTGCAGTCGGTCGGCTTCGTCGTCCTCGGCAAGGTCGCGATCTTCGCCGCCTTCGGGCTCTACCAGAAGTGGTGGCGCTACGTCAGCGGTCGCGACTTTCTGACGATCGGCCGCGCCGTCGCCGTCGCCGGGGCGCTGCTCGTCGTCGTCTTCTCGGTGATCCAGCCCTTCGAGTACGGCCTGCCGCGCTCGGTCGCGGTGATGGACTTCATGCTCACCCTCTTTCTGATCGCCGGCGCCCGCCTCGCCGTGCGGCTGATCGTCGAGCGCCCCAGCCACGGCCACCGCCTGCCCAAGCACGAGGTGCTGGTGATCGGGGCCGGCTCCGGCGGCCAGATGGTCGTCCGCGAGATGCACCTCAACCCGAACCTGGGCGCGACCGCGATCGGCTTCGTCGACGACGACGCGCGCAAACGCGGTATGCGGATGCTCGGCCTCAAGGTGCTGGGCACGACGGCGCAGATCAAGCGGATCCTCGACGAGACCGAACCCGACGAGGTGGTGATCGCGATTCCCTCGGCGCCGGGGACGCTGCGGGCCAAGGTCGTCGCCGCCTGCCGCGAGCGCGAGATCCGCGTGCGCACGCTGCCGACCGTGTTCGAGCTGCTGCGCGGCGGCGTCCAGCTCAGCAAGCAGCTGCGCGAGGTCCAGGTCGAGGACGTGCTCGGCCGCGACCCGATCGTGGTCGAGCTCGACACGGTCGGCGCCTACCTGCGCGACCGCATCGTCCTCGTCACCGGCGCCGGCGGCTCGATCGGCTCCGAGCTCTGCCGCCAGATCGCCCGCGTCGGGCCGCGCCTGCTGGTGATGGTCGACCACGCCGAGGACAACCTCTTCGAGATCGAGCGCGAGATGATCGACGAGCGCCACTTCAGCAGCGTCGAGGCGGTGCTCGCCGACTGCAAGGAGCCGCACCGGATGCTGGAGACGATGCAGCGCTTCAAGCCCAGCGTCGTCTTCCACGCCGCCGCCTACAAGCACGTGCCGCTGATGGAGTCCAACCCGCTGGAGGCGGTCCGCAACAACGCGATCGCGACCCGGATCACGGCCGAGACCGCGGCCGCCTCCGAAGTCGAGCGCTTCGTCCTGATCTCGACCGACAAGGCGGTCAACCCGAAGACGGTGATGGGCGCCTCGAAGGCGATGGCGGAGTGGATCGTCGAGAACGCCGGCGACAAGCACCCGGCCACCCGCTTCGCCAGCGTCCGCTTCGGCAACGTGCTCGCCTCCTCGGGCAGCGTCGTGCCGATCTTCCGCGGCCAGATCGAGCGCGGCGGCCCGGTCACGGTCACCCACCCGGAGATGACCCGCTACTTCATGACGATCCCCGAGGCCGTGCAGCTGGTGATCCGCGCCGGCGACATCGGCGCCGGCCGCGGCGAGGTCTTCGTCCTCGACATGGGCGAGCCGGTGCGGATCGTCGACCTCGCCAACAACATGATCCGCCTCGCCGGCTACGAGCCGGGGGCTGAGATCGCGGTCGAGTTCACCCAGCCGCGGCCAGGCGAGAAGCTGCACGAGGAGCTCTTCGGCGGCGGCGAGGAGCTGCGGCCGACGGCGGCGAAGCGGATCCAGCGCGCCGTCCGCGCCGCGCCGCTCGACCCGCAGTGGGTCGAGGCGACGCTGAACTCGCTCGAGCACCTGGTGATGGCCGGTGACGAGGCCAACCTGGCCGAACGAGTCGTCGACCTGATCACCGACGGCGTCTCGGCGCCTGATACCGGCGCCAGAGAGCACCGTCCTCCACCCAGGTAGCGCTGCTACCTGGGTGTTCGGCCGTCACTCTCTGGCTTGGTCTCAGACACCGAGACGCACCTTGGATCGGTTCTGGCCATATCCTGCTGGCCGCAGTGGAGTTGATTAAGGAAATCGGGGCCTTCGCCGGCCTGCTCGCGTTCCTGGGGCTCGCCGTGCTTGCCCTGCTTTCGTTTGCCCAGGGCCGCGACTTGCGGCGCCTGCGCGAGTGGGCGGGATCGGCGCCGGAGCGCGACAACGAGCGCAAGGAGTCGACCTCGGCGGCCGCGGCCGTGCGGGCCGAGGAGATGCGCAAGCTGGAGGAGGCGCGCGAGGCCGAGAAACGCGCCGCCGACCTGCGCGAGCACCGTCGCCAACGCCGCGAGGAGGGGCTGCCGGAACTGACCCGCGGCGAGCGCCTGCGCGAGCGCTTCGGGTCGGCGGGCGGCGGTGGGGGCGGAGCCGGCTCGCGGCTCGGCGAACCGCGCTACCTGGCGGCGATCTTCGTCGTCCTGGCGCTGCTCGCCGGCGGCGTCGCCTTCGCCGTCCTCGGCGGCTCCGACGAGGGCACCGGCGGCAAAGGCAAAGCCGGCAAAGGGGCAAAATCGCGCGCGCTCAAGCCGAGTGAAATCGAGGTGACCGTGCTCAACGGCACCGCCGTCGACGGCCTGGCCGGCACCTTTGGCGACATGGTCGAGCGGCGCGGCTACCAGCTCGGCGCGGTCACCAATAGCCGCTCGAGCTTCAGCGAGAGCGTCGTCATGTTCGCGCCGCGCAACGGCCGCGCCGCGCAACGGGTGGCCGACTCCGTGGAGATCTCCTCCGTGCAGCCGATGACCTCGGAGATCGCCTCGCTCTCGGCCGGATCCCCGGTCGCGATCGTGATCGGCGAGGACAATGCCTCGTCGGCCGGTTAGTACTGCCGCGATCGTCTTCGCCCTGCTCGTCGTCGCCACGATCGCCGCCTTCGCCTGGTCGCAGCGGCTCAAGCGCGACCCCCTCGTCCTCGACCGGGTCACCTTCGGCAAGCCGGCCAGCCGCGCCTTCACTCCGAACGGCGACTGCCGCTTCGATCGGATCCGCATCCGCTTCCGCGTGACCCGCTCCGACCGCGGCAACGTGCAGGTGGTCAGGCCGGGCGGCAAGCTCGTCGTCACTCTCGCCCGCGACACCTACCTGAAGCGCTACCGTTTCCACACCTACTACTGGGACGGTCGCCAGCGAGGCGGCGGCATCGCCGCGCCCGGCCGCTACAAGCTGCGGGTCAAACTGCTCGGCCAGGACCGCACGCTCGTCCCCGGCGGGGTGATGCGCCTGCACCGCGCTCCGCGCAAGCCGACTCCCGGGTGCCGACGTTGATCCTCGCCGCGCTCGGTGTCCTCGTCGCCGCACTCGCCGCTGCCGCGGCGATCCTGCTGCCCGCCGGCCGCCCTCGCGCCGCCGCGATGCTGCTCGCCCTCGCCCTCTTTCCCCTGCTGATCCTCGGCGACCAGTGGCACTCCCCCCAGATCGTCGACCTGCGCGACGACCCGATGCGCTTCGCCGGCCTGGGCCTTGCCGCCGTGGCTGCAGCTGTCGCCCTCGCCGCGGTCTTTCGACGCTGGCCGGTCTTCATGCCGCTGGCCATCGTTGCCGCTCTTCCCTTCCGCATCCCGTTGGAGGCGGGGGGGGACACGGCCAACCTTTTGGTCCCTCTGTACCTCGTCATCGCGGGGGGAGTGCTCTCGACCACGCTTCGTCAATGGCAGGAG
>JBBDJH010000021.1:96679-135804 GCA_040879985.1 Solirubrobacterales bacterium
GGAGTCGTCCTGCTCTACGCCCTGCAGACGCTCTACTCGCCCGATTTCTCGAAGGGCCTCCAGAACGTCTGCTTCTTCTTCGTGCCGTTCTCGCTGGTGTACGCGTTGCTGCGAGACGTCACCTGGGACCGCAGGCTTCTCAAGTGGGTGCTGTGGGTTCTAGCTGCTGAGGGGCTGGCGTTCACGCTGGTTGGCAGCGTCGAGTACGTGACGCGGGAGCTCTTCTGGAACGACCAGGTCATCCGGTCGAACGAATTCCACACCTACTTCCGGGTCAACTCGATCTTCTGGGACCCGAACATCTATGGGAGATACCTGGCCCTGGCGATCGTCGTGGCGATGGCTGTGCTGCTCTGGGTCAGGGAGAAAAAGCAGCTCGCCTTGCTCACCGGTCTTGTGGCGGTCCTCTGGCTCGGTCTCGTCCCGACCTTCTCGCAGTCCAGCTTCGCGGCCCTGCTCGGCGGGCTCGCCGTCCTGGCCGCGCTGCGCTGGAGCTGGCGCTGGACGCTGGCAGCCGTCGGCGCCGGCGCGTTGCTGGCCGTGCTCATAGTCATCTTCGCCGGCGGCGTCTCCAGACTCAGCCCCGATCGGCTCAACGTAGACACCGGCGGCCGCACCAACCTGATCTCCGGCGGCACCGACCTCTTCGCCCAGCGCCCGGTCTGGGGCTACGGCGCCGGCAGCTTCCCCCGCGCCTACCGAGAACACATAGCCACCAAAAAGGCCCCCGTCTCCGTATCCCACACCGAGCCGATAACGGTCGCAGCTGAGCAAGGCCTGATCGGCCTGGCGGCTTACGCAGCTCTACTCGTAGCGGCGCTGTGGACGATGGCCTCCGGCTTGGGCCGAGAACGGGAGGGGTGGGGGTCCCGAGCGGACGCGGCGTCCTGTTTTTCGCAGCGCGACGTCGGCGAGAGTCGCGACGCGCAAGGCGAAAAACCCAGCGCCCGGTCGGGACCCCCACCCCTCCCGCCCCCTCCACAAGGCGAAAATCCCAGCACTCGATTGGACACCCCCGGCGACTCCTCCCCGCCCATAGCCCGCGCCGCCATCCTCGCGGCGTTCGTCGCCCTGCTCGTCCACACGATGGCCTACGCCGGCTTCTACGAGGACCCGATCGCCTGGGTCCTGCTGGCCGTCGCCACCTCGCTCGCGGCAGTCCCGGTCCGCGACGCGGCGTAGAGTCGCGCCGTGTCGGGCTACCTCCGCCGCCTAGCGACGACCGGCGCCGCCTACACCGCGGCGAGCATTTTCTCGAAGCTGATCGCGGTCGCGCTACTGCCGCTCTACACGCGCTACCTGACCCCGGCCGACTACGGCGCCGCCGAGGTCCTCTTCGCCGCCGTGGTCGCCGCCAGCATCGTGATCCGCTTCGGCGTGATCGAGGCCGTGCTGCGCTTCTACTACAAGGCCGGCGAGGACCCGCAGCGGGTCGTGGCGACGTCCTTCGCGGCGCTCTTCTGGTTCGGCACCGCGGCGGCGCTGATCGCGCTGCCCTTCGCTGGGCCGATCTCCGAGCTGCTGCTCGACCGGCCGGCGCCCGACCTGGCCCGGATCGCGATCGCCGGGCTCTGGGTGGCGACGCTGCACGAGTACCTGCTGACCCTCTTCCGGCTCGAAGAGCGCGCCCGCGCCTTCTTCGTCGTGACGATCGCCAACGTGCTGGCGGCGATCGCCCTGACCGTGGCCCTGGTCGTCGGCGCCGACGAGGGCGCCCGCGGCCTGCTGCTCGGCAGCTACGTCAGCGGCGCCGCCTTCGTCCTCGGCCTGATCGTCGCCCACCGGCGCCGCCTCTCGCTGCGCGTCGAACGGCCGCTGCTGCGCCGCATGCTGCGCTTCGGCCTGCCGACGATGCCGGCCGAGCTCTCGCTCTACGCGCTCAACTTCGTCGACCGGATCATCATCGTGCGCACGCTCGGGCTGGCCGAGGCCGGCCTCTACTCGCTGGCCGTCAAGTTCGCCCAGGCGGTCAACGTCCTCGTCCGCGGCTTCCAGCTCGCCTGGCCGCCGCTCGCCTACTCGATCCGCGACGACGACGAGGCCCGCCGCACCTACGCGGCGGTCGTCACCTGGTTCCTCGCCGCCTGCGCCTTCGTCGTCGTCGGCATGTGGCTGCTGGCCCGCTGGATCGCCCGCGCCCTCGCCGCGCCCGAGTTCTTCCAGTCCTACGAAGCGGTCGGCCTGATCTCGACCGCGGTCACCCTCTACGCCCTCTACATGGTGCTGCTGGTGATCCTCGGCCGCACCGGCCGCACCGAGTTCAACTTCCCGGCGACCGGCGCGGCGCTGGCGGTCAACGTCGTCCTCAACCTGATCCTCGTCCCGACCATGGGCATCGCCGGCGCCGGTCTCGCCCTGGTCGCCTCCTACCTGGTCGTGGTGGCGCTGATGTACGGCTTCACCCAACGCCTCTTCCCGGTCCCCTACGAATGGAGCCGGCTGGCCCGGATCGTGCTCGTCAGCGCGGCGCTGGTCGGCGCCGGCGAGCTGCTGCTGCCGACCGACGGCTTCGCCGGCCTGGCCGGCCGGCTCGTCCTCTGGCTCGCCTACCCGGCGGTCCTCCTGCTCAGCGGCTTCTTCAGCGACGAGGAGCGCCGCTGGCTCGCCCGCCTCCGCCATCCCGGCGAGCTGCGCGATCGCTACCGAGCCGCCCGCGACCGCCCCGCCGCCATCGACGGCCAAGTCCCCGAGGCCTACGAGGCGGAGATCATCGACGAGGACAGTCGCTGAGCAGTTTGCGTGTGAGGTTAGGGCTGCAATGCAGTCCAAACTTCACACTCAACTCTCGGCGCGGTCGCGGAGACTTTCGCCTCTTGCGGGGAGCAAGGCCTGGCGGGCATGGGCCCACATGATCCGGGCGGAGCGGTTGGGCGTGAAGACGGCGGCGAGGGTGCGCAGGGCGTAGGACCAGGCGGTGAGCAGGCGTACGGCCAGCGCCGCGGGGCGGCTGTGGTGCTTGCGCATGTAGAGGTCGCGGTTGCGGTGGAATTCGACGATGCGGGGCAGGCCGGCGGCGAGGTCGGTGGAGAGCTGGTCGTGGTGGATCGCCTCCGCCGAAGGGACGAAGAGCGTCCGCCAGCCCGCCCCGGCGAGGCGCCTGCAGAAGTCGCACTCGTCGTAGTAGACGAAGAAGGCGGGGTCGAGGTAACCGACCGAGGCGGCCGCCTCGCGGCGGACCAGCAGCGCGCTCGACTGCGCCCAGTCGACGCAGATAGCCGAATCGGCAGCGGGGACCCGGGCGACCTGCGACTTGCCGCGCTCGCTCTGCACGGTCAGCCATCGGTGCAGGAAGATGGCCCCGGCCAGGGCGGTTCCGACGCCGGGGAAGCGCCAGGCGCAGGGCACCGGGTTGCCCTCCGAGTCGAGCAGCTGCGCGCCGGCCGCCCCGGCGCGCGGATCGGCGTCGAGCGCCGCGACCAGCGCCTCGGCGGCGCCGGGCCGCAGCTCGGAGTCCTCGTTGAGCAGCAGGCAGTAGCGGCCCCGCGCCTCGCGCAGCAGCAGCGAGTCGTTCGCCGCCTTGCCGCCTCGCCGCTGCAGCGCGATCAGGCGGACGCCGCGATCGTCGCCCGCCACGCCGCCCCGCGCCTTCGCCGCCTCGGACCACTGCCGCACCGCCCCGGCCGAGCCGTCCTCGGAGGCGTTGTCGAGGACGAGGATCTCGCCCTCGACCCCGGCCGGGTGGGTGCGCTCGATCGCGTCGAGGCAGGCGAGCAGGTCCTCGCGACCGTTCGTGTTCACGACGCAGTAGGACAGTAGGGCGTCCTGCCTCATAACGTCAGACCGGAAATGACGGCCCCAGTTCGCCGCCATACTGCGTCCTCAGTCGCCCAAATAGCGCTGCTATTCGGGCTCCCTGCGTCCTTGTCTGGCGGCGCCTGTGTCTCGTCATTTCTCGGCCTACGTTATGAGACAGGACGCCGGGTTCCACGGCGAGCACGATAATCGTCCGCGCATGGCCCGCCGCCCCCGCATATCTGGAAGACGCCCCCGGTGAAGGTCCAGTTGGTCGATCCGTCGGCGTTTACTCCCCCCTACGATCGGGCGCTGGCAGCTGCGTTGGCGCGCCAACACATCGAGGTCGAACTGTTGACCAGCCACTTTCCCTATGCCCCGGTTCCGGAGGCGCAGGGGTATCGGGTTGCCGAGACGTTCTACCGAGGCGCCGCCAAGCGCGGCCTGGGTGGCCCGGCCCGGCGGGTCGCCAAGCTGGCCGGGCACCTTCCAGACATGTTGCGACTGCGACGGATCCTGGACGCCGACGTCGTCCATTACCAGTGGCTGACGCTCCCGCGACTGGACTCCCGTCTCCTGCCCCCGCAGCGCCCCCGGGCGATGACCGCTCACTACATCCTGCCGCCGCGGCCGAGCCGCCGCCAGCTCGCCGCCGCTCGCCGCACCTTCGGCGCGATGGACGCGGTCGTCGCCCACTCCGAGCATGGCGCGCGGCGGCTGCGCGAGGCGGTCGGCCTCGATCCCGCCCGGATCCGCGTCATCCACCACGGCGCCTTCGACTACCTCACCCGCCTGCCCGAGGAGAAGCCGCTGCCGGCCGAGCTGGAGGGGGCCGAGGGCCCGGTGATCCTCTTCTTCGGCCTGCTCCGCCCCTACAAGGGGATCGACACCCTGCTCGAAGCCTTCCGCCAGGTGAAGGGCGCCGAGCTCTGGATCGTCGGCAACCCGCGCATGGACGTGGCGCCACTCGAATCCCTGGCGGCCGAAGCTCCCGGTCGGGTCCGCTTCCTCCCCCGCTTCATAGAGGACGCCGAGATTCCGGCGATCATGCGCCGTGCCGACGTAGTCGCGCTGCCCTATCGCGACGCCGAGCACAGCGGCGTCCTCTACGCCGCCCTCGCCTTCGGCAAGCCGCTGGTCCTCGGCGCGGTGGGCGGCTTCCCCGAGGTAGCCGAACAGGGCGCCGCCCGCCTCGTCCCCCCGGCGGACCCAGCAGCTCTCGCCGCCACACTGACCGAATTGATCGACGACGAGAGCGCCCGGACGGAGCTGGCCGGCGCAGCGACCCACGCCGCCACCACCTCCTATTCCTGGGACGAGGCCGCAAGCCAGACCCTGACGCTCTACCGACAACTCCTCGAGAAGAGGGGGTAGGGGTGTCCATCCCGGTTCGCGGCGTCATGTTTTTCGCAGCGCCAACTCGGCGAGAGACGCCAAGTCCAAGGCGAAAAACCCAGCAACCGGGAGGGACACCCCTACCCCCTCCCTACACAGGCCGATAATCGACCCCGTGCCAGTCGCCATCTTCTGGATCTGCGCGGGATCGATCGCCTACACCCATCTGGGCTACCCGCTGCTCCTCCGCGCCCTGGTGGCCCTGCGCCGCCGCCCGACCCTCGAACCCGGCACCTGGGACGAGCCGCCGCTGGTCTCGCTGATCGTCGCCGCCTTCGACGAGGAGGAGGTGATCGCGGCCAAGGTCGCCAACGCGCTGGCGCTCGAGTACCCGCGCGAGCGGCTCGAGCTGATCGTCGCCTCCGACGGCTCGGCCGACGCCACGGTCGAGCGGGCGCGGGCCGCCGGCGCCGACCTCGTGCTCGAGCTGCCGCGCGGCGGCAAGGTCGCCGCCCAGAACGCCGCCGCCGAGCGCGCCTCGGGTGAGATCCTCGCCTTCTCCGACGCCAACAGCGTCTGGGCGCCGGACGCCCTGCGCCACCTGATCGAGCCCTTCGCCGACCCCGCCGTCGGCTACGCCTGCGGCCAGGTCCGCTTCCTCGACCCCGGCGGCGGCAACCTCGAGGGCTCCTACTGGCGCTACGAGATGCGCGTCCGCGAGCTCGAGTCCGGTCTGGCCGGGGTGACGGCCGGCAACGGCGCGATCTACGCCGTCCGCCGCGACGCCTACATTCCCCTGCCGCCGACGGGCAGCCACGACCTCTCGTTGCCGTTCCTGCTCGCCAAGCGCGGCCGCCGCTCGCTCTACGTCCCCTGGGCCGCCGCCGAGGAGAAGATGGTGCCGACCCTGGAGGGCGAGCTCGCCCGCAAGCGGCGGATGATGGTCGGCATCTGGGACATAGTCGTCGCCGAAGGGATGTGGCGGCCCCGCGGCTACCCGCCGCTCTACGCGCTCGAGATCGCCTCGCACCGGCTGCTGCGCTACGCGACCCCGCTCCTCCACCTTGCCGCGCTGGCGGCGAACGCGGCCCTGCTCGGCCACGGTTGGGTCTACACGGCGACGCTCGCCGCCCAGCTCGCCGTCCTCGCCGCCGCCCTGCTCGCCCGGCCGCTGCCCCTGGCGCCGCTGCGGGTCGCCCGCTACTACGTCTCGACCACCGCCTCGATCGCGCTCGGTCTCTGGGACCGGCTGCGCGGCGGGCCCCAGGGGGCCTGGGACAAGGCTCCCGGGACCAGGTAACGAATGCCGAGAATTTTTGACATATCGATTGCGGTTGGGGCCTTAGTAGTCCTGTCGCCGGTTCTGCTGATCGCGGCCGTCGCGATCAAGCTCGGCAGCCGTGGGCCGGTGATCTACCGCCAGCGCCGGGTCGGCAAGGACGGCGACGAGTTCGAGCTGCTCAAGCTGCGCACGATGGTGCGGGGCTCCGACCCGGTCGGCGTCGGCAGGGTCGTCGCCCGCGACGACCCCCGCGTCACCGCCGCCGGCCGGCTGCTGCGCCGCACCTCGCTCGACGAGATCCCCAACCTGGTCAACGTGCTGCGCGGCGAGATGGCGATCGTCGGCCCGCGCCCGACGATCCCGGCCCAGGTCCGCGACTACACCCCGCGCCAGCACCGCCGCCACGAGGTCAGGCCCGGCCTGACCGGCTGGGCCCAGGTCCAGGGCCGCGCCGGGATCCCCTGGGAGGAGCGGATCGAGCTCGACGTCGAGTACGTCGAGCGCCGCGGCTTCGGCTTCGACCTGCGCATCCTCGCCAAGACGGCCGGCCTGCTCGTCACCGGCCACGGCCTCGCCCCGGACTGACCGCTCGATCGCAGCATTTTCCGGGCCATAGACCCCAAAATGCTGCGATCAACGCATAGGGTCTCGACGTGACCGATCGACCGGCAGTCAGCCTGCGTCCGTTCGAGCCCGGCGATGCCGCGGCGGTGCACCGCTGGTTCAACAACCCAGAGGCGACCGCGTCGCTGATGGAGCAGCGCGAGAGCTTCTCGCTCGCCGACGCCGAGGCCTGGGTGGCGCGGGCGATCGACGGCCCGGCGGAGGATCGCAAGTACGCGATCGCGGTCGAGGGGTACGACGAGCCGGTCGGCTTCACCGCCCTCTACGGCCTCTTCCGCCAGACCGCGCCGGAGCTGGGCGCGCTGATCGGCGACGACGTGCGCGGCAAGGGCGTCGGCCGCCGCGCCGAGGCGCTGACGATCGCCAAGGCCTTCGACGAGTTCGGCGCCCACCGCGTCTACGGCCGCATCCCGGCCCGCAACGAGGTCGCCAAGAAGACCGTCACGGGGCTCGGCTGGAAGCACGAGGGGACGATGCGCGGCCACCTCAAGCGTAACGGGGGGCCCGCGGACGACTGCGAGGTCTGGGGCGTGCTCCCCGAGGAGTTCCGCGCCGCCGCCGCGGACCTCTTGCCGTGAGCGTCACCGCCGAGCTGCTCGCCGACCGCGGCACGGCTGCGGAGGGCGAGGAGTTCTTCCGCTCGCGCCCGTTCCTCGACGCCGAAGGCGTCACCCACACGCTGCGCATCGAGGCTGAGCACGGCGGGCCGCTGTTCGCCCCGTTGATCGTCCGCGAGATCCCCGGCGCCGGCGCCCGCGACGCGATCTCCCCCTACGGCTACCCGGGGCTGGTCGTCTCCCCCGGGGGTGGTCGAGGTTTGGACCGCTATGCGACTCAAACCTCGACCACCCCCGTCGCCGAGGTCGCTCCGAGCGCGGTCGACTGGTCGGCGACCGGTCTCGTCTCGATCTTCCTCCGCCACACGCTCGGGCCGCCGCCGTTGGCCGGCGCCGCCGAGCGCAACGTCGTCCAGATCGCCGACCCGGGGCTGCCGGCGAAGAGCCGTGGCAGCGACCGCAACCGGGTCAACAAGAACCGCCGCGCGGGATACGAGGTCGAGATCGTCGCCGGGCCGGCCAGCAGCGCCGCGCAGCGGGCCGGCTTCCGCGCCGCCTACGAGCAGACGATGCGGCGCACCGGCGCCGCCGAGCGCTACTTCTTCGCCGCCGGCTACTTCGACCGTGTGCTCGAATCGGAGGCCGCCTGGCTGGCCCTCGCGCACGCCCCCGGCGGTGACTCGGTCGCCGCCGCCTCGCTCGTAGTCCGCAGCGACGGCTTCCTGCACTACTACCTCAGCGGCAGCGCCGACGCCCAGTTGCGCGACTCGCCGATGAAGAACGTCGTCGCCGCCCTGGTCGAGCTCTCGACCGAGCGGGACCTGCCGCTCAACCTCGGCGGCGGCATCTCCCGCGGCGACGCCCTCGAGGAGTTCAAGCGCGGCTTCGCCAACCGCGAGCAGCCCTGGCACACCTCCGAGATCGTCTGCGACCCGCAGGCCTACGAGCGACTCGCCGCCGGCCGTGACGCCGGCGGCTTCTTTCCCGCCTACCGCGCCTAGCTGCGTGGTTCCACTGGCGTCGGGCCTTTCAGCCCGAACGCGTTGACCGGCTCGCCGCCGTACCTGCCCCAGGTCTCTTTGCCGAAGGCGCGGATCGCGTCGAGCGTGGCGGCGCCTTTGTACTCGGGACAGCCGAGCAGGTTGGTCCAGGTCGTCGCCGCGACCGCGTAGTCCATGTTCGTGTTGGGGAAGAAGAGGGTGCCGCCGAACATAGTGTCGTAGAGCCCCTTCAGCTCCAGCTGGTCCTCCTCGGGCAGGTCGGGGTCGTACTGGATCTGCATCCGGCCGTGCTCGAGCGAGTGGACGATGAAGATTTCGTCGGGCATCTCGCTGTAAGCGCCGTCGGCCTGTTGGTAGGGCGCGGTGGCGTGGTTGCCGGAGGTCGGCGGGTTGGTTCCGTAGTTGGGCGTAGTCGCGGTCGGCGGCAGGTGTTCTTTGCCCTCGTCTTCCAGCTCCAGCCGCACCACGCAACCGGCGGCTTTGGCGGCTTTGTCGAGGTCGGTGATTTTCGCCGCCGCCGGTGCGGTGCCCTCGCGATCGTCGGGCTCGAAGCCGTTCGTTTCGCCGGTCGCGACGAGCAGGTGGGCGTTGCCGCCGCCCCCGCCGGCGGAGGAGGCGATCACGGCGATCACACCGACGACGACGCCGAGGCCGATCAGGCCCGCGAAGCCGTAGACGGCGAACAGGCGCAGCTTCTCGGACCGGTCCTGGCCGGTCTCGCGCTGCTTCCGCGCTTCGCGGAGCCGCTGCCTCTCTTCCTCCCTGCGGTTTGCCATCTCGCAGCCCCTATCCTGCCACAGGCGCGGGGTTGTGGCCATTGCCGTTCGCGGCGGGGGCCGGGACAGCCTGCGGCGCCCAGACCTCGGCCAGGAACTTCGCCAGCTCGTCGTTGAGCCGTTTGGGGCGGGTCCTCCACTCGAGGATCGAGTTGGCCTCGACCAAGCGCGCCCGAGGCAGCTCCTCGATCAGCATCCCCGAGTCGCTGAACGGGTGCAGGGGGTCGCGCGGATGGCCGACGACCAGCGCCGGCCGCTCGATCAGGCGCCGCTGCTCGCGCCCCGGCGCGGTCTCGCCGAGCAGCAGCCCCTCCAGCACGGCGACGGTCGGCCCCGGCCGGCGCCGCGCCCAGTCGAGGCCGATGTCGAGCAGGAAGTTGGTCCGCGGGATCAGCGAGGCGAGCCGCGAGCTCAGCTCGATCGCCGGGCTCGCCACCCGCAGCCCGAGCAGGACCGGGGCGAAGATCGCGGCGACCGCGGCCAGCGCGTTGTCGAGCACCGGCATCTCGATGAACAGCCCCTCGACCCGGTCCGGGTGCCGGACGGCCAGCTCGAGCGCGACGTTGGCGCCGAGCGAGGTGCCGCCGACCACCGCCCGCTCCAGCCCCAGGTGGTCGAGCAGGGCGACGATCTGCGCGGCGAACAGCGGCATCGAGTAGAGGCGCAGGTCGTCGGGCTGGTCGGAGCGGCCGTGGCCGAGCAGGTCGACGCAGATCACCCGGTTGCCGCGCCTCGCCAGCGCCGGCCCGAGCCGCTCGAACATCCGGCGGTTCATCAGCAGCCCGTGGACGAGCACGATCGGCCGCTCGCCCTCGCCGTACTCGTCGAAGCCGACGCGGTATCCCTGGTAGCTCAACTCGCCCATCGTCGCCACCAGTCTAAAGCCATGGACCTGTCGCTAGCGGCTCGAACCGCCGACCGGGTCGGTGGGCGTTCCGCGGACGCGCTCCCAGGGCCGCGAGGCGCGCAGCGCGGCGAGCACCGCACGCGTCGCCGGCGCCCGGTTGAGCGCGTAGAAGTGGATCCCGGGGGCGCCGGCGATCAGCAGCTCGGCGCACTGCTGGGCCGCGTAGGCGACGCCGAGCTCGAACTCCGCCTCCGCGTCGCCGCCCGCGGCCGCGAACGCCGCTTCCAGGCGCGGCGGGATCGAGGCGTCGCAGAGCTCGCAGATCCGTTTCGTCTGGGCGAAGCCGGCGACCGGGATCACCCCGGCGAGGATCGGCACCTCGATCCCCTTCTCGCGCGCCGCGGCGACGAAGTCGAAGTAGACCTGGTTGTCGAAGAAGAGCTGCGTGATCAGGAACGAGGCGCCGGACTCGACCTTGGTCTTCAGGTAGTCGAGGTCGGTGTCGAGGTCGGGCGCCTCCGGGTGCACCTCCGGGAAGCAGGCGCCGCCGACGGTGAAGTCCCAGCGCGAGCCGATGAAGGCGGCAAGCTCGGCGGCGCTGCCGAGGCCGCCCTCGGGCTGGACGAAGTCCGGCTGGCCGCGCGGCGGGTCGCCGCGCAGGGCGAAGACGTTCTCGATCCCGGCCGCGGCGATCCGGTCGAGCGTCGTCGCCAGGCCCTCGCGGGTCTCGCCGACGCAGCTCAGGTGGGCCATCGTCTCCAGGTCCAGCTCGTCCTTCAGCCGGCGGGTGATCTCGACCGTGCCGTCGCGGGTCGAGCCACCGGCCCCGTAGGTGACCGAGACGAAGTCGGGCTCGAGCTCGCGCAGCGAGCGCGCCGTCGCGAAGAGCTGTTCGGTCCCCTCCTCGGTCTTGGGCGGGAAGAGCTCGACCGAGAAGACCGGCCGCTTGCTGTCGAGAATCTCGTCGATACGCATCCGCGCAGCGTAACCGCGCCCGCTCCGGCCCGCTCCCTACTCTTCGCCGTCATGGGCGGCGAGCTTCGTTATGAGCGGGTCGGCGCGGCGGCGGTGCTGACGATCGACCGGCCCGAGCGGCGCAACGCGATCGATGCGGCGGCCGCGGAGGCGTTCCGGCAGGGGTTGAGGGACTTCGAGGCCGACGATGGCGCCCGCGTGCTGGTCCTCACCGGCGCCGGCGGCGAGGCCTTTTGCGCCGGCGCCGACCTGAAGGCGATGAACCTCGACGTCAGCCACCCCGACGGGCCGATGGGGCCGACCCGGCTGACGCCGGCCAAGCCGGCGATCGCCGCGATCGACGGCTGGACCACGGCGGGCGGCGTCGAGCTGGCGCTCTGGTGCGACCTGCGCATCGCCACCCCCAAGTCGACCTTCGGCCTCTTCGAGCGCCGCTGGGGTGTGCCCCTGCTCGACGGCGGCACCCAGCGCCTGCCCCGCACGATCGGCATGGGCCGCGCCCTAGACCTGATCCTCACCGGCCGCCCGGTGAAGGCGGCCGAGGCGAAGGAGATAGGCCTGATCAACGAGATAACCGACCCCGGCAAGCACCTAGACCGAGCCCTAGAGCTCGCCGAGAAGATCGCAAGCTTCCCCCAAGCCACCATGCTCGCCGACCGCCAAGCAGCAATCGAAGGCTTTGGCAAACCTTTAAAGGACGGCCTCGCCCTCGAGGCCAAGCTGGGAAACCAAGTCCTCGACATAGCCGTCGAGGGTGCCGCCCGCTTCGCCTCAGGTCAGGGTCGTCATGGGGAGGGCGTTTGATCGGAGGGGTTCGGTAGGGGGCGGAACGTCTTGTACTTTTTTTGCGGCGGCAATCTCGGACGGCCACTCACGGTCTTCAAAAAAAGTTAAGTGGAGCCCCCTACCGAACCCCTCCCTCAACCCCCTTCGCGCGTGACCCGCCGCATCTCGTCTTCGGCCGCCTCCGGCCCCAGATAAGGCATCAGCACGGCGAAGACGAGGTCGGGCAGGATCCGCTTCAGCTCGGGCCCGCGGCCGGCGCGGACCTCGTCGAAGATCAGCGAGGCGGCGCCGCCGACCGCGAAGCGCGCCGTGTCGGCCGGCAGCTCCTCGGCCTGGCCCGAGTAGGTGCGCCCCTCCTCGAGGAAGGGCGTGAAGCGGGTGAACATCGCCCGGTAGCGCTCGCGCGCGTCGTCGCCGGCCGCGGTCGCCTCGACCATCGCCATCCTGGCGATGTCGGCCTCCATCGCGAGCAGCTCGATCAGCGCCCCCAGGCCGGCGGCGATCCTCTCCGGCCAGGGCTCGTCCGATGCCGCTTCGAAGGCCGCGGTCACGTGCGCGATGACGACGTCGAAGACCGCGTCGTAGGCCTCCAGGAAGCAGGCCTCCTTGTCGGCGAACATCGACTCGAAGGTCTCGCTCGAGACGCCGGCGTACTCGACCACGTCGGCGACCGTGGTCGCCTCGTAGCCCTTTGCCGCCGACATCCTCACCATCGCCTCGAGCATGCGCTCGCGCTCGGAGCGGATGATGTATGCGCGCGGCAGCCCGTGACGATCGAGCGGCGCTTCAGGATTCGAAGTCGAAGGCGAACCCATCGCAACCAATGTAGGGCAGGACTCGCGGCCTGTCCAACCGCCGCGGCTAGGTGCGCGCGGCCTGCATCTCAGCCGCCGCCGCCTCGGCCCCGAAGTAGGGCAGCACCGCGAAGTACATGAACTCCGGCAGGAGGCCGCGGAAGCCCTCGGTTGCCCCGCTGGAGAGCCGAGAATGGACGATTGCGTGGATCCCGGCGACGATCCCCTCGGGGGCGATCTGCGGCGGCGACTCGGACTCCGCCACTTCGGCCCGCGCCAGATCGATGAAATCGGCCGCCTTTTTCATCGCTTCGGCACGTCTTGCCAGCGCCTCGGGGCCCGCCGCGTGGACCTCGACGATCACGCCGCGGCCGAAATCGGGCTCGGCGTCGAGCCGGTCGAGCAGCGCGCCGAGGCCGGCCCGCAGCTTCGCCCGCCAGCCCTGCTCGCTCGCCGCGGCCCTCGCCGCGATCGCTTCGAGCCGGCCGATCCCCATCCCGAGCGCCGCCAGATAGCAGGCGTCCTTGTCGGTGAAGTTGTCGTAGAAGGCCTGCCGGTAGAGCCCGCTGCGGTCGAGAACCGTGCGTACGGAGGTTCCGTCGTAGCCGGTCGCCCCGACCGCCTCGAGCATTCCCTCGAGGATCTTTTCGCGCTTGGGCGAATTCACAAGCTCGAGCTTGGGGGTGTGAGGAGGTGCTTTCACCGCCTCGATCCTGCCGGTTCCCTCAGCCCCTGCCTGGACCTTGGTTACGGCCTGCTTCCCCATCGCTATCCCTTTCTTATCATCTAGGGAACAGGTTGTCTGGCCTCCGGTACTGTAGCGGTATATCGCCAATCCGTCCAGCTTGAATCTCAACCGGCCGGGAGTAGCCTCACTGCTGTGGCCGATCGCGTCCCCCAGGCAACCAGAATGCCCCCCGGCAGGCACCCGCTGCCGCGCGAGTTCATCGCCCGCCACCAGCGCGCCCGGATCATCGCGGCGCTCGCCGAGGAGACGGTCGAGAAGGGCTACCGCGCGGTCACCGTGGCCGACATCGTGCGCCGCGCCGGGATCGCCCGCAACACCTTCTACGAGAACTTCTCCTCCAAGGAAGACTGCTTCCTCGCCGCCTCGGAGTACGCGGTCAAGGAGGCGCTGCAGCGCGTCGTCGATGCAGCCAGCCGGGTCGACAGCTGGCCGGCGCGGGTAAACGCCGGGCTTGGCGCCTTCCTCCACTACGTCGCCACCGAGCCGGCGCTGGCGCGGACCTGCGTCGTCGAGGCGCTCTCCGCCGGCCCGGCCGCGGTCGAGCGCTACGAACGCTCGATCCAGGCCTTCGTGCCGCTCTTCCGGATGGGCCGCAAGGTCGCCGCGAAGGGCGAGAATCTGCCCGGGACACTCGAGGAGACGATCGTCGGCGGGCTCTTCTGGATCATCTACCAGCGCATCGTGATGGGGCAGGTCGAGGAGATCGAGCGGCTCCTCCCCGAGCTGGTCGAGTTCTCGCTCACCCCGTACGTCGGCGCCGAGGCCGCCAAGCGCGCTGCAGCGCAGCCGCCGGCCGAGCCGAACGGCAAGTAGCCAGGGCAGGGATCGGGGGTCCCATGCGCTAGTGCTCGACACCGAGACCCGCGACCGCACCGGCAGCTCCGAGCGAGCCCAGATCGTCGCGGCGCTGATCGAGATCGCCGCCGAACGCGGCTACGGGGAAACGACGATCGAGTTCGTGCTCGACCGCGCCGAACTCGACCGCCCCGCCTTCGACCGCCACTTCCGCGGCAAGTACGACTGCTTCCTCTCCGCCTGGCAGGACCTCAACGAAGAGTGCCTGGGGACGATGGTGCGGGCCTACGAGAGCCGCGAAGAGTGGCCCGACCGCCTCCGCGCCGTCGCCTACGAGGTGATCGAAAGCCTGCGCGACGACCCCAGCCGCGCCTCCTTCGGGGTCGAGGTGCTCGCCGCCGGCGACGCCGCCCGCGCTCGCCGCGACATGACGATGCGGGTGATCGCCTCGCTGATCGACGCCGGCCGCCAGGAGATGGAGGACCCCGACGCGGTTCCCCACACGACCGCCGAGGCGCTGGCCGGCTCCGCCTACGGGCAGATCTACTCGCGGGTCGTGCGCGGCGACGCCGAGCAGCTGCCCGAGCTGGTCCCGCAGCTGATGTCGGCGGCGGTGATGCCGTATTTGGGTATCGAGGCGGCTATGGCGGAGCTGAGCCGTGAGTCCGACGCTGCGGAGGGATATGCTCGCGGTGTGGCAAGGAAACGCAAGGACAAGACGAACGGCGCGCCGGCGGACGGGGCGGAGGACTATCCGCCCGAGTTGGCGCGACTGCCGCCGGGCCGGCACGGCCTGCCGCGCGAGTTCGTCACTCATAACCAGCGGGAGCGGTTGATCGCCGGAATCGCCGAGGCGATCGACGAGAACGGCTACTCGGGCACGACGATCGCCCACATCACCCGCGCCGCGGCCGTCTCGCGGCGGACCTTCTACGAGCACTTCTCGAGCAAGGACGAGTGCTTCGTGGTCGCCTACGACACGGTGATGAAGGAGCTGCGCGAGCGCGTCTCGGCCGCCTTCGACGAGGCCGAGGAATGGCCCTGGGCGATCAGGGGCGGGATCGAGGCGATGCTGCAGTTCCTCGCCGCCGAGCCCCACCTGGCGCGGCTCTGCATGGTCGAGGCGCTGGTCGCCGGGCCAGCCGTGGTCGAGCGCTACGACGCCGCGATCCAGAGCTTCGTCCCCTACTTCCAGGAGGGCCGCGAGGGGCGGCCGCCGGAGGTCCTCTCGCGGCTCTCGCCGACGACCGAGGAAGCGCTGGTCGGCGGCATGGTCTCGCTGATCTCGCGGCGCATCATCGCCGGCAAGACCGAGCAGCTGGAGGATCTGCTCCCCGACCTGGTCGAGTTCACCCTGACGCCCTACCTCGGCAGCGCCGAGGCAGCCGAGATCGCCAAGGGCTAGGCGAGGCGGATTTCGGCGTCGAGCGCCTGTGCCGCGCTGTGGGCCGCGTCGGCGAAGTCCTCGCCGCCCGAGGCGTAGACGATCGAGCGCGAGGCGGCGATCAGGTAGGCGTCGCTGCCGGCCTCGCGGTTGGCGGCGACGGTCGCGGCGACGTCGCCGCCCTGGGCGCCTACGCCGGGGATCAGGATCGGCATCGTGGCCGGGATGTCCTCGCGGACGGCGCGCATCTCCGCCGGGTAGGTGGCGCCGACGACGAGGCCGCAGTTGCCGGCCGCGTTCCAGTCGCGCGCGACGGCGCGGGCGACGCGCCGGTAGAGCGGCACGCCGGCGCCATCCTCGAGGTCCTGGAACTCGCCGGCGCCGGGGTTGGAGGTGCGGGCGAGGACGAAGATCAGCTTCTCGGCGCGGGCGAGGAAGGGAGCGAGCGCCTCGCCGCCGAGGTAGGGGTGGACGGTGATCGCGTCGGCGCCGAGCCGGTCGAAGGCGGCGCTGACGTAGCCGGCGTTGGTCGAGCCGATGTCGGCCCGCTTGGCGTCGAGGATCACGGCCGCACCCGGGGCCCGCTCGCGGATTGTCGCGATCGTCTCCTCGAGGGCGTGGAAGCCGTCCTCGCCGAGCGCCTCGTAGAAGGCCGCGTTCGGCTTGTAGGCGGCAGCGACATCGGCGGTCGCCGCGACGATCGCCCGGTTGAGCTCGATCACCCGCTCGGCCGGCGAGGCGCCCGGCGCGACCGACGCCGGGATCCGTTCCGGATCGGGATCCAGGCCGACCGCCAGGTGCCTCCCCGCGGCGAAGTGCGCGGCCAGCAGCTCAGCGCAAGAGTCGGCCCGGTCCATGGCCCGCAGCCTAGTCGGTGCTCGCGCCTACGCCTCGCCGAAGAGTTGTAGGAAGGCGAGGTGGGTGAGGTCGGGAGGAGGCGCTCGATGTCCGCAGCGCGGCAGGCGGCGCTCAGCTCGCCGAGCAGGGGCGTAGCATCTGTGTCCGATGACTGCGCCACGGCAAAAGCCGCTCCTCGCCCCGGGCAACGAGGCCGAGTGGGCGAAGATCAATGAGGAAGAGGAGCGCCAGGAAGCGGAGTTCGCCGCCTCCCTCTCGATGGCCGACCGTGTCGCCTATGGCCAGAGGCTCTCCCAGCAGGCCGTCTCCCTACTAGTCGCCTCGGTGAAGGCCGGCCATGCCCCCAGGCGAGCTCTCTGGTCCTGACCTCAACGGCGTCGTCGCCGACGCCAACGCGGTAGGGCTCCCCTACGTTGTGATCGGCGGGTTCGCCGTGATCGCCCACGGCTATATCCGCGCCACCAAGGACTCCGATCTGCTCGTGCCCGACGGCCCGGAGGCCGACGAGGCGGTCTTTCGCTTCCTCGGAAGAATCGACGCCACCCGGCTCAGCGACGCCGAGGCGCTCACCGCGAAGGACATCGGCGGCAGGCATCACCTCCGTGTGAACAGCCGCCATGGGATCGTCGACATCATGCGCGGCGGCTTGCCGCCGCTGGACTACGAGACCGTAGCTGGGCGAGCGGTCGAGCTCGAAGCCGGCGGCCAGCTCGCGCCGTTCGCCTCCTTGCGCACGATTGTCGGCTTCAAGCGCCTGGCGGGTCGCGGCCAAGACCGCCTTGATCTCGAGAATCTGCAGCGAGTCAACGGCGACCTCCCCGAAGACGAAATCCCCGGCATCGACAGCTGACTCCGCGTCCAAGCGCCGCCACCCTATAGCGGTCTCGCCGGCCCTACCCCTCGCCGAAGAGCTGTAGGAAGGCGAGGTGGGTGAGGTCGGGGAGCAGGCGCTCGATGTCCTCGCCGCGGCCGGCGGCCAGTTCCATGCAGATCGATTCCTCGATCGCGCCGGCGACAAAGCCGGCGGTTGTCGGGCCGGCGCCGGGCCGGGCGCCGGGCTCCTCGCGGGCGCTGCCGAGGGCGTCGATGACGCGCTCGACGATCTCCTGGTGCTTGACCCAGGCAGCGCCGCGGGCTGCGCGCACCTCGAGCAGCAGCGATTTCGCCTTCAGCGGCTGCTCGGCGGCGAAGCGCAGCAGCCCGGCGAGGCCGGCCTGGAAGGCGCCGCGCCAGCCGTTCGCGGCGCGGCAGGCGGCGCTCAACTCGGCCGCCAGCTCGTCGGCGGCGCCCTCGTAGGCGCGCGCGAAGCCGGCCTCCTTGCCGCCGAGGCGGCGGTGGAAGCGGTCCTCGGTCATCCCGGCCCGTTCGGCGACCTCGCGCACGGTCGTCGCGGCGTAGCCTTTCTCGCCGACCGTCAGCAGCAGCGCCTCGAGCACGTCCCCGTCGCCGTCGCCCCCCGGCAGGGCCTCCTCCCAGGAGCGCACGGCGCGGAGTGGCCCGGGGATTGCTTCCATTCGAGACACCATAGCTTATGTTTGGGAACTTTCACTACCCCATGTACCTGTTTCGTACCAATGGGAACTAGCGCTATCCTGGGCCTGTGCGTGCCCTGCCCGGAAAGCAGAACCGGCAGCCGCCCGGCCCCCAGCCGGTCGATCGCGACGCGGCCGCCGGCGACCAGCGCCGCCGCATCCTCGAGGCGACCGCGGAGCTGGTTGCCGAGCAGGGCTACCAGGAGACGACGATGGAGCAGATCGTCCGCCGTGCCAAGGTCGGCTACGCGACCTTCTACAAGCACTACCCCGACAAGGAGGCCGCCTTCCTCGGCCTGCTCGACGCCGCGATCGAGCGCACGGTCGCCAACGTCGAGGGCGCCTACCGGCGCGAAGAAGGCCCCTGGGCCGATCGCGTCGGCGCCGCGCTCGGGGCGCTCTTCGCGGACATCGCGGCCCACCCGGCGCCGGCCCGCGCCGTGCTGGTCGAGGCGGTCGCCGCCGGCCCCGAAGCGGCGGCCATGCACGAGCTGGCGCTGAAGCGCCTGGCGCCGTTGCTGCGCCCCGGCCGCGAGCTCAACCCGCGCCAGGCGCAGCTGCCGGAGACGCTCGAGGAGACCCTCGCCGGCGGCGTCGTCTGGGTGCTCGGCCAGCGGCTGATGGCCGGCGAAGCCGACAAGCTGCGCAGCCTGCTGCCCGAGACGCTCGAGTTCCTCCTTCGCCCCTTTGTCGGCGAGGACGAAGCGGCGCGCGAGGCGGGCGACGCCGCCGAAGCGATCTCGGCCGCCTAGCCCGGGCCCGTGGCCGACGAACTGGGTCCGCTTCCCGCCGGCCGCCACGGCTACAGCCGTGAGCAGGTCGCCCACCACCAGCGCGAGCGGTTGATCGCCGGCCTCGCCGCGGCGGTCGCCGAAAAGGGCTACGCCGCGGTCACGCTGAGCGACGTCGTCCGCCACGCCAAGGTCAGCCGCCGCGTCTTCTACGCCAACTTCGAGAGCAAGGAGCAGTGCTTCCTCGCCGCCTTCGAGGTCGTCGTCGACCACCTGCGCGAGCTGGCCGGCGCCGCGGTCGAGCCCGTCGACGGCTGGCCGGCCAGGGCGATCGCCGCGACCCGCGCCACGCTCGCCTTCCTGGCGGGCGAGCCCGACCTCGCCCGCCTCGTCCTGGTCGAATCGCGCGCCGCCGGCCCGGCGGTGACGGCTCGCTTCAACGCGGCGCTCGGCGAGCTGGCCCCGCTGCTGCGACAGGGCCGCGCCGAGCGCCCCGAGGCCGCCCGCCTGCCCGCCTCGACCGAGGACTCGACGATCGGCTCGCTCGTCTCGCTCGCCCAGCGCAAGGTCGCGGCGGGCGAGGCCGCCCGACTCGAGGACCTGCTCCCCGACTGCGCCGAGCTGATCCTGCTGCCCTACCTGGGCCCCGCTTCTCGGTACTGATCCGTCCGCCCAGGGAACGCATCTAGGAACCCGTTTTCTCTTTTGGGAACTTTCCTTGACAGTCCCGTCACGACCTGCTTTCCTGGCCATGTCGGCGGTACAGCCAGCACCTTCTAGGAACTGACTGCTACCGCAGACGCCAAGCAGGGAAAAGCAGGGACCGAGCCGCGGGAACGGCTCAGAGCCAAGGGAGAGGTATCGCAGTGATTCGGGACACACGGGACAAGACCGACCTTTCGCAGGGCCCCCCGGCGGTCCTCACTACACAAGGAGAAGAGATCTGATGTTCACTCGTCTACGCAAACACTTCGGCACGGCCGGCCTGCTGGTCGCCGTCGTCGCCCTCGTCGCCGCCCTCGGCGGCAGCGCGGTCGCAGCCAACTCGGGCGATGGCGCCACCGCCTCGGCCAAGAAGAAGAACAAGAAGAAGCGCGGCCACGCCGGCCTCAACGGCAAGCAGAAGCGCCAGGTGATCGCCCTCGCCAAGCGCTTCGCCGGCAACGGCCCGCAGGGCCCGCAGGGCGTTCCCGGGGTGCCGGGCCCCGCAGGACCCAAGGGCGACAAGGGCGACTCCGGCCAGAACGGCTCCAACGGCTCCGACGGTGCTGACGGTGCTGACGGCCTCGATGGCGAAGACGGCGCGACCGGCGCGACCGGTCCGACTGGCGAAGAAGGATCGCCCTGGACCGCAGGAGGCACGCTCCCCGAAGGAGAGACCCTGACCGGCTCGTGGGGCGTAGACCTAGCAAGCGGCTTTTCGTTGCATTTCGACAACATTTCCTTCCCGCTTCCGGTTGCCTCGGGCATCAGTAGCGGCAACACCCATACGGTTCCGGTCGGCGGTCCCGTGCCGGCGGCGTGTGACGATGGTGTTGCGCCGGCGCCGAGTGCCGCCAACCCCGAGGCCGACCCCGGCAAGCTGTGCGTGTTCGCGGGCTTCTTCGGGGGCGAAGCCGACTTCTACACCGAACTGGGAAGCGCTGTCTGGAAGGCAGGCGAGCCCCCGCAGGGCGGTGCCAGCCCGGCAGGCGCGGTCGTAGCCGTCGAAATGACTGCCGCTGGCGAGTTCGGCTACGGCACCTACGCCGTGACGGCGCCGCTGGCCCCGTAGCCGAGGGACAACGCAATATCCAAAGCAGGCGATCGGCGATGTGGCAGGGCGGCCCGATACGGCGGCCGCACCTGCCTTCGCCGCCCTTCAAGGAGGTGGAAGCAGATGAGCGGAGCGGGGAAGCAGATGAGCGCTAGATGTGTGGGGACACGCCGAGCCGGCGTCCTCGCCCGCCTGGGCACCGCCATCGCGCTCGCCGCGGCGGCGCTGGTGGCGCTCGCGCCGGCGGCGAACGCCTCCCACAGCACCTCCTCGATCCTCGGCGACCCCAAGCGGGGGCACCAGGGCGGCTTCTTCACCTCCCCCAGCGACGTCGCGGTCAACCAGTCCAGCGGCCAGATCTACGTCGCCGACGGCGACCGCATCCAGCGCTTCGACTCCGAAGGCAACTTCGAGCGCGCCTGGGGCCGGGGCGTGGTGGCGCCCGGCGGCACGGGAGACGTGCCCGGGCAGAACGAGGTGCAGGAGATCAGCGTTACGGGCGAAGGGGGGACCTTCGCTCTCTCCGCGAGCGCAATCGGGCTCGACCCGGGGCTGGTCGAGCCGCGCCACGACCTGATCGCCGTCAGCGGGGACGGCGGCAGCTTCACGATCGAGGTCGGAAACATCAGCAGCGGCCCGCCGCCGATGTCGACCGCGCCGATACCCCACGACGCCACCGCGGCGGAAGTCGAGGAAGCGATCGAGGCGGTCCAGCACGTCGGCCCGGGCAACGTCGCGGTCTCCGGCCCCGCCGGCGGCCCGTGGGACATCGCCATCGCGGCTGGTCTCACCGCTCCGCGCGGCGGCAGCGCCGCCGACGCACAGTCCGGGGTGCCCGTCGTAGGCGCCGACGCCTCCGGCCTCACCGGCCCCTCGCCATCGGCCAGCCGCCAGTCCGGCGAGTACACCACCGCGATCCCCCGCAACGCCTCCGCCGCCGAAGTGCAGGCCGCCCTCGAGGCGCTGGATCTGATCGGCGCCGGCAACGTCTCGGTCGCCGGCCCGGCCGGCGGCCCCTGGGCGGTCGAGTTCACCGGCATCCACGCCGACGCCGACATGCGGCCACTGAGCGGCGACGCCTCAGGCCTCACTGGCGCCTCACCCGCGGTGGAAGCCACCACCACCCAGCAGTCCGACACCGCCTTCGAGATCTGCACGGTGGCGAGCGAGTGCCGACTGGGAGTCTCGGCCCGCTCGGGCGCCTTCTACGGCTTCCTGGGCGGCGAGCTGCGCGCCCCCGACCACATCGCCGTCGACTCGAACAGCGGCGACGTCTACGTCACCGACGACAACAACCGGATCAGCGCCTTCGACGCCGACGGCAACTTCCTGCGCGTCTTCGGCCCCGGCGTCGTCGCCTCGGGCGGCACGGGCGACGTGCCGACCGACGAGAGCCAGCGCCTCTCCTACGAAAGAGGCAAAGAGGCAAACGGCGGCTTCTTCAGCCTCAACTTCGCCGGCCAGAGCACCGCCACGCGCGGCAAAGGCGACCTGAACAACGGCTCCAAGACGATCACCAACGTCACCGCCTCCCAGGGCGCCTTCGCGGTCGGCCAGGGGATCGCCGGCGGCGGCATCCCGAAGGACACGACGATCACCGCGGTCGGCCCGGGCACGCTGACGATCTCCAAGACGATCGTCGTCAACAGCGTCGGCGGCGTCGACCTGCACGCCGACGACCTGCTCTTCGACGCCACCGGGGCAGACGTGCAGGCGGCGCTCGAGCGGCTGGCGGCGATCGAACCCGGCGACGTGGCGGTCAGCGGCCCGGCCGCCGGCCCCTGGTCGCTGCAGTTCGGCGGCGCCTACGCCGACACCGACGTGCCGCAGACGTTCGCCGAAGGGCAGCTCACCAGCGCCACCGCTTCCCAAGGGATAATTCGCCGCGAGACGAAGACCGCCGGCGGCGGCTATGAGGTCTGCACCGTGCCCGCCGAGTGCCTCACGGGCTCCTCGGGCGGGGACGCCGCCGGGCAGCTGGGCGGGTTTGGGACGAGCCCTGACAGCGGCGGCAGCGACGGCCCACCGCTCGCCGTCGGCCCGAGCGGCAACCTCTTCGTCTACGACTCCGCCAACGGCAGGGTCTCCGAATACGAAGGCGACGGCAGCTTCCTGCGCTCCTGGGGCTGGGGCGTCGACAGCGAGTCCGAAGCGCTCGAGATCTGCACCGCGGCGAGCGGCTGTCACCGCGGCCTGCCGCTGCCCTTCGGGGAGACCGCCCCCAACGGCCACCTCTGGGCGCGCTTTACTGGCGGCGGCAACGCGATCGCCGTCGACGCCGCCGGCGTCGTCTACGCCTCCAACGCCGACCACAACAGCGGTGGCTCAAGCCCTCTCGGCCCCCGCCTGGAGCGCTTCGACTCGACCAAGGCCGGCGCCGGCGAACTGCTGGCCGGCGAGCCGATCCGCTCGGAGAACCCGGGCCCCGAACTGCCCGCCGGCCCGCTGCCGGGCTCCCCGCCCCGCGACCTGGCGAGCGACCCGGGCAGCGGCAACCTCTACTACGCTGCCAACACGGCCGTGCACGAGATCGACCCCGGCCCGCCGGCCGCGGTCGGCCTGCACCTGGACGGCTACGGCGCCTTCCACCTCGCCCACGACGAGGCCGGCGACCGCCTGCTCGCCTCCCGCCCCAGCGACTCCCGGGTGGCGATCGCCACCGACCCCGGCGCCCCGCCGCCGCTGGTCTCCCTGGAGGAGCCGGAAGCGAGCGGAAACACCTCGGTCCTGCTCTCCGGTGAAGTGACGCCGGACGGCCCGCCGGGGATCCGCACCTACTACCGCTTCGAGTACCGCAAGGCGGGCAGCGAAGCCTGGACCAAGCTGCCGGCGATCGAAGTCAACCTGGGCGAAGGCACGGAAGCGATCGAAGTCAGCCAGGAGGCGAGCGGCCTCGAGGTCTCGGTCCCCTACGAAGCGCGCCTGGTGGCCACCAGGGAGCTCGCCGCCGGGCAGGCGACGAGCGAAGCGCAGAGCTTCGTGCTGGGCGACCTGCCGCCGACCGTCCTCACCGCTCACCCCGCCTCGCGCACCGCCACCGAGGCGTTCATCGCCGGCACCGTCGACACCCGCAACCAGGAAGCGACCTACTACTTCGAGTGGGGCCAGGGCGAAGCGGGCCCCTACGAACACCGCGTCCCGGTCCCCGACGGCTCCCTCGCCGCCCTCGACGGGCCCCAGCGGGTGGTCGAGAAGCTGGTGGGCCTCAAACCCGAGACCGCCTACCACTACCGCCTGCTCGCCGACAGCGGCGTGCCGGTGGAAGCGGGCTGCGATGCCGAAGCCGAAGCATGCGCCACCGAGGTGGCGGGCGAGGAGGTCGCCTTCACCACCCGCGCCGCCCCCGGACAGCTGCAGGGCCGCGCCTATGAGATGGTGACGCCGCCCTTCAAGTCGGTGCGGGCGGCGGTCGCCACCTCAGCCCGGGTCGGCAACAACGCCAACCCGGGCTTTCCCTCCCTGGACGGGGAGACGATCGCCTGGCACGTCAGCTTCTTCCCGCTCGACGACACGGTCGGCGCGCCCTCGGCCGCCGACCGCCGGCTGATCCGCCGCACCCCGGCCGGCTGGGCGCACGAGACGCTCAACACGCTGCCGCTGACCCCGGAGTCCGATCCGCTCTTCGCCCAGTTCTCCTCGATCGCCAGCTCGGGCGACCTGGAGGCGCAGCCGCTGCGGATGTTCCAAGGCACGGAGTCCAAGGCGCTCTTGCCGACCGAAGGCCCGGTGCAGAACCGCTACTACACCTTCCGCAAGGGGACCGGCACGCTCGGGCACACCCCCTGGCTGGACAACCCACACCAGCAGGTGATCGTGCCGGGCGAAGGCGGGCTCTACGCAGGCCAACTGACCCCCGGCCGCTACAGTGATTTCACCTCCGCCGACCGCGCCCTGCTCAACGACGACGGTACGGCGATGGCGCGCTGGGGCCTCTACGCGGGATTGGCCGAGGACCCGGCCAGCGCCGGCGACGAGGACCCCTCCGACTCCCAGCCCCTGAACGGCAAGATGATCTACACCCAGCGCGTTGCCGACCCGCTGGCGATGCCAGCGGCGCCCAAGGACCTGGTCAACGAGTGCACGGGGACGAGCGGGGGCGAAGACGCGACCCTGGTCCCCGCCCGCGGTGACGCCGGCACGCCCGAAGCGCCGGAGGACGACACGATCGGCGCGGCGGAGTGCGAGGCGGGCAGCCTCACCCACCGGCGCGGCGCCACGGTGGGCGGCGGCGGCGGTCAGCGAGGGCCCGCGGCGAGCGCGCTCGCGGGCGACGGGCGCCACGTCTTCTTCGAGAGCCCCGACGCGAGCGCGGCGCAGCTCGGCTGCCCCAGCGGAGGGGAGGCGACCGACTGCACGGCGCAGCTCTTCGTGCGCCGCTACGGCTCGCTTGACCCCGACGACGCGGTGGTGCGCTGGATCAGCCGCTCGCGCTCCGAAGCGGTCCCGGGCGCCGACAACACCTACGCCGGGGCGCCGATCGCCGGCCAGTCGATCGGCCTCTTCGGCTCGGGCGCCTTCTTCCAGGGCGCCTCGCGCGACGGGCGGGTCGTCTACTTCAAGACCAACGCGCCGCTCACCCCCGACGATGCCAACGGCAGCGGCACGCCGGGCCCGAAGACGAGCGGGCAGGCCTCCGATGCCTCCTGGGACCTCTACCGCTACCAGCTGCCGCCCTCGCCCGCCGACCCCGAGGACGGGCAGCTGACCCGCGTCTCCGGCGGCCCGGGCGGGATCGCCGACCCCAACACCAACCCCCACATCGAGGCGGGCCTCGGGGCGGGCGCGACGCTGCGCTACCTCTCCGGGGACGGCGCCAGGGCCTACTTCCTCACCGGGGCGCCGATCGCCGGCGCCGACGCGACCCCGCCGGCGGGGGGGGCGACGACGCCGGGCACGGCGACGGGCGCCGCCTCGGGCACGACCCGCAACCTCTACCTCTACGACGCGAGCGAGGAAGGGGCGGAGCGCTGGCGCTTCGTGGCGCGGCTGCCGTTCTCTCACCGCCCGGGCAGGGGCGGCGCTGGCGGTGGCCCCGCGAACCTGGAGGGCCTCAACCACTGCGCCGGCTACGGCGAGTTGGTCAGTTTCGGCTTGAACACCTTTGACAGAAACAGCCACCCAACCACGGGCAACTGCTTCCGCGGCACCCCCGACGGCTCCCACGTCGCCTTCCAGACCGCGGGGCGGCTGAGCGGCGAGGACGCCGACGGGGCGGGCGACGTCTACCTCTACGACGCCGAGGCCGACGAGCTGGTGCGAGTGAGCGCGCCGCCCCCCGGCGCCGAGCCCTACGTCTGCAACGGCGACATCTTCGCCGACGACCCGCGCCAGCCGGGCCAAGGCTGCAACGGGGATCTCGGCTTTCCGTCCCAGGGAGGCCTGAGCAGCAACGGCTACGGCCGCCCCGACAGCGCCCGCGGCTTCGGCGGCTTCCGCCACCACAACCTCGCCACCAACCCCGACGGCACGGTCTCGCTCTTCTTCCAGAGCCGCTCCCAGCTGGTGCCCGAGGACGCCAACGGCGACCACTACGACACCTACGAATGGCGCGAGGGCGAGCTCTCGCTGGTCTCCCCGGGCAACCAGGACCACAACTCCTGGTACTCGGGCAACTCGCTCGACGGGCAAGACGTCTTCATCGCCACCTCGCAGCGGATCGACCCGCGTGAGATCGACGACTTCGACTTCGACCTCTACGACGCCCGGCGCGGCGGCGGCTTCCCCTACACCCCGCCGCCGCAGCCCTGCGACGTGCTGGCGGGGGCCTGCGAGGGCGAGGCCCTCGCGCCGCCCGCACTGCGCCTGCCCGACTCGCTCGCCACCGGACCTTCGGGCAACGTTCGCCGCGCCAAGCGGCGGGGGGGCTGCCGCAAGCCGGCACGGCGGGCCCGCAAGCTGGCGGGCGCCGCCAAGCGCGCCCGCCGCGCCGCCCGCCGCGCCGAGGGCCGCCGGGTCGGCGCCCTGCGTCGCCGCGCCGCGCGCACGGCGCGGCGCGCACGGCGCTCGCGCCGCGCGACCAGGCGCTGCCGGTCGCGGGCGCGCCAGGACGCCGGCCCGAGGAGGGGACGATGAGGACCAGGCTGATCGCCTGCGCCGCCGCCCTGGCCGCACTCGCCCTGGCCGCCCCCGCGCAGGCCGAGTTCGGCTTCGCCGACGTCAACACCGGCCTGCCGGGCGATCCCGAGGTGGCCGCCTACCCGGGGAGCGAGGCGGTCTGGGCGGGGACCTGCGACCTGCGCTCGGCCACAACCGAAGCGGGCGGGGTCGGGGCCCACAACGGCGGCATCGACCCGCCGGCGATCCGCGCCCACTGCCTGGACGTCGGCACCAGCACCGTCGGCAATGCGGTCAACGACTCCCCCTGGCCGGTGGGCACCGAGCCGGCCTGGCGCCTGGACCCGGTGGTGCAGGCCGGCGCCCACCCCGACGCCAGCGCCAGCTTCTGGTTTGAGTTCGGCGATCGGGGCAAGCCCGACGGCCAGGGCGTCAAGGACATCGTCGTCAAGCTGCCGCCCGGCGTGGTCGGCAGCCCGACGGCGCTGCCGCAGTGCTCGGCGCGCGCAGTGCAGGCGGTTCCGGCCGAGTGCGATGCCTCCGCACAGGCGGGGATCACCTCGCTGGGCTTTGGCGAATACACCTTCGGCGAGGTGACCGGGATCCAGACGCAGCCGATCTACAACATCGAGGCTCGCGACACGGTGACCGCCGAGTTCGCGGTGGCGGGCGTCGCCAGCCTCTTCAACGTGCCGATCACGGCCCGGGGGCGGACCAACTCCGACTACGGGGTCGACACGCTGGCACTGCTGATCCCGCAGTTCGCGCCGATCGCCGGCCAGGCGGCGACCTTCTGGGGGGTGCCCTGGGCGGCCGAGCACGACCGCTTTCGGATCCATGGGGTGAACAGCACGGGCATCGACCGCACCGGCGCCCACCTGAGCGGCTTCTCGGAAGCCAACCGCGTCCCCTACGAGCCCTCCTGGGGCCCGATCCGCCCCTTCTTCACCAACCCGACCGAGTGCTCGGGAGAGCCGCTGCCGGTCGAGGTGCTGATGGACTCCTGGGCCGACCCGGTCGCGCGCGGGGGGCAGTGGGTGGAAGCGAGGGTGCTGACCGACACTCTGAACGGCTGCGAGCAGCTCGAGTTCGAACCCTCGATCAGCCTGCGCCCGACCGTCTCGGTCTCCGACTCGCCCTCGGGCCTCGACGTCAAGCTGGAGATCCCGCAGAACAACGACCCGCCCGCCGAAGCGCTCGGCAACCCCGACCTCGCCCACGACCCCGACGAGGACACCGGCGCCCCGGCCTACTGGCGCACGCCTGCGGGCCGCGCCACTGCCCACCTCAAGGACACCACCGTGGCGCTGCCCGAGGGCACCTCCTTCAACCCGGCGGCGGCCAACGGCGTGCGCGGCTGCTCCACCGCGCAGATCGGCCTCACCGACATCGAGCCGAAAGCGACCTTCAACAACGATCAGGTGCAGTGTCCCGAAGAGTCGAAGATGGGCACGCTGAAGATCGTCAGCCCGCTTCTCCCAGATCCCCTCTTCGGCGAGGTCTACGCCGCCCCCCAGCACGACAACCCGTTCCCGGGCTCGCTGACCGCGATCTACATGGTCGCCCAGGACGAGGAGCGCGGATTGAGCATCAAGCTACCGGGCAAGGTCGATCTGGACCCCGACACCGGCCAGATCTCGACCACCTTCCTCGACAACCCGCAGCTGCCCTTCACCTCCTTCGAGCTGAAGTTCAAGTCGGGGCCCAGGGCGCCGCTCAACACGCCGGCGGTCTGCGGGCAGTTCCGCAACTCGATCTCGCTGATCCCCTGGTCCTTCCCGCACTCGGGGCCCGAGCCTGTGATCGAGGACCGCTTCGAGATCGACTCCGCGCCCAACAACCTGGCCTGCGTCACCGAGCCCGAGGATCGCCTCTTCACCCCGGGCTTCGCCGCCGGCACCACGCCGGCGATCGCCGGCGCCTACACCGGCTTCACCATGGACGTGACCCGGATCGACGGCCAGCAGGAGATCTCCTCGATCGCCGTCAACCTGCCGCCGGGCCTGACCGCCAACCTCACCCACACCCCCTACTGCCCCGAGCACCTGATCGCGGCGGCAAAGCTCAGAAGCGGCAAGGAGGAGACCGCCGACCCCTCCTGTCCGGCGGTCTCGCGGATGGGCCACGTCACCGCGATGGCGGGAGCGGGCCCCCTGCCCCTGCCGACCAGCGGCCAGCTCTACATCGCCGGCCCCTATGACCCAGACGGCGCCGGACCGAAACCGCTGGCGCCCTTCTCGATCGTGGTGGTGGCCCCGGCGATCGCCGGCGGCACCCCCCAGCAGCCGACCTTCGACCTGGGCAACGTGGTGATCAGAAGCGCCGGCTACGTCGACCCGCGCACGGCCAAGGTGACGATCGCCTCCACCCCCGTCCCCTACATCGTCGGCGGCGTGCCGCTGCGCATCCGCCACATCCAGGTGGCGATCGACAAGCCGGCCTTCATGCTCAACCCGACCAACTGCGCCCCCAACGGGGTGGTAGGGACGATCGGCGGCGCCGCCGATCCCTTCGACCCGGCCGATGACAGCGCCGCCTCGCTCCTCGCCCCCTTCCAGGTATCGGGCTGCGCGGGCCTTGGCTTCAAGCCAAAGCTCTCCCTGCGCTTCTTCGGCAAGCACCACCGCGGCGCCAACCAGCGGCTCAAGGCGGTGCTCACGCCAAGGCCGGGCGATGCCAACATCTCGCGCGCCGCGGTCACCCTGCCGAGGAGCACCTTCCTCGATCAGGCGAACATCCGCACGATCTGCACCCGCGTGCAGTTCGCCTCCAATGCCTGCCCGCCGGGATCGATCTACGGCTACGCCAAGGCCTGGACGCCGCTGCTCAGAGAGCCGGTGCAGGGCCCGGTCTACCTGCGCTCATCCGATAACCAGCTGCCCGACATGGTCGCCCACCTGCGGGGACAGTTCGACGTCGAGCTGGTCGGCAAGATCGACTCGGTCAGGGGCGGCATCCGCTCCATCTTCGACGTCGTCCCCGACGCCCCGGTCTCCAAGTTCGTGCTCAACATGCGCGGCGGCAAGCGCAGCCTGATCGTCAACTCCAAGAACATCTGCCGCTTCCCCGGCAAGGCGACGGTCAACCTCAAAGCCCAAAACGGCCGCCGCCACCGCTTCCGCCCGAAGATCCGCAACAGCTGCAAGAAGCAGCGGCGGGCGCGCGGCAAGGGGAAGGGCAAGAAGCGGCGGCGGGGCGGGCATCGGCGCGCCGGAAAGGGAGGTAGGCGATGAGGGCTAGGATCGGTTTGGCAGCGACCATAGCCGCGGTGGCGCTGGCGGCGCTCGCGCCGGCGGCCCAGGCCGGGCAGACCGTCGACCGGATCGCCGCCGGCGACCGGGTGACGCCGATCGGCTTCGGCGAACCGCCGGCGACCTTCCAGGACACCGCGGGAACCGGCGAGGGGCTGCTCGACCAGCCGCGCGGCATCGCGATCAACGACCCCGGCATCGCCGACGGCTCGACCGACCCGCAGGGCGCCAGCACCGATGGCTACCTCTATGTGGTGGAGGGAGCCTCATTGGGCGAGGGCAACAACCGGATCCAGGTCTTCGACTCGGAAGGGAACTTCCGCTTCATGTTCGGCCGCGGCGTGCTCACCGGCGGCGACGGGGGCGAGGTCTGCGACGCGACCCAGACTCCCTGCGGGAACCCTAGCCCCGAAGCAGACGACGGCGCCGGCGAGTTCGACGGCCCGGTCGGGATCGCGCTCGACCAGGCGACGGGCGACGTCTACGTCAACGACCTGCGCAACCGCCGCATCCAGCACTTCGCCGCCGACGGCAGCTTCATCCGCGCCTGGGGCTGGGGTGTCGATAACGGCGCCAATGAATTCCAGCTCTGCGAGGCGCCGGAAGACCTGCCGTGCCAGGCTGGCAACTCCGGCGCCAACGGCGGCCAGCTCCACTTCTTCCACGTCGCGGCCGGCGCGATCGTCGCCGACCCCTCACCCCCTCACCACGTCTTCGTCGGCGACGCCGGCAACCAGCGCATCCAGGAGTTCGCTCCCGACGGCAGCTTCGTGCGGCTCTGGGGCTGGGACGTGGTGCCGGCCGGCCAGCCGGGCGACCGCGGCGAAGGCGATGTCCTCGAGATCTGCGAATCGAGCGCGGCCGGCGCTTGCCAGGCGGGCAGGCAGCTGGCGACAGACGAGTCGCTGGAAGGAAGACAGCCGTCCCACCTGGCGCTCGACGCAGGCGGCGTCCTCTATGCCAACAGCAGATCTGTCTCTGGGGCGGCGTTGCTGCGCTTCGACACCAACGCGGCCGCCCCGGCCAGTCTGCTGATGGCACCGGTGTTCCGCGACCGCGACGGCGCGCCGCCGCAGGGCTTCACCGGCACCGACGGCAGCGCCCAGGCGATGGCGATCGACCCCGGTTCCGGCAACCTGCTGGTGGTGGGCCGGCGCGACGGCGAGGGCTTCATCCAGGAGCTCGACACGGCGGTCGAGCCGCCGGTCGAGGTCGATCGCCACGTGGTCGGCAATACCGGCCTGGGCGGCGATTTCATGTCGATGAAGGCGATCGCCGCCGACCCCGCGAGCGGCGAGATCCACTTCTCGGGGGACAGCGGGAACACCGGCCACCGCGTGCTCGCCGCCGACGCCGACGGCGCCCCGCCGGCCCTGATGGCGATCGACGATCCCTCGGCGACCGTCGACGAGGACAAAGCCACCTTCTCGGGCACGATCACCCCCGGCGGCCCGCCCGGCTTCAACACCTTCTACGCCTTCCAGTACTCCCGCGACGGCAAAGAGTGGCTGAGCACCCCAGAGCGCTCCCTGGGCGACACGGGCGAAGCGGTGGCAGTCGAAGAGCAAGTCAGCGGCCTCGAGCCCAACAGCCTCTACCGGGTGCGCCTGGCGACCCGCAAGTCCTTCGCCAACCCCGAGGCGCTGAGCGGAGAGGTCAGCTTCACCTCCGATGCGATCCCGCCCACGGTGCAGACCGCCCACCCGGCGGCGCGCGCCGACACCAGCGCCGTGCTGGTGGGGCGGATCAACCCCAACAACTCGCCCACCGCCTACCGCTTCGAGTGGGGCCCAGACCCCGGCCCGCCCTACCCCAACTCGGCCCCGGTCCCCGACGGCGACGCCGGGGCGGACTTCGGCTCCAAGCCGATCGTGCAGGAAGTCACCGGCCTCAAACCCAACACCACCTACCGCTACCGCCTGGTCGCCGACAACGGGGTCGAGGAGGCCCCCGGCGACACGCTGGTCGAGGGCGAGGAGCGCAGCTTCACCACCCGCGCCGCCCTGCCGACGCCGCCGGGGCGCGGCTACGAGCTGGTATCGCCGGCCGAGAAGATCGGCGGCGCCGGGGTGGGCGAGTGGTACGTCGGACTTGGCAGCATCGCCAACAGTGGCCGCGCCGCGCAGATCGGCGAGCGCTTCGCGGCCAATGGGACGGTCGGCTCGATGCTCCTCGACGGCGCCCACACCTACATCAACGACACCGCCCTGGCGGAGCGGGTGGACGGCAGGACGGGCTGGGTCAGCCACTCGCCGCTCACCCACCCCGGTTGCGCAATCGAGGCCACCCGCTCGCTCGCCATCCAGGCCGCGGCGCCGGACCTCTCGCTGGCCACCTGGAACAGCAACGGCGGCACCGTGCACATGGGCATGCCCGGGGCCGAGGACACGCTCTGCACCTGGAACGAAGGCACTGAAGTCTCCAACCCCTCCTACATCAGCGATTGGCAGGGCCGCTGGGAGCTCTTCGGCCCCACCGACCTCGAGCAGGTGCCGACCGCAAGCGCCGCGGGGACCGCCACCGCGGTGGCGGCCGGGGGCGGGCACGTACTGGGGACCAGCGGCATGCGCGGCCTGGCCGGCCCGGAAGACCCCACCCACCCCGACTGGCCAGACCTGACCGCCGGGCAGACGGTCTACCTCGACGACGTCTCGGCCGGCCTCTCCGACAGCTACCCGGGGGCGGGGATCAGGGAGCTGGTGCAGGTCTGCGCCGGGGGCACCGAGCTGCCGGTCGTCGCTGGGTCCGGCAAGCTGGCGGCAGAGGAATGCGCGCCGCCGGGGCCGGGCCGCTCGCACAGCCTCGTCTCGCGACGGGGTGCGGTCGGGGCAGCCGGCGAGGGCGCGATCTCCGCCAACGGCTCGCGGACCTTCTTCCTCGCCCCCGACCCCGGCGCCGAAGGGGTGCCAAGCGGCGTCGCCGAGGTTCCGAGCCCGGCCGGGCAGTTCTGCGACTCGGCCGGGGAGACCTGTCCGCCGCAGCTCTTCGTGCGCCAGCGCAACCCCGACGGCAGCGTGGTCACCCGCTGGATCTCGCGGGCCGAGAATGGCCTCTTCGGCGAACAGGCGGCGACGCTGACCGGGACGGTGCGCTTCGAGGGGGCGACTCCGGACGGCAAGACTGTCTTCTTCCGCACCAACTCGCCGCTGAGCGAAGACGACCCCAACGGCACGGGAGCCCCGGTGCCCGGCGGCGTCAAGACCGGCAGCGCCTCGAGTCTCTCCTGGGACCTCTACGCCTACGAGCTGGCCGACGGCCCCGACCCCACCGACGGCGGCACGCTGACCCGGATCACGGCGGGGCCCGACGGGGACGGGGACTGCAACCGGCCCCAGAACCCTCCCGCGAACTCGGCGATCCTGCGCTTCGCCTCCGAGGACGGCAGCCGCGCCTACTTCGTCTGCGCGGCGCCGCTGGGCGGCGTCGAAGGGGGCCCCGCCGGCAACCTCAGCGAGCCGGGCGGCGAACCGGCCACCGCCGATCGGGCCAACCTCTACCTCTACGACGCCAAGCTGCCGGTCGCGCAGCGCTGGCGCTTCGTGGCGCGACTGCCGGCGACGATCGACGACGGGCCGGCGGCGTGCGCGACGGCTGGCAGCACGCCGACGGCGCAGATCCAGCCCAGCGGCCAGCACTCCGGCTTGCCGCTGACCTCCACCTCCAGCAGCTGCGTGCGCGGCACCGCCGACGGGGAGTTCCTGAGCTTCTGGACCCCGGGGCGGCTGACCGCCGACGATCCCGACGAGGCCTCGATGGACATCTACGCCTTCGACGCGGCCGAGGATGAGCTCGTCCGCGTCACCGCGCCGCGCGGCGGGGCGGGAGGCAGCTACGAATGCATCACCGAAGGCGCCCACACCGGGCTGCGCTGCTTCGGCGACCTGGGCTTCGACCGGGCAGGCACCGGCATCGCCTCCAAGCCGCTGGTTCCCGGCGACCGGATCGTCTTCTTCCAGTCGCGCTCGCGGCTGGTCGCCGCCGACGAAGACGACGCCTACGACGTCTACGAGTGGCGCAACGGGACGCTGTCGCTGCTCAGCTCCGGCAAGAGCGACAGCGACGGCGCCTTCTTCAAGGGCAACGAGCGCAACGGGCGCAACGCCTACTTCGCCACCCGCGACCAGTACTCCTGGCAGGACTTCGACGCCGTGGCCGACGTCTACACCGCCCGGGTCGGCGGCGGCATCCCCGAGCCGCCCCCCCCGCCCGCCTGCGCGGTGCTGGTCGGCGCCTGCAGGGGCGCGGGCAGCGCCGCGCCGCCGGGCGCCTCGCCGGCCAGCGCCGTCTTCCAGGGCCCCGGCAACATCGCGCCGGCGGGGCAGCCCCGCAACCGCTGCGCGAAGCTCTCGCGGCGGGCGCGCAAGCTCGCCGGCAAGGCAAAGCGGCTGCGCCGCAGCGCAAGGCGCGCCGCCCGCCGCGGCCAGGGCCGCCGCGTCCGCCGCCTCAAGCCAAAGGTGCGCCGCAGCGCCCGCAAGGCGCGGCGCGCCGTCCGCGGGACGAAGCGCTGCCGCCGCGCCGCCCGAGCCGGCACCGACAAGAGGAGAAGCCGATGAAAAAGGCGATCGCGACCCTGACAGCGCTCGGCGCCCTGGCCCTCGCCCCCACCGCGCAGGCGGCCCTCGGCGACGGCTTCGGCCTGGTGCCGATCAACGGCCACCCCGAAGCGGTGCAGCCGGTGCCCGCCTACCCCGAGGATGAGGCCTTCTGGGCGGGCCTGTGCCAGCGGGCCGCGGTTCCCCCGCCCGGGACGCCGATCCCGGTGCCGGGGGCCGGCGAATCGCCGCTCACCACCTTCGCGCCGGCGCTCAGCGGTGGCGATCCCTTTCACGTCGAGGTGCCGGCCCCGACCGTGCCGGTCCATTGCATCGACTGGGGGGCGCCGGCGCCGGTCAACCTGCCCGGCGAAAGCTGGACCGTGGCGCCGCGCTGGCGGCTGCCCGGCGCCAGCCAGGCGGGAGCCCACCCCGACGGCACCACGACCCTGGCGCTGAAGCGGATTCCGGCCGGCGACGCTTCCCAAGGGGCGACCGACGGCCACGCGGACAACGTGCTGGTGGAAGTGCCGCCGGGGCTGATCGCCAACCCGCAGGCGGTCGGCGAGTGCAGCCAGGAGATCTTCGCCGTCAAGCCGACGCTCTGCCCGCCGCAGGCGCAGGTGGGGATTCTCCACCTGCACATGGCGGCGAGCAGCGTCGGCAACAATATGGTCGGCCCCACTTGGAGCGCCATCTACCCGGTCTGGAACCTGGAGCCGCGCAAAGGGAGGGTGGCGGAGCTGGGCTTCGCCTACGCCTCGGGCGAGAAGGCGGTGACGGTGAGGATCGGCGCCCGCCTGCGCAGCGAGGGCGACTTCGGCGCCACCGCCTTCGTCGGCCAGATCCCCGCCCCGCTGCCGCTCTCCTCGCAGCAGATCACGCTCTGGGGGGTGCCTTGGGCGGCGGCCAACGACGAGTGGCGCGGCCAGCTGGAGCTGAGGCCGGGCAGCACGTTGACGGCCTGCAACAACCAGCCGGAGACTGGCGAAACCCAGCACTACATCCCCCCCGGCGGTCTCGCCCCGGAGTGCCGGGCCACCTACGACCCCTCATGGGGGCCGATCCGCCCCTTCGTGATCAACGAGACCGACTGCAACCCCGCCCCCGCCGCGCGGGTCTGGGTCGACGCCTACCAGCGCCCCGGCTCCTTCGACGCCGACGGCAACCCGGTGCCCGACCCCGACTGGGCGACGGCGGAGTCGGTCTCCCCGCCGGTCACGGGATGTGGGGCGCTGGAGTTCTCACCCGACCTCGACGCCCGCCCAAGCACCGACGCCGCCGACTCGCCCAGCGGCCTCGACGTCGACCTGCGCATTCCCCAGAACGAAGACCCCGACGGCCTCGCCACCGCGCAGCTGAAGAAGAGCGTCGTCACCCTGCCCGAGGGGCTGGTCCTGAACCCCTCGGCGGCCAACGGCCTCGCCGCCTGCTCCTCGCAGCAGATCGGCCTGAAGACGACCTCGGGCGCCGAGCCGCGGCCGATCCGCTTCGATAACTCAGACCCCTCCGACGGGGTGGGGCGCGAGTGCCCGCAGGCATCGAAGATCGCCACCGTGGAGGTCGAGAGCCCGGCCCTGGCCGATCGGGACCAGCCCAGCGGCGAGGCCTACATCGCCAGCCCCCACGACAACCCCTTCGACTCCCTCCTCGCCCTCTACATCGTCGTGCGCAGCCCCGAGCGCGGCCTGATCGCCAAGCTCGCCGGCGAGGTGCGCGCCGACCCCCGCACGGGCCAGCTGACCACGACCTTCGACCACAACCCGCAGCTGCCCGTCTCCGAGCTGCGCCTCGACCTCGAGGGCGGCGCCCGGGCGCCGCTGCGCACCCCGGCGACCTGCGGGGAGTACGCGACCGTCTCGCGGCTGGTCCCCTGGTCGGATCCCGGCGGGCGCGGGGTCACCAGCACCGACCGCTATGAGATCTCCAAGGGCCCCGGCGGCGGTCCCTGCGCCGACTCCGAGGCCGAGCTGCCCCACGCGCCCGGCTTTCAGGCCGGCACCGTGAGCCCGATCGCCGGCGCCCACAGCCCCTTCGTCTTGAACCTGCGGCGCTCCGACGGCTCGCAGAACTTCGGCGCGCTGACGATCGCCCCGCCGCCCGGCCTGGTCGCGAAGCTGGCCGGCACCCCATACTGCCCCGAGGCGGCGCTGGCCGCGGCGGCCGCCAAGGACGGCCGCGAGGAGCAGACCTCCCCGTCCTGCCCGGCGGCCTCGCGGGTCGGCGCCGTGCACGCGGCGGCCGGCGCCGGCCCCGACCCCTACTGGACCCAGGGCACCGCCTACCTAACCGGCCCCTACAAGGGCGCCCCGCTCTCGCTGGCGATCGTCGCCCCGGCGGTCGCCGGTCCCTTCGACCTCGGCACGGTGGTGGTGCGCACGGCGCTGCACGTCCACCCCCACACCGCCCAGATCACCGCCGTGGCGGACCCGATCCCCCACATCCTCGAGGGCATCCCGCTCGACGTGCGCGAGGTCAGCGTGCGGCTGGACCGGCCCAACTTCACCCTCAACCCAACCTCCTGCAACCCGATGGCGGTCAGCGGCACGCTGCTCTCCACCCAGGGCGCCCTCGCCGCCCTCACCCAGCGCTTCCAGCTAGCCGAGTGCCGGCGCCTGGGCTTCGAGCCACGGATGAGCCTGCGCCTGCACGGCGGCGTCAAACGGGGCAAGTACCAGGGCCTGCGCGCCGTCGTCAGGCCGCGCCCCGGCGACGCCAACATCTCGCGCACCGCGGTGCGGATGCCCAGGAGCGCCTTTCTCGCCCAGGACCACATCCGCACGGTCTGCACCCGGGTGCAGTTCGCCGCCGATGTTTGCCCCAAGGGCTCGGTCTACGGCCACGCGATCGCCTACTCGCCGCTGCTCGACTTCCCGCTGCAAGGCAACGTCTACCTGCGCTCCTCCGATAACCCTCTGCCCGACCTGGTCGCCGACCTCAGAGGCCCCGCCCACCAGCCGCTGCGAATCGAGCTGGTCGGCCGTACCGACTCGGTCAAGGGCGCGCTGCGCAACACCTTCGACGTCGTCCCCGACGCCCCGGTCTCCTACTTCCGCCTGCGCCTCTTCGGCGGCAAGAAGGGCCTGATCGTCAACTCCCGCAACATCTGCCTGGGCGCCAACCGCGCCGCGGTGCGCCTCGACGCCCACAACGGCCGCCGCGCCAAGCTGCGCCCGGCGGCCTTCAACCCGCGCTGCAAGAAGGTGCACCGCAAGCTGCGGCGGGCGAAGCGCAAGCGGGCGGCGCAGAAGCGGCGAGCGGCGAAGCGCCGGGCCGGCAAGCGCCGGGCGAGGCGATGAGAAGGGCGGCCCTGGCCGCCGCCCTGCTCTGCTCGCTGGGCCCGGCGGCGGGCGCTGCGGCGGCGCTGCCCGACGGGCGCGGCTGGGAGATGGTCTCCCCTGTGGACAAGAACGGCGGCCAGGTCGAGCCTCCCGGCCCAGCGCCAGGAGGCGCCCTGACCCAGGCAAGCCCCGGCGGCGACGCGGTCACCTACAGCTCCGCCGCCTCCTTCGGGGAGGACCCGCAGGGCGCGCCGCCGCTCAGCCAGTACGTGGCCAGGCGGAGCGGCGCCGGCTGGAGCAGTGAGAACGTCTCGCCACCGCTGCTCTCCGGCGCCTACGAGGGCAACCCCTACCTCGCCTTCTCCACTGACCTCTCGCGGGCGCTGCTCGTCAACCCCTCCCGCTGCCCGGAAGGCGAGCCCTGTCCCGCCGGGTACCGGCTGAAAGAGCTGGCGAGCGGCGCCCTCACCGCCTCGCCGCCCGACCCGGGCGAGTTCGAGGGCGCCTCGCCGGGCCTCGACCACGTCGTCTTCCTGAAGGGGGAAGACCTGCACCGCTGGTCGCCGCCGGCGAGCGGGCTGACGATGCTGAACTCCTCCCCCGCCGCGGCGCTGGCGGGGGAGGGGGCGGTCTCGGCGGGCGGCTCGCGCGTCTACTGGCTGGGCGCCGACGGCAACCTCTACCTGCGCGACGGCGGCGCCACCAAGCAGGTCGACGCCGCCGCGGGCGGGGGAGGGGCCTTCGCGGCGGCGAGCGCCGACGGCTCACTTGCCTTCTTCCTCGCCGCGGGACACCTGTGGCGCTACGAGGCGGCGAGCGACAGTGCCGCCGAGCTGACCCCCGGCGGCGTCGGCGCCGTGCTGGGCGCCTCCGCGGACGGCTCGCGCCTCTTCTACCTCGCCGGCTCGCGCCTGCACCGCTGGCGGCCCGGCGGCGGCTCGACTCAGCTCAGCTCGACCGAGATCTCCGGCGCCCACCCGGCCAGCTCCTCGGTCAGCGCCGACGGGCGCCGCCTGCTCTTCACCACCACGGCGCCGCTCGTCCTCGGCGACACCAACAACGACCCCGACGCCTACCAGTGGCAGGAGCAGGGCAGCGGCAGCTGCACGCGGTCGGCCGGCTGCCTGGAGCTGATCTCCAGCGGCCGCGCCGAGGACGGCGCGGCGCTCGCCGCCGCCTCGGCCGACGGCAACGACGCCTTCTTTCTCACCGCCCGCTCGCTGGTCGGCGCAGACCCGGGCTCGGTGGACCTCTACGACGCGCGGGTGGGCGGCGGCTTCCCCGAACCGCCGCCGCCGATCCCCTGCACCGGTGACTCCTGCCAGCCGCTGCCATCCGAACCGGTCGACCCCACCCTGACCACGCTGCTGGCGGGGCTCGGCAACCCGCGGGTGCGCTACCGGGGCAGCTTCCGCAACTGCCGGACGCTGGCGCGCGCCGGCAAGCGCCTTGCCCGGGCGGCGCGGGGGGGGCCCCCCCCCCCCCCCCCCCCCC
>JBBDJH010000021.1:135814-225883 GCA_040879985.1 Solirubrobacterales bacterium
CGCGGGCGCGCGCGGCAAAGCGCTTGGCCGGGGGGGCGCGGCGGGGAAACCGCCGCGCCAGGCGCCTCGGCCGCCGGCCGGGGAAGGGCAGGCAGGCGCGGAAGCTGCGCGCCAGGACGATCAAGCTTCGAAAGCGCAGCCGCGCCCGCAAGCGGGCGGCGCGGCGCTGCGCCGGCGCCAAGCGCGACGCCGACCGGAGGCCACGGTGAGGCGGGCGCTGGCGATCGCTGCCCTCGCCCTGCTGGCCGTCCCGGCCAGCGCCGCGGCGCAGTTCGGCTTTCTCCCGGGCTCCGAAGGCTTCGCGGTGCGGGCGATCGCCGATGGGGCGGGCCCCGCGACCCAGGCCGGCTCACACCCCTACCAGCTGGAGCTGGACCTCGGCTTCCGCCAGAGCGGCGGCCTCCCGGACGGCGACCTACGCGACCTGGGCATCGAGTTGCCTGCCGGGATGATCCTCAACCCGGGCGCGGTGGCCAAGTGCCCGGCGAGCTCCTTCAACACGCCCCGCTCCTCCCCCTTCGCGCCGAGCCGCTCGGGCGAGAGCTGCCCCGATCGCACTCAGATCGGCACCGTCGAGGTGCAGACCTCCCACGCCGGCGGCGAGACGCGGCGCTTCGGGATCTTCAACCTGGTGCCGCCGCCGGGCGTGGCGGCCCAGGTCGGCTTCGCGCCCTACGGCGCCCCGGTGGTCTTCGATGTCGACTTGTGGGCCGACGAGAAGGGCCGCTACGCGATCGCCCTGGCGGCGCGCAACTTCCCCCAGCGCCTCGACCTCTCGCGGATCGAGATGGCCCTCTGGGGGGTGCCCTGGGGCGCCTCGCACGACGGCGAACGGGGCAACTGCCTGAACGAGACCGAGCCCGGCTTCCCCTGGGCCAAATGCTCGGTCGGCCATCCCACCCCCAACGAACCGCTCGCCTACGTGACGATGCCGGCGGCCTGCTCGCCGACCCTGCCCTTCGCCGCGCGGGCGCGCTCCTGGCAGCAGGCCCGCGAGGCCTCCGCGCAGGCGCTGGGCCGCGACCTGGCCGGCGAGCCGCTGGCGATCGAGGACTGCTCGACGCTCGACTTCGCCCCCGAGCCCCGGGGGCTGCTCGGCACGGTCAAGGCCTCCTCACCGAGCGGCTACACCTTCGCCCTCGGCAACGACAACACCGGCCTGGTGAAGCGAAGCGGGCGCGCCCCGGTGCCCGCCCGCAGGGTCGTCGTGCGGCTGCCCGACGGGGTGAGCGTCAACCCCTCGGTGGGAGCTGGTCTCGGCGTCTGCCGGCCCGGCGAGTACGCGCGGGAGGCCGCCTTCTCCGCGCCGGGCGCCGGCTGCCCCAACGCCGCCAAGATCGGCGAGTTCTCGGTCCGCACGCCGCTCTTCTCCGAGCAGCTCGCCGGCGCGATCTACCTGGCGGCGCCCGATGACTCGGCGACGGGGGCGCGGGGGGCCGAGAACCCCTTCGACTCGTTGATCGCGATCTACCTGGTCGCCCGATCGCCGGCGCGGGGGGTCATCGTCAAGGTGGCCGGCGAGGTGCGTGCCGACCCGGGCGACGGCGCGCTGACCGCGACCTTCGACGAGCTGCCCCACTTGCCCTACGCCGACCTCAAGGCCGACCTGCGCACCGGCCAGCGCGCCTTTCTGGTCAGCCCGCCGGCCTGCGGGGCGGCGCGCAGCCGGATCGAGATGACCTCCTGGGTGGGCGACAGGGCGACGGCCGTCTCGGACTCCCCAATCGAGGCGGGGATCGACCTCGGGCCCTGCCCGGACGGTTCGCTGCCGCCGTTCTCACCCGCCATCCTCGCCGGCGGGGTCAATTCCAACGTCGGCTCTTACACCCCCTACTTCGTTCGCCTCAGCCGCCGCGACACCGAACAGGAGATCACCTCCTACTCACTGGTCTTGCCGAAGGGGATCACCGGGCGGCTTGCCGGCATCCCCTTCTGCCCCGAGGCGGCGATCGCGGCGGCGCGCGGGCGGCGCGGCTTCGATGAGATCGCCGCCCCCTCCTGCCCGGCGGCCTCCCAGGTCGGGCGCACCGAGACCGGCTACGGCGTCGGCCCGGCGCTCACCTACGCCCCCGGGCGCATCTACCTGGCCGGCCCCTACAACGGCCAGCCGCTCTCCCTGGTGACGATCAACGCCGCCACCGTCGGGCCCTTCGATCTCGGCACGATCGTCGTCCGTTCCGCCTTCGCGGTCGACGAAACCACCGCCCAGCTGCGGATCGACTCCGGCGCCTCCGACCCGATTCCCCACATCGTCGGCGGCATCCCGCTGCACCTGCGCGAGGTGCGCATCCACATCGACCGCCCGCGCTTTACCCGCAACCCGACCGGTTGTGAGGCCGCCGAGCTGAGCTCGACCCTGACCGGCTCGGGGGCGCGCTTCGAGGACCCCGGAGACGATTCCGTCGCCATCGCCACGTCGCACTTCCAGCTGCTCAACTGCCTGGAGCTGGGCTTCCGGCCGCGCCTCGGCCTGCGCCTCAAGGGCGGCGTGCGCCGCGGCGCCCACCCGGGGCTGCGGGTGGTGCTGCGGGCCCGGGCGGGCGACGCCTCGATGAAGCGGATCGCGGTGACCATGCCGCGCTCGCTCTTCCTCGCCCAGAACCATCTGCGCGGCATCTGCACCCGGGTGCAGTTCGCCGCCGAGCGCTGCCCCGCCAACTCGGTCTACGGCCGCGCCGTCGTCCACACCGACCTGCTCGACGAGCCGCTGCGCGGCCCGGTGCACCTGCGCTCCTCGGACAACCGGCTGCCGGACCTGGTCGCCACGCTGCGCAGCGGCGAGGTGAAAATCGTCCTCAGCGGCAGGATCGGGCCCTCGAAGTCGGGCGGCATCCGCGCCTTTTTCACCGACATCCCCGACGCGCCGATCGAACGCTTCGTCATGCACCTGCGGGGCGGCAAGCGGGGCCTGCTGGTCAACTCGGTGAACATCTGCAACTCGCCGCCGAAGGCGCGGGTGAAGTCGCTGGCGCAGAACAACCGCGGCGTCGTCTTCACCACCAAGCTGCGCGGCAAGTGCGCCAAGTTCAAGCAGAAGCAGCGCCAGCGGCGCAAGCAGAAACAGCGACGAGGGAGGGCGCGATGAGAAGGGCTGAGCCGATCGGAGGCCGGCGGGCGCGCCGGGCGCTGGCCTGTGCCGGGGCGGCGCTGTGCGTGGCGCTGGCAGGCGCCGTGCCCGCCGGGGCCGCCTACCCGGACCCGGACTTCGTCTTCACGCCGCGCCACGTCGACCTCGATGCAGGGTCCCTGCTGCCCTTCGAAGGCCCCTGCGGGGTCGGCATCGGCCCCGACGTCAACCGCCTCTACGTCGCCGACTACTACCACAACGTGGTCGACGTCTTCAACGACCCGGCGGCCAAATTCGAAGAACCGGGCAGATACCAGACCCAGGTGCGCAACGTCGACCCGCTCGACGGGCCCTGCGGGCTGGCAATCGGCGCCGAAGGGGTGATCTTCGTCAACAGCTACCACCGCAGCGTGCTGCGCTACACGCCCTCCTCCTTCCCCCCCGATCGCGAAACCACCTACAGCCCGTCCACGACGCTCGACACCGACACCCCGACCGGCGTCGCCGCTCACGCCCCCACCGGCCGCGTCTACGTCGACAACCGCAGCTACGTCTCGGTCTACGAGTCCTCGGGGGCGCCGGCCCTCGACGGCGAAGGGGCGCCGCTGCGGATCGGGCTCGGCAGCCTCGGCGACGGCTATGGGGTGGCGATCTCCGAAGCCCCCGGCACCGCCGGGCGGATCTACGTCCCCGACGCCGCCGATGGCACGGTCAAGGTCTACGACCCCTCCGTCGACGCCGATGACCCGGTGGCGGCGATCGACGGCGGCGAAACGCCTCGCGGGGCGTTCAGTTCGCTGCGCGACTCGGCGGTGGCGGTCGACCGGGCAAGCGGCAACGTCTACGTGCTCGACAACCTCCAGCCCGCCTACACCGAGCAGCCCCAGGGCGCCGTTCACGTCTTCGACGCCGCCGGCGCCTACAAGGGCCGCCTGCTGCACAACGTGATCCACGGCGGGCCGTCCGGCCTGGCGGTCGACAACTCGATCGCCGCCAGCCAGGGCGGCGTCTACGTCACCTCGGGCAACACCGTCGACGGGGTCGTCTACGGCTACCCGCCCGGCTCGGCGACCGAACAGGAAAAGCCACCGCTCGAGGCCGCGGGGCTGGAGCTGCCCCCCGCCCCGGCTGCGCAGGCGGCGCCCGCCGAGCCCGCGCCACAGGGGGCGTCGGGCTCGCAGGTCACGGCGAGTGCCAGCGCCACCTCGCTCCCGGTTGCCCAACCGTCCCCGACCGCGCGCGCCTCAGAGCTCGTCCAGCGCGGCATCCTGCGCGTCGCCCTGACCGGCAAGCTCAGCCCGCGCTCGCTGCCGCGCAACCGCCCGGCCCCGGTGGCGATCAGCGTGGGGGGGAAGGTCTCGACCACCGACGGCAGCCAGACGCCGCAGCTGCGCCGCATGCGGATCGAGTTCAACCGCCACGGCCGCATCAGCCACGCCGGCCTGCCCACCTGCCCCTACAGGAAGATCCAGCCGGCCTCCACCGCGCGGGCGCTGAAGGCCTGCCGCGCGGCCCTGGTGGGCACCGGGCGCTTCTTCGCCGACATCGCCCTCGCCGGCCAGGAGCCCTACCCGACCCAGGGCCGGCTGCTGGTCTTCAACGGCAAGCGGCGGGGCAAGCACGTCCTCTGGGGGCAGATCTACGCCGCCCGCCCCTTCGCCACCTCGTTCGTGATCGTCTTCGAGATGAACAGGCGCCGCCGCGGCACCTTCGGCACCGTGATCACCGCCAACCTGCCCAAGGCGCTCGGCAGCTGGGGGCGGATCACCGGCATCGAGATGCAGCTCAAGCGCCGCTACCGCCACCGCGGCGCCCGGCGCAGCTTCCTCTCCTCGGCCTGCCCGGCGCCGAAGGGCTTCCGGGTCGTCCCCTTCCCGCTCGCCCGCGCGACCTTCGAGTTCGCCGGCGGCCGGCAGCTACGCGAGACTCTGGTCCGGACCTGCCGGGTGCGGGGATGAGCGCCCGGTCGAGAGCACCCCGTCACGACCCGCACGCGCGGGCGGCCGACATCCGCACGAGGGCGCGGTAGCCCTGGCGTGGGGGCGAAGGCTGCAATTACGGTCGCGGCGGTCTTCGCCGGGCTGCTGCTTGCGCCAGCGCCGGCCGCGGCGGCACCGACCGACTCCCCTGTGCTGATTCGCAGCCTTTCGCCCGGCGGCGAAGCATCGCCCGCGGCCGAGTACGCGATGCTGCAGATGACGGTCGACGGGCAGGAGGACGTGGACGGCGCCGAACTCCGTTTCTACGGCGTCGACGGCTCGCAGGGCGCCGGCTACGCGCTCGAAGGCGGAAGCTTGGTCGGCGAGGCACAGCGCACGATTTTGCTCGCCACGCCGCAGGCCGCCGCGCAGAGCGGTTTTCCGGCGCCCGACTTCGAGCTCGACAGCGGCGACGCGCTCGTCGCCTCGGCCGGCGCGCTCTGCGTGACCGGTCCGTATCCGGCCGACTGCGCCAGCTGGGGATCGTTTCCCCAGGCGTCGGCGCTTGCCCTTCCGGACCCGCAGAGCGCCAACGCGGAAGCGATCCTCGGCAGCGCCCTGGGCCGCTCGATAGGCGGCGGCTGCTCGAGCTGGCTCGACCCCGACGATGACAACCGTCCCAGCTCCGCGCACTTCTTCGACGGCGTTACGCCGCCGCCCCCGCCCGGCAGCCCCTCGTTTCCGGAGGCTGGACCGCCGCCGCCCCGCAGCAACGCCGATGGGCGTGCGGCGGGGCTCTCTCCCTGCGCGCTAACCACTGCCTTCAACATCACTCCCCGTAATCCCACCAACGACACCACTCCGGGCTTCGTCGCCGGCACGGTGCCGCCCGAGTACGGGGCCGAGTACTCCTGCCGTTTCGCCGCCCACCCGATCGGCCCCGAAGGGGAACCGCCGTTTGAGCCCTGTGGCGCGACGATCGGCTACGGGCCGCTCGCCGACGGCAGCTACGACTTCGAGGTCTTCGCCAGCGGCGCCGCCGGGCCGGACCCGACCCCGATCCAGTGGACCTTCACCGTCGACACGGTCCCCCCAGACACCACGATCACCTCGACCCCCGGCCCGATCTCCAGCGGCTTCTCGGCGAGCTTCTCGTTCGCCTCCTCGGAGGAGCACCCGACCTTCCGCTGCCGGCTCGACAACGGACCCAACCAGACCTGCGATCCCGGCAAAACCTTCTACTTCCTCGCCGACGGCCACCACACCTTCCGCGTCTGGGCCGCCGACCAGGCGACCAACCGGGACCCGAGCGCCGCCGAGCACACCTTCTTCGTCGACAGCGCCTTCGGCGACACCTCGCCGCCCTTCACCGAGATCACCGCGGCGCCCCCCAGGCAGACCAAGCTGGCCTCGGCCCGCTTCGCCTATACCTCCAACGAGCCGGGGTCGCGCTTCGAGTGCCGGGTCGACGCCGGCCCATTCGCGCCCTGCGCCGCGGCCGGCGCCTTCTATCCGGGGCTGCGCAACGGCCTCCACCTCTTCGCCGTGCGGGCGGTCGACCGGGCCGGCAACGCCGACCCGACGCCGGCGACCCACGCCTGGACGATCGACGGCCCGGTGCCGGAGACGAAGATCGTCCGCGGCCCGTCGGGAGTCGTGCGGCTGGGCAACGTAAGGCGGCGCAGCTGCGCCAAGAAGCGCGGACGCGCGGCGAAGCGCCGCTGCCGGCGCGCCAACCGCCGCCGCGCGACGCGCGGCGTCGTCTTCGCCGCCCGCTCCAGCCTGGCCGGGTCGAGCCTCGCCTGCCGCATCGATGCCCGCAAGTTCAGGCCCTGCCGCAACCCGATGCGGTTGCGCGCCGGCCCCGGCCGGCACCGCTTCGAGGTCTACGCGATCGATGCGCTGGGCAACCGCGACCCCTCGCCGGCCCGGCGCATCTTCCGGGTGCTCGAGCGCGGCGCCAACTCCGTGTTCGGCAAATCCAATCGAAGCGGCGGGCGGCGAGGATGAGAGCGGCGGCGACCTCGATCGGCGGGCGGCTGCGCGGCGCGCTCGCGCTCGCCGCCCTGGCGCTGCTGCTGGGCCTCGCGCCGGCGGCGGGGGCGCGGGAGGCGCTGGTCGCCAACAGCGGCGACGGCAGCGTCTCGGTGATCGAGCTCGGCACTGGCTCGACGGTTGCGACGATCGGCGTCGGCAACGGCCCCTCCGACGTGGCGATAGCGCCCGACGGCAGCCGTGCCTACGTCACCAACGAGGCCGACGGCACGGTCTCGGCGATCGACGTCGGCGCGCGCTCGGTGCTCGGCGCGCCGATCGCCGTCGGCTCCGAACCGCGCGGCATCGCGATCGCCCCCGGCGGCGGGCGTGCCTACGTGGCCAACCGCGGCTCCGACAGCGTCTCGGTGATCGACCTCGGTCGCGGCGCCGTCGTGGCGACGATCCCGCTCGCCGCCGAATCCGAACCGGAAGGCCTCGCCGTCTCCCCCGACGGGGCCAGCGTCTTCGTCGCCCAGCGCGGCGGCGACATCGCGATCCTCTCCACCGCCACCAACGCGGCGATCGGCGCGATCGAGACGAGCGCCGGCCTCGGCCCCGCGCGCCTCTCCCTGGTCCCCGACGGCAGCCGCGGCTTCCTCACCAATTCCAACTCGAGCTCGGTCAGCGTCTTCAACACCGCCACGCGCCTGATCCACGGCTCGCCCCTGCTGGTCGGCACCAACCCGGCGGGGATCGCCGTCAACCCGGCCGGCCCGCGCACCTACGCCGCCGCGCAGAGCGCCGACACGGTGGTCGCGATCGAGACCGACTCCCACCGCGTGGTCGGCTCGCCGGTGCCGGGCTTCGAGGCCCCGGCGGGGATCGCGATCGCCCCCGACGGCGCCAACGCCTACGTCGCCGACGAAGGCTCCTCGACGGTGACGATCCTCGACACCCGGGCCAACGCCGGCGTCGGCAAGATCGGCGTCGGCTCTGCTCCGCGCGGGATCGCGATCCTCCCCGACCAGGGACCCGTGGCGTCCTTCCTGCCCTTCCAGGCCCCCGCCGTCGCTCCGGCGGCCCCCGGCCTGCCCACCGTCAACGCGGAGCAGCCCGTGCTCTTCGACGCGTCTGCCTCGCGCGATCGCGACGGGCGGGTGGCGAGCTATGCCTGGGAGTTCGGCGATGGCCAGGCGGAGACATCCCTGAGCCCGCAGACCGAGCACGTCTACGCGGCCCCCGGCACCTACTTCGCGGCGCTGAAGGTGAGCGACGAGGAGGGCTGCTCGACCGCCCGCGTGTTCACCGGCCAGACGGTCTCCTGCAACGGCTCCGGCGCGGCGTTCGCGACGGTGGCGATCCATGTGCGCGACGCCACGCCGCCCGCCTTCCGCCTCTTCGCCAAGCGCCGCCAGCCGCTGCGCCGCTTCGTCGTCGCGATCGCCAGCTGCCCGCAGGAGAGCTGCCGGGCGCAGGCCCGCGGCTACGTGCGCAGCGCCTTCCGTGCGGGCAAGCGCAAAGAGGTGCGCGCCAAGGGCCGCACGCGCCTCGGCAGGCGGGCGCTGGTCAACGGGATTCCGCGGCGGATCAAGCTGCGGCTTAGCGGCCGCGCTTTCCGCGCCGCCCGCCGGGCGCTGGCGCGCCGCGGCGCGGCAAGGGTGCGGGTGGTTGCCGTCGGCCGCGACGCCGCCGGCAACAGGCAGGTCCGCAAGGCGACGGTGCGGCTGTTCAAGCGCCAAGCAGCGAAGAAGCGGGGAGGGAGGCGCAGGTGAGCGCTCGCGGACTGGCCGTCCCGCTCGCCGCCGCGGCGCTGCTTGCGCTGGCCGCCGGAATCGCCCGCGCCGAGTACGTCCAGCAGGGCAAGCTGCTGGTCTTCTTCGACGCGGGCATCGCCCCCAAGAGCCTGCCGCGCGACCAGCTGGCGCCGGTCAAGGTCGGCTTCGCCGGCTCCTTCGAAGACCTCGAAGGGCGCGACGCCCCGGCGCTGCAGACGATGACCCTGCGCCTGGCCCGCGGCGGCGTCATCGACAGCCAGGGCCTGCCGCGCTGCTCGAAGCAGCGCCTCGCCCAGACCAGCAGCCAACTGGCGCTGGCCGCCTGCCGCCGGGCGCTGGTCGGCCGCGGCGTCGTCGGCAGCGCGATCCGCTTCCCCGACGGCAAGCGCCGCCGCTACAGCTCCCAGCTGCTGCTCTTCAACGCCGGCCGCGACGTGCTCATGCACATCTACACCCGCGAGCCGGTCGAGGGCACCTTCGTCGTGCCGCTGAAGATCCGCAAGGCCGGCGGCCGCTTCGCAACCGTGCTGAGCGCCCGCTTCCCGCGCCTCGCCGCCGGCTACGGCTACCTGACCGGCTTCCGGATGACGCTGCAGCGCGAGTTCCGCCACCACGGCCGCAAGCGCAGCTACCTGCTGGCGTCCTGCGCGGCGCCGCGCGGGCTCAATCGCGTCGCCTTCGAACTGGCGAGGGTCGAGTTCCGCTTCGCCGCCGCCACCACCGTGCGCAGTTCCAGCATCAATGTCTGTCGAGTGAAGGGATGAGGACCATGGCAAGCACGAGGACGAGTCGCGCCGGTTTGGCGCTCGCGGGGGCGCTGCTGGCGCTGCTCGCCTGGGCCGCCCCCGCCGCCGCGGCGACGATCACGCTCGGGCCCACCGATCTGGGCGCGTCGGATGAATTCGCCGAGTGCGGAACCGAATGCTCGTCCCGCACCTTCGTGCCGACCGCCGTCCCGGGGGCGAGGCTCCTCGCTCCCGCCGCCGGCACGATCGTCTCCTGGCGGGTCAAGGGAGCGCCGCCGAAACGGCTGCGGCTGCGGGTGGTGCGGGCGGCCGGCGGCGGCGAGTTCCTCGGCGTCAATACCTCAGGCATAGCGACGGTGAGCGACGGCTCGGGCTCGATCGCGGCGGCGATCGACATCGACGCCGGCGACCAGCTGGGGATCGAGCTGCAGAGCAACTTCCCCACGGTCGACCCTTCGGTGCTGCTCGGCGACACCGGCTTCCCGGGGGCGGCCTGGAGCGGCTTCACGCCCGGCCTCGCCGACGGCGCGACCGCGAATCCGACCGAAACCGGCAGCGGCGTGCCGCTCTTCAACGCCACGGTGGAGCTCGACAGGCCGCAGATCGTCCACATGACCTCGACCTCGGGCCCCTCCAGCGGCGGTGACGTCGTGGTGCTGACCGGCGAGCACCTGGCGGTGCTGAGCGGCGCCCGCTTCGGCTCAGTGCCCGCCCAGGTGCTGAAGGCCGACGGCAACCAGGTGATCCTCCTCGCGCCGCCGCACCCGCCGGGCACGGTCGAGGTCGTCCTCGAAACCGCGGGCGGCTCGAGCGCCGCCTCCCTCGCCGACCTCTACAGCTACGTGCCGGCCGGCCCTCCCGCCCCCGTGGCGGGCACGCCGCCGAAGCTGTGGCGCGTGACGCTGCGCCCGCGCCGCTTCCGCGCGAAGCGAGGGGCCAAGGTCCTCTTTCGCGCCTCGGAGCCGGCGAGGATCCGCGTCGTCGTCCAGCGCCGCGTCCGCCGCGGCTTCCGCAGAGTCAGGGGCGGCTTCAACCGCCGCGCCCTCGCGGGCCCGAACTCCTTCCGCTTCAGGGGTCGCATCCGCGGCCGAACCCTGAGGCCGGGCGCCTACCGCATGCTGATCCGCGCGATCGACGCGCAGGGCCAGCGCTCCAAGCTTCTCCGCCGGGCCTTTCGCATAGTGCGATGAGCCCACAGATGACATAGCCGCCACGGCGGCACACCAGTAACGGTCACAGTACTCCGTGTGTACCTTTAGCCTGGACAGGAGGGTTGTCGCTGCCATCATCGCCGAAGTAACTGTTGACGTTTCGGTTAACACACCCCCCATATCCGGCCAGACCCTTTACACACGCCGGCACTTATGAGAGTGTGCCCCCCACAACAAAGGAGGCGCCGGGGCCACCAAATTGGACTCTGGGAAACCCCGACGCCACGTAGCCGGCCGAGCCCAGGCCCGCCGGTCAACAGGGAGGTTAGTGGAACAGATGCGTGCCCTTCAGCCCCAGTCAAGCATCCACTTGAGAGCGGCGTTTCTGCTCGCGGCCGCGGCTGCGGCCGCGGCTGCGGCCACTGTCGCTGCCCTGGCAGGGTGCGCGGTAGCCGCGGCAGCCGGCTCCCAGGTCGGCTACCAGGCCGCAGATCCACCAACCTGGCGGCTGAAGGACTTCCAGGCGCCTCAGGACAAAGGTTCCACGCGCATCCGTGGCCGGTATATCGTCGCCCTTAGGGGCAGCATCGATCGGCCTGGGCGAGTGGCGCACTCACAGACGCAAGAACACGGAGGGCGGGCGGGCTTCATCTATCGGCATGTCCTCAAGGGTTATTCCGCTGCCCTTCCGACGAGCGCGGTGGAGGCGTTGAGGCGCGATCCGCGAGTGCGGTATGTGACGCCGGACCAACGATTCGAAGCGCTTTCGCAAGTGACCCCCACGGGGATCGAGAGGACGGGCGCTCTCGATAACCCCGCCCTAGACATCGACGGCCAGGACGATTTGCGCGTCGACGCCGATATCGCGGTGCTCGACACCGGAGTCGATACCTCTCATCCAGAGCTGAGCGTCGTCGAACGAACCAATTGTCTGGAAGCTGAAGAAGGAACGGAATGCGCCGATGGCCAAGGTAGCGACGCAAACGGACACGGGACTCATGTCGCCGGAACCGCAGCCGCCATTGACAATCACGAAGGAGTGGTTGGAATTGCACCGGGCGCGCGCTTGTGGTCGGTGAAAGTTCTCAACTCCAGCGGCAGTGGGACAGAAGCAGGGATCGTTGCCGGAGTCGAGTGGGTCGCGGACCACGCGGATCAGATCGAGGTGGCGAATATGAGCCTCGGCTGCATGTGTTCTTCGCCGGCGCTGGAAGACGCGATTTCCGGCTACGAAGAAGAAGGAAGCGAATACCCCGGCGCGGCCGACGAAGGGGTGGTGTTCACGGTCGCCGCGGGAAACGCTGGTGCGCAAGGAGTCGCATCCCCTGCCAGCAACCCTGACGTCATTGCTGTTTCCGCGCTTGCGGACTACGACGGCAGGCCCGGCGGCACGGGCGCTCACACCTGTGCCGACGGCGGCGATGACGATACTCTGTTCGCGCTGAGCAACTGGGGCAGTTCTGTGGATGTCGCGGCGCCAGGCGTTTGCATCAACTCGACCGTGCCGGGCGGCGGCTACGCCGAATTCTCCGGCACGTCGATGGCCGCGCCCCATGTGGCGGGCGCGGCCGCCCTGTTGGCGAGCGAATCGAGCCCAGAAAGTCTCGAAGACGTCGAAGACATCCGGCAAGCCATCGTCGACACGGGAAGCCAGTGCTGGGAGCAGGCCTTTCCGGCTTCGGCGGGAGATACGCAGGAGCCGCTGCTCAGCCTACGCCCCCCTGCCGGAACCGAAGCATGTGCTGCACGCGGTTCCGCCGTGCCGAACATCGAAAGCACGCCGCCCGGCAGCGCCGTCCTTCACGGCAGCGTGAATCCAGGCAGCACCGAAACGACGTACCAGTTCGAATACGGCACCACCACCCAGTACGGAAAAGCGGTTCCGGCGTCCCCAGCATCGGTCGGCTCGGGTGCGAAAGACATCAAGATCAGCGAGGAAATCGACGACCTCGAACCGGCGACGACCTATCACTTCAGGGTGGCGGCAACGAACGCCAGTGGGACCACCTATAGCGACGATGCGGTCTTTCGCAGCTCCGGCCTCTTCGACGGCGCGGTCGAGCACCCAGACTTCGATGTCCCGTGCAATGCCCTCGTCGAAGACTGCATAGTCGAAGGCATTACGGGCCAATACGAAATCGACTCTGGCCTCGGCTACGCATGGCAATGCGAACACATATTCGACCTGACGTTCGATGCGTCGGGAAAGGTATATGCCTCAAACTACGTGACTCAAGGCGAAATTTGCCATATGTGGCCGTGTGACACGGAAGGCGCCTCCGTGTGGCCGGGGGTGATCGAAAGGTACGATGGCGGCAGGGCTCGCGCGATCGTAGAAGTATGCTTTGAAGAACACCTTGGGCAGAAATACTATGACGTTCTAGAGCTATACCTCTACCCAGCCAAAGCGGAAATCGTCGCAGGGGTGCAGAAGTTCCACAACACCAAGATGGCCGGGCAGTGGATATCGCCGGGAAGCATGGAGAACGCAGCGCATATCAGTGCCGTGCCGACTGTCAGCACGGAGCCGGCTGTCCACATCGACGGCGACCGGGCCACTGTGAAGGGCAGCGTGACGCCGAACGGCGCTGATACCAGCTATCACTTCGAATACGGGACCGATACGTCCTACGGAACTAGTATTCCCGCGGGTGGCGCCGCAGCGGGAGCGGGTACTTCTGCGTCGCAGGTGATGGAGGAGATTACGGGCTTACTCCCTGATACCACGTATCACTACCGAGTAGTGGCAAGTAACAGCCACGGCACGGTTTACGGAAAGGATGAGACCTTCACAACCCGCAACTGGTCCCTGCAGGCGACGCCGAACCCGGAAGGGAGCACGAACAGCGGCTTCAGGGATGTGTCTTGCCCTGCGACCGATACCTGCGTGGCGATTGGCTACAACGAATCGGCGGGGACGAGCTTTGTCGAGGAATGGGACGGGGCGAGTTGGAGAATCGCGTTGACCACGCCAGCGCACCTCGAGGCTATCTCGTGCTGGGCAGCGGTGAGCGCCAAGTGCCGCGTCGTCGGCCACAGCGAAGGCCAACATGCGATCTGGGGCGTGAACTTGACATTAGGCTTCCTCGCATTGGAGGAAGTGCCGAGTCCGGAAGGCGGGTCGAACATCAGCCTGAAGGACGTCTCGTGCACCGCCGCCAGCGCATGCACGGCGGTCGGCTCCTACTACGCCTCCGGCTACCAGCCCCTGGCGATACGCTGGGACGGCAGTTCGTGGACGGTCCAGTCGACGCCCGCTCCCAGCGGCGAAGAAGGCAATGGCGGCGAGCTGCTCGCAGTCTCCTGCCCCTCCGTCAGCGCCTGTACGGCGACCGGCTTGAAGCGCACCCCTTCGAGTGGCTGGGCGTCGTTCGCCGAGCGCTGGAATGGGAGCTCATGGTCGATCGTCGAGACCGCCGACCCGTCCGGTGCCGAAGGCGAGGCAATGCTCGACGACGTTTCCTGCTCTTCGGCATCGTCCTGCCTCGCCACCGGCTACACCGACGATGGCCAGGAGCCGATGGTGCAGAGTTGGAACGGCACGGCATGGTCGCTCGAGACGATCCCGACGCCCGCGGGGGCGCAAGGAGCGGTGAGGCTCAACGGCGTGTCGTGTGCGTCGGCCGGCTCGTGCATCTTGGCAGGTGGCTACGTCAGCGAAGTGGACGAAAAATGGGGCCTCCAATTCCCCAGCCAGGAAAAGACTCTGGCGCTCTCCTGGGACGGGAAATCATTCGGGATCAACTCCACCCCCAACCGCGAAGGGCATGAGTTCAACCTGCTGCGCGCAATCTCCTGCAGCTCCGTGGCCGCCTGCACCGCGGTCGGCGACTCGCGGCCCGAATCGGCGGAAGCCGGGCGGGAGACGCTGGGGGTGAGGTATGAGTGATGGCGAACGAGCGGATGAGCCCGGTCGGCGGCGCTGTCTGCTTCACCGGGACGGGCGGCGCGGCGCGGCGGACTGCTTCAGCTGGGGATCGTTCGGATTTCCGGGAGCCCTGCCCGACGCGCAGAGCGCGCGGAGAAAGCGGCCGGGATCGCCGAAGGCTCCGCCCTTGAGCGCGACATCAGTTGAGGCAACCCCGGCTTCGACGGCAGCTTCGCCGCCGCGAGCCAGCCCTACGAAGGCACGATCGACTCGGCGCTGCTCGACGGCAGCGGCGAGGAGCTGATCGGCCTCCTCGACTACAGCCGCGACGGCCGCGCCGACCTGGTCTCCCTCGACGCCGAAGGCGACCTGCTCGCCTACGAGGCCCAGGCAGGGGGCGCCCTGGCGGCGCCGGTGACCCACGAAGGCGACCTCGACTCGGTGCGCGGGCTCGACCCGACCGGCCATGAGTTCGCCACCCAGAGGCCGGCGATCAAGCGGATGGGCCTCTGCTCAGCCAGCGGCTGCCAGTGGCGCTCCGCTCCGGCCGAGTCCGACGTCGACGGCGAGGGCCGCTCCGACCTGGTCAGCATCCACACCGACGGCGACGCCCACGTCTTCGCCGGCAAGGCCACCGGGATCGAGGTGGCCGGCTCGACCAAATCCCTCCCCGGGGCGGTCGACCCGGCGCTGCTCGACGGCACCGGCAGGTACGTGGTCGACTCCACCGACGCCACCGGCGACGGCCGCTCGGACCTGATCACGATGGGTCACGACGGCGGCGTCTTCGTCAACCCGGGCCGCGCCGATCGCAGCTTCGGCGCGGCGGTGGAATCGCTGCCCGAAAAGGAGCCCAACCTCGACGGCGGCGGCGGCTTGGAGCCGGTCGCGGTCGGAGACGTGGACGGGGACGGGCTCGGAGATCTGGTCTCCTTCTTCCCGTCCGCCCTCCTGCCCAGCACCGAAGTGCACCTCGCCAGGGGCGACGGCAGCTTCGAATTGGGAGTAGTCACGCTGCTCTCCTCCGGCACCAATAGCGCCCTCTTTGACCAGAGCGGCCACTACTTCCTCGACGCCGTGGACGTCGACGGCGACGAGCGCGCCGACCTGGTCTCGATGCACACCGACGGCACCGCCTACGTCTTCAAGGGCAAGGCGGACGGCAGCTTCGAAGCGGCGAGCCAAGCCGCCTCGATCGACCCGGTCATGGACGACGGCGAAGGCCAGGAGCCGGTCGGGCTGGCGGACCTCACCGGCGACGAGCGCGCCGACCTGCTGACGCTCGACGGCCAGACCCTGAAGCTGTGGGCAGGCCGCTTCGACGGCAGCTTCGCCGCCGCGAGCCAGCCCTACGAAGGCACGATCGACTCGGCGCTGCTCGACGGCAGCGGCGAGGAGCTGATCGGCCTCCTCGACTACAGCCGCGACGGCCGCGCCGACCTGGTCTCCCTCGACGCCGAAGGCGACCTGCTCGCCTACGAGGCCCAGGCAGGGGGCGCCCTGGCGGCGCCGGTGACCCACGAAGGCGCCATCTCCTCCGTCAGCCACAGCAGCGAAGGGCACGAGTTCGCCTCCCAGAAGCCGCTGCTGCGCCGCGCCGGCTGCTCGGCGGAAGGGTGCGAACTGCCGTAGGGGCAGGAGGCGACTCATTCCCGCTTCGCAATGGGGGCCGGGGCGCTGCCGCCGTTCGCCACTTCGCAGGCGGCTTCGGCGCCGATGAACGGCGTCAGCGCGAAGTAGGTGGCGAGCGGGGCGGCGGTCGACAGATCCTTGCCCTCGCGCACGCAATCGCAGACGATCGCGTAGAGGCCAGCCCAGCAGCGAAGTCTACCTGGCGGCGCAGGGCGATAATCCCTTCGGCTCGCTACTGGCGATCTACGTCGTCGCCCGCAGCCCCGAGCGCGGCCTGGAGATCAAGCTCGCCGGCGAGGTCGAGGCGATCGCCCACCGGGCAGCTGACCACGACCTTCGCCGAGAACCCCCAGCTGCCCTTCGAAGAGCTGAGGGTGCGCTTCAAGGGCGGCGACCGGGCGCCGCTCGTCACCCCGCCCGACTGCGGCGCCCACTCCAGCCGTAGCGAGCTGGCGCCCTGGGCGCGACCGGGCGCTCCGGTCATCATCGAGGATCCCTTCCAGGTCTCCTCTGGCCCCGCGGGCACCGGCTGCCCGAGCGGCCTCGGCGGGCGCCCCTTCCGCCTCGGCTTCCAGGCGGGGGTGACGGTGCCGCTCGCGGGCGCGCACTCACAAGGCGGTGCTGAAGACGCGCCCGGGCGATGCCAATATCGGCCGCGTCGCGGTCGCGTTCCCGCCCTCTGAGTTCCTCGATCAAGCCAACCTCGACAACATCTGCACCCGGGTGCAGTTCGCCGCCGGCGCCTGCCCGCCGAGCTCGGTCTACGGCTACGCCAAGGCCTGGAGCCCGCTGCTGGACCGGCCTCTGGAAGGCCCGGTGCACCTGCGGTCCTCCGATAACAACCTGCCCGACATGGCCGGCCTCCCGCGCGGCAGATCAACGTCGAGGTCGCCGGGCGCATCGACTCGGCCAAGGCAAGAAGCTGGCGCGGAAGCTGCGGAAGGTGAAGAGCAAGGGCGCCGCACAGCGGCGGCAGCGGCGGCGCTGATCCCCGTCTGTCGCCATACGGTGACGTACACAAATAATACGGTTGCGTATATGCCATTGTTCAGGAGGACCGCAACAGGGAGCCGATAAACGGGTTGGTTCCTACAGGGTTCACTTGTCTTGGGCGATCGACGGCGTCCGGCGGAAACAGGGAGAGGAGAAGTCTTGACGCACCGGCCATCGCGGCGCAAGCGCACCGGCATCGCCGCCTCATTCGTTCTGACCTTGGCGCTCGCCCTTGCATTGCCGGCGGGGGCGGCTGCCGCCGAGCCGCTGAAGATCCGCGAGGTCTTTCCGGGCTCGACCGCGACCGATCCGGAAGCCGAGTACGTGATGCTCCAGATGACCGCCGACGGGCAGGCGGGCATTGCCGACCAGGAGCTGCGCTTCTACGCAGCCGACGGCGAACTGAACGAAGCGGCGACCTACGTCGTGACTGCGGAAGACGCGGAAGGGCTGGCGGCGGCGAGCCAGCAGCGCTCCGTGCTTTTCGCCGCCGAAGCCGCCTCCGCGCTGGGCGGCGACGCGGCCGCGCCCGACGCCGTGCTGCCGGACCTCGACCGGATGAGCCCGGCGGGCGGCGCCGCCTGCTTCACCGGGCCGGGCGGCGCGGCGCCGGTGGACTGCGTCAGCTGGGGGTCGTTCGAATCGCCCGGCTCGCTGCTCGACGCGCAGAGCGCCAACGCCGCCGAAGGCGGCATCGCCGACGGGCTCGCGCTGGAGCGGGACATAAGCCGCGGCGACCCCGGCTTCGACACCTGCCTCAACGTCGACTCGCCCGGCGACGACACCGGCTCAAGCGCCGCCGACTTCCAGCCTTCGGCGCCTGCTCCCCGCAACAACGCGGCGCCGTTGCCCTCCGGCGAGCACCGCTGCCCGCCGCGCGCGGTGATCGTCTCCGGGCCGGTCAGCCCGTTCGAGAACCCGACCAATTCAGACGACGCGAGCTTCAGCTACGCCGCGCTGCCCACGAGCGAGCCCGGGGTCGAATTCCGCTGCCAGCTCGCCTCCGCCGCCGGCTCGGTGCCGCCGGACACGACGCCCACCGAAGGCTGGGAACCGTGCAACTCGCCGCCCTACGTGAAAGAAGGCCTCGCCGACGGCTTCTACCGCTTCTGGGTGCAGGCGCTTGGCTCGAACCCCGAGCCGGGCCCGCCGGCCAACCGTGCCTGGCAGGTCGACACCGTCGCCCCACAGACCTCGATCGACGTGACGCCGTCCGACCCCTCCGACGGCTTCGAGGCCGAGTTCTCCTACTCCTCGAGCGAGCCGTTTTCCTCCTTCCGCTGCCAGCTCGACGACGGCGCGATCCAGGTTTGCGGCTCGAGCGCCTCGTCGGGATCGAAAAGCTACTTCGACCTGACCGACGGCGTCCACACCTTCCGCGTCTGGGCGACCGACAACGCCGGCAACAAAGACCCGAGCCCCGCCACCGACAGCATCACGGTGCAACGCTTTCTCGGCGATTCGACCCCGCCGGACACGCAGATCCTGCTCGGCCCGAGCAACCCCAGCGTCTCGCCCAACGCCTTCTTCGCCTATTACTCGAGCGAGGCCAACTCCAGCTTCCAGTGCCGGCTCGACGGGGCGCCGTTCGCCCCCTGTTCGGAGCTCGGCGCCTCCTACGGCCCGCTGCCCAACGGCATCCACAGCTTCGAGGTGAGGGCGATCGACCGGGCGGGCAACGTCGACTCGGTGCCCGCCTTCCACTCGTGGCGGGTGGGCGCCGCCGTGCCCAACACGCGCTTCGTCGGCACCCCCGGGGGCGCCGTCCGCTCCAAGAACGGCAAGCCCGTGCGCCTCAGCTTCCGCTTCAAGGCCGACAAGCCGGGCTCGACCTTCCGCTGCCGGCTCGACCTCTCCGGCCCCTATAAGCCCTGCAAGTCCCCGCACCGGCTGAAGGCCAAGCCCGGCCGCCACGTCTTCGAGGTCTTCGCCGTCGACTCGCTCGGCAACGAGGAGGGCTCGCCGGCGTTCCGCATCTTCCGCGTCCGCGCCCCCGGCCAGGAGCGCTCCTTCTTCGTCCAGAAGGGCCGCTTCCTCTCCTCGCTCAGCGCCAGCATCTCGCCGACCAAGCTGCCGCGCAGCGGCCTGCGGCCGGTCAGCATGAGCTTCGGCTCGACCTTCGAGAACCTCGACGGCTCCGACATCCCCGGGCTGAAGACGATGACCCTGAAGCTCGCCCGCGGCGGCGTGCTCGACAACCGCGGCCTGCCACGCTGCCCGCGGGCCAGGCTGACCCAGCGCTCCAGCGCCGGGGCCCTCGCCGCCTGCCGCGCCGCCCTGGTCGGCAGGGGCACGGTCGACACCGCGCTGCGCTTCCCCGAAGGCCGCCGCAGCCGCGCCACCGCCAGGCTGCTGCTCTTCAACGCCGGCAACAAGCTCTTCATGCACATCTACGCCACCGAGCCGGTCGAGGGGACCTTCATCGTGCCGCTGAAGATCTCCACCTCGCGGAAGGGCCGCTTCGCCACGACGCTGAGCGCCCGCTTCCCGCGGATCGCCGCCGGCTTCGGCCAGGTCACCGGTTTCCAGATGACGCTGAAGCGCACGTTCCGCCATAGGGGCAAGAAGCGCAGCTACCTGCTCGGCGGCTGCCCGGCCCCGCGCGCCCTCAACCGGGTCGCCTTCGAACTGGCGCGGGTCGACTACCGCTTCCGCGGCGGCCTGCGGATCCAAAACTCGACGATCAACAGCTGCCGGGCGATCGGCCGGTGAGCGGCTCGCGCTCGATCAAGCGCCTGCTGCCGCTCGTCGCGGCCTGCGCGCTGCTCGCCCTCGGGCTCGTCGCCTGTGGCGGCGGCGATGACGAGGAGGCGGCGAGCAGCGCTTCCGGCGCGGGCGCTGAGGCCGGCGCGGGGGAGGGCGGCACCGCGGCGGGCGGGGCTGACGGCGCCGCGGGCGGCAACGGCAACGGCTCCCAGCGGGGGGGAGGCGGCGGCTCCGGCGGCTCGGCCGGCAAGGTCGACCTCCGCGTCCGCCCGAACAGCATCAAATCCGCCCAGGTGACCGAGACCGGCGCCGTGCAGACGCTGCCACCCAAGCCGCAGGCCCAGCAGACGGCGCAGAAGAACACCTACGGCTCGATCCGCTCCTTCGGCGAGGACACCGAAGGCGAGGAGGCGACCAACATCACCTTCGCCCTGGTCCAGTACCTCGACGCCAAGGCGAGCGGCGACTGGGCGACCGCCTGCGCCCGCATCTACAGCGTCCTGCGCGAGAACCTCGAAGACGCCGAGAAAGGCCAGACGTGCCCGGAGACCCTGGGCCGGCTGATGTCGCGCTCGCCGAAGTCGAGCCGCGTCGAGCAGGCCAAGATCGACGTCTCCAGCGTCCGCCGCGGCGAGGGCAACCGCGCCTTCGTCATCTACAAGACTCCAAAAACGCTTTCCGTCGACATGCCGATGTACGTCGAGGACGGTGTCTGGAAGGTCGGCGCGCTGGAGGCCTACGCGCTGACGCCCGACCAGGTGGGCTGAGGCGGCGCCTTGCCGCCGCCGCCTCGCTCCTGCCCGTGGTCTGTGGTTGAAGGGGAGATCCGCGGTCCGCCACGCAGCTCTAGCTCCGGCTCGGAAAACTTGCCTTTCTTTCAGGTACGGGAGTAACCTCAAGCGTGTGGAGAGCGAGGGAGAAGCTGTCAAACGGAGGTTGCCGCGGGGGACCCATGGGATCCCCGCGGACTTGGTGGCTCGCAACCAGCGCGAACGGCTGGTCGCGGCGATCGCGGAGGAGTGTGCGGAGCGGGGGTACGCGGAGACTTCGGTGGCACGGGTGGCGAAGCAGGCCGGCGTCTCCTCGGTCACCTTCTACAGGCAGTTCGCCGACAAGGGCGACTGCATGCTCGCGGCGCACCGGGAGTTGTCGGGGCGGCTGCTCGAGGAGCTCGATCGGGCTGGGCGCGGTGTGTGCCGGTCCAAAGCAGCGGACGATGCGGCGGGTATCTCGCTGGCAGGGGCCCGCACGACGATTCACACCGCACTCGCCCTCTTCGCCGCGGACCCACCCTCGGCGCGGCTGCTGACGGTTGAGATCCTCGCCGCCGGTCCCGAGGGCGTCGAGCACCACGACGCGATGGTCGCGGCGTTCGTTGAGCGACTACGGGGCGACGATCCAGCGGCCCCGGCAAGCGACTGGGTGCGGGTTGCCGGCATGCTCGCCCTGGTCGGCAAGCTCGTCGCCACCGGCGAGGCCGCCCGGCTGCCCGGGCTCGAGGACGAGCTGGTCGCGGCGCTTTCTCCACAGAGCTGAGTCAGAAGATTTCACTTGCGCGCGCCACTCGCGCGACATGTTGTCTTAGCGTCTGGCACCATGTACAAGATGAGAGAGAGTTGGACCGACGAGCGGATGGACGACTTCCGGGACGACGTCAACCGGCGCTTCGATGAAGTCGACAAGCGCTTCGACAAGTTCGAAGGCGAGGTCGACAGGCGCTTCGACAAGGTTGACAAGCGCTTCGACAAGGTCGAAGGGGAGATCCGCGACCTGCGTTTGGAAACGAAGCGGGCTTCGACAGCCTCAACGCGAGGTTCGACGCCAGGTTCGACGGCCTGCAGCTGACGCTGCTGCGGATCGCCGGGGCGACGATCGTGACGCTGATCGCCGCAGCCGCCGGGATCATCGCAACACAGCTTTAGCTGCCGACGAGCATCACGATGCTAAAGTGCATTTATGTCGAAGACGAGAACCACGGTCACGCTCGACGAGGAGGTCATTCGCGCCGTCAAGCTTGAGGCGGCGCGCAGCGGGCGACGAGATTCGGAGGTGATCGAGAGTTCGCTGCGCCGCGATCTCGGCCTCGACGCCCTCGACCAGCTCTGGGCGCGGGTGACACCGCTGCCGGAGGGGGCGGGGATGGAGCTGGCCGCCTCCGAGCTCGAGGCGCTGCGCCGGGAGAGGCGTGCGCCGGGCGGTCCTTGATCCGGGCGTTCTCGTCTCGGCGCTGATCAGCCCGAGCGGCACCCCGGCGAGGCTGGTCGCCCAGGCCGTTGCCGGAGAGTTCGAGTTGATCGTCTCGCCGGCCCTTTTGGCGGAGCTGGACGGAGTGTTGCGGCGCGAGAAGTTCCGGCCTCATTTCGATCTCGAGACCGCCGGCGAGTACGTGGCTCTGCTGGGCCGGACTGCCACGAACGCGGCCGACCCGGAGCAGCAGCCGTCGCTGCGCTCGACCGACCCCGACGACGACTACCTGATCGCGCTGGCGCACAGCCAGAACGCCGTTCTGGTGTCCGGCGACTCGGACCTGCTCGATCTCCTCGGCGGGGCGCCGATCTGCGCGCCGGCTGATTTCCTGGCGACGGTCGCCTGATCGCCGGCACACTTTCGGAGAAACCTTTCGTGGGTTGATCTTCGTCCCTCCGTGTACGAACATATGTTCGTATGACGGCTTTCGTCTCCGATCTGCCTGTTGCGGCGCTGAGTGGCCGGCTCGGCCTGCCCGAGCGTGAGGCCGGCAAGCTGGTCGAGACGCTGGCGCGGCTGGGAATCGGCACGCTGGGCGAGCTGGCGACGCTCTCGCCCGGCGATGTCGCCGACCGCTTCGGGCCGGCCGGGCTGCGGGCGCTGCGGATCGCCCGCGGCGACGAGGAGCTGCTCGCGCTCAGCGTGCACGGCGCCTGGGAGGAGCTGGTCGAGCAGATCGACCTTCCCGAGGGAACCGCCGGCAGCCGGCTCGAGCGGGCGCTGGAGCTGCTGGTCGACCGCCTGCTTGCCGCGCCGCGGCGCAAGGGGCGGACGCTGTTGGGGCTGCGCCTCGGCGCCCTGCTGAGCGACGGCGGCAGCTGGAGCGTCGCGCAGGGCCTCGGCCGGCCGACCGCGTCGGCGCGAGCCCTGCGCAGCGTGCTGGCGCCCCGGTTGGAGGGCCTGCCCGCCCCCGCTCTCTCGCTCTCGCTGCGCGCCGTCGGCCTCGGCGACCGCGCCGCCGAGCAGATCGAGCTCTCCGCGCCCGGCGAGGAATCGCGCCGCCACCGGCTCGCCGCCGCCCTGCACGAGGTCCGCGCCGCCCAGGGCGCCGACTCGCTGCTCAAGGTGCTGCCGGTCGACGACGCCTCGCGGATCCCCGAGCGCCGCGCCCTGCTGACTCCCTACCCGCTGCCGCCGCCAGGCGCAGCGCGGCGGGCGTCGTCGTGAGGCCCGGGCCCCGCCGGCTCTACGCGCCGCGGCGGGTGGCGGTCGAGGCCGGCGAGGAGGGGATCCCGACCGCCGTCGAGGGGACCGAGGTCGTCGCGGTGCGCGAGGAGTGGCTGGTCGAGGATCGCTGGTGGGCCCCGCGGCGCCTGCGCCGGCACTACTTCGAGCTGATCCTGATCGACGGCCGCGACATCGTCGTCTTCCGCGACGGCAGCCGCCGCTGGCACCGCCAGCGCGCCTGAGGTGCGCCGTGGCCACCGCCCCTTACATAGAGCTGCACGCCCACTCGGCCTTCTCCTTCCTCGACGGGGCCTCGACGCCGACGGAGCTGGCCGCGGCGGCGGCCGAGCGCGGCTACCCCGCCTTCGCGTTGACCGACCACGACGGGGTCTGGGGCTCGATGGAGTTCGCCCACGCCTGCAAGGGGTTCGGGGTGCGGCCGATCACGGGCGCTGAGTTGACGGTGTCTGCTCCAACGCGGTCGAGGTTTGAACCGCTATGCGACTCAAACCTCGACCACCCCCCGTCGGCGGCCCACCTGACCCTGCTGGTCGAAGACGCCGCCGGCTATCGCAACCTCTGCCGGCTGCTGACCCAAGCGCACTCCCACACGCGCCAGAAAAAGACCTTGCGCTGTTCCTTTCCCACGAATAGCGCGGGAAAGGAACAGCGCAGTGGGCCTGGGCAGCCCGCGGTGACGCTGGAGCAGGTCGAGGAGCACGCCGGGGGCCTGGTCTGCCTGTCGGGCTGCGCTCGGGACGGCGCCGTCGCCGGGGCCTGGGCGCGCGGCGACCCGGCCGGCGCGGCGGCGTTCGCCCGCCGCCTGCTCGCCGTCTTCGGCCGCGAGCGCTTCCGGATCGAGCTGCAGCGCCCCTACTGGCGCCACGACCGCGCCCGCAACCGCTGGCTCGCCGGCCTCGCCGAGCGGCTCGGCGTGCCCTGCGTGGCGACCGGCGACGTCCACTCGCACAGCCGCCGCCGCGCCCGCCTCCAGGACGCCTTCGTCGCCACCCGGCTGGGCACGACGCTGGAGGCGAGCGAGCCGCGCCGGCGCGGCAACCGCAGCTCGGCCCTGGCCTCGCCGGCGGCGATGGCGAAGCGCTTCGCCGAGCACCCCGCGGCGGTCGCCGAGACCCGGCGCCTCGCCGAGCGGCTCTGCTTCGACCTGACGGCCGAGCTCGGCTATCGCTACCCGGGCTCGGAGAACCCCGGCGCCGACCGCGAGCTGGCCGGCGTCTGCGCGGCGCGCCTCTCCGAGCGCTACGCCGGCTCGCCCCACCGGGCCGAGGCCGAGGCCCGCCTCGAGGCCGAGCTGGCGACGATCGGCAAGCTCGGCCTCGCCGGCTTCTTCCTGCTCCACCGCGACCTGCTCGAGCTCGCCCGCGAGGTGGCGCTCGAGGTGCGCGGCCCGGAGTCGGCCCGCGCCGTGCTGCCGCCCGGGCGCGGGCGCGGCTCCAGCGTCAGCTCGATTGTCTGCTACCTGACCGGCCTTTCCCACGTCGATCCGGTCAAGGCGCGGCTCTTCCCCGGCCGCTTCCTCAACGACGAGGCGACCTCGATGCCGGACATCGACCTCGACTTCCCGCGCGACATCCGCGAGGTGCTGATCCCCCGCGTCCACGACCGCTACGGCGCCGACCGTTCGGCCCTGGTCGCCGCCTTCCCGACCTACCGGCCGCGCGGCGCCGTGCGCGACCTCGGCAAGGCGCTGGCGCTGCCGCCGGCGGAGATCGAGCGGGTCGCGAAGACGGTCGGCTTCCACGAGCGCAGCGGCGAGATCGAGCGTGACGTCGTCGCCGCGATCGGCGCCGAGCGTGCCGCCGCGCACGGCTGGCGGGTGCTGATCGGGCTGACCGGCGAGGCGATGGGCCTGCCCCGCCACGCCTCCCAGCACCCCGGCGGGATGGTGATCTCGACCCGGCCGCTGCTCGACGTCTGCCCGGTCGTGCCCGCGGCGATGGCGGGGCGGCAGATCGTCCAGTGGGACAAGGACTCCTGCGACGACGCCGGTTTCCTCAAGATCGACCTGCTCGGGCTGGGGATGCTTTCCGCGGTCGAGCGCTGCGTCGAGGAGGCCGGCCGGGCGCGCGGGGAGCGGCTCGACCTCTCGCGGATCCCGCTCGACGACGCCGAGACCTACGAATCGATCCGCGCCGCGGAGACGACCGGCGTCTTCCAGATCGAGAGCCGTGCGCAGATGCAGATGCTGCCGCGCACCCGGCCGCGGGACCTCGACGACCTGACCGTGCAGGTGGCGCTGGTCCGCCCCGGCCCGATCCAGGGCGGCGCCGTCCACCCCTATATAGAGAGGCGCAAGCGGCTGCGCGAGGACCCGGCCTACGAGGTCCCCTACGAGCACCCGCTGCTGGAGCCGGTGCTGCGCGACACGCTGGGCACGATCGTCTACCAGGAGCAGGTGCTCGAGGCGGCGATGGCGCTGGCCGGCTTCAGCTCGGCCGAGGCGGAGGGGCTGCGGCGGGCGATGAGCCGCAAGCGCTCCGAGGCGGCGATCCGCGGCTACCACGACGCTTTTGTCGCCGGCGCCGCCGGGCGCGGCGTGCCGGAGGCCACGGCGGAGCGGGTCTGGGCGCAGATCCAGGGCTTCTCCGGCTTCGGCTTCCCGAAGGCGCACTCGGCCGCCTTCGGCCTGCTCGCCTACCAGTCGGCCTGGCTGCGCATCCACTACGCGCCCGAGTTCCTCTGCGCGCTGCTCAACGAGCAGCCGATGGGCTTCTACCCGCCCGACGCGCTGGCCCACGAGGCGCAGCGCCGCGGCATCCGCCTGGCGCCCCCCGACGCCAACCGCAGCCGCGTCCTCTGCCACGTCGAGGCGCCGCGCCGCGGGCCCGGCGAGGGACTCCCGACGGACGGCCGTGACCGGCCCGCCGCCGGGTCGGAGCTGCGCGGCGGGCTGCACGTGCGGATCGGGCTCGGCTACGTCAAGGGGGTGCGCGAGGAGGAGATGCGGGCGCTGGTCGCCGAGCGCGACCGCGGCGGGGCCTACCGCGACGTCGCCGACCTCGCCTCGCGCTCGGGCGCGGGCCGCGACGGCCTCGAGCGCCTCGCCTGGGCCGGCGCCCTGGACGAGCTCACCGAAGCGGCCCCCGGCGAGACGTGGTCGAGGTTTGAGTCGCATAGCGGTTCAAACCTCGACCACCCTGGCGGGGAGAGGCGCGCCGGTGGGAGGCGGCGAGCCCTCTGGGAGGCGGGAGCGGCGGCGACGGGACGGCGGCACGGCGAGGGGACGCAGATGGCGCTGCCGCTGGAGACGCCCGGGGCGCCCGAGCTGGAGCCGCTGGGGGCCTGGGGGGAGGCGATCGCCGACTACGGCTCCACCGGGATGACGCTGGGTGAGCACCCGATGGCGCTGATGCGCGACGGCCTCGGCGCCGAGCTGGCGCGCAGCGACGACCTGGAGAGGATCGACGACGGGGCGATCGTCGAGGTGGCGGGGATGGTCGTTGCCCGCCAGCGCCCCGAGACCGCCAAGGGGATCGTCTTCATGCTGCTTGAAGACGAGCGCGGCACGGTCAACCTGATCGTGCCGCCGCCGGTCTACGACCGCCATCGGGCCGAGGTCCGCACATCGCCCCTCGTCCGCGCCAGGGGCAGGCTCGAGCGCCGCGAGGGCACGATCAACGTGCTCGTCTCCGCGGTCACCAAGCTGCACTGGACCCAGATGAGCGAGGTCGCGCCCCCGGGCCACAGCTTCGGCCGCCGCCAGGGCGCCTCGCCCAAACGCCCCAAGCCCGTGTCCTAAGGGCCTAAGCGCTTGACGCCCCGAGGGGACGCGTAGGCTGGTAGCCGTGGCACCGCCCGAGACCAGATACGCGCGTAGCGGCGAGATAAGCATCGCCTACCAGACGATCGGCGAAGGCGAGATGGACGTGGTCGTCGCGTTCCAGTTCGTCTCCCACCTCGACCTGCTCTGGGAGAACCCCGCCGAGGCCGCGTTCATGCGGCGGCTCGGCGCCTTCGCCCGGGTGATCCTCTTCGACCGCCGCGGCGTCGGCCTCTCCGACCCGGCCGGCGGCGCGCCGAACCTCGAGGAGCGGATGGACGATCTGCGCGCGGTGATGGACGCGGCCGGCTCCGAGCGAGCGGCGCTGATCGGCATGTCGGAGGGAGCGACGATGTCGATGCTGTTCGCCGCGACCTATCCGGAGCGGGTCTCGGCGCTGGTCCTCTGGGGCGCGATGGCGCGCTCGACCGCGGCCCCGGACTACCCCTGGGCGCCTGAACGGGAGGCGGTGGAAGAAGCCCAGGAGGAGCTGGTCGGGCCGATGTGGGGCAAGGGGGCGACGATCGACATCTTCGCGCCGAGCGTGGCGGCCGATCCGAAGGCGCGCGAGTTCCAGGCCCGCTTCGAGCGCCAGGCGGCGAGCCCGATGCGGGTCCAGCAGCTCTTCGAGATGTTCCTCGACACCGACGTGCGCGGGGCACTGCCGCTGGTCCAGGCGCCGACCCTGGTCATGCATCGGCGCGGCGACCGCGCGGTCAACTACCGCGCCGCGCGCTGGCTCGCCGAGCAGGTCGAGGGCAGCCGCTACGTCGAGTTCGAGGGCGAAGACCACCTCCCCTGGGTCGGCGACAGCGAGCCGCCGCTGGCTGCGATCGAGGAGTTCCTCACCGGCGTGCGCCCGGCCCCGCCGACCGAGCGGGTGCTGGCGACCGTGCTCTTCACCGACATCGTCGACTCGACCCGGCTGGCGACCGAGATGGGCGACGGCCGCTGGCGCGAGCTGCTCGAGCGCCACCAGGAGCTGACCCGCGAGCAGCTCGAGCGCTTCGGAGGGCGTGAGATCAAGACCACCGGCGACGGCTTCCTCGCCACCTTCGACGGTCCGACCCGGGCCGCCGAGTGCGCGCGGGCGATCGCCGACGCGATGCCGGCGCTGGGGGTCGAGGTGCGGGCCGGCCTGCACACCGGCGAGGTCGAGCTGATCGGCGATGACGTCGGCGGCATCGCCGTCCACGTCGCCGCCCGCATCGCCGCCCTCGCCGAGGCCCGGGAGGTGCTCGCGTCGCGCACCGTGCGCGACCTCGCCGCCGGCTCCGGCGTCGAGTTTGCCGCCGCCGGACGCCACGAGCTCAAGGGCGTCGCCGACGAGTGGGAGATCTACAGCGTCGCCGCCACGCCACTCTCGGCTGGTAACTGATAAAGACAGGTATATCAGGCGTTAAATGTTATTATGCCTGATATATGGCTGATAAAGCTCGTAAGAACAGCCCACCGCCGGCGGTCCGCCGCGCCCTGCGGGAGCTCGCCGACGATGTCGCGGTATGGCGCCGCCTCCGCGGCTTGACCCAGGTTCAGCTTGCCGACCGCGCCGGCGTTTCTCGCGACACCCTGACCCGCCTCGAGCGGGGCGATGGAGGCGTGAGCACCGAGAACCTGCTGCGGCTCCTCCGTGGCCTGGGGGTTGTCGAGAACCTTCTCAAGGCGGTCGATCCTTTCGAAAGCGACATCGGCCGATTGCGAGCTTCTGAGCAACTTCCGAAACGCGTTCGACCTCGCAGCTTGACTGGACGCTAGAACAAAGTCCTGCCGGAAACGATGAACGTGGGTGCGTGGCTATTGACGGTTGCTCTCGCCGTGGCTACCGCCCACCGCCCAGATTGCTACTGGCGGTGGGACGAGGAGCAGGGCGAGGGAGGCGATCTGGGCGATTGCGTCGCCGGCGTCGAAGTTGTCCAGGTGGGTGGCGTGGAAGAGGAGGTGGAGGGTCGCGGTCAGCAGCCAGGCCGAGCAGACGGCGCGGACCAGCGTCGGCTGCAGCGTCCACGCGGCCCAGGCAAAGAGGACGGTGAAGCCGAGGTAGAGACCGCCGACGTCGGTGACGAGGTGCTCGTTGTATGGGGGAAGCAGGTCGACCCAATGCCTGAGGAAGGGGAAGTCGTCGTAAAAGGCCTGCGGCGCCAGGGTCGCGGTGAGGCCGATCGAGGCCCCGGCGAGCACAAGGATCGCCAGGGCGGCGCGAGCGGCGCCCGGCGAACGAGCTCGCCCCTGCGTGTCAGGCACTGTCGAGCCACTGCTCGAAGGTGGCGCCGCCGGCGGCGGCGTGCGGATTGCAAAGCGCGCCTTCGCGCAGCGGGCCGCCGATCTTGCCGACCATCGGGATCGGCAGCGGCAGCAGCCAGCGGCCGTCCGCCCGGCGCCAGGCGCTCGCCAGTTCGCTCAGCGTGCGCACTCCCGGGCCGCCGAGGTCGGGCAGGCGCCCGGCCGGCTTGGCGTGCGCGCAGTCGGCCAGCCGCTTGGCGACGAGCGCCGGGTCGATCGGCTGCAGCTTGGCGCCGCCCCTGGGCATCAAGCGCGCCCGCGCCGCCTGCGCGAAGGCCGCGGCCAGCAGGGAGTGGAACTGGGTCGCGCGCAGCAGGCTCCAGGGCACCGCGCCGGCGGCGATCGCCTCCTCCTGCATCGTCTTGACCTTGTAATAGGAGGTCGGCACGCGGTCGCAACCGACGATCGAGATGCCGACGTGGTGGCGCACGCCAGCCCGCGCCCCGGCCTCGAGCAGCCGCTGCGTGCCGTCGACGAGGACCGGGCCGGCCTTGCGCGGGTTCGCGTTCGAGGCGTCGACGACGACCTCGACCCCGTCCAGCGCCTCGTCGAGCCCCTTGCCGTCGGTCAGGTCGACGCGCCGGTGCGAGGCGCCGGCCGGCAGCTCGCGCGGCTTGCGGCTGAGCACCAGCACGTCGTCCCCCCGCGCCGCCAGCTCGGCGACGAGCGGGGCGCCGAGCGTCCCGGTTCCTCCCACGACGGCGATCTTCACGCCCCGCAGCCTAGAGCAGCTGCGGTTGGCGGAAGAGCTCCGCCGAGGGGATCCCGATCAGCTCGCCGCGGAAGCGCTTCTCGCGGCCGTAGACGACCCAGGTGGTGTCGATTTCGCCGATGTCGAGGTCGAGGCGCAGCTCGTCGGCGTGCTCCTCGACGTGCTCCATGTGGGTCAGGCCGGCGTCATACTCGCCGCGCATCAGTCCCTCGGCGACGAGCGGCTTCGAGGCGACGTCGATCACCTCGTCCCAGCCGGATAGGTCGAGGTAGCCCTTGGTCGCCGGCACGATGCCGAGCGAGCGCGGCCGCTCGACCTCGCGGCGGCTGAGCAGGACCAGGTGCTTGGTCGGATAGATGAAGGTGTCGACGACCCAGACCTCGGTCCAGTGCTTCTCGGTGATCTCGTGCACCTTGGGGTGGGCGCTGCACTGGACGAGGAAGGCGCCGGGCGTCGCGCGCAGCATCTCCAGCCCGTCGAAGAAGTCGACGATCAACTCGATCCCGTAGTCCTCGATCCCCTGGAAGCGAGCGTAGTTCTGCACCGCCCGCTCGTGACAGGTTCCGGCCGGGCCGAGCGTGATGAAGGTGACCGGCGCCATCTGACGCTAAAGGATACTCGACTACTTGCCGGAGTTGTCCTCGCCAGGCCAGCGGCCGGTGGCCGAGTTGAAGGCGAGGCGGGCGCCGCGGTCGACCATGCCTTTGACCAGGCTGAAGATCCCGCCTTCGAGCAGCAGCGCCGCGACCAGCTTCGGGTAGGAGACTTCACGCTGCTCGACCGCGGGTGCGTCCTCGTCGTCGATCAGTCGCCAGATCCGCTCGATGCCCTTGCGCGCGGCGAGCCCGGCGCCGAGCCCGGCGAGGACCCCGAACGGTGCGAAAAGTCGCTTCATGTCGCCGGGCTACCCGGCGACGAGGGGGCGGAAACCAGGCCGGGCGGCGCCGCCTCAGGCAGGCGCCAGCTGCCGCCCGCGCCGCGTCGGCAGCAGCAGGGCCGAGGCGCAGACCATCGCGAAGGCCGTCGCCTGCAGGGCGATGCCGAGCGGGTGGCCGGCGAGCGGGTCGCCGAAGACGAGCACGCCGCCGGCGATCTGGGCCGCGTTCGCGACCAGGCCGATCAGGCCGATCGTCTCGATCGCCTGACCTCCCTGCAGCGCGGCGACGACCGCGTACTGGGCCAGGGCGCCGCAGAGCACGGTCAGTGCGATCCACGGGCCGATCACCGCGATCGAGACGTCGCCGACTCCGAACAGGCCCTTGATCGCGATCCCGGCGAAGGCGATCAGGGTGCCGGCGAGACAGGCGAGCAGGACGCCGCGGCGCTCGGCGAGGCGCGGCGAGCGATGGCCGAGGGCGAGGCCGCAGGCGATCAGCGCCAGGCCGCCCTCGAAGCCGAGGATCGCGCCGGGGGAGAACTCGGAGTGGCTGCCGTGCAGTTTCGGCAGGGTCAGCGCGAGCAGCGCCAGCCCGGCGCCGCCGAGCAGCAGCGCCAGCCACTGCTGACGCTCGACCGGGTCGCCGAAGAGCCGCTGGGAGAGCACCGCCAGGGTCACGGCACCGCCGGCGAGGACCGCCTGGACCAGGGATATCGGCGCCATCGAGAGCGCCGCGACGTGGACCAGCCAGGCGATCGCGGCCAGCCCCCAGCCCGCCGCGAACCAGCGTGAGGCGGCCAGCGCGCGGGCGCTGCGCAGCGGCCTCCGGATGCTGACCGACTCGGTCCGGTGGCAGCCGCGGTGCTTGAGCAGCGAAGCGATGTTCGTCATCAGCGCGGCGACGAGGGCGAGGGCGATGCCGAACTCCATCGAAGCTCGTCCCCTAGCGCCGGCCGGCGGCTTTGCGGGTGGTCGGGGTCATCGGGCGGCGGCCTTCGGGCGCCGGCGTCGACGCCGGCGGCGCGCCTGGCCGTTCTGTCCCTGTTGGCGCTGTGGCTGCGACTCGCCGCCGGTCGCCCCGCGGTCGCCGTGTTCGCGGTCGAACTCGCGGACGAGGCCGAGGGCGACGGCCATCTTGCGCACTTCGCCCGCCTGGTCGGCGAGCACGAAGCTGATCCCGGTGCCGCGACGGCCGGCGCGGCCGGTGCGGCCGACCCGGTGGACGTAGGAGTCCTGGTCGCCCGGCGCGTCGAAGTTGATCACCTGTGTGATCCCGTCGACGTCGATCCCGCGGGCGGCCACGTCGGTCGCGATCAGCGCGTCGACGTCGCCCGCCTCGAAGCGGGCGAGAGCGCGTTCGCGCTGGCCCTGGCTTTTGTCGCCGTGCATCGCCGCCGCCTCGACCTCGTGGCTGCGCAGCCGCTTGACCAGCCGGTCGGCGCCGCGCTTGGTGCGGACGAAGACCAGCGTGCGCCCGCCCTGCTCGCCGCGCAGCTGCTCGATCAGGTGGTCGAGCTTGGCGCTCTGCGAGTCGACATGGAGGAAGCGGTGCTCGATGTCGGCCTTCTCGCTCTTGTCGGCGGCGTGGGTGTGACGGCGGGCGTCGCCGGTGTAGGCGGCGGCGACCTTGCCGGTCGCTCCCTCCAGGGTGGCGGAGAAGAAGAGCGTCTGGCGCTGCGCCGGGGTCTGCGCGACGATCCGGTCGACGGCGGGCTTGAAGCCCATGTCGAGCATGCGGTCGGCCTCGTCGAGGACGAGGATCTCGACCTGGCCGAGCGAGATCGTGCCGCGGCCGATCAGGTCCTCGAGCCGGCCGGGGGTGGCGACGACGATGTCGGCGCGCTTCGCCGCGGCGCTCTGTGGGCCGAAGCCGACACCGCCGTAGACGGCGGCGATGCGCAGCCGCCGCGCCTCGGCGATGGCGGCGAGCTCGTCGACTATCTGGCTCGCCAGCTCGCGGGTGGGGGCGAGGACGAGGGCGGCGAGGTGCTTCTTGCCCGGCTCGACCCGGTCGGCGAGCGGCACGCCGAAGGCGAGCGTCTTGCCGGAGCCGGTCGGCGACTGGACGAGCAGGTCATGGCCGGCGAGCGCGTCGCGGATGACCATCTCCTGGACTGGGAACGGTTGATCGATGCCGCGCTGCGAAAGTGCGCGCGCGACGTTCTTGGAAACGCCGAGATCGGCGAAGGACATGTGTTGTGAGCTCCTTTTTGAGCGACTAGGGAGATCCAGCGACCCCTAGACGCAAAGACAGCGCACGGAGGAAACGGAACCTCTCGGGCGACCCTTAGGCAAACCCGACTCCTGCACGGTAGCAGGGGGAAGCGGGATCGCCGCCGAGCTCGGTTTCGCACCACGCCGCCGGGGTACCCGTCGTGTCCAGCCGAAATCGATGGAAGGACGGACGAACATGGGTATTCTCGACAAGCTCACCGGCAGGGCCAAGCAGGCCGCCGGCGACCTCACCGACGACCCCTCGCTGCGCCGCCAAGGCAAAAACGAGGAGAAGAAGGGCGAGAAGCAGGAGGAGCGCGACCGGGCCCGCGAGCGCGCCGACGAGAAGGCCGAGGAGGCGGCTGACCTCGAGCGCAAGACCTGAGCCGGGCGGGTGGTAGCTTCGCTCAGTAGCGCGGCGGCTCGCGTGCGTCGCGCCGCTCGGTCGCGCCGTCGTCCTCGCGGCCGCGGCGCGACAGCGCCGCCCACTGCCACACGCCGATCAGCAAGCCGACCAGGCCGGCGATCATCAGGATCAGCCCGACCGTGTCCAGGTTGACTCCCTGCACGTTGATATTGGTCGCGTAGCGCAGAATCGCGCCCACGGCGATCACGAAGATTGCTCCGGCGGCAGTCATGCCACCGCCTTTACCCCTGGCCTGGCCGCGCTAAACGGGGAACGCTAACCTCGGCCGGGATGAGGAGAGCGCGGATCGCACTGCTGTCGCTGATCCTGCTCGCGGCCGGCGCCGCCCCGGCGAGGGCCGAGGGCGCCGTCACCTGGACCGTCAGCGGGGGCGGCTACGGCCACGGCGTCGGGATGAGCGCCTACGGCGCCTACGGCTTCGGCAAGCACGGCGCCGGCTACCGGCAGATCCTCGCCCACTACTACCGGGGGATCCGGCTGGCGACGCTGCGCCGCACGCCGCGGGTGACGGTGCTGCTGGCGATCAGCCCGACCGACATCCTGTTCAGCGGCGCGACCGTCGCCTGCGGGCGCTCGCTCGACCCCTCGCGCGCCTACCGGGCGCGCCGCCGCGGCGCCTCGGTCCGCTTGCTCTCGAGCGGCGGCAGGCCGCTGGCGCGCTGCGGCGCGCGGCTGCACGCGGAGAGCCGCCGGATGGTGCGGATCGCCGGGGTCGGCGTCTACCGCGGCGCCCTCGTCGCGGTGCCGACCGACTCGGCCGCCGGTTCGCTCAACGTGATCAACCGGCTCAACGTCAACGCCTACGCGCGCGGCTCGCTGCCGGGCGAGGTGCCGCCCCTGTGGCCGTCGGCGACGCTCAAGGCGTTCGCGGTCGCCGCCCGCTCGATCGCCCTCTCGACCGATGTCGGCGGCAACGGCTTCGACCTCTACGCCGACACCCGCACCCAGGTCTACGGCGGCGTCAAGCTGGAGAGCGAGCGCACCGACCGGGCGGTGCGGGCGACCAGCAACCAGGTCGCGACCTACGGCGGCGAGATCGCCCAGACGACCTACTTCTCCGCCTCGGGCGGGCGCACCGAGTCGGGCTTCCTCGGCGCCCCCGAGGTTCCCTACCTGCGCAGCGTCAACGATCCCTACGACCATTACTCGCCGCAGCACCGCTGGACCTTCCGCTTCTCCCAGGCCGAGATGAACGCCCGCCTCGGCCCCTACCTCAAGGGACGACTGCGCGGGATCAGGGTGACCAAGCGCGGCGACTCGCCGCGGGTCGAGTACGCGCAGCTGATCGGCAGCGCCGGCCGCTCGACGATCCGCGGCGACACCCTCGCCGCGGCGCTGGGACTCTACGACCGCTGGGCCTACTTCAGGAAGAGCCGCTGAGCCTGGGCTCGAGGGTCAGGAAGTGTTGCTGAGGCCCGCTGAGACCAGGCAGTCGTCGCGGTCGGCCATCGCCAGCGGCCGCGTGTTGGGGAAGGCGGCGAGCAGCGCGTCGGCGATCAGCCGCCCGCGCGCCGCGTAGCCCTCCGAGGTGAAGTGGATCCCGTCGGGGATGAACCACGGCTTCCTGACGTCGGAGGCCCAGTCGTAGATGCGCATGTAGGGGTAACGGTCACACGCTTCCAGCAGCGCCTGGTCCCAGTCCTCCATGTTCGAGGACGAGTACGGGCCGTTGTCGACGATCGATTTCACATTCACCCACATCACCTGCCCTTCACCGATCGTCGCCATCATGCTGTCGATCCGGTCGTCGTAGGTGAAGGACGAGCCGGCGGCGACGTTGGCCGCCTCGTTGGTCCCCATCGCCAGCACCCAACACCCTTCGAAGCCCTCGTTCTTCCAGCCTTCGGCGACTTCCTGGGCGTTGGGCAGGCCTTCGAAGTTCTCGTAGATCGAGCGCGCGCCGGAGACCTCGAGGTGTTGCGTGGTGGCGCCGACGCGGGCGTACTGGGAGCTGATCAGCTGCTCGGGGTCGGGCAGGAGCTCCTCGGAGACGAGCCCCTCCGAGGTCGAGTCGCCGATGTGGATGACCGCCTCGCAGGAGGTGGCCAGCGGCGCCCGCTTGGCGTTCTTCGCGGTGACGGTCTTGGCCACGGTCTCGGAGCCGATCGCGTTCTGCTCCTCGGCGACGCCCACCCCGGCGAGGCCGGCGAAGGCGACCGCGACGACCGCGCCGCTGCCGCCGAGCAGCGCCCAGCCGCGGCCCGTCAGCCGCGCGGCGCGCAGGCCGCCGGCGCGCCACTGCGCCCAGAGCCTGCCCAGGGCGCCGTGGCGGATCGGGTTCTCGACGTAGCGCCAGGAGAGCTCGGCGACGGCCATGATCGCGGCGACCTGGAGGAGGGCGCGGAGGGGGTCGGCGCTCTGCGCCGCCTCGGGGGTGGTCAGGATGATGATCGGCAGGGTCCAGAGGTAGATGCCGTAGGAGCGTTCGCCGATCCAGCGCATCGGCCGGCAGCCGACGATCGGGCCCAACCGCGAGGCGGGATGGGCGAGCGCGGCGACGGCGAGGACCGAGGCCAGCGCGAGCAGGGCGAAGCCGCCGCGGTAGAGGAAGGGCGAGAACTCGTCGGCGCGCCAGAACATCAACCCGATCGCGACCAGGCCGACCACTCCCGCCGCCTCGATCGTGCGCCGCGCCTGCGGCGCGATCCGGGTGTGCAGGCGGCGGCTCGGCCAGAGCATCGCCAGCGCCGCGCCGGCGAGCAGCTCGAGCGCGCGGGTGTCGGTGCCGTAGTAGACCCGCGAGGGGTCGAGCGAGGGGCTGTAGAGGATCGCCATCAGGATCCCCGAGCAGAGCGCGACGGCGAGGGTCACCGCGGCGAGCCGGGGCCGCACGCCGGTCGTCCGGACGGCGTCGGGGACGAAGCGCAGCCCCAGCATCAGCAGGAAGGGCCAGACGATGTAGAACTGCTCCTCGACCGAGAGCGACCAGAGGTGGTTGAGCGGCGAGGGCGGCGCGAAGCGCTCGAAGTAGGAGACGTCGTGGAGCACCAGCCACCAGTTGTTGAAGTAGCCGACGGCGCTGAGCGCGGCGCTGCGGAACTCCGGCGGCTGGTGCGGGCCGATCAGGGTGACCCAGGCGGTCACCACGATCAGCATCAGGAACAGCGCGGGCAGCAGGCGGCGGGCGCGGGCCAGCCAGAACGACTTCAACCCGATCCCACCCTTGTGCACCTGGTTGAGCAGGATGTCGGTGATCAGGTAACCGCTGAGGGTGAAGAACACACCTACGCCGAGCAGCCCACCTTCGGCCCAGCCGAAGTTGAGGTGGTAGAAGATCACGCCGAGGACGGCGATCGCCCGCAGGCCGTCGAGCCCGGGCATGTAACGCCCCTGTCCACGCTTTACCGGTTTAGGCATCGGCGCGAACCATTGCAAGCGCCGCCGCCAGCAGGGGCTGTCCAGCGGCGAGCTGCAACGCGACTGCCTCACCGAGTGAGCTGACGATCGCGCCGGCGAGCGCGGTCTGGCGGCGGGCGAACTTCCGCGCCGGGGCCAGTTCGGGTCCGGACTCGAGCGCCGGCGCGGCGCTCGCGGCCTGCGCGAAGCCGAGGCAACCCCTGATGCCCTGCGCGATCAGCCGCGCCCGTTGGTCGGCGCCGGCCGGGACCGGGTGGAGGTTGTCGGCCTGCATCAGCTCGGGGCGGGTGGCGACGGTGCGCGCCCAGTCGGGCACCTGCGTGCCCGGCCGCGCGGCGGCGAACGAGCGGACCACACTGTTCTTGCCGGTGTTGTCGATCCCGTCCACGGTGAATCCGTGCACGGTCGGCACGACCATGCAGCGGTCGCCGATCCGCGCCGCGACGGCGTTCAGGTTGCCGGCGAGGATCTCCGGATGGGCGGGGTTGTCGTTGGTGCCGGCGTCGAAGACGATCACCGAGTGGGACGGTTCGTAGGCTTCCTCGAAGAGGTCGAAGATCTGGAAGCTGTTGTAGCCGCCCTCGGCGTTGATCGTCAGCGGCACGCCGGGCAGGTAACGCTCCAGGTAGGGGGACGTGAGCACCTCGAGGCTGTCGCCGACGACCAGCACGCCGCCGTTGCCGGCGGCGCCCGCCGCGGGAGTGGGAGCGAGCAGCGTCAGGACCAGCAGCGCCGCCTGCGCAGTCAGCAAAGCGAGCTTGCGCACCCCCGGCATCGACCCGATTCTTACACTACGCCGATGCGCTCGAGGCCAGTGGCGACAGCCGGCGTACTACTGAGCCTGGCGCTCACCCTGGCCGCCTGCGGCGAGGGGGGCGCGGCGGCGCCGGAGGCGGAGCGGGCGACGACGGGCGCCGGGACGACGGGTGCCGCGACGGGGACCGCGCCGTCGAGCGGATCAGAGGGAAGGCCGGAAAGGCTGGAGGGGAAGGCGAGTGCGCAGGCGCGGGCGGGGGCCGCCGCGGCGGAGTCGAAACGCTGCGGCCGGGTGCTCGGCGAATTCCTCGACTCGATGGAATCACTGGGCAACAGCGTCGCCGTCGGCGTCGACTACGAGGGTTACCTGGACTCGCTGAACCGGGTCCGCGCCACCTACGCCGAGGTCGACGCCGACCGCCTCGCGTTCGTCTGCCTCGGCCGCGTCGCCGCCCCGGCCGAGCGCTCGCTGAACGTCCACATCGAAGCCGCCAACAGCTGGGGCGACTGCCTCGCCGCCGGCTCCTGCAACCCCGGATCGATCGAAGCGAACCTACAGCGCAAGTGGGAACAGGCCGCCAACCAGCTCGGCGAGGCGACCGGGGGTCTTCAGGTTGCCGGGGGGGATGTACCGAGGCGGTAGCCCATTCCTCGCACCGTCTCGATTGCGTCGTCGCCGATCTTCTGGCGCAGGTAGCGGACGTAGACCTCGACCACGTTGGAGCCGGGGTCGTAGTCGTATCCCCAGACGTGGGCGAGCAGCTGCTCGCGGCTGAGCACCTGGCCGGGGTGGCGCAGGAAGGTCTCGAGCATCGTGAACTCGCGGGCGGTGAGGTCGACCGGGCCGCCGCCGGCCGTCGCCTTGCGGGTGCGCAGGTCGAGCGCGATGCCGGCGGACTCGAGCAGGGTCGGCTCGGAGGTGGAGGACTCGCGCAGCTGGACGCGCGCCCGGGCGAGCAGCTCCTCAAGCCGGAACGGCTTGGTCACGTAGTCGCCGGCGCCCGCGTCGAGGCCCTCGACCTTGTCGCCGAGGTCGTCGCGCGCGGTGAGGATCAAGGTCGGCAGCTGCTCGCCGCGGCGGCGCAGCTCGCGCAGCACGCTGAGCCCGTCCATGTCGGGCAGGCCGAGGTCGAGGATCAGCAGGTCGAAATCCGCGTCGCTGGCGATCGCAAGGGCGCTCTCGCCGTCGCCGACGAGCTTGGTCGCGTAGCCGCGCGACTCCAGCCCCTTTTCGATGAAGCTCGCCAGGCCGGGCTCGTCCTCGACGATCAGGATCCGGCTCACGCGATCCCCTCCCGGCCGCCGCCGGGCCCCTCCACCGGCAGCTCGAGGATGAAGGTCGCGCCCTCGCCGAGGCGGCTCTCGAGGCGGATCCGGCCGTCGTGCGCCTCGGCGATCGCCAGCGCGATCGCCAGTCCCAGCCCGCTTCCCTCGTAGCCGGCCCGGCTCGCCCGGCCGCGCTCGAAGCGCTCGAAGATCCGCCGTTGCTCGCCCTGGGCGACCCCGGGGCCGCTGTCGCGGACCCAGATCCGGGCGAGCTCGCCGCGCACCGAGGCGCCGACCTCGATCGTGTCCGCCTCGCCGGTGTGCTCGACGGCGTTGCCGACCAGGTTCATCAGGGCCTGGGTGAGGCGCTGCGGATCGGCGACGATCGAGCGCCCCGAGTCGATCTCCAGCCGCCACTCGCGGGGCGCCAGGCCGCGGGCGTTGGCGACGATGTCCTCGCAGAAGCCGCGCAGGGGAACCGTCTCGAGGCGCAGGAAGCCGGGCTGTTCGGTTTTGGCAAGCAGCAGCAGGTCGTCGACGAAGCCGCTCATCCGGTCGAGCTCGCCGGTGACGAGGGCCAGCGCCGCGCCCCGTTCGCCCTTCGTATCGCCCCCGTTCTCGGTGATCAACTCGAGGTGGCCGCGGATCACGGCGATCGGCGTGCGCAGCTCATGGCTGATGTCGCGGATGAAGTCGCGCTGGCTGGAGAAGGCGAACTCGAGCCGGTCGAGCATCCGGTTGAAGGAGCGGCCGACGTCGGCCAGCTCGTCCGAGCCCTCGACGCCGATCCGCCGGGTCATGTCGGCGCCGGAGACCGATTGCGTCGCGTCGCGCAGCTCGCGCAGCGGCGCCAGCACGCGGCCGGCGGCGATGAAGGCGGCGATGCTGCCGAGCAGCAGCACGGCAGCCGACACGGCGGCGACGATCCGCACCGCCGCGGCGACCTCGTCGCGCTCCCCGGCGGTGAAGTGGGCGACCACGAACGAGCCGCGCGGCCGGCCGGAGAGGATCAGCGGCACGGCCGTGTAGCGAGCCGTGCCGGCCGGAGTCTGCAGCTCCCCCTGCTCGGTTTCGCGCAGCACTCGCCAGCGATCGATCTGGGCGCCGTCGATCCTCTCGTCGGCCCCCTCGGCGGCGCGGTAGCGGGCCGTCCCCGTGCGCGGCACGGCGAGCAGCTGCTCGCCCCGGCCGGGCACGTTGCGCCCCAGGTAGACGGCGAAGATCCGCTCCACGTCGGGGCCGAACGGCCGGCCGGTCTGCGGGTCGGTGCCGTCGGCGAGCTGGCGGAACTCGCGCACCTCCTGGGCGAGGTCGCGGTCGACGCGGTCGTCGAGCCGCACCAGCAGCGCCTGGCGGACCAGCAGGACCGAGACGAGCAGCGCGACGGCGAGCAGGATCACGTACGAGGCGAGGATGCGGAGGCGGACGTCGCCGGTCAGCCGGCGCAGCCCGGTGGGTTGTGCCCTGCTCTCAGTCGTCGCCATCGTCGTCGTCATCATCCTCCCCGCCGCCCTCGTCATCGTCATCTCCGTCGTCGTCATCGTCTTCGGGCACCGCCGAGGGCGGGATCGGGGCGGGGGAGGGAGCGCGGGACGGCGGCGGCACGGCGGACGGCGGCGGGGCCGGCGCCGGCGCTGCCGGTGACGCCCGCGGTTCGGGCGGGGTAGGGGACGCGGTGGGCTCGCGCTCCCCGCGCGGCTCGATCTGTTGCAGCTGGATCGGTGGCGGCGGCGGATCGGACTCGCGCAGCGAGCCGCCGAGCAGCAGCGCGACTCCGGCCAGCAGCCCGATCAGGGCTGCGATCAGGGCTTTGGCGAGCATCCTGCGAAACGCCGTTCGGCGAGGTCGATCTCCGCCGCCGGCTCGAGCGCCGCCAGCAGCCGCGCCAGGTCGGGCCTGCGATCGGGGTCCGGCTCCAGGCAGGAGTCGATCGCCTCGGCGAGCCCGGCCGGCAGCTCGCGGAGCGAGCCGACCGGGACGGCGCGGCCTTCGAGCTGCGGGTAGGTCGCCGAGCCGCCGTCGTCGGAGACCCAGGTCCCGCGGCCCGACCCGCTGCTGCGGCTGCCGGCGCTGCTCGCGCCCTCCTCGTCCTCGAAGGCCGGCACGCCGGTCGCGGCCTCGAACAGCACGGCGCCGATCCCCCAGACGTCGGCCGCGGCGCCGAGCTCGCCCCCGCCGGCCTGCTCGGGAGCCAGGTAGCACCAGGTGCCGACGCCCGCCGGCGCCGGCCCGGGCGGCCGCGCCAGGCTGAGGTCGATCACCTTCGCCCGGCCGGCCTCGGCGACGACGTTGGCGGGCTTCAGGTCGAGGTGCAGGAAGCCGTTGGCGTGCAGGTAGCGCATCGCCGTGCCGAGGTGCAGCCCGAGGTGGGCGAGCTCGACCGGGGAGAGCTCCGCCGCTTCCTCCTCGATCGCGTGGGCGAGGGTCTGGCCGCCCAGGGTCTCGATCACGATCAGCGGCTCGGGCCCCTCGAGGGTCTCGTAGCCGCGGACCAGGTGGGGATGGCTGAGCCGTTCGAGCAGCCGCCCCTCGCGCAGCAGCTGGCGGCGCGGCCCCGGCTCGCCGGCCCGCTCCGGCCGCAGCGCCTTGATCACGCAGCGGCAGCCGCGCTGCTCGCTCCAGGCGTCGTAGACGTCGAGCCGGCGCCCGCGGCTGAGGTGTCCGATCACCTCGTAGCCGGCGGCGATCGCCGCGCCCGCCGGCAGCGGCTTCTCGGCAAGCATCGCTCAGCCCCCCACCGGCGCGGCCGCGGGCTGGGCCGCGCCGTCGACGCTCTCGCCGCCGCGGTGCAGCGACCAGAGGCGGGCATAGAGGCCGCCGCGTTCGATCAGGTCCTCGTGCCGGCCGCGCTCGACCACCCGGCCGGCCTCGAAGACGAGGATCAGGTCGGCGTCGCGGGTGGTCAGTAGATCGTGCGAGATGACCAGCGTCGTGCGGTCGTGCATCAGCGTCTTGAGCGGGTCCGCCAGCGCCGCTTTGGCCCCGGCGTCGAGGCCCGTGGACGGCTCGTCGAGGATCAGGACCGGAGCGTCGGCGATCAACGCCCGGGCGATCGCCAGCCGCTGCCGCTGGCCGCCGGAGAGCAGCCGGCCGCGCTCGCCGACGTCGGTCGCGTAGCCGTCGGGAAGGGCGGCGATGAACTCGGTCGCCCCGGCGGCCCGGGCGGCGGCCTCGATCTCCGCCTGCGAGGCGCCGCGCCGCCCGATCGCGATGTTCTCGCCGACGCTGCCGTGCAGAACGAGCGACTCCTGCAGCAGTAGCGAGACGTTTTCGCGCAGCGAGGCGATGCGCAGGTCGCGCAGGTCGTGGCCGTCGAGCCGCAGCGCCCCCGAGGCGGGGTCGTAGAAGCGCAGCAGGAGCTTGGCCAGGGTCGACTTGCCGGCGCCGCTCGGCCCGACCAGGGCGACGGTCTCGCCGGGAGCGGCGCGCAGGTCGATTCCGCTGAGGGCCGGCCGGGCCGCGCCCGGGTAGGTGAAGTCGACCCGGTCCAGCTCGATTGCGCCGCGCGCCCGGCCCAGCGACCGCGCCGTCGGCGAGTCGGTGACCTGGGGCTCCTCGTCGAGCAGCTCGATCACGCGCTCGGCCCCGGCCAGCGCCCGGAAGGTCGCGTTGGCCAGCGAGCCGAGGTCGCGCACCGGCTCGAGCAGCTGGCTCATGAAGGCGGCGAAGACCAGCAGGGCGCCGATCGTCATCTCGCCGCCGGCCACCGCGAGCGCGCCCAGCACGAGCACGACCATCACCCCGAACAGCTCGATCAGGTTGGCGATCGGCTCGAACAGGCCGCGGATCCGGACCGAGGCGAGCTCGGCGCGGACGACGCCCTCGTTCTCGCGCCGGAAGCGCCCCATCTCCTCGTCCTGGCGATTCAGCGACTGGATCAGCGCCGCGTTGGAGATCGACTCCTCGGCGAGCGCGCTGAGCGAGCCGACCCGGCGGTGCTTCTCACGCGCGGCCGTCTTGATCAGCCGCGAGAAGCTCTTGCCGACCAGGTAGAAGAGCGGCACGACGACGAGCGAGACCAGGGCGAGCTTCCAGCTGAGCACGAACAGCGCCGTGCCGAAGAAGAGGATGCGGAGGACGGCCGAGATCCCGTCGACGACCCCGGAGAGGACGAAGCTCTCGATCGTCTGCACGTCGCCGTTGATCCGCGAGATCAGGTCGCCGAGGCGACGGCGGTCGAGCACGTCGAGCGAGAGGCCGTGCAGGTGCCCGAGGACGCGCGCCCGCAGGTTGAGCAGGAAGCGTTCCCCCATCCAGGTCGAGAGGTACTCGTCGCCGAACCCGACCAGGCCGCCGAGCAGGGTGAGGCCGACGTAGGCGGCGACGATCGGGATCATCGGGCCGAGGTCGCCGGTCACGAGGACATCGTCGACGACCAGTTTGAACAGCCAGATCTCGGCGGTGGCGACCAGCGTCCCGAGCCCGATCAGCAGGATCAGGACGGGGAACCAGCGCCGGTAGGGGCGGGCGTCGGGCCAGAAGCGCCGGAAGACCTCGCGCAGGCGCACCTGCGGCGCGGCGGCGACGACCTCCGGCCCGTCGGGTCGGGGGATCAGCAGATCTCTGAGCTTGGAGCGCATCGGTCCCGACGCCCCCCGTTCATCTAGGTGCGGCTACGACTGCGGTTGCGGTTGCGCCGACGCCGGCAGCGTCTCGGGTTGGCCGCCTTGCGGCAGGGCCTGCGGCGCCTGCCCGAGCGGGAGTTGCTGCCCTTGCTGCTGGTCTTCGCTGCGGGAACCAGTGCTGCAAACATTGCTCGCTCCTTCGTCGATGGTCTCCCGGATCCCGTCGCGGGACTCCGAGCTTGGAGACGAGTCTCCGCTTCCCGGCTGAGCGCAAGCTGAGAAAGCGATTAGGAAGCTCTCATCTGGCGATTACGCCGGCGCGCCTGAGGACCAGGTAGGAGAGCCAGATGCCGAGCGCGAAGACGGGCACCCCCATCGCCGTGCGGGCGATGCCGAGCGCGAGCAGCGAGCCGGCCAGGTAGAAGGGCAGCTGGACGGAGAGGCGCGCGGCGAAGACGCCGACCCAGATCCAGCTGGCGCGGGTGTAGGCGCGCAGCGCCGCCGGGTCCTTGCGCCAGGCCATCCCCTCGCCGCCCAGCGCCGGCCCGAGGATGACGCCGAGCAGCGGCCAGCCGACCAGGATCGAGATCAGGTAGGCGCCGCCATAGGCGGCGTTGAGCAGCAGGCCCGGCAGGAAGAAGTCCTCGGCGCGGCCGGTGCGGCTGGCGACGAAGGCGGCGACCGCGACGCCGACGAAGCCCGCCAGGGCGAAGCGCAGCGACTCCCCTTTGGCGAGCCGGACGATCGTGATCGCGAGGCCGGCGACGAGCGCGCAGATGCCGGCGAAGGTGATCCGGTTGCCGCCGAGGGAGTAGGCGGCGACGAAGACGATCGCCGGGATGCTGGAGTCGGCGATCCCCTGCGGCCCGCCGATCTCCTCGAGCAGGTCGAGCTTGCGCCCCGAGTCGACCGACTCGGCGTCCGAACCCTCCCCCTGTCCCGCGCCGTTCACCCGGCCATCGTGCCGCATTTGCCCGACCGTAAGCTGGGCGCTGCGATGCGCGGGATCGGAGAACCTTGGGCGAGCTGATGCTGATCGGCAGCCTGTTGATGGTGGCGGCGCTGGCCGCCTCGCTGCTCGCCGGCCGCCTGCGCGTGCCGGGCCTGCTGCTCTTCCTGGCGCTGGGGATGGCGGTTGGCACCGACGGCCTCGGCCTGCTGCACTTCGACGACTACGAGCTGGCCCGCGACGTCGGCATCGTCGCCCTCGCCTTCATCCTCTACGAGGGCGGGCTCAGCACCGACGTGCGCCGGCTTCGCCCGCTGTTCGCCGTGGCGGCGAGCCTGGCGCTGCTCGGCACCCTGCTGACCGCGGTCCTCACCGGCCTGGCGGCGACGCTGCTGTTCGAGCTCTCGCTGCTCGAGGGCCTGTTGCTCGGCTCGATCGTCGCCTCGACCGACGCCGCGGCGATCTTCGCGCTGCTGCGCGGCTCGCGCCTGCGGGCGCGACTCACGATGATCCTCGAGGGCGAGGCCGGCAGCAACGACCCGGTGGCGGTCCTGCTCGTGATCGGCTTCGTCGAATGGATCGGCCAGCCCGGCTACGGCGTCCTCGACATGGCCCTGCTGCTCGTGCGCCAGCTGGGCATCGGCGCGATCGCCGGCCTGGCTGTCGGCTGGCTGGCGGCACAGGCGCTGCGCAGGACCGAGCTGCCGACCGTCGGCCTCTACCCGGTCGCCTCGCTGACCGCCGGGGCGCTCGCCTTCGGCGCCGCCGACGTGCTCGGCGGCTCGGGCTTCCTGGCGATCTACCTCGCCGGACTGTCGATCAGCGCGGCCACGATCCCCGCCAAGCGCACCATCGTCGCCTTCCACGGCGGCGTCGCCTGGGTCGCCCAGCTCGTCCTCTTCCTCGCGCTCGGGCTGCTCGCCTTCCCGTCCCAGCTCCCCTCGATCGCGATCGAGGGGACGATCCTGGCGCTGATCCTCGCTTTCGTCGCCCGGCCGCTGGCCGTTCTCGCGGCGACCTCGTTCGCCCCCCTGCGCCCCGCCGAGCGGGTCCTACTGGGGTGGGCGGGGCTGCGCGGCGCCGTTCCCGTGGTGCTCGCCACCTTTCCGGTGATCGCGGGAGTGCCGCACAGCCTGGAGTTCTTCAACATCGTCTTCTTCGCCGTCGTCGTCTCGCTGCTGCTGCAGGGGCCGACGTTCGAGCCGCTGGCGCGCCGGCTCGGCCTGACGAGCGCCGGGCCGGCGCTGCCCGAACCGCTGGCCGAGATCGGCACGATCCGGCGCCTTGGCGCCGAGGTGGTCGAGTACCCGGTCGGCGAGGGGCACGCAGCCGCCGGGGCTCGCGTGCGCGATCTCGGTTTGCCGCGCGAGGCGGTCGTCAACGTGATCGTGCGCGGCGAGGAGGCGATCCCACCGCGCGGCTCGACCCGGATCAGGGCCGGCGACCGGCTCCACGTCCTGGTCCGGCGCGAGGTCTCGGACGAGATCGCCGCGCTGATGAGGCGCTGGCGCGACGGACCGATCGGGCCGCCCCGCAGGCCGCGGCGCAGCTTCCGCGGAGTCTCGCCGGTGTTCACCGTGCGGCCCCACGACTCCGCGGCCCTGGTCGGGGAGCCCGGCTCGCCCAGCGAGGTGACGGGGCAGCCGGTCGTGGCGCGGTTGAGAGTGCGCCGCGACGCACCGGGAGCCCTGGTCGCCCTCGCGGACGGGCGCTACGCGATCACCGGCTCGCCGACCGCCGTCGGCTCGCGCCGCGACCTCACCGAGTACGCGAGCCGCCGCCTCGCCAACGTCGATGCGGAGGAGGCGGGCTGGCTGCGGGCGGTGATCGGGACGCTGGCGATCGACCCGTTCGAGTGAGCCTCGGGCCTCGACCGGAGCGCCTGAACCCATTACGCTTTTCGGGATGGCCCGTTTGCAGAGTTCAGCTGTTGCCGCGCCGGGCAACGAGGAGGCCGTGCGAGCTTGGGACACGGTGCTCTACGAACGGTGGAAGCAGAACCGCGAGGTGTTCGTCGCCGCGCTGGACGAGATCACCGGTGAGCTCTTCGAGCGCTTCCCGCCGCCGCAGGGAGGGCGCTGCATCGACGTCGGCTGCGGGTTCGGCGAGACGACCCAGTCGCTGGCCGGGATGGTCGGCGCCGCGGGCTTCGCGCTAGGCACCGACTCTTCCGCGCATTTCATCGAGGACGCCCGTCGCGAGGCGGCCGAAGCCGGCGTCGAGAACGTTGCGTTCGAGCTGGCCGACGCGCAGACGGCGGAATGGGAGCCGGATTATGACTACGCGTTCTCGCGCATGGGGACGCAGTTCTTCGTCGCGCCGGTGCCGGCGATGCGAGCGATACGCGGCGCGCTCAAGCCCGGCGGAGTGCTGCGCAAGATCTGCTGGCGCCGCAAGGAGGAGAGCCCGATCTGGGCAGAGACGGAGCAGGTGGTCGCGCGGTTCCTCTCCCGGCCCGAGGAGTACGAGGCCGACACCTGCGGCCCCGGCCCGTTCTCGCTCGGCAATCCGGATACCTGTCGCGGCATCCTCGAGGCCGCCGGGTTCGCGGAGGTCGAGCTGCGCAAACGGGACTTCGACTACTTCATGGGCAAGGACATGGACGAAGCCGTCGACGCCCTGCTCGCGATCGGTCCCGGAGCCGAGCTGATCCGCCTCAACGGAGAGCACGGCGAGAGCCGCCGGGGCGAGATAGCCGAGGCGCTCGCCGAGCACTACTCCGCCTGGCAGCAGGACGACGGCTCGATCGTCGGCCGCGGCTCCGTCTGGCTCGTCGCCGCGACCAACCCCGGGTAGCGACGCACCGCGGCTCTCGAGCCGCCCTGGGCCAGCGACTTTTAGTTTGCCCGTTACGGGGTAAGCGGCAGGCATCGTGGAGAACGGTCCTACCGGAGGCGCCTCGTCGGCGCCGAGGCGAGCGCTCGTGGTCGTCAACGAGCAGGTTGCCGGCAGCGAGCTTCGCGACCTGCTCCTCGCGCGCCTCGCCGATAGCGTCACCGAGGTCTTCGTCGTCGCTCCGGCCCTTGCCGGTTCGGGCTTGAAGCACACGATGGGGGACATCGACGACGCGATCGAGCCCGCCCGCGAGCGCCTGCGCGGCACGCTGGACGAACTGCGGCAGGCCGGGCTGAACGCCGACGGAGAGGTCGGCGATTCCGATCCGATCCAGGCGATCAGCGACGAGATCGTCAAGTTCGGCCCCGAACAGATCGTCGTCGTCGCCCACACCGACGAGGAAGGGGCCTTCGCGGAGAAGGGCCTGCTCGAGCAGGCCGAACGGGACTTCGATCTGCCCGTCACCGAGCTCGTCGTCAACCGTGACGAGCAGCCCGAAGTGCTCGACGTCAAGCGCTCGGAGCCCGTTGCCGGCCGCAAGAAGGGCTGGCGGCCGTCTGCCAACTGGCCGCCGTTGTCGCGACGCAACGTGATGGGCATTCTCGTCGCGATCGTCGGCACCCTGGTCCTCGGCGGCCTGGCCGCCGAGTGCGTGGGCGACGCGACGGGCCAGCACGATCTCGAGGAAGGCCGCCTCGGCGGCGCCTGCGCTGCGACGCTCCTGATCGCGCTGCCGATGGCGCTGATCAACCTCGCCCATGTGGTCGGGCTGGTGCTCTTCCAGAGCGTCGGCTACGAGGGCGTCTTCAGCCGCTTCTTCGCCCGCCTCAGCCTCTACGGCACCCCCGCCGCGATCGTCGCCGTGCTGCTGATCCAGATGGCGAAGTAGGCAGCGCCTGCTCCGCCCCGAGGTGTAACTCCTATGAGTTACACTAGGATCACCGTGCCTTCCAAGCATCCTCGAATTGCCGTTACCGCCGACCCCGAGCTGGGCGAGGCGCTGGCGCGAGTTCGCGCCGCCACCGGCACTCGCGAGGCCGATGCGACCCTGCTGCGCCGCCTGGCGGTTGAGGGGGCGGAGGCGGAGCTCGAGGCCGGTCGCAACCGACGGGTCGCTGCCGAGGCCCTGTTCGATGCGATGGGCTCCAAGCAGTTCGACCTCGACATCGCGGCGGTCGATCGCTTGAACGCACCCCCCGCGGCCTGATGTCGGCCCGACTTTGGGACGGCGCCGGCCCGGTGTTGGCGGATACCTCCGCCTGGATGCAGGCTCGCCGCGACAGCCAGGCACGCGACATGCTGCTTGGCGCGGTCGAGCGCGGCGATCTCCGCTGGTGCTGGCCTGTGCGGTACGAGTTGATCGTCGATGCGCGAGGGTCCGATGGGATCGCCGCCGTCGAGCGCACGCTGGAGAGCCTTCGCGAGATCCCCGTGGATCGCAGTGTGCAGCGCGCGGTCCTGACGACGATGCGTGAGCTGGCGGCCGCTGGTTCCCATGGAGCTCACCGCTTCCCCCTCACCGATCTCACGGTGGCCGCGGCCGCCCAGGATGCCGGCGTCGGCATCCTCCACTTCGATCGACACCTCGAGCGCCTCGGCGACCATCTCGGCGTGGAATCGCACTGGATCTCAGACCCCGGCGAAGGCGACTAACCGTTTTCCCGCCTCGATCGCCGGGTAGTCCGGGGCGAACCCACGATCAAGGGAGCGGAATGGCGGATCTGAATGAGCGCGACGCGAAGCTGGTCCAGTACCTGAGCGAGGCATTCGGCAAGGAGAAGGAACTGGAGACCAGCCTCGAGGCGCATATCGCGATGACCACCAAGGCGCCGTACAAGAAGCGCCTCAAAGCCCACCTCAAAGAGACGAAGGCTCACGCCAAGGCGGTCGAGCGCCGGATCAAGAAGCTCGGCGGCGGCGGGCAGTTGACCCAGACCGCGGTCGGCAAGGTGATGGCCGCGGCGAAGGGGCCGCTGCACATGGCGCGGGGCAGCGGCGAGCAGGAGAAGATGCTGAAGAACGCCAAGACCGAGTACTTCAACGAGCACGAGGAGATCGCCACCTACCTGGCGATCGAGACCCTTGCCGAGAAAGTCGGCGACCGCGAGACGGCGAAACTCGCAAAAGGGATCCGCCGCGAAGAGGAACGAATGGCGAAGTTCCTCGCCGGCCAGATCAAATCGCTGAGCGGCGCCGTCGTCAAAGAGGAGGTGCCGAGAGCGCAACGCAAACGCCCCAGCAAAGCCAAGCGTGCTCGCTCGAGGAAAGGTAAGGCGTAGGACTCCTAAATCGGGCGTCGTGTGGAATCCGCGAACGTCCAGAGCTTGTTGCCGAGGAAGTTGAAGGGCATCGCCAGCGCGACCGCGATCGCCTGGGCGGCCAGCTTGCCGACCGAGGCGCCGGCCACCAGTGCCTCGAGGATGGCCAGGTTGATCAGCAGCGCGGCGATGCTCACTGTGAAGAAGCGCACTGCCTGAAAGCCCGCGTGGCCGTTGCCCGGGTCGAAGGTCCAGCGCCGGTTCCAGAAGAAGTTGCTCGAGACCGCGACGCAGAAGGCGATCACCGCGGCGAGCACGTAGTGCATGTGAAGGAGGCCGGCGAGCAGGGCGAACACGGCCAGGTTGACCAGGTAGCCCGAGCCGCCGACGAGGCCGAACTTGAGCAGCTGCATCCAGCTCGCCGGCCGGCGGGTGGCGAGGCCGATCCGGTTGCGAGCGCCCGGGCGGGGCTCATCGACTCACCCCTTCCAGCCCCGGTATGCCGTCGACGATCACCGCGTTGCGGCCGAATCCGGTGCGCGCATCGCGCAGCGCCAGAGTGGGAACCCGGTGGATATGGCGCGCCATGTAGCGGGTGAGGGTAAGCCTCTCCAGCCGCAGGCGCTCGACCGGGTGGAAGGCCGGCGGCAGGTGCGGCGGCCGCCCGACCACGACCGCCTTGCTGATCACGTCGACCTCGCGGATCGGCAGCTTGCCACGGTACTTGCGCCGCGACGGGTGTCCGAGGTAGAGCTGAACGCCGTCGGCGGCGAGCGTCCAGGTGACGATCGCGCGTGGCCGCACCGGCGCCCCCAGCCGTTCGGTTACCTCGCGGAAGTCCGGCCGCTGCAGGTTGGGAGTGTGCGCCACGTAGACGTCGAAGGCGAGCCAGTAGGCGCAGAGCAGCGTCGCCAGGGCGATCCCGAGGCGGCGGGCGCCATTCGCCCCGAAGCCGACGGCGGCGGCGAGCAGCAGCGGGATCAGCGCGGGCAGCAGGTTGCGCTCGACGATGTAGTCGCGGCCGGCGAGGGCGACCGCGGCGGCGAGCAGCACCGTCCCCAGCCCGATCGTCAGGCTCAGCCCCGCCGCACGCCTCTCGCGGGTCGAGCCGCGTAGCGCCGCGAGCAGCAGGGCGACCCCGATCAGCACGGCGGGGATCAGCGCGAAGCGCTCGCGCGGCGGCTGGGCGATCACATGCCCGGTCTCGCCGATCAGGAAGCTGCCGCCGGTCTCGAAGAGGCGCGTCGAGAGCGGGCTGTGGTCGATCCAGCCGATGTGGGTCGGGTTGACCTGAGCGGCGATCAGCGGCAGCAACGCCAGCCCGACCGCGACGACGCCGCCGACCGCGATGGGCACAGCACGCCACCTCGAGCGCAGGGCGGCCAGCAGCCAGATCGCCTCGATCGCCACCGCGAAGACCGCGAAGTAGTGGCTGCAGAGGGCGAGGGCGGAGGCGAGCGCCCAGAGCCCCAGGTCACGCCCGCCGCGAGTGCGCAGAGCCCGCACGAAGAAGAGCAGGGCGAGGGCGCCGAAGAAGACGAGCAGCGCGTAGGAGCGCGCCTCCTGGGAGTACCAGATCAACATCGGGCTGAGCGCGACCAGCGCGGCGGCGATCAGGCCGGCGCGGTTGCTCGCCAGCTCGCGGCCGATCAGAAAGGCGACCGGGACGGTGGCGGCGCCGAACAGCGCCGTCAGCGAGCGCAGCTCGACCTCGCCGGTGCCGAACGCCTTCGCCCAGCCCCAGGCCAGCACGTAGTAGAGGGGCGGGTTGGACTCGCTCCCCTTCACCTGCCCGAGCATCTCGGTGAAGCTGCCGGGGATCACCCGCGCGGCGGTGATCACCTCGTCATGGTGGTAGGCCTGCACGCCGAGGCTGGCGAAGCGGACGGCGATCCCCAGCGCGGTCAGGCCGGTGAGCGCCCAGAGGACGCGATGGCTGAGCCGGGCTGGAATCAAGGGGCGCAGCGGCTCTTCGGCATCGCTCGCCGCGGCCCGAAGGAGGGCGGCAGGGCGGCGGTCGAGTCTCCCCAGGCGCGGTTCGGCCTCCTGCCCAGGCGGTAGGCGAGGGTCCCTCCCCCGGCCAGTGCGCAGTAGGTGGTCCACGGGCGGCCGTAGGGGTTGCCGTCGAGGCGCATGCGCTGAATGTATGGGCTGCGGCGCAGTGACGTGCGCCGCCCGGTCGAGGCCGCGATCCGCAGCTTGCGCCCACCCGCCAGCCGCACGGTGGCGCGGCGGAAGAGCGGGCTGCCGATCGCCAGCATGCCGGTGCCGGGCACCTCCGGGTAGAGCCCGAGGGCGCCCCACACGTACCAGGAGGAGAGCGTGCCGAGGTCGTCGTTGCCCGGATATCCGGAGGGAGACGTGTCGTACAGGCTCAGCAGCGCCCGCCGCACCGTCGCCTGCGTCTTGAAGGGACGCCGCGTCCAGTTGTAGAGCCAGGGGACGTTGAGGTTCGGCTCGTTGCCGAGCAGGGCGTGGTCGGCGTGGGTCGCGCCGGCGCCGCCGTTGAGCTTGCGCAGGAAGCGGTCGAGCCGCCCGACCGCCCGGCTGCGCCCGCCGAGCGCGGCGAAGAGGCCGGCCGGGTCGTGGGGGACCATCCAGGTGTACTGGACCGAGTTGCCCTCGGCGAAGCCGGCGCCGCGGCGGTTGCCGTAGCGGCGGGGAAAGGCGCCGTCGGCGAAGCGGGGCTCGATCATGCGGCTGCGCGGGTTGAGCAGGTTGCGCCAGTTGCCCGCGCGCGAGATGAAGGCGCGGTAGGTGGCGCGGTCGCGCAGGGCGCGCGCCGCGAACTGGGCGATCGAGAAGTCGGCGACGGCGTACTCGAGCGTCGTCGCCGCCGAGGCCCAGACCGCGTCGGGATCGCCGAACAGCGAGTTCGCGTTGCGGCGTTTGACGTCGAGGTCGAAGGGCACGTAGCCGAGCGCCTCGTACTCGTCGAGGCCCTGGCGCTGGACGTAGCTGCCGTCGGCGCTGCGGCAGCCCCCGCTGGCCCCCCTGACCATCGCCGCCAGGGCGGCGGCCCGGTCGAAGCCGCGCGCGCCGAAGGCGTCGGCGGAGGCGATGATCGGGTCGGCGGGGTCGCCGACCATCGTCATGCTCTGGCCGTTGGCGTAGGACCAGCGGGGCAGGCAGCCGCTCTGCTCCGCGGCGGCGAGCATCGAGGCGACGATGTCGCCGGCGCGGCGCGGCATCAGCATCGCCAGCAGCGGGATCTGGGTGCGGTAGATGTCCCAGCCGGACAGGTCGGCGTAGTGGGTGCGCCGGCCGCTGTCGTGAAGCTGTCCGTCCATCCCGATGTAGGCGCCGTCGGCGTCGTTGAAGGTCCGCGGCGCGAGCAGCGCGTGGTAGAGGGCGGTGTAGAAGGTGTCGCGGTCGCGGCGGGCGCCGCCGCTTACCCGGATCGATCCGAGGGCGCGGTCCCAGCGCCGCTCCGCGATCGCGGCGGTGCGGCGGAAGGAGGCGCCGCGGCTCTCGGCGACGAGGTTGGCGCGGGCGCCGGCGACGCTGACGAAGGAGATCCCGACCCTGACCGTGACGGTCCGCTTGCGGCGGGTGTCGAAAGTCGCGTAGGCGCCGGCCCGGGCGGTGCGCGCGGCGACGTTCGAGGGCCGCCTGCGGTCGGCCGCGGCGGTCGAGCGCGGGCTCAGCCGCTGGCGCGTCCAGGTGCCGTGGGCGGCGAAGGGACGGTCGAAGACGGCCGCGAAGTAGACGCGGTAGCGGGGCCGCTGGGCGCAGAAGTAGCCGCTCGACGCCGTGCCGGTGATCTGGCGCCTACCGGGGTCGATCCGCACCTCGGCGAGGTCGTTGGCCTTGGCGCTGCCGCCGGCGTTGACGAGCACGCTCGCGTGCGGCGAGCGGGGGAAGGCGAAGCGGGCGATCCCGGTGCGCGTCGTCGCGGTCAGGTCGACGCCGATCGCGGCTCCCCGGACCGGGTTGAGGCGGACCGAGTAGCGGCCGGCGCCGGCTCGCTCGTTGCGGTGAGAGAAGCCCGGCTCGAAATGCCCGGCGAGCCCGGCGGTGCCGCGGCGGGCCGGCGAGGCGTCGAGCGGCTCGGTCGTCGGCAGGAAGGGGAAGTCCCCGTACAGGGCACAGCCGGCGCCGTTGAGGTGGGTGAGGCTGAACCCGCCGATGTGGTTGTCGCGGTAGTCGTAGCCGCCGGAGTGACGGTCCGACGGCGTGGTGTCGGGGCCCCACTGGACCATGCCGAAGGGAACGGTCGCGCCCGGGAAGTTGTGGCCGCCGCCGAAGGTCCGGGGACCGGGTTGGGTGCCGGCGAGGGGCCTGACATGGTCGGCGAGGCCCGCCGCGGACGCCGCCGGGGCCGCGAGCCCGACGAGCAGCAGCGCCGTCAAGGTCTTGATGACCGCACGCCGCACGACCAAAACGCTACACGGCCGGCCCGTTCATCTTGCGATCGTCAGGGGCACGCCGGCGCCGATCCGCCGCGCCAGCCAGGTGATCGCGCGGGCACCGAGCCGGATGCAGCCGTGCGATACGGCCGTGCCGAGGGCGCCGGTGAGGTTGCCGGTCCCGTGGATCGCGATCTGGCCGGGACCCCCGGCGAATTCCTGAAAGACGTTCGAGCGGGCGCTGGTGGCGAGCGCGAACGGCCCACCCGATTCGTATGAGTGCAGCGCCAGCGCCTCCTCGACGAAGAAGGTCCCCCGGGGGGTCGGCGTCGAGGGCCTACCGACCACGGCTCGGAAGACGCGCCTAATGCGGCCGCCGCGGTAGACGACGACGCGTCGCGTCGCGCGCCTGACGACCAGGTGCCATGGCGTCGAGCCGCGCTTGGTCCGGTCGGCCGAGATCCAGCCCGCGTGGCCGTTGGGCCTGCCGGGAAGTCGGACGCGCAGCCAGGACCTTCCCCTGCGAGTCGCCTGACCGAGGACGGGAAGAACGGTGCGAACCCGCGTCAACGGGCGTCGGGCTGGGACCGATTCGATCCGGCCGCTGTGACCGCTCGGCCCGGTCCGCGCGACCTGATCGTGGAGCAGCAGGACGAGCGGCTGGCTGGCGGGCGCCCGGAACGCCGAGGCCTGGGCCGGGGCGGCGGAGATGCAGCCGAGGCCGGAGGCGATCAGCAGCGAAGCCAACGCCGCGCCCCTCCGGCCGGAGCCGGAGAGACGCGAAATGCCGGTCATCCGGTGAAGCTGGACGGGCCGTGACGCGGGTTGAGCAGCGCTGCGGCGCAGGCCCGGTAGGCGAGCGTCTTGGTCCTGGCGCGAGTGGCGTCCCTGAAGGTGATCCGGACGCGCACCCGGTGGACGCCGGGGGCCGGCCGCACCGACACCGCATAGGGCGAGCTGGTGCGGTTGGCGATTCGCTTGCCGTCGAGGCGGAAGACGACTCGCTCGATCATGCGACCCGTGACGGCGGCCCGAAAACCGGCCGTGCAGGCGCCGCGCGAAGCAAGCCGCACCGCCGCCCTGCCGTTGCGGCTCGGCCTGCGATTCGCCTGGCCGGCGGCTCCGCGCCTCACTCCCGTCCTATTAATTTGGGGGGAAACCGGCGCCGTGGCGCCGACGGTGCCGGGTGGCACGGTTTCCTGACCACCGCTTGGCGTTTCGGAGGAGGGGGGCGGGTTCGAGTCCGACGCGCACGTCGGCGCGGTGAGGACGTTGTTGATCAGGCTGACCTGGCCGTTGCGAGCCAGCATGCGCCCTTCTACCGTTGCGCCGCTGGTGAGCGAGATCGAGGTCAGCGCCATCAGGCTGCCGACGAACTGGGTGGTGGTCCCGATTGCGGCTGAACTGCCGACCTGCCAGTAGACGTTGCACGGCGAGGCTCCGTTGACGAGCAGCACCGAGCTGGCCGATTCCGTGGTCAGTTCGGCGCCGATCTGGAAGACGAATTCCGCGTCGGGATCGCCCTGCGCATCGAGGGTGAGCGGCCCCGTCAGGAGCGCACCGGCGTTGTATCTGTAGGTGCCGGCGGTCAGCACCCGGTTGCCGAGGTCCGTGCCGGAAAGGTCGTTCGCCGGTGCGACGGGTTGTCCCGCGGCGACGTTGTAGGCGTTGGTGAGGTCCAGCTGCGCCTGGGCGGCGACGGCATCGTTTGCGTGCGTCGCACCGTTGACCACCGCGGTGCCGCCGAAGCCGGTGAGGGCGGTGCCGGGGGAGACTCCGAGATCGCCGTTGAGCACCGAGGGGCCTTCGTTGGTGACGGTCGTCCCGCCGAGGACGACAAACGGGGAGGCGGTGGCGAGGTCGACCGGCGCGGCCTGGACGGCGGCCGGAGCGGCAAAGAGCGCGACGGCGACGGCGAGAACGGCGCCGGCAAGCCCTCGCTTCAAGTGGGTTGGGCTGGACATGGGGGTCCTTCCATATGAGGAGCAGCCGATACAACTCCCGGGGCCAGCCGTGTCGGTCAGAACGAGGCGACAGGTGCCTGGGTCGAGAAGGTCTACTCCAGTGTCCGACTTACATCGGCTCGGTGGGGCCGAACCATGAGCCGCGGTGCGGGTCTGGACGAACGTTACGGCCGGCGGTCGCTCACTTGAAGGACGTTTCGCGCAGCGCGAGAACGTCGTCGAGGTTGTCGAGCAGGATTTTGACGATGCCCGGATCGAACTGTGAGCCGGCGCCCTCCTTCATCAACGTCACCGCCTCGTCGATCGACATCGCCGGCCTGTACGCGCGGTCGCTGAGCAGCGCGTCGAATACGTCGGCGACGGCGGTGATCCGCCCTTCGAGCGGGATGTCGCCGCCGTCGAGGCCGTGTGGGTAGCCGGCACCGTCGTAGCGCTCGTGATGGGTCAGCGCGATGTTGGCGGCAACCCGGGACAGGTTGCTCTCGAAGTCGGCGAAGATCCTGTGACCGATAACCGTGTGGCGCTGCATCTCAGCCCGCTCTTCTCTGGTAAGCGGGCCCGGCTTGCGGAGAATCTCAGACGGCACACCGATCTTGCCGACGTCGTGCATCGTCGCCGCCACGCGGAGAAGCTGGAGGTTCTCGCGATCGAATCCGAGCTGCGCTCCGATCAGCGCCGCGATCGCGGCCATCCGCTCGACGTGCTCTCCGGTCGGGAAGTCATGCAGCTCGATCGCCCGGACCAGGCCCAGAATCGTCTCCTCTCGAGAGAGCCGCAGCTCCTCGATCGATTTCTGCTGGGTGACCCAGAGCTCGTCGCGTAGCTTGGCCGCCGCCAGCTCCGCCGTGATCTCGACCGACATGCCACCGGCGGCGGTTACCTCTCCGGCCTCGTCGCGGAGCGGGAACCGGATCGTCTTGAAGGTTTTCGTCACCCCGGCGATCTGCACCGAGTCCTCCCGCTCATGGGAGGTCCCCTCGGCGAAGACCCGGCGGTCGCTGGCGCCGCCGACGTCGAGCTCTTTGGGGGACAGGACGGCGTCGTCCCTCATGCCGATCAGCCCGCCCGGCTCCAGCCCGGCGAGCTCATCGGCCTTGTTGTTCGCGACGACGTAGGTGCCGGAGCGGTCTTTTGCGTAGATCCCAACCGGCGCCATGTCGATGACCTTCTGGTGGCGATCGCCGGCGTTCTGGGCGTGCCTCGCCGCCGCGAGCTCCAGGTCGTGCCGCCGCAGCGCGCTCATCACCGCGATCAGCAGTTGGCCCGGCCCGAACGGTTCGACCAGATAGCCGTAGACCCCGCGGCGGAAGGCCCGCCTGGCGGCCTCGGGATTGTCGCCGCCGGTCATCAGCACGACGGTGGCCGTCCCGGGGTGATTCCGGACCACCTCCTCGGCGAGACCCAGATCCGTCTCCCGGTCGGCGCCGAGACTGCAGATGGCCAGCTTGAAATCCCCGCCGGCGAGCTTTTCATGGGCCTCGGCGAGGCTGTTCGCAAACTCGCAATCGTAGGTGTCGCCGAGCGCGCGATCGATCGAGAGGAGCATCTCGGGACGATCGTCGGTGACCAAAATGCGGGCCTCGTCCACGCCCTCGTGCCAGATCACACAAAAAGCGTAACACAGTGGTCGCAATCTATTCATTTCGGTGCGGCCAGCTCAACCACTCGGCAAGCTCAGACAGGAGATGAAGTTCTCCGGCCTCGGCGCTTGTCGGCCTGGCCTACCCCGTTCGGCGTGAATCGCGCCGAACGGGGTAGCTCCCGTCCATGACCAAGCTCGGCTACACGCTCTCCAGCGAGGAGTTCGACGCTCCTTCGCCCGTCGCGCGGGCCGAGCGCGGAACACGGAAACGGGGGACGAAACGCGGCGCTTCCCGGTAGCAACGCTTTGGCCCCGGCGACTCGCGTCGCCCTGAACCTGATCCTGATCGCCGCCGCGATCGCGATCGTGTTCTGGGCCCTCTGGCAGCTGCGGGTCGTCGTCGTCCCGGTGGTGGTGGCGCTGCTTCTCGCCACCCTGCTCATGCCGCCGGTCGACCTGCTGCGGAGGCACGGCTGGCCGAGCGCGATCGCCACCCTCTTCGCGATGGCGGTGAGCGTCGCCGTGCTCGCCGGCGCCGTGGTCCTGATCGCGCCGGCATTCGTCGACCAGTTCGGAGACCTCGAGAACAGCGTCGACGAAGCGATTGAGGAGGTCGTGCGCTGGCTCGTCGCCGGGCCCTTTGACCTCGAACGCAGCGAGATCGACCAGGCGGTCGAAATCGCGCTGATCAGCGAGGGCCCCCTCGCCGCCGCGCTCGTGGTCGGCGCGATCACCGCGATTCAGCAGCTCGAGGGCGATTTCCTCTACCCCAACGTGGTGGGCCGGATGATCCGCCTCCACCCCGTGGCGATCCTCCTCACCCTCGCTGCCGGCACCGTCCTCGCCGGCATAGTCGGGGCCCTCCTCTCCGTCCCGGTGGCCGCCGCGATCTGGACGGCGATCGAGTACGTGCGGCGGGACCGGTCGGTGTTGACGGAGTGATCGAGCGGCGCGACGAGGCGGGTTTTGACGGGACCGCTGTTGGGTAAATCGCGACTGATGAAGGCACTGACTTTCCACGGCAAACGCGACGTCCGGGTCGACGAGGTTCCGGATCCCTCGATTCAGGGCCCGACCGACGCGATCGTGCGCATCACCTCGACCGCGATCTGCGGCTCCGACCTCCACCTCTACGAGATATTGGGGATGTTCATCGATGAGGGCGACATCCTCGGCCACGAGCCGATGGGGATCGTCGAAGAGGTCGGCCCGCAGGTGACCCACATCAAAGCGGGCGACCGCGTGGTGATCCCCTTCAACATCTCCTGCGGCAGCTGCTGGATGTGCGACCGCAAGTACTTCGCCCAGTGCGAGACGACGCAGAACCGGGAGACCGAAAAAGGCGCCGCGCTGTTCGGCTACACCAAGCTCTACGGTCAGGTCCCGGGCGGCCAGGCCGAGTTCCTGCGCGTCCCGCAGGCTCACTTCGGCCCGATCAAGGTGCCCGAGGGAGGTCCCGACGAGCGTTACCTCTTCCTCTCCGACGTATTGCCGACCGCCTGGCAGGCGGTCGACTACGCCGCGATCCCCAAGGGTGGCAGCGTCGCCGTCTTCGGGCTCGGGCCGATCGGCCAGATGAGCGCCCGGATCGCCCGCCACCAGGGCGCGGAGCGGGTCTTCGGCGTCGACAACGTCGCCGAGCGCCTGGAGATGGCGCGGCGCCACGGGGTCGAGGCGATCGACGATGGCGAGCACGACGACGTCTCCGCCGCGATCCGCGAGTTGACCGACGGGCGCGGCCCCGACAGCACGATCGACGCGGTCGGGATGGAGGCGCACGGCGCTCCCGGCGCGAAGATGGCGCAGACGATCACCGGCCTGCTGCCCGACCCGGTGGCGGCGAAGATGACCGAAAAGGCGGCGGTCGATCGACTCTCGGCCCTGCTCGCCTGCATCGACACCGTCCGGCGCGGCGGCACCGTCTCGATCTCCGGCGTCTACGGCGGCCAGCTCGACCCGCTGCCGATGTTCCAGATCTTCGACAAGGGACTGCAGCTGCGGATGGGCCAGGCTCACGTGCGGCAGTGGACCGACGAGATCCTGCCGCTGCTGGAAGGCGACGAGGACCCGCTCGGCGTCGACGACCTCACCACTCACCAGCTGCCGCTGACGGAGGCGCCGGGCGCCTACGAGATGTTCCAGAAAAAGGAAGACGGGGCAATCAAGGTCGTCCTCAAGCCGTGAGGTGGGAGCGAGCCGATCCTGGCGCCGTCCGGATGAGCAGCGAGCAATATCGCTAGATCCCCAATGTAGTGCTAATATTGTCCGACAGAATTAATATATATTGCGGCTGTGAATCTGAGATGGGCTCGCGCCGCAACCAGGCATCGGATATCGCGTGAACGCTCCCGCCACGTCATCGAACATTGCGGCCTGCACTTCGAGCAGGACCCCCCCGCCGATGCCCCGGAGAACGCTAGCTTGCGGCTCGTCTTTCTCGGCGACGACGAGGAGGGAGCTGCCTTGGAGGTGATGGCGGTCGAGCTTGAGGACGGCGCCCTACTTGTGATTCACGCAATGCCATTGCGGGATCGCTATCGAGAGCAGTACGAGGAGGCCAAGAGATGGCGAAGGTAAGGAAGACTCGAAAGAATCCGAAGACGAAGGCCGGAACGGAGATCACTCCCGAGATCGCCGATGCCCTCGCCGCTGAGGCCGAGCGCGGCTACAACCTCTCGAAGGCAAGGCCTCGTCGAGTCGGTCGCCCTTCGCTGGCCGGCGCCGGCGCTTCTCCGCGATTGAGCTTCCGCACGACCCCGGACCTCTATCGCGCAGCCCAAAAGCGCGCCAAGTCAGAAGGCCGCTCGGTTAGCGACCTTGCTCGTGAGGCTGTTGCTCGGTACGTGGGCTCGTAGGCATGTCGAGCAGCACCCACAGCCCAGAGGCGGCGGTCAGCCCGGCAACCAGCGCGACCGCGCCGCCGTAGCCGAGCGCGTCGGCGCTGGCGCCCGCGATCAGGGCGCCGAGCGCGTAGCCCATGTCGCGCCAGAACCGATAGACGCCGACCACCGGCGCGCGCGCGACGGGCGATACGGCATCGGAGATCGCGGCGATCAGCGTCGGGTAGACCAGCGCGGTCCCGAGGCCGAGCAGGGCTGCGGCTCCGACCGCGACCGGGATCGCGCCGTTGCTGAGCGCCAGTACGACGAGCGCCCCCGCCTGAACGAACATGCCGGCCACGATCAGCGGTTTGCGCCCGGCGCTGTCCGACCAGTGGCCGGTGGCGATCTGCGCGACGCTCCATACGCCGGGGTAGACGGCGGCGACCAGCCCGATCTCGGCGATCCCGGCGCCGTTCGCGGCCAGGAACAGCGGCACCAGTCCCCAGGCCAGGCCGTCGTTGAGGTTGTTGACGAGGCCCGCCTGCGAGGAGGAACGCAGAGCCGGCACGCGGTAGCTCGCCTGCGCGAACGCCTTTCGCAGCCGCGGCGGGCCGCCATCGACATCGGGGTGGTGGGCCTGCTCGAGGGCGACGTGGGCGCCGGTGTCACGGACGAACAGAATGCTGAGCAGAAACGCGATCGCCGCGATCGCCGCCCCGCCGACGGCGAGCACGTCGCGGGCGGCGAACTCGGCCGCGAGCCAACCGCTCAGCCCCGCGGCCAGGGCGACTCCGCCGTAGCCGGCGGCCTCGTTCAGCCCCAGCGCGAAGCCCCGTCGCCGCGGCCCGACGAGGTCGATCTTCATCACTACCGTCATCGACCAGGCGAGGCCCTGGTTGACGCCGAGCAGGACGTTGGCGGCGACGATCCAGGACCAGCTTGGCGCCGCCGCGATCAACAACGGCACCGGCAGCGCCGCGGCCCAGCCGGCAATCAGCAGTCGCCGCCGCCCGACCCGCTGCGCCAGCGCTCCGGCGAAGAGGTTGGTCAGAGCCTTGACCAGCCCGAAGGCGATGATGAACGAGAGAACCGCGACGCTGGAGGTGAGGTCGAAGTCCTCGCGCCCGATCAGCGGCAGCGCCGAGCGCTCCAGTCCGACCATCGCACCGACGAAGGCGTTGACGGCGAGCAGCAGCGAGAACTGCGGGAGGTTCTCGCGCAGCCCGAGTCGCGGATGCCGAGTGGACACCGACTTGCTCTAAGGGTTGCCGATGAGCGGGCGCCCGGAGCGGTTGGCCGCGACCATCGCCGCCTGCTCCTCCGGGGCGGGCGGGATGTCCTTGATCAGCGCGGCGACGAACTCATCCTCGGAGGAGAACTGCAGGGCCGCGTTGTGGCGGCGCTCGAAGCCGATCGTGGAGGTGGGATTGCCCGAGAGGCCGCGACCGCAGACCGAGCCGGCGTAGTGGGCGGGGTAGAGCAGCAGGTCATCGGGAAGGGAGAGCAGCCTCTCGGTCAGCGAGCGGTAGAGCGTCCGCGCCATCTGCTCGGCACTGCGATCGCCGTGGGCGTGCAGGTCCGGCCGCCCGGCGTCGCCGACCAGCAGCGCGTCGCCGCTCAGCACCATCCAGGGGTCGTCGGCTCGGGCGTGATCGGTGACCAGATATGCGTGGTGGGCGGCTGCGTGCCCTGGGGTGGCGATCGCCTCGAGTTCGGTGTTGCCGACCCTCACCACGTCACCGTCGGCGAGTGGCTGGTGGTCGAACTCGACCTCGGCGCCGGCCGGCATGTAGGCGGTGGCGCCGGTGCGCTCGACCAGCGCCGCCATGCCCGAGAAGTGGTCGGCCTGGACATGCGTCTCGAGCACCGCTGAGATCCGCGCACCCTGAGCCTCGGCCAGGGCGACGTAGGTCTCGACCAGATCGGCGTGGGGGTCGACGACCGCCATCTCGCCGCGGCTTTTGCAGCCCAAGAGGTAGGAGGCGCACGCCGTTTCGTCGTTGAGGAGCTGTCGGAAGAACACGGAGGCCTCCAGTTCGGTCGGGTCGGGCTTGACAAGTTATCAAGAGTTCTATTGAATATCAAAACATGGCATCCAGCGACGCAAAGCAGGCTTTGTTCGAGGCAATCGCGCTGACGGGGAAGGCGTTTGCCAGTCCGCGCCGACTCGCGGCGGCGCAGCTTGTCGAGGTCGAGCGCGCCGCACACGACTAGGGCCGCCGGAGGAGTTCGCCGCCGGCCGCCCGGCCCGCCGTTTGGAGGACGGCTGGCCCGAATGGCGGCTGGCGCACGCCCTGTGCTGATTCGCGGGGCAGTCCCTGGGGTAGCTGCAAACGCGTGGGAGACTTGCTCGCCATCTACCTCAACGACCACCTGGCCGGAGCGACCGCCGGGGTCGAGCTTGCTCGGCGGCTACGGGCGAGCAACGAGGACGATCCCGAGTTCGGGCCGGCGCTGGCGGAGGCCTGCGCCGAGATCGAGGCCGACCGGGAGACGCTCAAGGGGGTGATGGACCGGCTCGGGGTGGGCCGGAGCAAGCTCAAACCGCTCGCCGCCGTTCTCGGTGAGCGGCTGGGCCGGATGAAGCCGAACGGGCGGCTCCGGGGCTACTCGCCGCTCAGCCGCCTCGACGAGCTGGAGCTGTTGCAGATCGGCGTCGCCGGCAAGCGCCGGTTGTGGCGGGCGCTGGAGCGCACCCACGCCGGCGACCTGCCGGACTTCGATCTCGGCGCATTGGCCGAGCGGGCGACCGGACAGCTGAGGCGGCTCGAGGAGCTGCACTTGAAGGCTGCTGCGCTGGCTCTGTAGGCGGGTCGCCACGTTTTGCCCTGCTTTCTGGGGGGTACAGACTCCAAGAGGCCCAAGGGAGCGGCCGCCGCTCACTCCTCGCTAGTTCCAAACCCCCCGAACCCCTACGGGAAGGCCAGAGATGAAGGTCGTCGTTACCGGCGCGACGGGCAACGCCGGCACCAGCACGGTCCAGGCACTCAGCGACAGCCCGGAGATCGACGAGATCGTCGGGCTGGCTCGACGCGAGCCGACCTGGACGCCGCCAAAGACCGCCTGGGTCGAGGCAGACATCCTCAGCGCCAACCTCGGGACGATCTTCGATGGGGCCGACGCGGTCATCCACTTGGCTTGGGCGATCCAGCCCTCGCGGGACGCGGTGACATTGGAGCGGATCAACGTCGAGGGCAGCCGGCGCGTCTTCGAGGCCGCGGCCGCAGCCGGCGTACCGAAGCTGGTCTACGCCTCCTCAGTCGGCGCCTACTCGCGCGGCCCCAAGGACCGCGAGGTCGATGAGGACTGGCCCACCGAGGGCACCCCGACCTCGTTCTACTCGCGCCACAAGGTCGCCGTGGAGCGCGAGCTCGACCGCTTCGAAGCCGACAACCCCGAGACGCGAGTCGTGCGGCTTCGTCCCGCCCTGATCTTCAAGGACGAGGCCGCGACCGAGGTCCGCCGCCTCTTCGTCGGGCCGTTCCTGCCCAATTTCCTTCTGCGCCGGGGCCTTCTCCCGGCGCTGCCGCGAGTCGAGCGCCTGTGCTTTCAGGCCGTGCACTCCGAGGACGTCGGGCGGGCCTACCTGCAAGCCGTCCTGGCGGATGTGAGCGGCGCCTTCAACATCGCCGCCGAGCCACCGCTGAGTTCCGAGGAGATGGCCGAGCGGATCGGCGTGCGCAGCTTCCCGGTGTCCGCCCGGGTCGTGCGCCGCCTCGCCGATCTGAGTTGGAGGTTGCGCCTGCAGCCGACGCCGCCGGGTTGGCTCGACATGGCGCTGAACGTGCCGCTGATGTCCTCCGATCGAGCCCGCGCCGAGCTTGGCTGGGAGCCCCGCCACAGCGGGGTGGAGGCGCTGGAAGAGTTGCTCGAGGGCATGCGCGAGGGCCATGGCAGCGGGACCCCGCCGCTCGAGGCCGACAGCGCCGCCAGCCGGCTCGCCGACCTGAGGACGGGCGTCGGCGCCCGCCAGTGGGATCGCGACCGCGACGAGCAGATCGTCAAGTACCTGGCCGACGTGCACTCGATTGAGCTGCAGGCGCTGGCGCAGCTTCGGGCCGCGCCGAAGATCGCCGGGGACGAGCGCCTCCGCCAGGCTTTCGAACAGCACCTGGTCGAGACCGAAGACCAGGAGCGACGCGTCCGCGAGCGCCTCGAAGCGCTCGGCGGCGAGCCCTCGACGTTGAAGGACGCGGCCGGCAGGGCCGGCGGCTGGGCGATGGTCGCCTTCGCGGCCTCCCAGCCCGACACGCCGGGAAAGCTGGCGATGCACGCCTACTCCTACGAGCACATGGAGCTCGCCGCCTACGAGCTGTTGAAGCGACTGGCCGAGCGTGCCGGCGATGAGGAGACGGCGCGGATGGCGGCCGATATCGCCGAGCAGGAGGGACGGATGGCCGTGCGCCTGGAGCAGTCCTTCGACACCGCGGTCGAGGCCTCGCTGGCGACGGTCGATCCGGACCAGCTCGACTCGACGTTGCTGGCCTACCTGCGCGACGTCCACGCGCTCGAGGGGCAGGCCGAAAAGCTGCTGGAGACCGGCGCCGAGCGGGCCGGCGACGGGCAGCTCGAGGCGGCCTTCCGCGACCATCTCGACGAGACCCAGCGTCACCGTGAGCGGATCGCGAGCCTGCTGGAGGAGCGTGGCGCCGGGACCTCGCCGGTCAAGGACGCGATGCTGAAGATCGGCGGGCTCAACCTCTCCGCCTTCTTCGGCGCCCAGCCGGACTCGACCACCAAGCTCGCCGGCTTCGCGTTCGCCTTCGAGCACCTCGAGGTCGCCGCCTACGAACTTCTGCAGCGGGTCGCCGCCCGGGCCGGCGACGAGGGGGTGGTGGCGACGGCGGAGGAGATACTCGCCGAGGAGCGCCGCGCCGCCGAGCGAGTGGCTGCCAGTTGGAACCGTCCCGACGTGCCCCTCGGGGTGGCGTCGTAATTGGCAGTGGTTACCGGTGCCCCGATGAAAGCGCTGCTGATCAACTGCACGCTGAAGCCGAGCCCGGAGAAGTCCAACACCGAGGCGCTGGCGGAGGTCGTCGCCGACGCTCTCCGTGGGGAGGGCGTCGAGGTGGACTCGGTGCGGGCTGTCGACCACTCGATCCCGCCGGGGGTCGAAACGGAGATGGGCGAGGGCGACGAGTGGCCCGGGATTCACTCTCGGCTCCTCGACTCCGAGATCCTCATCGTCGCCACGCCGACCTGGCTCGGCAGGCCTTCGAGTGTCGCCCAGCGGGTGCTGGAGCGGATGGACGCGATGCTCGCCGAGACCGACGATGAGGAACGTCCGGTCGCTTACAACCGCGTTGCCGGCGTCGTCGTCACCGGCAACGAGGACGGCGCCCACCACGTCATCTCCGAGATCTCCGGCGCCCTCGGCGACATCGGCTTCACGATTCCCGGCCAGGCTTGGACCTACTGGAACAAGGGCCCGGGCCCGGGCGAGGACTACTCGGAAACCGAGGAGGGCCATGAGTGGTCCCATTCGACCGGCGAGGCTGCGGCGGCGAACCTGCTGGCGGTGGCGCAGGCGCTTGCGGCAAACCCGATCCCGACGCCGCCTTCCGAATGAGCAAAACCGGGTCGCGCCCGCACGGGCGACTCAAGCGCTCGGACTAGGCCAGCCCGGGTTCGCATAAATATTGCGTTTCCGAGCTAATTGACGCAAATATTGCGTTCAACGGGCGGAGTGCGCCAAGTACCTGGAGAGCGAGGCCGTACTCGCCACTTCAACCGGCCGCGTCTATGGCGGCGATGAAATGGCGGACCTGGTCGGCGGCGGCATCCACGTCGAGTGGCAGGCTGGCGTCGAGCTCGCCGGCCGCCGCCGCGTAGGGCTCGCGCCAGTCGTCGGGGACCACAAGCTCGGGCGGCCTCGGTTGAAGATCGCGTCCGGCGAAGATCTCGGCGCACGCCTCTCGAACCCGAGCAAGATCCTCACCGAGCAGCTCGTGCTGGAGCTGGAGATCGATCAGGTCCCAGAAGCGGTGGTTGGCCCTGCCGTCGGGTTGCTCGGTGACGGCGTGGAGCTTCTGGGCCACCTGATAGCGAAGGGCGAGGCAGGTAACACGCTCGGGACCGTCGAGCTTGAAGTCGGCGATGCCGATCGCCACCGGGACGAGTTCAGGCTCGGTTGCCTCGGGGCGCGCCACCTCGACCTGGAGGGTCTGCCTCGACCGGCCCCTTGCGACGGAACGAGAAGCTGCCGTAGGGCTGGCCGAATGCCTCCTCGAGCGCGTCGAGCATCTCCCCTGGAGCGCCCCGAAAGACCACGTCGATGTCCTTGGTCGTGCGGGCCCCAAACCCCAGCCGAAGCTCCATCGACGCGCCGCCCTTGATTAGGAAGCGTGCCCCGTCGTCGGCCCGAACGGCGTCGAGGGCGCCGGCGAAGGAGACGAGCGAGAGCCAGCGCCGCGCCCGCTCGTGCGCGATGCCATGCGCGCGTCCGTAATCGCCGGTGAGGCGCTCGAGATGGCCACGCTGGCTCGGCGTGCGTCGGGGCGGCTTGAACTCCGAACTCACCGTCGCCCCCCGCCGTGGCGGCGAAGCCCTAGCTCACGGCGAAGCGCGCTCGCCTGGCGCTTGGTCAAGTGACCGCCGTCCTCGCCTTGGTCGATCGCCTGTCCGACCAGCGCCGCCCCCAGGTTCGTCTGGTGCGCCTGGCGGATCGCGTGAATCGGAGTGACGATGGCGATTCCCTCGTGCGTAGTGATCTGGTCGGGTTCCAGATCCTCGTCGTGGAGCACGTACGCAGATGGCACGCCCCGGCGGGCGCGGTGGCCGCGGGGAACGGTGATGTGAATCTTTGCCGGGTGGACATCGCTCAGCTCATAGAGCTCCAGCGCCGTCTCGTGGGAGAGGACGCCGCGCGCCCCGCGCGGCCAGAGCGTCGCCTCCATGTAGGGGTCGAGACGGCTCGCCGGCGTGAGCGGGAGGCGGTACAGGCCCATCCCGCGGCGCTCGATTTGCCCCCGCTCGGCCATGCGCACGAGGGCCATCGGGTTGATGCCCAATCCCCGCGCGTCGTCGGGCGTCACGAAGCCGTACCGCTCGTTGGCGACCTCGGCTAGCTGCGTGTAGGCACGCCCCGGCATATGGACAAATTAGCACAAAAAATGCTAGTTTGTCCCGCAATAACTTGGCTGCGGATGTCGCACGAAGCTAAAGCCACGCTTGATCTACCTCTGACGTGCCTCGATGTCCGAATAAGCAAGGCCATGCTTTGTTTATGCATAACAAGCCTGACGTGCGGGGGCTCGACTGAGACTGCCTACCAACAGCACGGCTACTTCACTACGAGCCAGGGCCGGCGTGGAATCAGGGGCCAGCTCCAGAGTCATCACGTGCGCCGAGGGCTCTATCGACTGCCCGCTTCCCCCGCACCGAACACGACGAGATGCGTGAAAGTGGATGGCGGTCGGCGTCGAGAAGGCCATCCGTTCGCATGAAAGCGCGCTCGCCCTGCTCGAGCTACTGGTGGAGCTAGCCGGACGACTCTCGAACCCCAGGTTCCTTGCCAGGATGAAAGCAGCTCGCCGAACAGGTGGGCGGTCTAGCGTGTGATCCGCTCGCAACCGCGCACGCGGTCGCGACGGTCGACCCGAGCCCGGTCTCGACCCGGGCCGCATGAGACGAGCTCTCGGCGTCCATTGGCGGCTTTCACGATGTCGTTTCCGGCGCCCGCGTCGTAGCGATTGACGCCGCTGCCGCCGACGAGCGTGTCGTCACCGGCACTGCCGGTGAGCCGGTCGGATCCCTTGCCGCCCAGCAGGCGATCGTCTCCGCTGTCCCCGACCAGGCAATCGTTTCCGGAAAGGCCCCGGATCAGGTCGTCTCCGCCCAGGCCGAAAATCAGGTCGCCGGTCGGGGTGCCATTCAGAGTGTCTGCGCCAGCCGTGCCCTGGCCCCTGGTCTCGCAGCCGCGCGGACCGAGCGGGTCAGACGGGGCGCCGAAGTCGCCGCCGGGAAAGTCTCGGCCGCCCCGCTCCCCGTGGCCACCCCCGGAGCCACCGCCGGCGCCGAGCGGGGGCACTTCCACCGGGTTTCCGGTCGCTTCGATCGTTCCCGACCCGTGCAGTTCGGGCAGTCCACTGGAGCAGAAGGCCCTGATCTGCGGACGGAGGTTCCGGGGGATCCTCCTCCTGCTCACCAATACGGTGTCTTGGCCCGATGCACCGAAAGTCCCCCCCAGGTAGATGGTCTCGCCGGTGACCTGGTCGACGAGGTTGAGGTCACCGCCATAGTCCGGAGTCGCAGCCCCGCTGCAGGTGATCCTCCAGTCCACCACCACTTCCCAAGACCACTCGCCGATCGGCTCGCCGAGCCGAGCCGAGGTCGATGGGCTGGCCGTCACGTGATCGGCGGCGCTCAAGCTCGGCAGTGCCAACGCCAGAAGGGCGAAGATCCCGAGTGCCACCGATAGTCGAGGGCTCACTGGCCTATCCTAGGAGGAGTGAGGCGGCTGCTCCAGCTGGTACTTTTGCTCGGCGCCGTGGGAATCGCGCTACCCGCAGCCGTCGACGCGGCGAAGCCGAGGTGTAGCGGCAAGAAGGCCACGATCGTCGGCACCAAGGGGGACGATCGGCTCCGCGGCACCAAGCGCCGTGACGTGATCGACGGTCGCGGTGGAGACGACCGCATCGACGGTCGCGGCAAACGCGACATCATCTGCGGCGGCGGAGGCGACGACGACCTGATCGGCGGCAAGGGTTCGGACACCCTCGTCGGAGGCGGGGGCAACGATCGCCTGCGGGGCAATGGCGGGCTGCTCGACAAGCTCCAGGGTGGAGCCGGCCGCGACCGGCTCAGCGGCGGCGGCGGGCCGGACCTGCTGCTCGGCGGCCCTGCCGCGGACCGTCTCGCCGGCGGCACCTGGCCCGACCTACTCTTCGGCGGCAAGGGGAAGGACCAGCTCTCCGGCGGTCCGGGCCCGGACCTGCTGGACGGCGGACTCGCCGCCGACCTGATCCGCGGCGGGCCTGGATCGGACACCGTCAGCTACGTCACCCGCCAGGAGGGGGTCGACGTGACGCTCGGGGACGGCAAGTCCAACGACGGCAGCGAGCGCGACGGATCGACCACCTTCCGGCGCGACCGCGTGAAGAAGGACATCGAGAACGCTATCGGCGGCTTGGGAGACGACCACCTCGCCGGGTCGTCTGCCCCCAACGCCCTCGTCGGCAGCGCCGGCAAAGATCGGATCACGGGGCTCGGCAATGACGACCTCCTCAGCGGCGGCCCCGACGACGACTCGATCAAGGGCGATTGCCACGTCTTCCCGATCTTCGAACCGAGCTGTGACGCGAATGGCGCCGATCGCCTCTTCGGCGACAGCGGGAACGACGAGCTGTTCCCGGACAGCGGCAACGACACGGCCTCGGGCGGCGACGGGGACGACTTGCTGGTCGGCGGCGTCGGCGACGACCAGCTCGATGGCGGGGCCGGAGCCGACGAGGAGTGGGGCGACGGGGGGCGCGGCCGTTCGCATGTCGGCGATGGCATCGACCGGCTGGCCGGCGGCGAGGGCAACGACCACCTGCTCGGCGAGGGCGGCAACGACACGATCGACGACGGGCCCGGCGACGACGAGATTGGCGGCGGCGATGGCGACGACACTCTGTTCAGCGACCCGGTCGGGGGCGACCACCTGCGTGGTGACGAAGGCGTGGACACCCTCGATCTCCGCGCCCGCACCGGCGACCTGGTGATCTCGGTGGGGGTGGGGGTCGCCGACGACGGCGAGGCGGGCGAGGGCGACCAGGTGAGCTCGGAGATCGAGATCGTCCTCGCCGGCTCGGGCAACGACGTGATCGAGGACAACACGGACATCGAGAACCGGTTCGACGGCGGCCCGGGCAACGACACCCTCTTCCCGCATCGCGGGACGGACACCATGATCGGAGGGGAGGGCGTGGACACTCTCTCCCACGCGCCTCATGGGCTCGCCCGCATCTACTTCCGGGTCGGGATCGATGTCCTGGCCGGCAAGGGGGTGAACCTGAGCGCGGTCTCTCCCCCGATGGACACGACGTTCTCGGAGTTCGAGCGCTTCATCGGGGGAGAACAGGCCGACGTCCTCACCGGCGGCCCCTTCGCCGACTATCTCGACGGATTCACCGGAAACGACCTGATCAGCGGCAGTTTTGGCGCCGACCACCTGCTCGGCGACGGCGGTGACGACGAGCTGCGCGGCGACGAGGGCGACGACCGCCTCGAGGGCGGCGACGGGCTCGACGTGCTCTTGGGGGGCGACGATGCCGACACGATGCTCGGCGGCGCCGGTAAGGACTCCTTCGACGGAAACGCCCCCGAATCCCCCGACGAGGAGACCGATGAGGTGCTCGACTGGGAGGGCATGGGAGACGAGCCGAGCTGCGCGAGCGCCAATCCCTGCGACCCTTGATCGGACAGTACTCTCGTCGATTAGCGGCCCGGTTCGTCGGTTCGGTGGGATCGCACGCCTGCTGAAGGCACACTGACCCTCGGCCAAGGCGCGGTCATATGCCTGAGGTTTGTGAACACCCTCCATGCGACGCGGAGGCGAAAGATCCCCGAAGCAACCAAGCTGATGATGGAGCTAGCCGGACGACTCTCGAACCCCGAGTTCATCCGGCAAATCACCGCCGCTCTTGCGCAGTCGCGGAATTGACGGGACTTGGTTTCACCCCGCGCACCCTGGGATCGCGATCTCCAAGCCGGGGGACGAGGGCACCTTCGGCCGCGGGATGGCGGCAGCTTGAGCTTGCTCAGAGCCGCATGGCTCAGGCAACGCCGCCGTGGGCGGTGCTCGGCGTCGGCAGCGCCTCCAGCCTCAGACAGCACTGACCGATAGCGGGTTCCGTCCGACGGACGGCCGAAGCTTCTATCTATGATTGCCTGCGCGAGGGGGATTTGTCGGCAAGCCGCCGAACCCTCCAACGATGGGCTAGAGTGTCGCGCTTCCGTGCTCAAAAAAGCCATTGACATCGGCGCAATCTCCGGCGCATACTCGGAACTGCATTGAGGTCTTATGGCTGAGAAGCTCAATTATCATGAGGTTTTCCCTGACGAGGTCGCCGACATTGTCGAGGAGGTCGGTCTGCCGGATATTTACCTTGGCCCGGCCTACCGAGGCAACGGTGGAGAAGCTGCCTTGAAGAGACTGGACGAGCGCATCGAGGCTGCGCAGGCCGCTGCCGCACAGCCAGATGCTGGAAAAGCCGACTCCCTTTAGCGCCAGGTCAGACGAAGCCATTTACTCAGCCGTCAACTCCTTGGCTCCTTGCCAAATGGCCTTGGCAAGAAGGTCGCGGCCGTAATCGCCGTTGCGCAGAGCAGAGCTATAAGCGCCCCGCTTGCGAGAAACAAGCGGAGATTGCCGATGTCCGCTGGGTGTTCAGAGGAAATTAGAGCGAGCCTTCCAGCGACGACATAACTGACTATTGCCGTTGCAATCAAGAAGCATCGCGTTCCCCTCAGATACCGAGCTACGAGCGGGTGCTCGGGCCTCGCCACGTAGGTCGCGGCTAGGCCCGGAAACAGGAGGAGAAGCGATGGTGCACTTCCAACACCCTCCGCAAGCGTCGGCGCTAGAGCCATCGCTCCAGCAAGCACGGCGACGGCCATAATAGAGGTGAACGCAGCGGAGGTCACAAATCCTTGTCCTCCTATCCTCAGCTGAACCAGAGTCTCGATTGAGCGTTTCTCTCGTGCGTCAGGTAGGTACAGATGAGCCCTCTCTGGACTGTCTTGCAGTGGCTCCCTGCCCGCAAAACCAGCCTGGACAATTTGGGCGCCGTCGGGTGCATGAAACTCAAAGTGGTAACTGCCGCCACCTACGTATTTATCTGACGAAATAAAGTGATAACCACTCCAACCGACCAGAACACGGCGAGCGCAAGCTATCAGCACAGCGGTCGAGAGGGCAGCGTTTTGCGCACGCGACGGAAGGCGCATAGAGGGTTGCGTATTCGACGAGAAGTCGAATCGAGTGAAGACACCAGGTGCCTTTCGAATCAGGGCTATCGGCACCAGATGGCCAGAGTCCCTAGACCCAACATGAATTTGGGGACAGAAATCGGGAATTTGAAGATCAAGCGTTAGTCGCCGTCGAACGATCTGAAATGAGGTCAGCTCGACGGTGCTCTTCCTGCGGTGTACCCACCTATTCTCCGACACAAGTGCATTAAGGCAGGCATTTGCAGCCTCGACGGAAACATCAACCCAATCGTCAGGAAGGTTGGGAACCGACACGTGTTTTTGCTGGTTGTCTTGCACTTTTGGAGCGTGGGGATTGTTGGCAGCACTTGTGCCGCTCCATGCTGCGACTGGCTCCTGCCTGTGCTGATTGGTTCCCCCGCAGATACCGTAGCGAATTATTGGGCAAGTTTAGATCAGGCCGACCGTCAGCTTGAATCTGGCACTTGCCAGACGACCCCTATCGAGATAGTACCCCGGCCTGCTCCGCCGCCACCGCCAGGCGTTCGGAGTCAAAGGCGGTGGGGAACGGACCCAGTTGTAGATGGCCAGCCATTCTCCGAGCGTCCGGCTCAGCGCTTCCAGATCCCGTGTTCGCTCTTAGTGCACAACAGATCGAGCAGCCAAGCAGGCGATGGAGCAAGCCGGACGACTCTCGAACCCCCGCTTCATCTGCAAGCCTTCGAGCCCTTCTAGACATTGAGTCGCGCGAGGGCTGAGGAGCGCGACGCCGCTTCAGAAGTCGGAAGTGATGGGTCACGTCAATGCAGCAGAATGCTGAGATGAGACGAAGCCAAAGAAATGTGGTTTGGCCCAATGACTTCAGCGGGGATATGGCCTCCGGTCTACGGGGGCAGCTCGAGATATATCGGACGCTCGCGGGAAACGTTGACTGCTTTTTCCTCGACGACGAATCCTTCAATGCAGCGGCGAGCCTGTATGAAGGTCGGTACTCGATCGGAATCAACATCGGCGCTCCGCTGCTGACCGCCAGATATGCCTACTGCCTGTTGTCAGATCCGGCGATGCTGCCCAGCATCGGGAACCCCAAGCGGGAGGAGGTGGATCCGGACGTGATCGAGCGACTTCGAAGCCCGCTCGACCCGTGGGACGCACGGGGCTGGGGCTTCGGGCGCTCCCTGCCGAGGGATCCCAAACGGGTCGAGGCAGCCAAACAGCTCTCTATTGCGGCGTATCTCTTCCTCTTCTTCCATGAGCTGAACCACGTCGAACTGGGTCACCTGGATTTCGCCATCGATCATCTAGGGATCAGCGAGTACCGCGAGATAAACGCGGCGCCCATCGAGGCGGAAGACGCCGCCATTCTCAGAGCATTTGAGCTGGAGGCCGACCTGGCTGCCCTCTACCGAAGCTTGAAAGTGTGGCGCGCGATGATTCCTTCATTCGACGACCCCGTCATGGCGATCCTTGACCCAGAGGACAGTTGGTTTCTCGCCGTCGAGCTTCTCTTCTGGGTCATGGAGTTCGTTCAGCCACCCGGGCGCGTCAGGGCGCTTGCGACCCATCCCTCGCCCGTGGTCCGGCGGCTGAACGCACAGGATGCGACGGCGAAGGTCGACTGGGTGTCAGAGATGAAGGGTCCCAGCCCCCTGATCCCTTGGATCGCCAGGAACGGGTTCTCCCCGCGAGCTCTTGCTGACCCTCTCCATCGAAGTCCGGATCGAGCCGAGCCCGAACTCGTCGAAACCCTAAGTCGCCTCGCCACCCTCGTGCCCGTCCTGGAGCCGTATCGCCGCTTCTCTAGCGGAAGAGACTGAGCATTATGGGTTCCGGCCGAGCAACCAACCATGTCATGGAGCTAGCCGGATTCGAACCGGCGACCTCCTGGGTGCGATCCAGGCGCTCTGCCAACTGAGCTATAGCCCCGCGTTTGAGGGAGTCGGGTCGTCCCGGCACCTTCGCAGGCAAGGATACCCGCATGGCTCTGGATTCAGGCTGAGCGGGAAGTGGCCGCTCAGCGGCGCAGGCGGCGGAGTTGGACGCGGCCGAAGTTTGGCCAGACGCGGGGGCGGCGGGCTACCGTGAGCGCGATCGGTGCGGAGTCGAAGTAGGAAATCCGTTCGCCGGCGAGGCCGTCGCCGCCGAGCACGAAGCGGAGGTTCGCTTGCCGTCCTCCAGAGTCTCGGTGGTCGGGGTCATCGGCGCCACCAGCCGCACCTGCGCCGCCAGTATCGTGTCGAGCCGTTGCGGCGCCGGCGCCGTCCAGAACTCGGTGAAGCGACGGGCGAAGTCGGCCGCGGCGCTCTGGCTCGTATCGGGAGGCACGGGAGGCAGCATAGAGCCGTGCCGCCGATCGTCGGGCGTGGCTGGGAGGTTCGTCCCAGAGGCGGCGCAGGCGCCAGGATAACCGCATAGTCTTTAGGTTCCCCAGGGATCAGCATGGGCATTCTCGACGACGCGATCAAAGAGCATCTTGAGCTGAAGCGATCACACGGCGCAGACGCGGCGGAGTTGAAGCAGCTTGAGGACGAGGCTTTCGGCGCCGCCGAGCGCCCTGGCGACGAGGGATCTTCGCCCGACCCGGCCGCCGAGGCGCCGACCGAATTCATGACCCAGCCGGATCTGGAGCCCGAGGCGGACGCCGCCGAGGCGCCGCCGCCCGAGTCCGCGGAGGAGGAGGCGCCGGCGATGGAACACGAGACGGTCGCGGAGCCGGACCCCGCCGTGAAGCCGAGCGGCCCGAGCACCGAGGAGCGCGAGGCGATCGCCGAGCAGCCGACCGAGATGTACGACATCGAGGAGGAGCTTGGCGCCTCGCAGGCCGAGGCCCCCTCCGAGGAGGATCTGATCGAGGAGGAGATCGACGAGCCGCGCCTGGCGCCGGTCGATCCGCTCGCCGGCTTCGACGACGAGGCCGACGCGCCCGTGGTCCACGCCGCCGACGACGACGAGGACGACGACTTCTGGGACGAGAAGCGCCTCTCCGACGAGCTCGACCAGGCGCTGGAGGCGCCGAGCGAGCCCGAGCCGGAGGAGCCCGCGCCCGCTGAGCCCGCGCCGGAGCCCGCCGAGCCCGAGGACCGGCGCGCCGCCGAGGAGCCCGCCGACACCCCCGACGAGGATGTGCTCGAGGAGACGCCGGACTTCCTCGAGGAGGCTCCCGAGGACGATCAACTCTGGTTCGAGCAGAAGCCTCCCAAAGATTTCGACTTCGACGACTGAGTTCGGAACGGCTGGCCGGCGCGGCCGCCTGTATAGGTTTCGCCGATGTCAACCGACGCGGCGATCGAGGCCAGCGGCCTCTATAAGTCCTACGGCAAGGTGGTCGCCCTCGACGGCGTCGACCTGAGTGCCCCGGCCGGCAGCGTGCTCGGCCTGCTCGGCCCGAACGGCGCCGGCAAGACGACCGCCGTCCGCATCCTCGCCACGCTGCTTCGCGCCGACGGGGGCAGCGCCCGCGTCGCCGGCCTCGACGTCGCCCGCGACGCCGCCGCCCTGCGGGCCAAGATCGGCCTCGCCGGCCAGTACGCCGCCGTCGACGAAAACCTCAGCGGCGCCGAGAACCTGGAGATGGTCGGCCGCCTCTACCACCTGCCGAAGGGCGAGCCGCGCGCCCGCGCCGCCGAGCTGCTCGAGCGCTTCGGCCTCAGCGACGCCGCCGACCGCCTCGTCCGCACCTACTCCGGCGGGATGCGCCGCCGCCTCGACCTCGCCGCCGCCCTGGTCGCCCAGCCGCCGGTGCTCTTCCTCGACGAGCCGACGACGGGGCTGGACCCGCGCAGCCGCATCGACCTCTGGGAGACGATCGAAGACCGGGTCTCGAAAGGGACCACCGTCCTGCTCACCACCCAGTACCTCGACGAGGCCGACCGGCTCGCCGACCGCATCGCCGTGATCGACCGCGGCCGCCTGCTCGCCGAGGGAACCTCCGACGAGCTCAAGGACCGCTTCGGCGGCGAGCGCCTCGACCTCACCCTGGAAGACCGCAGCCAGGCCGAGGCCGCCACCGCGGCGCTGGCCCCGATCGTCACAGAGCCGCCCAGCGTCCTGCCCAGCGGCGCCCTCTGCTTCCCGGTCAGTCGCCGCCAGGGGACGATCGCCGCCGCCGTGCGCCACCTCGACGAGGCCGGGATCGGCATCGACGACGTGGCGATGCACCGCCCGACCCTCGACGACGTCTTCCTCGGTCTGACCGGACGCGCCGCCAGCGAGGCCGAGGAAAACGGCGAGGCGGACGGGGAGGCGAGCTGACGATGGGCTTCCGCGAGAGCGTCTCCGACACCGTCGTCCTCGCCGCGCGCAGCATCCGCCGGATCCAGCGCGCGCCCGACCTGCTGCTCTCCTTCACCGTGCAGCCGGTCATGTTCGTGCTGCTCTTCGTCTACGTCTTCGGCGGCGCGATCAGCACCCCGGGCTACGACTACGTCGACTTCCTGATCCCCGGGATCGTCGTCCAGACGATGGCCTTCGGCGGCTTCGTCACCGCGCTCGGCCTCTCCGAGGACCTCAAGAAGGGGCTGGTCGACCGCTTCCGCTCGCTGCCGATGTCGCGCGGCGCCGTGATTGCCGGGCGCACCCTGGCCGACATCGGCACCAACACGCTCTCGCTGGCGATCATGATCGTCGTCGGCCTGGTCGCCGGCTTCTCCTTCGGTGCCCCGGCCGCCCACGTCGCCGCCGGAATCGGCCTGATGCTGCTCTTCGGCTACGCCTTCTCCTGGGTCTTCGCCTTCGTCGGGCTGATCTCGTCCTCGCCCGAGTCCTCGCAGGCGTTCGGCTTCATCATCATCTTCCCGCTCACCTTCATCTCCTCGGCCTTCGTCCCGGTCGAGTCGATGCCGGCGGCGCTGCAGGCCTTCGCCGAAGTCAACCCGTTCACGATCACGGTCGACGCGATGCGCGCCCTCTGGCTCGGCGCCCCGGCCGGCGACAACGTCTGGCAGGCGGCGCTCTGGTCCCTCGCCCTGGCCACCGTCTTCGCCGCCCTCGCGGTCAACCGCTACAAACGCGCAGTAACCCGCTGAGCGGCCATACACTTCCCCCCGAGGGGCCATAGCTCAGCTGGAAGAGCGCCGCCTTTGCAAGGCGGAGGTCGCCGGTTCGAGCCCGGCTGGCTCCATCGCCTCAGCCTCAGCCGCTCGCCGCCGCCGGCTGCGGCAGGTTCTGATCGGCGTGGTAGCTGCTGCGGACCAGGGGGCCGGAGGCGACCGACTCGAAGCCGAGCGCGTAGGCCTCGCGCTCGAGCGCCTCGAACTCTTCCGGGTGCCAGTAGCGCTCGACCGGCAGGTGGTTCTCGGTCGGCCGCAGGTACTGGCCGACGGTGAGCACCTGGACACGGTGCTCGCGCAGGATGGCGAAGGTCTCGACCATCTCCTCGAAGGACTCGCCGAGGCCGACCATCAGCCCCGACTTGGTGACGACATCGGCGCCGCCCATCTCCTTCGCCATCCGCAGCACCCGCGCCGAGCGCAGGAACTTGGAGCCGCGGCGCGCCTTCGGGTAGAGCCGCGGCACCGTCTCGACGTTGTGGTTGAAGACGTCGGGCCGCTCGTGGATCACCTTGGCCAGCGGCATCTCCTGGCCGCGGAAGTCGGGGGTGAGGATCTCGACCTTGCAGCCCGGCGCCTGCATGCGGATCGAGCGGATAACGCCGACGAAGGCGCTCGCCCCGTAGTCGGGCAGGTCGTCGCGGTCGACCGAGGTGACGACCGCGTGGCGCAACCCCATCTTCTTCACCTGGTTGGCGACGCGCAGCGGCTCCAGCGGGTCGTTCCAGCTCGGCACCCCCGTCTTGACGTTGCAGAAGCCGCAGCGGCGGGTGCAGACGTCGCCGAGGATCATGAAGGTCGCCGTGCCGCGCTCCCAGCACTCGCCGACGTTGGGGCAGTTGGCCTCCTCGCAGACGGTGTGCAGGTTGTCGCTGCCGATCGTCGCCTTCAGCCGCCGGTAGGTTGGCCCGCCCGGCGCCGGCACCTTCAGCCAGGGCGGCTTGCGGGCACGGCGGAAGGGGACGGAGCCGTCGCCGCCGGCCGCCGCGGTCCCGCCCGGCTTGGCGCGCGAGCGGGTCACGTGGACGCGCTCCGGCGGCGGCGAGCCCGGCGCCGTCGGGGCCGGCTCGGTGGCGGTGTTGGGGGGGCTCGTCATCCGACGCCGAGCCTAGCGAGGTCGAGCCCCAGGGCCGCCGGCTCTGTGGCGACAGGCGCCCGCCCGAAGACCTCGCCGAAGCGCTCCACCAGCGTGGCGGCGAAGGCGCCGAGGTCCTGCTCGCCGCCCAGCTCGCGGCTCAGCGAGCTGACGCCGCAGTTGTCGATCCCGCAGGGGACGACCCACTCGAACGGCTGCAGGTCGTTGTTGACGTTGATCGACAGCCCGTGCGTCGTCACCCCGCGGCTCACGTGCACCCCGATCGAGCCGATCTTGCGGGCCGCGTCGATCCCGGCGCCGGGGCCGGGCATCGCGCCCTCGGTCCAGACCCCGGTCAGCCCCTCGATCGTCCCCGCCGCGACCCCATGCGCGGCCAGCGCCTCGATCGCCACCCGCTCGAGCCGCCGCACGTACTCGTGCACGTCGTCGTCGTAGGAGGCCAGCGAGACGATCGGGTAGGCGACCAGCTGCCCCGGCCCGTGGTAGGTGACGCGCCCGCCGCGGTCGGTGTCGAGGACTTCGATCCCCTGCATTTCGTACCACTCGGGGCGCATCGGCAACTCCTCGGCGGTCGAGCGGCGCCCGCGCGTGTAGACGGGGGTGTGCTCGAGCAGCAGCAGGACGTCGGGGACCTCGCCCTCCTGTCGCGCCCCCTGCAGCCAGCGCTGGGCGACGCGCGCCTCCTCGTAGGGGACGAGCCCGCAGCGCACGACCAGGATTTCGTCGCTCACGGTTGAAATCGTTGCAGGCCGCGCCCATATCCTTCGCCACCCCTTCATGGACCAGTCCAAGCTCCTCCAACCTGACTGGCTTCCGGCCGTCGCCCTCAGCGCCGTGCTCGCCCTGGCGATGCTCGCCTGGAACCCGCCGGTCGGCGACCTCGCGGCCCAGGTCTTCCGCACCGAGCTGTTCCAGCGCGGCGGCCTCGGCATCTGGAACGGCAGCTGGTACGGCGGCCACTACACCCTCACCTACAGCGTCCTCTTCCCGCCCCTGGCCGCCCTGCTCGGCCCGCGCCTGGTCGGCACCGTCGCCGTCGTCGCCTCGGCCTACCTCTTCGACCGCCTCGTCCGCGACCGCTGGGGCGAGGCGGCCCGCTGGGCGACCCTCTGGTTCGCCGCCGGCGTAGTCACCCTGCTCGCCGACGGCCAACTTACCTTTGCCCTCGGCGTAGCCTTCGCCCTCGCGGCCCTGCGAGCCCTCCAGCTCCACCGCACCGCCCTGGCCCTCTGCGCCTCCGTCGCCTGCGCCCTATCCAGCCCGGTAGCCGCCGTCTTTCTCGCGGGCGTAGTGCTCGCCGGCGCATTCGACCCAGTCGCTCACCTCCAACGTGTCTCCCGCGGGACCCGCGGGCCGACAGCCGCCTGGGTCGCCTCGATCGCGCTGGGCTTGACGCTGATCCCCAACCTGGTCTTCCCCGGTGCCGGCGAGTTCCCCTTCGCCTTCTCCTCCTACCTGGCGATCCCGCTCTGGTGCGGATCGGCCCTCTACATCACCCGCGGCCTCGGCGAGGAGGAGCGCCAGCTGCGCCAGGTGCTGCTCGCCTACGTGCTGGCGGCGACCGCGATCCTGTTGCTGCCCAACGCGATGGGAGGGAACACGGTCCGCCTCGGCGCTCTGTTCGGCGGGCCGGTGCTGGCCGCGGTGCTGCTCGCCCGCCGCCCGCGGATCCCCGTCTGGTTCCTCGCCCTCTTCCTCGCCGGCGGCCTCTACTGGCAGCTGACCGCGAGCGTCACCCAGATCGCCCGCAGCGTCGGCGATCCCTCGACCAAGCCCGCCTACTTCGCCCCGCTGGCGGGTTGGCTGCGCGAGCACGGCGGCGATACCGCCCGGATCGAGGTGCTGCCGACGGCGAACCACTGGGAGTCGGCCTACCTCGCCCCGGACTTCGAACTGGCCCGCGGCTGGCTGCGCCAGCTCGACACCACCCGCGACGACATCTTCTACCGCGACCGGCGGCTCACCGCCGGCGCCTACCGTGCCTGGCTGCACGACAACGCGATCCGCTACGTGGCGCTCCCCGACGCGCCGCTCGACTACTCGGCGGTCGCCGAGCGCCGCCTGATCCTCAGCGCGCCGCCCTACCTGGAGCCGCGCTGGGACAACGCCCACTGGCGCGTCTACGAGGTCCGCAACCACGCCCCGATGGTCGAGCCGCTCGGCAGCGGCGCGGCGCGGATCCGCTCGATCGGCCATGACGGCTTCGCGCTCGACGTCAGCCGCCCCGGCGAGTTCCTCGTCCGCGTCTCCTTCACCCCGTACTGGTCGATCGCCCGCGGCCAGGGCTGCCTGATCCGCCGCGGAAACTGGACCATGGCGCGGGCCGGCCGCCCCGGCGTCTTCCGCGTCCGCGCCGACTTCTCCCTCCCGCGAGCATGGAACGCCGTCACCGGAGGCCGCAAGACCTGCTGACCCCGCGCTCCGCTGTTCCTTATCGAGGTATAGCGAGGTAAAGGAACACCGGAGCGGCTCTCTCGCCCCCATCCCCGCTCCGCTGTTCCTTATCCACCCATAGCGAGGAAAACGAACAGCGGAAGATCGCATAGGGCGGGGGTCAGAGGGCTAGGGAGAGGGGCTCTTCGAGCAGTGCACGGACGCGGGCGAGGAACTCGGCGGCGGGAGCGCCGTAGAGGATGCGGTGGTCGCAGGCGAGGTCGATCTGCATCAGGTGGGCGGCGGCGATCTCGCCGTCGCGGACGACCGGCCGCTGCTCGATCGCGCCGACGGCCAGGATCGCCGCCTGCGGCGGGTTGATCACCGCCGAGAAGCCGTCGATCCCATACATGCCCAGGTTGGAGACGGTGAAGGTCGCGCCGGAGAGCTCCGGCGGCGTGATCTGCCCCTCGCGCACCTTCTTCGAGAGCGCCCGCGACTCGGTCGCGATCTGCCGCAGGCCCTTGCGGTCGGCGTCGAACAGGGTGGGGACGACCAGCGTGTCCTCGGCCGCGACCGCAACCCCGACGTTGACCCGCGAGTAGAGCTCGAAGCGCCCGTCCCGGTAGGCGCCGTTGGCGCGCGGGTGCTCGCGCAGCGCCAGCGCACAGGCCTTTACCACCATGTCGTTGAAGGAGGGCACCGGATCGCCCTCGCCGGCCGCTTCCTTGAGCAGCGCCCGCCCGGCCACCGCCCGGCTCATGTCGACCGAGGCGCGCAGGTAGAAGTGCGGCGCCGTCGCCTTCGACTCCGACATCCGCCGCGTGATCACCTGCTGCGTCTTCGTCAGGTCCTCGTAGGAGGTCTTGCCCTTGGCCGTTTCTCCCTCCGCGGAGGGACCGGCCGTCTCGGCCGCAGGTCCGGTCGGCTCCGGGGGCGCTCCGGGCTCCGAGGGCGCCTTCTCGCCCGGCTCCGCCTGCTCAACGTCCACTTTGATGATCCGCCCGCCGGGTCCGGACCCCTCCAGCTGAGAAAGATCCAACCCTTTGTCCTTGGCCATCCTTCGCGCCAACGGCGAGGCTTTGGGCCGATCACCGTCACCGTCACCGTTGCCATCTCCCGCGGGTGGCGGGGAGGGGGAGTCCGGCCCGACGCGGCGTCCACTTTTTCGCCCCTCCGGCTGATCGAGAGATGACTCCTCCTCTGGCGAAAAACCCAGCGACGGGGCGGACTCCCCCTCCCCGACAGGACCCGCGGTTGAAGCCTCCGAACCCTCGCCCGAATCCCCAACCCGCGCAATAGGAGTCCCGATAGCAACCGTCTCACCCTCATCCACCAAGATCTCAGTCAGCGTGCCCGCCAGATCAGCTTCATACGCCATGTTCGCCTTGTCGGTCTCGATTTCGACCAGCTCATCCCCCACGGCGATCTCGTCCCCGACGCTTTTGAGCCACTGAAGAACAGTCCCCTCCTCCATAGAGTCGGACAGCCTCGGCATCACAACGTCAGGCATTGGGGGTCCCTTCACCAGCGCCAGGGAGAGGGGACTGGGTCTGCCTCGACAGCGCCTCGCGAAGCGGCCCCGGCTGGGTGGTCTCTGCCGCGAAGCGGCACCAGATTCCACCGCCGAAGGCGGTGGTGGGCGACTGGCGAGGCAGACCCAGTCCCCTCTCTTTGAGACTGACGATCACAGCGATCCCTCCAGGGCGGCAAGAGCCGCCCGCACCACATGCTCCTCATGCGGAATAGCCGCCTGCTCCAGCCGCTTCGAATATGGCATGTGGACATCGGCCCCGGTCACCCGCTGCACCGGCGCGTCGAGGTGGTCGAAGGCCTGCTCGGTGATCAGCGTCGCCAGGTTGGCGCCGACCCCGCCGTGCGGCCAACCCTCCTCGACGATCACCGCCCGGTTGGTCTTGCGCACCGACTCGACGATCGTGTCGAGGTCGAGCGGGCGCAGCGTGCGCGGGTCGATCACCTCGGCCTCGACCCCGTGCTCGTGCGAGAGCGCCCGCGCCGCATCCTCGGCGACATGGGCCATCTTGAGCAGGCCGACGATCGTCACGTCGGCGCCCTCGCGCCGTACCGCCGCTTCGCCGAAGCGCAGCAGCCCGTCGCCGTCGTCCTCGCCCTCCCCGGCAACCTCCCCCCGCGCCCCGTAGAGGCTCTCGTGCTCGATGAAGACGACCGGGTTGTCGTCGCGGATCGCCGCCTTCAGCAGCGCCTTGCCGTCGGCCGGGGTGGAGGGGCAGGCGACGAGCAGCCCCGGCACCTGCAGGTAGAGCGCCTCGAAGCTGTGTGAGTGGGTCGGGCCGAGCTGGTGCCCGCCGCCGCCCGGCATGCGGATCACCAGCGGCACCCGCGCCTGGCCGTTGAACATGTAGGGGATCGCGGCGGCGTGGTTGACGATCTGGTCCAGGGCCAGCAGCGAGAAGTTGACCGTCATCAGCTCGACCACCGGGCGTAGCCCGCCCATCGCCGCGCCGACCCCGGCGCCGACGATCGTGTTCTCGGAGATCGGCGTGTCGCGCACCCGCCGCTCGCCGAACTCCTCGAGCAGCCCCTCGGTCACCTTGAAGGCGCCCTGGAAGATGCCGACGTCCTCGCCCATCACGAAGACCGCCTCGTCGCGGCGCATCTCCTCGGCCATCGCGTCGCGCAGCGCCTCGCGCATCCGCAGCGTCGCCATCAGCCCTCGCCCCGCTCGACCTCGGCGGAGACCTCCGGCTCGACACCCTCCTGGGCGTCGCCCTGTTCGGCCGGGTTCGGCCGCTTCTCGGCGCGCGGCCCGTCCGGCTGCCCGGCGTAGGCCGCCCCCGCCTCGGCCAGCTCGCGCGCCGCCGCCGGCATCTCCGCCCCCTCGCGCTCGCCGCGGTGCGGCTCGGGGCTGCGCTCGTCGACGGCGTACCAGCCGGACGGCTCGTCGACCACGTAGAGGTTCTCGTAGAGGCTGTCGAGGGCCGGCTCCGGCGATGCCTCGGCGAACTCGACCGCCGCCTTGACCTGCTGCTCGGCCTTGTCGCGGACCTCCTGCACCTCGCGCTCGCCCAGCACCCCGGCCTCGACGCAGCGCCGCGCGAAGGCCTCGATCGGGTCTTTGCGCTGCCACTCCTCGACCTCCTCGCGCTCGCGGTAGACCTCGGGGTCGGCGGCGGAGTGGCCGCGGTAGCGGTAGGTGAAGGCCTCGAGGATCGTCGGCCGGCGCTCCTCGCGCGCCAGGCGGATCCCCTCCGCGACGCCCTCGCGCACCGCGATCACGTCCATCCCGTCGATCCGCTCGCCGGCGATGCCGTAGCCCTCGGCCTTCTTGGAGAGATCGGTCTGGGCCGAGTGGCGCTCGACCGACGTCCCCATCCCGTAGAGGTTGTTCTCGACCAGGAAGAAGACCGGCAGCTGCCAGAGCGCCGCCAGGTTCATCGTCTCGCCGAAGTTGCCGGTGTTGGAAGCGCCGTCGCCGAACATGCAGACGGTGACCGCGTCCTCGCCCTTGTACTCGGCGGAGAGGGCCAGGCCGGCGGCGATCGGCAGGTTGCCGCCGACGATCCCGTAGCCGCCCATGAAGCGCTTCTCGCGATCGAAGATGTGCATCGAGCCGCCGCGGCCGCCGCTGGTCCCGTCGACGCGGCCGAAGAGCTCCGCCATCACCCGCTTCGGCTCGGTGCCGCGGGCGATCGCGTGGCCGTGCGTGCGGTAGGTGCCGATCAGGTAGTCCTCGTCGCGCATCACCGAGGTGGTGCCGACGATCGTCGCCTCCTCGCCGATCCCGAGGTGCAGGAAGCCACCCGCTTTGGCCCGCTGGTACTGCCGCCCGGCCTCCTCCTCGAAGCGGCGGATCAGGGCCATCCGCGCGAGTAGCTCGTAACAGGCGCCGGCGTCGGGGAGATTCGCCACGCCCTGACCTTAGATGATGGACTTGGCGACCTTGACCGCCTCCTCGGCGCGGTCGTCGCCCCAGAAGACCTCGTCGCCGACGACCAGCGAGGGGACGCCGATCACGCCCAGCTCGGCGGCTCGCTCGGTCGCATCGCGCAGGGCGCTCTTGACGCCTTCCGTGCCGGCCGCCTTGAGCAGCGCGTTGGGGTGCAGCTCGCAGGCCGCCGCGGCGATCAGCACGTTGTCGTGCTCGCTCAGGTCGCGGCCGGCGGCGAAGGCCTGGCGGAAGGCGGCGAGGGCGAAGGAGACGGTGCGGCCGGTCTGCTTGGCGAAGGTCGCGGCACGCATCGCGAACAGCGTGTTGCCGGGCCAGGGCTCGGGCCAGATCGGCCGGGGCAGCCCGTAGGCGGCGGCCCGCCGCTCGACCTCGGCGATCCCCTCCTCGCGACCCGGCCCGTTCGCCCAGGAGTCGCGGCCGAAGTGTTGGAAGAGCCCGCCGAGCAGGATCGGCTGCCACTCGGGCTGCTCCAGCTCGGCGTCGGTGAACAGCCCGCTGATCCGCTCCGCGGTCAGGTACGCGTACGGCGACCCGAGATCAAAGTAGAACGTCGCCCTAGGCGTGGATGGCCCAGCCATCTACCGCTCGCGCCGCGTCGAGGACCGCCTCGGAGATCGTCGGGTGGGGGTGGACGATCTGCGCCAGCTCCTGGTAACCGCCCTCGAGCGCCATCGTCGCGACCAGCTCGGCGATCATGTCGCAGGCCCGGTTGCCGGCGATGTGGGCGCCGAGGATCTCGCCGTATTTGGCGTCGACGACGAGCTTGACGAGGCCGTCCTTGTCGTCGTAGACGGTCGCCCCGCCGACCCCGCCGAGCTTCTGCTTGCCGATCTTGACCTCGTGCCCGGCGTCCTTCGCCGCCGCCTCGGTCAGCCCGACGCTGGCGACCTGCGGGTGGCAGAAGGTGGCCCCGGCGACGAGGTTCTGGTCGACCGGGTGGGCGTCCTCCCCGGCCGCGTGCTCGACCGCGACGACCCCCTCCTCGGAGGCCTTGTGGGCGAGCGCCTTGGCGTTGACCAGATCGCCGATCGCGTAGACCTTGGGATTGGAGGTGCGGCCGAACTCGTCGACCTCGACCTTGCCGTCCTCGGCCAGCTTCACCCCGGCGTCGTCGAGGCCGAGCCCCTCGACGTCGGCGCCGCGGCCGCCGGCGACGCAGAGGTAGTCGACCTCGGCGCTCTCACCGCCGTAGCTGAACTTGACCGAGGAGCCGCCCGCCTCGACGTTCTCGACCGGGCTGCCGGTGGAGATCGCGATGCCCTGCTTCTTGAAGGCGCGCTCGACCACCCGCGCCATGTCCTTGTCCTCGGCGGGGAGGATCTGGTCGAGCATCTCGATCAGCAGCACCTCGGTGCCGAAGCGCGCGTAGGCGGAGGCGATCTCGCAGCCCGAGGCGCCGGCGCCCACCACCGCGATCTTCGCCGGCCGCTCGGGCAGCGACCAGGCGCCCCAGGTGTCGAGCACGCGCTCGCCGAACTCGACCCCCGGGATCGGCCGCGCGACCGAGCCGGTGGCGAGGATCACGCTGTCCGCCGCGTAGACGTCGTCGCCGACCTTGACGTCGCCCTCGGCGGTGAGCGAGCCGTCGCCCTCGATCATCGTCACCTTGTTCTTGTCCCAGAGCATCTTCACGCCCTTGGACAGCGACTCGGAGACGGCGGCGCGGCGCTTGCCCAGGGCCTCCCAGTCGAGCGAGACGTCCTTGGCGACGACGCCCAACTCGGCGCTCTCGCGCGCCTGGTCGTAGATCTCCGCCGTGCGCAGCACGGTCTTCGCCGGGATGCAGGCGTAGTTGAGGCAGCGCCCGCCCGGCTTGTCGCGCTCGACCACAGCGGTCTTCTTGCCCAGCTGTGCGGCGCGGATCGCGGCGACATAGCCGCCGGGCCCCCCACCGATGACGATCATGTCGAACGATTCAGCCAAGTCGATCCAGCCTATAGAAGCGTCGTTCCGGTGTGCCTTTCGTACCCAGGAGGTTCGAAAAGCACACCGGAAGCTCAGTCGCGCGTCGGCATCTGGATCCGCGCCATCGCCTTGACCATGAAGTAGAAGAGCGACCCGGAGACGGCGAGTAGGCCGAGGGTCGCGGCGAACTGACCGGGGCTCGACGCCTGCACCGCGAGGCCGAAGACCGCGCTGAAGATCAGGAAGACGAGCAGCAGCTGGAAGCCGAGCACCGCCCAGTAGCGGGCGCGCCACATCCCCCAGGCCATCATCCCCATGATCAGGGCCGGCGCCAGCACCTGGACCAGGAGCGGTTTCTCGCCGTCGACCGTGGCCCCGGCCAGGTAGCTGATCACGATCGAGGCGCAGATCAGCGCGGCGAGGATCGCGCCGAGGGTCACGACCAGCGGCCGCTCGCCCTCGGCCAGCGGCTCGAGGCTTTCGCGCACTTCCTGGTTGCGTTGCTCGGCGCGGGCGTAGCCGCGCTGCATCCGCTCGCGCGCCGGCGGGCCCTCGCCGCCGCGCTGCTTGCGCTTGCGCGGAGCCTCGGGGCCGTCAGCCACCGGGCGCCGCCTCCCCGACCGCGGCGAGGGCGGCGCGCAGCGCTTCGGCCGCGGTTGCGGGGTCGGCCGCGTCGCGGATCGCCCGCACGGCGCCGAGCCGCCGGGCGCCGGCGGCGACGACCTCGTCCGCGTTGGCCGGCTCGATGCCGCCGATCGCGAAGAAGGGGTGCGGGGCCTGCGCCGCGGCGTGCTCGACCAGGCCGAGTCCGACCCCGGGCCGGCCCACTTTGGTCGGCGTCTCCCACACAGGCCCGACGCTCACGTAGTCGACGGGCTCGGCGGCGCTCGCCGCGAGCTGCTGCTCGGAGTGGGTGGAGAGCCCGATGATCGCCTCCGGCCCGAGCAGCTCGCGCGCCGCGGCCGGGTCGGCATCGTCCTGGCCGAGGTGGACTCCGTCGGCATTGCAGGACCGCGCCAGCCAGGGATCGTCGTTGACGATGAAGAGGGTGCTGTAGGTGTCGCAGAGGCGCCGGAAGGTGCGGGCCGAGCGCTCGATCTCGTCGCGCGGCAGCCCCTTCTCGCGCAGCTGGACGATGTCGGCGCCGCCGCTGAGGGCGGCGTTCAGCACTGCCTCGGGCTCTTCGCCGCGCGGCAGCGCCTCGCAGACGAAGTAGAGCCGCGCCGTGCGCAGCCGCTCGCGTCGCAGCGGACCGTGGGCCTCGGGAGGTGCCAGGCTCATAGGTCTAAATTGTCGTTGATGGCTGCATCGGACGCTTCCCGGAACTATGACGCGATTGTCGTCGGCGGCGGTGTCGTCGGACTCTGCTGCGCCTGGCGGCTGGCGCAGCGCGGCGCCCGGGTGGCCGTGCTCGATCGCGATCGCCCACCGGCCGGGGCGACGCGGGTCGCCGCCGGGATGCTGGCGCCGGTCGGCGAGCTCGCCTTCGGCGAGCCGCGGCTGCTCGAGCTGACCCTGGCGGCGGCGGCTCTCTACCCCGGCTTCGTCGCCGAGCTGGAGGCGGCGAGCGGCGTCTCCACCGGGTACCGCCGCGACGGCGCCCTGCACGTCGCGCTCGACCGCGACGAGGCGGCCGAGCTGCGCCGCGTGCACGAGCTGCAGCGCTCGCTCGACCTCGGCGCCGAGTGGCTGCCGCCGCGCCGCTGCCGCGAACTCGAGCCCGGCCTGACGCCCTCGCTCAGCGGCGGCGTCCACGCGCCGGGGGAGGGCTCGATCGACCCGCGGGCGCTGACCGCGGCGCTGCTGGCGGCGCTCGAGGCCGCCGGCGTCGAGCTGCGGACCGGGACCGAGGTCGAGGCCGCCCTGTTCGAGGGCGAGCGGCTCACCGGGCTGCGGCTCGCCGGTGGCGACGAGCTGCGCGCCGCCACGGTCGTGCTCGCCGCCGGGGCCTGGTCGTCCCAGGCAACCTGGCTGCCCGAGCACACCCGCCCGCCGGTGCGCCCGGTCAAGGGCCAGATCCTCGAGCTGCGCGCCCGCGACGGGGCGGCGCCGTGCCGGCGGATCGTCGCCTCCGAGCGGGTCTACCTGGCGCCCCGCCCCGACGGCCGCCTGATCGCCGGCGCCACGGTCGAGGAGCAGGGTTACGACACGGCGGTGACGGCGGGCGGCGTCCACGAGCTGCTGCGCGAGGCCTACCGCCTGCTGCCCGAGGTCGCCGAGATGGAGCTGGTCGAGGCCGCCGCCGGGCTGCGGCCGGGCACGGCCGACAACCTGCCGCTGGTCGGCCCGGCGCCGATCGACGGCCTGTTCTGGGCGACCGGCCACCACCGCAACGGCATCCTGCTGGCGCCGCTCGCCGCCGACAGGCTCGCCGAGCTGCTCGGCGGCGCCACGGCCCCGGGGTGGTCGAGGTTTGAACCGCATAGCGAACCTAACCTCGACCACCTCGACCACGCCCCGGGAGGGACCCGATGAGGATTGAGCTGAACGGCGAGCCGCGCGAGCTGCCCGCCGGGGCGACGCTCGCCGACGCGGTGCGCGAGAGCGGCGCCGAGCGCGAGGGCCGCGGCGTCGCCGTGGCGCTCGACGGCGAGGTCGTGCCGCGCGCCGAGTGGGACTCGACGCTGCTGGTCGACGGCCACAGCGTCGAGGTCCTCGCCGCGATCCAGGGCGGCGAGGACGCCTGGGAGCTGGGCGGCCGCCGGTGGTCCTCGCGGCTGATCGCGGGGACCGGCGGCTTCCGCTCGCTGGAGCAGATGGAGGCGGCGCTGGCCGCCTCGGGGACCGAGATCGTCACCGTCGCCCTGCGCCGCATCGACCCCGCCGCCAAGGGCTCGGTGCTCGACGTGCTCGACCGACTCGGCCTCTTCGCGCTGCCCAACACCGCCGGCTGCTTCACCGCCCGCGACGCGGTACGCACCGCCCACCTCGCCCGCGAGGCCTTCGAGACCGATTGGATCAAGCTCGAGGTGATCGGCGACGACCGCACCCTCTACCCCGACGCGGTCGAGCTGCTCGACGCCGCCGAGACTCTGGTCGGCGAGGGCTTCACCGTCCTCCCCTACACCAACGACGACCCCGTCCTCGCCCGCCGCCTCGAGCAGGCCGGCTGCGCCGCGGTGATGCCGCTCGGCTCGCCGATCGGCTCCGGTGCCGGCATCCGCAACCCGTACAACATCGCGATCGTCACCGAGCAGGCGTCGGTCCCGGTGATCCTCGACGCCGGCATCGGCACCGCCTCCGACGCCGCCCTGGCGATGGAGCTCGGCTGCGACGCGGTCCTCGCGGCCAGCTCGATCTTCGGCGCCGCTGAGCCGACCGCGATGGCCCGCGCCCTGCGCGGCGCGGTCGAGGCCGGCCACGCCGCCCGCCGGGCCGGCCGCATCCCCCGCCGCACCCACGCCGAGGCCTCGACCCCCGAGCAGGGTCTGCCCGAGCTTTCCTAGATCGCCCGCCGCGCTCTACCATGACGGCGCGCCCCTGTAGCTCAGTTGGTTAGAGCGGCGGCCTTTTAAGCCGCGCGGCGCGGGTTCGAATCCCGCCGGGGGCATCTTGTGATGT
>JBBDJH010000022.1:0-52894 GCA_040879985.1 Solirubrobacterales bacterium
CAGGTGCGATGATCGATTTGTTCAACCGAGTGTCCGGTTATCCGGGTGCGGCGCAGTCGAGCGGGCCGCCGGTGGGTTCTTCCCCCCATGCGCCGGAGACAGGTGGTTTAAAGATGTGCTTCAAGCGCACTTGTCGCCAATTCCCTGGAACCGGTGCCCCTGGCATGAGGTGGGGAGCCACATTACTCAGCAAAATCACGGCACGCTTCTCCTCCAGTAACTCCACCATCCCCCGCTTCGCCGCGATTAGCGCATCAATCCGCGCCGTCTCGCGGTCGAGGTAGTCGGCGATGGAGCGCTGGGTTCCAAATGGTGCACTGGGAAGCATGAGAGACTTGAAGGTCTCCACATCGAATGCCGTCGAGCGCTCGCGAATACCTTTTCCCAAGGAAGTCACAAAGCCTAGCTGAGCCAGCGCCCTCAGCATGTATGCATAGAATCGAGCATCGACTCCTTTTGCAGCCGAATAAGCGTGGACGACTGGTGACGCTTTTCCATCGGAATCCGAGACCCCAATAGCGCCTGCAAACCCATCCATGCTGTGGATCACAAGGTCGCCACGCCGGACGCCTTGGTAGCCGATCTCCTGAACCGCGTTTGTGAACCCATCCGTTCGACGATTCGCTCGTGCGGTCACCTGACCATCCCTGAACGCAGTGATGATGCCTTCGCCTGGAGATGGTTGCCGGCGTTGGCGCAGGAATAGCCGACCCGCCGGCACTCCGCGCCAGGTTGATGGGCAGGGCAGAGGGGTGGGAACGCTCACCCTGCTACCTCGGCTAGCAACCGCTGAATCTCGTCCTCCAGCGCTCTAATCTCCGCGTCGATCTCCTCCAGTGGCCGCGGCGGCACATACTTGTAGAAGTGCCGCGTCAGCGGGATCTCGTAGCCAATCTTGGTGCGGCCGTGGTCAACCCAGGCATCCGGCACGTAGGGCAGCACATCGTCGCGTACGTAGTCGTCGACCGCGGTCCGATAGGCCAGGGTTTCGAAGCGCTCGGTCGGATCCTCCTCGAAGGACACCGCCACCGCCGGCAAGGGAACGTTCTCGTTGTCGCGCAAATCCGGATCGGGTTTCGGATTGTCCTTGCGGTCGGTGATCATCGGTGCCTTCTCGTCACGCACCGCGAGTCCCGCCCAGATCGCTTTCTGAGCCGACGCACTCAGGCCGAGATCGGCGGCCGCCGCTCCCAGCAGTTCGACCAGCTCCCGCTCGGTTGCGAACTGCTTGCCTCGATACCCGTCCAGCAGTTCGCGCACGGCCAGCTGCACCTCCTCTGACAGCTTCAGGACGGCCTTGGCCGCGAGGGCGATGGCGACCGTCTCCTCGGTCACCTCCCAGCGCAACTGCAGCGGCCGCTCCACGGTGATCCGCAGGAAACCGAAAGCCTCGTTGGGGAAGACCTTGACCTGCTCCCCCTCCTCGAAGTCGCCATAGAGCCGGGTGATCTCCGCGATCTGCTCCTCGGAGATTTGCTTGCGCTTCTCTCCCAACGACTTGCGCATCTTGACGAAGTGCTCGCGGGCGTCGAGGAGCTGGACCCTGCCGCGGCGCTCGGGCGCCTTGCGATTGGTGACAATCCAGAAGTAGGTCGAGATGCCGGTGTTGTAGAAAAGCTGATCGGGGAGCGCGACGACCGCCTCAAGCCAGTCGTTCTCGATGATCCAGCGGCGGATCTCCGACTCCCCCGAGCCGGCGGCGCCGGTGAAGAGCGGCGAGCCGTTGAAGACTATGGCGACGCGCGAGCCGCCTTCCTCGGGGCGCTTCATCTTCGCGATCATGTTCTGCAGGAAGAGGAAGGAGCCGTCGTTGATGCGCGGGAGTCCGGCGCCGAAGCGGCCGTTGAAGCCCTGCGCTTCCGCCTCGCCGCGGACCTCCGACTCGACCTTCTTCCACTCGACCCCGAACGGCGGGTTGGCGAGCAGGTAGTCGAAACGCTCGCCCTCGTGGTGGTCTTCGGAGAAGGAGTTGCCGTAGGCAATGTGGGAGGCGTCGTTGCCCTTCAGCATCATGTCCGAGCGGCAGATCGCGTAGGTCTCCGCGTTCAGCTCCTGGCCGAAGACCTCGAGCCGGGCCCCGGGGTTCAGCTCGCGCAGGTAATCCTCGGCCACTGAGAGCATCCCGCCGGTGCCGCAAGCGGGATCGCAGAGGGTCTTGACCACGCCCGGCTTGGTGAGGACGTCATCGGCATCGTCGATGAACAGCAGGTTGACCATCAGCCGGATTACCTCACGCGGGGTGAAGTGCTCCCCCGCCGTCTCGTTGGACAGCTCCGAGAATTTGCGGACAAGCTCCTCGTAGAGGTAGCCCATCTCGATGGTCGAAACGGCGTTGGGATGGAGGTCGAGCTCGGCGAACCTGCCGATCACCTGGTAGAGGACGTTGGCTCGGCGCAACCGATCGATCTGGATCTCGAAGTCGAACTTGTCGATCACGTCCTTGGCGGCTGGGGAGAAGCCGCCGATATAGAGGTGGAGGGAGTCGGCGATCGCGTCGGGATCGTCGAGCAGCTTGCTGAAGGTGAGCGGGCTGGTGTTGTAGAACTGCTGGCCGGCGACGGTCTGGAGGACGGGCTCGACGTTCTCGATTCTGCCGGTGAGCCGCTTGTTTTTGTCGAGGACGGCTTGCTTGGTGGACTCAAGGACGCAGTCGAGGCGGCGGATGACAGTGAGCGGAAGGATTACCTTGCCGTATTCGGACTGCTTGTAGTCGCCGCGGAGCAGGTCGGCCACGGACCAAATGAAATCAGCGTGGTTCTTGATCGCGGCCTCGGCCATTGCTTCTGATTCTCCCGTCGTCGGTGCTCAGCGCTGCAAAGCCAGGAGCCTATCCGGGCACGGTCGCTCCGTTGAGCCCTCCCCCACAAGCGACGCCTCCGGCTCACCTCAGGCCGCCGCCACGCTCCGCGCCACCTCGAACAGCTCCTCCGACATTGGCGCCTGGAGGCGCCATCTGAAGGCGACCGGGCACTCGCCCTCGTGGCTTACGTAGGAGGCGGGGCCGAGAAAGTGGAACGGGGTCGTGCCGAGGGCGTCGCCGCGCTGCTCGCGTAGTCCCGGTACATCGTCGTCGGCGAGTAGTCGCGCTCGGCCTTGCGCAGGTCGACGAAGAACACGTCGCTTTGCGCCTGGGGCACCCAGGGGACACCGCCCTGCTTTTGGACGATCCACTGAGAAGTTGCTGAGCTCCTCGGTTGCGTAGGGCCCGCGGCGCCTACCCGGCTAAGCGTTCGCCCACTTGATCGTGCAGCCGATCGGCTCGGTCTGTGGACGCGCCGGGGGCTCGCCGGCCAGCACCGCGTCGAGCGCCTCCCGTAGCCAGGCGGCGTTGTGTGACGGATCGTCGTAGTCCTCATCCGGGGCGCCGCGATAGCGCAGGCGGAGGTCGCGGTCGAAGACGAATACGTCGGGGGTGCGCTCGGCTCCGAAGGCACGGGCGACTGCCTGGCTCCCATCGTGGAGGAACGGATGCGGCCAGCCGCCCTCGCGCCCGATCCGTTCGCGCATCGCGTCCGGGGAGTCGTGCGGGTAGCGAGTCGCGTCATTCGAGTTGATCGCCAGGAAGCGGACACCCCGGCCGGCGTAGTCGCGGCTCAGCTGGTGCATCCGCTCCTCCCAGGCGAGCGCGTACGGGCAGTGGTTGCAGGTCCAGTAGACGACGGTGGCCGAGACGTCGGGCAGGAGCTCGCCAAAGTGGTGGACCTCCCCGCCGGTGTCCGGCAGCTCGAAGGAGGGTCCCGGATCGCCGATCGCAATGTCGTCGTTTCCGCTCACTCCCGTGATTCTTCCCGATCGGCGCTCCTTGGGAGCGCGTCGCGGATGTCGGCCGGATCGGGCAGGGGCGAGACCCTGCCGTCGCGGTGGCGGTAGACGCGACAGGTCAGCCCGCGCAGCTGATCGGGTCCCGGGGGCTGGATGTCGCGACCGTTGACGAGGATCGTCGGCGAGCCCGGAAAGCTGCGGCGCTCGGCCACCGCCTCGTCCTCGATCTCGGTCACCTCGATTGCCTGCGGGTCGAAACCCGCCGCCTTCATCTCGGCGCGCAGCATCTGAAGCGCCCGCTCCCACGAGGGGCACTCCCGCCACCAGAGCAGCTCGACCGTCGGTCCGCGGCGCGGCGGGGGAGCGAGCCGTGGGATCCAGCGGGGCACGGTGCGCTTGTAGGCGCGGTATTCCTCGCCGAAGCGCTTTTCGAGGCCGGGCTCCTCGACGCCGAGGAAGTGGGCGAAGTTGACGAGCGGGAAGGCCGCCGCCCAGATCGCCAGCCCCGGCGAGCCAAGCAGCAGCGCCTCGCCGATCAGCACGGCCGCGACGGCGCTGATCATCGGATTGCGCATGTGGAGGTAGGGCCCGTCGACGACAAGGCGGCTGGTCGGGTCCCAGGGGGCGAGCGTGCCTCTGCCGATCCGGCTGAACAGTCGCACCGTCCACAGCCAGATGCAGAAGCCCGCGACGATCAGGGCGGTTCCGGCCCCGACGACGAGCACCGCGAGCGCTCTGTCGAGGCCCCACGCCAACTCCGGCCCGGACCCGAGGACCAGGATCAGCGCCGGCACGACGATCGTCACGTTGCCGGGAAGGAGGGCGATCGCCCGTGCCTGCCGCCATGCACTCACCGGTTGAGCCTAGTGGGCGACCCCTCGGTTGTTCGGCTCATGGATCGGGTCGAGCTATCGCTCTGATCGTCGCATCCCCAGCGTACCTCAATCTCAAAGTCGCCTTTTCGCAGATTTTCTGCAAAACTCTCCCTGTCATGATGCCTGAGTCGCCTTATAAGCATTCTTCCGGCGGTGGCTCGATGCTGCTCGGCTTCCGCGCGGAGAACGCCCGCTCCTTCCGTGAGGAGATCGAGCTGTCATTGCTCGCAACCAGGGTCGCCGACGCCGAGGTCGTGCGAGAGATCTCTTGGCGCGGGGGCGGCAAGCCCCTTGGCGTTCTGCCCGCCGCCGGAGTCTTCGGGCCCAACGGGTCGGGCAAGTCGAACCTCCTGCGGGCGATGAACGACATGCGGGCCTTCGTCCTCTCCTCGTTCCGGCTCGGCACCCCACGCAGCAGGCTTCCTACCTGGCCGTTCCGGCTCGGCAAAGATCGCGGCGAGGTGCCCAGCACCTACGAGGTGGATCTCGTGATCGACGGAGTCAGGCATCGCTACGGCTTCCGCCTGGACGCGAGCCGCATCCTCCAGGAGTGGGCGCACTGGTGGCCGCACGGGCGCCCCGCGCTGTTGTTCCAGCGTGAGGGCGACGATGTCGAGCTCCCGTCTGGCCAGCGCGCTGGGGCGCGTGCCGCGCTCGGCATCCTGCGCTCCAACGCGCTCTTCCTCTCCACTGCGGCGGCGGCGAGCCACGAGACCTTGCTGCCGCTCTTCGAATGGTTCCAGCGCAACCTGCTCTTTGCCGACGTCAACACGCGGACCGCCCGTCAGGCGCTCACGGCCGAGTTGCTCGAGCACGTGGACTACCAGGATCAGGTCCTGGACCTCCTGCGCGAGGCCGACCTCGGCATCACGGGGGCCAGCAAACAAGAGATGGATCCCGAGATGCGCGAGCGGATCATGCGCGCCTTGAGCATCCTTCACGGCGAAGAAGAGGGACCGGGGGGCGGAGAAGGGGACTTCGAGTTCGAGGACTTCGAGGTCAGCTTGCTTCACGAAGCGGGCGGTGAGGAAGTGGAGCTTCACCCGAGCGAAGAGTCGCGGGGAACGATGGTCTGGTTCGGCATGATCGGGCCGGTGATCGAAGCCCTTCGCAATGGCTCGGTCCTACTCGCCGATGAGCTCGAGGCCAGTCTTCACCCCCACCTGGTCAACGTCCTCGTCGGGCTCTTCCAGGGCAGCCGAAGCAACCCCAATCGTGCTCAGCTGATCTTCAACTCCCATGACGTCACGCTCATGGGGGATTCGACCTCCCACGCGCTCGGGCGCGACCAGATCTGGTTCACCGAGAAGGGGAAGGATGGTGGCACGCGCCTATATCCGCTGACCGATCTCGCCCCCCGCAAAGGCGAGGCGGTCGAGCGACGCTACCTGGCAGGACGCTACGGTGCGACCCCGATTGTCTCCCGGCGGCAGCTCGAATCGATCGCCGAGCCGGTATCGGCTGGCGCCGATCGATGAGCCCCCCGCGCCGTCGCATCACTGCGAAGGCGCTTCGCTACGAGATCCTCGTTTTCGCCGAGGGCAAGGTCACCGAGGAGGGCTACCTCCGTCACCACCACAGCCGCAACAGGTCGACTGTCAACGTCGAGATTCACGAGTTCCGAGGCGATCCGCTTTCTCTTGTCCGCCACGCGATGAAAGCGAAGAAGAGGGGAGAACGGGAGGAGAAGGGTCGTCGTGGCCGTGCTCACGACGAGGTCTGGTGCGTCTTCGACGTAGATCGGCATCCGGAACTGAAGCATGCTGTCTCCCTGGCACGCGAGCACGACATTCAGTTGGCCATCTCCAATCCCTGCATCGAGCTTTGGTTCCTCATCCACTTCGAGGGTCAGACTGCGTTCATCGAGCGCCACGATGCCCAGCGTTCGGCATCAAGGCACACCAGGTGCGAGAAGTCGCTCGACCGGGATGCCCTCAACGCCCTGGATCGCAACTACGAGACCGCCAAGGAACGCGCTCGCCGGCTGGCTCGCAAACATGAGGGCGACGGCACGGAATTCCCCGACGACAACCCGAGCAGCGGCGTCTGGCGAATCGTCGACTCGATCCTCCGCTCGTCTGGTTCGTAGTGGTGTCCATGGCGAAGAGATCAGCAATGGCTCTGGCGCTCTCTGGGGTCGCCAGGGTGCTCGCCTCGAGGGCTTCGAGATAGCTGACCCCGTCCAGCTGTACCTCGACTGCCGCCGCTCGGGCGAGCGCGCCCTGGAGGCAGCCGACGCGATCCGCGCCGAGATGAACTGGTGAAGGTCGTCGCCCCGACTTAACTTCTGCGCGAGGCCGCCACGATTCTCTCGGCTGCTCAGCCCGAGCGCGCCGGGGGAAACCGCTGCACGAGCAGATCCACGAGGAGTTGCGTCTGTGCATCGTCGATCTCGCCCGGCTGGTTCAGGTGCTTGGCCAGCCTGCGCGGGTGGTAGAGCGGGAATCCCTCGACCTTGAGGGTGCGAAAGGCGGGTATGCCGCTGCCGCTTGCCTGCCCGTCCGGATTGACGAAGCAGAAGCAGCCGTGCACCGGGAGCGGCCGCGCGAGCGAGTCCAGCGCTGCCCGCACGGCTTCGACCTGGCGCTTCAATCCCTCGACCAGCTTCGTCTTGTCACGGCCGGCGATCAGCAGCTTCTCGTCGCCGAACAGCGGCCGGCGGACCTCGATCTTGCCCTTGTAGCGCTTGGCGTCGATCACGTAGATGCCCGACGGCGCGACCGCGAGGTGGTCGATATTCGCGCGGCTGCCTGGCATGGCTCGGTCGTGCAGGATGGGGAGGCCCGGACAGCGCTTGAGCAGGGATCTCGCAAGGGCCTCCTCGCCGGCGGCGCCCGTCTCCCACGCCTTCTCGTGCGCAGGGGCGTCCTGAAGTCTCAGCAGCAGACCGCCGACCCGCGGATTGCGCTCGCGTACGCGGCTTTCACGATTCGCCCGCCGCCGTTCGTGCTCGCGACGACCGCTGGCTCCTGCCGTCCCAAGGTTCAGATCCCTCTTCTCCGCCATCGAGGTCGTCCATCGGCGGATGGTGAGGAGGGCTTTAGAGCGCGCTGGCGGTCGCGTAGTTCCAGCGTTTCTCCGCTGATTTCACGAGCCAGCTGTTGGGTTTGCCCCGGGCTCAGCGCGGCAGGTCCGCCAGCACGTAGTCGAGCAGTTCCTGGCCGTGGTCTGAGGCGACCGCCAGGTCGTCGGCGGCGATCCGGGCTCGGTGGAGGGATTGGAGGCGGAGGACGTCGCCGTCCGTGCGGGGGTTGGGGAAGACGCCGGCGTAGGAGACGCCGAGGCGCTCGAGGTCGTCGGCAAGCAGGGCCGGATTGTGATCGGCGTCGACCTCGCCGTGCAGGCGCGGCGCTTTGCGCCGTCCCGTTCGTCCGACGCTTTGTCTTTAATGTACGAACATGTGTTCGATCTTGGGGAAACCGATTTTGACGGATCATCCCGTTGACGTCGGGCAGCGTTCCGAGGCCGCAATACTCGGCCAGCTCGTTCGGCGGGGCTATCGCACTCTGTTGCCCTTCGGCGTGAATCAGCGGTATGACTTGGTCCTCGACTGCGACGGCCGGTTCATGAAAGTTCAGTGCAAGACCGGGCGCCTCCGACAGGGAGCCATCCGATTCAGTGCGCAAAGCGTTCAGTCCAACACCAAGGGATCACGTGTGCGCCACTACTTGGGGGAGGTCGATTTGTTTGCCGTTTACTGTCCGGACAATGATCAGGTGTACTTAATTCCTGCCGAGGATGTTCCCTCAACTGGAATGTATCTTCGGGTTGATAAACCTCGCAACAAGCAGCGTAAACGCGTACGCTGGGCCGAGGACTACGCCTTGCCCGCCTAGCTCAATTGGCAGAGCGCTTCCCTTGTAAGGAAGGTTGTCCCGGTTCAAGTCCGGGGGCGGGCTCTCACGAATCGCCGCCGAGCACGCGCGCCTTCTCGGCAGCGAACTCCTCGTCGCTGAGGATGCCTTTCTTGTGCAGCTCGCCGAGGCGTTCCAGCTCGTTCAGGCGGTCGTTCTCGCGAGCGGGTGCGGGCTCGCTCTCCGGCGCCCGCATCTCCGGCAGGCGCAGCTTCGAGGCCCGCTCGCCGATGTTGGCGCTCTTGACCGCGTCAACGACGCGGTCCTTGGCTCCGCCGAAGTAGTCGTCGACCTCGGCGTCGGGGAATTCCTCAGCGGTCTGCTTGCGCATCTCGTGGATGCCGAAGGCGACGAAGCCGGCGACGATCAGCACGGTCAGCAGCGAGCGCAGGTTCTGCGTCGGCGCCGAGAGGAAGTAGATCGAGACGACGATCGCCAGGCCGGTGTAGACGTAGGGCGCGTGGTCGCGCAGGAAGGGGGCCGTGAAGCGGCGCGTGGCGCCGGCCGCGCCGGTCGGCGAGGCGAGCCAGCCGGCGATGCCGAAGAGCACGCCGAAGACGATCACCGTGGTCGCGATGCCGATCATCAACGAGGTCGAGATCGACCAGGCCGCTTCCGCCGCCGGCCTGACGCTTTCTTCGTCGACCAGTTGGTCGACGACGATGCCGCCGGCGATCTCGCGGAGGACGATCGCGGCGAAGCCGGCGGCGATCAGCCCGACCCCGCAAAAGAGCACGATCACCCAGCGCCCGCCGCGCGAGAGGTAGATCGCCAGCCCGAAGGTCAGCAGGGTCAGCAGGGTCAGCACGATCGCCAGGCCCTTGATCGCGACGACGATCTCCTGCGCGGTCTTCAGCTCGTCGGAGCGCAGGATCGTGATCTGGCCCGCGTCGGGCGGCAGTTTGTCGGCCAGCTGGCTGCCGATCCCGACCTGGTCGGCGAGATTGGTGACGAGGCTGCCGAGATTGAGCGTGACTTCGCCTTCCTCGGTCGAGACGGCGTCTTTTTCGTCTTCGAGCACGGCCAGCAGCTGTTCGTGCGCGGCCCGGTTGGCGTCCTTCCAGAGGTCCTGCGCGGCCGAGGTCTGCAGCACCTGTTCGGCGCCGCTGCCGGCGACCTGGCGCAGCCCGCCCGACGCCGGCCCGGCGAGGTCCTTGAGGTCGCCCGGCAGGATCCCCTCGAGTTCTTCCTCGACGTCGACGTTGTCGTAGAGCTGTTCGACCAGGTACTCGCCGACGGCGGCGCGGATCTCCTGGTCCTGGATCAGCCGGCCGCTGGTCTCGACCCAGTCGTCGGTGTTGAGCGCCTGGCGCTCGGTCCAGATCGCAAAGACGCTGAGCAGGGCGAACAGCGAGCCGAGCACCACGAGGGCTTTGACGGTTCGTCGCCTTGCGCGGCTCATTCTCCGGGGATGGTATACGTGGATGGACGTGAAGCTCGAGGGAATCCACCACATCACCGCGATCACCGCCGACGCGCAGCGCAACGTCGACTTCTACGTCGGCGTGCTGGGTCTGCGCCTGGTCAAGAAAACCGTCAACCAGGACAACCCGACCGTCTACCACCTCTTCTTCGCCGACGAGAAGGGCAGCGCCGGCTCCGACCTGACCTTCTTCGAGTTCCCCGGCGTGCAGGCGGGACGGGCCGGGGCGGGGGACGTGCACCGGATCGTCTGGCGCGTCGCCTCGGTCGAGGCACTCGACTTCTGGGCCGAGCGGCTCGGCGCCGAGGGAATCGACACAGAGCGGGCCGGGCAGAGCCTGCGCTTCTCCGACCCCGAGGGGCTCGACCACGAGCTGGCGGTGGTCGAGGTGCCCGACGAGCCGCTCAGCGCCGAGCACCCGGAGGTCCCGGCCGGCCTGGCGCTGCAGGGCTTCCACGCCGTCTGCGCCTACTCGGCCGCGCCCGAGCGCAGCGGCGGCCTGCTCGAGGCGCTCGAGTTCGAGCCGATCGAGGGGGGCTGGGAAGCGCGCGGCGAGAACCGCGGCGGCCTCTACCTCTACGACGACGCGCCCGCCGAGCGCTCGCTGCAGGGCGCCGGCAGCGTCCACCACGTCGCCTGGGCCTCGACGATCGAGGACCACGAGGCGTGGCGCGATCGGGCGATCGCCGGCGGCGCCCAGCCGACGCCGCTGATCGACCGCTTCTACTTCCGCTCGATCTACTTCCGCGAGCCCAGCGGGGTCCTCTTCGAGATCGCCACGCTCGGGCCCGGCTTCACCGTCGACGAGCCGCTCGAGCAGCTCGGTGAGAAGCTCTCGCTGCCGCCCGACTACGAGCACATGCGGGCCGAGGTCGAACCGAACCTGCGCCCGGTCGTCAACCCGCGCACGGCGAAGGACGGGTGAGCGGCAGCTTCGTCTGGCGCGACGCCGGTCGCGTCGTCGTCCTCCGCGACGACGCCGTAGCTCAGGCGCCGCGGCTCCTCCAAGAGCACGGCTTCGCCGACTTCGAGCTGCTGACGACGCCGCGCGCCCTGCTCGGCGCGCCGGAGCTGGAGGCGGCGGCGAAGGCGGTCCACGCCGTTCCCGACGGCCAGGTCCCGGAGATCGCCGCGGGCCTGCTCGAGCGGGCCCGGGCGCCGCAGCTCGTCGCGCTCGGCGGCGGCCGCGTGATCGACACGGCCAAGGCCGTCGCCTCGGTCAGCGGCGCCCGCGTCGCCGCGGTCCCGACGACGCTCTCCGGCGCCGAGATGACCGGCATCCACCGGTTGCCCGCGGGCGCCGAGAATCGCGTGCGGGCGATGGTGCGCCCGGCCCTCGCGATCGCCGACCCCACCGCGATGACCGGCTTGGCCGACCCGGCTTTACGGGCCAGCGCCATGAACGCCCTCGCCCACGGGGCCGACTCCCTCTACACGCCCTTCACCAACCCAATGTCCGAAATGGCGGCCCTACGCGGCGCCGACCTGATCGCCACCGCACTCGACCAGGAGCGCGAGGATCGCGACAACGCACTGCTGGCACAGGGAGCGATCCTCAGTGCCTACGCGATCGACTCTGCCGCCTTCGGCATCCACCACGTCATCTGCCAAACCCTCGTCCGCATCTGCGGCACCCCACACGCCGAGACCAACGCGACGATCCTGCCGCGCGTACTCAACTTCATGCTGCCCCGAGCCCCCGACGGCCTCCAGCCCCTAACCGCGGCCCTCGGCACCGACCCCGACGACATCGAAGCCCGCACCCAACAGCTCGCCGGCAACCCACCGGGCCTGGGCGAGCTCGACGGAGACCGCGCGAAGCTCGACCAAGCACTCGAGTCGATGCTGTTGCGGCCCGAGTTGGCGTTCACGCCGGAGCCGCCCACGCGTGATGACCTGGCGCAACTCGTCGAGGCAGCCTGGTAACTCGGGCGGGTGGCACGACAGGACCGGCCCGCCGGTAACCATGGTCCCTGGCACGTGTAGCGCTCTTCGTGAGCGAAGAGCGTCTGCAGCGCTACCACGACTACAGCCGGCGGCACAGCGTCAACTGGCCGCTCTACCTGCTGGCCAGGGTCTTCATGACGCCCTTCTTCCTCGTCTACTTCCGCCTCGGCCGCACCGGGCGCGATCACGGCAAGGTCAGCGGCGGCCTGATCGTCGCCGCCAACCACCGCAGCTTCCTCGACCCCTTCGCGATCGGCGCCGCGCTGCCCTGGCGGCGGCCGATGAACTACGTCGCCAAGATCGAGCTGTTCGAGCGCCGCTGGCAGGGCTGGCTGCTCTCGCGGCTCGGCGCCTTCCCGATCCGCCGCGGCGAAGCCGACGAGGTGGCGATGGAGACCGCCCGGCGGATCGTGATCCGCGGCGGCGCCGTCTGCATCTTTCCCGAGGGCACGCGGATCCGCCGCGGCACCCTCGCCCCGCCCCGGCGCGGGGTCGGCAGGCTGGCGCTGCAGACCGGCGCCCCGGTCCTGCCGACCTCCGTCTTCGGCAGCGAGCATGTGCGCCGCACCTGGCGCATCCGGCCGCGACAGGTGCGCGTCCGGCTGGGCAAGGCGATGACCTTCCCGAGGGTCGAGCAGCCCTCGCCGCCGCTGGCCGAATCGGTGACGGCGCGGATCTGGCCCAACGTCCTCCTCCAGTGGGAAGAGATGGGTGGCCTGCCGCCGATGCGCCGCGCCGCCGTGATCGGGGCGGGCAGCTGGGGAACCGCGGTCGCCGTGCTGCTCGCCCGCGGCGGGCTCGAGGTGCAGCTCGGCGCCCGCACCGCCGAGCAGGCGGCCGAGATGGTCGCGGCGGGCGAAAACCGTCGCTACCTCGAGGGGGTCGAGCTGCCCGAGTCGCTGCTCGTCCGACCCGCCGCCGAGATCGAGCTGGCCGGGCTCGACCTGGTCTGCATGGCGATCCCCTCGGGCTCGCTGCCGCAGGCGGTCGGCGCGATCGCCGACCGGGTCAGCGACCGCTCCTCGGTGCTGCTGCTGACCAAGGGGCTGATCGCGCCGCTGGGCCAGCTGCCGGCGGAGTACGTCGGCGAACGGATCCGCGCTCGCGCGGTCGCCTGCCTCGGCGGCCCCGCCCATGCCCGCGAGGCGGTCTCGGGCTCGGCGGCGCTTGTGCTCGGCTCCGGCGACGCCGATCTGCGCGACCAGCTCGGCGAGGTCTTCGATCGCGCCGGCCTGGTCTGCGAGCGCTCGCGGGACGTCACCGGGGTCGAGATGGCCGGCGCGGCGAAGAACGCCGCCGCGCTCGCCGCCGCCGCGACCGAGCCCTTCGGCCTCAACGCGGCGGGCATCGCCGCCGCCCAGGTCTGGCGCGAGTGCATCGGCTACGCGATCTCGCGCGGCGCCGAGCTGGAGACGTTCTCGGGGCTGGCCGGGGTCGGCGACCTGACCGCGACCGTGCTCGCCCCCTCGGGCCGCAACCGGCGCGCCGGCGAGCTGCTCGGGCGGGGCACGCCGGCGGAGGAGATCCCGGCCCTGATCGGCCAGGCCTCCGAGGGCCTCGACGCGGTGCCGCTGCTGGCGGCGGCCTTCGCCGCCCAGGGCAGCCCGGCCGACGCGCTGGACGGGCTCGCGGCGCTGGTCCGCGGCGAGATCGACGCCGAGGCCTGGGTCGCCGGCCTGCGCCTGGTCGAGCGCTCGCGCAAGGAGGCGGCGTGATCCGCCGCCGCCCCGCCAGGCAGCCTCTAGGCTTCGCACGTGAGCGCCGCCAAGCAGAACGTCGAGCCGGCCAGCCTCGACCCGGCCGCCAAGGCGGAGCTCGACCGCGCCTTCGAAGCGCTCTACCGCGACCATCTCAAGGACGTCTACTCCTACTCCTACTACCGGGTCGGCAACCAGCACGACGCGGAGGACCTGACCGAGCAGGCCTTCCTGCAGGCCTACCGCCACTTCGACCGGGCCCGGCGCGAGTCGGCCGGCCGGCCGCTGCGCCCCTGGCTGATCCGCATCGCCCACAACCTGGCGCTCAACTACTACCGCGACAAGTCGCGACGGCCGCAGACGGCGCTGGAGAACGCCGACCCGATTCCGGCCCGGCACGGGACCGAGGCGATCGCCGAGGGGCGCGAGGAGCTGCGCCAGGTGATCGCCAAGCTCGACCATTTGCCGGACGACCGCCGCGACGCGCTGATCATGCGCTTCGCGCTGGACATGGACAACCGCGAGATCGCCCGCGCGCTGGGTCGCAGCGACGGGGCCACCAAGGTGCTGATCCATCGCGCGATCAAGCAGCTGGAGGAGGAGATGAGCGATGAGTGAGGCGAGCGAGAAGAACCTCAGCGGCAGCACCTGGGACGTCGAGCGGATGCTCGGCGACGCGCTGCGCCCGATCGAGCCGCCGGAGCGGCTCTCGGGGCGCTTCGAGGACACCCTCTCGGCCGTCACCCAGGCAGCCGCCGAGGAGCTCTCCGACTGGGCGGAGGAGCTCTCCGAGAGCGAGCTGCGCGCCCTGCGCGACCCGCGCAACTGGGTGCGCCCGGTCGTCGCCGCGGGCGTCGGCGGGGTGGCGACCGGCGCCCTGGTCCTGGTCGAGATCAGGCGCCGCGGCCGTCAGCAGACCGGCGGCCTGCGCGCGCTCGCCGGCCGCCTCAAGCCTTAGGAGCGACGAGATTGCAGTTACCCGCGCTATTCGCGGGTAAGTGCAGGCTCGACCTAACTCGCCGCGCCGAGCGCGGCTACGGCCGCGTAGACGCCGCATACCGCGAGCGCGTAGCGGCGCGAGGCGACGCCGGCGAGGAGCAGCCCGAGGGCGCCGCTGAGGATGTGGAAGAGGTTGGCCCAGCCGTTGACGGAGAGCAGGCCGAGCGCCTCGCCGATGTCGCCGGGGGCGGCGAAGGAGGAGTCGTAGAAGAAGCCGACGATTCCGTAGAGAACGAGCGCCGCGCCGGCCAGCGCCGCGAACAGCCGTGCTGGGCTCGCCTGCTCCATTGCGCCGCGATTGTAGGCTGCCGGTCCGCGATGGCGCAGACCTGTTACCGACATCCCGACCGCGAGACCGGCGTCTCATGCTCCAACTGCGGCAAGCCGATCTGCCCCGACTGCATGACGCCGACGCCGGTCGGGATGCGCTGTCCCGACTGCGCCCGCGAGCGCACCAAGGTCACCCGCGGCGCCACCGCCCCGAGCCGTTACGACGCGCCCGCCACCTTCGTCCTGATCGGGCTCAACGTCGTCGCCTACCTGATCTCGATCGGCGGCGGCAGCGGCGGCCTCGATCCCGGCAACAGCTCGATCCTGTTCGACTTCGGCCTCTTCGGCCCCTTCGTCGCCGAAGGCGAGTGGTACCGCTTGCTGACCAGCGGCTTCCTGCACGGCGGCCTGATCCACATCGGCTTCAACATGTTTGCCCTCTTCTTCCTCGGCAGGCTGCTCGAGCCGGCGATCGGCACGCCCCGCTTCGTCGCCCTCTACTTCGTCTCGCTCTTCGCCGGCTCGTTCGGGGCGATCCTGCTCAGCCCCGACGCGCTGACGATCGGCGCCTCCGGCGCGGTCTTCGGGATCTTCGGCGCGACCTTCGTGATCGCCCGCAGCCGCGGGGTCGACGCGCTCGCCTCCTCGATCGGGATCATCCTCCTGCTCAACCTGGTGATCACCTTCGGGCGTCCGGAAATCAGCATCGGCGGCCACCTCGGCGGCCTCGCGGGCGGCCTGCTCTGCGCGTTCGTGATCCTCGCCGGAGAGCGCGGCATGCTGGGCGAGCGGCCCAAGGCGATGGAGCTGCTGGCGATGGCGGCGATCGGCTTCTTCGCGGTCGCCACGACGATTTCAATCGCTTAGCGCGGCGCTCTGACCTCGGCGAAGCCGATGTTCCCCGGTGGATCGACGAGGTCGGGGTGGAGGATGTGGCCGAGCAGCTCGACGCCGTCGACGAGCCGCGGGCCGGGCCGCGAGAAGCTCGCCGCCGCGTCGACCGCGTAGACGCGGCCGGCGCCGAGGCCGGCGATCCGGTTCCAGTGCTCGAGCGCCGCTTCGTGCGCGGCGCCGACCTGCTGGCCGCAGGGCATCGCGATCACCACGTCCGGGCCGAGCCCGGCGAGCGCCCCCCAACCGACTTCGGGCGACTTGAGCCCGGGCGGGCCGGCGACGTCCTCGCCGCCGGCGATCGAGATCATCTCGGGGATCCAGTGGCCGCCGACGAAGGGCGGGTCGAGCCACTCCAGCGCGATCACCCGCGGCGCGCCGGCGCCGCTGATCGCGGCGCGGACCGAGGCCAGCCGCCCCTCGAGTTCGCCGCGCATGTGGTGGGCCTCCGATTCCAGGTCGGTCGCTTCGCCGAGGCGGATCACGTCCTCGAGCATCTCGCCGAGCGTGCTCGGGTCCTGCTGCAGGACCTTCGGCCGGCTCGGCAGCCGCGCCGCGACCTCGAGCACGTCGTCGTAGGAGACCGCGCAGACGTCGCAGATCGCCTGGGTGACGATCAGGTCGGGGGCGAGCTCGGCGAGCCGCTCCTCGTCCAGCTCGTAGAGCGCCCGGCCCTCGCCGACGGTCGCCTTGACCGCGGTATCGATCTCGCGGGCGCTGAGGCCCTCGCCGAGGACGGTGCGGGTCAGGTGGGGGAGGGTGCCGGCCTGCGGCGGGTGGTCGCACTCGTGGGTCACGGCGACCACGCCGTCGCCGAGGCCGAGCGCGAAGAGCATCTCCGTTGCTGATGGGACGAGACTGGCAATGCGCATACCGGTCCCAATATGGCACTCTCGGCCCCCTGCGGGCATGCCCGCCAGCGGGAAAGCTATATTCCAGTGCGCCGAATGGCCGAAGACGACCTCCCCCGAAGTACCGGGCCACATAGCCGATGAGCGCCTTCCTGCTCATCTTGCTCGTGTTGGTCCTCGTCGCCGTCAACGGCTTCTTCGTCGCGGCCGAGTTCGCGATCGTGCGCTCGCGTCGCAGCCGGATCGAGGGGCACGCCGAGCAGGGCAGCCGCGCCGCGCGCCTGGCCCTGCATCAGCTCGACCACGTCGACGTCTACGTGGCGACCTCGCAGGTCGGCATCACGCTCGCCTCGATCGGCATCGGCTTCCTCGGCGAGCCGGCGATTGCCTCGCTGATCGAGCCGCTGTTCGAGGGCGTCCTCGGCGAGGCCACCTCCTACATCCTCGCCTTCCTCTTCGCCTACGCGGTGGTCACCCTGCTGCACGTGATCTTCGGCGAGCAGGCGCCGAAGATGATCGGGATCGCCCGTGCCGAGGGCCTGCTGGTCGGGATCGCCCCGCCGCTGGAGGCCTTCCGGCGCCTCTTCCACCCGCTGATCGTCCTCACCAATGTGCCCGCCAGGTTCCTGGTCACGCGGGTGCTGCGGATCGACGCCGAGGCCGACGAGGAGGTCGCCTCCGCCGAGGAGTTACGGCTGATGATCGTGCGCGGCGCCCAGCGCGGCCGGCTCGACCCGGGCGAGGCCGGCATGCTGGGCGGCGTCTTCCACCTGCACGAGCAGGAGGCGCGCGAGGTGATGACGCCGATCCCGGCCGTGGTCACGATCGACGCCTCCGAGACGGTGGAGACGGCGCTGCGGCGCTGCGTCACCTCCGGCCACACCCGCCTGGTCGTGATCGAGGACGACAACCCCGACCGGGTCAAGGGGATCGTCCACAACAACAGCCTCGCCCGCCTGTTCATGAGCGACGGGCCGGAGGCGCAGATCGAGCCGGTCGTGCGCGAGGCCGTGATCGTGCCGGAGACCCGCCCGCTCGACGACCTCCTCCACGACCTGCAGGTGCAGCGCACCTCGCTGGCGGTGATCGTCGACGAGTACGGCCGCACGGTCGGGATCGTCACGGTCGAGGACATCCTCGAGGAGGTGGTCGGGGAGATCGAGGACGAGACCGACCCCCGCGCCGCCGCCCTGCGCCAGCTCGCCGGCGGCGAGTGGTTCGTGCGCGGCCACGTCTCGCTCGGCGACCTCGCCGACGCCGGGATCGAGCTGCCGGTCGACAGCGACACCTACAACTCGATCGGCGGCTACGTCTTCGGCGAACTCGGCCGGCTGCCCAAGCGGGGCGACACGATCGGCGCCAACGGCTACACGATCAGGGTCGAGTCGGTGCGCGAGAACCGGGTCGAGGCGGTCAGGATCAGCGTCTCGGGCGGCGACGACGGCGGTTCCGTCCGGCCCTCCGCCTAGGTTTCCTGAGCAACCTGCGTTACGCCTAACCCTGGAGGTATCGCATGTGGGTTGTGCGGATGAGCGATAAGCAGCTTGAGGTTCTCAGGGCGCTGCTGCGCTCCGAGCAGCATCTCGGCCCGGCGCTCAAAGGGGCGGTCGAGGCCCTCGACCTCGCCCGCTGGGACGAGCTGCCGGAAGCGGAGCTGCCCTGGGAGGAGATCGAGGCGGCCGCCCGTCACCAAGGATGCACGCCGGCAGATGTGATCTGGGATCGAGCGGGGCGAGGCTAGTCGTAGCTATAGAAGCCAGAGCCAGACTTGCGGCCTAATTTGCCTTCGCCGATCATCTCGACCATCAGCCCGGGGGGCTTGCTGGCGTCCTCGCCGTTCTCGGCGTAGAGGGCGTCGCCGATCGCCTTCGAGACGTCGAGGCCGACGAAGTCGAGCAGGGCGAGCGGCCCCATCGGGTGGCCGGCGCCGAGCTTCATGCAGGAATCGACCTCGCCCGCCTCCATGCCGGTGCGCTCGACCAGCCGCACCGCGTCGAAGAGGTAGGGGAAGAGCAGGCGGTTGACGACGAAGCCGGCCTGGTCGGGGACCTCGACCGCGGTCTTGCCGAGCGCCGCGCACCAGGCGAGCGCCTTCTCGCGGGCGCCGTCAGCGCCGTCGGGGAAGCAGACCTCGACCAGCTTCATCCGCGGCACCGGGTTGAAGACGTGCAGGCCGAAGAGGCGGCCGGGGATCTCGGCGGCCTTGGCGATCTCGGCGATGCTCAGCGAGGAGGTCGTGGTCGCCAGGTCGGCGCCCGGGCAGGCGGCGGCGACGGCGCCGAGCACCTCGCCCTTCGGCCCGACCTCCTCGATCACCGCCTCGACGACGATGTCGCACTCGCTGAGGTCCTTGGGGTCGGTGGTGACGCGCAGGCGCGACGGCTCGGCGCCGTCGATCTTGGCGCAGGTTGCGACCACCTTCTCCTCGGCCCGCCAGGCCGAGGCCTCGCTGCGGGCGAGCAGGATCGTGTCGGCCGTGGTCGTCGCCACGGCCGCCAGCCCGGTGGCTATCGCCCCGCTGCCGGCGATTCCCGGCGCCTCGTATCCCGTCCCTGCGCTCATCAAGACGGGTTCCTATCACGACGCCCCCCGCTAAAGTTGACTGACCAGTCGATCTGCGAACGGAGGCTTCGATGTCAGGCAACGGCAATGGCGGGTTCGGCGGCCGCGAGGTTGTAATCGTCGAGGCGGTCCGCACGCCGATCGGGCGCGGCCACGCCGAGAAGGGCTACTACAAGGACGTCCACGCCTCGAACCTGCTGGCCAAGGTCTACGGCGAGCTGTTCGAGCGCTCCGGCGTCGACCCGGCCGAGACCGGCGACGTGATCAGCGGCTGCGCCCAGCAGTTCGGCGAGCAGGGGGTCAACATCGGTCGCAACGCCTGGCTCGAGGCGGGCCTGCCGATCGAGACCCCGGCGACGACGATCGACCGCCAGTGCGGCTCCGCCCAGCAGGCGGTCAACTTCGCCGCGGCGCTGATCGCCAGCGGCGTCCACGACGTCGCGGTCGGCTCCGGGGTGGAGCACATGGGCCACATCTCCTTCGCCGACGGCTACGAGGTGATGAAGGAGCACGGCTCGCCGTTCTCGGCCGAGCTGCTCGAGCGCTACGACCTGATCCCGCAGGGCCTCTCCGCCGAGATGATCGCCGACAGGTGGGAGATCCCCCGCTCCGAGCTCGACGAGCTCGGCCTGCGCTCCCAGCAGCTCGCCGCCAGGGCAACCGAGGAGGGGCGCTTCGAGCGCGAGGTCGTCCCCTTCGCCGTCAACGGCGACACCCACGTCGCCGACCAGGGCCTGCGCGAGACCACGCTGGAGGGGCTGGCCAAGCTCAAGCCGGCCTTCAAGGAGGACGGCAAGATCACCGCCGGCAACTCCTCGCAGGTTTCCGACGGGGCCGCCGGCGTGCTGCTGATGGCGCGCGAGAAGGCCGACGCCCTGGGGCTGACGCCGCGGGCGCGGATCTACGACCAGACGACGGTCGGGGTCGACCCGGTGATCATGCTGACCGGCCCGATCCCGGCGACCGAAAAGCTGCTCGGCCGCAACGGGATGAAGATCGACGACATCGACCTGATCGAGATCAACGAGGCCTTCGCCTCGGTCGTCGGCGCCTGGCGGCGCGAGCTCGACCCCGACATGGACCGGGTCAACGTCAACGGCGGCGCGATCGCCCTCGGCCACCCGCTCGGCTCGACCGGCGCCCGCCTGATCACCACCCTGCTGCACGAGATGGAGCGCTCCGACAAGCAGATGGGACTCGTCACGATGTGCTGCGGCGGCGGGCTCGGAACGGGCACCCTCATCGAGCGCATCTAGGCGACTGGCCGCCCAGCCAGTAGTCTCCCGAGCCGATGGACCTGAGCCTCTCACCGTCCGAGCGCGAGTTCCGCGACGAGGTGCGGACCTGGCTGGAAGAGAACCATCCCGGGCCGGAGCCGGAGGCAGGGCTCGAGCAGGTGATGGCCTTCCGCACGGAGTGGCAGGGCAGGCTGCACGAGGCGGGATGGGCGGGGATCTCCTGGCCGAAGGAGTACGGCGGCCGTGGCGCGACCCTGATCGAGCAGGCGATCTTCGTCAGCGAGGCGGCGCGCCAGGAAGCGCCCAGCCCGGCCAACGTGCTCGGCCTGGCGATGGGTGGCCCGGTCGTGATCGCCCACGGCACCGACGAGCAGAAGCAGCGCTACCTGGAGCCGATCCTGACCGCCGAGGAGATCTGGTGCCAGGGCTTCTCCGAGCCGGAGTCGGGCTCCGACCTTGCCTCGCTGAAGACGAAGGCGGTCAAGGACGGCGACGAATGGGTCGTCACCGGGCAGAAGGTCTGGACGACCTTCGCCCAGTACGCGAAGTGGTGCATGCTCGTCGCCCGCACCGACCCCGACGCCCCCAAGCACAAGGGCCTCACCTACTTCCTGATGGACATGGACCAGCCCGGGGTCGAGGCCAAGCCGCTGGTCCAGATCACCGGCGAGGGCGAGTTCAACGAGGTCTTTATGGAGGAGGCGCGGATTCCCGACGCCAACGTCGTCGGCGGGGTCGGCAACGGCTGGTCGGTGGCGATCACGACGCTGATGAACGAGCGCGCCGGGCTTGCCTTCGGCGCGATCTCGCAGATCTCCAACAGCCTCAACCGCTTGAACGAGCTGGCCCGCGAGACCCGCGTCAACGGCGGCACCGCCGCCGAGGACCCGCTGCTGCGCGACCGCATCGCCCAGCTCCACATCGAGGCGGAGACGATGCGGCTGAACGCCTACCGCGGCCTGACCAAGACGATGCAGTCGGGGATACCGGGTCCGGAGGGGTCGCTCGGCAAGTGGCAGTGGGCCGACATCAACCAGCGCATCGCCGAGCTCGCGCTCGACATCGAGGGCGGCTACGCGACGCTGCAGCGGGGCGCCGAGCACGCCGTCGCCAACGGCGCCTGGCAGTACGGCTTCCTGCGCTCCCGCGCCAACTCGATCGAGGGCGGCACCACCGACATCCTCAAGAACATCATCGCCGAGCGGGTGCTCGGCCTGCCGAGGCTGCGGTGAGCTGAGCCCATGTACTTCGACCTCACCGACGAGCAGGGGGCGATCAAGTCGACCGCGCGCGAGTTCCTCGCCGCCCGCTACAAATCGGAGCGGATCCGCGAGTTGATCGAGACCGAGCTCGGCTTCGAGCAGTCCGACTGGGAGGAGATGGCCGAGCTTGGCTGGCCCGGGTTGGCGCTGCCGGAGGAGTGGGGCGGGCAGGGGCTCGGAATGGTCGAGCTCGCCGTGCTCTTCGAGGAGGTCGGCTACGCGCTGGCGCCCTCGCCGCTCTTCTCCAGCACCGCCGCCGGCTTGGCGCTGGCCAGGAACGGCGCCGACGAGCAGCGCGAACGCTGGCTTCCCAAGCTGGCTGCGGGCGAGGCGCGGGGAACGCTCGCCCTGTTCGACGCCGGCCGGCCGGCGGTCATCGGCGGCTTCGCGATGGAGGCCCGCCCCGACGGCGACGGTGTGGTCCTCGACGGCGAGAAGGTCCTGGTCGAGGATGCGGCCGCGGCCGACTTCCTGCTCGTCGCCACCAGCGACACGCGCCGCCACCTCGTCGAGCGCGAAGCCGACGGGGTGACGATCACGGCCGAGGACTCGATCGACCCGACCCGCCGCCTCTACTCGGTCCGCTTCGACGGCGTCCGCGTCGGCCCCGAGGCGACGCTGAACGGAACCCAGGAGGATTACCGTCCGGTGCTCTGGCGCGGGGCAGTGACGGTCGCGGCCGAGTCGACCGGGGTTGCCCAGCGGACGATGGAGATGGCGGTCTCCTACGCCAAAGACCGCCACCAGTTCGGCCGCCCGATCGGCGCCTATCAGGCGGTCTCCCACCGCTGCGCCCAGATGCTGCTCGAGACCGAGAACTCGCGCTCGGCCGTCTACGGCGCCGCCTGGGCGGCCGACGCCGAGCCGGACTCGCTGCCACTGGCCGCCTCGATGGCCAAGGCCTACGCCTCCGACGCCGGCTGGCGCGTACCCGACGCCTCGCTCCAGGTGCACGGTGGGATCGGCTTCACCTGGGAGCACGACCTGCACTTCTTCCTCAAGCGCGGCCGGGCCAACGCGTCGCGGTTCGGCGACGCCCGCTGGCACCGCGAACAGGTCGCCGAGTCGATCCTGTGACCCCCATGCTCCGCTGTTCCTTTCCCCCGCTATATGGGGATAAGGAACAGCGGAAGGGGGGATTCTCTTGAGTGCGCTGGAGAGGATCTCGGTCGCCGCGATCGGCACCACCGTCGCCGACCTCGAGGCGGAGGCGAAGCGGGCCGAAGCCGCCGGGGTCGAGTGCGTCTGGGCGCCGGAGCTGTTCCGCTCCTCGGTCACCCAGGCCGCCTACCTGGCGGGCCGCACCGAGAAGATCGGCGTCGCCACGGGGATCGCCTGGGCCTTTACCCGCAGTCCCTTCATCGTCGCGGTGTCGGCGCTCGACATCGACGAGATGTCCGGCGGCCGCTTCCGGCTCGGCCTCGGCTCCGGCGTCAAACGGCCACCCGATTCAGAGCCTGCGCTGGATCGATGAGGTCGTCGTCTCCTCCTTCGAGCAGGGGCTGAGCCGCTCCGGGCGCGAGCGCTCCTCCTTCGACTACCTGCCGACCGTCTGCTGCGCGATCGACGACGACGAGGCGCGGGCGATCGAGATGGCCCGCCGCACGATCTCCTTCTACGCCACGGTCAAGACCTACATGCCGCTCTGGGAGCTGCACGGCTTCGCCGACAACGCGGTCGCCGCCGGCGACGCCTTCCGCCGCGGCGATCTGGCGGCCGTGCCGGGGGCGATCAGCGACGAGATGGTCGAGGCCTACTGCGCCGCCGGCCCGCTCGACAAGGTCCGCGCCCGGGTCGAGGCGACGGCGGAACGCGCCGACGGCCTCTTCCTCACCCCGCCGACCTACTTCATCTCCCCCGAGGAGCTCAGCGAGTTCCAGAACCGCCTGATCGACGCCTTCGGCCCGGCGGCCTGACGGAGCTCAGGTCAGGTCGAGCACAAGTTCCAGGCCCTCTTCGACAGCTCGCAGCTCGTCCAGTGTCAGGTGGGTGACCCCTTCGCCGATGGCGCGGGCATCGACCGCTCCCGCCATCTCGCAGAGGACTCGTGTCGGCTCGCCGGCGATCGCCACCTCTGGGTGAAAGCTTGCCGGAGGCGCGGATTGGGAGGTGGGGCAGATGACGACCGTGGACAGCGCCATCAGCTCGTCCGCCTGGACCACGACCGCATAGCGCTGCCCGTGCTGAACGCGTCCACGGCGCTTCGGCAGCGTGATCGCACAGACGTCACCACGGACCACGCAGGTCCTCCATCATCGATGCCACCTCACGAGCCTCGCTGACGTATCCGGGATCCTCCATGAGCATGCGGGTTTCGGCCGCCAGTCCCGACCGGCGGCGATCCCTTTCCGCCGCCTCGGTGATCGCACGCCGCGCCGCCTCGGCCCGCGTGATCTTGCGGCGCCGGGCCAGTTCGTCCAGTGCCCGCAGCCCGTCGGTCCCGAGGCGCAGCGAGAGCGGATGCGGGGCCGATGCCATGATTTCGAGTGTAGCGCGTATCGCACTACACTTCGGCAGCTACTCGTCGCGCGGGGTAATGCGGAAGGTCGAGACGACCTCGGCCTGGTGCGCCTCGGGGTGGGCGACGTAGGCGCTGGGGCCGCCGCCGAACCAGCCGGAGGCTTCGTTGTCGCCGACGAAGATCCCCGGATGGTGCTTGCCGTCGCCGTCCTCGACCCAGACCTTGTCGCCCTCCTTGAACCCGTGCGGCGCGTCGCTCATCGGGGTCAGCATAGTGACTGGGGCATCGACGCCCCCGGGCACGTTCAAGGGGCGTGGCCGATGCCCATCGTGCCGCGCGGGTCGCCGCTGTGCTCGGCCAGGTCCTCGAGCTCGGCGATCTTGCGCTCGCCTTCGGCCCGCGCCGGGTCGCCGGCCGGCAGCGGCTCGATCAGGCGCCGGATGCGGTTGCGGACCTGCAGGGCGAAGTGGGGGGTGGAGGCGCCGGCGAGGGCGCGGATCTCCTCCGCGGTGACCGCGTGTCCGCCGCCCAGCAGCCGCGGGCTCTCCGCCTCGCTCATTCTTCGCCGCCGATCTTGGTCAGCGCCGCCAGCTCGTCGATCTCGGCCTGCTCGTTCACGCTGATCGCCTCCCGGTCTCCGATCACCCAGACGTGGTTGTAGAAGGCGCGCGTCGGATCGGTCGTGTAGCCCGGCTTGACGTCGAGCAGGTAACCGCGCAGCGCAGCCGGCAGGGTATCGGCGCTGTCGGTGAGCAGCAGCGGCCCCCAGGTTCCGGCCGCGGAGAGCGGCGCCGCGGCGGCGGCGTCGAGCGGCTCGTCGGAGCGGGCGACGACGAAGCCGTGGCCCGGGTCGTTGACGTTCCAGCCGAAGCCGCCGTCGGCGTAGCGGGCGAGCGCGACCGCGTTGGCGACCGGGTCCTCGCCGGAGACGCGGCGCACCCGGCCGGAGATCCGGCCGATCTCACGGACGACGTCGGAGGAGATCGCCGCCGAGGGGCCGAGGACGTAGACGGGGGCTTTCGGGCGGTCGCGCAGGGCGGCCGCGGTCGCCCGGTCCAGCTCGTCCGGCCCGGTGAAGAGAACCGCATCGCCCGAGCGCGCCGCCCACGCGGCCGCCGGCATCGCGAAGGCGGGATCGGCCGCCGGCGCGACGATGAAGTGCCGCGGCGGCGAGCCGGTCAGCTGCTCGCGCAGCGCCGCGATCGCGGCCGCGCCGGCGCCGCCGCGGCCGCGAACCCGGTTCGTCTCCATGTCCGCGGGAGTCGCCGCCGAGCCGATCGCGATGACCTGGGCTCCCGCGGTCTCGGCGCTCCCCTGGGGATCGAGGGCGGATAGGGCTTCGGCGGTCACCGCCGGCATCTCGCCGGCGTCGGAGACCAGCAGCGGCGCGCCGATCGGCGGCGCCATCAGTGCCGCGGCGGCGATCGCGGTGGGCCAGTCGTCCGCGTCGACGACGGTGACCGCGGCCGGCCGCTGCGCCTCCGTGGTCGAGGGGTAGGTGGCGAGGGCGACTCCGGCCGCGCTGGCGGCCGGGTCGGCGCCGCCCACCCGGGTCGTGTTCGCGGTGGCGAATGCCGGGTAGCCGAGGTCTTCCGGCGTCTGGGTCGCGGGCGCCTCGGCAGGGGTGCTGGGCGCTCCGCCGGCCGGCGCCGGGCCTTCTTCCCCGCTGTCGCCGTTGCCGCCGCCGGCGATCGCGGCGACGATGAAGACGATCGCCAGTGCGAACAGTCCGGCGATCGCCTTCAGCGCCGTCGGGATCGGCTTGCGCCGGCGCCTGCGCGGCTGCGGCTCTGGCTGCGGCTTGGCGGGGGGCTTGGGCTTGGGCGCGGGCTCTCCCTTGGCTCCCGGCTTCGGTTGAGCCGTCGGCACCCCGGCGTTGATCGGCTGCTCTGAGGCCACGGCCGGAAAGCTACAGGCGGAGGACTGGCTGGTCGGTCAGCTAAGCTTCTCCGAGCTATTGACTGACCAGTCAATCAACGAGCTAGACAAGCGATCGCGCGACGAGGGAGACCGATGGATTTCGCACTGAACGAGGAGCAGCAGGAGTTCAAGGACAGCGCCCGGGCCTTCGCCCGCGACGTGATCCGCCCCGCCGCGCGCAAGCACGACGAAGAGGAGAGCACCCCCTGGGAGGTGATCAGGGAGGCGCGAAAGCAGGGCTTCCAGGGCCTCGAGGCGATCCAGCGCTCGGCCTCCGACGCCGACGGGCAGATGCAGGTGATCAGCGCCGAAGAGTTCCACTGGGGCTGCGCCGGGATCGCCCTCGCGGTCTCCGGCTCCGGCCTCGCCGCCGCCGGGATCGCCTCCTCCGGCACCCCCGAGCAGATCGCCCGGTGGGTCCCCGAGTGCTTCGGCGCCGGCGAGGAGGTCAAGCTCGGCGCCTACGCGGTCACCGAGCCGCAGGCAGGCTCCGACGTGAAGAGCCTGAAGACGACGGCGAAGCGCGACGGTGACGAGTGGGTCCTCAACGGCACCAAGGTCTTCATCACCAACGGCGGCATCGCCGACGTGCACGTCGTCGTCGCCACCGTCGACCCCGCCCTCGGCACCCGCGGCCAGGCCTCCTTCGTGATCGGCAAGGACACCCCCGGCCTCAGCCAGGGCAAGAAGGAGTCGAAGCTCGGCATCCGCGCCTCGCACACCGCCGAGATCATCCTCGAGGACTGCCGCATCCCGGTCGAGAACCTGCTCGGCGGCGAGGAGAAGCTGGAGAAGAAGCTGCAGCGCGGGCGGGAAGGCAAGAAATCGCGCGGCGCCGACGCACTGGCGACTTTCGAGATCACCCGGCCGCTGGTCGGCGCCTCCGCTCTGGGGATCGCCCAGGCCGCCTACGAGTGGACGCTCGAGTACCTCGACGGCCAGTCCGAGGGCGGCACGCCGCTGCTGCAGACGCAGCGCATCCAGCAGACCCTGGCCGACGTCGCCACCGAGATCGAATCGGCCCGCCTGCTGGTCCAGCGGGCCGCCTGGATGGGTCGCAACGGGATCCCGATGCGCGGCGGCCAGGGCTCGATGTCGAAGCTCAAGGCCGGCGACGTGACGATGTGGGCGACGACGACTTTGATGGACCTGGTCGGCCCCGACGCCTGGAGCACCGCGAGCCCGCTGGAGAAGTTCTTCCGCGACGCCAAGATCTACCAGCTCTTCGAGGGCACGGCGGAGATCCAGCGGATGGTCATCTCGCGCATGCAGGCGCGCGAATACGCGGAGCGCCTCGGCTACGCGGCCGAAGTCGTCGCCGCGGCGGAGAAAGCCGCCGGGCAGGCGGACAAAGAGCCCGTCGCTGCATAGCGTTTTGCAGCGATAAAGCGCGCCGCGGGCCGGGTTTTGGCCTTCGCTAGCCTCCCCCGCCATGCTTAAGACACGCCTTGCCCCGGCGGCAGCGGTCGCCGCCGTGGCGGCGTTCGTCGTCCTGCTCCTCGGGGGCGGCGCCGCGACCGCCGAGGACATCTACGAGAAGCAGGAAGCCAAGGAAGCGAAGCTCTCTGAGGTTCGCGAGCGCAAGGGCGTCCTGACGACGACGATCTCGCGCTTCCGCGACCGGATCGAACGGCTGACCGACGAAGTGGCGGTGCTGCGCGGGCAGGAGGCGGCGACGGAGCAGCGGCTCGCAGCCAAGCAGGCCGAACTGAACCGGGCCGTCGACGAGCTCGAGGTCGCCAAGAAGCACCTCGCCGTGGTCAGGGCGCGGCTCAAGCGGGCGCTGATCTCGCTGCGCGAGCGCCTGGTGGCGATCTATGAGTCCGGCACCCCGGACATCCTCAGCGTGCTGGTCGAGTCGGGCGGCTACGAGGAGCTGATCAACCGCACCGAGTATCTGAATCGGATCAACGGGCTCGACGAAGCGGTCGTCACCCGCGTCCGCGACCTGCGCGACCAGATCAAGAGCACGGTCGCCCGGCTGCGCTCGGCGAAGAACCGGATCGAAAGCGCCCGCGACGCGATCGCAGCCGAAGAGCAGGCCCTGGCGAGCGCCCGCTCAGCCGTGCAGAGCCACCAGGCGAAGCTGGTCTCCGTGCGTCGCCAGCGCGAGGCGGCGCTGGCGACGCTCAGCGACCACGAGCACGAGATCGAGGGCGATTTGGCCGCGCTGCAGGCGGATATCGCCGCGCGGCTGCAGTCGACCTCCTCCTCGCCGCTGCCCGCCGGCCCGGTCCGTTACGGCTCGGGGTCGATGGTCTGGCCGGTCGACGGCCCGGTCGTCTCCGGCTTCGGCCCGCGCTGGGGCAGCCTGCACGAGGGCATCGACATCGCGGTGCCCGCGGGGACGCCGATCCGCGCCGCCGACGCCGGCTCGGTCGTCCTGGTCCAGTCCGAAAGCGGCAGCGGCGGCTACGGCAACTTCACCTGCCTCGACCATGGCGGCGGCTTGCAGACCTGCTACGCCCACCAGTCCTCCTTCGCGGTCACCTCCGGCAGCGTCTCGCAGGGCGACGTGATTGGCTACGTCGGCTGCACCGGCCACTGCTACGGCGACCACCTCCACTTCGAGGTGCGGATAAGCGGCGCCCCCACCGATCCGTTGGGCTACCTGTAGGGGGAGGGTCCCCGCCTGTCGGGACGCTGAACTACCTAGAATTAGTACGAATTTCGGTTACCGATCATGCGGGCGTGAGAGCCTGGGTAGAGGCAATCGAATGATCCGCCAGGCTCGGACCTATCTAGTCGGCGCAATCTCGGGTACGACCCTGATCGCCGCCGCGATCGTCGCCTTCGTCCTGCTGGTTTCCCTGCAGACCCTGCGCGACTGGCCCTTGGCCGATCTCGGCCTCGGCGGCGGCGATTCCCCGGCTGAGGTCACGGACGCGCCGGGGAGCAGCGCGGCGGCCGGCGGCTCGTCGTCCAGCGACGCTGGGGCTGGGCCAGGCGGCAGCAGTGCCTCCTCGGCCGCAGGCGGCGGCGGGCGGGGAGGCGGCGACCCCAACGACGGGACCGGATCGCCGTCGCCGGGCGCACCAACCGCGGACGCGCCCGGCTCGGCCCCGGCGGAGGGCGGTTCCGGCCCGGCGCAGTCGGGCTCCCCGGCGGACGCGGCCTCGGCGGGCCGCGGATCCGGCGGCGGGGCGACCAACCCTCCAACCTCCGGCAGCGGCGCAGGCAGCGGCACCTCGACCTCCGGGGCACTGACCGACACCGTCAACGAGACCGTCTCCGGCGTCGATCAGGCGACCGGCGGAGCGCTCAGCGGCAGCGGCGCCACCGAAGACGTCGTCAACGGCGTCGCCGGCCCCGAATCGACGGTCGACAAGACTGTCGAGAACGTCAAAGACACGGTCGATGGCTTGCTCGGCAACGGGCGCTAGCCGACCTTTCCGCCATACCGTCACAATGCCGTCCGATGCCCGAGCGCGGACAGGCAGGCGCGGTCGCGGACCCGATCGCGGGCTCGCCGGTCTACCCGGCGGGCAGCCGCGTGAACGAGCGCGGCCATCTCGAGATCGCCGGCTGTGATGTCATCGAGCTCGCCGTCGAGTTCGGCACGCCGGCCTACATCTACGCCGAGGATGAGATGCGGGCGCGGGCCGGTGCCTACCGCGAGGCGTTCGAACGCCGCGGCAGCGATTTCGAAGTCCTCTTCGCGAGCAAGGCCTTCCCCTGCACCGCCGCCTACCGCCTCTTCGCCGAGCAGGGCCTCTCGGTCGACGTCGCCTCCGGCGGCGAGCTGCACATCGCCCTGCGCGCCGGCTTCGATCCGGCCCGGATCCACATGCACGGCAACAACAAGAGCGACGAGGAGATCCTCTTCGCCGCGCGGGCCGGCGTCGGCCACCTGATCCTCGACTCCTTCGACGAGATCGAGAGGTGCGAGCGGCTGCTCGAGCAACCGCAGGACGTGCTGATCCGGGTGACGCCGGGGATCAAGCCCTCGACCCACGACTACATCACCACCGGGCAGCTCGACTCGAAGTTCGGCTTCGGCCTCGAGGAGGGGCTGGCGGCACGGGCGATCGAGCGCGTGCTCGGCTCGGACGTCCTCAACCTGGTCGGACTGCACGCCCACATCGGCTCGCAGATCTTCGAGCTGGAGCCCTACGCGCTGGCGATCCGGGCGCTCGGCGAGCTGGCCGGCGAGTGGTGCCGCCTGGTCAACGTCGGCGGTGGGCTCGGGATCGCCTACAGCGCCGCGGACGAGCCCCCATCGATCGATTCCTACGTCGAGGTCAAGGCGCGCGGCGTCGCCGACGTCTTCGGCGAGGGCGTGCGCATCCTGATCGAGCCGGGCCGCTCGCTGGTCGGCAATGCCGGCATCACCGCCTACCGGCTCGGCACCGTCAAGGAGATTCCGGGGATCCGCACCTACGTCGCGGTCGACGGCGGCATGTCGGACAACATGCGGCCGATGCTCTATGGCTCGCGCTACGAGGCGCTGATCGCCGACCGCGCCGGCGCCGCCCCCGACACGGCCGCCACGGTCGCCGGCATGCACTGCGAGTCCGGCGACGTCCTCGTCCGCGACGCGATGCTGGCGGCGCCCACGGTCGGCGACGTGCTGGTCACCCCGGCGACCGGCGCCTACGGCCACGCGATGGCGAGCAACTACAACGGCGTCACCCGGCCGCCGGTGATCTTCTGCCGCGACGGCGAGGCCCGCGTCGTCGTCCGCCGCGAGACCTACGAGGACCTGACGGGACGCGACGTCGATGGTTAGAGCCCGTTCGAAAACCCCCCGCGCACGCCTGGCGGCGGCGGACCGGCGCGGTGCGGCGTCCTCAGTCGGCCAAATAGCGCTGCTATTCGGCCTCCCTGCGTCCTTGCCCCGCTTGGTCCGGCGCACGCCAGTCGCACACGTGGAGTTTCCGAATGGGCTCTGAGCCGGTGCGGATCGGGCTGCTCGGGCGCGGCACGGTCGGCGGCGCCTTCGCGGCGCTGCTCGGCGAGCGCGCCGCGGCGATCGAGGCGGCGACCGGGCGGTGGCCGGAGCCGGTCGGCCCGCTGACCCGCAGCGAGGGCGATTTCGGCGAGATCCTCGCCGGCTCCGACCTGGTCGTCGAGCTGATCGGCGGCACCGAACCGGCCCGCGCCTACGTGCTCGAGGCGCTGCGCGCCGGGCGGCCGGTCGTCACCGCCAACAAGCAGCTGCTCGCCCAGCACGGCGACGAGCTGTTCGGCGCCGCCCGCGAGGCCGGCGTGCAGCTGCGCTTCGAGGCCGCCGTGGCGGGCGTGATCCCGATCGTGCGGACGATCCAGGAGAGCTTCGGCGTGACCGAGATCGACAAGGTCTTCGGCATCGTCAACGGGACGACCAACTTCATCCTCAGCGAGATGGCCGCCAGCGGCGCCGCCTACGAGCAGGTCCTGGCCAGGGCGCAGGAGCTCGGCTACGCCGAGGCCGACCCGAGCGACGACGTCAACGGCGCCGACGCCGCGGCGAAGATGGCGATCCTCGCCCGGCTCGCCTTCCACACGCCGGTCAGCCTCGACCAGGTCCCCTACGAGGGGATCGAGGCGGTCACTGCCGACGACCTCGCCTACGCCAAGGAGCTCGGCCTCTCGCTGAAGCTGCTCGGCGTCGCCGAGCGGCGCGACGGCGGGATCAGCGTCCGCGTCTTCCCCTGCTTCCTCTACGGCGGCCACCCGCTGGCGCCGATCGGCGGTCCCTTCAACGCGGTGATGGTCGAGGCGCCGGCGATCACCGAGGTGACGATGTCGGGGCCCGGCGCCGGCGGGGTCGAGACCGCCTCGGCGGTGCTCGGCGACGTCGTCTCGATCCTCTCCGGCGACGCGCCGGTGCACGAGGCGCGTGCCCGGCTGCCGCTGGTCGCCGACGTCAGCTCGTCCTTCTACCTGCACCTCGAGGTCGCCGACGAGCCCGGCGTGCTCGCCCGCATCGCCCAGGTGCTGGGCGAGAAGGAGATCTCGGTGAAGAGCGTCGTCCAGCGCGGCATCGGCGACGACGCCCGCCTGGTGATGGTCGTCCACGAGTGCCTCGAGTCGAGCTTCGCGGCGGCGGTCGAGCAGATCGGCGGGCTGCGGGACGTGCGAGCGCAACCCCGCTTCATCAGGGTTATCGAGGAGGAGTTCGTTTGAGCCCGGTCCCCCTGATCGAGCGATACAGAGACAAGTTGCCGCTGGAGGACGGGGATCCGGTCGTCTCGCTCAACGAGGGATCGACGCCGCTGATCGAGGCCCACCGGCTCTCCGAGCGCCTCGGCGTGCGGGCCTACCTGAAGTTCGAGGGGGCCAACCCGACCGGGTCGTTCAAGGACCGGGGGATGACCGTGGCGGTCTCGCGGGCCAAGGGCCGCGGGGCGGAGGCGGTGATCTGCGCCTCGACCGGCAACACCGCGGCCAGCGCCGCCGCCTACGCGGCGCGGGCGGGAATGCGCGGGGCGGTGATCGTGCCGGAGGGCAAGATCGCGATCGGCAAGCTCGCCCAGGCGCTGATGCACGGCGCCCGCGTCGTCGCTCTGCAGGGCAACTTCGACGAGGCGCTGCAGATCGTCCGCGAGCTCGCCCAGCGCCACCCGATCGAGCTGGTCAACTCGGTCAACCCCTACCGGATCGAGGGCCAGAAGACGGCCGCATTCGAGGTCGTCGAGGAGCTCGGCGAGGCCCCCGGGGCGCTGGCGATCCCGGTCGGCAACGCCGGCAACGTGACCGCCTACTGGCGCGGCTTCGAGGAGCTCGGGGCGGCGCCGGTCGTCTACGGCTTCCAGGCCGAGGGGGCCGCGCCGCTGGTCCAGGGCACCCCGGTCGCCGACCCGGAGACGGTCGCCTCGGCGATCAGGATCGGCAACCCGGCGCGCTGGGAGGAGGCGATGGCGGCGTTCACCGGCTCGCGCGGCCGGGTGGCGGCGGTCTCCGACCAGCAGATCCTCGACGCCTACCACTGGCTGGCGGCCAGCGAGGGGGTCTTCTGCGAGCCGGCCTCGGCCGCCTCGGTCGCCGGCCTGCTCGCCCACGGGCTGCCGGTAGCCGACGGCGCGGCGCCGCCCGAATCGGTCGTCTGCGTGCTCACCGGCCACGGCCTCAAGGACCCCGACACGGCCCTCTCCGAAGCCCCGCCGGTGATCAACTGCGAGAACGACCTCGGCGCGGTCGAGCGCGCGGTGTTCGATTGACCGCCCGCCACCGGCTCGTCCGCGTGCCCGCCTCCTCGGCCAACCTCGGGCCGGGGTACGACACGATGGCGGCGGCGCTCGACCTCTTCCTCGAGCTCGAGGTCGAGGAGGCGGGCGAGTTCGGCTTCGACCCGGGCCCGCTCGAGCTGCCGACCGGGCGCGACAACCTGATCGTGCGCGCCTTCGAGAGCCTGCGTCCGGCCGACGGGATCGCCTTCCGCCTCAAGCAGGGCATACCGCTGGCCCGCGGGCTCGGCTCGAGCGCGGCGGCGATCGTCGCCGGTCTGGTCGCCGCCGACCACCTCTACGAGCTGGCGCTCTCCGCCGAGCAGCTGCTGGTCCGGGCGACCGAGATCGAGGGGCATCCGGACAACGTCGCGGCGGCGATCTACGGCGGCTTCGTCGTCTGCGGCCCGGGCGCGGACGGAGCGCCGAGCGCCGCCCGCTTCGATCCGCCCGGCGGGCTGGAGGGAATCGTCGCGATCCCCGCCGAGGAGGTCTCGACCGAGCGGGCCCGCGAGGCGATCCCGGCCGAGATCCCGCTCGGCGACGCCGTCGCCAACATCGCCGCCGCCTCGCGTCTGGTGCTCGGCCTGCAGCGCGCCGACCTCGACCTCGTCGCCGCCGGCCTCGCCGACCGCATCCACCAGCCGCGCCGCCGCGACCTCTACCCGCGCTCGATGGACCTTGTCGACTCCGCCCGCGAGCTGGGCGCCCTCGGGGCGACGATCTCCGGCGCCGGTTCGACCGTCCTCGTCTGGACCACCTGGCAGGACGCCGGCAAGGTCGCCGAGCAGCTCGAGCGCCGCTGCGCCGGCTGGGCCGAGGTCCGCCGCCTGCCCTTCACCCCCCACGGCGCCGACGTCCCGGAGTTGTAGCGGTCGAACCTGTCTTTTCCCGCGCATATCGCGGGTAAGTGCAGGGTCGTTGATCGGGGCGCCCGCCGTCCCTATAATCCGCCAACCTGTCAACCCGTCGCGCGCCCGCTCGGAGAAGGCGCGGAAACCGGGAGGTCGAGAGATGTCCAGTACCCAGTCCCGTGAGTTGCACGGCGAGGGCAAGCCCGTCCGCTACTCGCCAGAGCGCGCCTACCGGCCGCTCGTCTCACCGCCCAGCGTCGAGGACAAGGACGCCTGCGCGATCTACGCCTCGGTGCGCAAGGACGCGACGCCGAGCCACGAGCCGATCGAGCGGGCGATCCCGGCTCTGCAGAAGATGCTGCACCGCGCGGGCAACGTCGACGGCGAGGGCGACGGCTGCGGCCTGCTGCTCGACATCCCACGCAAGATCTGGGCCGAGGAGGTCCGCGCCGGCGGCCACGACCCCTCGCTGACCCTCGACGACGCCTTTGCCGTCGCCCACGTCTTCGTCGAGCGCTCCCAGGACCTCGAGCGGATCCAGCACGACGCCCGCGAGCTGCTCGGGCGCGGCGGCTTCCGCATCCTCGCCGAGCGGATCGGCGCCGTCGACTCACCCGCGCTGGGGCCGACCGCGCGCGAGGAGGAGCCGCACTTCTGGCAGATCGGCGGCCTCGTCGCCGACGCCTCGCGGCGCGACCGCGTCCTCTTCGACCTGCTGATCGAGCTCGAGCGCGAGCTCGGCGTCCACATTCCCTCGCTCTCGGCGACCACCTGCGTCTACAAGGTGATGGGGGCGCCGAAGATCCTCGGCGAGTACTACCCGGACCTGTGCGACCCGCGCTTCGAGACGATCGGCAGCTTCGGCCACAACCGCTACTCGACCAACACCTGGCCCTCGTTCAAGCGGGTGCAGCCCTTCTCGGTGCTCGGTCACAACGGCGAGATCAACACGGTCGAACAGCTGCGCCAGGAGGCGCGCATGCTCGGCGTGCCGATCCAGCCCGGCTCCTCGGACTCGCAGGACCTGAACCGAACGATCGACACGCTGATCAGCTGCGACGGGCTCAGCCTCGCCGAGGCGATGGAGATGATCGTGCCGCCGATCGTCAACGAGATCCGCTCGCTGCCGGAGGACCTGCATCCCTTCTACATGTACCTGCGCCAGGCGATGGGGCCGTTCGCCCAGGGGCCGGTGGCGCTGATCGCCCGCCACGGCGACGAGTGCGCCTTCTCCGCCGACGCGCTCGGCCTGCGCCCGCTCTGGCAGATCGAGACGGCCGCCGACTTCGTCTTCAGCTCCGAGCCGGGGGTCGTCGCCGTCGGCGAGATGGTCTCCGAGCCGAAGCCGCTCGCCCCCGGCGAGAAGGCGATGGTCGCGATCGACCGCGAGGCGCGGCGCTCGACCCTGCACGCGCACGACGAGATGCTGCGCATCGTCCGCGACCGCTGGCTGGCCCGCAACGGCGCCGCCGAGGTCGCGCCGTACGACCGCGCCCTGCATACCGGCGGCCCGCTCGAGGGGGCCGACGTGCCCGGCTACTCCGACGCCGGCCCGGAAGAGCCGGTCAAGGTCGCCGACCGCATCCTCGCCGGCTTCGGCTGGCAGCGCGACGACGTCAAACTGGTCCAGCAGATGGCCTCCAACGGGGCCGAGCCGGTCGGCTCGCTCGGCTACGACGGCCCGCTCGCGGCACTCTCGCCCGAGCGCCAGAACCTCGCCGACTACTTCAAGGAGACGGTCGCCGTGGTGACCAACCCGGCGATCGACCGCGAGCGGGAGATGGAGCACTTCTCGACCCGCTCGGTCTTCGGCCGCCGGCCCTCGATCGAGGCCGCCGGCGAGGACTCGGGCACGGTCGAGACCTCCTTCCCGGTGATCCTCGGCGGCCACCACGGCATGGCGCCGCTCTCCGACAAGGCCTACCGCGAGATCGCCCACGAGCACCAGACCTACCTGCTCGAGGACCTCTGGGAGGAGTTCCGCGGGCGCGCCGCCGCGGTCGACATCTCGCTGCTCGAGTCGGAGACGAGCCGCGGCGCGATCGAGCGGATCAAGCAGGAGGCGGTGAAGAAGGTCCGCGACGGGGCCGAGCTGCTGGTCCTCACCGACCGCACCGTCTACGACGCCGAGCGCCGCTTCCTCGACCCGCACCTGGCCACCTCGGCGGTCGACCAGGCGCTGAAGCAGTTCCGGGTCGAGCCCGGCGAGGAGAACCTGCGCCGCCGCTGCGGCATCGTGCTGCGCTCGGCAGCGCTGCGCAACGTCCACGACACGATGCTCGCCCTCGGCCTCGGCGCCAACGGGGTCTGCCCGTACACGATGGTCGAGGTGATCTGCGTCGAGGACTACCGCAAGGACATCGGCAACCTCTGCGCGGCGTTGGCGAAGGGGATCGAGAAAGTGATCTCGACGATCGGGATCCACGAGGTGCGCGGCTATGCGCGCCAGTTCTCCTCGATCGGCATCCGCCCGGAGCTGGCCGAGATCTTCCAGACCGAGGCCTTCGCCGCCTCGGAGAAGGGCGGCGTCGGCTTCGACGCGCTCGACGAGAGCAGCAACGAACGGACGCGCATCCTCGGCAGCGACGAGAAAGCCAAACCGGCCAAGACCTTCCGCTTCTACCCCAAGGTCTACAAGGCCGCGATCGCCACCGCCAACGGCAGCGGCGACTACGCCGAATACAGCGAGAAGGTGCGCGACCTGGAGGCGCAGAGCCCGATCTCGATGCGCCACATCATGGCCCTCAAGGGCGACCGCGAGCCGCTTGCCGACGCCGCGGTCGTCGACGCCGGGGTCGGCCACCACGACTACCCGGTGGTGATCTCCTCGATGAGCTTCGGCTCGCAGTCCGAGCCGGCCTTCCGCGCCTACGCCGAGGCGGCGAAGGCGATCAACGTCCTCTGCATCAACGGCGAGGGCGGCGAGATCCGCGACATGTACGGCAAGTACCGCAAATGGCGCGGTCAGCAGGTCGCCTCGGGCCGCTTCGGCGTCTCGGCGGAGATGCTCAACTCCTCCTACGTCGCCGAGATCAAGATCGGCCAGGGCGCCAAGCCCGGCGAGGGCGGCCACCTGCCCGGCAAGAAGGTCTCCGAGAAGGTCGCCGCGGCGCGTAACGCCGCCCCTGGCACCGACCTGATCTCGCCCTCCAACAACCACGACCTCTACTCGATCGAGGACCTCGCCGAGCTGATCGACGAGCTGAAGACGGTCAACCCCGACGTGCGCGTCTCGGTCAAGGTGCCGGTGGTGCCGAACATCGGCACGATCGGCCTCGGCATCGCAAAGGCCGGCGCCGACATCATCACCCTCTCGGGCTTCGAGGGCGGCACCGGCGCCGCGCGCCAGCACGCGCTGCGCCACGTCGGCCTGCCCTCCGACATCGGCACCCGCGCCGTGCACCGGGCGCTGATGGAGGCCGGGCTGCGCAACCGGGTCGAGATCTGGGCCGACGGCGGCTACCGCACCGGCCACGACATCGTCAAGCTGCACTGCCTCGGCGCCAACCGGGTCGGCTTCGGCACGCTGGCGATGGTCAGCCTCGGCTGCACGATCTGCCGCGGCTGCCAGCTCGACACCTGCCACGTCGGGATCGCCACCCAGATCGAGACGGTCGAGCAGGCCCAGGACCACGGCCTGAAGAAGTTCACCCCGCAGGAGGTCGACGGCGCGGCGGAGAGCTGCGCCCGCTTCTTCGCGGCGATGGGCGAGGAGGTCAAGCAGGTCGTCGCTTCGCTCGGCTACGACCGCGCCCAGGACCTGGTCGGCCGCTACGACCTGCTCGAGCAGGTCTCCCATCACGACCAGATCGACCTGGCGCCGCTGATCACGCCGCTGGAGGAGTTCCTCGACCTCGAGCCGCTCGACCTGCCGGTCGCCGAGGAGGTCGTTGAGCAACGCGCCGAGGCCGGCCTCGTCGTAGCCCGGCCGGTGCGCATGGAGGCGAAGCAGGCCTCGGCCCAGATCGGCGCCCTGGCCGGCGAAGTCTGCTCGGGCGGCTCGGTGCGCAACCGCTTCCCGCGCACCACCGACGCCAACGATCGCGTGCTCGGCACCGAGCTGGCCGGGGCGATCGCCCGCTCGCGCATCTTCGACGGCGGGCCGGAGTCCAGCGACGACGTGCTCGCCAGCCTCGAGTTCGACGGCGGCTCCGTCGCCGGGCAGGGGCTCGGCGCGTTCAACTCATACGGCGTCTCGATCCGGGTCGAGGGCGGCGCCCAGGACGGCGTCGGCAAGACGATGCTGGGCGGCACGGTCGCCGTGCTGAAGGGGAAGGGGGCGAAGGGCAAGCGGCTCAACGGCTCGGTCGGCAAGTCGTTCGCCTACGGTGCCCAGCGCGGCCGCCTCTTCGTCCAGGGCTCGGCCGATTCGCGCTTCTGCATCCGCCTCTCGGGCGCCGATGTGGTGCTCGGCGGCGAGCCGGAGGAGGATCTCGACGACAGCCGCGGTTGCGTCGTCGACCGCGCCAACGCCAAGGGGTTCGCCTTCGAGTACATGACCTCGGGCCGCGCCGTCGTGTTCGGCGACCTCGGCCCCTGGGCCTGCGCCGGGATGACCGGCGGCCGCGTCTACGTCCGCCACAACGCCTTCGGGATCGACCGCGCGGCGATCGAGGCGCGCCTCGGCGAGGGTGCCAAAGTCGAGCTCAAGGAGCTCGACTCGGAGGGGCGCCTGGACATCGAAGACCTGCTCTCCCACTACGCCGAGGAATTGCGCGCGACCGGTCAGGACGACGAGGCCAAGCGGGTCGGCTCGCTCGCCGCTGCCTGCGACGACAACTTCCTGATGATCGTCCCGCACAGGGTGCAGGCGGATCCGTCTATCTCGACGGAGTAGGTAGGTCGGACCGACCTACCTGGTGCGCGTCAGAAGGTCGGCGATAGCTCGGATCTCCTTTAAGAGCTCGTCGAGCATCTGCTCGGTGTTGGTGTGGATGCGCCACTCGGCGTACTGGCGGTCCTGCTCGACCTTGTCGATGCGGCGTTCGATCGCGCCGAGGCGTTTGCTCGTCCGCCGCTCGCTCTTGGCGATGCGTTTCCTGACGTAGCGCCTGGTCTGCTTGCGGATCTCCTCGAGCTCTTTGCGCAACTCCGGGTGGTCGTGGTCGCCGCCCTGCTCGGCGAGCATCTCCTCTACGCCCGTGCGTACGCGCTCGATCTCTTCGTGCAGCCGGGCGCGGGCCTGCTCGGCTGCGACGGAGGGATCGTGCGACGCGTCCACGGCAGCCACTCTACGGGCGCCGTAGGCCGGATTTTGCGTACTCAGCCTTCGAGCGCGAAGAGGCGGTAGCTGCCGATCGCCAGCTCGTCGCCGTTCTCGAGCTTGCCCCACTCGACCAGCTCGCCGTTGACGAGGATGCCGTTGAGGCTACGGTCGTCGAGCACCCGCAGCGCCTCGCCCGGTTCGGAGACGATCAGGGCATGGCGGCGGGAGACGCTGGGGTTGTCGAGGCGGATGTCGGCGGCGAGGCTGCGGCCGATCCGCGACCAGCCGACGGCGATCTCGAAATTGAGCACCTCGCCGTCGCCGTCGCGGCAGACGAGGTGGCGACTGCCCGGCGCCAGGCCCGCCCGCAGCTCTTCGAGCCAGTCGGACGGCGTGGTCTCGGCGGGTACGTCGAACTCCGCCGTCGTCTCGCCGTGCTCCTGCATCGACTCGAAGATCGAGTCGAGTTGGAAGCTCGAGGCCCCGCACCGGGGGCAGCGGGGGAGCTCATCGTCCTCGCGCAGCGAGAGCTGGGAGCCGCACTCGACGCAGTAGTAGGTACCCGGGCCGGGAAACGTCCCGGCGGCGTAGCTGTCCGAAGCTGGGGTGGGGGTGAGACTGGCGGTTATGTCTGCTCCTTCCCGGCGTGTGTTGCCGGTCGATCGTAACGCATCGTACAAACGTTGGCATCAGCCAGATCGTGTCGCGGGTTTACCCGCTGGCGGCGCGTTCAAACGTCGAATGCCGGCGCGGGCATAGAATCGCGCCTCGCATGGGCCCGGTCAGCGCAGAGATCGAGATCGACGTTCCGCGCGAGCGGGTCTTCGCGGCGATCTCCGACCTGGCCCGCCGGCCCTCCTTTACCGACCATTTCCTCACCGACTTCCACCTGACCCGGATCGAGTCGAGCGGCGCCGGCGCCGGGGCGCGGTTCCGCGTCGCGATGCCGCTGCGTTCGGTCTGGACGGACACCGCGATCGCCGAGCTCGAGACGCCGCACAAGCTGATCGAGCGGGGCCGCGGCGGGCGTGGCAACCGGGTCGACGCGACCACGGCCTGGGAGCTGACCGGGGGCGCCGGGCCGCTGACCCGGGTGCGGGTCGCGCACTGGACCGAGCCCTCGAACCCGTTCGACCGCGCCCTCGAGGCGCTCGGCGGCGCTTCGCACTGGCAGCAGCGCGGTTGGCAGGAGGCTCTCCGGCGGCTGCGCGACCAGCTCGAGAGCGATCGGGACTCGCCGGCCCCGCTCGCCGTTGCCGGCGGCAATCCCCACGCGACCGGCATCCCTTGAGGCGAGTTGCCGGGCGCCTTTATAGACTCTCGCCGCCGATGACCGCCGCCCGCCGAATCGCTGTGTCGCTGCTCGCCGCGCTGGCGCTGGGCGGCGTTCTCGCCGCCTGCGGCGCCGAGTCCCACTCCAAGGACGTGGTCGAGGGCCAGCCGGTGCATCTCGGCGAGCTGAAATACAACGTGATCTTCTCGCGTTACCTCAACCCCGACGACAACGAGGACTCCGCCTATCTCGTCGGCCAGCCGGCCACGCCGCCGGGCTCGGCTTACTTCGGCGTCTTCCTCGAAGTCCAGAACGAAAGCGAAGAACCACAGCGGCTGGCGGACTCGTTCACGATCACCGACGCCGACAACGAGACCTACGAGGCGCTCGAGAGCGAAAGCCTCTACGCGCTCCCCTTCGGCGGCGAAGTCGAATCGCAGGAACAGATCCCGATCCTCGACTCGACCCCGGAGCAGGGCCCGATCGAGGGCTCGCTGGTCCTCTTCGAGCTGACCGCCTCGGCATCGGAGAACCGCCCGCTGGTCCTCTCGATCCCGGGCCCCGAAGGCCCGGCCAAGGTCACCCTCGACCTCTAGGTCGGGCGGCTCATAGCCCGGCCGAGAGGACCTGGCCGGCGATCGGAGCGGCGACTTCGCCGCCCGAGGCTTCGGCTTCGATCAGCAGCACGCCGACCGCCAGGCGGGGCTTTTGCGCCGGGGCGAAGGCCATGAACCAGGCGTCCTTGATCTGCTCCGGGTCCTCTTCGCCCTCGCTGCCCGGCACCGGGCCGAGCTCGGCCGTGCCGGTCTTGCCGGCCACCTGGGCCTCGGAGATCGCGGCGGCGAAGCCGGTGCCGCCGGCGACCACGCCGACCATCAACCGGTTCAGCTCGGCGGCGATCTTCCTCGACATCACCCGCACCGGCTTGGCGGCGGGCCGCAGCTTGCGGTTGGCGACGACCGAGGTCGGCTCGCGCACGCCGCCGTTGCCGATCGTCTGCGCGACGCTCGCCATCTGCAGCGGGGTGGCGAGGACTTCGCCCTGCCCGAGCGCGGTCACGCCGAGGTCGATTTCCTCGCCGATCTCGGACGGGATCGTCGATTCGGCCGGTTCGACAGCGGCGACGATCTCCTCCGCGTAGAGGGTCGGAGGTGCGTTGAAGCCGAAGCGTTCCGAGGTGGCGACCATCTCGTCGTTGCCGATCTCGGGGCCGAGCGGGGCGAAGTAGGCGTTGCAGGAGTGGGCGAAGGCTTCGCTGAAGGTGCCGCCGCAGAGCTCGCCGTTGGCGTTGCTGATGAAGCGGCCGCCGACGTTGACGCCGTCGACGATCGGGTATTCCTCGTCGAGCGAGAGCACGCCCTTCTGCAGGGCGGCGGTGGTGGTGATCGTCTTGAAGGTCGAACCGGGCGGCTGCGGGGCCGAGAAGGCCTGCCCGGCGAGCGCCCGCACGTCGCCGCTGGGCACGTCGAGCACGGCGACGCCGCCGGAGCGGCCCGCGAGCGATGAGACCGCGGCGAGTTGCAGGTCCGCGTCGATCGTCGTCTTCACCGGCGCCCCGGCCTGGGGTTCGGCCTGGGAGAGGATCCGGGTCGAGCCGCCGGCGGCGACGGCGAGCAGCGAGCCGCCGGGCTTGCCGGCGAGGCGGCGGTTGAAGGCCTGCTCGAGGCCGGTGACCCCGACCAGGGCCTGCGGCGGGAAGCCCTGCCGGGCCAGGGTCGCCAGGTCTTCTTCGCCGGCTTCGCCGACTTCGCCGCTGACGTCGATCGCGGCGCTGCCCAGGGGATGCTCGCGGGCTTCGGCCGGGCCCTCCGCGAGCGGCGTCCCGTCGCGGGCGAGGATCGGCGCGCGCGGCGCCAGGTCGAGCCGGTTTTCGAGCCGCTCGCCGGGCCGCAGGCCGGGGAAGACCATGCTCGGGCCCCAGGCGACACCCCCGTCCGCGTAGGGCACCGGGAACTCGGCGGCGACGTTGCCGAAGGCGACCGTCCCCGCTTCGACGTCGAGCGGCACCGCGGTCTCGCCGTCCCCGTCGACCGGATCGCCCGGCGAGCCGACCGCGAGCGTGCGCAGGGTCGCCACCTCGGCCGCTTCGCGGTAGGCCTTGGCGAACTCGGCGGCGCCGATCGAGCGGCGCGAGCCCTCGTTCAGCTCGCGGTACATCGCGGCGAAGTCCTTGCGGCTCCAGGCTTCGGCAAAGCGCTCCGCGGCGTCCTTTTCCGGGGAGCCGGGGACGCCGGCCGCGGCGCCGAGGGCGAAGGCGACGATGGCGACGAAGCTGAGCGGCAGCGCGCGGGTGACCAGACGGCGCCGCCGCTGCACCTCGATGGGCAAGGATTTCACTGTGGGGAAATTTAGTGGGAGAAGAGGCCGAATTCCACTCGCAGTACACGTATTAGCCGGTGCAGGGACCGGTATCGACCGGATCCCCCGCCATCGTGAGGGCGGCGCGGACGACGTCGTTCGGAATCGCGAAGCCCCCTGGCGGGCCGGCGGTCGTGGCGGCGAAGACGGTGGCCATCGCCCGGCCGCGGGAATCGACCAGCGGTCCGCCGGAGTTGCCGCTGCGCACGCCGCCGCGCAGGAACGCGATCGAGCGCTGGATCGGGCCGTTGCCGTAGGCGTCCTCGCTGATCACGGTGCTGGTCTCGCCGAGCCGCGCCGCGGAGGCGGCGTAGGGGCCGTTTTCGGGGTAGCCGAGCACGGCGCCGCCGCTGCCGGGGCGCGGCTCGGCGGCTACCTGCAGCGCCGGGACCGCCGGGTCGATGCGCAGCAGCGCGAGGTCGTTCGCGGGGTCGTAGCGGACCGGCACGGCGTCGAGCGAGGCGCCGTCGATCGTGATCGCCGTGGTGTCGTCCTGGCCGGCGACGACGTGGGCGTTGGTCACGACCAGGCCGGGCGCCGCGACCCAGCCCGAGCCCTCGACGCCGAGGCCGCAGGCGGTGCCCAGCACGCGCACGACCGAGCGGCTCGCCCGTCGCACGTCGGGGTCGGCCGCGATCGCCGGGTCGGGGGGCGGGACGGGCGCGCTCGGGCCGGAGATCGAGGGCGCCGGGTCGACGCGGTTGAGCGCGCCGAGGACCGGGCCGGAGGGCGGCAGGAGGTCGTTCAGGCCGCGCAGGATCACCGAACGCTGCACGTCGCCGCGCAGCTGGGCGGTGCTTGGGGCATGCAGGGCGACCGCGCCGAAGATCCAGATCAGCCCCAGCGCCACGGCGGCGATCAGGGCCGCCCCCCCGGCCCCGTCGGCGAGGCCGAGGACGCGGCCGCGGATCAGGCGCCTGCGCACCCCGAGGGCAAGGCTCTCCAGGGTCACCGCGACCACGGCGCCGACCAGCAGCGCCCCCAGCGCGGCGAAGAGCGGCGCGTAGGGGGAGTTCGAGCCTTCGCTGAGCAGCAGCGGCCCGACGCGGCTGCCCGCCAACGCCCCGCCGGCGAAGCCGGCCAGGGTCAGCAGGCCGACGATCAGGCCCTGCCGGTAGCCCCACATCGCAAAGGCCACGGTGAAGGCGACGATTGCCCAGTCGAGAACGGTCACGGGCGAATACAAGCAGCCCGCCGCCCGGGCCCGTCACTTACGTTCAGTAAGCTGAGGCGCGGTGGAGGTTATTCCCGCGCAAGAGCAGCCCACCGGGGTCTGTCCTCATTTCCACGCCGCGATCGAGTTGATCGGCAAACGCTGGACCGGGGCGATCGTCTGCGCCCTGACCGACGGGCCGCTGCGCTTCGGCGAGCTGGCGAAGGCGGTGCCGGGGCTCTCGGACCGGCTGCTCTCGCGGCGCCTGCGCGAGCTCGAGCTCGAGGGCCTGGTCGGCCGCGAGGTCGAATCCGGCTCGCCGGTCCGCGTCACCTACTCGCTGACCGAGGCCGGCGCGGAGCTGGGACCGGCGATCGGCGAGCTCAAGTCCTGGGCCAACCGCTGGCGCGCATGACGCACCTGGCGCTGCGCATCTCGGCGTCCTCGGTCGCTCGCGTGCTAGCGCACGCCACGCTCCCTGCGTCCTTGATCTGCTTGGCCAGGTGCGCCATGCGCCGTAGCGCTCGTTAGCCTCGCCCAATGAATTTGCCCGGTCCGTTTCCTGTTGGCCGTTACGCGAAGACTCTCCGTGACGAGCTGCGCAAGCGGGCCCGGGTGCAGTTGGTCGGTGAGATCACCGGGCTGCGCCACACTCAGAAACAGAGCTATTTCGAGTTGCGCGATGCCGACGGTGCTGTGCCGTGCACCATCTGGGCAAATGAACTGGCCGATCTGAAGCTTCCGGACGGCGCCTTGCGCGACGGTGCCGAATTCGTCGCCGGCGGGGGGCCGGACTACTTCGTCGGCAGTGCGGCCTCTTCACCGGCCTTCTCCTTCCGGGTCACCCACCTGCGGCTCGCCGGCGAGGGGGGTCTGCTGGCTCGGCTCGCGGCGCTGCGCAAGCAGCTGCGCGCCGAGGGGCTGTTCGAGCTGCAAAAGCAGCTGGCGCGGCCGCGGCTGCCGAAGACGATCGGCGTGGTCACGGCGGAGAGCGGCGCCGCCCGCCGCGACCTGCTCGCCGGCCTGCGCCGCCGCGGTTGGGCGGGGACCGTGATCTGGGCCTTCGCCCCGGTGCAGGACCGCCGCGCCGCGCCGGCGATCGCGGCGGCGATCCAGGAGCTGGCGGCGATGCCGGCGGTCGAGGCGATCGTCGTCGCCCGCGGCGGCGGCAGCCTCGCCGACCTCTGGGCCTTCTGCGACGAGACCCTCTGCCGCACCGTGGCGATGCTGCGGGTGCCGGTGATCAGCGCGGTCGGCCACGAGCGCGACTCGACCCTGATCGACGACGTCGCCGCGGTCGCCTGCTCGACCCCGACCCACGCCGCCGAGGCCGCGGTGCCGCTCGACTGCGATGCCGCGCGCGGGGCCCTGACCCGCAGCGCCGCCGCCCTGCGGCGGGCCGGCGAGGGCGCCGTGGGGGTGCGCAGCCGCCACCTGGTGGCGCTTGCGCGCGGCCCGGCCCGGGCGCTGCGCCGCGAGCGGATCGCGCTCAACCAGAAGACCCGCGAGGTCCGCGCCGCTTCCGCGCGGGGCCTCGCCGAGCGCCGCGCCTTCCAGCGCCGCCTCGCCTCGGTCGTGCTCGTCCGCGCCGCCCGCCGCGCCGCCGGGGCGGAAGCCGGCCACAGGCGCGAGGCGCTGCGCCGGGCCGAGGTCGCCTTCCGCGCCCACGAACCCGAGCGCACCCTGGAACGCGGCTACGCGCTCGCCGAGGACGGCGAGGGGGAGCCGGTGACCGGCGCCGCCGCCGCGCTGGCGGCCGGGCACGTCAGACTGCGCTTCGCCGACGGTCGTGTCGGCGCCGAGATCGAAGCGGATGCGGGGAGCGAGCGATGAGCGAGAAGCCGGAGTCATACGAGGCCGCGGTCGAGCGGCTCGAGCAGATCATCGACCGGCTCGATTCGGGCCAGGCCGGCCTGCGCGAAACGCTTGAGCTGTGCCGCGAGGGCCGCGAGCTGGTCACCTACTGCTCGACCGAGCTCGACGCGGTCAGCGAGGGCCTTGAAGAGCTGCGCCTCGACGAGCTCGCCGCCAAGCTCGAGGCGACCCCGAGCGAGGGCTAGGGACCGGTGAGCGAAGCAGCGATCGCGCGGCGGCGGGCGACCCCCGGCGACGCCGCCGAGCTAGCGCGTCTGCTGCGTACGATTCATATAGTCGGTAGGGTACATTTCCTAAATCATTTAGGGTACAATCCCTTAAATACTCATGGCCGAGCATTGGGATCGCATAATCGAGAGGTCGGTGAAGGCACGCCTGCGCAGTCACGGCGCGGTATTGATCGCCGGCCCGAAAACTGCCGGCAAGACCACTACCGCCAGTGGCTTCGCTGCCTCCGCTGTCCGGCTGGACCGGGATCGCGGCGCGCTTGAGGTTGCTCGAACCGATCCCGACCTGATTCTCGACGGGGACAACCCGCGACTGATCGACGAGTACCAGCTGGCTCCCGGTGTGTGGAATGCAGTGCGCGGGCGGGTTGACGATTTTGGTCAGAAGGGCCTCTTCCTACTTGCCGGATCGGTGACGCCCGAGGAAGACGAGGCGCGACACTCGGGCGCGGGCAGGATCGCCCCGCTGGAGATGCGGACCATGACGCTCTTTGAGCGTGGTCTCTCGAGCGGAGTCGTATCCGTCGGGGCTGTGCTCGACGGGGTTCCGCAACGGGGCTCGATCGCATCGCACAGCGTCGCCGAGATCGTCGAGGCGCTGGCGGTTGGCGGTTGGCCGCAGAACATCGGCCTCGCCGCCGCCGATGCACTCGATGCCAACAGCGGCTACCTCGACGTGATCGTCGATGTCGACGTCCAGCACGTAGATGGGGTTCGGCGCGATCCCGAAGGAGTGCGCCGCCTGCTTTCCTCATACGCCAGAAACGTCGCGACTGACGCGTCGCTGCGGACGATTGGGCGTGGCACGGGCGAGGCGATCAGCGAGCCGACCCTGCACGATTATGTGCGGACGCTAAGGCGCCTGTTCCTGATCGAGGATCAGCCGAGCTGGAAGCCAAAGCTGCGCTCGCGTGTGCGGCTTGCGGCGACGCCAAAGCGGCACCTCGCCGATCCTTCGCTGGTGGTTGCCGCCCTCGGGGCCACCCCCGAGCGGTTGCTCGGGCCGGAGATCGAGCTGGCTGGATTTCTCTTCGAGTCGCAGGTCGTCCACGACCTGCGCGTCTATGCCCAGCCCCAGCGCGGCGCCGTGCGCTTCTACCGAGACAACAAGGGCCTTGAGGTGGATGCGATCGTCGAGCGTCCCGACGGGCGATGGATCGGAATCGAGATCAAGCTCGGCCACAATCGCGTCGAGGAGGGGGCTGAGACGCTGCTCCGACTTCGCGACAAGCTCTCGGACGAGGTGAACGGGGCCTGCGCCGCCCTGATGGTCGTCGCGGCCGACGCTCCGACCTATACGCGCCCAGACGGGCTCGTTGTGACCTCAGTCGCCGCGCTGGGGCCCTGAGTCGGCGACGGTCGTACCCTGCACATCGGCGTTCGGGCCTGAGCAGAGGCGGCCCAGGGCCGGGCAGCCGTTGCAGAGGTCCCAGTCGCGGCGCTCCGGCGGGGCGACCGGGAACTCGGCGGCGGCGATGCGGGCGATCGTCGCCGCCAGCCGCTCGCGGCCGCGCTCGATCTCCTCCGCGTCGAGCAGCTCGACGACCGGCTGCTCGGGGCGCTCGAGGAAGACGTAGGCGACCTCGACCGCCGCCGCGCCGCGCGCCTCGGCGACCGCCAGCGCGTAGATCGCTCGCTGGGTCGCGTACTTGGCGGCGCGCTCGGCCGGCGCCGCTCCGCCCAGGCGGTCGGTCTTGTAGTCGATCACCAGCGGCGGCTCGCCCTCGCGCTCGACCAGCAGGTCGATCGAGCCGCGCAGGGTCGCGCCGGCGACGCGCAGCAGCAGCGGCACCTCGGCCCGCGAGTTTGCGCCCGGCGCCCGCACCCGCTCGCGCAGGAAATTGGAGCCGAGCCAGGCGCGTACCGGCGCCAGCAGGGTCTCCTCGCCGGCGGGCTCGCGCCACTCGTTGGCGTGGCTCCACTCGAGCAGCTCGTGGACGGCGGCGCCCCGGGCCGCTGCCGCATCCCGCGACTTTGCCTCTCCCTCGCCGGGGGTGGTCGAGGTTTGAACCGCTATGCGACTCAAACCTCGACCACCCGAGCCGAGGTCGAGCACGCGCTCCATCTGGAAGCGGTATCCGCATTCCCCGTAGGCGGCGATCGCGGTGTAGGAGAGGGGCCGGTTGGGGACCGCCGGCGGGCGGCGTTCGAGCCGCGGCGCCCCGCCCTCGCCCAGCCGCGCCGGCGGCGTCTCCTCGCGCCGGGTCGCGGTCAGCTGCACAGCCCGCTGCGGCGAGGGCCGGTTGACGCGGACCGCGATCCGCGACGGCTCGAAGCTCGCCTCGAGGCCCGGGCGCGGCAGTGGGGCGGGGATCTCGAGCTCCGCGTCATTCTCGCGGTCGAGCTCGAAGCCGGCGAGGATCCGCTCGATCACCGGCGTGCCCGGCTGCGCGTTGCGCGGCGGCCGCGGCGCGGCCACGCCGCTGAGGATCAGCCGCTCGCGCGCCCGGGTCGCGGCGACGTGGAAGAGGCGCAGCTCCTCGGCGGCGTCGCGCTGCTGGCTCTCCGCGCAGAGCCGCTCGTGCTCGTAGAGGTTGAGCGAGGCGGCGCCGAGGCGGCGTAGCTGCATACCCACCCGCGGCCGCTCGGGCTCGTGGCCGAGGGTCAGCAGCGGTAGGCGCGAGCCGGCCAGCAGCCGGCGGGAGAGGCCGGGGACGGCGACGACGCCGAACTCGAGCCCCTTGGCGCTGTGCACGGTCATGATCCGCACCCCGTCGTGCCCCTCGATCGCGCTCGCCGCTTCGGCGTCGCTGTCGGCATCGGCCCGCGCGGCGAGGAAGTCGAGCAGGCCGCGCAGGTCGCGGCCCTCGCGGGCCTCGAACTCGCCCGCGAGCCGCATCAGCTTGCGCACGTTGGCGAACCGCGCTTCGCCCGAGCGGTGCTGCAGGATCGCCAGGTCGTAGCCGGTCGCCTCGATCGCGGCGTCGATCAGCCCGGCCAGCGAGAGCCGCCCGGCGCGCTTGCGCAGCGACTCGATCGTCGCGACGAAGCCGCGCAGCAGCTCCAGCTCTGAGTCCGGGATCTGCTCCAGCCGCCCCGGCTCGTGCAGCTCCGCCTCGCCGTCCCCGGCGACTCGCTCGAGCGCCGGCCAGGCATGCCGCCGGGGGCCCGCGGCGGCGCGCAGCAGCCAGAGCGTGTCGGGGGCGGCTGCGCAGGCGGGCGAGGCGAGCGCGCCGAACAGCGCCTGGTCGTCGAGCGGGTTGGCGATCGTCACCAGCAGCGCGCAGACGTCGGCGACCTGCTGCTGCGACCAGTAGCCGCGGCCGCCGATCGTGTAGGGGCGCAGGCCGGCCCGCTCGAGCGAGTCCTCGTAAGCGTCGAGGTGGGTGAAGGCGCGCAGCAGCACGACCATCTCACCGCGCTCGACGCCGCTCTCGGCCAGCTCGCGCAGCCGCTCGGCGACGAAGCGCGCCTCGGCCAGGTGGCTCGGCGGCGTGTCGGCGTCGGTCGCCGGCGCCAGGTCGATCCCCTCGCCGTCCCAGCCGTCGCGGGCGGTGAGCAGCAGCTCGACCGCGGCGCCGTCGCCGGGGGGCTCCGGCAGCTGCGGCAGCGCGCCCACCCGCAGCGGGTGGAAGGCGTCGCCGAGCAGCTTCGCGCCGATCGCGTTGACCGCGCCGATCAGCTCCGGGCGCGAGCGGAAGTTGCCGCTCAGCTCGAGGGCGGCGCCGGCGCCGCCCTCGACCGCGCGGCGCTGCTCGCGGAAGACCTCGAGGTCGGCGTGGCGGAAGCCGTAGATCGATTGCAGCTCGTCGCCGACCACCATCAGCTCGGTCCGCGGCCCGCGCAGCGCCTCGATCAGCCGCAGCTGCAGCCGGTTCGTGTCCTGGAACTCGTCGACCAGCAAATGGCTGAAGCGGTTCCGGTAGGCGTTGCCGATCTCCTCCCGTTCGAGCAGCCGCACGGCACGCAGCTGCAGATCCTCGAAGTCGAGCCCTTCGCGGCGCTCCTTGACCGCCTCGAAGCGCCGCGAGAAGAGCCCGAGCAGCGCGGCGATGTGGCGGTAGGCGTTGCCGCCCTCGCCCGCCTCGGCGCTGCGCGCCAGCGCTGCCTCGATCGCCTCCCGGTAGGCGCCGATCGATTTCGCCCTGCTGTCGGTCCGCAACGCGTCGAGGCGGTCGAGGCCGGGCAGGTCGGGGCCCTCGAGGACCGCCAGCGCCCGCTCGACCAGGCCATGGCCGGCGCTCCCCGGCTTGAGCTCCGCGAGCGTCTCCGCGGCGACCGCGGCGGCGTGCCGCACGGCGGCCTCCGGGTCCGGCGGCGGCGGCTCGGGCAGGCTCGGTGCGATCTCGCCGCGGCTGCGCAGCTCGGCGTGGACGGCGCCGACGATCGCCCGCAGGCCGCCGACCTCGAAGGCGGCAACCGTGCGCTCGCGGTCCTCCTCGCCGCCGGCGAGGAACTCGGCGAGGGCATCGTCGAAGGCCTCTTGCGCCGCCCGCTCGGCCTCCGGCCCGTCGAGCACGCGGAAGCGCGGGTCGATCCCGGCGGCGACCGGGTGGCCGGCGAGGAGCCGGTTGCAGAAGCCGTGGATCGTCGTCACCCAGGCGCCGCCGAGCGTCCCCAGCAGCGCTTCGGCGCGCCGCGAGCCCGCCGCGGCGCGCTGCTCCAGCCCGGCGCGGATGCGCTGCCGCAGCTCGGTCGCCGCCTTGTCGGTGAAGGTGAAGGCGAGCACCGCGTCGGGGGCGATCTCGAGCTCGCAGACGAGCCGGCAGTAGCGCTCGACCATGACTCCGGTCTTGCCGGTCCCGGCGCCGGCCTCGACCAGGATGTCGTCGCCGCCGGCCTCGATCGCTGCGGCCTGCTCTGGCGTGGGAGAGCGCCGCGCGCTCACAGCCGCACCGCGATCATCGCTCGTCGTCCTCGTCTGGCGCCGGCGCCCGGTCGCGGCGGCAGATCGGCGCGAACTGGCAGAAGGCCGGGCAGATGTCGTGACCGCGCAACCCGGGGCGCGGCCCGGGGTCGCGGCGGATCTCGCCGCCGCGCATGCGGGCGACGATCGCGCCGGCGCGCGCCCGTGCTTCGGCCAGCATCTCGTCGAACTGCTCGCGGTCGAGCAGGTCGTTCGGGTAGAGGTCGTAGGAGGCGAGCTGCGCGGCGGCGTCCTCGCGCACGGCGCCGCGCGGTCGCCGCGCCGAGGTGCCGCGCAGCGGGTGGTAGATGCCGCCGGCCGCGTCGGCGCCCCAGTGCTCGGCGACGGCGATCAGGTAGAGCTGCAACTGCAGTTTCGCCTGCTCCTCGAACTTCACCCGCGGCGTGACCGCGCGGGAGAGCTTGTAGTCGATGACGAGCGCCCGTCCGCCGGCGTCGCGGTCGACCCGGTCGATCGCCCCGTGCAGGCCCCAGCCGTCGATCTGCAGCGCCGGCCGCTCGGCCTCCTCGCCCTCGCCGAAGCCGGCCTCGAGCAGCCAGGGCTCGAAGCCGTCCGGCTCGCGCCCGGCCTCCTCGGCGAGGAAGCGCGCCAGCAGACCCTCGACCCGGCGCGCGATCGCCCGCTCGGCCGGGTGGGCGCCGATGCCGCGTTCGTCGGCGAGCTCGGCGACAAGCCGGCGCGCCCGCTCGATCCAGGCGCCGAGCGAGCCGGGGCGGGGGAGGGGGTCGCCGCCGGGACGCTCGCGGTAGAGGCGCTCCAGCACGGCGTGCATCAGGCCGCCCTGGACGAGCGGGTCGGGGGCGGGGTCGAGCGGCTGCGGGTCGAGCTCGTGGGAGACGAACCAGCGGTAGGAGCAGACGTCGAACCCCTCCAGGGTGGTGCCGCCGTAGGCGGGGACGGTGGCCAGCGAGTCGAGCACGGCGGGGTTGGCGAGCGGGCCGGGGGCGCGGCTCGCCTCCGCGGCGACACGGGCCCGGGCCAGGTCGCCCTGATCCGGCGCCAGGTGGCGCGGCAGCAGCACCCGGGTCAGGTCGCGGACGACCGTCAGCTCAGCCTCGACCGGGTCCTCTGCGTCGGTTCCCGGCGGCGGATCGAGCAGGCGGCGGACCTCGTCGAGGAAGGGCGAGCGCGGTTCGGCGACGCCGTTCTCGTCGCTGTCGCGGTAGGAGAGGAAGAGCCGGCGGCTGGGCAGCGCCAGGCAGGCGTGGAAGAGGTAGCGCTCCTCGGCATCGGGATCGCGGCGCGGCTCGAGGCCGAGCGCGAGGCGCTGCGCCGCGGAAAGGAACGGGTCCTCGCCACGGTCGCGGCGCGGGAACTCGCCGTCCTGGAGGGAGGCGACGAAGGCGTGCTCGAAGCGCGAGGCGCGCAGCCGGTAGGGGCTGGCGATCCGCACCCGCCCCTCGATCGGCCCGCTCCAGGCGTTGAAGCGGAGCTCGCGCAGGGTCGCCGCGAGTCCGGCCGGCGGGGGGGCCAGGGAGGGCAGCTCGGCAAGGTCGCCGAGCGCGGTGGAGATCGCCGCCGCGGCGCGCAGCTCCGAGCCGTCGCCGGGTTGCGGGGCCGGGCCGTCGGTGCCGCTGCGCAGCGGTCGCGAGGCCATCGTCGCGGCGAGCCGCGCGACCGCGGTGGCGAGTCCGCCCGGCCCCTCGCCCGCCGCCTGCCTGATCCGCTCGAGGTCGCCGGGCAGGCGCTCGTGGCGCTCCACCCACAGCTCCAAGGCGGCGGTGGCGGTCTGCAGGCGGCGGCGGCGAACCGCGCGCTCGAACCAGTCGACCTGCCCCGGCGGCAGCCCGGACGGGCCGCGCAGGAAGCGCAGCAGGTCGGCGGCGCGGCCGGCGCCGAACTCCGCCTCGAGCAGCGCGATCAACGCCCCGCCCACCGCCGGGGCCGCGGCCCGCGCCACCGCCGCCCGCCCCCCCCCCCA
>JBBDJH010000022.1:52904-60529 GCA_040879985.1 Solirubrobacterales bacterium
GTGCCGGCGACCGGCACCTCGGCCTCCAGCGCCACCGCGATCCCCTGCGACTCGAGCACGGCGGCGAGCAGCGGCCCGCGCCGGGCCGGATCGCGCACGGCGATCGCGATCCCAGCGGGGTCGGCGCCGCCGCCGATCAGCTCCGCCGCCGCGGCGGCGATCGCCTCTGCCTCGCTGCGCTCGCCGGCCGAACGCAGCAGCGTCAACGCCTCGCCGTCGGCCGGTCGCCGCGCCGGCTCCGCCCTGCCGAACTCGCGCTGCAGGTGGACGAGCAGCGGATCGATGCCGAAGGGCTCGAGCTCCCGCGGCCCGTCGAGGACCTCGGTCGTCGTCGCGATTCCCGCCAACCACTCGAGCAGCGAGGCCCTGGTGGAGAGCGCCGCATCGTCTTCGTCATAGGGAATCGCGACGGTGACCTGCGTCGCCGCGCTCAGCGCCTCGAGCAGTCGACGCTGGTTGGCGGTGAGGTCGCCCGGCTCGTAGAGGAACACCGGACGCTGCCGCCAGGCGGCCGGCGCCTCGCGCAGCGACTCGATCGCGCCGCGCGCGACGCCATGCACGTCGCGCAGGCCGAGCCGGTCCCGTAGCTCGGCATAGGCGGTGAAGAGCGCGGTCAGGTCGCCGAAGTAGGCGGAGGACTCCAGCGTCTGCGCGCCGGAGCCGAGCGAGCCGGGCTCCAGACCGGCGCTCTGCAGCTCGTCGAGCAGGCGCTCGAAGGGGATCGCGAAGCCGGCTCGCGCGGCGGAGCGCCGCAGCGGCCCCAGCCGGTCGCGCCGCGCGGCGATTGCGGCCGAGACCGCGGCCAGGCGCTGGGCGGGCGTCAGCTCGGCGCCGCCGGGCGCGCCGGTCGCTTGCGCGACCTCGCGGAAGAGGTCGTTGAAGGTCAGCACCGAGCCGCCGAGGGCCGCCCCGGAGGCGCAGAGGCTGCGCTCGAAGCGGAAGACGTCGTCCAGGGTGGGCAGGACGAGGACCGGGTCGCGGTCCAGCGCCGCGCGGAAGAGCGTCTGGATCCGCCCGGCGCGGCCGGAGTTGGGGGGTCCTTGGATCAGTGTCAGCGGCATGGGCGGAGCAAGCCAGCATAGGTTCGCCTCCGGCGTGCTGCCGGGCGGCGCGGGAGTCGCCGGGGAAGCCGCAAATGACGCGATTCCACCGCCAGATTTGCCGTCTTGCGCCCTCTCTAGATTGGGCACAGCAAATGTCGCTCTGCTTTGTAGACCCAGCCGACGCCATCCGCGCGATCTCCGACTCGATCGGGCGCGAGGCGCGTCGGCAGCTGCTCGGCGAGGCGGTTCGCTCCTGGGTCGACGAGATACCCGAGGACGAGCTCGAGGTCCACTACGCGAAAGCGCTCTCCGAGCTGGACGAGCACGACCTCTCGATGCTTGCCGCCTGGCACGGCTCCCTGGAGCTCGGCCAGCCGGTCCCCAACCGCGACTTCCTGATGGGCGCCTTCGGCTCGCTCGGCGACAACCGGCGCGAGGCGCTGAAGCTGGCCGCCGGCTTTCGCGGCGAGGAGGCCGTCGACGCCGGCGTAACCGAAGACGACGCCCTCGAATTGGTGCTAGGCCTGCTCTCCCAGCCTCGCCTGATGGAGCTAGCCGTAGAGGCAGTCGAGCTATACATCTGGGACCGAGCGGGCTCCGACAACTAGCTGTCGGACAGCGCCTCGCGAATCTCTGCAATCGCCTGCTCGTTGTCCTGGAAGTGGACCGCAGCCATGCCGGCCCTTTCGGCGCCTTCGCAGTTGACCTTGACGTCGTCGACGAAGAGGCAGGACTCGGCCGGGAGGCCGAGGCGGTCGAGCGTGATCGCGTAGATCTTCGACTCCGGCTTGCGGCAGCCGACGAAGCCGGAATCGACGACCGTCTCGAAGATCTCGTCGACCGGCAGCATCGAGCGCCAGCGCGCCTCCCACTCGCGCACGTTGTTGGTCAGCATCGCCATCCGGTGGCCGGCGCGCTTCAGCTCGCGCATCAACTCGATCATCGGGACATTCGGTTCGAGCGCCTTGAAGTAGAGCTCCGTGAAGCGGTGCATCTCCGGGCGGTGGCCGAGCAGCGGCTCGAGATGGTCGGTGAGCAACTCGAGGAAGGCGATCTCGGTGATCTCGCCCCGCTCCAGTTCGAACAGCGGGTTGTCGCCGTTGGCCTCGGTCGCCGCCTGCATCGCCTTGCCGAGGTTTTCGGTAGAGACCCCGGTCTCATCCTGGTAGGCCATGAACGACTGGATCAACGGGGTCGTCAGGACGCCGCCGAAGTCGGAAACCACCGCCTCGATCCGGGCGCCTCGCTCAGCCATCGCCGCGCACAACCTCGTAGTGGCCCAGACCCTCGCGCCCCTCGACCGACCAGCGGAAGAAGGCGACCTGCGAGACCTGGCCGGCCTGGCGCACCTCGGCGGCGCTGATCAGCGTGCCGGCGCCGCGCAGCGGCTGCCCCGCTTCGCCGTCGGTCCAGAGCTCGAGCGTCGCCCGCCGCTGCACTCCGTCGGGCCCGTACTCGGTCGAGAGCAGCGTCTCGGAGACCTCGACCGGGGCCCCGTCCGGGCCGCAGAGGACGGCTGTCACCTGCTCGTCGCCGTGCTCGCCCGCCCCCCGCGGGCGCACCGCGCTCAGCGCCAGCAGGCCGCCGTCGGAGAAGACGACCCCGATCGACCGCCGCAGCGCCTGCTCTGGATTCGCGCTCATAAGGGCACCTTATTTGACTCCCCGGGAGGCCGACGCCGTGCGTCGCTAGGCTGTTGGCATGCCCGAGAACCAGACCGAAGTGCTGACCGAGGACGATGTGATCGAGGCGCTCGAAGAGGTGATCGATCCCGAGCTGGGGCTCGACTTCGTCTCGCTCGGCCTCGTCTACAACGTCGAGATCGAGAACGAAGACGTCTACGTGACCTTCACGCTGACCACGCCGGCCTGCCCGATCGGCCCCCAGGTCTCCGAACAGATGAAGGAGTTCGTCGGCGACCTCCCCGGCGTCAGCGCCGTCCACCCAAAGATGATCTTCGACCCCCCCTGGAGCCCCGAGAAGATGACCGACGACGCCAAGTTCGCGCTCGGCTTCTAGGCGGGATTTGCGGGGGTCATAGGCGGTCAATGGGGGTCAGTTCTGTCCCCATCCCGCCCCACGGCTGTCCCCACGGACCGCCGGGATTCGACTGGCGTGGTGGCTACGTGGTCATTGGCCGATGTCGCCTGGGCAAAGGAACTCGATCTCAACTCCGACATCAGCTAGCGCCTCTCGGTAGCGCACCCATCCTCTGTCCAGCGCCACTTGAATGGGAGGGTCATCGGAATGGGCAACAGCTACGGCGACAAACTTCTTATCGGACGGATCGAATTTGGCCAGCGATTGTTGTGTTGGAAACTCAACGATCTCGCCATTGGGTCTGATGGTCAGGGAAACCAGAGTGCAGAATCTCGCATCGTGTTGATGGTCATTGATCCATCTCATAAATGCGTCACCTACGCCGGGTTCGCCTGCAAGGCTTAGGTGCCGGAGATACTCCACGAAGATTTGCCCTTCGGCATCAAGTACAAGGTGCCCTTGCTCAGTGATTTCTCGTAGGAGTTGGACGCACCTCAATTCGCATGCGTGGCTGACATCTGCCTTTGAGTTGGCAGCGATGCCCACGTTGGTGTCTATAACGACCGCTCTGGGGGCCACAGCTAACGGGCGGCGTTCTTGCCCTGCATCTGGCGTTTCAGTCGAGCCTCAGCCTGGGCGGTGACATCCTCCATCGGATCGCCGAAGAAGTCCTCCGGCCAGTTATGGATGTTGCCAAGGAGATCGACGTCCAACTCTCGGATACTGGAACGGCCTCGCTTCATCTCGCAGAAGTACAGGGCCACCTGCTCGGGTTTGAGTCGATTCTCCGCAATGCGTCGCTGAAGTCGACGCAGAAAGTGCTCCGAGTGGCTCTCAATCAAGAACTGGGTGCGTCGCTCAACCGATTTGCCCTTGGTGCTTTCTTCCCTGGCGCCAGCAGCCGCTATGAAGAAGTCCGCGAGCTCCTTCTGGACGCTTGGATGCAAATGCAACTCGGGTTGCTCCATGACGATCGTGGAATTGCGGGACGTATAAAAGCTCTGGGTCAACACCGGAAGCACCTGAGAAACTCCAAATCCGACATCGGTTAGCAGGACAGTGTCTGCTGCTCCGGTCACCTTGACTTGAACCTCGTGCTCGGGTCGGTCTCGGGCGATCGGAACGACCTCGAAGTCGCTGATCAGGCCAAGTGCTTTTAGTTGCTCAGCAATAACAGTCTGAAATGAACGTAACCGCTGCCTGTGTTTCAAATTAAACTTTCGGTCGCCGGCAGCTAGCATTGCTTGAATCGTTTGCTCACCGGCAGGGCCGACATCTGCTGGGGCGCCGCCGAGCCAGTTGTACGTTCGTTGGGGGTTGACCCGCAAAGGCCCGAGATAGCTCAGAGAGGCCAAAGTCCGCTCCAAAGCGAGGCTGAGGTCCGGGAGAAACTCCGTATTCTGATAGTAAGCGACGGCCTCATCAGGGAACCCGTAGAAGCGAGTCGGGGCTGGCAGCTCCCAAGCCCGACCGCGGTTGTGCAGGGGCTTGAGTCCCCTGACATCGAGGCGATATCGAGTGGGTCTCTTGGAATCGGGCGACATCCCCGCCGAAAAACCATCCCCGAGGGGGCCGGGGTCTAGGGCGTAGGAGAATTCGCGCACTCGCATCCGCTCGCGGCCTTTCTCTGGCTCAAATATCTTGGCCGAGAACGCAAGCCTTGAGCTGGCGTAAGTGATATCCGGGTCTTTGACGTCCTCTATCTCGACGGGACGGTCTTGATCCCAGCCGAGTTCAAATTCAAGCTCGCGAGTCTCATCGTGGTGATGGATGAAGTCGCGGAAATCACCCACGTCAACCAATGCGTCGCGATCACTCGTGCGAAGTACCTGGGCGCGATCCGTGGAGCCAGCCGTTTGTTTGAGTAGGAGCAGAAGCTGGCTGAGGCTTGACTTGCCGGAGCTATTCGTCCCGAAGAAGACAGTGATGGGGGCCAGCCGTATGCGGCCGGTGTCCTCCCACGCCTTGAAGTTTTGAATTCTAAGTTCCGTGAGCATCGGAATGGCCTCGCTTGCGTGCGACTGTATCGCCGTATGCGGCCAGCGAGCCTACTTCCCGAAGAAGATGACATAGGGGATAAGATCCGCGAGAACTAACTAATGGCCAGATCGGAACCCGCCCTGTCCCTCTGCCACCACCCATTGGCGCGTCTCATATTTCGTCAGGTCTGCCCTGGTAGGCATTGAGCATAGTTCGTGCTTCGACCTCGCTGCCGGGCATCAGGTGCCCATAGCGGTCGAAGGTGATCGTGATCGTGGCGTGGCCCAGATAGGTGCTCAGGGTCGTTGGGGTTCAGGCTGGCCGCGATGGCGATGCTGGCGTAGGTATGGCAACCCTTGTGGAAGCCCAGAGGTTTGAGTTCCGCCTTCTTCCAGCGAGCGTGCGTCCGGCTGGGCCAGCATCACCGACGAGAAACCGTCGCAGTAGACGCTGAGTTACTGGCGCGCGCTCGCTGGGTCGCCGGCATCGGGGGTTTCGCTCGGGCCGAGGCGATTTGAGCAAGCTGGGCGGCGAAGACGTTTTCGAGCCAGGATTCCGTCCGACTGCCCTATCATCGTTCGGGCCATGAACAGCGTTCTCACGACGGATGCAGGTACGAAGGTCTACGAGCCTTCCGCGAAGGAATATGCCGAGTACTTGGAGGCTCGCGCTACGGCGCTCTCGGGTATGTCCGTCGCTGAGTTCAGGGGAGCGTACGAGGCGGGTGACCTCGATGACGCCGATCCTGGCGTGAGCGAGCTGGTCGCCCTCCTTCGGATCGGTCAGAACGGTCGCCTCTAGCAGCGGCAGCGCAGCTCAGGGGTTTACGGACCACCTCAACCGCGTCCTCAACACGACGCTCACCGAGTCGCGGCTTTCCCTGGTCGAGATACCGGGGGAGACGGATCTGTTCCTCGTCAAGCGCTTCGAGGGCGGCGACGATCAGCCGCTGGAATTGCGTGGAACAATGCGGACCTTGTTTGCGCAGCAGGTGGTCCGAGTGGTTGACGATCCAGACGGCGGCAAGCACTGCCAGACGGTTTCCTATCGCTACCGGCTCCAAGCCGACGACTCCCCAGGCTCGACGCTCATCCGGTGGGAGTACGACCGAGATCCGCCCAGGACCGACTACGAATACCCCTTGGCTCACGTCCATTTCCACGGCCATCTCGCAGGAGACGACGTGCGGAGCTTGCACGTCCCAACCGGTCGAGTCCCGCTGGAGTACGTCGCCTGGCACCTGATCGCGGAGTGGGGGACGACGCCGTTGGCCGACGAATGGCAGTCCATCCTCGAAGCGTCGATCGAGGGGTTCCGGGAGCGGCGCACCGCTCACTAATGCTGCGTTTGCTGCAACCCGGCGATGCATGTCCGAACCTGGTTGTCCACAGATCAGCCGCCGATCCAAACTTCGGGATGGCTCTCGCGGCCAGAGCTTCACTACGCGGATCGCCGCTCCGATTCGCTCGGCTGGAACGATCTGAATAGACTGGTGCAGATGTCGGCGGTTAGCTCTGCAAACTGCGGCTACGACTCCGCTCTTCTCTCGTCAACGGAACGTCTCTCATCATCGGGGCGGGAATTCGGTCTGGACTATGGCTAGCCGGGGTAAGAGCGAATTTCACCTCTGGCCGCTCGCCCAGGTCGACGTCGAGGGCCTTTTCGGGCGAAAGAAGGCGTTCAGCCTTGAGCTCGACACGCGGCTCACGGTCCTGACTGGCGAAAACGGCAGCGGCAAGTCGACCCTACTGAAGGCGATCCACCTTTTCGGGCTGGAGGAGTGGTCAGATCTTTTCGTCCAGCCGCTCGGCGGCCTTAACCTTTCTTTCACAGATGGCCCCGAGCTGGCGGTTACATGGCTGGAGGATGCGCTGACAGTTAGCAACGGCTCTGATGAGTGGAGCTTTGACGCCGAGTCGGCGCTGCAGTTTGGCCCGGGGATGCTGCGTGATTTCAAGCGCAGCCGGGAAGGCGGCCATGAGCGCCCCTTGCGCGTGGCAGGCAGATGGCGGCCCGATGCCTTCTATAGCCCAAGCGGACTTGAGGAGCTTGAGCGGTTGATGGCACCGGACTGGCTTTCGGATCTCACTGAACGCTTTCAAACCAAGCTGATCTCGGCGCGGCGCCTTGAGCACCGTCTGCGCCCCGACGCTGACGCCGAGGGCGAGGAGGCGCACGTGCCAGCCGTCGAGGAATTCGCGATCCGCTTGCGCGAAACGATGAAAAACCAACTCTCCGCCTACGCCGCCGACTCGCGCCGCCAGGAGAAGATCCTACCGACGAAGATCGTCGAGGCGATGCAGCAGCAGGGCCCCGTCGAGGATCCCGAGGCGCTCGCCGACGAAGTCACCAACCTTCGCTCCGAGGTTCTCAAACTCGCTGACTCGCTCGCTCGGGTTGGGCTCTTCGAGGAGGAGGACCCCGATCACCTCGGTGAGTACCCGCGTGACAACACGCCGATCCTGCTCGCTGTGCGCGAGGTTTACCGCGTCACCAAAGGCCGCCTTTGCGCCGCACCCGGATAACCGGACACTCGGTTGAACAAATCGATCATCGCACCTG
>JBBDJH010000023.1:0-57260 GCA_040879985.1 Solirubrobacterales bacterium
CCGCACGTCCGGTGGTGTGGGAGGGGCGGGGGTAAGCCCCGCCCCTACCCGATTTGCGCGTAAGGCGGGGCGAAGAATTCACTTTCCGCGCGCCACGCGTGCGCTCGGTCGCCCTACGGTCGAGCCATGCACCTGGCTGTGCTCGACATCGCAACACTTGCTGCGCTGACTGATTTTGCCTCTGACAGCGCCGGGACGGTCGTGGTGATCACCGGCGTCTTTGCCGGGTGCTTTCGCGCGGAGGCTGTCTTACGGCGATCTACGCCTGAGCAGGTCGAATGGAGGACGGCCATCGGGTTCGCGGGTGGCGTAGCTGTTACGATACTTCTTGTCCTCGCAGACAAAATCTTGCAAGGGAGCTGACGATGCCGGTAATGCCGAAGGGACTGTTGACCAGGTTCATCGCGGTCCTGGCGGGGATCGTGGTCATCGCGGTCGTCGCGGGCGTCACCGATATGTCATCCGATAACGCCGGGTTCATCGTCTTCCTCTATATCTTCGCAGCGCCCGCCTACCTCAGCTACTTTCTCACCAAGCACGAAGATGAAATCCCGCCTCGCTCGGATCGGGACTGATCAGGACCCGTCCTGCTCCTTGGCCTTCTCCAGCGCCCGCTCCTGGGCGAGCCGGGTGATTTGGGCGGCCTGGCGGGACATGATCACGCTGAAGTTGAGCGCCAGGCCGAGCAGCAGCAGCAGGACGATCGAGAAGAGGGCGACGTTGGTGTCGCGCACACCCATCAGGTCGGCGACACCGGCCAGCAGGCCGGGGAAGACGGCGCCGGCGAGCATGCCCAGCCCGGCGATGAACCAGACGACGCTGAAGCGCTCCTGCAGGCGGTCGCGGCGGATCAGCTCGAGGATCATCAGCATGAAGGCGACGGCGATGATCGCGGCGAGGATGCGCGTCTGCGCGGTGAGCTGGACGGTCGGCTCTTCGCTTGCCGCCGCCGCCGCGGCGAGCAGCGCCGTCATCGCTGCGCCCCCGCCTTGCGCGGCCGGAACTGGCCGACCAGCAGCACGATCATCCCCTTGAAGATGAAGAAGGCCGAGCGCAGCGGCGTCAGGAAGGAGGAGCCGCCGACCCGCTCCAGCATCCGCACCGGCACCTCCTCGACCCGCAGCCCCTGGCGCACCGCCAGCTGCAGCGACTCGATCTCGGCGAAGTCGGGCGAGTAGTTCTCGCTGAACAGCTCCATCACCCGCCGGTTGGCGGCGCGCATGCCGCTGGTCGTGTCGGTGAAGCGCTGCCGCGTCGCCAGGGTGAGGAAGAAGCGGAAGACGCTGGTGCCGATCCGCCGCGAGAGCGTCGGCCGGTAGTCCTCGCCGCCGACGCCCTCGGCGCCGCCCCCGCCGTCCGCCGCGCGGTAGCGCGAGCCGATCACCAGGTCGGCGCGGTCGGCGCGGACCTCCGCGAGCAGCCGCGCCACCTCGGGCGGCGGGTGCTGGCCGTCGGCGTCGAGGTGGGCGCAGAAGTCATAGCCGCCGCGCAGCGCGTAGAGGTAGCCGGTCTGCAGCGCCGCGCCGAGCCCCTGGTTGAAGGGCAGCGAGGCGACGACGGCGCCGGCCGCCGCGGCCCGCGCCGCGGTCTCGTCGCCGGAGCCGTCGTCGACGACGAGCACGTCGGCCTCGGGCAGGTGCTCGCGCACGCCGGCGATCACCGCGGCGACCGCATCAGCCTCGTTCCAGGCGGGTATGAAGACCAGAGTGCGCACCGACCGATTCTCCCATGCCGAGCAGGCGTCGCCGCGCCCAGCCGGGCGGGCGCCGCGCCGATCTGTGTTAGTAAACGTCGATGAACCGGGCGCGAACACGATGAGAAGGATCGGGATCAGGCTCTGGCTGGTCAGCGCCTTCGCCGCCGTCACCCTGCTCACCGCCGGCGTCGTCTACCTGTTCGGCGACCGCCCCCGCGCGGTGCTCGGCGCGATCGCGCTCGGCGTCCTCGCCGGCTTCCTGATCGCGCTCGGCATCTCGCGCCGCGTGCGCCGCCTCTCCAGCGGCGCCGGCGAGCTCGCCGCGGGCGCCTTCGACACCCACCTCGAGGTCGGCGGCCGCGATGAGATCGGCGACCTCGCCCGGGCGCTCGAATCGATGCGCGCCTCGCTGAAGGAGAGCTTCGGGGTGCTCACCGCCGACCGCAACAAGCTGAAAGCGATCTTCGACGGCCTCACCGACGCGGTGATCGTGGTCGACGAGGACGGCGGCCTGCGCTTCTCCAACCGCGCCGCCGCGAAGCTGCTCGACCCGCTCGGCCACCCCCCCGAGTCGATCCGCCCGCACCTCAAACGCGCCGCCGACGTCGGCTTCGCCGCCCACCCGGCGCTGCGCATCGGCGACCGCGCCTACGCGATGAGCGCCCGCTCGCTGCCCAAGGAGCGCGCCGTCCTCGTCGTCGCCCGCGACCGCACCGACGAGATGCGCCGCGAGCTCGCCGAAGCCGACTTCATCTCCAACGCCGCGCACGAGCTGCGCAACCCGCTGGCCGGCATCTCCAGCGCGATCGAGGTCCTCCAGGAGGGCGGCAAGGACGACCCGCAGGCGCTCGACCACTTCCTCGGCCGGCTCGCCGAGGACGCCGAGCGGATGAACCGGCTGACCAAGTCGCTGCTCACCCTGGCCCGGGTCGAGTCGCTGGGCGCGGGGGACACCGAGGCGGTCGACGTCGCCGCGGCGATCCGCGACACGGTTGGGGCGGTCGAGACCCCGCAGCACATCGAGCTGGCCACCGAGGTCGAGCCCGAGCTGGCCGCCACCGGCGACCCGACCCTGCTGCGCCAGGTGATGACCGGCCTGCTGACCAACGCCTTCAAGCACACGCCGCTGCCCGGGCGCGTTACCGTTCGCGGCCGTCGCGACGGCGAGCGAGAGGTGGTGCTGGAGGTGATCGACACGGGACCGGGCATTCCGGAGGCGGAGATAGAGCGGGTGTTCGAGCGCTTCTACCGGCGCGACGAGTCGCGCAAGCAGGAGGGCTTCGGCCTCGGCCTGGCGATCGCCCAGCGCATGGTCAGCGTGATGGGCGGCGAGATCGGCGCCCACTCGGTCGAGGGCGAGGGCAGCACCTTCTGGGTGCGGCTGCCGGCCGCGCAGCCGAGCAGGACGCCGGTGGCGTGAGCGCCGACCGTCTATATATAGGCGCTGTGAGGGAGAGATGAGCAGCGGACGGATCCTGGTCGCCGACGACGAGCCCTCGGTGCGCGACTCGGTCGGCTACGCGCTCGCCCAGGAGGGCTTCGAGGTGACCGCGGCGGCCGACGGCGACGAGGCGGCGGAGCGGGTCGGCGACGGCATCCCCTACGACCTGCTGATCCTCGACATCATGATGCCCGGCTCGAGCGGGCTCGACATCTGCCGCGACGTGCGCTCGCGCAGCGCCGTGCCGATCATCCTGCTGACCGCCAAGGACGCCGAGGTCGACAAGGTCGTCGGCCTCGAGGTGGGCGCCGACGACTACGTCACCAAGCCCTTCTCGGTGCGCGAGCTGCTCGGCCGCGTGCGCGCCCAGCTGCGCCGGCGCGAGCTCGACCGCGCGCCGCTCTCCCACGCGGTCAAGGTCGAGGCCGGCCCGGTCGCGATCGACCTCGTTCGCCACGTCGCCACGGTGCGCGGCGAGCCGGTCGCGCTGACCCGCTCCGAGTTCCAGCTGCTGCGCCTGCTGGTCGGCCGCGCCGGCGAGGTCTTCCCGCGCCGCCAGATCATGGAGGAGCTCTGGCAGACCGAGTTCGACGGCGACGAGCGCGCCTGCGACGTGCACATCTCCAACCTGCGCCAGAAGGTGGAGCGCGACCCCCAGGACCCCGAGCTGATCGTCACCGTACGCGGCATCGGCTACAAGTTCGAAGCCGCCGGCTGAGGGTCGCCTCGTGGCCGCCGACGCAGCTCAGGCGGCGAGCGCGGCCTTGATCTCGCTGGTGTCGGCGACGGCCGGCGACTCGGGGAAGGTTACGGTGATCCTGCCGTCCCGCGCCAGCGCCTCCTTCGCTCCGACGATCGTTACGCCGATCAGCTCTTCGTGCTCGTCGTAGCGCACCCCGTGGCCCTCGGGAGTCTCGGGGGCGTCATAAGCGGGTCGGGGGTTCCCGATGGACAGGTAGAGCACGTCGCTTTCGGCGTCGTAGTCGACGTCGTCGAACGTGTATGGCCCGATGTGAATCACCTGGGACGCTCCTTCCGGACTCCGAAAGCGGAGACAACTCGCGCGGGTCGTTGGTTGAAGTCTACGATCACTCGCAGCCAGCGACTGGGACCGACCCCAGATCGGTAGAAGCGCTTTCGCTCAGACTTCGGATCCGCCACGAGCATATGGGGCGAGGCGACGGTCTCGAGGATCTCCGCTTGGTGCATGTCCATCTCGGGGTGCCTGCGGAGAATGTGCCCCCATGCGGCAGCCGTCAAGACGACGACGGCGCCATCGGGCGTTCGTGTGCTGTCGAGGATCGACCCCACATGGGTCTAATGATTCAGCGGCGGATTCTCTCCCCCCGCGGCACTATCGGCGCCGGCGCGATGCCGTGCCGGGCGCTGGACCGGAGACGGCCCTGACCGGAAAACAGACGACGATAGAGAGATAGGGGGGGAGAACTCACCCTCCCCTGTTCCTTATGTCTGTATAGGACACAAAGGGAACAGCGGAGCATCAGGGGTCGAGGGTCTGGGCTGGCGGATCGTGCGCCTGGCCGAACGCCAGCACGGGGTCGTTTCGCGGCAGCAATTGCGGGCGCTGGGAATGACCGACACGTCGATCGCCCATGCCCTGTCGGTCGGGCGCCTGCACCCGGTGTTCCACGGAATCTTTGCGCTCGGGCGGCCGCGGCTCGGGTCCCGCGGCCTGATGCTCGCCGCCACGCTCGCCTGCGGCCCGGGAACGGTGGTCTCGCATCGTTCCGCCGCTCGCCTGCTCGGACTGTGGGACAGCGAGTCGAAGTGGATCGATGTGATCGCACCGGTTCAGTCGGGACGAAAGATAGACGGCATCCACAGAAGCTTCGTCCGCCACCCGCGAGAGGACGAGCAGATAGAGCGCGACGGGATCCCCTGCACGACCCCGTCGCGCACGATCGTCGACATCGCTGGCCGGGTGGGCGCGGGTTCACTGCGCCGAACGGTGGAGCGCGCGGCGCAGCGCGGGATGCTCGACCCTCCGGCGATCGACGCGATCCTGGCCCGAGGTCGGCGCCGCGGCAGTCGCAACCTGCGCGCAATCCTCGTCGACTGGCGCCAGACGCACTCCCGTCACCTGCGAAGCGATCTCGAGGCCCTCCTGCTGCCACTGATCGTCGCGCGCGGCCTTCCGGCCCCGCTCACGAATTTCGAGCTGTACGTCGGGGGAGAAGTCGTGGAGGTTGACCTCTTCTGGCCAAAGCAGAGCCTTGTCGTCGAGGCCGACAGCCGCGCCTTTCACGGACATCAGGTTGCCTTCGAGCGTGATCGTGACCGAGACCGGGATCTCACCCTCGCCGGTTACAGGGTTCTGCGCGTCACCTGGCGTCAGCTGGAAGCGGAGCCCGCAAGGACCGTAGCCGCGATCGCCCGAGCCCTGGCACCGTAATCATCCCCGACCACCCTTCCGCTGTTCTCTATGTCTACATAGGACACAAAAGGAACAGCGGAACGGCTTTCGTCGAGGCCGGCCCACTCCGCGTTCCCGAGCTGATCGTCACCGTACGCGGCATCGGCTACAAGTTCGAAGCCGGCGGCTGATCTGCTTCGAGCCGGTCGATGCGGCGCCGCAACTCCCGCCATCGGGCCTGCAGGAGGGGCACGAGGAGGTGGAAGACGATCAGGACCGGAACGGCGAAGAGGGCAAGGCTGGCCGCAAGCGTCTGCCAGGTTTCCTGGCCGAGCAGCGGCCAGAGCCGCCAGGCCGAAGTACCGGCGGCGGCGGCCGAGATAGCCAGCAGCGGGCCGCAGAGCAGCCAACCATCGCGCAGGCTGGCGAGCCAGGTGGTCGCTGCACCGCCGAACAGCGGCAGCCGCACGGCGGCGAGGCCGACCGCGACGGCCAGCACCAGTGTCAGCAGCCATTCGGGCAGCTGCAGAGAGCCGGTCGCGAAGATGACGTTGGTGAAGTCGACGTCGCCGGGACCCTCGTAGCGGAGCAGCAGCGCGGCGCCGACGCTGCCGCTGCCGGCCAGTCCCGCCACCCAGAGCCAGTTGCGGCCGGGGTCGATCCCCCGCCAGGCGCGCAGGCCGGGCACCAGGACGACGCCAGCGACCGCCAGCGCGGCCACCAGGGAGACCAGCACCGGTTGCGACCAGACGTCGGAGAGGGCCGGCCGGGCGACGGCTTCGGTGGTCGCGAGCCTCATCGTCAGGTAGAGCGCCGCGGCCCAGAAGGCGAAAGCCACCGTGGCGCGGCTGAGCAGGCTTTGGGAGACCGAGCCCGAGACCGCCTGCAGCGGCGCCCGCACGACGCCGAAGAACTTCGAGAGGGGAGCACCCGCGGTGCGCGCCGCCGAGAGAGCGACGAAGGCGGCGTGCGTGATCGTGCGCAGGCCGAGGTCGCTGACCTCCTCGTTGGTGTCGTCGAGCTGGCTCGGCAGCGTCTCGCCTTGCGCGGCGCGCTCGCGCAGCGTTTCGATCGTCGCCCGCATCCCGCTCTCCAGCGGCAGCTCGAGCGGCGGCGAGGAACTGCCGCGCCGGCTGTCGCGGGCTGACTCCTCGACCAGGATCGGCAGCTCGTCCTGGAGGATCTCCAGCTGCGCCGCCCGGGTGAAGACGGCCTGGATCAGCGGTGTCTCGTCGCCGGGCCCGTCGAGCTCGGCCACGAACGCCGCCGTCAGCTGTTCGGCCAGCTGCTCCGCGCCAGGCACGCACTCGCCGCGCAGCGCGTACGCGGCCCATCCCTCCTCGAGCGTCTCGTGGATCAGCCAGCGGGCCGCCTCGGTCGCGTTTGGCGGCACCGCGCTTGCCGCCAGGGCCGCTGCCACAGTCGCCGCGCCGGCGGGTGGCCGCGCCTTGTCGACCAGCACCTCGACGATCCGGGCGGCCGCGTCGAGTCGCCCCCACATGAAGTCGTTGGCTCGCCAGGAGCTGCGGTAGAAGCCGGCGAAGTGGCCGAGGCCGACGCCGGTCAGCTTGTCGCGCGGCTCGGCCGGCTCGGCCTCGGCCGGCGACGGGGTCGCGCCCGGCTCCGCCATCAACTCGTCGAGGGAGAGCAGGCCGCGCCGCCGCCTGTAGGCGGGAAGCAGCGCGGTCGCGGTCGCCCGCAGGGTCGCCAGGTCGAGGCTCAGCAGCGGTTTCTGGATCAGCGGCGCCAGATGCGCCCGCCGCGTCGATTCTTCGACCGCGTAGAGCTGGTCGACGAAGGGCGCCAGGCGGGGGAGGTTGACCATGTAGCCGATCACGTCCTTCAGCTCCGGCGCAGCGACGCCTGTGCCCGGCACCGCCGGCTGCGGCGGGTCGGCGTTCAGGTAGCAGACGTAGCGCCGCACTCGGCCCTCGGCGCGCTGCCGCGGGATCAGGTCGAGCGCGGCTTTGATCGGCGCGTTGTCGAGCAGGCCGCCGTCGACGGCGTAGGCCGGTTGTTTCAGCTGCGCCAGTACGGCCGCGCTTCCGGTCACGTGCCACGGCTCGAAGGCAACCGGAAAGGAGGCCGAGCTCCGCGCTGCAGCCGCGAGGTTCGCCGCGGTGTAGTCCTGCGGCTCGCGGAAGCGGAAGCGCCCGCGGTGCTCGCGCGCGACCAGCTGGCCGCCCCACTCGTCGGCGAAGATCTTCTCGACCCCGGCGACGTCGGTCATCGTCACTTCGAGCTGCGGCGCGCGCGCCTCGAGGTCGGCATGGCCTTTGGGCAGCGCCGAGGCCCGCGCCGCGGGGCTATCCGGGTCGGTCCCCAGCACGGCCTCGAAGGCGGCGAGCAGATCGTCGTGGAACATCTGGCCCTGCATCAGCGAGCTTGGCTCTTCCTCCGTCGCCTCGTGCAGCAGCCGCGAGAAATCGCCGAGCTGGATCCATTCGCGCCGCACGAACTCGGGGTGCAAGCGCCGCCCGGCTCGCATCGCCGCGCCCAGCAGCGCGCCGTTGATGCCGCCGGCGCTGGCGCCGCTGAGGATGTCGGGCACCAGCTGCCGGCCGAAGGCGGCGCAGAGGGCCGCGTAGGCGGAACGCGCTTTCGTCCCTCCTTCGGGTGGCGCGAAGTCGCCATAGGCGAGGTCCTCCGGCCCCAGGTGCGCCCGCCGCGCGCAGTCGAGCTCGACCGCGCATCCCCCCATCCAGACAGCGAGGCTGACGCCGCCGTTGAGCGCAAGGGCAATCCGGATCTCCTCGTCTGGTGGCGCGATGGGCGGCACCCTCTCATCTCAGCGCCTCGTAATCAAGTAAAGCTGAGCGGAGAACGAAGGGCGTAAGCAAACGGCAGTCATTACAGCGTCTCCTTTATGATGTACAAACATTAAAGGTACGCTGTAATGACCCAAGCTTTGAGAAAGAATCCCTATCGCCCGGGCGTGGGAGTGCGTCCGCTGTACCTGGCGGGCAGAGATCCGTCGCTGAGGCGCTTCTCGGCGATGCTGCGGGCGGCCCCGGAGCAGCAGGCGAGCATGCGGGTGACCGGTCTGCGCGGGGTGGGGAAGACCGTCCTCCTCGGCGCCTTCGCCGAACGTGCCGAGGAGGCCAACTGGGAGCCGGCGGAGCTCGAGCTCCAGCCGTCGCACAACACGGACGAGGCGCTGCAGGAGGCGCTCGGGGGCCTCCTGCAGCGCGCCCAGGCGCGCCTTTCCCGCTTCGAGCGGATGCGCGCCGTCGCCGGCCGGGCCTTGCGCGCCGGCAGCCTTTCCGTCACCTGGGAGGACATCTCGCTCTCGATCGCTCCAGGATCGGCGCGCGAGGCCGATCTCGCCCAAGAGATCTTCGAGACCGTCGAGCTCGCTGTGGCCAAGGGCCGCGAGGGCCTCGTCCTGCTGTTGGACGAGGCGCAACTGGTCCGCGACGAGCGCGACCGCCATGGAGAGCACCCCCTGTCCCTGCTGATCGCACCGCTCGTCGCCTTGCAGCGCCAGGAACTCCCGCTGGCGCTGGTGGTCTGCGGCCTGCCGACGCTCGCGGCAAACCTGCAGAAGGCCCGCTCCTACAGCGAGCGGCTCTTCCGCGGCGAGGAGGTCGACTCGCTTCCGACGGAGGAGGCGCTCGCGGCCTTTACCCGACCCCTGGAGCAGACCGGACGCACGACCGACGACAACGTCGCCGAAGCCGTGGTGGAGGAGGTCGAGGGCTACCCGTACTTCATCCAGCTCTGGGGTTCGGAGCTCTGGGATGCCGCCGACCTCGCCGGGGTCGACCGCCTCACATCGGGGTTGCTCGACGAGGCGCGCGCACAGATATACGAGCGTCTCGACCGGGATTTCTACGAGCCGCGCATCGCCACCCTGACGCCGGCCGAGCAGGACGTGCTCCTCGCCTCCGCGTCGTGTCCGTATCCGCCGCTTCGCGCATCCGACCTGGGCAGGGTCTCGGACAAGGCCCCGGGGAACGTCAACGTCCTGCTCGGCAGGTTGGTCGAGGCCGGCGTGTTGTACCGGATCCGCAAAGGCGAATACGGCTACACGGCGCCGAAGTTCCGCGATTTCCTCCTCCGCCGCGCCACGGACTAAGAGACGGCCGTCCTACAGCATGCTAACTTATGAGCATGTATTCCCACCGCTTGCAGATCCTGATTGACGACGGTCGGCACGAGCGCATCAATCGCGCTGCCAAGGAGCGAGGCGTCTCCGTTGCGACCGTCGTTCGCGAGGCGATCGACCGGGGGCTTCCCGGAGCGGGGGGCCGGCGCCGGACCGCGGCGCGCAATCTGCTGGACGCTCCCGACATGAGCGTCCCCGCCGACCCGGCCGCGCTGCGCGAGGAGCTCGACGCGCTGCGTGGCCGGCGCGGATGATCGTTCTCGACACGACTGTTCTCGTCTACGCGAAGGGGAGCGACCATCCGCTCCGCGATCCCTGCCGGGAGTTGATCGGGGCGATCGCCGAGGGTCGCCTCGAGGCGACCACCGCCGCCGAGGCGATCCAGGAGTTCGTGCACGTGCGAGCGCGCCGTCGCACTCGCCCCGATGCCGTCGCCCTGGGCCGCGACTACGCGGTGCTGCTCGCCCCGCTTCTCCCGGTAACGCTCGAAGCCCTGGGGCAGGGACTGGACATCTATGAGCGGGTTGAGGGCATGGGCGCCTTCGACGCTGTGCTCGCCGCTGCCGCCAAGGCCGCAGGTGCCGAGGCGCTGATCTCCGCCGACACCGGTTTCGCCGAGTTGGCGTCGCCCAGGCATGTGATTCCAGACACGCCCGGCATCGCCGCCCTGCTTTCTTAAGAGACACGCGCGTACCTGAGATTTTCGCTCGTTGAAGGGGATTGCGGGTGGGATTTCGTCTCGATGCGGTGGCAAAGCCGCGCGGATCTGCAAACTCGCTTGACTTTCATGTCCGCAACTGTCTATCTTTCTCGTTGTTCCATGTACGGAACAGTTCAGCCCGACGGACGGGCAGGGATTTCACAGGGACATAACGAGCCCCACGCGGGGGCCGCAAAAGGGAAAGCGGCCGGCAGCGGGGCTCACGGGACAAGGAGAAGAGATCTAGATGCTCTCGTCACTACGCAGACACTTCGGCATCGCCGGCCTGTTGGTCGCAGTCGTCGCCCTCGTCGCCGCCCTCGGCGGCAGCGCCATCGCCGCCAACTCGGGCGACGACGCAACCGCCTCGGCCAAGAAGAACAAGAAGAAGCGCGGCCAGGACGGCCTCAACGGCAAGCAGAAGCGCCAGGTCATCGCGCTCGCCAAGCGCTTCGCCGGCAACGGCCCGCAGGGCCCGCAGGGCGTTCCGGGTGTTCCCGGGGTCCCAGGCCTACCGGGTGCTCCCGGCGCCGACGGCGAGGACGGCTCCGACGGAAGCAACGGCTCCAACGGCGTCAGCGTCACTAGCGAAGAATTCGAAGGCGAACAGGGCCCCTGCGAAGGCGGCGGCTCCAAGTTCACCTCCGCCAGCAGCGACAGCTACGCCTGCAACGGCTCCGAAGGCTCGCCTTGGACGGCAGGCGGCACGTTGCCGAGCGGCGAGACGCTGACGGGGGCGTGGGCGGTCGGGCCGTTCTATCCGGAAGGGGAAATCCCGCTTCGCACCGAATACGCGCCGGTTTCATTCCCGATCCCGCTGGCGACTCCGATCCCGAATCCCAACATGAAGATTGTCACCATGGAAGAACAGGAAGAAGGGGAAGCCCCCGAAGGATGCGAAGGCGGCACGGCCAGTGAAGCGGTCGCCGACCCAGGCATCCTATGCGTCTATGTCGGGGAAGTGAGCCCGAACGAAGAAATCGCGAAAGTCGCCTCCGTTGACGCGCCGAAGGGTGGCGGTGGAGGCTCCGCTCGGTTCGGAGCCATAGTTTTCGCGGTCGGCTTCGAACCTGGCTCCTATGTCCGTGGCACCTTCGCGGTCACCGCGCCGTAGGTAGAACCACGGACCCTGACCAGGCCAATGACCGACGGCCACAAACACCCCGGACGGCGACGCGCCGTCCGGGGTGTGGTGGCCGCGGCCAGGGAAGGCACGAACTAGATGCGATCGATTGCTCTATCCACGTGGCGGACCTGCGTCGCCACGGCGGCAGCCACCGCCGCAGTGGCAGCACTCCTCGCCCTGCCGGGCAGCGCCGAGGCCGGCAAGACCGCCGACGGGTTCGTCGGCACGTCCCAATCCACCTACACCGGCCTCGGCGGACAACTCCTCGCAGCCCGCGAGATCGCCGTCAACGACCCCACGGTCAACGACTCCAACCCCGCCGCCGAGGGCGACGTCTACGTGATCCAGGACTTTCACAGGATTGAGCGTCTCAATGCCGACGGCAGCTTCGTCTCGGCGTGGGGCAAGGACGTGGTGCAACCCGGCAAGCTGGGAGACACCGGGACGGGCTATGAGGTCTGCACGGTCGCCGCCGAGTGCAAGCCCGCCGAGGAAGGCAGTGGACCGGGGGAGCTGCGCAGCGCCGCCGGCATCGCGATCGACCAGAGCGACGGCTCGGTCTACGTCTGGGACCGCCTCAACGCCCGCGTGCAGAAGTACGACGCCGAGGGCAACTTCCTGCTCGCCTTCGGCTCGCAGGTCAACGAGACCACGGGCGAAGACGTCTGCACCGCCGCCTCGGGCGATGAGTGCAGCGCCGGAACTCCGGGCAGCGGCGCCGGGCAGTTCGCCGAATACACCGTGGCCGCCATCAGTGCCGAGTGGGGCAGCCCGGCGGTCAACCCGCTCGACGGCCACCTCTTCGTCCCCGACGGGCGCAACCGCCGCCTTGCCGAGTACACGCCCGAAGGCGAATTCGTGCGCGCCTTCGGCTGGGGCATCGACAGCGGCGCCGAAGCCTTCGAGAGCTGCACCGCCGCCAGCGGCTGCCAGGCCGGCTCGACCGAAGCCGGGGAAGAGAATGGTCGCTTCGGAAGATCCTCCCCCCAGCACGTAGGCGTCGAGCCGAACGGCGTCGTCTACGCCTCGGACTTCACCCGCACGCGGCTGATCCGCATCGACTCCACGAAGGCGAGCGCCGCCGAAGCCCTGCGCCCGCCGCTGCTGGCGCAGGTCGACGGCGGGCCGCTCTACACGGGGAAGCTCAACGACTCCGGCGACTCCGCCACCCGCGGGATCGAGTTCGACCCCGCGACCGGCCACATGTTCGTCGCGCGCCACCGGGAAGACGTGGAAGGGGTGCGGCAGGAGACCCTGGTCCAGGAGATCGACGTCGAAACCGACACCGAGGTGGCGGCGAGCCCGCACGGCGTCGGGATGAGCTTCGACGCCGGCACGCATGCCGCCACGTCCACCACCGGCATCGCGCTCAACCCGCAGAGCGGCGCCCTCTACGTCGCCCATCCGGCGAAAAGCCCCCAGGATGGCGGCTCGATGCACGGCTACTTCCTGCTCGACGACGACGGCGCGGCGCCGCCCATCGCCACCGCGCAGCCGCCCACCGAAGTCAGCGCCCACGGGGCCACCCTGCAGGGCACGGTCGAACCCGAAGGCGCCGCCTTCTACAAGCTCCAGTACGCCAAGAGCGGCTCGGGAGCATGGCAGGATGCCTCGCCCTACCGGCTCGCGACGGGCAGCGGCGCAGTGGCCGTCGCCGAGCAAGTCGAAGGGCTCGAGGCCAACGCCAGCTACGACGTGCGGATCGTGTTGGCCAAGCCGACCGACTCGATCGGCGGCGCCCTGAAAGCGCAATCGGCGCCGCTTGCCTTCCTCACCCCCGAAGTCCCCCCCGAGGCGCAGACCGGCCCCGTGCAGCAGCGCTCGGACACCTCGGCCTACCTCACCGCCACGATCAACGCCAACAACCTGCCCACCACCTACCGCTTCGAATGGGGCGAGACGAGCGAATACGGCAACTCCGTCCCCGTCCCCGACGGGCTGTTGGAAGGCGGCCAGCCGCAGCTGGTCGGCGAGCGGCTGAGCGGCCTCGAGCCCGAGACCACCTACCACTACCGGATCGTCGCCGAGAACGCGAAAGGCGAAGCAGAGCCGCAGGGCGAAGACCGCACCTTCATCACGCGAGAAGCGGTCGCCTCGCCGCCCGGCCGCGCCTACGAGATGGTGACGCCGCCCGACAAGGTGAATCGGCGAGCGACCGCACCCTCACCGCGGCCGGACCTGATCAACAATCCCGGCCTGGCAAGTCACGACGGCGAGGCGGTGATGTTCGGCTTCTTCGCCGGCATCCTCGACCCCGAGCAGGGTGCCGGCTTCCCGCACGCCGATGACCGCGTGGTGATCCGCCGCAACGCCGGCGAGGGTCGCTGGCTTGCACGCGCTGTCAACGACATCCCGGCCGCGATCAACTCGGCGACCGGGATACCGCTGCTCGGCACCAACGGGGTCTCTGCCGACTTCAACGTGCAGGTCTGGTGGCACAAGAAGGCGCTCTTTCCCACCAACTCCATCCTGTCCACCAAGGTGATGAGCGATATCGGCAGCAGCGGTTACCTGAACTCCGGCTGGTACGACTGGATCGGTGACGAGGGACTCGCCGAACTCGTTCTCCCGTACCCGAATGTCGAGCGGGGTTTGGTGGACGACGAAGGCGAGCGCCTGCTGCGCTCCTACCCTTACTACCGTGGGCTTCTGGGCTCTGGCGATCCCAGCCTGAAACAGCTGCCGCCGGGCTGTGGGCCGCAGGGGGACCCTTGCGAATTCTCCGGTGGCCACGCCCTCTATGTGCAGGAGCCGCCCGGCGTGGGGCCGCGCCACCTGGTCAGCGAGTGCACCGAAAAGGGCGGCCCGACGCAGGTCCCGGCGCGGCTGGCGAGCGGGGATATCGGCGAACAGGCCTGCGGGGAGGGCTCGCCGACCTCGGCGCGGGGGGCTATCGGGGGCGCAGAAGGCTATTGGCTGAAAGCCATGTCGGGTGACGGCAAGCGGATCTTCTTCACCAGCCCGGACCCCGGCGCCGCCCCGTCGAGCTGCGCCACCGCCACCGGCGCCGCCACCGACTGCCCGCCGCAGCTCTTCGTGCGCCAGTACGACGGCTCGGCGCCGGGCACGCACGGCGCCGCGACGGTGCGCTGGATCTCCCGCTCGCAGACGAGCGGGGCCCAGCACGCGAGCCTCCTGCGCGAGGTCCACTTCGAGGGGTCCTCCGAGGACGGGCACTACGCCTTCTTCCGCACCGATGCCCCGCTCACCGACGACGACCCCAATGGCGGGAGCTCGATAGCCGAAGGCCCGGCCTCGCCCTCCTCCTGGGACCTCTACCGCTACCAGCTGCCCCCGGGTGCCGACGGCGTGCACGGGACCGCCGACGACATCGAGGCCGACCCCGCCGGCGGCGAGTTGGTGCGGATCAGCGGCGGGCACGGGGGCACGGCCGATCCCAATACCAACTCAGATCCCTTCACGGCCAGCATCCGCTACCTCTCCGCGGATGGCCGCCGTGCCTACTTCGTCACCCGCGGGGCGCTGGGCGAAGCGGAGGCCGACAACAGCCCCCCGGCCGGCAGCTCGGCGACCAACATGCCCGAGGGCACCGCGGCCACCACCGCGACCCGCAACCTCTACCTCTATGACGAGGACCGCGAAGGCAAGGGGCGCTGGAAGTTCGTGGCGCGGCTGCCGTACGACAAAGAAGGTGACAGCATCGAGGGATGCGCCAGCTCCTTGCCGATTCCCAGATCGGGTGGCCTGATCGGGTTCAGTTTGGCTTCGAAGGATGTTCCGGAGGCGAGGCCGGGCAATTGTGTGCGCGGCACGCTCGACGGCAGCACCGTGGCGTTCCTCACCACCGCTCGGCTCACCGAGGACGACACCGACGCGGCGGCCGACATCTACCTCTACGACGCGGCGGCCGACGAGCTCGTGCGCGTCTCGGCGCCGCCGATCGACCAGCAGCCGTACGTCTGCGACGCTGATGGCAAGACCCACGAGGTTCTCTCCCGCTGCAACGCCGACCTCGGCAGCGGCGCGGTGGAGGACCGCGCCCTCGGCCTCGCCGGGCTCGCCCACTACAACCTCGCGGTGGAACGGGGCGGTGAGGTCTCGCTCTTCTTCGAGAGCCGCCTGGCGTTGGTGTCCGAGGACACCAACGGAGACCATTGGGACGTCTACCGCTGGCGCGCCGGCAAGCTCGACCTGATCTCGACCGGCGACACCGCCAACCACTCCTGGTACTCGGGCAACTCGCTCGACGGCGAGGACGTCTTCGTGCAGACCACCCAGCGGATCGACCCGCGCGAGATCGAGGACTCAGACCTCGACATCTACGACGCCCGCGTCGGCGGCGGCTTCCCGCCACCGACGCCGCCACCGGTCGCCTGCGACGTGCTGGGCGGCGGCTGTGCGCCCGCTCCGGCGCCCGGGCCCGCCGCGGCGCCGATCGCCAGCTCCGCCCTGCGCGGCGCGGGCAACCTCGCGGCGAAGCCGCCGCGAGCGCGGCGTTGCGCTGGACCCGGCCGCCGCGCCGCCAAGCTCGTCAGCCGGGCGAAGAGGCTGCGCAAGGCCGCCCGCCGCGCAAGGGCGCCGCGCAAGGGTAGGCGGCTGCGCCGCCGCGCGACCGTCAACGCCAAGCGCGCCAAGCGGGCCAGCAAGAGGGCCAAGCGCTGCCGGGCGCGGGCAAAGAGGAGGGCACGATGATGAGCAGGACCTTGGCGGCCATTGCGGCGGTCGTGTTCGGATCGGTCTGGTTTGCGCCCGCCGCCAGCGCCGACCACGGCGATCCCCTTGGCGCCCATTTCGGTCTAACCGGCTCCGCGGGCCTGCCCGTCTACAGTGGCGCCCATGCCTTCTGGGGCGGGATGTGCGACATCCGCGACGGCGAAGTGGATGCCGGCGGCGTCGGCGCGCCGCCCGCTCAGCGTGCCCACTGCATCGACCACGGCGGCGCCTACAACCCGCAGGGGCTCGACCCCGAACCGCCGCGGGAGACCGCCTGGGAGCCCGGCTTCGAGCCCGCCTGGCGGCTGGACCCGGTGCTGCGGGCCGGTGCGCGCAGCGATGCCGGGGTGAGCTTCTGGATGCAGCGCTTTCCCGACCCGATCATCGACGGCAGCGACAATACCTTCCTCACCACCGACGGCGACGTGCGTGACATCTTCATCGAGCTGCCGCCGGGGATCGGCGGCAACCCGCAGGCAGTGGCCCAGTGCCCCTCGGAGGCGCTGACCACCCAGCCGATCAGCTGTCCGCCGCAGTCCCAGATCGGGATCATGACCCTGACCCTGGCCCAGGGCCTCGGCGCCGGGGAGAGCGCCGAGGGGATCGAACAGGCGGTCCTGCCCTGGTACAACGTCGAGCCCCGCGACGGCAAGACGGCCGAACTGCTCTTCGCGCCAGGGCTCCAAGGCCGCAGCGTCACCAATATCCCGGTTCAGGTCAAAGTGAGGACCGACGGCGACTTCGGCATCACCGGCGGGGTGATCCAGATCCCCGCAGGCCGGGCGCTGCTGGGCCAGACCTCGACTTTCTGGGGGGTGCCGTGGGCCTCCACGCACGACAAGTTCCGCCCGACCGCCGCCTATCAGGGCAACCAGCTGGGAATCACCTCCGAGGGCCTGGACCCCGAAGACCAGGCCAAATACGATCCTTCCTGGGGGCCGATCCGCCCCTTCGCGGCGTCGCCGACGGAGTGTGCCGACACCACTCTCAGCACCCGCTGGATCGGCGACTCCTGGCAGTTCCCGGCGACCTCCTCCTACCCGAAGGACTTCAGCCACCCCCAGTGGCGCAAGTTCGAGATCGCCTACGACGGCCCGATCGCCGGCTGCGAGAAGGTCCCCTTCGACCCGGACTTCTCGCTGCAGCCGACGACGAGCTCCGCGGAGACTCCGACCGGCCTGGAGGTCGAGCTGGAGGTGCCCCAAAACGAAGAGCCGCCGGCCGCGGTCGCCACCGACCCAGACGAGGGGACGGGCGCCCCGGCCCACTGGAAGTCAGACGCCGGCCTCGCCACCTCCCACATGAAGGACGCCGTCTCCACGCTTCCCCGCGGGATGACGGTCAACCCCTCCTCGGCCCAGGGGCAGGAGGCCTGCACGGAGGAGCAGATCGGGTTGAAGGGCACGAACTTCCCGATGCCGACCCCGATCCGCTTCACCAACGATCCCGTCAAATGCCCCGATGCCTCCAAGATCGGCACGGTCGTGACCGAGACGCCGCTGCTAGACGAAGAGGACTGGCCCGAGGGAGCGGTCTATCTCGCCGCCCAGGACGACAATCCCTTCAACTCGATGATCGCGATCTACCTGGCGGTGCAGAGCCCCGAGCGCGGCCTGCTGGTCAAGGCGGCGGGCGAGGTGGAGCTCGACCCCGAGACCGGCCAGATCACCACCGTCTTCTCCAACAACCCCCAGATCGCCCTCGAGCGGCTGAAGCTGCGCTTCAAGGGCGGCGCCACGGCGCCGCTGGTCACCCCCTCGACCTGCGGCAGCCCGGCGTCGCGCACCGAGATCGCCCCCTGGGCACGACCGAACCAGCCGGTCGTGGTCGAGGATCCGATCGAGGTCTCCTCAGGACCAAATGGCAGCCCCTGCCCCAACGGCCTCGGCGGGCGTCCCTTCGATCTCGGCTTCGATGCCGGCAGCGCCGACCCGATCGCCGGCGCCCACTCTCCCTTCAAGCTGCGGATCACCCGTCCCGACGGCGCCCAGGAGATCGACCGCCTCGAGATGCTCACCCCGCAGGGCTTCACGGCGACGCTGAAAGGCATCCCCTACTGCTCGGAGGCCCAGATCGCAGCGGCCGCACAGAACCGGGGCAAAGCGGAGCAGGCCTCCCCCTCCTGCCCGGCGGCATCGCGGATCGGCAGCGTCCTCTCCGGAGCGGGTGCGGGCCCCAGCCCCCTCTACGTCCCCGGCGACCTCTACCTCTCAGGCCCCTACAAAGGCGCCCAGCTCTCGATGGCCGCCGTGATCCCTGCCGTGGCGGGGCCCTTCGACCTCGGCACCGTGGTCGTCAGGACGGCGCTGCGGGTGAACCCCGCCACCGCCCAGATCACCGCGGTGACCGACTCGCTGCCGCGGATCATCGACGGCATCCCGCTGCGGATCCGCGACATCCGCGTCAACATCGACCGCCCCGGCTTCGCGCTCAACCCGACCTCCTGCGCCGAACAGCAGGTCAGCGCCACGGTCTTCGGCTCCCACGGGGCCACCGAGCAGCTCGCCAACCGCTTCCAGGTCGGCAACTGCGAGGCCCTGGGCTTCAAACCAAAGCTCGCCTTCCGCCTCAAGGGAGGCATCAAGCGCGGCGCCCACCCCAGCCTCAAGGCGATCCTCACCGCGCGCCCCGGCGATGCCAACATCGGCCGCGTCGCGGTCTCGATCCCGCCCTCTGAGTTCCTCGACCAGGCCAACCTGAACAACATCTGCACCCGCGTGCAGTTCGCCGCGGGCGCCTGCCCGAAAGGCTCGATCTACGGCTACGCCAAAGCCTGGAGCCCGCTGCTCGACGAGCCCCTGCAGGGCCCCGTCCACCTGCGCTCCTCCGATAACAACCTGCCCGACATGGTCGCCGCCCTGCGCGGCCAGATCGACGTCGAGGTCGCCGGGCGGATCGACTCCGTCAAAGGCCGGATCCGCAACACCTTCGACATCGTCCCCGACGCCGCCGTCTCGCGCTTCGTGCTGACCCTCAAGGGCGGCAAGCGCAAGGGCCTGCTGGTCAACTCGCGAAACATCTGCCGCGGCACCAACCGTGCGATCGTGCGCATGCGCGCCCACAACGGCCGCCAGCACAACTTCCGCCCGGCGCTGGTCAACACCAAGTGCAAGAAGGTGCGCCGCAAGTGGCGCAAGGCCAAGCGCAGGGCGGCGCATAAGCGCCAGGCCGCCAAGCGACGGTAGGGAGCCTGGCTCGGACCTGACGCCACGGAGTAGGATGCGCCGCGATGGATCTGAGTAGGCCATGGGTGCTGAGGGGGATCGTGATCGCGCTGGCGGTCGTCGTCGGCGTGGTCGCCTACCTGGCGACCAGCGGCGACGGCGATGAGGGGCCGGCGACGACCCCCGCGGGCCAGGAAGTCGCGGGGGCGGAGATCGTCAGCGAGGAGGAGCTCGCCGACGCCGCCTCCACCGCCGAGACGCCCGTCTACTGGGCCGGCGAGATCGACGACACCCAGCTCGAGCTGACCGAGGAAGAAGGCAGCTACCTCGTCCGCTACCTGGAGGAGGACGACGAGGTCGGCGCGGCCCGCGCGCAGCGGATCGCGATCGGCAGCTACGCGCTGCCGAACCCGCGCAAAGCGCTGAACACCTTCGCCGAGACGCCGGGGGCGACCGTGACCGAGGTCGACGGCATCGGCAAAGTCGTGATCAGCCCGGAAGCGCAGAAGAACGTCTACTTCGTCGACCCGGACAACGAGGTCCAGGTCGAGGTCTACGCCCCCTCGCCGAAACGGGCGATGAGTCTGGTCCGCTCCGGCCAGGTAGTCCCGGTCGGCTGAGCGGACCGCGGGGTAGCGGCAGTTGAGCCTGCTCGTCGCCTGGATCGTCTACCCGCTCGTCCTGCTCGCCCTCTGCCTCGGGCTCGGCCTGCTCGTCGACCTGCTGAGCGGGCGGCGCCTGCCCGGCGCGCTGCTCGCCCCGGTTGGGCTCGCCGCGATCGTCGTCGTCGGCCAGTTCACGACGCTCTCCGACGCCACCGCCGAGCTGACCGTGCCGCTGCTCGTCCTGCTCGCCGTGCTCGGCGCCGGCCTCGCGCTGCCCTGGCGCTTCGGCCGTCCCGACCCCTGGGCCGTCGGCGCCGCACTCGCCGTCTTCGCGGTCTTCGCCGCCCCGGTCGTCCTTTCCGGCGCCGCCACCTTCGCCGGCTACATCAAGCTCGACGACACCGCCACCTGGTTCGCGCTCACCGACCGGGTGATGGAGCACGGCCGCAGCCTCACGGGGCTCGAACCGTCGACCTACCGGGCGACGCTCGACTTCAACCTCGCCGCCGGCTACCCGGTCGGCATCTTCCTCCCCTTCGGCGCCGCGCAGAAGCTCACCGGCGGCGACCTCGCCTGGGTCTTTCAGCCCTACGTCAGCTTGCTCGCCGCGATGCTGGCGCTGGGCCTCTGGCAGATCGGCGGCGGCTTCCGCCGGCTGCTCGAGCAGCCCGCCCTGCGCGCCCTCGCCGTCTTCGTCGCCGCCCAGCCGGCGCTGCTCTTCGGCTACGCGATCTGGGGCGGGGTGAAGGAGGTCGCCGCGGCGGTCTTCATCGCTCTCGCCGCGGCGCTCGCGCCCGCGGCGGTGCGCGTAGCCGACATTGACCACCCCCCAGTGGGGTCAAAGTCGGATGCGCCGGACGACGCCCGCCGCGTCGACGCCGTCCTGCTGGCACTTCCGGCCGCCGCCCTCGTCGGCGTGCTCAGCCTCGGCGGCCTGGTCTGGCTGGGGCCGATGCTGCTGGCGCTGGCGGTGCTCGCTTGGCGCGCCTTCGGCCCCCGCGACGCGGTCCTGCAGGCCCTCGCCTTCATCGTGCCGCTGGCGCTGCTCGTCGTCCCGATCATCTTCGGCGGCGGCTTCAGCCCCTTCCAGTCGGGGTTGACCGAAGAGAGTGAGATCGGCAACCTGATCGAGCCGCTCAGTCCGCTGCAGGCGCTTGGAATCTGGCCCAGCGGCGACTTCCGCGTCGATCCCAGCGCGATGGTCCCGGCAGCGATCCTGATCGCGATTGGCCTCGGCGCCGCCCTCTACGGCCTCTGGGTCGCTTGGCGCTGCCGGGCCATCGGGCAGCTGCTGTTCGCCAGCGGGCTTCTCGCCGCCGGGGCCATCGTCCTCGTCGGCTCGCCCTGGGTCGACGCAAAGGCACTCGCCGTGGCGGCGCCCGCCGTGCTGGCGCTGGCAATGACCGGTGCGATCGCCACCCTGCGCCTCGACCGCCTCACCGGCGTCGTCCTCATCGCCGCCGTCGCCGGTGGCGTCCTCTGGTCCAACCTGCTCGCTTACGGCGGGGTCAGCCTCGCTCCCTACGCGCAGCTGGTCGAGCTGGAGCAGATCGGTGAGGAGTTCGCCGGCCAGGGCCCGGCGCTGATGACCGAGTACAACCCCTATGGCGCCCGCCACTTCCTCCGTGAGCTCGACGCCGAGGGGGCTTCCGAGCTGCGCGTGCGGCCGGTGACGCTGCGGGGCGGCGGTATGGCCGAGAAGGGAGAAGCGGTGGACGTAGACGCCATCGACCTCGACGCGCTCTTCGAGTACCGCACCCTGGTTCTGCGCCGCTCGCCAGCAACGAGCCGCCCGCCGCTGCCCTACCGGCTGGTCTGGGCCGGCGAGCACTACGAGGTCTGGCAGCGACCGGCCGAGCCGGAAGGCGAGCGGGTGCTCTCCCACCAGCCGGTCGGCGGCGAGAACGACGCCGGCGGCTTGCCCAACTGCTCCGAAGTCCAGGGACTCGGCCTGCTGGCGCTCTCCAACCAGCTCGGCCAGCCGGCGGCGAGCATCCGCCTCGTCGCCGCGCCGCGGGCGCCCGTCCACGACGCGACCGACGGCCGCTTCGCCGTCCCGCGCGCCGGCCGCTACGACGCCTGGCTGAAGGGCTCGGTGCGGGGTAGCGTCGAGCTGCTGGTCGACGGCAGCGAGGTCGGCGCGGCCCGCCACGAGTTCAACAACGACGGCGGCTACATATATCTGGGCGAGACGACCCTCGGCCGCGGCGCCCACCGCGCCGAGCTGCGCTTCGGCGGCGCCGACCTGCACCCCGGCAGCGGCGGCTTCCCCCGCCCCGAGACCGGCCCGCTCCTCTTCGCCCCGGTCGCCACCGAAGCCGCCGGCGCCCTGGTCAGCGTCCCGGTCGACGAAGCCGATCGCCTCTGCGGCGGGCGCTGGGACTGGATCGAGGCCGTCGGCACGGGCTGACGTGTGGCGGCGGCGGAGCGCCGTCGGTACCCTGTCGTTTATGGGGATCGCCGCAACCCGCGGACCGCTCGCACTGCTGCTCGCAGCGCTTCTTGCGCTCGCGCTCGCCGCCGGCTGCGGGGGCGGGGAGGACAGCGGCGACGGCTCGTCCTCCGCCGCGGAGGCGCGGGTCCAGCAGGCCGAGGCGGACGCCGCGGTGCGCGAGCGCAACGAGGAGGTGCGCGAGGAGTTTCGCCGGCGCCAACAGGCCGCCGCCCCGACCGAGGAGGAGCAGGAGGCGAAGCGGGCGACGACAAGCTTCTACGCGATCCTCGACGAGGACGAGGGCGGCAAGAACCGCACGACGATCGACTCCGCCGCCTTCTGCGAGCTGATGAGCGAGCCGGCGCGCGAGCAGACCGTCGCCTATGCCAGGCAGGCCTCCGGCGAAGCCAAAGACTGGGACTGCGAGCAGGCGATCGAGCTGCTCGTGCTGCGCTCGAAGCAGACCGGTGGCTTCGAGAGCGCCCAGCAGGCCGAGGTGATCGGCGTCAATGCCGAGGGCGACCGCGCCACCGCCTCGGTCCGTTTCGGCAAGGGCCCGGTGACCTCGATCGCCCTGGTCAAGGAGGACGGCGAGTGGAAGCTCGGCGCCTCGCCGGCCGGCGGCGACTCGGCAGACTAGGCTTCTCCGCATGAAGTCGAGTCCGAACCCCGACGAGGCCGCGGCGATCGCCGCGGCCGTCGCGCGCTTCGAGCTCGAGACCGCTGCGGTCGCGGCGGCCGAGGGAGAGGCGGTGAGCCCGTGGCAGCGGGCTGCGCTGGTCGAGGGGGTCGGCGCGAAGGGCATCGTTCAGAGGCATCTAGAAGGAGGAGCGCAATGGCAGTCGTGAAAATCATCGAGCTGGTCGGCAGCTCCAAGACATCGACCGACGACGCGGCGAAACAGGCGCTCGAACAGGCCCGTGGCACGCTGCGCAACATCCGCGCCGTCGACATCGTCTCGACCGGCATCCGCGGCGAGAACCTCGACGAGTACCGCGCCCATGTCCGCGTCGCCTTCCTGGTCGAGGGCACCGAGGTCGACTGATACATACAGTTGAGTCTTGTTTAGCTATATATCCAGTGCATATATTGCTATAGTTGCCGTATGACTGAGGCACTGCACCGGACGACGATCGAGATTGAGGTGCCGGCATTCGAGCGGGCAAGGAAGGTCCTCGGCACTGCTGGCTACAAGGAGACGATCAACGAGGCGCTGAAGGTCGTGAGTCGCGGCGAGCAGCTTCAGCGCGGCGCGGAGCTGATCCGCGACGGCGAGTTCGGCCTGATTCAGCCCACCGAGCTGGCAGAGCAGCGCCGCCCCCGCGCGTAGGTGCCCCGCTACCTGGCCGACACCTCGATCTGGGCGTGGGCGCAGAAGTCCGAGCGCATCGACATCAGGGAGCGCCTTGCGCAGCGCTACGAGGCCGGCGAAGTGGTCACCTGCGTGCCGGTCGTGCTCGAGGCGATGCACCGGCCGGAGACCGCGGCGCAGTACGAGGACCGCTTCGGCAGTCTGCTCGCGCCGCTGGATCGGCTGCCGCTGGACGATGCGAGCGCCGAGCGCGCCCTACAGGCCCAGCGGGACCTCGCGCGTAAATCGGACGGAAGCCACCGGCGCCCCGCAGTCGACTTCCTGATTGCTGCGGTCGCCGAGGCGGCGGGCCCGGAGGTCGTCCTCTGGTGCTTCGATCGTGACCTCAGGGTGATCTGCGAGCACACCGGCCAGCCCTGCGAGGCGGAGGAATCTACGGGCGCTGGACACTGAGCGCGGTTTGCGCAAGAACTGCTGTACGTCTTAGTAACCCGTACCATAATTGTTGTGCATGTGAAATTGTGGTACTGTGAATCACTGTGAAGAACGTGACTGTCTCCGTGCCTGAGGATGTCTACCGCGCCGCCCGGATCCGGGCGGCCGAAGAGGACAGCTCGGTCAGCGCGCTGGTTGCGGGATACCTGCGCTCGCTGGGCGAGCGCGATGCCGAGTTCAAGCGGCTCGAGGCCCAGCAGAAGCGTATTCAGGCGGAAATCAAGGGTTTCAGTGCGCGGGACAGCCTAAATCGAGACTCGCTGTACGATCGTGCGCTTCGTTGATACGAACATCCTGATCTACTCGATCTCCGACGAGTTGGCGGAGCATGAGAAGGCCGCGCGGGCCAACCGAATTCTCGCCGCGACGGATCTCGGGCTCTCGGCGCAGGTTCTGCAGGAGTTCTACGTCCAAGCGACGCGCGAGCGCCGGCCGGGCCGGCTGACCCACGAGCAGGCGGCCGGTATGGTCGAGTCGTATCTGCGCTTCCCCGTGCGGGCGATCACGTCGAGCATCGTTCAGGCCGCAATTTCGACCCGCGAGCGTTTCCAGATCTCCTACTGGGATGCCGCGATCCTCGAGGCCGCCCGCTCGCTCGGTTGCGAGATGGTCCTATCCGAGGATCTGAACGACGGCCAGGACTACGACGGCGTCCGGGTCGAAAACCCGTTCCGCACGAGCGCGGGTAAGTAGGGCTCAGCGCATCGCCTCGACCGCCTCGGCGGGGCCGAGGAAGGGGACGAGGAGGGCGAAGAGGAACTCGGGGAGCAGCACCGGCAGCTCGGCGGCGCGGCCGCTCTTGATCTCCTCGAAGAGCAGGCCGTTGACGGCGCTGACCGCCATCAGGGGGGTGCCGGCCGGCAGGCCGGGGGCGCCGACGTCGCGGCCCTGCTCCAGGCGCTGGGCGAGCAGCCCGATCAGCTCAAGCTGGCGCCGTCGGGTCTCGGCGCCGCCGGCCGCGGCCTCGACAACGACGGTGCGGGCGAGCTTGGGATCGGCAGCGAAGAGGTCAACCAGCGCGACGAGGCCGCCACGGGCCTGCTCGAGCCACGAGTCCTGTCCGGCACAGCCACGTTCGACCGCCTTGCGGACCCGCGCCGTCGCGAGGCCATAGGCGGCCAGGAAGCACTCGTGCTTGTCGCCGAAGTGCTTGTAGAAGGTCGTGCGCGAAACGTCGGCCTCGGCGATCACGTCGGCGACCGAGAGGGCGCGATAACCCTCGCGCCCGGCGACCCGCACCATCGCCTCGACGATCGAGCCCCGCCGCGTCCCGCTGCTCGCCACTTCCACTCCCGCAATAGATAGACAGTCTGGTACGTATTACTGCCGATCAGTGTACAACTTCGTACCTAGGCCGCGGAGCTGAGCTGGACCAGATCCGCTGATATGGGATCGATCGATCCCATTGAAGCCGTTGCTAGGGTTTCCGGCCGATGGCCGACGAGACGCAGGACACGCCCCGGGAGGTCTCGCGCGATGAGGCGCGGAAATTGATCGATGCCGGGGCGCAGCTGGTCGACGTGCGCGCCCCGCACGAGTGGGAGGCCGGCCGGATCGCCGGCGCGACCCACCTGCCGCTGGCCGAGCTGGCCGGGCGCACCGGCGAGATCGACCGCGAGCGGCCGGTCGTCCTCTACTGCCGCGGCGGCAACCGCTCGGCGATGGCCGCCGAGGCGCTCGCCGCAGCCGACTTCGACGCGGTCAAGCTGGACGGGGGGATCGTCGGCTGGTCCGGGGCCGGCCTGCCGCTCGAGCCGCAGGGCGGCTACGTCGCCGAGTCGGGCGAGGCCGCGGCGATTCTCGAGGCGCGCAAGAAGGCCGCCCCGTAGCGCCGATCGCCGTCGCTCAGGTAGCGCCCGTCGCCACGCCCAGAGCTAAATACCCTAATCCCGGTCCGGTTTTGCTATTTTCCCCTCTGTGGAGGTAGCCGTCGACCAGGACAAGCAGCAGCGCGGCAAGGGCCGCACGGGCACGCTCGAGAACCCGGAGACGTACGTCAACGTCCCCGGGCAGGTGATTCCGATCATCGAGCGCGAGTTCGACGACTTCGACAACGAAGCCGAGCAGTTCCTCGCCGGCAAGATGGCCGAGGAGCAGTTCATCGGCTTCCGCCTCAAACAGGGCGTCTACGGCCAGCGCCAGGCCGACGTGCAGATGGTCCGCGTCAAGCTCCCCTTCGGCGGCGTCACCCCGGAGCAGATGGAGGCGTTCGCCACCGTGGTCGAGAAGTGGGCGCCGCTCGACAAGGGCCACATCACGACCCGCCAGAACATCCAGATCCACCACGTGCCGCTGCGCGACATGGAGGCGCTGATCCGCGAGATCTCCGCCGTCGGGCTCTCCTCGCGCGAGGGCTGCGGCAACACCGTGCGCAATGTCACCGGCGACCCCTGGGCCGGCGTCGCCGCCGACGAGATCTTCGACCCGACGCCCTACGCCGGCGCCTACGTGCGCTACTTCGTCCGCCACCCGACGACGCAGCTGATGCCGCGCAAGATCAAGACCGCCTTCACCGGCTCCGACGAGGACCGGGCGATCACCGGCATCCACGACATCGCCTTCCTCAGCCGCGAACGCGACGGCGTCAAGGGCTTCGAGGTCCGGGTCGGCGGCGGCACCTCGATCATGGCCCGCGTCGCGCCGACCCTCTACGACTTCGTCGAGGCCGACAACGGCGACTACCTCAAGGTCTCCGAGGCCGTGCTGCGCATCTTCGACCGCCAGGAGTGGCTGCGGGTCAACCGCGCCCGCGCCCGGATCAAGGTGCTGGTCGACAAGATCGGCATCGACGCCCTGCGCGAGCAGGTCGAGGAGGAGCTGCGCGGCGATTGGGTCGACGAGCGCGAGTTCGGCGCCGAGCTGGTCGAGCGGCTGCGCTTCGACGACGAGGAGGAAGAGCGCGCCCCCGAGGCGCCGCCGGCCCCGGCCTCACCGAACGGTGACCGCAGCGAGTTCGACCGCTTCCTGCAGGGCAACGTCCAGCCGCAGCGCCAGGAGGGCTTCGTCGCGGTCGAGGTCAAGATCGAGCGCGGCGACCTGACCCCGGAGCAGTTCCGCGGCCTGGCCGCGATCATGCGCGAGCACACCGGCGGCTACGCGCGCAGCACCGTGCAGCAGAACCTCGTCCTGCGCTGGGTCCGCGACGAGGCGCTCTACGAGGTCTGGCAGCGGCTCGAGGCGCTCGGCCTGGCCGAGCCCGGCGCGCGCGAGATCACCGACGTGGTCAGCTGCCCCGGCACCGACAGCTGCAAACTCGGCATCACCAGCTCGATGGGGCTGAACCGGGCGATCAAAGAGCGGCTGGTCGAGATGGACATCGACGATCCGCTGACCCGCAAGGTCCACATCAAGATGAGCGGCTGCCCGAACGGCTGCAGCCAGCACCACATCGCCAACATCGGCTTCTACGGCGCCTCGCTGAAGGTCGGCGGCCGCCCCGTGCCCGCCTACATCCCGCACATCGGCGGCAAATACGAGGGCGGCGAGGTGATCTTCGGCACGCGGCTCAAATCGCGCCTGCCGGCCAAGCGCGTCCCCGCGGCGGTCGAGCGCTGGCTGCGCCTCTATGAGGCCGAGCGCGAGGAGGGCGAGGAGTTCAACGACTTCGCCGCGCGCGCCGGCGCGGCCCGCTTCGAAGCCGAGGTCAAGGAGCTGACCCTGCCGGCCGAGTTCAGCCTCGAGACGATGCAGCAGTTCATCGACTGGAACCGCTCCAGCCCCTACAAGGTGGAGCGGGGCGAGGGCGAGTGCGCGATATGAGCCCGGTCGCCGCGACAACCCCCGAGATCGACGCCGAGGCCGTCGCCGCGGAGCTCGAGCGCAAGACCGCCAGCGAGGCGATCGAGTGGATGTTCGAGACCTTCGGCCAGAGCCATTACATCGCCTGCTCGTTCCAGAAAACGAGCTCGGTGACGGCGCACCTGGCCAGCCAGGTCAACCCCGAGGCGCGCTTCTTCTACCTCGATACCGACGTGCTCTTCCCGGAGACCTACGAGACCCGCGACCAGCTCGCCGCCCACCTCGGGGTCGAGTTCGACCGCTTCCACAACCTGACGATCGCCGAGCAGGCCGAGCAGTACGGCGACGAGCTCTGGAAGACGGATCCCGACTCCTGCTGCGGATTGCGCAAGGTCGAGCCGATGCGGCGCGCCCTCTCTTCCGTAGACTGCTGGCTCGCCGGCGTCCGCCGTGAGGATTCGACGAGTCGCGCCAAGACCCCCAAGTTCGCCTGGGACAAGCGATTCGAGCTATGGAAGCTGAACCCGATCGCGGACTGGTCCGAGCGCGACGTCTGGAACTACATCCGTGAGCACCACCTCCCGTACAACCCGCTGCACGACCGGGGCTACCCCTCGATCGGCTGCACCCACTGCACCAAGCCGGTCGGGCCGGGCGGCTCGCCGCGCGCCGGGCGCTGGGCGGGCACGCAGAAGACCGAGTGCGGGATCAACTAGCGGCCTCCACGCGCGCCTCCGACCTTACTCCTGACCTGAACTCCCGAACGATTGGTGATACCCCCGCATGAGCGAGACGATGACTGAGCTTTCCCTGACCCTTGACGAGCGCCACACGGCCGACTTCGAGATGATCGGCAACGGTGGCTTCGCGCCGCTGACCGGCTTCCAGGGCTCCGCCGACTGGGAGCGCGTCTGTGCCGAGATGCGCACCGCCGCCGGCGAGTACTGGCCGATCCCGATCACCCTGGCGACCGAGCTCGAGTGCGCGGTCGGCGACACGGTCGCGCTGTCCAGCGACGAAGGCAAGCCGCTGGGCCGGATCCGGGTTCAGGAGATCTGGGAGCGCGACGCGCGCAGCGAGGCCGAGCGGGTCTACGGCACCGCCGACGAGGCCCACCCGGGCGTCGCCGCGATCTACGCCGAGGGCAGCCGCTGCATCGCCGGCCCGATCGAGGTCGACGCGCTGCCCGATCACGAGGAGGCCTTCATGCGCCGCTACAAGACGCCGGCCGAGCACAAGGCCGACTTCGAGGCGCGCGGCTGGAAGAAGATCGTCGCCTTCCAGACCCGTAACCCGATCCACCGCGCCCACGAGTACCTGACCAAGGCCGCGCTGGAGACCTGCGACGGGCTCTTCATCCAGCCGCTGATCGGCAAGACCAAGGCCGGCGACATCCCCGCCGACGTGCGGATGCGCTGCTACGAGGTGCTGATGGAGAAGTACTACCCGGCCGACCGGGTCGTGCTCGGCGTCAAGCCGGCGAAGATGCACTACGCCGGCCCGCGCGAGGCGGTCCTGCACGCGATCGTCCGCCGCAATTACGGCGCCACCCACTTCATCGTCGGCCGCGACCACGCCGGCGCCGGCGACTACTACGGCACCTACGACGCGCAGAAGATCTTCGAGACGATCGACATCGACGAGCTCGGCATCGAGCCGCTGATGTTCGAGCACACCTTCTGGTGCAACGAGTGCGAGGGGCTGGCCTCGAACAAGACCTGTCCCCACGACCAGGACGCGCGCCTCTTCCTCTCCGGAACGAAGGTCCGCGAGATGCTCGGCAACGGCGAAAGGCCGCCGCACGAGTTCTCACGCGACGAGGTCGCCGACATACTCATCGACGCTTACAAGGAGGACTGACGTACAGATGGCTGACGAGAAGGGCTTCACTCTCTGGTTCACCGGGCTCTCGGGCTCCGGCAAGACGACGATCTCCAGGCTGCTGGAGGGTCACCTGCGCGAGCGCGGCTCGAAGCTGGAGATCCTCGACGGCGACATCGTCCGCGAAAACCTCTCCAAGGGGCTCGGTTTCTCGAAGGAGGATCGCGACACGAACATCCGCCGGATCGCCTTCGTCGCCGACCTGCTCAGCCGCAACGGCGTGCCGGTGATCACCGCGGCGATCTCCCCCTACGCGGCGATCCGCGCCGAGGCGCGCGAGAAGGCGCAGGCCCCGTTCATCGAGGTCTACGTCAAGGCTTCGGTCGACACCTGCGCCGAGCGTGACGTCAAGGGGCTCTACGCGAAAGCGTTCGCCGGCGAGATCAAGGAATTCACCGGCGTGTCGGACCCCTACGAGGCGCCCGAGAGCCCGGAGGTCGTCTGCGACACCGAAGCGGAAACGGCTGAGGAGTCGGCGCAGAAGCTGATCGAGTACCTCGAGTCGCGGGATCTGATCCCGGCGGCTGCCGTTACTGCGTAGGGACGAGCGTGGGGGGAGGGGCCGGGGTGCCCCTCCTGCTTGCTGGGTTTTTCGCCTCGCGCTCTCCGGCCGTCCGAGATGGTCTTTTGGGCGAAAAACAGGACGCCGCTGCGCTGGAGGGGCACCCCGGCCCCTCCTATCGGGGGCGGACGATGATCGTGCGGCCGTCGTTTAGGCGGTAGAGGGTTCCCACCGGCTGGCCTCGGCCGACTACTCGCTCGTCGGGTTGGAGCTGGACCTGCTTGACGCGTTGGTCTTTGTTCGCGACCACGGCGTCGGTTGGGCGGGTGGAGCTTGATTTTGCCGTCAGGGCGTCGGTGAGGTTCAGGGAGGAGAGGGCGGCGAGTAGGAAGGCCACGGCCAGGACTATGCCCAGGTCGAAGAGGTTGACCAGGCCGTCGAGGGGTTCGCCGGCGCGGTCGTCGCGGCTGCGGGCGCGGGCGGTCACCTTCATGGCGCGACCGCCCAGTGGGAGTGCTGGCCGATTGGGAGGTTGTTGCCGTTGGCGCCGGCGGTGAGGATCGCGGCAACGTACTCGACGTCGGAGTAGTCCTGGGCATAGAGACGGTCGCGGATCAGCGAGATCGCGAAGGCGATCGCGCCGACCAGGAGGCCGACGACGGTGACGCCGAAGGCGATGCGGAGGTTCTCGGTCAGCGTCGCGATGTCGCCGTCGGCTAGCCCGGCGAGGGCGGGTGAGAGCGGGATCAGGGTCCCCATCAGGCCGAGGGCGGGGCCGAGGCGGACGAGGATGCGGCTGCGCTCGAGCCGGCGCAGCGAGAGGTAGTCGTACTCGGCGAGGCGCTTGGCGATGCGCGCTTCGGCGTCGGGCCGGCCGACCTGTTCGAGCACGCCGTTCAGGGCCTCCTCCATGCGGCGGTTGCGGGCCAGCGGCAGCAGCGCCGCCAGCGCCGCGTCGCGCTGGCCGGCGGCGAGCCGGCCCTGGCACTCGGCGACGGCGTTCTCGAGCGCCCAGATGCTGCGCCCGCGCCGCCGCCGCAGCTCCGCCAGCAGGGCGCCGAAGTCGACGATCGCGACGACGAGGGCGGTGAGCGCGAGAACGAGGACCGGGACGCGCAGCGCCGCCGAGACGTCGAAGAGGAGTTGCTCGACGCTCATCGGCGAATTTCCCCCGGCGAACGCAGCTCGGCCAGCGCACCCAGGCCGAGCAGCCCGGCGGTGACCAGCAGGCCGAGCGCGGCGCCGGGCAGGCCCGCGCCGGAGCCCTGCCCCTCGAGCTTGCCGGTGCGGGCGGCGGCATTGGGCGTCGGCGGCTTCGGCGGCGAGGTCTCGGCGCCGGCCAGCAGCACCCCGCTGATCAGCTCGCCGTCTGCGGGCGGCTTGGCCGCACGCCGCGGGGGGTTCTCTTTCGGACCGTGGTCGAGGTTTGGGTCGGATAGCGGTTCAAACCACGACCACCCCCCCGAGGAGGAGCCGGCGGCGCCGCCCGTGCCCTTGCCCGCGCCCGCCCCGCCGCCCGTCGCCGCGCCGTGGTCCGGAGCGTCCGCCTCCTCGGCCGAGCCGCCGCCCTTGCGGTTCGGCCCGGCGATCGGCGCCCCGACCTGGACCGTGACCACCGCGGAGGCCCCGACGTCGTCGCCGGGCGCGGTCACGCCGACGACGACGTCGTAGCTGCCGCGCTTGGCGAAGCGGTGGCGGACGCCGGCGCCGCTCGCCGAGTGGCCGTCGTCGAAGTACCAGGAGTAGCTGAGCCGCTCGCCCGCCCCGGCGCGGTCGACGACGGCGGTGAAGGTGACCGGCCGGCCGGGCCGCGTGCGCACGGTCGAGGCCTGCGCCCGCACGCGCAGCGGCGAGCCCCTGCGCAGGACGATGGAGATCCCCTGCGGCGCCGCGAAGGAGTCGGCCGCGTTTTCGTCGTCCGGCGCCGCGCTCGGGCGCAGGAAGCCGGTTCCGCCGGCGGTCGCGTAGATCACCGGCGGCCCGTCGGCGAAGGCGCCGGGGGCGAGCGCCTGCTCGCGACTGAGCGGTACTGAGCCTCCGGCGGGACGCTGGACCTCGAGGTAGGAGAAGGCGTAAAGGTCGACCCCGGCCGCCTCGAGCAGCGCCGCCGGCGAGAAGCCGGTAACCGTCTGCGTGCTCTCGCCCTCGGGCCCGCGCAGAGAGTAGGCGCGGTCCGTCACATCCTCACCGCCGGCCAGCGCCGCCAGCGCCAGCGCCTGCTCGGCGCCGCCGGGCGCGACGACCGTCACCTGGGCGTCGTCGGCGCGCGCGCTTCCCGCCCCCGGCATGGCCAGCGACCAGGCGCCGAGGGCCGCCACGATCAGGAGGCGGTGTAGGTGACCGTGAAGCATCCGAATTCGGTGCCGGGGGCGTAGAAGCCGGCGAAGACCGACCCGGCGGTGCCGGCCGGGATCGCGCCCGGCACCCGTTCGTAGGTGTAGGTGTCGCCGCCGGCCTCGATCTTCGCCGCCCGGCTGAGGTCGAGATTGACCAGGACCTGTCGCTCCGCCGCTCCGCCGGACTCGGCGATGGCGAAGATCGCTCGCGAGTCGCCGCCGGCGATCTCGATCTCCGGGTTGGCCGTGCTCAGGTCGATCTCGTGGGCGCTGTAGAGGAAGCGGACGGCGCCGCCGAACTCGATCGCGGCGCTGTCGTCGGCCGGATCGGCGAGGTTGGCGCCGGGATGGTGCCAGCCCGCGGCGAAGGGGAAGTTGAAGCTGTACGACAGCGAGGCCGAGCTGCCGGGAAGCTGCGCCGGTGGCGCCGCTCCGGCGCCGCCGGAGACGCTGGTCCCCTCGCCGGTCGCGATGTAGCGGATGAAGGACTCGCGCACGTGCCACTCGATCGTCGCCGCGCCGATCTCGACGGCGCCCGCCGGACGGGCGGCGACGGGCAGCGGCTCTTGCGGCGCCGGCCCGGGCCCGCTCGGCTGCGGGCAGCCCGCGGCGGCAGCCACGTTCCCGGGGCCGGAGGGCGTCTTGCCGCCTTCCGGCAGCGTCGCCCCGCCGCCGGCGACCAGCCCGTGAGCCCGCGCCGAGACCCGGCCGAGCGGCCGGGAGGCCCATCTGGAGACGAGCTTCCGCTGCGCCGCCGCGCGCAGCGAGGGCAGCAGCCGCGCCGCGATCGCCCGGGCGACCTTGTGGGAGAGCTTCAGGCGCAGGTTGGCGAGGGCCACCGTGCCGCGCTGCGGGTCGATCCGGCGCTGCCCTCCGCCGAGGACGCGGAAGAGGTCGGCCTGGCGACGGCCGAGCCTGGCCTTCAGCCGCGAGCGCTTGCCGAGCAGCAGGTCGAGCCCGCTCAGCCGCAGCTTCGCTCCCCTGCGGCCACGGAGAAGGATCCCGCCGCGGTGGCGGAGCACGGTCGCGGTCGAGCCGGCGAGCCCGGCCCGCACCGGCAGGACGATCCGTCGTTGCCCGCCCCTGGCCGCTCCGGTCGGGGAGACGCGGATCCCCGCGGCGCGCAGCTGTTTCGCCGCGGGGCCGTTCAGGGCCACGGTCGTGCTTCCCGCGGCGGCCGCCGCGGAGGAGGGCATGGCCGCCGCGGTGGCGATCAACGCCGCCGCGGCGAGGCCATGCAGCCCGGTGGAGACCGCTCTGCTCACCCGAGGCCCACCGAGACCGTCACCGGGTCGAGTTGCTGGCCCTCGGGATAACCGGCCCCGAAAGCCGCCGCCCCGGCGGCGGTCAGCTCGGCCGGGATCGCGCTCCAGGTGACCGTCTTGCCGCCCGCCGAGTAGACCGGCGCGACGGCGCTGAGGTCGAGCTCGGCAAACTCGACGTCATCGGTCGCGACCGGGGGCAGCGGCGCACATCCCCCACCTTCGGGCGCGTCGATGTCATAGAGCGAGTCGAGCTCGAGCGCCGAGTCGGCTCCGTCGAGTCTGACGGCGATCTCGGCCAGCTCGATCTCGATGATGCAGTGCGCCGGCTTGGCGAAGGTGACGCTGCCCTGCGTGTGCAGGACGAGCCGGTCGGAGGCGCCGTAGAGCCCCTGCCCGAAGCTGCCGCCGTCGGCCGGGAAGGCGAAGAACGCCCCTGCCGCGGAGAGATCGCCGTCCGCGCTGGCCCCACCGGCGACCGTGATCGTGCCGTTCGACGGCGGAACGATCGGCGGCGGTGGGCCCTGGTGTCCGAGCACGTATTTGCGGAGCGAGGTGAGCACGCCCCACTCGGCGCCGCCGGAGACGACCGGGTGCTCGACACGGGTGGGGTCCGCCCGCGCGGCCAGCCAGATCATCCCGACGCCCTTGCCGACCAGGGCGCGCTCGAGGCCGAGCCTGTCGCGCAGCAGCGTCGCGGCCTCGCGAATCAGGTGCAGCTTGCCGTCCTGCACGGAGACGCTGCCGGCGCCGGGGTCGACGCTCGACGCTGCGCCCTGGCGGAAGATCGCGATCTGCTCGCCGCCGAGCCTGCCGTTGAGCGTGCCGGCCTTGAGGTCGAAGCGCAGGTCGGTCAGGGCGACGCTCCTGGCGCCGCGCTGGAAGCGCAGCCAGGCGGGGCTGCCAGCCCACGGCTCGGCGCCGGGGTCGACGCTGTCGATCGGCAGCTTCAGCCAGGGGCTCGCCGCCGTGGCACCGCCGCCGCCGGGGATGATCTCGACTCCCTGGCCGCTCAGCGTCCGCCCCTGCTCATGCTGGGCGAGGCGGATCTCGGCGCCACCCTGGGCGGCCGCGCCGCGAGCAGGGGCGGCGAGCGCCGCCATCGCGGCGACCAGCGCCAGCGCCGCGAGGGCGAGCGCCCCGGCCCGGCCCATCGCGGTCTTCGTCAACTCACTTGCATCCATTGCTCAGCTGCCTCCTTGGCTCAGAGCGCACCCCGGTGCGCCGGTCGGCGGGGCCTCTTATTAGGGCACCCTAATAAATTCACACTAACAAGATCGGGATTCGGCTGCGCCGTCGCTCCCGGCCGTCGCCGCCAGCCAGGCGACGTGCAGGGCGGTGCGGCCGTCGTGCTCGCTGAGCCGGGCGTCGGCTCCCCAGGTCTCGGCCAGCCGGGCCGCCGTGAGCACCTCGCCGGGCGGGCCGTCGGCGACGGTGCGTCCCTCGGCGACGATCACGGCGCCGTCGGCAACGGCCGCCGCCAGGGCGAGGTCGTGGACGACGAGGACGATCGTCAGCCCCTCGTCGGCGAGCTCGCGGAGCAGCGTGGCGATGCCGACCGTCGCGCCGAGGTCGAGCTGCGAGGTCGGCTCGTCGGCGATCAGGACCGGCGTCTCCTGGGCCAGCCCGATCGCGATCTGGACCCGCTGCAGCTCGCCGCCGGAGAGCGTCGTCAGGGCGCGCTCGGCGAAGCGGCCGACCCGGGCGCGCTCCATCGCCGCGCCGATCGCGTCGCGGTCGACCCCGGTCAGGCGGCGCAGCGGGCGCAGGTGCGAGGAGCGGCCGACGGTGACCGCTTCGCGGACGCTGACCCCGGCCGGCACCGGCATCCGCTGCGGCACGAAGGCGCGCACCCGGGCGAGCTCGCGGCCGCGCATCTCGCCGACCTCGCGCCCCGACCAGAGCACGCTGCCGGCCGAGGTTCCCTGCAGGCCGGCGACCGCCCGCACCAGGGTCGACTTGCCGGCGCCGTTGGGGCCGACGATCGCGACCAGTTCGCCGTGTCCGACCGTGAGGTCGGCGCCGTGCAGGATCGGCGCGCCGCCGATCTCGACCGCGACGTCGCGGGCGAGCAGCGGCGGTCCCGACCCGGCGCCGTTCACGGCACCGCCTTGCGCAGCAGCCAGAGGAAGAGCGGCACGCCGAGCAGGACCATGAAGGGGCCGACGGGCATCTCGATCGGCGCCCTGATCGTGCGCGCCAGGGTGTCGCCGGCGGCGAGCAGGGCGGCGCCGCCGATCGCCGAGGCGGGGACGACGAAGGTGTGGCTCGAGCTGCCGCCGGCCATCCGCACGACGTGGGGGACGACCAGGCCGAGGAAGCCGAGCAGCCCGGCGATCGCCGCCGAGGCGGCGGCCAGCAGGGCGGCCGCGACCGCGGCGGCGAGGCGGATCAGGTGCGGGCGCGAGCCGAGCGAGGCGGCCACGTCGTCGCCCAGCGCCAGCCGGTCGAGCGGGCGGATCAGGACCAGCGCGCAGGCGAAGCCGGCGGCGAAGTAGGGCCAGGTCGTGCCCAGCTCGTCCCAGCCGCTCGAGGTCAGGCCGCCGGCGATGAAGAAGATCGCCGAGGGGGCGCGCTCGGGGTAGGCGGCGAGCAGCCCGGTGGTGCCGGCGGTGAACAGCGAGAGGATCGCGATCCCGGCGAGGACGACCTTGCCGACGCTGCCGCGGTTGGCGCCCGACCAGGCGAAGGCGAAGACCAGCGCCGCGGCGAGCAGGCCGAAGAACAGCGCCCCGACCGGCAGCAGGGCGATCGAGCCGGGGAAGAGGATGATGATCAGGATCGCGCCGAAGCCGGCCCCGCCGGTGACGCCGATCACGTCGGGCGAGGCGAGCGGGTTGGCGAGCGCCCCCTGCAAAATCGCCCCGGCGATGCCGAGCGCGGCGCCGACGATCATCGCCTCGACCGTGCGCGGCAGGCGCAGCGTCTCGACGATCTGCTGCTCGGGCCCGCCTTCGCCGCCGCCGAAGGCGATCTCGATCACCTCGGCGAAGGGGACCTTGACCGCGCCCAGCGCCAGCGACGCCACGACCGCGGCGATGAGCGCGCCGACGAGCGCCGCGAAGACGAGGGTGCGGCGGGCCAAATCGACTCAGTTCTTCAGGTAGACGCGCCGCACCTTGCGGATCGTGCGGGCCACGTCGGTGCCGGGCTGCAGCAGCGAGTTGTCAACCGAGATGTGGATGCGGTCGTTGCGCACGGCGGACGTCGTCTGCCAGGCCGGGTTGGTGCGCAGGTACTCGGTCAGGCTGGGGATGTCGTCCTCGTTGGCGTGCGGGACGGCGACGATCACGTCGGGGTCTTCGGCGACGACCACCTCGTCGGAGATCCGCTCGAAGCCCGAGCTCGACCGGACGCCGCCGGTGAGCAGCCGCCCGCCCGACTTGGTGAGGATGTCGCCGCCCCAGCTGTTCGGCAGGAAGGTGAAGGGCGTACGGCCGACGCCGAGGATCAGCATCACGGTCGGGCGCCGCTCGATCCCCTTGCGCGCCTGCGCGACGCTCCTCTTCATCGACCTGACCAGCGCCTTTGCCCGTTGGCGGCGGTTGACGATCGCGCCGATCACCTTCGTCTGCGCGAAGGCGCCGTTGAGCCGGAACGGCTCGTGGACGACCACGCGGATGCCGAGGTCGCCGATCGACTCGTTGCCCTTGGCCCAGGTTCGCGAGGAGAGGACCAGATCGGGGTCGAGCGAGGCGAGCTGCTCGAGGTTGGGCCCGTTGGGGTGGGAGAGGGGCAGCGTCGTGACCCGCTTCAGCTTCGGCGAGAAGCGTTCCTGCCCGCCGAGCGTCTGGCCGATTGCGACCGGTTTGACGCCGAGCTTGACCAGGGTGTTGGCGGCGAACGGGGTCAGCGCGACGATCCGCTTTGGCGCGGCGTGGGCCTGGACCGGGAGGCCGAGCGCGGCGACCAGCAGGAGGGCCAAGGGCGCTCGCCTCACGCCGGAACCTCGACGTCGAGCACCTCGTAGTGGCGGATCTCGTTGCCATGGGCGAGCTCACCGTCGCGGCGGCGGTGACTCCGCTTGAAGAGATCGCTGCCGACCCAGGCCTTGAACGCGTCCTCGCTGTCCCAGCGGGTGAGGACGACGTACTCGCGCTCGCGGTCGCGCCGCAGCAGCTCGAAGCCGGCGAATCCCTCCGCCTGGTTCAGCAGCCGCTCGCGCTCGAGGAAGGCCCGCTCGAAGTCCCCCTCTCGTCCTTCCTTCGCCTGCACCACGTTCATCACGATCACCACGGCAATGTCTCCTTATTCGCTCTCCAGGACGTTAGGTCGCCCTAATTAGGGTCACCTAACGGAGAAGGTAGCGAAATGGCGGGGGACCTCGCGTCGCGACCGCACAATGGCTGAGCAGCCCTTGACGGATCGAGCCATATCCCTAATCTGCTGGCGGTGAGGTGGGGACTTCGAGTTGTGCTGTTCGCGGCGCTGACCGCCCTGGCGGCTTCGGCCCTGCCGGGCGCCGCCGGCGCGGCTGAAGGGCCGACCTATGAAGAGGGGCCGGTCTACACGCCGGCCCCGGTGGCCAAGCGAGGGGTCGTTCGCTTCGCCGGTTTGAAGCGCAACCGCCGCAGCGGCCGCGCGGTCCTGTTCGTGCGGGTCAGCGGCCCCGGCAAGGTCTTCCTCTGGGGGCGCGGGGTGCGCCGCGTGAGGCGCGGCGCGCGCGGGCCGGCGCGGGTGCGCCTGCCGGTGCTGCCGAAAGTCCCGCTGAAGCGCTTCCTCAAGCGCCGCGGCAAGGCCGCGATCCGGGTCGAGGTCGGCTTCCAGCCGGTCGCTGGCATCCCCCGCACGTTCGAGAAGCGGGTCCTGCTGAAGCGCCGGCGCGCCCCCCGGTTCCGCTGAGCGCGCCAGCCGAGAATTTGTACGGAACAATTAGTTGACGGTGAGGCGCACATTTTAGAGTTGTTCGGTACAATTAGGATGTGCCTCAACCGAACAAATCTACGTCAAGACGAGGCCGCCCCTCGCGCGCCGCTATCTACGAGCGGCTGCGCGTGCAGATTGAGGAGCTGCGAGAGAAGCTCGGTGGACTGCCCTCGCCGGAGGAGGCCGACGGCATCTGGCGTGGCATCTGGCTGGAGGAGGCCCACCACTCGACCGCGATCGAGGGCAACACCCTCGTCCTCAAGCAGGTCGAGAGGCTGCTGGACGAGGGCCGTGCGGTCGGCAACAAGGAGCTGAGCGAATACCTCGAGGTGCGTGGCTACGCCGATGCCGCCAACTGGGTCTACGGGCACGGGATACGGCCCGGGGATTGGGGTGGGGAGGAGCTGATCGGCCTGGCCGAGATTCGCGAGGTCCACTCGCTGGCGATGACCCCGGTATGGGATGTGGCTCCACACCCGCAGGCGACCCCGCGTGAGCGCCCGGGTTCGTTTCGCGAGCACGACATCGAGCCGTTCCCGGGTGGGATGAAACCGCCGGACTGGACCGAGGTGCCGGTGCTGGTCAGCGACTGGATCGACGCAGCCAATGCCTTGCCCGATGCGGACGAGTCGTCGATCGTCGAGCTGCTTGCCACGCTTCACGCACGCTTCGAGCAAGTCCACCCGTTTCTCGACGGCAATGGCCGGGCCGGGCGCCTCATTCTCAATCTGCTGTTGGTTCGCCTCGGCTATCCGCCGGCAATCATTTACAAAGGCGACCGCTCGCGCTACCTGGAGGCGTTGCGTCGAGCCGACGGCGGCGACCCCGGCCCGCTCGGCGAGTTTCTGGCGCGGGCGGTGCTGGACAACCTCTACAAGTTCGTAGTGCCCGCGATCGCCGGTCCGGCACGACTCGTCCCGTTGCCGGCCCTGGCGACCGAGGAGCTGTCGGCGAACGCCCTGCGCGTGGCGGCGATGCGCGGCAGGCTGAAGGCGGCGAAGGCGGCCGATGGCACCTGGCGCAGCTCGACGGCTTGGGTCGAGGAGTACGTCGCCAGTCGTTACAAGCGCGATTGAGCCATCTAGGGGCGCACGGGCACCTGGGGCTCGGCGAGGCCGTAGGTGTCGTAGGCGCCGAAGGCGGCGAAGGTCTTGTGGGTCGGGCCGTGGTAGTCGGAGGAGGCCGTCGGGGTCAGGTCGAGCTCCTCGCAGAGGGCCAGCAGGTGCTCGGTCTGCTGCTTGCTGTGGGTCGGGTAGAAGGTCTCGACCCCGTCGACGTCGAGGGCGCGGATCAGCTCCTCGACCTCGGCCGGGTCGGAGATGTCCCAGTAGGGGTGGGCGACGACGGCGACGCCGCCGGCGCGCTTGATGACCTGCACGGCCTGCTCGGCGGTCGGCCAGCGCCGCGGCACGAAGGCCTTCGCACCGGGCACCAGGTACTCCTCGAAGAACGGCCCGAGGTCGCCGCTCGCCCCCGCCGCCCGGGCGATGTGCGGGCGCCCGATCGAGAGTGCGTCGCCGGCCTCGCGCACGGCGTCGTCGAGGGTCAGCTCGAACCCCTCTGCGCGCAGCTTCTCGACGATCTCCCCGGCGCGCGAGACCCGCTCCCGCTGCGCCCGCTCGCAGGCCGGCCCGATCGCCTCCAGATCCACCCAATACCCGCATACATGCAGGTCTTCCGCAAACTCATGCACACAGGACATCTCAATAGCGGGAACCAGCTCAACCCCCAACTTCGCCGCCGCCTCGGCAGCCTCGGGAACCCCCGCAATCGCATCGTGATCGGTCAGTGCAAGCGTGCTCACACCAGCTTTGGCAGCTTCTTCTACGACCCCAGCCGGCGCCAGCTGCCCGTCCGAGACCGTCGAGTGGCTCTGTAGATCGATCATGCCGGGCACCCTAATGAGAGGCTGGGGTCGGTGAGGTCCGGTCGTCCCTCGAAAGCTAACGCCGAAGATCGCGGCGGCGCAGCCGCCAAGGCACGGGTGCAATGCGACGGGTTGGGGTCCCCCGGAGAAAACATTGGAGCCCTTCCCGTTAAGAACCCGAAAGGCCGCATCTATGCGGGTTTTCGTAGGGGGACCTCAACCCGTCGCATCCGCCTCGCCCATGAATAGACTGCGCCGCCGTGTTCGAGAAGGTCCTCATAGCCAACCGCGGCGAGATCGCGATCCGCGTCGCCCGCACGCTCAAGGAGATGGGGATCGGCTCGGTCGCCGTCTACTCGGAGATCGACCGCGACGCCCCGCACGTGCGCGAGGCCGACGAGGCCTTCCTGATCGGCCCCGCGGTCCCGGCCGAGAGCTACCTGAACGTCGAGAAGATCATCGAGACCGCCAAGCGGGCCGGGGCCGAGGCGATCCATCCCGGCTACGGCTTCCTCGCCGAGAACGCCGGCTTCGCCCGCGCCTGCGCCGAGGCCGGGATCGTCTTCATCGGCCCGCCGCCGGAGGCGATCGAGGCGATGGGCTCGAAGACGCGGGCGCGCGAGATCATGGCCGAGGCGGGCGTGCCGATCGTCCCCGGCGCCACCGAGCCGGCGGTCGACGTCGACGCGGCGCGCAAGCAGGCCGAGGAAGCCGGCTACCCGGTCGCCTGCAAGGCCGCGGGCGGCGGCGGCGGCAAGGGCTTCCGCGTCGCGTTGACGCCCGACGAGCTCGAGGAGGCCTTCGACGGGGCCGCCCGCGAAGGCGAGAAGTTCTTCTCCGACGATCGCGTCTACGTCGAGCGCTACCTGGAGGACCCGCGCCACGTCGAGGTCCAGGTGCTGGCCGACTCGCATGGCAACACGATCCACCTCGGCGAGCGCGACTGCTCGATCCAGCGCCGTCACCAGAAGGTGATCGAGGAGGCGCCCGGCCCGCAGGTCGACGCCGAGATGCGGGCGCGGATCGGCAAGATCGCCACCGACGCGGCCGCCGCCGTCGGCTACCGCGGCGCCGGCACGGTCGAGGGGATGCAGGTCGGCGACGAGTACTTCTTCCTCGAGATGAACACCCGGGTCCAGGTCGAGCACTGCGTGACCGAGATGATCACCGGGATCGACATCGTCCGCGAGCAGGTCCTGGTCGCCGCCGGCGAGCAGCTCAGTGTCGCCCAGGACGAGGTCGAGCTGCGCGGCCACGCGATCGAGTGCCGGATCAACGCCGAGGCGGCGCACAAGAAGTTCGCCCCGGCGCCGGGCGCGATCACCACCTACCGCGAGCCGGCCGGGCCGGGCGTGCGGGTCGACTCGGGGGTCGAGGCCGGCTCTGAGGTGACGCCGATGTACGACCCGATGGTCGCCAAGCTGATCGTCTGGGACGCCGACCGCGAGCTGGCGACGCGGCGCATGCTGCGCGCCCTGGGCGAGTACGAGATCGGCGGGCTGACCACGCTGATCCCCTTCCACAGCGCGATCCTCGCCACCGAGCAGTGGGCCAGGGGGGAGACCTGCCGCGACCTGATGGAGGATCGCGAGTGGCTCAAGACCACCGCCCCCGTCGCGGCGACCGCACCGGCCGAGGTCGAGGAGGGCGCCGAGACGGTCGCCCGCGACTACAAGGTCGAGGTTTCCGGCAAGCTCTTCGACGTCAAGGTGATCGGCGAGGCGGCGGCCGGCGGCGCCCCGGCCGCCGGCGGTGGCCGCAAACCGCCGAAGCGCGAGCGCAAGTCCGGCGGCGCGGCGGGCGCCTCCAGCGAGTCGCTCCCGTCGCCCCTGCAGGGCACCGTGCTCAGGGTCGCGGTCGAGCAGGGCGCCGAGGTAGCCGAGGGCGATCTCATCTGCGTAATAGAGGCGATGAAGATGGAGAACGAGATAGCCGCCCACCGCGCCGGCAAGATCACCAGCTTGAACATCTCCGAGGGCGCGGCGGTCTCGTCTGGGGACATCCTCGCTGTGATCGAGTAGGGGACTACCGCCCCCTACCTACCGCGCCGATTGCGTTCCCGCTGCCGCCGCGCTTTTTCCCGTTCCTGTTCGCGTTCGCGGATTTCCTTCCGCTTCTGCGCCTGGAACCGCTGGAACTCCTTGCGGGTCAGCGGCAGTTTCGGCGTCACCTCGCGGCACTCGCGGCCTACGCAGCTGGTCAACCGCTTCATCTGGCGGTGCAGGAAGTTGCGGATCGGGAAGAAGTTGGGGACCCTGTGCAGCGAGTTGAGCTCGTCGGGGTCCTTGTTGATGTTGTAGAGCTCCTTCTCGCCGCTCGGCCAGGCGATGTACTTGTAGGGGCCGAGGCGGATCCCGGCGTAGTCCTTGGGCGGCGCCAGCAGCGAGGCGGTCGCCTCGGGGGCGCTCGAGGCGCCGGCCCCGTTGCCGCGGCGCGCGGAACTGGTCGCGATTTCGCCGTTGTTCTCGACGTCGTTGGTTTCGACGAAGGACTCGAAGAGGATCGGGCGGCGGCTGCGCAGGTCGGGATCGCGCAGGTAGGGGACCAGCGAGCGCCCGTCGATGCTCTTCGTCGCTTTCGCGCCGGCCAGCTCGAGCAGGGTCGGGGCGATGTCGATGTTGGCCGCCAGCTCGCCGGTCGTGCTGCCCGGTTTGATCCCCGGCCCCCTGATCAGGAAGGGCATGTGGGTGGCCGGCTCGTAGGCGAGGAACTTGCCGCCGAGCAGGCGGTGCTCGCCGTAGAAGAAGCCGTTGTCGGAGACGAAGATCACGTAGGTGTTGCGCAGCCGCCCCATCTGCCCGAGCGTGTCGATCACCTGCTTGACGCCGTCGTCGACCGAGCGCAGCGAGTCGAGCACCTTCTGGTAGTAGACGCGGTAGATGCGCTTCTCCTGCGGCGTCAGGTGGTCGGCGTCGCGGATGAAACGGGGCTTGTCGGAGACGTTGCCCTCGTCGAAGCCCTGCGAGCGGTCGTGCGGCAGGCGCGCGCCCTTGAACCAGTCGTAGTGGCGCGGCGCCGGCTCCGGCCCGGCGGGGCGGCGGAAGTCGCCGTGCGGGGCGTTGTGGTCGAGCTGGATGTAGAAGGGCTGGTCGCGCGGGGTCGCAAGCATCTCCTCGACCGCGACCCGGTTCAGGGTGTCGGTCAGGTAGTTGCAGGCCCGTTCGGGGTCGATCGGCGTGAGCGGGCAGCCGACCTCGTCGCGGGGGCCGTATTCGCGCGTCTCCCAGCTGCCGGAATCGCCGAAGGGGCCGAGGATGTGGCCGTTGACGTTGATCCTGTAGCCGTAGAAGTAGTGGGTCCGGTCGACGTCGACCAGGCCGTACCAGGAGCTCCACCCGGGCGGGACCTCGGCCCCGTCGCTGAACGGCGTCTGGCCGTAGCCGTTCATCACCTTGCCGACGTGCACGGTCCGGTAGCCGGCCGCCTGCAGCCAGGTGGCGATGTTGTTGCTGGCCGCGGCGCGGAAGGAGAAGCCGGTGTAGCCGCCGTTGGGGGGGTTGTTGCCGCGCACGTTGTTGTTGTGCGAGTAGCGGCCGGTCAGCAGGCTGACCCGCGAGGGGCAGCAGAGCGGATAGGGGACGTAGTAGCGGTTGAAGTTCATCCCCCGTTTGCCGATCAGGTCGAGCGTGTTGGGCATCGTCCGCGTCTGCGGCGCGCCGGGGTAGGCGCTGAAGCTCTCGTAGAGGCTGTCGAGGCTCTGGTCGTCGGTCTGGATCACGACGAAGCTGGGCGGCTCCTCGTTCGGGTTGAGCGGCGGTTCGTCCTCAGCCCCGACCGCGCCCGCCCGGGCGACGCCGAGCGCCAGCGCGCAGAGCAGCGCGAGCAGCGCCGCCGCGATCGGCAGCCGGGCGCGCAGAGACGCTCGGGTGTGGCTGACTCGGTCCATCGAATTCGTGTCGCCCGCGGCGACCTAAGGGTCGAAACCACCCCCCGCGGGCGAAGTTGCGTAACCGCAACGCTAGAAGACGGCTAGGACGCGCCGAGCTTCTTGGCCGCCTCGCGGAAGTTCTTCACCGTGGCGCTGGGCGCTTTGCGGCCTTCGAGCTTCTCTCCGTGGCGGTTGACCCAGATCACCGGGACCTTCATCTTCAGCAGCGGGGCGACGTCGGTCGTGTAGTCGCAGCCGATGTGCAGCCAGCCTTTTTTGCCGCCGATCCGGCGGGCGCACTCTTTGAAGTGGACCGGGTCGGGCTTGTAGCTGCGCACCTGCTGGGCGGTGACGACGAGGTCGAGTTCGGTGCGCAGGTGGCGGCGCGAGATGCCGAGCAGTTTGTCGTCGATGTTGGAGACGATGCCGATCTCGTAGCGTTTGCCGAGCCGGTCCATCGCCGCGTTGGCCTCGCGGAAGGGCAGCCAGTAGGCGACGCTGTTGGGCAGGAACTGGGCGCGCGAGGGCTCGATCTCCCAGCCGACCTCGCGGGCGATCTTGACGATCGTGCGGCGCAGCACCTCCGCGTACAGTTCGTAGGAGCCGGCCATGATTTCCGCCTGCACTTCCATGAAGCGGGCCAGGAAGGGCCCCTCTTCGAAGCTGAAGCCGTCCTTGGCCGCCTCTTTCTTGCAGGCCTCGAGGATGCCCTTCTCCCAATCGATCAGGGTGCCGTAGCAATCGGTGGTCACCCAGGTGATGGATTTGAGAGCCGGGAGGGGCATGGGGCGCGGCATCTTATGTCACCGGACCTCGACGCGGCGGCGCGCTCGCGATCTCGGATAGGCTGCCCGCCGCGCCTGGCAGGGGCGCGCATCGACATGGACCTCCTCGAGTATCAGGGCAAGCAGCTTTTCGCCGCGCACGGCATCGCCGTGCCGAGCGGCGAGGTCGCCGAGACGGTCGAGGACGCCGTCGCCGCGGCGGAGCGGATCGGCTACCCCTGCGCGGTCAAGGCCCAGGTGCTGATCGGCGGCCGCGGCAAGGCGGGCGGGATCAAGATCGCCGCCGACCGCGAGGAGGCCGAGCGCTACGCCGGGGCGATCCTCGGCATGGACATCGTCGGCCCGCACGGCGAGGGCCCGTTCCGGGTCGACCGCGTCTGGGTCGAGGGCGGCTCGGCGATCGCCGCCGAGTACTACGCCTCGGTGATCCTCGATCGCGGCGAGAAGAAGCTGCTGGCGATGGTTTCGGCCAAGGGAGGGATGGACATCGAGGCGGTCGCCGCCGAGGACCCCGGGGCGCTGGTCAAAGAGCACATCGACCCGACTCGGCCCTTCACGGCGGCCGAGGCGGCCCCGATCGTCGCGGCCGCCGGGCTCGCCGAGGACGCCCGCGAGGGGGCCGCCGAGGTGCTGGCCAAGCTGGCCGAGACGGCGATGGCCGAGGACGCGACGCTGATCGAGGTCAACCCGCTGATCGTCACCGAGGGGCGCCAGGTCGTCGCCCTCGACGCCAAGGTGACGATCGACGGCAACGCGCTCTACCGCCATGAGGGGCTGGCCGAGCTCGACGCCGAGGCGATCGACGACCCGCAGGAGGCGATGGCGCGCGAGAAGGGCCTCACCTACGTCAAGCTCGACGGCAACGTCGGCATCCTCGCCAACGGCGCCGGGCTCTGCATGTCGACCCTCGACGTCGTCGCCCAGGCGGGCGGCGCCCCGGCCAACTTCCTCGACGCCGGCGGCGGCTCGAAGGCGGAGGCGATCGTCGATGCGCTGACCGTGATCACCTCGGACGAGAAGGTCAGCGCGATCCTCTTCAACATCTTCGGCGGCATCACCCGCTGCGACGAGATCGCCAAGGGGATAGTCGAGGCCTCGGCGCAGCTCGACCTCGGCGTGCCGCTGGTCGTCCGCCTCGACGGCACCAACTCCGAGCAAGGCCTGGAGATCCTCGCCGCGGCCGATCTGCCCGGCCTGCACCAGGAGAAGACGATGCTCGGCGCCGCCCGCAAGGTCGTCGAGCTGGCGGGGGAGGTTCTCCTATGAGCATTGTGGTCGACGAGAAGACGCGACTCGTCGTCTCCGGCCTGACCGGCCGCGAGGGCTCCTTCCACGGCCTGCGCAACAAGGCCTACGGGACCTACCTCGCCGCCGGCGTCACCCCCGGCAAGGGCGGCCAGGACGTCGAGGGGGTGCCGATCTTCGACTCGATCCGCGAGGCGGTCGAGCGCGAGGGCGCCAACACCTCGATGATCTTCGTCCCCGCCCGCTTCGCCGCCCCGGCGATCGACGAGGCGATCGAGTCCGGGGTCGAGACGGTGATCGCGATCACCGAGGGGATCCCGGTGCTCGACATGCTGAAGACCTACTGGAAGGCGCGCGAGGCGGGGGTACGGCTGATCGGGCCGAACTGCCCCGGCGTGCTCTCGCCGGGCAAGGCCAACGTCGGCATCATCCCCGCCCAGTTCTTCGACCCCGGCAAGATCGGCGTCGTCTCCAAGTCGGGCACGCTGACCTACCAGATTGGCAACGAGCTGAAACAGGCGGGCGAGGGCAACTCCTCGATCGTCGGCATCGGCGGTGACCCGATCGTCGGCTCGGACTTCATCGACATCCTCGAGCTGTACGAGGCCGACCCGGAGACCGAGCTGATCGTGATGGTCGGCGAGATCGGCGGCGACGCCGAGGAGCGCGCTGCCGAGTTCATCGCCGCCGAGATCAGCAAGCCGGTTGTCGCCTACATCGCCGGTTTCACCGCGCCGCCGGGCAAGCAGATGGGCCACGCCGGCGCGATCATCTCCGGCTCCTCGGGCACGGCGCAGGCGAAGAAGGAAGCGCTCGAGGCAAAGGGCGTGCGGGTCGGCGAAAGCCCGACCGAGACGGCACGGTTGGCGGTAGAGAGGCTTCGGGCAGGGGGTTCCGCTTAAGTACAAGACGCTCCACCCCCTACCCGAATCCTCTTTAGCCTTCGGGCGGGGTTAGTACTTCGTCGATCACGTGGACGACGCCGTTGGAGGCGTCCACGTCTGGGGTCTGCACGGTTGCGCCGTTGACGGTCACTTCCTCACCGTCGATTTTCACTTCCAGCGAGTCGCCCTGGATGGTTTCCAGCATCTGGCCGTTGCCCAGTTCCGAGGCGGTCAGTTCGCCGGGGACGACGTGGTAGGTGAGAATTTCGGCCAGTTCGTCCTGGTTGGCCGGTTTGAGCAGCGTGTTCAGGGTGCCTCCGAGGGCTTCGAAGGCCGCGTTGGTCGGGGCGAAGACCGTGTAGGGGCCGGGGCCTTCCAGAGTTTTGGCCAGTTCGGCGACCGTCAGAGCCTCAACCAGCGTTGAGAGGTTCGTGTTCCCCTGGGCCACTTGGACGGCGTTTTCACGCGGTGGCGTCGCCGCGCCGGTCGTTTGCTCGCTCGTCGTCGCGCCATTGGTGGCGGCGTCATCGGCATCGTCGCCACACGCGGCGAGACCGAGCGCCAGCACGACGAGACAGGCGATCAGGGGAAACGTGCGCTTGAGCATGGATTTTCCTTTCGTCGGTCGCGGCCGCGGCTTGCGGACCCAGGTAAACCCCTACCCGGAGACGGGCGCGGTACCCATCGGACGGGAAGCGCGATCGCACCGGGCCGTTGCTAGGCTCGGCGGCGATGGCTGCGGACACGATCTCCTTCGCCCGTGGGGCGCCCAGCGCCGACATCCTGCCGCGCGATGCGGTGCGCGACGCGGCCGCCGCGGCGCTTGCCGAGGACTGGGAAAAGGCGCTCTCCTACGGGACCGGGATCGGCCATCCCGGGCTCTGCCGGTGGGTGGCCGAGCGGCACGGCGGGCTCGACGCCGCGCAGGTGATGATCGCCAACGGCTCGCTGGAGGCGGGCTGGATGCTGTTCGAGCATCTGCTCGAGCCCGGTGACCGGGTGGTGGTCGAGCAGCCGACCTACGACCGCACGCTGCTGATGCTGCAGCGGCTCGGGGTCGAGCTGGTGCCGGTGGCGCTGCAGGCCGACGGGCTGGACCTCGGCGGCTTCGAAGCGGCGCTGGCGGAGGGGCCGATCAAGCTCGCCCACATCATCCCCAACTTCCACAACCCGGCCGGCTGCACGCTCTCGGCCGCGAAGCGGGCGCGGCTGGTCGAGCTCGCCGCCGAGCACGGCTTCTGGATCTTCGAGGACGACCCCTACCGCGAGCTCCCGTTTGCCGGCGAGGCGCTGGAGTCGATGCTCTCCATAGACAGCGCCGACCGCGTCGTCCACGCCTCCTCCTTCTCGAAGACGGTCAGCCCCGGCGTGCGGGTCGGCTACCTGGCCGGGCCCGCGGCGGAGATCGCGCAGCTGGCCAAGCGCGCCAACGAGACCTACATCTCGCCCAACATGCTGGCCGAGTCGGTGGTGCTCGAGCTCTGCCGCTCCGGTGGGCTGGACCGCAACATCGCCTTCGTCAAGGAGGCCCTGCGCGAGCGCCGCGACGCCCTGGTCGAGGCGCTGCGCGAGCAGCTTCCCGAGGCCGAGTTCGTCGTCCCCGAGGGCGGCTATTTCCTCTGGCTCGACCTCGCGCCCGGGACCGACACGACGGCCCTGCTGACCGAGGCCAAGGGCGAGGGCGTCGCCTTCGTCGCCGGCCCCGACTTCATGATCGAGGGCGGCGAGAACAGCCTGCGCCTCTCCTTCGCCAGCGTCCCCCCGGAGCAGATCCCCGAGGGCGTCGCCCGCATAGCGAGGGCGCTGGAGCGCGTCCGCGCCGGCTCGCCGGCCTAGCGGCCGTAGCGGTCGCTGGAGAGGACGAGTTGCTCTGGGATCGCCGCGCGCGGCGGCGGCGCCGGGTCGGCACGGACCGAGACGGTCTCGGCGACGCTGCGTGAGACTGTGTGGGCGCCGTCGGCCGAGGCGATCGTCACGCCCTCCTCGTCGGAGCTCTCCACGGTTCCCTCCAGGCCAGGCTCCAACCCGGCCGCTTTGAGGTAGTGCAGCAGCTCCTCGGCCTCGTTCTCGAAGCGCAGCACGGTGACCTTGGCGCCCAGCTCGACGTCGGCCAGCAGCGAGCCCCGCTCGCGGATGCCCTCGAGGATCGGGTGCCCGTGCGGGCAGGTGGTCGCGTCCCCGATCGCCGCCCGCATGCGCTCCTCGAGCACCGGCGACATCGCGTGCTCGATCCGCTCCGCCTCCTCGTGCACCTCGTCCCAGGGGATGCCGAGCACGTCGGTGAGGAAGCGCTCGATCATGCGGTGGCGGCGGACGATGTGGCTGGCGTGCTCGCGGCCGGACTCGGTGAAGGCGAGCGATTTGTCGGCATTGCGCTCGACGTAGCCGTCGTCGATCAGGCGGCCGACCATCTCGTGCACGGTCGGGGGCGAGAGCTGCATCGCGCGGGCGATGTTGGCGCCGGTCATCGGCAGTCCGGCCTCCTCGAGCCAGAACATGATCTCGAGGTACTCCTGCTCGGCGACGGTCGCCGTCTCCACGGTCTCCATCTACTCGATGTTACCGGCGCTCGACCAGGCTGGATACGACCGCCTCGTAGAAGCCGTCGCCCATCGCCCCTTCGGTGACCGTGGCGTTGTCCCAGGCGGCCAGCGCGGCACGCAGGCCGGCGTCGCGCGCGGGGCCGTTGGCGACGACGAAGAAGCGGCCGACCGCGGCGGCGACCTCGAGATCCTCGATCGAGTCGCCGACGGCGATGCACTCGGCCGGGTCGAAGCCGCGGGCGCGGGCGTGGGCGGCGACGGCCCCCGCCTTGCTGACCAGCTTGGGGACCAGGTGGTAGGCGTGGGTGGGGCCGTCGACCGCGGCCATCTCGCGGCCGATCGCGCCGTTGTCGAGCAGGCGCAGGTCCTCGTGGCCCGCGGCGGCGAGCAGCTCGTTGGCCTCCTCGACGTCGACCTTGCCGCGGAAGAGGTGGGAGAGGACGCGGCCGTGGTGCCAGGGCGAGTGGTACTCGAGCCGCCCCTCGAAGCGCTCGAAGAGCAGCTTGGGGATGCCCTGCCGCTCGATCTTCTCGTAGACGGTGCCCTCCTCGTCGGGGACGAGGTCGCCGGTCAGCAGCGTCGTCTCGCCGTCGATCGCGAAGGCGCAGCCGGCCTCGTAGATGTAGGAGGCCTGGCCCATCAGGCGGGCCGCCTCGTGGACCTGCGGCTCGCGCCGGCCGGACATGATCACGACCTCGACGCCGGCCCGGTGGCAGGCCTCGAGCCCGCGCGCCTGGGCCAGCGAGAAGCCGCCCTCGGCGTCGCGGAAGAGCGAGCTGCCCTTGCCGAGCAGGGTGCCGTCGAGGTCGGTGTAGACGCATCGCAGGGGCATGGTGCGGTCGCTACGGTAGCCGGATGCCCTGGCGCCTTGCCGATCGGACCGTCGAGCTGGCGCAGCCGGTCGCGGCGGGGATCGTCAACGTGACGAGCGATTCGATGTTCGAGGGGGCGAGGAGTGGGACCGCGGAGCAGGCGATCGCCGATGGGCTGGCGCTGGTCGAGGCGGGATTCGAGATGCTCGACGTGGGCGCGGTGGCGGCGCGCAACGGACCGGCCGTCGACCCCGAGGACGAGGCCGCGGCGCTGGTTCCGGCGATCGAAGGGCTGGCAGCGAGCGTTCGCTGTTTGTCGCCCACGGGCCTACAAACAGCGAACGCTCCCCCCATCCCGATCTCGGCCGACACGTTCTCGCCGGCCGTGGCGCGGCAGGCGCTCGACGCGGGCGCCGTCGCGATCAACGACATCTCCGGCGGCTCGGAGGAGATGTTCGGCCTGGTCGCCGAACGGGGCTGCGGCTACGTGCTGATGCACATCGAGGGGGCGCCGCGGGTCCCCCGTCCGCCCCGCGCCTACGACGACATGGTCGAGCATCTGAAGTCGTGGTTCGGGGGGCGAATCGAGGTCGCCCAAAGCCTTGGAGTGGAGATGGAGCAGATCGCAATCGACCCGGGGCTGGACTTCGACCTGACCGTGGAGCAGGACCTAGAGATTCTGCGCCGGCTCGGCGAGCTGCGCACGCTCGGCGCCGCGCTCTACGTCTCGCTCTCGCGCAAGGACTTCATCGGCGCGGTGCTCGGCGGGAGCTGGGAGCAGCGGCTGCCGCCGGGCGAGCGCGAGTGGGGGACGGTCGCGGCGGCGGCGCTGGCGGTGCGCGAGGGCGCCGACGTCCTTCGCATCCACGACCGCAGCACGTTGCAGGCGATCCGGGTCGCGGGCGCGATCGCCCCCCCTCTACGTTCCGCTGTTCCTTTCCCGGGTACAACCCGCTCCGCTGTTCCTTTCCCCCCTGTAACAGGGGAAAGGAACAGCGGAAGGTCGGTTGGCGGGGCGAACTGATGGCCAGGAGTCTGCTCGAGACGCCCTGGGCCGTCGCGATCGACCCGGCCCGCCGCGATGGCCGCATCGTCGCCGAGAGCGGCGAGCCGGAGCGCAAGTCGAAGCCGGTGGCGATGCCGCGCTCGCTCGACCGCGGCCTGGTCGAGGCGCTGGGCCGGGCCGGGATCGAGCGCCTCTACTCGCACCAGCGTGAGGCGCTGAAAGCCGCAGCCGCCTCGAACCTGGTGATCACCAGCGGCACCGCCTCGGGCAAGAGCCTCGCCTTCAACCTGCCGGTGCTCGACGGCATCGCCCGCGACCCGAAGCGGCGCGCGCTCTACCTCTACCCGACCAAGGCGCTGGCCCAGGACCAGGCGCGCAAGCTCGCCGCGCTGCGCCCGCCCGGCCTGCGCGAGGCGATCTACGACGGCGACACGCCGCGCGAGGAGCGGCCCTCGATCCGCCGCCGCAACAACCTCGTCCTCACCAACCCGGACATGCTCCACGTCGGCCTGCTGCCCAACCACAAGAGCTGGGGCGACTTCCTCGCCAACCTGGGCTGGGTCGTCGTCGACGAGGCGCACACCTACCGCGGCGTCTTCGGCTCGCACGTCGCAAACGTGCTGCGACGGCTGCGGCGGATGGCGCGCGCCTACGGGGCCGAGCCGCGCTTCCTGCTCACCTCGGCGACGATCGCCAACCCGGTCGAGCTGGCCGAGCGCCTGGTCGGCGAGCCCTTCGAGCTGATCGACGACGATGGGGCGCCGCGCAGCGGGCGCGAGATCGCGATGTGGAACCCGCCGCTGATCGACAAGGCCAGCGGCGCGCGGCGCTCGGCGCTCTCCGAGGCGGCCGACCTGCTGGCGGAGCTGGTCGCGCACGGCGTGCGGACGATCTGCTTCCTCAAAAGCCGGCGCGGGATCGAGCTGATCCAGCGCTTCGCCAAGGAGTCGCTGGAGCGGCGCGGCAAGCCGGAGCTGGCGGCGCGGATCGCGCCCTACCGTGGCGGCTACACGCCGCAGCAGCGGCGCGAGATCGAGGCTCGGCTTTCGTCCGGCGAGCTGCTCGCCGTGGTCGCGACCGACGCGCTCGAGCTGGGCATCGACATCGGCGAGCTCGACGCGGCGATCTGCGTCACCTTCCCCGGCACCGTCGCCAGCCTGCGCCAGATGTGGGGCCGGGCGGGCCGGCAGCGGCGCGGGCTCGCGGTCTACGTCGCCGGCGCCGACGCGCTCGACCAGTTCTTCTGCCGCCATCCCGACGAGTTCGTCGGGCGGCCGGTCGAGGCGGCGATCCTCGACCACGAGAGCGAGCAGATCGCCTCGCGGCACATGGTCGCCGCGGCCTACGAGCTGCCGCTCAGCGCCGCCGACGACGAGGTCTTCGGCGCCGGCTGGCGCGAGCGGGCCGCGCGGCTGACCGCGGCGGGCGAGCTGCGCCGCGCCGGCGGCCGGTTGCTGCCGGCGAGCAGCGAGTTCGTCGCCGCGAAGATCCCGCTGCGCTCGGCCTCGGCCGACTCGGTCGCGGTGATCGAGCGCGATTCGGGCGAGATGCTCGGCCTGGTCGAGGCCGAGCGCGCCTTCACGACGATTCACCCGGGGGCGATCTACCTCCACCTGGGGCGCTCCTACGAGGTCGAGCAGCTCGACGTCGAGGCCCGGCGGGCGGTCGTCTCCCGCTTCGACGGCGACTGGTACACGCGGCCGAAAAAGGAGACCGAGATCTACATCGAGCGGGTCCGCGAGCAGCGCAGCGCCGCCGGGGTCGAGCTGCACTTCGGCGAAGTCTCGGTCAGCGAGCAGGTGATCGCCTTCCAGCGCGTCTCGATCTCCGAGCAGGAGCCGATCGACATCGTCGCGCTCGAGCTGCCCGAGCAGCACTTCGTCACCCAGGCGCTCTGGTACGTGCTGCCGGAGAAGCTCAGCGGGGCGCTGCCGCCCGACGTCCTGCTCGGCGCCCTGCACGCCACCGAGCACGGCCAGATCGCGGTCCTGCCGCTGATCGCGATGTGCGACCGCTGGGACATCGGCGGGCTCTCCACCAACGTCCACTTCCAGACCGGCCGGCCGACGATCTTCGTCTACGACGGCCACCCCGGCGGGGTCGGGATCACGCTGCGCGGCTACGAGCAGTTCGAGCGCCTGCTCGGCGACGCCGAGCGGCTGATCGGCGAGTGCCCCTGCGAGTCCGGCTGCCCCTCCTGCGTGCAGAGCCCCAAGTGCGGCAACCTCAACGAGCCGCTGCACAAGGCCGGGGCCCTGGAGTTGATGCGGACGATGCAGTCGCGAGCGGCCGACAGCTGACGTATCCGACTTTGACCCCAGCCGGGTGTGGTCAATGTCGGATGCGTTAGTTACGTGTATCTAGGCCAGAGTTCTCGCAGGGCGAGGATCGCGAAGGCGTGGGACCAGCCCAGCGGCGTGGTCGAGGTGGGGAGGCCGGTGTGGGCGTCGACCCGCTCCGGGAGCAGGCCGAGAGGCGTGGCGGCACGGCGCAGCGCGGTCATCAGGCGGAGCGCGGCACGGCGGTCGATACCGGCCAAGGCCCAGTCGCCCCGCGCCGCCGCGTCCCGCGAGAGGGCGGCGAGGCCCCAGGCAGTCCACGCGGTCGGTGCCGTCCAGGGGTCGACGCCGCCGTCCCAGTCCTCGGAGGGGAGGATGCCGAAGCGACCGCTCCCGGCGGCGATCCGCCGCAGGGTGCGCCGGATCGCCGGCAGCAGGCGCGGCTGGGTGAAGGGGCGCACTCCCCAGGCCGCCACCGAGTCCCATCCCGAGCTCGGATGCCCCTCGACGCGCATCAGCCCCCCGCCGGACACGAACCCGCCCAACCCGCTTCCGCTGTTCCTTTCCCCTCCATAAGGAGGAAAAGGAACAGCGGGGCCCTGGGTGGCGAGGGCGTTGCCGAGATAGTCGCCCGGCGATTTCTCTTGGTAGTCGGCGCGACCGCGCCACTGGCCTCGCGTGACCGTCTGACTGAGGCTGGCGGCCCGGGCGGCTGCCAGGACCCATCCGGCCGCGTCGCCCTGTGCGTCCCGCCCGGGCACGGGCTCGCCGGTTGCGCGGAACCGGGCGGCGGCGTCGAGGTCGAGGCCGAGCAGAAAGCGAGCGACCCGCCGCGCCTCGGGCCGGTAGCCGGCGGCGGCGAAGGCGATCGCCGCCGTGCCCGCATCGCGCGGCCACACGTAGGCCCACCCCTCGCCGGCTCCCGCGACCGACGCCCCGCTGCGCGGGTCGGTCAGCGCCCGCAGCACCAGCAGCGACCGCTTGTACATCCGCCCCGCCCAGCGCGGCGCCCCGGCGCCCAGCGGCCGCGCCCGGGCCAGCCAGCGCCGCTCCCGCTTGGCCGCCGCCTCGCCCGCTCCTCCAACGGACCCGCCGGGGAGGAACGAGGGATTCACGCCCGGGAAACCGCTTGGCAACGGCGGATCTGTACGCGTTCCGCCGGAAAGAGCCAAAGCGGCAGCTGTCAGGGCAGCCAGTCCGAGCACCCGTCGTATATTTAGAAAATTAGCCACTTTTCCTCAACATAAGTTAGAATGGCGCGATGGCGAGCGTCGAGGAGACCACGAAGCTCGTGGGCGGCATTGTCCGGCTGCGCCGGGCCGAACGCCTGCCCGGTGCGACGGAGGACGTCGGGCCGGTCCGTCGCGAACTCGAAAGGCGCGCCGGACCGACCCTTTCTCGATCGCGCGCCAGCCGTCTTCTGGGCGTCAGCCAGACCGCCTTCGATCGGTGGGTGGGTGCAGGCCAGATACCGATCGTCGTCACGTCGGGGGGCCGCCACGAGGTTCCCCTCCAGTTCGTGGTCGAGCTGCTCGAGGCGATCGGCAGGTTGAAGAGCAGGGGGATTACCCGCCATCCACTGGCTAGCGCGCTCGGCGAACGCCGCGCCGCCGCGGAGGAGCTCGACGTCGCTCCGGGACCGGGGGGCCGGGGAGGGCGCACTCCACAAGACCATCGGACGGCCAACCGCCGTGCGCTGGCGTACCACCGGCTGGTCGCGGACCGCCTCGACGATCGAGCTATCGGGGAGGCGAGGGCCCGCGTCGCCCGTCTCGCGGCCGAGGGACACCTGAGTCCCCTCTACGCCGATCGCTGGCAGCAGGTTCTCGCCCTGCCGCCCGATGCCATCGCCGACCGGATCACCGAGGAGAGCCAGGATGGCCGAGACCTACGCCAGAACTCTCCTTTCGCCGGCGTCCTCAACGAGCAAGAGCGCCGCCGGGTCATCGAGCTGGTGCGTTAGGCATGCGGAGGGCTGAGCTCGAACATGTGATCCGTGCCGCGGCCGACGTATCCCAGGACAGCGAACTGGTCATCGTCGGCAGTCAGGCGATCTTGGGGCAATTTCCCGACGCGCCCGAGTCTTTACTCGTCTCCCGAGAGGCCGATGTCTATCCGCGGAACCATCCCGAGCGGGCTGACGAGATCGAGGGCAGCATGGGAGACGGCTCCTACTTCGATTCATCCTTTGGCTACTACGCGCACGCGGTTGGGCCGGAGACCGCAAAGGCTCCCGCCGGCTGGGAGGAGCGTCTGGTGCCCGTTCGCAGCGAGAACACCGGCGGGGCTACGGGCTGGTGCCTGGAGGCCCACGATCTGGTTCTGTCCAAGTGTGCGGCGGGTCGTGAGCGTGACTGGGAGTTCGCCAGGGAAGCCCTGCGTCATGGACTGGTCGATCCGGACGAGCTGCAACGCCGCAGCGCCGATCTGCCGCTGCCATCCAGCGAGCTCGAGAGGATTGAGCGAATGCTGGCGGGAATCATCTAGCCTTCCACCCGTCGGCAGCGATTCCGCCGCCATCCGGGGCGAGGTAGCTCAGTTGGTAGAGCACACGACCGTGACCTTCCACCTGCGCCGGCTCGGCGCCCGGACCGGCCGCGGCTACATCGGGCGCCGGGTGATCTGCGAGATGCTCGGCCGCAGCGGACTGCGGGTCAGCGAGCTCTGCGACGCACGGATCGCAGACGTTCGGGCCTACGGGCCCGGCGCGGGCCGCATCCGGGTGCCGCGGTCAAAGACCGAAGCGGGCAGGCGCGTGGTCGAGTTGACCCCGACCCTCACCGAGGTGGTGCGCACCCACATCGAGCAGCTGCGGGTCCTGGAGCGCTCGAGCGGCCCCGGGGACTACCTGGTCCCGAACCTGCGCGGCGGGCGCCTGTCGCCTGCGCGCGCGGGTCAGGTCGTCGCGGAGGCGGCGCGGCTCGCCGGCGAGCGGCTGATCGCAAAAGGGCGGCCGCCGCTGCCCCACACGACGCCCCACACGCTGCGGCGCACCTACATCTCGATCGCGCTGCTGGCCAACGGCTTCGACGTCAAGTTCGTGATGTCGCAGGTCGGCCACGTCGACTCGACGATGACCCTGGACGTCTACGCCCAGCTGGCCCAGCGGGCGCGGCGATCGCATGGCGTCAGCCTTGACCGGTTGATCGCCGAGGCGGAGGGTGGGGTGGACTCATTGCCGGCACTCGGGCCGGATCCCGCGTGAGTGTCGCCACGTGCAGTGGCCCCGGAGTAGACACCCGAACTGGCCCCACCTC